>NZ_JAGSPN010000005.1 GCF_018139685.1 Cognatundibacterium luofuense
CGCCGGTATCGCGGCCACCGATGATCAGTTCTGCCAGACCTTCCGGTGCATCGCTGCCGAAACGCTGTACCGCACGCATAAATAAAGCGTGGGTTGCAATCGCGGTCAGCGGTGTTTTTTCAGATGGTTTCCAGACCACGCTGTCGCCGCAGACAAAGGCCAGTGCCGCATTCCAGGCCCAGACTGCCACCGGGAAGTTAAACGCAGAAATCACGCCGACCACACCTACCGGATGCCATTGTTCCATCATGCGGTGACCCGGACGTTCAGAGGCAATTGTCAGACCATATAACTGGCGGGATAGACCGACCGCGAAGTCGCAGATATCGATCATTTCCTGCACTTCGCCCAGACCTTCCTGCAGAATTTTGCCGGCTTCGAGGGTGACCAGTTCACCGAGCGCCTGTTTATGCTGACGCAGCTCTTCGCCGAACAAACGGATCAGTTCGCCACGGCGCGGTGCCGGTACGGTGCGCCATTGCAGGAAAGCCTGCTGCGCACGGCTGATGCGTTCGGTCACTTGCGCTGGTGTATCGGCGCGCAGACTGGCCATGGTAGTGCCGGAAATCGGGGAAATGCTCTGGATGTCGGTGCCGGAACAGGAATGCAGGTCGGCACCCATTTGCGCCAGCAGGCTGGCTGCCTGCGCTGTGGTGGCTGAAAAAGTCGTCATGTTTGCTGATACGGAAAAGTACCGGCAGTCAGATTGCCGGAATGAGGAAATCTGCCGATAGTAGGCAAGACGCGCCGGCACAGATAGGCGCTAATTCCGAATGAATATTGACGATTTCAGCACAGCAAAAAGCACTGCCGGAAGCTTAAGTATCGTCCGGCAATTCTGCATCCTGTGAGGGTACAGCAGTTTTTTTTGTATCCGGCAGACGCCCGCGTTTCGCCAGTGCTTCGCGCAACAGGTATTCCACCTGCGCATTCACACTGCGTAACTCCTGCGCTGCCAGCCTTTCGATTTCCTGCCATAACTGCGGATCTATCCGCAGCGGGAAGGATTTTTTATTCGGACTAGCCATAACGATTTCCTGCGATACCGGCATCTGGTCCGGTACGAGCCTGCAACAAACTATACCAGTGACCGGGTTGCTGACTGCCCAGACGCAGCGTCTTACCGTTTTTCAGATGCAGACGTATGGCCTGCGTACCAGTCACGTTGTACAACATACCGGTGGTGGTGTAGCGGATACCCCAGCCTTCTATCCATACAGATTTCGTGACTTCCACACGGCGAATATCAGTCAACGGAATACGCCAGCCGGGAAAACTGATCCAGGTGTAACGCCAGCGCAATTCACGTGTTGTCAGCGTGATGGTCATGCGGTGCATCAGCAGCAAAACAATGATGACCAATGCGGACGTCAGCAATACTACGGATTTTTCATGCAGATTCGCCTGTTCACCGATTTGCTGCCACAGCACCAGATCCGCTGTGACGATTACCGCAATGATCCATAAAAACCAGATCGCGGTCTGCTGCTCTTCATAAACAATCTCATCCATGATGTCACCTGTGCACCAGCAGATCAGTTATACAGCGTACCGGCATTCACTACAGGCTGGGTATCACGTTCACTGCACAATACCACCAGCAGATTGCTGACCATGGCCGCCTTGCGCTCATCATCGAGTTCGACAATCTGGCGTTCGGACAAGCCCTGCAATGCACCTTCCACCATGCTGACCGCACCCTGCACAATTTTCTTACGGGCGCTGATAATCGCTTCAGCCTGCTGGCGGCGTAACATCACCTGAGCAATTTCCGGTGCATAAGCCAGATGGGTCAGTTTGGCATCTTCCACCTGAATACCGGCAGCAGAAAAGCGGTCATGTAATTCCTGTTTCATTGCATTCACTACCACATCCATACCGGCACGCAGTGTCACTTCGCCGTCCACCAGATCATCCCCTTCGTCATAGGCATACTGCGTTGCCAGATGACGCAGCGCAGCTTCTGCCTGCACCGAAACAAAGCGCTCAAAATCATCGACGTTATAGATTGCCAGTGCCGTATCGTTGACGCGCCAGACGATCGCCGCACCGATTTCCACCGGATTGCCGCGCTTGTCATTCACCTTCAGCGGCGGTGTGTTCAGCGTGCGGGCGCGCAGACTGAGTTTGCGTTTGCTGAGAAAAGGATTCACCCAGCGCAGCCCCTGGCTGCGGTCTGTACCTTTGTAGTCACCAAACAGACTCAGCAAAGCAGCTTCATTCGGCTGCAGCATATAGAAACCACTGAACAGCAAAGACCCGACGGTAATCGCCAGAATTTTCAGCAGGATGCTGTAACCCGGCATCGCCCCACCCCAGATCAGACCGGCAATGCCGAATGCGATCAGCAGGAAAGCGATGGCCAGAATCAGATAACCACTGGCGGAAGAACGGGATATTTCTCTGATATTTGTACTGCGCATAGAAACTTCGTTTGACGTTGTCATGTTTGCCCCTTATACGATCTCACGATGAAATCAAAGTGATATCACTTTAGGAGTTTCATTACGAAAATGCAAGGAATTTATTGTAGGATCTCAGAGTTACTGATAAATGTCTCATTGAGATGAAAAACGTTTCTCGGAGTTAGTGAAAATTTCCTTCAATGAGTTATTGAATAGAAAAATGGGCGACAAACGGAATAGTCCATTTGTCGCCCATTTTTCTATTTTCTTCATTTTAATTATTGTAACTGTCGTGCATTTATTTCAAAGAAACGAATAATTTTGAATCAATAGAAAGTGTTAAAAATATCAATCGAATTGATAGCCGTGTTGTTGGAAAAAGCTAGGATCTGCTGGCTTTTCACCGAAATACCATAAAAAAACACTGACAATGGCGACAGTAATCTAATATGTATTTTTTAAATTATCAAACGGTGTTGTCAGCACCTGATATTGTTTTAAACGAGCAAAAGCATTTGCATCTAATTGACGGTAGCTATAGTTTTGTTAAGTTTAAGTTAATGATGTTCTGCGAACAATTTAGCAAGGCGAGCTTTTTCTTTACGCACTGACCGTTGAGTTTCGAAAACAGACGCCACTTCTTTGCAATAATTATCCGTTGCAATTTTTCCATTAGCGAAACAAGAATCAGAAATTTTTTGTAGTTGCTCGTAACTCAACTTCTCAACAGGTTCTCTTGCCGGTTCGCAAGCAATTAGAAGGAAGACGATTGAGCAGAAGCCAATCCAGTTCTTTATAGCCATATTTAGGTCCAATTTTTTTCTGATTGCCAAGTCATCGCAACCATTGAAATGATGACAATAATTAGTAAGCACGCGTTGATTTTCACAAAATTACCAATATATTGTGAAGACTTAATATTAACCGAAGAACACTATTTCTCCCAACATATTGGGAGAAATGTTTGGATCCAGCGGTCGTTTTTGGTTATGTGTTGCGACGCCTACGTAAGGAGGCAAAATTGTCGCAAGAGCAACTCGCGTTGGAAGCCGACGTGGAACGAAATTTTGTTAGCTTAATTGAGCGTGGAGTTAATCAACCAACGATTCGTATTATGTTTAAGCTAGCAAAAGCATTAGGAACGTCTCCCTCAAAAATGCTAATCGATGTTGAGTCTGAATTGAATCCCTCAAAAACACCTAACCAAGAGTAAAGTTTAGCGTTTATTCTCAAATTACAGCGAAGCTTTGGCGGGGGGAGTGAGTCAGCTGAGTGTGCCGGGGAGTTATATCTATGCCAATGGATATCGACTGAACATTCGTAAATTCGCAGTCAGCCACTTTGCCTCAAAACTTAAGCGCCATTCCACACAGGATAAGGTAAATCTTTTACCAACTTATCTTCGACAAGGAATGCAAGGCTATAACGAGCGCGGGTGATCGCTACGTAAAGCTTGTTCCGTGACTCATCTGTTTTATCTTTCTCGAAAACTTTTGCGTCACCACCTATAAATTTTAGATGTTTATCCGACAGGATTACGAGCACTCGGTCAAAACCAAGACCCTTGCAAGATCCGAACGTGTAACAGATAAGGTTACTTGGGAGGTACCTACTACCAGTGGTAGACGACCAGCGGAGAACTTGAGGCTGAAAGGTGGCTAGATAATCGGTTAGCTGGGATTGTTTTACAATGAACGCTCCACAGTGATGTGCGATCTCTTCAGGAATTTTCTCAACTCCCGATATCGTCTTGTCATACAGTTCAGCATGAATCTTATCGGATAAGTCGCAGATTTCCTGGATACACCTGCGATTTCGGGGCATGGAATTCTTTTTGAACTTCATCTTATCGACAAAGTAATCAATTTTCTGCTGAGGTGTTTGCGGGGCCTTATGGCCAAATGTCGTGGTGTAAATAGTTTGCCGAAAATCCCCTACACAACAGATCGAATTGATCATCACCTTGTTGATAGATTCGAGCACGTCGTAATCCCAGCCGACCAAATCCTGTACTTCATCAAAAAAAACTCTTTGATAAATCTCATTCAACCGTTTAGCAGGAGCGCCTTTAGATCGCTTCGAAATAAGCGTTGCAAGCTTTGCCAACAATCCGGAGTAAGCCTTGGTTTTGCAGGGAGTGAGATAATGCAGCGGATTTATCGCTCCGCCTACCGATTTTTCAGCTCTACCTTTAATATAAATTGTTGTACCTGGTATCAAGTGAGGATTGTTCTCAGTGAACGAGATGGTCGTTATCCGATCGGGAAACACCTCGCTCTGATAGGGGCGCACCATGTCTTCAAGGTAAAAAGAGAACAGTCCTTTAACGACGAAATACTCGCTACAGGTACCATAGAGTTCGACAAATCGGGCGCGCAGCTCCGCTTGATTGTTCATAGTATAAGTAACTACCAGCACTCGCCCACCGCCCTTGATAACCTCAATGGCGTCCGTAATGATCTTGTGCGTTTTGCCTGACCCAGCGCCCGCAAGCCAAAGTTCGTTAGGCAAAATCGAGTACCTCGTCCAAGAAGAGGGGATACTTAAAGTCCAGCATGCCATCGAAAAGTTTGACCGCCGAATCGACCTTTCGAGCACCTTTACCGTTGCCCGTGACGCTTTTAAACCACTCGATCAAATAGTCTCTTCTATCTTCCAAGGTCACTTTAGCTTCGTACAGCTTATAGGTCGCAGTAGACAGTACTTCCTTTGCAAAGGCATCAAGTGACTTGAGATCGATCGCGTTGGCATAAATCATCGCCGGTTCAAGAGAAAAAGCCGCGTTGTTATCTGATGAAAACAGTTTAACGTTAGGAAACGCCGCATACTCCAATCGTGCTTCAACTATGTTGTTATGATAATCACCATCATTGTCTCTGAGTACATGGATCTTGGTACCGATCTCTTTGCCCACCGCTATAAACGTCTCGAACCCCACACCGCGCACTACTATGATGTCAATTCCGTCCTCTTCAGGCAGTTTGTTATGTTTTCGATGGTATATTTTTTTGAGCACCAGCTCGTCTGATGGCCCTTCAACCAAAATCACCTTGCCCGACAGCGCCACCCGAAGGGTGTCGTAGCCAGGGAGGCGTTTAAGGGTTTTAACCACTTTTGGTTCTAGCGTGTGTAGCCTCTTGTATCTTGATTGCACAAGGCAAATTTTGTCGACGCTAAGCTTGTTTAGCACATATGAACTGTGGGTGGTTAGGAACAGCTGCTTATTAGCGCGCCGGTTCTCAATGTAGTGCACCAATTTGTTCAGATTAATGTGGGACAGGTGGTTTTCGGGCTCCTCCATCATTACCAGATCAATATCGTGAGATTTGTTCTGGATCGCCAGCTTGATCTGTATATTGCTTTGCTCGCCTTTGCCGATGAAGTGAAATGGCACATCATCGACTTCCAGTTGCAGTCCGGTCTGTATAGAGCCTGCTGATAGTGTACTTGCTGCAATAGTGAGTTTGCGATCAGTGACGAGGTGCTCAGCATCGAGGTCGGCGTTAACCGCTTTGACCTCTCCCGCGTTGTTAAACACCTGCCGGCTTTCACGAAAATTGATAGTCAACTTGAGCAAATCTTCCTTCTCAAGTGCAGTGTTGAGGATGCTCGAAATGTACTGATTCTTGCCCATCGTTGGGTGGATGCGTGTGGGGTCGATGTACAGAGCGTTGAACTTTTTAGAGATCGGCTTTATTTGGTTCCAGCCAAAATCAAGCCAGTCTAGCTTGTAGAACTCAATAGGAATGCTGGTTAAGTTAGGCTCGGTCAGCAGGTAGCTCTCGTACACCGCTTCCAGCGACGCATCGAAACAGGCCTTTACCATGACGCCCTGAGCGTCCACCTTGCGACTATTATTCGCCCCTCTGTAGTCAGGTACACCATCAATATAGGCCTCGATGATCAGACTGGGAAGGTGCTTCGAGGTCTTGTCGCTGGCGAGGAACACTTTGACGGCATCCTGATTGAAAAGATCAGATGAGAATTCACTATTAAAGGGGCGGCCGCGATGATTGTAATTGAGCACAATTTCTAATGCTTCTAGGATCGTGCTTTTGCCAGCATTGTTATCACCGACGAAAATATTGACGTCGTCATTGAACTCAAGAAATTCGTCGCGAAATTTTTTGAAGTTGATTAGCTTGATTGATTTAACCTTCACTTTAATATCCTCTATCACCGTGCAAACTTTAAAGGTGCTGCTCAACTTCAAACAGCACACGTTCAGCGTCACCAGTTTTGCTGTCTATTGGCACTCTAACAGGCAGCAAGACTAGGAAGCCGGTGACTTTTTCGAATCCATTTCGTAGATCAAGAAACGCGCAATTAAAGTGATTGATGATGACACATCGCTGTCAATAACCATGTCAAGAAATGCTCGGGTATGTGTCGGATGTAACGTTAAGCGCCCAATTAGGAAAGCAATTAGGTATTCCATGAGTGCATGACCAGCTCCATGCTTAGTAGCCCCTACCTCTCCTAGTAAAAATGCAAGCATACGTTCGCTAACCTTATCATCACAATTGCCATAGGCAATTTCACCTTCTCGGGCCGCCCGAAGGAAGGCTGCTTGAAGAACGCCGTCGCTAAATCGTTGAAAACTTTCTGGGGAAATTACGGTGCGCTCGTAGGTTCTGTACACAAGCTTAGGCTTTTTCGGTACTCCTTGGCGATACTTGTGAAGCAAGGTTGCAACGATGGCGAATACGTCGGATTGTGTGACGATTCGCTGCCCATCTCGAGTCGGAATCATGGTGAAATCCGCACTCAAGCGTAATGCGTCACCAGATGATGCGGACCAGAAAAGGTTGTCTGTCAGGCCTTCGGAAGGCGCAACACGCAACAGTTCGATGCGACTAATAATATCTTGTGACACGTTTACATCTTGCAAGTCGCACCAGTATGTCAGAGCATTTAGACGATCGTATTCAAGTTGCCAACTATGATTGAGAATGCAGGGCGGCAAGTTAATATTCATCACTGAGAGTAATGTAAATGTTTTTGGCCCTTGATCTCCAAAAGTTAGATTTGACTCTATTCGTTTGCGCTCTTCATCAGAACTCGCGCGAAAGATTGGGCTAACGTAGGTGATACTACCTCCAGGCTGCACAGTACGCAGGTCACGACTTATATTCATTAATTCATACGTATCATCCATGCATCCTGACACCACTAGCGTGGCTGATTCTGCGTTTTGAGGCGCTGGTAATAATTCCTGTGACGATTTAATTTGTGCGGTGGCTTTCACGTCAGGCGGTAGTAAGTTGTGAGCTAACTTTGCAATAGCATTTGCGCCGGGATATGCCGTTGGCACGATTCGGTGTAAATGCACCGGCATTCCTCGACGAACAAGGCGTTCTGTGCGCTGGTTAATATCTTGTACGCGTTGCTGCCCGTCAGGATCGCTGGATTTACCTGTAAGTATGCTTTCTATATCAAGATAGAGTTCGAATTGCCGATTTCCTACGGCTCGAAATACTCTGAACACACCGGTACTGACTAATCGATCTAATAAGGATCGCGATGCCTCGTCAAAATCAGCCAATGCTACCGTTATTTCCTCTACTTTGGCTGGCTCAGTTCGGAATTGATCACCTACGATTGGTATAGCATAGGAATGCTTCACACACTCAGGACAGGAGGCCGCTTTATAATTTTCTATGTCTGGGAGACCGTTGAAGAGAATAGACTTCTCTTCATTTAAATGACATATTACCGTTCCGGGTGTTTCGATCCCTAAGAAAAACAGTGTAAAAATGTTCTTCGGTTTGGCTCCCTTTGCGATTAATTTATTTGCTAAGCTACCTGAAGTTGATGCAGATATCAGGAATACTGTGTTCTCTGCGTCAGAAACGACGAGTGAATCTAGTCCACCATACGATGCATGAGACTCGATCATCGGTAGCGATGCCGCAACGTCTTGCCGTACACGTTCATATGCAATTGCATATGCGATCGATGCAATTCCAGATGTATCCACAATCAATCTGTTTATTTTGAAAGATCGAAGTAGGGGAAGCAACCAGAAGGTCAATTGGTGACTTACGCCACTATTTTCCAGCACATTTGCCGCCCGCAAGAACTGCAGCGAATGTGTTCCCGACGGTTTCGTAAAGTGAGTCCCACGTCCAGCAGTTACTAGTCCGCCATTATTGGCGAACGCTTCGAAGAGTGAAAAACGCTGCTCTAATTGAGCTATGTCTGACTCACTTGGAGAACTACCTAGCAATGTTTCTACTAAGAAATTTTCGCCTTCTTTTTGTGACCACGTTATAAACACTACTTGTTTTTCGATATTTTGTAGCGTTTTTTTAAGACGAGAGCGTATGACGGCTGATTCACTGTTAAATATATTACGGACATGCTTAATCGGTTCAATTGCACCATGGAAATGCACTCGATCTAGTGAACCATTGGATGTCAGCAATGGCGCAATTACCTCGTCTAGGTCTTCTTCACAAAAGGAAACAGGATGTAAAAAAACTGACAGGATATTGATTGGTAAATTATTTGGACCTTTGCGAACATATGTGCATGTGGAAAACGGACTCATAAGTTGTCGCCCAAAGGTATAAGAACGGAGACATGAGCACCCAACATATCTGGATAGTCCTCCGAGATCTTCCGTGTTATTCCCCGGCGCCAGTCCATCATGCGTTCAGCGGGCGCGTTAATATCAGACTGCAAGAACATATCGCCATACCATGCAAAATCACGATATACATGTACCCGATTTGTACGAACACGGATAAATCCCTTCAATTCACGTAAATCGCGCAAGACTTTCCATAAACCGAATCCTCGACTTTCGTCTCCAGTCGAGGATCTCCCAGTGCTGAAACAGCCCAAAACTGCATCGAATTGCTCTTGAACAGAAGCTTGCTCAAATCCATTTTTCAAATATGTTGCAGCAAATCCTGGGCCTGTATCAAAAACAGATAGTTCTAATAAACCAAGAAATTTTCGATCAGACGTAGGCGCTAGTCGATGAACATTATTTTGTGATCTTGGTAGAAGGAAGTACGATGCATAGCGCTCAGCCTGATTAATATCCGGTAAAACTTCGTTACCGGCCTTGTCCTTTTGAATTGGCGGCGCAGAGTAGGCTAGTTGTCCAGGAGAATAAAACCGGGCGTATGGGCCGCGAATTGAAAGTGGTAAAGGTTGTTTATCAACAGTGGTTCGAGCATGATCATGTGTATTCTTGAACAGTTCGTGCAATATTGTGGTTAATCGATCACGATGATTTGTGATTGCACCACGAATATTTTCTTCCGCGGTAACTGCCTTAATGAGTTGGTCAACCAGGTTTGAGAACTGATCTCGATTGGCAACTCGCAATATTGTGGACGGGGGATAAAGTTGATTTGGAAGCCCGATCACAGCTGGCACATTATCTAAACAAAGAAGTGCAGCCTGATCATGCACGTTTAAGTCTGGCCAGGTACGTTGCTGCTTAAAATAAGCATCTTTATATTTTGCCAATGCAATTTTGGGTACATTACCTAGCGATTCTTCTGAAAGCAACCCAAGTAGAGATCCGGGTAACGTGTCGGAGATTCGTTTTAACATATCAACAGGAAGTTCGTTCGCTATAGGCTCTATATGAATGCGCCCTCCTAACCCACGTGTCCAAGTGACTAACCATTGAACAGTCGATGATTCAGCAAGTAGTTTATTTGTATTTTTCCGTATTTTTTGTGAATCAAAGAGTAGGGTTCTATCCGAAGAGTCAGGTGGGGCGATAAGTCTAGCCTCCATATCCTCAAGCGAAGTCGGAAAAGCGTGCATGTGAGGCAATTCCTTATATTTAGAGAGTGTGCTAAGTCTTTCAAATCAAGAGGAGGTATGTTGCCAGTATTGTGACAACAAATGCAAGGATATTCGAAGAATATATTGCATCTCTCACAAGACCAAAGTGCATAAAATGGTACTTAATTGCCTTATGGTACGCAAATTGAATAGTTCTGAAATCAAATTATGTCCATTATTTATGTTGGATTTCATCACTAAAAAAATCACTAAAAAACTATGCAAGTATTTGATTATAAATATTTTTTCGCAATTTTATTCGAATAAGTATAAAATTCAGGACAATAACTTTTTCTTAAAAATCGAGAAAATGACCCCGTTTTCAGTTTTCATTCAAGATTTATGTCGCTCCCGTCAGATGCGCCAAAAAGAACTCGCTTACTTGATCGGGGTTGATCCATCGTATTTGAGCGCGCTTGCTGGTGGACGTAAAGGAATACCTGGAATTGCAATCGTCAGCAAATTGGAAGAGGCTGCAAAATTAACGAATGAAGAGAAAATTGCTCTGCAAGAGTCGATAAAATTTTCGAAAATGCGCTACAGCATGCCGGTACAAGCGGACCCGCGTGTGTACGAAATGGTTTGGAAGATATTTGATTCAGTCAGTCACCTAAAACCAGCACAGATCAACGCCATTAGTGAGGTCTTAAAGCTATAAGGCAATAGGAAGTATTTTGAATATAAATAGGAGAAAAACAAACAGGACAAACTTTTAAAGGCTTGTCCCGCTCGAGTGGAATAACTGACGTTACCCCGATCCACAAATCTAGTATCGTCCTCTTCTACTCCGCGGTCAAGCCCCTTAATCAATCTCAATCGACAATTTGCGTTTCGTAATGACCAAGTTTGGGTTCATTTACTGACGCAAAAGGGGAACTTATGTCTGCAATAATAGTATCGCAATGGAAAACGTCCACTGCGATTGGGCTGCCTATCGCCCCAAAAAAATCAAAATCGTTAACTCCAATTCGTGCACGAGAACCTGTCAACAATTCATTTGGTCGCGTGCGCGGGAAATTTCCTTCACGAAAAATGAATCGTATGATTCATTGGGAAAGCCAATTAGAGCGAGATGCGATCCTCATTTTCGAGTTTTCGCATGGTGTATCTGCATATCGCGAACAACCTCATACGATTAATCATTTTTTGAATGAAAGAAGTCACCGCTATACCCCTGATTTCGAATTGATTTTAAAATCAAACGAAGTGCAATATGTAGAAATTAAGCCAGCCGAGAAGCTACTGGATCCAGTTGAACGCGTAAGGTTTAAAAATATTGAACGTCATTATTTCCGATATGGATTTACTTTCTGGATTTTTCAGGATCATCAGATTAGGCAAGCTGAATTACTCGTAAATCTGGGACTAATGGCGAAATATCGTGGCATGCCATTTTCACTTTTTGAACGGCGTCAACTTATCGAGAAACTCTCGAAAACACCCCAAACTACTTTCAAGAAAGTTACGGCACTGCTTGGCGATCCGCGCACAACATGGCGGTTAATTGCAGAGCAAATCTTATTTTGCGACTTACGAAAAATCGTCAATGAAGATACCAAGTTAAACATACAACCAAAGGAAAATTTCGATCATGAATTATTCTTTTAAGGTTGGTACGACTATCTCCATTAAGAATGTAAATTTCCTTATTCGTCGTATGTTATCGGAAGGTCGAGTACAACTAGAGAGCTATGTCGACGGGACTCTAACAAACACAACGTTAAATGAGCTACTGGGAAAATACGAGCAGAAATTACTCATATTCGTTGACACATCAGAAAATAAAAAAACAGAAAAAATTACCGGAAGAGCGCTTTCCACATTTTCAGACGCTGTTCAACAAAAAGCGATTCGTAAAAAAAAGTATGTTGAATTTGTGACTAGTTGCGGTAGGTTTATTTCTACTCCAGAAAAGTTGCAACCACATATTAAAGCTTGTGCCGAAAAGTTAAAGGATGCAAATCCTCCATCATGTACCTCTGTTTATCGATGGTATCGGGCAATCATCACAAATCAAGGAGATTACCGAGCATTAATCGACCGATTCGATAAACGTGGTGGATCCGGAAGTCGACTGCGCCCGGAAATTCAGACGCTTTTGCAGCAATCTATTGAGAGAATTTATATGACCCAATTACGAGAGCCTGCATCAGAAGTGTATTTCGATCTTTTGCATAAAATTAATAAGGAAAACGAATTCCGTTCTAGCAGTGAGAAACTAAAAATGCCTAGTCGGGCAACGGTCTATCGTGCAATTGCAAGCCTAGATAAATTTGAGACTACGTGTGCAAGATATAGCCCCCGTATCGCAAAAATGAAATTTCGCTCAAGCGGAAATGGCCCAAATCCAACTCGCATCATGGAAAGAGTGGAAATTGATCACACGCCGCTAGATTTATTCGTATTTGATCGAGAAACAAATCTTCCCTTGGGACGTCCCACTGTTACTTTGGCAATCGATGTATTTTCAAAAATGCCTGTAGGGATTCACATAGGCTTTCAAGGAACATCAATTGAATCTGTTTTTGCGTGCCTGCGTAATGCAATTATGCCAAAGACATATTTGCGAGATAAGTTTAAAACCGTAGAATCTGATTGGCCTTGCTATGGAATTATTGAAAACTTAGTTTGCGATAATGGTAGTGAATTCCGGAGCATGGAACTTGAACGGGTAGCGTTGGAAATGGGTACTCATCTGATATTTTGCCCAAAACGTCAGCCATACTACAAAGGGACTATCGAACGTTTTTTAAAGACCGTAAATTTCAGTTTTTCGCGTATGTTGCCTGGAAGTAGTTTCGCACGTTGGTTTCATCGAGAGGATTATGACCCTCTAAAAGATGCAATAGTCGAGTTTGATCAGTTGGTTCAATATCTACACAAATGGATGCTTGATATTTATGCGCAGACGATACATCGTGGGATACGTGCAATTCCATACATAAAATGGAATGAAGGCATGTCGGCGTATCCTCCGGCTTTACTTAAAAACCCAGAGCGCCTTGACATCGCATTAGGGCGTACATCTCAACGTGTTCTTGGTAGCTATGGAATTGATCTTAACAATATTCGCTATAACGATTCAGCATTAGATGTTATTAGAAAACGTTATGGTCCTCGCGTCCAAGTAGATGTTCGCCATTATTTTGGCGATCTTTCATATGTGCACGTTATTGATCCAGCCACTCAGTCTGCGATATTGGTTCCCGCATTAGATCAAGATTACACACGAAATTTAAATCTCGTCCAACATGATCTTCTTTCCAAACATGTGCGCGAAAAAAATTCTGGCCAGGTAAATTTTAATGCACTAGCCAAAGCAAAAGCTGATCTTCGGGAAATCGTATATGAAATGGCGAGTAGTAAGTCGCAGCGTACCCGTCAAAAATCAGGAAAACTTAGGGGGATAGGTACGAATCAAAAAGACATAATGGGATCTGATGCCACTGCCATAGGTGAAATCAAAGAAAGTTCCGAACGTTTTTCATCTTCAATAGGCAGCGAGGATCTACCATCTATTGGGTCAATAAACATGCATGTTCTTGGCAAAAAGCGGAAGTGACTCAATGAAAGAATATCATGTAAATGATGATTTTTACGCGCACCTCAGGGAATGTGAAAATCATCTAATTCCTCATAAAAACTTCGCAAAGGTAGTAAAGCGGCTTGAATATGTAATGGAGGTATCTGTCCACGGAGCTGAATCTAGGCATACCCTTTTAGTTGGAGAGTCTGGAGCGGGAAAAACTTGGATCGCCCGTTATCTGCAATTTATCTACCCAGCCAATCGGCAAGATGGGAATATGGTGATGCCTATATTGTACGTAGAGACACCTGCGGTACCTACACTTAAGGGTCTGGCGGAAGCTATTCTAGTCTCTTTGGGCGATCCAATTTTTTATCGAGGAACAGCATCTGACAAACGCAGACGTGCGTTAGAGTTTATGCGCGAATGCAAAGTGCAATTGATCATTTTTGATGAGTTCCAGCATTTTTATGATCATGGACGTAATCAATCATTGCTGGCCGTGGCAGACTGGCTTAAATTGTTTATCGAAGATGCTAACCGCCCATGTTTGCTCATGGGATTGCCTCGTTGTGAAAATATTTTACATGTGAATGAACAACTTCGTCGTCGATTTTCAACTCGTCTTGAGCTTTCTGCATTCTCAATAGATTCTGAAAATGGAGAAATCGAATTTCGATCCCTTCTAAAAGAAATGGAAATCACTTTCTCGAAGAAAAAAACGTCTGGACTAGCAGAGGTCGACTTGGCTCGACGTATATATTTCGCATGCAATGGTTTAATTGGATATTTGAAGAAGCTGCTGATTGGCGCATTTGAAATAATGATTTCGGAGAATAAGATTTCATTAGATTGCCATTTATTAGAACAAGCTTTTGTTCAAGAAATATGGCGGGATGGTGTTGGAGTGCTTAATCCCTTCAACGATAAATTCAAATTCCGCCGCCTAAATCAACAGGGAGAACCATTTTCTGGCGATACGTCGACGTTTACGAAGCTCAATAGTAGGCGTAGATGACTTCATCTTTATTACTCCATTTATCGCCATTGCCTGGTGAGAGCGTTCGTGGGTTTCTACGGAGACTTGCGGATAAAAATTCATATGAACAGGTCACATGGCTTAAAGATGTCGCTGATTTGGAAGAATTTCTGCGTCCACTTGTCGGCGTCTCCTTACATGGTAGCGTTCCAAGTTGGACTCAACGTCTTCTGGGGGTCAAATCTCATACGATTGGGATCCGTCAAATTTATATCGTGAGCTCGACGTCTCGTTTTTGCCCCTTGTGTTTAGCAGAGGAAGCCATCTGGAAATGGGTGTGGGAATATTCTTTTTATGTATCTTGCTCGAAGCACCGTATGCAACTGCTCGGGAACTGCACGAAATGCGGGGAGGATGTTAAATGGACTAGACGAAGTTTATCCCAGTGTTTGTGTGGTGCCTCTTTTTCCCAAATGAGTTCTATGACTAGTGACGTAGAAACACACCGATTTTGTCAATTCATAGAAAAAAAATTGTTATCTTCCGCAGGACAATTCAGTAATCATCATTGTGGTGAGCACCAATATTCTATTTTAGAAAAAATCGATATCCTTGATATTGCAAATCTAATACTCATGCTTGGTAGCCATACCAATAAAAGTGCATCAACACCAACCCAGAGAAATTTTAGGCCATCAAATATAAAACACGCAAACGCATTAGTATTTGAAACTGCACACTTACTCAAGAAGTGGCCAACAGGATTCAAATCATTTTTAAAATTCTATTCTGGATTTACTGACAAAAATCCATTAATTTCGGCGTTACCAAAAGATTTTTTACGATTAGTTAGAATAATTCATGGCAATTTCAAACCAAAAAAATTTGATTTTTTAAGATCGGCATATACAGAATTTATGCGTAGCCACTGGCATGGTTCAAGTATTGCTCTTTGCAAAATATCAGAAGAGGATATTGAAATATCACGCTTCATTTCGAAAAAAAGTGTGATCGAAAAATTTCATATTCCAAGTGAGAAAATAGAAAATTTAATGCTTCACGGTATCCTAGTCGGTAGATTTGATAAGTCAGAAAATAGACCAGAGAGGATTTTTATAGAGCAAGACTCTGCAAAATTGGCCCGCAATTATATTGAAAACCAAATTACAAAAAAAAGTGCTGAAATTTTACTTGGTATATCCGAGGAAAGAGTCGATGAACTCGTTAACGCTGGGATAATTCACATTTTTCATAAGTTTGACAACAGTTCTTTGAGTCCCTATTTTTCATGTTTAGAAATCTCACAATTCGTAGAACATCTTTCGGTTTATCGACGTAGACGCACGGGCAGTGACGAAGAAATTTTCGGACATCGCATTTTGGAGTATTACGGCTTTTCGGATAGTGAATTCGTGAAATTCATATCTGATATCCTCGTCGGAAAATTGCCAACATTGGGGCATATTTCGTTTTATCGAGGAATTTCGGGATTAATTTTTAACACTGTAGATTTCAATAATTGGTGGAAAGAAACTCGTTCACCAATTTCCAAGTTCCTTAATTAAAATAGAAGTTTTCAGCTAGGTAATTTTGTGCAGAAATTTTCTTGGCTACTTATGTGTAGTAAACTGGAGGCGATTTATTTGTATTGTCTGATTTTATTGAGATCCTAATCAATTCCTTTTCAGGGGTAATCATTCGCAAACGACAACAATCCATCAACTACTTCCGATCAAGTGGGTTTTTTGAAAAAAATTTGTACCTAGATGACATTGGATGACCAATTCGCAGTCTCAGACGAGACACTCTATTTAGCCAATAACGCGTCGCCGGTAAGGGTTTTGCAATCGTTCATCACATCCCGCGCCGGATATTTGCTCGTAATTGTGTAAGATGTGCATTCATAGAAATACCTCGCTCGATCCTTTCACGCAATGAATGATAGCCAGGCCAGTAATTGCTTCCGTTCATATTACGATCCCAGATATCCTCCCACCACGTAGATTTTCTTTTGTTGAGAAACAGCCCAGGATTTGTGTTTCCTTTAACCAATACAAAAATATCTTCACGCGTCATTTCGTGTCCTACGATGGAAACTTTGTATCCATCCTCAGAACGGCGCTTATACAAGAACTCTAATGTAACGAAAAGAGACATCAAGTCGGCCTCACCAGTAGCACCAATCACCTCTGAAACATGAATTAGGGTATGGTAGATTCGAAAGTGATGGTGCTTGGATTTTTTCACAATATACAAACTACCTGCATCATCCGCTGCACGAATTAAATGCAGCTCTTCTAACTTATCTACTTCCCCATCCCAACTCAATAAACGATTTACCGCTTCGACCGGGTTTCTTGATAGTTCTTCGTGTGCCACTGGATAAATATGACCATCACCGTGCTGTAGCCATTTGGCTTCTACTCCAAATAGTTCGGCGATGCCCAAAAGATTGGTGAATGTCGGAGTTTTCTTACCAAGGAACCAGCCCTCAACTTCCAGTGCGTGATCTTCGCCAAGCATTTGAGCAACATGAGACGGACGAATCTTTTCATGGCGAACTAAATTGATTTGACCGAGAAGTTGATTCAATCGCGTGGGTATCTCGCCTGGCAAAGTTTCCTGATACTCCTTACTGCTAAACACTGCTCGAAGAGCATTTTCAAAGTCTTTTGCGAGCGAATCCCTAGCGGCCACTTTAACAGCATCACTTGCACCTTCTGGGCAAAAATATGTAATTGGATTACGTTGATGACGAAGATCAAATGGCATGTTCTCGCCGCTTGGTTCACCATATGCTGTGTTCATTACGCCAACAACACGCCCATGCCCAAGAACTTTGAGCGCCCATCCATATTCGATCAAGACGTTCGGATTTGGTGTTGGGCGTTGATCGCTTCGGGTACCAACGAAGGTTAGATCGGGGACAAAAACAGCGGCGGAATCTATTTTTCTAAAAATGGTTTCCACTATAGGCGGAGAGCCTGCAACATTCCTGGTGTCGCGGTCGAGTATCAAAGCTCCACCATCTCGATCGGGTTCAAACAAATTTATATCTTTTGAGATTTTTGAAATTGCTCGTTCGAGCGCTCTCTCTATAAGGTTTCGGCCAGTCAGCGAGTTTCGATCGGATTGCCATGAAAAAAAAATGGATGTTTTTGTCATCACTGAATAATTTGGTGTCAAAATTACATTATTTTTATTGTACTACGGCTATACTTGCTATGTGATTAAACGCTATACCGTACATCATTGAGCAACTGCCAGATTGGCTTCGGAATATCGCGATTACAACACAACCTGATAAGTCATATAACAACTTTTACAACTCACACTGCTTTTGACTGAGAATCGCCATATTCTGACATATCGAGTGTACTACGGACCTCTCCAGTTTCATTCAATATTGATGCCAATCGAACGGCAAGATCGATATATCCAAGTGTCGACTCAGATGTTGGTTCAAAGTTCGGCGTGTGAGATGCTTGATTTCGTAACTTCCTAAGATCATTGAACAAAGTGAGCTGTTCAACATTTAAGAGACCTGCTTTCTCAAGTCTTTGCTTAACTTCGTAAGGAAACATCACGCCATTATTAGCATTGACAGCACCAGATCGCTGCAACAAATTTTCGGCAGCGAATATTACCTCTCGCCAGGCCTCAATAATTGCTGATCGAGGATTTACTGAGGCGAGTTGATGAAGTTTTCTCAGTTGTGGCGACAATAAAGTTGCCTCTTTGGGTAACGGAATTTTCTGATTTGTCTCAAAGCGAATTTCTTGCACTTCTCTTTCGAATTCGGCTTCCAAGGGACCCGCCTTGAATTTCTTCAAAAATGGTATTAGCGCACCGATTTCTTTTTTTAGTAATAACACTAAGGAAATCGTTGTAACCGGCCAAGCTGCTGCTTCAACTATCTTTATAATAAAGGTAAGGGTATCCATGAAATATCACATTCTGCAATTATCTAAGGCAGATATTTTCCTCAGTTTCTATGAGAAAAAGTAGAGAATTTTCATTTCTTTTGAGAATTCGGTAATATTTAGATGTCTCATCAGCGTAAAAAAGTCCTGAAAAATCAAAGAGAGTAATTTTCAGCAACTCTGAGATCCTTCATTTATGTCAGGTTGCGTAAACCACGCACTGCATTGCGACTCAGCATTCTTACAGCATCGCTGTATTCGTGCTGCTCAGGCAGCGCATGTGCATCCGGCAATGCCGCCCGCTGAACAGCGCGGTGACGGAAATGCCAGCCCAGTGCATACAACGCAACGCCGAGTACACCAGCCATTATCAGCGTTGCAAACATTGCGGTACTGCCTGCATGGGTCAGCAGATAAGCACAGACCACAGCATTCAGTGCAGTCCCCAGACTGGCCAGCGTTTGCACGCCGTAATACGCGCCGCGCTGACTGGCCGGTGCAATCAGATCAATGAACAGATACTCACACGGAATCACAATGATTTCGCCGACTGAAAACACCACCGTCGCGAGTATCCAGCTGATCTGGCTGTCAGCCGCTGCATACGCGAGTAAGCCAGCCAGATAAAATCCCACCCCTGCTGTAATCCAGCGCAACAGATAACGGTTCTGAATCCGGCTGCCGACCAGATACTGCAGCGCTACCACCAGCACCGCATTCGTCACCAGCACGCTGGTAATGGTTCCGGCCGCCTGTTGCGCACCATACAAAGCAATCAGATACTGCGCCAGATAACCGGAAATAAAGCGTCCGAACACAAACGACGTCAGGATACTGGCCAGTGTGAATAACAACAGAATCCGGTCACTGCGCAAAGCCTGGAGAGTTTCCCGCAGACTGGTTTTAGCAACAACAGCTTCCGCAAGTTGCGGACTGGCCGCCTGACTGCGCTGCATCGCACTGTCACGCACGATCCAGCCTGCAGCCAGCACAAATATCGCTGCCAGCCAGAACGGCGCAGCGATCCAGTGCGCAAACAAGGCGGCTCCAATCAGCGGACCGATCGTGAAGCCGAGATTAATCATCAGGTAATTCATGGAAAATGCACGGGCGCGCAATTCGCCGGGCAGATAATCCGCCAGCAAGGCTTTCAGACTGACACTGCGCAATACCAGCGCCGCTTCAATCGCTGCCAGCGCCAGCACTGCAAAACCGGCATTCGGTGAGACGCTGAGCATCAGCACTGCTGCGGCTGCAATCAGACAGGCAATCGCCATCAGCCGGGTTTTCGCATAGCGGTCAGCCAGCATACCGGCCAGCGGGCCGGACAAGGTTGCGATCAGTGACGCGAAGCCAAGCATCCAGCCGATATGCGTTTGTGACAATTGCAAGGCCTGTGACAAATACAAAACCACCAGCGGCAAGGACACCGCACGCCCCATCACGAAAATCAGCGAACTGCCCAGCAGACGCGGCACCGGTGCCGGAAACGCCGGTATCCATTGCATCAGCCGCGATTGCCGCCATGCAGCTGTTGTCACGGCGGGAACTCCTGAACATCCACTCATATCACTCTCCTGATGTACTGATGATGAACTGACGAATCATTGCTGATTTACAGTATCCTCATAAAAGCTGCACATAAAAACGGATAAGAATGCCTGCATCATTTCCGCTTTTATTTTCAGCCTTACACGGCATAATCTTTCCATTCCTTTTACCGATTCCGGACTTATGAAACTGCGTGACCAGTTCAACCGTTTGTATCAGCTGATGCACGATCAGAAGCAACCCGGCTTGCCTGCACTGGCAGATGCGATGCATTGCAGCGAACGTAATATGCGCCACTTGCTGAGCAAAATGCAGGATCAGGGCTGGCTGCGCTGGACACCGGCGCGCGGGCGCGGACATCATTCCGAACTGGAATTCCGTGTCACGCCGGATGCACTGGCACTCGATCAGATTCAGGGCTTGCTGGCACAGGGTGAACTGGAACAGGCATTTGCCAGCCTCGGCAGACAACAGAAAAAACAACTGGCAGCGCGCTTACCGGAATTTCTGGATTTGCGTGACGGCAACCGCGACGTCTTGCGTTTGCCGATGTACCGCCCGGTTTCCACCCTCGATCCTATGCATGCCTACGGACGACTGGAAGCGCATCTGGTGCGCCAGATTTTTTCGCGGCTAATGACCTTTGATCACCAGACCCGCAGCCTGCGTCCGGTGATCGCGCATCACTGGGAACACAATGAAGACGGCAGTGTCTGGCATTTCTGGCTCAGGCCGCGTTTGCATTTTCACGATGGTTCAGACCTTGGCCCCGAGGATGTGAAAGCCAGCTTTTTGCGCCTGCGCGATCAGACATCCATGAACCAGCGTCTGTACCGCCATTTACTGCGGGTGGAAACCGGGCCGGACCGGCGCGTCAGTTTTTATCTGAAACACAGCGACTGGCTGTGGCCGCATTTGCTGGCGACGTCGATGAGTTCCGTCGTGCCGCGTCAGCGTGCACGTAACTTTGCGCAGTTTCCGGTCGGCTCCGGCGCATTTCAGGTGATACGGAATAATCCGTATCAGCTGACGCTGCGCGCATTTGCTTCGTATTACCGCGAAGGTGCGCTGCTGGATGAAATAGACTTATGGGTCATGCAACCTTGTGTCGCCGAACCGACATTTGACATGCAGTATGGCTACACGCCACCGGGACAGGCAAATCAGCAACAACAAAAAGTCGATGAAAGCGGCTGCACTTATCTGATTATGAATCCGGATACGCCTTTGCTGCGCCAGCAATCCGGCCGCCAGCAAATCGCCGCCATCCTGAAACCGGAATTACTGTTTCCTGAACCGGAGCCCGCGCGCGCACCGGCCTACGGCTTGCTGCCCGAATGGCAGCACAAAACCAGTCCGGAACACCATCAGCGCGTGGCGGCTGGTACCCGTCTGCGCCTGATCAGCGGACAGACCAAAGAAATGCGCCAGCTGGCGGAAAGGATTAAAGCCTTACTCGAGCAGGCTGGTTTTTCAGTGGAGTGGAAAACAATCCCGCTGAAAGAACAAATCGCACGCGACTGGCTGCAACAATGCGATCTGTATCTGGGCCGCGAAATGCTGCATGACGATAAAGATTTCGGCTGTTTTGAATGGTTTGGCAATGACAGCCATTTCCGCCACTGGCTGCCGGACAGCATGAATCAGTGGCTGGATAAACAATTATGTGACATTCAGTCCATGCCCGACGCCGCTAACCGCATGCAAGCCTATGCCAACATCGGACGTGAACTGGTACAAGGCTACTGGATCATTCCTCTGTCCCACGAAAGCCATTTCGTCAGCGTCGCACCGCATATTGCCGGTGTCCGCATGACACCGCTGGGCTTTGTTTCGTTTTGTGAGTTGTGGGTGAAGAAAGATCTCAGCAGCACCAACTGATTTCTGCCCGTCCTGACCGGATTTCCGCATAATCCGTTGCCGGAATCAGGTAACATGCCAGATTCGCCGTTCCGCATCAGCAAAATTGCTGATGCTTTGCATTTTTGAAAAGAATACTTATGAAACACCAGATCCGTTCCGAATTTTCCGCTTTATGGCAACTGGCATGGCCAGTGCTGGTTGGCCAGATTGCGACCGTGGGTATGGGTGTGGCGGATGTGGCGATGACCGGGCATCTGAATGCAGAAGAACTGGCGGCGGTATCGCTGGGAACTTCGGTATGGACCATTGTGCTGGTCACGGTCATGGGTCTGATGATGGCGGTGAATACCGTGATTGCGCATGAAACCGGTGCCGGTCGCGAAGACCGGATTCCGCATCAGATGCGGCAGGCGATGTGGCTGGGGCTGGGTGGTGGTTTGCTGGCGTGTTTGCTGCTGAACGCATCGACTTTTGTATTTGATCACTTATCGCTGGATGCGCCGGTCGCGGAAAAAGCCAAGCAGTTTGTGCATCTGATCAGTATCGGCATGCCCGCGTTTGCGATGTACCGCGCGCTGTACGGTTACACCACCAGCCTGAATCAGACCAAACCGGTGATGGTGATTGCGCTGCTGGGGCTGGCGTATAACGTGCTGATTAACTGGCTGTTTATTTACGGCCATTTCGGTTTCCCGGCACTGGGTGCGAGCGGTTGTGCGCTGGCGACCGGTAGCGGTTTATGGCTAATGCTGGGAGCGATGCTGTACTGGATACGCCGCTCAGAAGCGTATCAGCGTACCTATCCGTTTGCGCAGGCTGAAGCGCCGCACTGGCCGGAAATCCGCTCCATGCTGAAACTGGGTTTGCCGATCAGCGTGACGTACTTTGCGGAAGTATCGGCGTTTTGTGCCGTGGGCTTGCTGATTGCACGTTTCGGCGTAGTCGAAGTCGCCGCCAACCAAATCGCACTGAATTTTTCGTCCTTAGTGTTCATGGTGCCGCTGAGTATCGGTATCGCGCTGACTACCCGAGTCGGGCAGGCGCTGGGGGAAGGCGATGCCGAACGCGCCCGTTTTGTTTCCTGGGTCGGTGTCGCCGCCGGCCTGGTGTTTGCGGTGTTTTCCGCGACGCTGATCACGGTATTCCGCCATGTGATTGCCGCTGCCTACACGTCTGATCCGGCAGTACAGCAACTGACGGCAACCCTGCTGTTGTTCGCCGCCGTGTTCCAGTTATCCGATGCCGCGCAGGTCACCACTTCCTGCGCAGTGCGCGGCTACAAAATCACCCGTACGCCGATGCTGATCCACCTGACCGCGTTTTACGGCATTGCGCTGCCGGTCGGCTGCCTGCTCGGTCTGGCACCGGACTGGATGCCGTGGCCTGCATCGCCGATGGCATCGCAGGGATTCTGGGTCGGGCTGGTATCCGGCCTGACTGTCGCCGGTGCGCTGCTGCTGCGCTTCCTGCACCGCGTCAGCCTGCGCGCGCTGGGCACGCCTGCGCACTGAGGCGCTGTCTGCTACCGACATACCGGCAATGGAAATTGTGCAGAAGTCCGCATGCGTGTTTTTGTGAAGTCCGGACTTTCTGCCGACGACCGCCGGGGTGCTGTGCTAAACACCGCATTTCGCACTAAAACAGTGCATTTTTAGCCATTCCAAACCGGCTGCAACCACGGCAAGCCACCCTTGCCGGATAGCGGCAATCTCTCAGATAGCAGCCACCCTGCCCCGAGCTTTCCCCGCCTTTTACCCGCGCTGCCGTCACAAAGGCAGGCCGGTACAGGATTTTCCGGTTTGGACTGGCTTTTCCGGTAAAATAGCGGGTTAATTTCATCCTGAATACACAAACACCATGAGTCTCAAATGCGGCATCGTCGGCTTGCCTAACGTCGGCAAATCCACTCTGTTCAATGCACTGACTAAAGCAGGCATTCCGGCAGAAAACTATCCTTTCTGTACTATCGAACCGAACGTGGGCGTGGTGGAAGTGCCTGATCCGCGTCTGGGTCAGCTGGCTGGCATCATCAAGCCGGAACGCATCGTACCGGCCATCGTGGAATTCGTTGACATCGCCGGTCTGGTTGCCGGTGCATCCAAAGGTGAAGGTCTGGGTAACCAGTTCCTGTCCCACATCCGCGAAACCGATGCGATTGTGAACGTGGTGCGTTGCTTTGAAGATCCGAACGTGGTCCACGTTGCCGGTCGTGTTGATCCTATCGCCGACATCGAAGTTATCCAGACCGAACTGGCGCTGGCTGACCTCGGCACACTGGAAAAAGCGCTGCAGCGCGAAGGCAAAAAAGCCAAATCCGGTGACAAAGACGCCATCAAACTGGTGAATCTGTATGAAAAAGTCCTGCCAACCCTGAACGATGCCAAACCGGTACGCGGCATGGGTCTGGATGCAGAAGAACTGGCACTGCTGAAACCACTGTGCCTGATCACCGCCAAACCGGCCATGTACGTTGCCAACGTGTCGGAAGACGGCTTCGAAAACAATCCGCTGCTGGATAAACTGACCGAATACGCGAATGCGCAAAACGCACCTATCGTTTCCATCTGCGCATCGATCGAATCTGAAATCGCGGATCTGGAAGAAGAAGACAAAGCTGCTTTCCTGGCTGATCTGGGCATGAAAGAACCAGGTCTGGACCGTCTGATCCGTGCCGGTTTCAAACTGCTGGGTCTGCAAACTTACTTCACCGCTGGCGTCAAAGAAGTACGCGCTTGGACTATTCATATCGGCGACACTGCACCGCAAGCTGCAGGCGTGATCCATACCGACTTCGAACGCGGCTTCATCCGCGCACAAACCATCGCTTTCGACGATTTCATCCAGTACAAAGGTGAAACCGGCGCTAAAGAAGCAGGCAAAATGCGCGCTGAAGGTAAGGAATATGTGGTCAAAGACGGCGACGTACTGAACTTCCTGTTCAACGTCTGATCATTTCCGTATCCAACAAAAAACCGCGCAGCTGCGCGGTTTTTTGTTGCCCGCAGAAAGTGCCGGATC
The DNA here is from genome assembly GCF_018139685.1 of Cognatundibacterium luofuense. Taxonomy (GTDB): domain Bacteria; phylum Pseudomonadota; class Gammaproteobacteria; order Burkholderiales; family Burkholderiaceae_D; genus Undibacterium; species Undibacterium luofuense. Next base: position 25,078 of record NZ_JAGSPN010000005.1, read on the forward strand.
AGTACGGCGCTTTCTTGCAGCGAATTGCCTTCATTTTTATTTCAGCGTTTCGAGTTGCCGGTCAGCGAAATACAGTTCCGGCATTTCCATCTGCATACCGGACATCGCTTTCTGGAACCACGCTTTCGCCTGCGCTTTGTTCCCCTGTTGCAATGCAAACTGGCCCAATGCGTAATAGGCTTCCGTCATTTTCACATAGTCCGTTTTACCATCGGTCTTCAGTTGCGTCTGTAATGCGGTTTCGGATAAATGACCATGCAACACTTGCAGCACCGGATACGGCCACGCGGGGTGCGTGGATTGCGGCAAAAATTCACTGGTCGCCGCAACGGGATCTTGCCCGGCAGCCTGTGCAGCGAGGAATAAACCAATCACCGCCGTACTTTTTTCCGCTTCATTCCGGTCTGCCAGTACCGTGCGCCATTGCGCTGCAGACGCCGCATACTGCTTTTGCTGATACAGCGTGGATGCCAGCAACGATTGTGCAGACACATCGTTCGCCTGCAGATCCAGCATTTGCTTCGCAATGCGTGCTGCTTCCGGCTGATTATTCTGCATCTGCGCAATTTGCCCCAGTTGCAGCAGCAGCGGCAATTCCTGCGGTTTGATTTGCAGCGCTTTTTCTATATCTGCTTTCGCTCCCTTCAGACGACCAATCTGTTGCAAGCGCTGCGCGCGTTCCTGATAAACATCGGCTTTTTGTTTTTCACTGAGACGACCGGAATTCAGTTGTGCATCCAGCACAGGCAAGCGATACACCGCCTCGGCCTGCGCTTCCGAATACACACTGATTTTTTTCTCTTTGATCGCCTTTTCCAGATCATCCATATCCAGCCTTGCCCTGATCAGTTGCGGTGCACTGATTGCGTTAATGGTCAGGGTATTCAGCAAGCCGTTCCAGCCGCGCTGTACTTTGTCACGATACGTCGTCCAGTCTGCCGGTTCAACACGGTCACGCATAAAACGCAGATCTGACTGAATCTGTACATGGTCTGTTTCACCGTTCGCGATACTGTGAATTTCAAAGTGCTTATTGGTTTCATCGAAACGCTTATTAAATGTTTTAGAGAAAACCGGCTCAGAAAAACGGATATCGGTGACCTGACGATACATACCCGTCGGACTGATACGCATCGTCTCGGTGCGCGGCACTTGTGTCGGCATACGCAAGGTCTGCGATAAAGTGACCGGTGAAAAGTCCGTTTGCAAGGTTTGTTTTTCGTGGTAACGCCAGAAATCCGGCAACTCAAAACGCAGCGTCAGCGTCACCGCATTTTGTCCGCTTTCTTCGCTGACACCGAGCGCGCCATCCGGTTTTGCTGCCGGATAAAAGCGCAGATACTCCGCAATAATTTCTTTCTCAATATCCGGCTTACGATTTGCCGCCAGATTAGCGCGCAATGATTCTGCGCTGTCCCCATAATAGGTCTGACGTACGTCCAGCACGGCAGGCTTGCCCATAGCCTGAATCGTGTACTGATCCCAGGTCACTGCCTGCAAGTCTCTGGAAGAATCCGGCATCATCACCAGCTCACGGGTATCCGACTGTGCCGGCAAGCCAGTGCGCTGCGCCAGTGCCTGACGGGATTTCAGGTCACCGGTCTGAAAACTGCGCGTAGCATCGAGCCAGTAGGTTTTACCATTCAGTTTTACACGCGCGATCACATGATTAAACGCCAGCGGACTGGCCAGCAATTGCTGTGTATCATCGCGAAACACAGTGGATACCAGCACCGGTTCGGCTTCTATTTTCTGCGCCTTCAGTAAAGCAATCAGTAAGCCGGTTTTATCTTTACAATCCCCGAAACGCTGACGCAGCACGTCAGCCGGCGGATGCGGCAGGTGCGAATTCTCACCGATTTCAGTACCAAAGTAGCGTACTTCTTTCTGCACAAAATCCAGCGTTTTCAGTAAAGCCAGCTCCGGTGTATCCGCCAGTTTAGCGAGCCGCTCTGCTTCTTTTTCTATATCCGGTGCGGGCTGGTAAGCCGACTGAAACAAACGCTTAGACCATTGCGCCACATCGTTCCAGTCACGGAATTCACTGATCTGTATCTGGTCTTTCAGATAGGTGGACGCAATCCCGTAAGGATCATTCTGGAATGCAGGCACAAAGCGGCGGCGCAGTACGGTTTCTTTCCAGCCACCTCGACTTTCCTGCTGTATTTCAAACAGCTTGCTGTCGTATTTCCATTGCATCTGACGATTGTCAGGATGCAGCAAACGGTAATAGAACTGGCTGACCGGGCCGTAATTGGAATACACCCATTCAATATCCACAAAGCGCCCGTCAAACACCGGATTCGCGCCCGTCAGCGTATACGCATATTCGATCTGATCTCCGGCACGGGCATCATCCAGCGTAATGCTGGCGGTAATCTGTCCATCCAGCATCTGCGCTTCCAGCCGTGATTCGCGCTGCAGATAGCGGATTTTTTTCGGGTCGAATTTCTGAATCACCTTGCCGTTACGCACAATCTGCAACTGATGAATACTGAGCTTCTGATAATTCGGATCAAAGATCATCAGAATCTGGCTGCCGGATTCCAGTCCGGCGGTATCACGGATTTTACGGATCACGTGGGAATAACGATAAGTCTGGCGTGCCTCCACCCGCGTCTGCACATCCAGCAGCGGCAGATACACCGGCGCAGTGGCATCACGCGCATCCCACTCCGGTGCAACTTTGCTGACCCACGCGGGCGTTGGCTCCAGTTTTTGCGGACGGGCAGCCGCCGCCAGTGGTACGTGGTCGGCAGCAAACACCGGCGAAGTCAAAGGCAATACACCGCTGCACACCAGAAATGCTGCAAACGCAAGCGGACGCAAAGAAGTGCTTATACAGAGTCGCATAGTATCCATCAGAAAAAACCGGCCAGTACGCTGTGCCGGAAACGATCGTTGCATTCCATTGTGAAGCAAATAACAAAAAATGGATACTTTTCATGGCCGGTTCTGCTGCGCTGTATCAGTCTGCGCAGCATGAGCAGGGCAAAGCGTTTTACAATAGGGTTTTATTGTTGCAATCGGAACCGCCATGCCTGTTATCACTGAATTGTTTCTGTACCCGGTCAAGTCTTGCGCCGGTATTTCGCTGACTGAAGCGGAGTTTGGTGAAAACGGACTGAGTGTGCACGGCATCACCGACCGCAGCTGGATGATCGTGACACCGGAAGGCATGTTCATGACGCAACGCGAACTGCCGCAAATGGCGACTATACGTCCGGCTGTATCTGAACAGGGACTGGTATTACAGCATGACGATATGCCGGACTTTTACCTGCCACCTGTACTGAATGATGAACACGCACAGCGCGAAGTCACCGTCTGGGATTTCACCGGTATGGCACGTGATGCAGGTAATGAGGCGGCTGCATGGTGTACGCAGGTGCTTGGTCAGCCCTGCCGTCTGGTGCAAGTCACACCGGCTACCGGCCGTACGACCAGTGGCACCTGGACCGACGGCGTTACCCATCCGGTACAGTTTCAGGATGGCTATCCTTACCTGCTGACATCGGTCAGCTCACTGGCGGAACTGAACCGTCATGCACAACAGGCTGGCTGGACAGATTTTCCGGGGAATCGCTTCCGTCCGAATATCGTTATCGATGATCAGATGGCATTCGAAGAAGATCATGTTACCCACTACCATTTCGAAAACGGTCTGAGCCTGCAAGCGGTAAAACCCTGCACACGCTGCCCGATTCCTGCAGTGGATCAGGACACCGGCATCAGCGGCAACAATCCGGTCGATCTGCTGCTGCAATTCCACTGTGATGCCCGGGTTGAAGATCAACCGGTGTTCGGCATGAATTGCGTACTGCAAAACGGCAAGGGCCTGAGTTTGCGGGTTGGTGATAATTGTCAGGCTGAACTCAGCTTCTGATGGCGGCATCCTGATGAAATCCGTACCATCTCCGTATCCTGAATTTGAAATCGCTGAATTACAGCGTGAAAATCAAACCCTGCGCCAGCAACTGCAACAGATTCTGGAACAGGCACACCGCAATCAGAACATTATGGAACGTCATCAGCGTTTCGAACTGGATGCGATTGCCTGTACCAAGTTTGAGGAATTAATTGCGCATATTTTTAATGCGCTGGCACAAACCTCGGAACTGGAGATGGTGACACTGATGCTGCTGGATCCGCGTCAGGAACTGGCGGCCATGCTGGCGGATCAGCGTGTGGAATTGCATGCTTACCCGCATCTGAAACTGATCAGTAATCAGCGTGAACTCGGCAGCAGCGACCTTTCCGTACATAAACCGGTGCTGGGCCCTTACATGAGCACCCGCCACGATCATTTATTCCGCAGCTGGTCGGCAAGACCGCGCAGCGTGGCAGCAATTCCGCTGCGGCGCCAGCAAAAGCTGATCGGATTCCTGAATCTTGGCAGCCAGCACGCCGAGCGCTTTCAGCGTTCTATGGCAACGGATTTCATTGAGCGTCTGGGCTCGGTCATCGCCATCGCACTGGAAAACGTGCTGAATAATGAAAAACTGGTCTACATCGGCCTGACCGACCCGCTGACCAAAATCAGTAACCGGCGCTATGTTGAGCAAAGGATGCTGGAGGAAATTAACCGTGCACGCCGGCAGCATTACAGTATCGCCTGTATGTTTCTGGACATCGATTTCTTCAAACGCATCAATGATCAGTTCGGCCATCAGGGCGGTGATGACGTGCTGTGCGAAGTCGCTGCGCGCATCAAAGCCGAGCTGCGTCTCAGCGACACACTGGGACGTTTCGGCGGCGAAGAATTTGTCGCGCTGCTGATCAACACCAGACTGGAAGATGCGCTGCAGGTGGCTGAGCGCATACGCCGCAGCATTGCCGGTACAGCCTGCAGACTGTCAGACGGATCGCGCTGCCAAACCAGTATTTCCATCGGTCTGACGATTATGGATCCGCTGTTACACCGTGGCGAAGTCAGTGCTGTAGCACGGGACATGCTATCCCGCGCCGATCAGGCATTATACGGTGCGAAGCACCACGGCCGGAATCAGGTCTGCTATCAGTAATTAAGCCTGACGGGCAGCTGCTTTCAGACGTGCTTCTTCTTGCAGACGTTCATATTTCGCCTGCAGTTCAGCTTTGCTTTCTTTCCATTCAGGATTGAACGGAATACAGTTCACAGGGCACACCTGTTTACACTGCGGTTCATTGTAATGTCCGACGCATTCGGTGCACTTATTCGGATCAATCACATAGATTTCCGGACCCATGAAAATGGCATCGTTCGGGCATTCTGGTTCACATACATCACAGTTGATGCAGTCATCCGTAATCATAAGGGCCATACTAACTACTCGCTCTGATATTCAATCGTTCAATAAAACAATCCGGCTCTCACAGGAGAGCCGGATTCAGGATAGTTCAAAATGCCGTTTTTACTGTGCTTTGCACAGAAACTGCATCAGACAGACTGTCCGCTTCGCAGCGCTTCTACTTTTTGTTTCAGCCAGCGGTCTACTGACGGAAACACAAATTTCGACACGTCGCCGCCCAGCAAGGCGATCTCACGCACAATCGTGCCGGAAATAAACTGGTACTGATCCGACGGTGTCAGGAACAGCGTTTCTACGTCCGGCAGCAAATACCGGTTCATACCTGCCATCTGAAACTCATACTCAAAATCAGATACCGCACGTAAGCCGCGCACAATCACACGCGCATCGTGCTCACGCACAAAATCTTTCAGCAAACCGGAAAAACTGTGAACCTGGACATTCGGGTAATGCCCGAGAACTTCATTCGCAATGCCGAGGCGCTCTTCCAGAGAGAAAAACGGGCGCTTGCTTTTGCTGTCAGCCACACCGACAATCAGTGTGTCGAACAATCCCGATGCGCGACGCACCAGATCTTCATGTCCGCGCGTCAACGGATCGAATGTTCCCGGATAAACGGCTGTGACCATCTTCACTCCCTAAGTTGGCGGTTTGCACTAAAAATGTGTGGCAATGCACTGAATTCCGGCATTATGCCTGATTTTCGCTCATTGCTGCAGCCGTTGTGTTGCGTTGCAATATATGAAAAAACACACTTCCCGCTTTATCTGCCCGTATCACTTCCCAGCCATCCAGCCAGGCAACAGCTCCGGTTTCCAGCGGTGTTTCTGATTCCGCATAAATCAGGCCCGCCGGTGTCAGTAAAGTGGCGCAAACGGGTAATACTTTTTCCAGCCAGCCATGATGAAACGGCGGATCAAGGAAAATCAGATCAAAACGTTCACTTCGGCTGCAGGCCTGATTCAGAAATGACATCGCATCCGAACGCAGAATCCGGCATTGCTGCGCACCCAGCTTTTCCTGTACTTGCTGCAACTGACGAAACGCAGCGGGATTCGTTTCCGTCATGATCACTTGCGCTACACCGCGACTGGCTGCTTCCCAGCCCAGTGCTCCACTGCCCGCAAATAAATCCAGACAGTTGCGGTGCTCCCAGTCGCGATCAAACAAATGCCCCAGCCAGTTGAAAACCGTTTCACGGACCCGGTCCGGCGTAGGACGTAAGCCTTCTGCATCCACGACGCTAATCAGGCTGCGTTTCCACTGCCCGCCGATAATGCGGATCTGATGCGATGTCCGTTTCGGCGCCGGTGTCGCCTGACGTTGATTTTTCATTGCTTATATGACAGGCGCAAAGCGGTATTCCTGTCCCAGTCTGTTAGAATGGCAGCATTCTAATCCAGTGCAGGCAGCTATGCCTGCCAGCACTCTGCAAAATCATCCCCCATGTTTAGTTTTTTCAGAAGAAAGCCCAAAGAAGAAGCGCCTGCCGTTGTTGCGCCTGAAGTCGCACCGGCACCAGTTGCACCGGAAACACCGGTACAACCTTTACCGAATGTCAGTCCTGCACCTGCAGTAACAACTGCGGCAGTTGCACCTGCCGTTGAAGAAGCGGAAATTACACCCGCTCCGGCTCCGGCACCGGAACAAAAAAAATCCTGGCTCAGCCGTCTGAAAGCAGGTCTCGCCAAAACGTCTTCCAGTCTGACCACTTTATTTGTCGGTGCGCGCATCGATGACGATTTGTACGACGAACTCGAAGCAGCATTGCTGACAGCAGATGCAGGCGTGGAAGCAACCTTGTTCCTGCTGGATGCGCTGAAGAAAAAAGTCAAAGAAGAAAAACTGACTGAGGCTGAACAAGTCAAAGCAGCATTGAAAACATTGCTGATTGATTTGCTGACGCCACTGCAAAAGCCGTTAATTCTCGGCAAGCATCAGCCTATGGTCATGATGATCGCCGGCGTCAACGGTGCTGGCAAAACCACCACCATCGGCAAACTGGCCAAACATATGCAGATGCATCATCAGTCTGTGGTGCTGGCCGCCGGTGACACCTTCCGTGCTGCTGCGCGTGAACAACTGGCAATCTGGGGTGAACGTAATGGCGTCACCGTGATTGCACAGGAATCGGGTGATCCGGCAGCGGTTGCATTTGACGCGGTCGCCTCGGCCAAAGCCCGTCAGACCAATGTCGTGATGATCGATACCGCTGGTCGTCTGCCGACTCAGCTGCACCTGATGGAAGAACTCAAAAAAATCCGTCGCGTTCTCGGCAAAGCCATGGATACCGCACCGCATGAAGTCTTGCTGGTGATTGACGGTAATACCGGTCAGAATGCACTGGCACAGGTAAAAGCCTTTGATGATGCACTGCAGCTGACAGGTCTGGTGATTACGAAATTAGACGGTACAGCCAAAGGTGGTGTTCTTGCAGCGATTGCAAAAACCCGTCCGGTGCCTGTGTACTTTATCGGTGTTGGCGAACAGATTGAAGATCTGCAACCGTTTAATGCTCAGGAATTTGTCGACGCACTGCTCAACTAATCATCCTACGCCATGATCGAGTTTGAAAACGTCAGTAAGCAATATAACCGTGGTGGCTATGCGCTGCAGGACATCAGCTTCTCCATTCCTGACGGCGAGCTGGTATTTCTGGCGGGGCCATCCGGTGCAGGTAAATCAACATTGCTGAAAATGATTGCCGGTATTGAAAAACCGAGCAGCGGACGAATTATTGTGAATGGCCAGGACATTACCCGGTTGCGTGCCGGCAGCATTCCGTATCTGCGTCGCAAGCTTGGCCTGATTCTGCAGGATCAGCATTTGCTGAATGACCGCAATGTTTTATCGAATGTCATGCTGCCGCTGATCGTCACCGGAGCATCGGCCACGGAAGCAGATGGCAGAGCACGTGCCGCACTGGAAAAAGTAGGACTGGCGGACAAAGCCGGTGCTTACCCGCTGGAATTGTCGGGTGGTGAGCAGCAGAGAATCGCCATCGCGCGCGCAATCGTGAACCGGCCGAAAATTATTCTGGCAGATGAGCCAACCGCTTTTCTGGACCGTGACAATGCAAACAAGGTGCTGAACGCATTGAAAGCATTCCGCAGTGCAGGTGTCACCTGCCTGATCTCCAGCCACGACGAACAGTTTCTGGATCAGGCGAGCAGAGTCATCTATCTGCAACAAGGTCGTCTGACCGATCACTGGCATGATGCTGCCTGATTTTTCACTCAACAGGAACTATCCGCATGACCATCTGGTTACGTGAACATCTTTTTGCAATTCGCAGCGCACTGACTCATCTGCGGGCTGCGCCGGGCAATTTTTTGTTTAATGTACTGGTCGTCGCAGTCGCATTATCTCTGCCGATTGCCGGTCTGACCGTTGTGGAAAATGTCCGTCCGGTCTCGTCGCAATTATCGATTGAACCGGAGATCAGTATTTTTCTCAGTCCTGATATGGCGCGCAACGATGCAACTGCCTTATCCATTCCGATCAAAAAACTGCTCAAAGAACGCGGTATCGAAGCGCAACTCAGCTTTACGCCAAAAGAAAAAGCACTGGCTGCTATGAATGATGCATCAAGCCTGGCGGAAGTGATGAGTACGCTGGGCGGAAATCCGTTACCGGATGCATTTGTTTTGACTTTATCCAGCCGCTATGCCGCACAGCTCGACAATCTGTCCGCTCAGCTGCGCGAATTACCCGGTGTGGACGTTGTACAAGTGGATTCCGCATGGGTAAAACGACTGGCCGCACTGCTGCAGATCGCTGAGCTCGGTCTGTTATTTCTTGCAATATCTCTCGGTGTGGTGGTGTTAGTTGTGGTTTTCAATGCCACACGTCTGCAGGTTGTCTCGCATCAGGCTGAAATTGCCGTTGCCCGCCTGATGGGCGCAACGAACAGCTTTATCCGTCGCCCTTATTATTACACCGCCGCGCTGATGGGTTTACTCGCAGGCGGACTTGCTCTTGGCTTGACTGCAGCAAGTCTGCAGCCATTGAATCAGGCGATTGCCGAGTTTGCCCGCCTTTACGCTTCAGAATTTCGTCTGGTTCCGCTTGGCTGGTTGCAAAGTATTGCCCTGCTGACCATCTCCATGTTGCTGGGTTTATTTGGTGCCTTCTTATCCGTCCGTCGCCAGATGGCACGTATCCAGTAAACTGAAATAAATTTCCTTAAGGAAATTTATTTCAGTTTGCGCTGCAACTTCTGCCTTTCACACCTGTCAAACTCTGGTGAAATACCTGAGTTTTACCCATACCAGTCCTCACCCGGTAAGCTTTTTTACTGCTTCGGTGGCATATCTACGGACCTCAGAGTGAATATTCTGACCACTTTTTAACGGGAATTAGCACTCATCTCAATAGAGTGCTAATATAGGACTCATCAGTGAATGTCTGCTGACATTGTAAGCAGCGGACAGCAACGTGGAGGAATGAACCCAATGACATCGACACAACTTATCCCGGCATCTGACAGCACAGCGCTGACACTGGGTTTCAGTGGCTCGCTCGGTAATCTTGACGCGTACATTTCTGCCGTAAATCGTCTGCCTATGCTGACGCAGGAAGAAGAAATTGACTTAGCGACCCGGCTGCGTGAGCAAAATGATCTCGCCGCTGCACAGCAACTGATTCTGTCTCACCTGCGACTGGTTGTATCGATCGCCCGTGGCTATCTTGGTTATGGCTTACCGCATGCCGATTTGATTCAGGAAGGCAATATCGGCCTGATGAAAGCGGTCAAACGCTTTGATCCGACTCAGGGCGTACGTCTGGTGTCCTATGCAATGCACTGGATCAAAGCAGAAATGCATGAGTACATCCTAAAAAACTGGCGTCTGGTAAAGGTCGCGACCACCAAAGCGCAGCGTAAGCTGTTCTTTAATCTGCGCAGCCACAAAGAAGGTCTGGAAGCGATGTCGCCTAAGCAGATTGATGCGCTGGCAAAATCGCTGGATGTGAAACGCGAAGAAGTCATTGAAATGGAGATGCGTCTGTCCGGTCATGACATCGCACTGGATGCACCGTCTGATGACGAAGATGAAAAATTCGCACCGATTTCCTATCTGAAAACGGAATCCGAAGAACCAACACGTGTCATCGAAACACGTCAGTTCGACCGCCTGCAAAGCGAGGGACTGGAATCCGCCCTGTCAAAACTTGATCCGCGTTCCCGCCACATTATTGAGGCTCGCTGGCTGAGTAATGATGATGGTTCGGGCGCAACTTTGCATGAACTGGCTGATGAGTATGGTGTTTCTGCTGAGCGTATCCGTCAGATCGAAAGTGCGGCATTGAAGAAAATGAAAGGAACACTCAGTCACTTTGCCTGAGATGTTTTAGTAAAACAAAAAAGCCACCGGTCGGTGGCTTTTTTGTTTGGTAATCCGGAAAGTGCTGACTATTTTTCGTTCAGCAGTTTCTGCAAGTCTTGCACGATAGGCTCAGGACCTTGTGCATGGCGCAGAAATAAGCGGATACGGCCCTGTTTATCGAACACGTAACTGCCTGCAGTATGATCCAGCGTATAACTGTCTGCTGTCTTGCCAGGGACTTTCTGATAGAACACTTTCAAGCCTTTAGCCAGCTTATCAATTGCTGCTGCATCACCGTACAAGCCCAGAAAACGCGTATCAAACGCCGGAACATAAGAACTCAGCAAAGCCTGGGTATCACGTGCAGGATCAAGTGTTACGAACAGTACCTGTACCTGGTCGGACTGAGTACCCAGTTTTTGCATTACTGCCGACATTTCCGCCATCGTTGTCGGGCAAACATCCGGGCATTGCGTATAACCAAAAAACATGACCACCAGCTTGCCGCGAAAATCTGCCAGCGTACGGTCTTTTCCGGTGTGGTCTTTCAACTGAAAGTCCGCCGCATAGTCGAGCCCGGTCAGATCTGTATTATTGAATTTCACAGCCGGTGGAGTGCAGGCCGCCAGCAACAAAATTGCCAGCCAGCAGCAGATTTTACGCAAAAATGAAATCATTTCAGATAGTGATCAATCAGTAAGGCTGCAAATAACAGCGACAAATAAATAATCGAATAAGCAAAGGTTTTACGCGCCAGCAGATCGCTATAATCGGTGAACATTTTCCACGCATACCAGAGGAAAATCAGGCCAAGAATCACTGCTGATACCAGATAAAACATACCGCTCATTTTGACTGCAAATGGCAACAGGCTGGTCGCAAACAATGCAATGGTGTACAGCAGAATATGGGTCAGCGTGACGCGCGGGCCATGCGTTACCGGCAACATAGGTAAACCTGAACGAGCGTAGTCATCACGTCTGTACATCGCCAGCGCCCAGAAATGCGGCGGCGTCCAGACGAAAATAATCATCACCAGCAACCATGCTTCCATCGGCACTTCATTCGCCACCGCAGCCCAGCCCAGCGCTGGTGGCATCGCACCGGATAAGCCACCGATGACGATGTTCTGCGGTGTATTCGGTTTCAGCAGAATGGTGTAAATGATGGCGTAACCGACGAAAGTCACAAAAGTCAGCCACATCGTCAACGGGTTCACAAAATTGAATAAAACCCACATGCCCATGCCGCCGATGACACCGGAAAATACTATTGTCTGCAACGGGGTAATCTCACCCTGGGCGGTAGCACGACGCGCTGTTCGCGCCATACGGGCGTCAATTTCACGCTCAATCAGACAGTTGACAGCAAACGCTGCGCCGGCAAGCAGCCAGATACCGATTGTCGCAGCAACCAGTACGCGCCAGTCCGGCAGACCCGGTGTCGATAAAAACATGCCGATGACGGCACAAAATACCGCAAGCTGCGTGACACGCGGCTTTGTCAGCGACCAGTACTGGGCGATGCGGTTGGTGGGAAGAGTCAGGGTTGTCATGTTACTCACTGTACAGCGACACGCTTAGCATGCCAGATACGGTAGTTTACCATGCTCAGCAAAATGACCAGCACAGCAGCCATGCCATTGTGTAAAACAGCCAGCAATAATGGCCAGGATAACAAGACCGTTGATATACCAATGGCAATTTGCAATAACACCGCGACAATCAAACCAGTTGCCAGCCGTTCTGCTCCGGCGATCCGGCGTAACAAAAACGCCGTGCTCAGTATTATCAGTGCTGCCACCCAGGCAAAACTGCGATGAGCCCAGTGAATTGCAACCAGTGCCTGAAACGTCAGATATTCCCCGTGCACGGTTTTACCCAAAGGACGCCACAAACTGAATCCGTGCTGCCAGTCCATCGCAGGAATCCACTGCTCCTGACAGGTCGGAAAATCTGAACAGGCAAGTGCTGCATAATTGCTGCTGGTCCATCCACCGAGTGCGATCTGGGAAAACAAAACGACCAATGCCAGCGGGGCCAACCAGCGCAGTGCGCTGGTTGGAATTTGCCATGGAGCCCAGTAGCGCCGGCTATCGTAAAGTACCCATGACACCGTTAAACCGGCGAGCAGCAGCATACCTAATAACAAGTGAGTACTGACAATGACCGGCTGCAGTTTCAGGGTTACCGTCCATGCACCAAATGCCCCCTGTAGCAGAATCAGCACCAGCATCGCTAGATTCCATGCATAGGAAGTTCCGTTGCGCCTGTAATCCCGCCAAGCCATCCACAATTGCGCAATGACCAGCACACCAAGGCTACCGGCCAGATAGCGGTGAATCATTTCTATCCACGCTTTACTAACTGTTACCGGTCCATGCGGTGCAAGTGCCTCTGCATCACGAATCTCTTCATGTGCCATGAAAGGATTAGATTCCCCGTAGCAGCCGGGCCAGTCCGGGCATCCGAGACCGGAATCGGTCAGACGGGTAAATGCACCGAACATGATCAGCTCGAACGTCAGAGCAACTGTGACCGTCAGCAGTTTGCGTCGCTTATCAGGAACGCGCGAGAAAAAAATGAGCGCCAGCGGAAGACAGGCAACTGCCAGAAAAATCAAACCCAGTTCAACAATCATGCCTAACCTATACCAGAAGCTTTTAATAATTTACTGATGTCTTTTTTTATCTTTACCGTGTCGGAGCCGACTGGATAACGCATCACCAGATTACCCAGCGGATCAAGCAGATACCAGTACATCGCTGGCGCTTTACCCTGTTCAACCGGCAACCATTTATTCAGCGGCGTCGCGTCAGCACGCAAAACATGCATCCCTGTAACAGCCTGCAATTGAGCCACCGGTGGCTGATACTGATCAGTAATCAGCCAGATACGTTCGATCCGGCTTTGCTCTTTGCCCTGCATCAGACGTAACTGCCGGATCTGATACAAAGTCGCCTCACACTGTTGTGTACATGGCGCATCTGTCACCATCAGCATGCGCCATTTACCATTGGTGTCCTGAATCTCGGCAGGAGCACTATTTTCCACACGGGACAGCATCATAGCAGGCATAGGAAAAAGGCGTGGATCGAGCAAAGTCCCGTAATTTGTGCGCCCTTCAGGCTTAATCCAGTAATACGACAGGTAAGACAAAATCACGGGTGCTGCGCAAACAGCGATTACCAGAAAAAGCGTCCATCTTGACCGGCTGGTTGCAGACTTAATAACAGCTTGTTCGTCAGCTGCCTGATTGTTCGTGCTCAATGGTTGGTTCATGAATTCGGATGGTGAAAATTGCAAAAAATATCAATGACAGCAAACTCAGTGCGAGCCATTGCCACGCATAGGCACGGTTACGTTCAGCCCCGCTCGCCGCAGTACTCCATTGCAGCAGCAAGCCATCCTGTGCTTCACTGGTTTGCTGCAGTATCCATGGCAGTACAGGTAATCCACTCGCTTGCCGGAACATACCGGTATCAAGATTCTGTAACAGCGCACCACCTTTGAGTGCCGGCGCATCCCCAAGCTGAAGTACGCGATCTAACTGATGCCGCACGACTCCGCTGACTTTTACCACACCCGAGGGAGTAGGAGGCAGCGTCAAACGCAAGCGATCCTGCGGATCACGCGCTTGCCAGCCGCGCGCGATCAGTACGACGTTTCCCGAATTCTTTAACCGCATCGGCATCAGCACAATGCGGCCTGAAATACCGCCATTTGGCCTGTTGTCCAGATAAACAATCCATTCAGGCAGCCACTCCCCTTCGGCAAATACCGGGGTATACATATCGGGTAGTGTCATACCAAAACTGACTGCGTCAGATGCAGGCTGCAACTGACGAACCTGCATCTGATGTGTCTGTTCTTCCCGGAGATTGGCTTTATTCCATTGCCAGCGAGCCAGCAAGAGGCCGAGCAACAACAAAGTCGCACAAACTAAAGCAGGAAAGAGTCTGAATCGAAAGGAGATACGCATTCGGATATACAATCGGTTTGCCAGTTCAACAATAGCTTACCGGAGTTGGGATGAAAATTCTGATCGCGATTGCGTTTATATGCATTATCGGCAGCCTGGCTTCGGCGCTGCTGTTTATGATGAAAGACAAAGGTCAAACTAACCGTACGGTAGGAGCACTTGCTTTACGTGTCGGATTTTCAATTGTTTTATTTATCTGCATACTGATTGCAGCGAAACTTGGCTGGATACAACCAACAGGACTGCGCTGAATCAGGCACTGCGAGCGGACAGTGCCTGAATTCGTGTCTGACTTACATCCAGTACACAACGATATACAAACCCAGCCAGACCACATCAACAAAGTGCCAGTACCAGGCAGCACCCTCAAAAGCGAAATGCTGCTCAGGCGTAAAGTGGCCTTTCATTACCCGGAACCAGACAACGCCCAGCATGATTGCACCGAGTGTCACATGGAAACCGTGGAAACCAGTCAGCATAAAAAATGTTGATCCGTAAATGCCCGAAGTCAGCTTCAGATTCAGTTCATGATACGCATGAATGTATTCATACGCCTGAAAACCGATAAACACGGCACCGAGTGCAATCGTGGCAAATAACCAAAACGCCGTTTTTCCGCGCTGACCAGCACGCAATGCATGGTGCGAAATCGTCAGTGTCACACCGGACGTCAGCAGTAACGCCGTATTGATCGTCGGAATCGGGAACGGCCCCATGGTTGTGAAAGCATCGACAGTACCTGCGGGTCCTGCATTGCCCCACTGACCTGAAAAATCCGGCCACAGCAATTTGTGATCAATATCAGCAAGCCACGGCATGCTAATGGTGCGCGCGTAAAACAGTGCTCCGAAGAACGCAGCGAAAAACATGACTTCAGAAAAAATAAACCAGCTCATGCTCCAGCGATAAGACACATCAATACGTGCGCTGTACTTACCGGACTCGGATTCCGAAATCGCATCACCGAACCAGTTATACATCACAATAACAGTCAGCACGATACCCGCCATGTTGACATAACTTCCCCACGACAAATGGTTCACCCATGCGGATGCACCAATCATCGTCAGTAGTAACGACACACCGGCAAGCACAGGCCATCGTGATGGTCCCGGAACAAAATAATACGGGGCATTAGAACGTGAAGCACTCATGGTCAGTCTCCCTGATTGCAAATCTTAAAATCGATTTATTATTGCTAGCTCTTATTTCTGTACGACTAAATGAACGATCCAGATCAGCGTCAGCACAAATAATGCCGCAGCAATCAGACCGGCAAGGATGACATGAACAGGATTCAGCTTTGCTGCATCCGATTCATAATCTCCTTTTTTACGTATTCCCAGAAACGACCACAAAACAGCCTTTACCGTCGCACCGAAAGACAGCTTGCGCTGACTTGCCTGCTTCAGATCGCTCATGATTTATCAACTCCCGCCGCCGCTGCGGATTTTGTTTTCCCGCCGATATCAAAAAAGGTATAAGACAGTGTGATGGTCTTCACCTCTTTCGGTATCGCTGGATCAATAAAAAACACTACCGGCATTTGTCTTGCTTCTTTCGGCCCCAGCGTTTGCTGCTGAAAACAAAAGCACTCCATTTTTTTAAAGTACTGTGCAGCCTGCTGCGGTGCGTAACTCGGAATAGCCTGCGCATCCATCTGATAAGGCTGCTGATTAACCACTTCATACACAATCTGGTGCATTTCACCGGGGTGTACTTTCATGGACGACTGTACCGGACGAAAGCGCCAGGGTCCCTGCGTATTTGCGTCAAACTCCACCAGAATTTCCCGGCTGCGGTCGATCTGGGTATTACTCAGCTCTTTTGCTGAAATATCTTTCGGTGTCAGTAAATTGATACCGGTCACCTCGCAAATAGCGCGGTATACCGGAACCAGTGCATAACCGAAACCAAACATGAGCACTGCTATGATGAGAAGTTTTCCCATCATCGTTCTGTTCAGCTTTTGCAATAAGTTTTTTTCAGATGCATCCGACATAGATACTCAGCGCAAAAATTGCTTGATCACTACCCCTGCAAAAAAGATCAGTACCAGTACGCCCAGCATCATCGCCGTACGCTGGTTTTTTTTCTGTAACACTTTCGTATCCATCATGCACTCCCGCTGAAACCGGCCCCGCAGGGCCGGACATGAATTTAACGGAACTCAGGTGGTTCTTCGAAGGTATGGAATGGAGCAGGACTCGGAACTGTCCACTCCAGACCTTCTGCACCGTCCCAGGGTTTTGCAGGAGCAGGCTGACCGCCGCGAATCGCTGGGAAAACGACAAACAACAGGAAATACACCTGCATCAGACCGAAGCCGAATGCACCGACTGTTGCCACCATATTCCAGTCAGTAAACTGGGCAGGATAATCAGCATAACGACGCGGCATACCTGCAAGCCCCAGGAAATGCATAGGGAAGAAAGTGATGTTGAAGGTAATCAGCGAACCCCAGAAGTGCACTTTTCCGCGGAATTCGTTGTACATAAAGCCCGTCCATTTTGGTCCCCAGTAATAGAAACCGGCAAACAAGCTGAACAGCGAACCTGCCACCAGCACATAGTGGAAATGGGCAACGACGTAATACGTATCCTGCAACTGAATATCAATCGGTGTTACCGCGAGAATCAGTCCGGTAAATCCGCCCATAGTAAACACAAAGATAAATCCGACAGCGAACAACATCGGGGTTTCAAAGGTCATCGATCCCTTCCACATCGTAGCGACCCAGTTAAACACTTTAACGCCGGTCGGTACCGAGATCAGCATGGTGGCATACATGAAGAACAACTGTGCGGTTACCGGCATACCGGTGGTGAACATATGATGCGCCCACACGATGAAAGACAGAATCGCAATCGATGCCGTTGCATACACCATCGATGCATAACCAAACAAAGGCTTGCGGGCGAAGGCGGGAACGATTTGAGAAATGATTCCGAACGCCGGTAAAATCATAATATACACTTCAGGATGTCCGAAGAACCAGAAGATATGCTGATACATTACCGGATCACCGCCACCCGCCGCATTGAAGAACGAAGTACCGAAATGGCGGTCAGTCAGTGTCATCGTAATCGCACCGGCCAGTACCGGCATCACTGCAATCAGCAGATATGCCGTGATCAGCCATGTCCAGCAGAACATCGGCATTTTCATCAGCGTCATGCCCGGAGCACGCATGTTCAGGATGGTGGTGATGATGTTGATCGACCCCATAATCGAAGAAGCACCCATGATATGCACAGCAAAAATTGCCATATCCATACCCGGGCCCATTTGGGTCGACAGCGGCGCGTACAGGGTCCATCCTGCCGCAGTTGCACCACCAGGAACGAAGAAAGAGGACACCAGCAAAATCGCAGCAGGTGGCATCAGCCAGAATGAAAAGTTATTCATCCGTGCGAACGCCATATCGGATGCACCGATTTGCAATGGAATCATCCAGTTCGCAAAACCGACAAAGGCCGGCATGATCGCGCCGAACACCATAATCAGACCATGCATTGTGGTCAGCTGATTGAATAACTCCGGCTGAACCACCTGCAAACCTGGCTGAAATAATTCAGCACGGATCAGCAAGGCCAGTACACCGCCGGACAACAGCATGGTGAATGAAAACCATAAATACAAAGAACCAATATCTTTGTGGTTGGTAGCAAACAGCCAGCGACGCCAGCCGTGCGGGTGGTCATGCGCGTGGTCATGCGCATGATCGTGGGAGTGCGGTACAGTCGTGGAACTCATCGTGTCTCTCCGGCGTATCTGAATTATTTACGTGCAGCCAGCACTTCTGCAGGCTGAACCAGATTCTCTGCAGCTTTGTTCGACCAGCTGTTACGCGTATACGTAATCACTGCAGCAATCTCTGTATCTGACAACGTTGACTTCCATGCCGGCATCGCATTCTTACCATTCAGCAGAATGCCGATCTGGGCAGCTTTCGGACCAGTAACCACAGCGGAAGCATCGAGTGCCGGAAACGCGCCGGGGATACCTTTACCTGTTGCCTGATGGCAAGCCACGCAATTTGCTGCATAGACTTTTTCACCGCGTTGTTTCAGCTCATCCAGCGTCCATACTTTGGCAGGATCATCCGCTTTAGCAGCCATTTCTTTTTTCTTTGCCGCAACCCAGTTTTTGTATTCCTCTTCAGTGACCACATTCACAACAATCGGCATGAATGCGTGTTCTTTACCGCACAGCTCAACGCACTGACCACGATACACACCGGTCTTTTCTGCTTTGAACCATGTGTCACGCACATAACCCGGAATCGCATCCTGTTTCACGCCGAATGCCGGAATCGTCCAAGAGTGAATCACGTCGTTCGCGGTGGTAATCAGACGTACTTTTTTATTGACCGGAACAACGACCGGATTATCAACTTCGAGCAGGTAATTATCAGTACGGGCTTCCGTTGGCTGCACACCGGGAGCACCGATCTGAGTGCGTGGTGTCGCCAGCGTGGACAGGAAGGAAATCCCCTCACCCTCGCCTTTCAGGTAGTCATAACCCCATTTCCATTGCATCCCTGTGACTTTGATCGTCAGGTCAGAACTGGAAGTATCTTTCATAGCGACGACGGTTTTCGTCGCGGGCAATGCCATCAGAATGACGATGATGAACGGTACAACTGTCCAGGCAATTTCCACTGCTGTGGACTCATGGAAGGTTGCCGCTTTGTGTCCGGCAGATTTGCGGTGAACGATGATGGAATAGAACATCACACCAAAAACGATCACAAAGATCGTCAGGCAGATACCCAGCATCAGATTGTGCAGAGAGTAAATATCCTCTGCGATTTTTGTTACCGGAGCCTGCAAATTGAGCTGACGTACCGCTGGACCGCCCTGACTGTCTCCGGTCGCCAAGGCAGGCAGGCTGGTCGCAAACACAGCAGCGCCCAGCAAGAACGACTGACATCGTTTTGCACTGATCATGATTTCCCCAAAACCCTGTTTAGTTTTTTATGAAACGTTCACCAGAACGCGAAAAACCATGAATCCAAACTGCGTGCTGGCAACTTGAACAACGCCATCAGTATAGGAGGCAAATAAAATTCAGAGCAAGCAAAAACGGAAACTGTCGATATTGCGCTGACGCAAATGTGACACTGATGCAGATCAGAAACAATCCGCTTTTTGAAATTTGTTGCACTGCAATTTCCAGTGCAACATGCCTTATCAGAAAATAAACAGGCGGATATTTTGCAGCGCATCATGGCGGGCGTACCGTACACCAGCCAGCCTGCAAAACCGGGACAGATAGTCAGCGCTGGCGACGAGGCAAATCAAAACGGATAATCGCTTCACCGGATTCCGTTTTGGCTGGCACGGGTTTAAACGCATGACCGTACACAACTTCAATTGTCAGATGTAGGCGCCCGTCAGGCTGACGCTGCTTCTCCAGCGCCTCAAGCAAGCGCTGATAACGACTGCGGCCAGTGAGGCCACGCAAACGGTTCTCCAGCGGATTACCACCGAGCGCCCGTACGTCCTCCAGTAAAGCTTGCGGATGCTCATAGGTCAAGGTCAGTTTTTCCATATCCATCACCGGTGTGGAAAAACCGTTTTCGATCAGCATATCGCCGAAGTCATGCATATCAACAAACTGAAGGGTATGCGGAAACGGATCTGCTTCCGCAAATGCAGCGCGCACTTCTGTCAGCGTATCCGGCCCGAAACAGGAAAACATCAGCAAACCTTCAGTCCGTAATACGCGACGCCATTCTGCAAACAGGGCATGTGGCTGTGGATGCCAGTGTAATGCCAGATTCGACCAGATCAGATCCACGCTGCGCGGTGCCAGCGGCAGGTCAGCAAAATCACCGCTGATTAACGCAGGTGCCGGTT
Organism: Cognatundibacterium luofuense; assembly: GCF_018139685.1. Classification (GTDB taxonomy): domain Bacteria; phylum Pseudomonadota; class Gammaproteobacteria; order Burkholderiales; family Burkholderiaceae_D; genus Undibacterium; species Undibacterium luofuense. The sequence goes on from NZ_JAGSPN010000005.1 coordinate 45,541, forward strand.
CCGCACGCAATGCGGCAGGCGTCAGCCGGGACAGAAATCGTCCCAGTACCTGACGTGCACTGCCGCGCGCCTGCTCGCCGGAACGCAACATGGCCGGACTCGCATCCAGACCGATGACCAGCGCTTCCGGATAGCTGCGCTGCAACTCAGGCAAATCGGCACCTGCACCACAGCCGGCATCCAGTACACAAGCCGGCTGAATTTTGACCAGCTCCAGTTTTTCGCGCATCCGTCCGGCAATTTCACGGCGCAGAAAATCGGTACCGGCACTGCGTTGCGGATCAGAAAAAAGCTGGCGAACCTGTTGCAAATCAATCGGGGAACTCAACATAACAAATCAATCATGAAAAAACTGCGCTAACCTGAAAAAGATCAGCCGGACGGCAGGCAGTTTACACGCTGTCTGCTAACTGTGCTGAACTTCCCCCTGAACACATTGCAGGCAATACACGTCCGCCATGAAAAACCCAGCCGCTTCTGAACTGCAGGGATTACGCTTGCGGATTCAACACCACGGACAAAATTTCCTGTCAAAAGTCCGGCATGAACTTGCCCGCGCGATACCCGGTGCCTGCCTGCTATGTCAGCAGGATAGTACGGGGCCGGTGTGTGACAAGTGCAGACAACAAACCGTAGTGCGGAAAATACATCGCTGCCCGCGCTGTGCAGTTGCCATGTCAGCACCTGCAGCGGTCTGCGGACAATGCCTGCGGCATCCGCCGGCATTTGATCTGAGCTTTGTCGGATTCTGTTACCGGCCACCGGCAGATCAGTTGATACTGGCACTGAAATTCGGGCACCGCACTGCATTGGCAAGCTGGCTGGGACAGCAATTATTCGACGCGATACCAGACCGGTACTGGCAGGATGATGCCCCGGACTGCCTGATCCCGGTCCCGTTAAGCAGGCAGCGCTTGCAGGAGCGCGGTTTCAATCAGGCACTGGAGATCGCACGAATACTGAGCCGTTTATCCGGCGTGCCGGTTTGGCCCGATGCGACTGAACGTTTGCGGGATACACAACCGCAAGCCAGTCTGCCATTGTCTGAACGTAAGCGTAACCTGCACCAGGCCTTCGGATGGCGCGCTGAACAAGGCGTTCTGCCAGCCGGAAGACATATTGCGCTGGTCGATGACGTCATGACTTCTGGCATGACTCTGCATGAAATCGCTACAATGCTGAAGTTAAACGGTGCAAGGCGCGTCAGTGTTTTACTGGCAGCGCGCACACCATCCCCCGGCGATGCGTTGTAAGCGGCGCTTTTGCCTGCAGAATCTGAAGGAGAATTATGTTTCACGTCGTTCTGGTCGAACCGGAAATCCCGCCGAACACCGGCAACATCATCCGTTTGTGCGCGAATACAGGTGCGCAACTGCATCTGATAGAACCTCTCGGTTTCCCGCTGGATGATGCCAAAATGCGACGCGCGGGTCTGGATTACCACGACTATGCCACCATGAAAGTTCACAGCAACTGGCAAGCGTTTCTGGACAGCGAAAAACCGGCGGCTGACCGCATGTTTGCGATGACGACACACGGCTCTTCACCGTTTGCGCAACAAACATTTCAGTCCGGCGATTATTTTATATTTGGTTCTGAAACCCGCGGACTGGCACCGGAATTGCGCAATTCCTTCCCTGAAAAACAACGTATCCGTCTTCCGATGCGGGAAGGCAACCGCAGCCTGAATTTATCGAATACAGTCGCGGTTGTGGTGTATGAGGCATGGCGGCAAAACGGCTATGCCGGTGGCGCCTGATAACCTTCCTGAATCCCTTCCCCGGAGTCTGACCTTGAATATCAGCGGCATCTGGATCTGGCATCAAGCACAGCAACAGTTCACGCTGTCACCGGGCTGCGCGCGCTGGCTGCAAATACCGCCGGACCAGCCCTGCACACCGGTGCAATTGCAGTCGGTGCTTGGTGATGACATTGTCCGTCAGTGGACGATGCTGATACACGATGCCGCACACGAAGGTTTTGATACCACACTGATTCCTTCCGGCAGCAGCTTGCAGGGGCAACTGCGTCTGATTGGTGGCTGTCTGCAACAGGGACAAATATACGGCAGCATGGAATGGCTGGGTGCGCCTTCTGCTGAACGCTGCTTCTCAGACCATCTGCCGCTGGGCATGATTGAACTGGATGGGAAAACCATCTTTCATCTGAATCAGACCCTGCGCGGCTGGCTGCAGTTGCGCGATGTTCCGCCATTGCCGCAACGCTGGGAAGCCGTGTTTCCGCCAGCACTGCTGCGTGAACTGGGACCACTGATGCAGGCGGTTGCTGCCGGCAGCCGCGAACAAAGACTGACCTGGAAAGAACGCACTCTGCAACTGGAAGCCGCTGCCGATCTGACGGCGGATGGTCACCGGCTGATGATTGTGCACGACATCAGTCGCTATCAGGCGGCAGTACAGGCAATGCAGCATACCGAAGAACGCTGGCGGCGTGCGCTTGAAGTATCCGGTGATGGCGTATGGGACTGGTATCCGCAAGCCGGTGTCGAATATTTATCTGACCGTCTGCTGGCAATTTACGGTTATGACCGTGCAGATCTGGAAAACGATCCGGAAGAACTGGACCGCCGTACGCACCCGGATGATCTGGCGGAAATGCGCGCAGCCCGCGAGACGCATTTTTCCGGCCAGACGCCGATGTACATCAACGAACACCGGGTACAGAGTAAAGACGGCAGCTGGAAATGGGTACTGACACGCGGCATGGTGCTGGAGCGCGATGCTGAAGGCAAACCGCTGCGCGTGGTCGGTACACATACTGATATCTCTGAGCGTAAACATGCTGAAGTTGCGCTGCGTGAAGGCGAAGAGCGCTTACGGATGGCCTTATCCGCCACACATCAGGGTACCTACGATCTGGATTTACGCTATGGCAGCGCTGTCGTCAGTGCGGAATACGCGCAAATGCTGGGTTACGCACATCAGGATTTTGTAGAGAATCGTGAGAACTGGATTGCGAGGCTGCATCCGGGCGATTTCCGTAATTCCGAACGGGCTTTCCGTCATTATGTGAGCGGCAAAGCACCGGAATACCGTGCCGAATTCCGCCAGCGCCACGCAGAGGGGCACTGGGTCTGGATTATGTCGGTAGGTGCGGTGGTGGAATGGGGTGCGGATCAGCAACCTGTACGCATGCTGGGTACGGTCACCGATATTACCGAACGCAAACAGGCGGAAGCCCTGATCTGGCAACAGGCACATTTCGATACGCTGACATCTTTGCCAAACCGGCGCATGCTGTATGACCAGCTGGAAAAAATGCTGGCGCACCGCAAGCAGCGCCGCAACCGGTTTGCCGTGCTGTTCATTGATCTGGATTACTTTAAAGAAGTGAACGATACGCTCGGCCACGCCGCCGGTGACCGCTTATTGCAGGAAGCCGCAGCGCGGCTCGCGGCATGCGTCAGCCGTAAAGATATGGTGGCGCGTCTTGGCGGTGATGAATTCATGGTGATACTGCGTAGTCTGGCTGACCCGCAACGCACCCAACAGATTGCGGCCGCCATGATTTCCAGCATGAGCGCACCTTTCCACATCGGCGGTGAGACGATTTATTTATCTGCCAGTATCGGCATCACGCGCTTTCCGGAGGATGCGCAAACCGTCAATGATCTGATCAAACAGGCAGATCAGGCGATGTATGCGGCCAAGTCCAGCGGACGCAACCGTTACAGCTTTTTCACGCCCAGCCTGCAGACTGCTGCGCTGGCCCGCATGCGTCTGAGTAATGATTTGCGCTACGCACTGCAGGAGCAGCAACTGCATGTGGTGTATCAGCCGATTGTGGCGTTACAAACCGGTAAAGCCGTGAAGGCCGAAGCGCTGATACGCTGGCAGCATCCGCAGAAAGGCTGGATCAGTCCGCTGGAATTTATTCCGCTGGCAGAAAGCAGTGGTCAGATTACGGCCATCGGTGATTTTGTATTCGATCAGGCGCTGCAGCAAGTCGCGCAGTGGCGGCAAACGCTGGACCCGGAATTTCAGATCAGCATCAATCAGTCGCCGGTGGAATTTCAGTCTGATCCGGCCCGTTATCAGCGCTGGCTGGAAGCGATGGAGGCACAGCAATTACCGGGACAGGCAATCACGATTGAAATCACTGAAGGTTTGTTGCTGGATGCCAGTGAAAAAGTGGTACAGCGTTTGCTGGAGTTCAGCGCGGCCGGTGTGCAGGTGGCGATTGATGATTTCGGAACCGGCTATTCATCGCTGTCTTATCTGAAAAAATTTGATATTGATTTCCTCAAAATCGATCAGTCTTTTGTACGTAATTTGCGACGCGATAACAGCGATCATGCGCTGTGTGAAGCGATTATTATGATGGCGCACAAACTGGGGCTGAATGTGATTGCGGAAGGGGTCGAAACCCCTGAGCAGGCGGATTTGCTGCGTGAGGCGGGTTGTGATTTTGCGCAGGGCTACCTGTACGGTAAGCCCTCGGCGGCAGCAGATTTTCTCAGTCTGCCTTGCTGTGCATGCGTACCTTAGCCAGAATGCGGGTGGTGGAGCGGTCGTGTTCAAACGCGATCGCTGCAACTTGTCCGCCGTAGGCCAGCACCGCCTGCCCTTCCGGGATCGCATCCATCTGATAATCGCCGCCTTTCACATACACATCGGGCTTTGCCTGCAGTACAGCTTCCAGCGCCGTATCTTCTTCAAACGGCACTACCAGACTGACCGATTCCAGCGCCGCCAGCACTGCTAAACGGTCCTCACAGGTGTTGACCGGACGGTCATCACCTTTACCCAGACGACGCACCGAGGCATCGGTATTTACCGCGACCACCAGTGATGCGCCCAGACGGCGCGCTTCATCCAGATACGTGACGTGTCCGCGGTGCAGCAGATCAAACACACCATTGGTCATCACCACCGGACGCGGCAGCGCGGCAACGCGTTCTGCCAGACTGGCGCGGTCACTGATTTTTTGTTCGAAACTGGCCATACTGCCCTCATCCATTGCAGGTCAAAAGAGGCGCGTATTGTACACCCTGCCCCGCCGCCCACAGCAGCCGCAGCGCCGGGCACAGCTGGTCAGGTGTTCACGTGCCGCGACAGGCCGGAAATGGCTGAAAATCGCCTCAAATGCGGACTCCGGCACAAAAAAATCACGTTTTTTACGGACGTCCGCATCAACACTGGCGCTCCGGCCTGCCTGTTTTTCGCCAAATGACGAATATTGCACAACGACATGTTCAGTGCAGCATGAAATTTCCTGTTCTTTGATGCCGGTCTGAGGCAGACTGCCGGAAGTTCATCTCGTCTGCCGGACTGCGGAGAACCGCAGGCCGCCCCTTTCCACCGGTTTAAGGAGACCGTCATGCATCTGAATGCTTATCTGAGTTTTTCCGGCAATTGCGAAGCCGCTTTCGCATTTTATGTGAAGCACCTGGGTGGTGAAATCATGGAGCAGCACCGCTATGCGGGCTCACCAATGGAAGCGCAGTGTCCGCCGGGCTGGGGCGACAAAATCATGCATATGCGCGCACGTGTCGGCGACATGTTGCTGATGGGATCGGACGCCGGTGGTGAATGTGCGCCCGAAAAACTGGCAGGTTTTTCGCTGAGTATCAATACTTCTGATCCGGCTGAAGCCGAACGCATTTTCGCGGCGATGTCAGAAAATGCGGTGATTGGTATGCCGCTGGCAGAAACTTTCTGGGCCAGACGTTTCGGCATGCTGACCGATCAGTTCGGCGTACCGTGGATGGTGAACTGCGAATAAGCAGAATCCTGAAAAACAAAACAGTGCAAGCCCCTGTAAGGGCTTGCACTGCTTTGTGTTGTTCTGCTTGGATACCTGCGATCAGCACGCAGGCCGCTGTGATTCTTCCTGAATTCCGATGGTTATGCCAGCGCTTATTCAGACTGTTCCTCCGGTGCCATCACGGCTTCACGAATCGCATCGACGCTCAGACTCGGCGCAAAGGCGCGGATGAAATCCAGAATGTAAGTACGCAGATACGTGCCGCGACGTACCGCCAGCCGCGTCACATTCGGCGTGAACAAATGCTTGCCGTACAGCGTGCGCAAACCAAAGCTGCGACCGGATTCCGCTGCCATCGAAGCGATAATACCCACCCCCAGACCCAGCGATACATACTGCTGAATCACGTCCGAATCCATCGCGGTCAGCACGATATCGGGACGCAGACCAGCATGAGAAAACGCGGCATCGATATGACTACGACCGGTAAAACCCTGATCGTAAGTAATCAGCGGATAACGGGCCAGTTCTTCCAGCGTCAGCACATGCTGATTCAGCAGCGGATGATCTTCCGGCACCACAATCATATGGTTCCATTCATAGCAGGCAAATGACACCAGATCCTTAAACTGCGATAAGCCTTCGGTCGCGATGCCGATGTCTGCTTTGCCCGACAACACCCATTCCGCAATATGTTCCGGCGAACTCTGCTGCAGAGCGATGCGCACGTCCGGATAGCTGCCACGGAATTGCTGCACCACCTCCGGCAACACATAACGCGCCTGCGTATGGGTGGTGGCAATCGACAAAGTGCCGCGTGTCTGATCCGAGAATTCATCACCGGCGCGTTGCAGGTTTTCTGCTTCCACCAGCAAACGCTCGATGATAGGCAGGATAGATTTACCCGGTTCAGTCAGACCGGTCAGACGCTTACCGTTGCGCTCAAAAATATCGACGCCCAGTTCTTCTTCGAGCTCACGAATCTGGCGACTGACACCGGGTTGCGAAGTGAACAGCACATTCGCCACTTCGGTCAGATTAAAACCACGGCGCGAAGTTTCGCGCACGGAACGTAACTGTTGAAAATTCATACGATGCTTCCTTTTCAGGCGGCCTGCTGATCGGCAAACACACGGTAGTGCTGCGGACGAACAATCAGGGTTTCTCCGGTTTTTAAATTCAGATGCTGCAAACGCTCGCTGCTGATGGTGGCTTCAATCAGCTGGTTATTATCATCTCTTTCCAGTTCCAGCTGCGCCAGCGGGCCGGTGCCGTGAATACGGCGCAACTGTACCAGCAATCCTTCAATGCCCGGCGAATAACGTTCCACGCTCAGCTCATACGGACGCACATACGCCGTGCCGCTGGCATCACGCAGATCGCTGAATTCCGGCGCGGCGATACGCAGGCCACCCAGATCCAGCTGACCTTCATGTAAACGACCGGAGAAGCGGTTAATCTGACCGAGGAAATTCAGCACAAACGGTGTTGCCGGCTGCTGATACACTTGCTGTGGCGTACCGGTCTGCTCCACTTTACCGTGATTCATCAGCACCACACGGTCTGCAACTTCCAGCGCTTCTTCCTGATCATGTGTCACGAAAATACTGGTCACGTGCAATTCATCATGCAGACGGCGCAGCCAGCGGCGCAATTCTTTACGCACTTTGGCATCGAGCGCACCAAATGGTTCATCCAGCAGCAATACTTTTGGCTCCACTGCCAGCGCACGGGCCAAGGCAATACGCTGACGCTGACCACCGGACAACTGCGGCGGATAGCGGTCTGCCAGCCAGTCCAGCTGCACCAGTTCCAGCAACTTCATCACGCGCGCGCGGATCTCGTTTTCAGAAGGGCGGCGTTTTTTATCCATCACACGCAGACCGAAAGCCACATTTTCAAAAATCGTCATGTGCTTGAACAGCGCATAATGCTGGAACACGAAACCAACCTGACGTTCGCGCACATGGCGGCCGGTCGCATCTTCACCGTGCATCAGCACCTGTCCTGCATCCGCGGTTTCCAGACCGGCGATGATGCGCAACAGCGTGGTTTTGCCACAGCCGGAAGGGCCGAGCAAAGCAGTCAGTTCACCCTGCGCAAATTCCAGATCGACATTCTGCAACGCAGTGAATCCGCCAAATCGTTTTTGCAATCCGCTTACAGCAATACTCATTTTCTTCTCCTCAGGATGCACGGTGCGTATGCGCAGGGTGCTGGCTGCGCCAGTCGGCAATCGCTTTCAGCGCCAGCGTCAGTAAGGCCAGCAAAGTCAGCAGCGAAGCCACTGCAAAAGCCGCAGCAAAGTTATATTCGTTGTACAAAATTTCGACTTGCAAGGGCATGGTGTTAGTCTCGCCACGGATATGACCGGAGACCACAGACACTGCACCGAACTCGCCCATTGCGCGCGCATTGCTCAGAATCACGCCGTACAGCAAGCCCCATTTCACATTCGGCAGCGTGACGCGGAAGAAGGTTTGCCAGCCGGATGCACCAAGCACCAGCGCGGCTTCTTCCTCCTCTGTACCCTGCGCCTGCATCAGCGGAATCAGTTCGCGTGCCACAAACGGAAAGGTCACGAACAGCGTTGCCAGTACAATGCCCGGTACTGCAAACAAAATGCGGATATCGTGTTCCCGCAACCACTCGCCAAACCAGCCCTGCGCGCCGAACAGCAATACATAAATCAGACCGGAAATCACCGGCGATACAGAGAACGGCAAATCAATCAGCGTCAGTAAAATACTTTTGCCACGGAACTGAAATTTCGCAATTGCCCACGCCGCCGCCACACCGAACACCAGATTCAGCGGCACGGAAATACCGGCAGCGATCAGCGTTAAGCGAATCGCCGACAAGGCATCCGGTTCCGTGATCGATTCCAGATACACTCGCCAACCCTTCGCCAGTGCTTCAGCAAACACGGCAGCCAGCGGAATCAATAAAAATAAAGTCAGAAATAAGGCTGCCACGCTCAGCAATACAATGCGCACCCAGCGCGGCTCGGTCGTGGCTGGACTGCGCACCACCGTGACGGCCGGCGCAGCAGATAAAACAGCAGTCTGTGTCATGCGAATTTCCCTCCGGTCTGACGACGACGCGCCCATGCCTGCAGCAGATTAATCGTGAGCAACAGTACAAACGAAATACTCAGCATCACCACCGCAATCGCTGTAGCACCGGCGTAATCGTACTGCTCCAGTTTCGTAATAATAAATAAGGGTGTGATTTCAGAAACCATGGGCATATTGCCCGCGATAAAAATCACCGATCCGTACTCACCGGTGGCACGTGCAAACGCCATCGCAAAACCGGTCAGCCACGCTGGCAGAATGGTCGGGAAAATCACGCGCACAAAGGTTTGCCAGTGACTCGCACCCAGACTCAGCGCCGCTTCTTCCAGTTCTTTTTCAGTTTCTTCCAGTACCGGTTGTACGGTACGCACCACAAACGGCAAACCGATAAACGTCAGCGCAACCCAGACACCCAGCGGCGTGAATGCGACCTTGATACCCAGCGGTGTCAGCCACTGACCCAGCCAGCCTTGCGGCGCATACAGAGTTGCCAGTGTGATGCCAGCCACGGCGGTTGGCAGTGCGAATGGCAAATCCACCAGCGCGTCCAGCACACGCTTACCGGGAAACGGGTAACGCACCAGTACCCAGGCCACGATCAGCCCGAAAATACCGTTGGTAATCGCTGCCAGAAACGAGGCACCGAAAGTCAGTCGATACGATGCCATCACACGATCAGAAGTTACCGTGGCGACAAACTGATCCCAGCTGAGTCCCAGTGTTTTCAGAAATACGGCAGACAAAGGAATCAACACAATCAGACTCAGGTACACCACCGTAAATCCCAGTGACAAGGAAAATCCCGGTATCACCTGACGTCGTCGTGGCGCAGAAGAAAAAACAGAACTCAGCATGGGAACCTCATCTCACACGGGCGACAAAATCAGCGCTGACCCGGCTGGTAAATCTGATCGAATAAACCGCCGTCTGCGAAATGGGTTTTCTGCGCTGTTGTCCAGCCGCCGAAAGTGTCATCCACCGTCACCAGTTTCAGTTTCGGGAACTGTGCGGCGTATTTTTTGGCTGCTTTTTCGGTGGTCGGACGGTAGTAATGCTTTGCGATCAGATCCTGCGCTTCATCTGTGTACAGATATTGCAGATAGGCTTGCGCTACTTTGCGGGTACCGCGCTTGTCCACCACCTTATCAACCACAGCCACTGCAGGCTCCGCCAGAATACTGATCGATGGCACCACGATTTCCACTTTATCCGGGCCAAGTTCACGGATCGCCAGCAAGGCTTCGTTTTCCCATGCCAGCAACACATCGCCGATGCCGCGCTCTACAAAGGTAGTGGTTGCACCACGTGCGCCGGAATCCAGCACCGGTACATTGCGGTATAAACGGCTCAGGAAATCTTTTGCAGTCGCTTCATTGCCACCCGGCTGACGCAGGGCATAGGCATAGGCTGCCAGATGGTTCCAGCGCGCACCGCCGGAAGTTTTCGGGTTTGGCGTAATCACAGCCACGCCTGGTTTGACCAGATCATTCCAGTCGCGGATTTGCTTAGGATTGCCTTTGCGCACCAGAAACACGATGGTTGATGTGTAAGGCGATGCATTATGAGGAAAACGTTTTTGCCAGTCTTTCGCCAGCAAGCCGCGCTCTGCCAGCGCATCCGTGTCATAAGCCAGCGCCAGTGTGACGACATCGGCATCCAGACCATCGATCACGGCTCGCGCCTGTTTGCCGGAACCGCCGTGCGATTGTTTGATGGTCACAGTATCACCGGAACTTGCCTGCCACTGACGGGCGAAGGCTTTATTCACATCCTGATACAGTTCACGGGTAGGGTCATACGATACGTTCAGCAAGCGTACTTCCGCCGCCTGGGCTACTGTGCCGGAAAACGCCAGCAGTGCTACTGCAATCCACTTATGTACAGACATGCTTTCCTCATTTGGTTATCGAATAATGAAGTAAGCATATCCATGCTTTTTATACCTGAAAACGAAGTATTTTTTCGTTCTATATTCAAAAAACGAATATAGAGGGTAATTTCCGATTGATTTAAGTGATTTAATTATCTGAAAAATAAGTTTTTTAACAGTCTCTGCAAAAATAATGACGCTCAGCTACACTGCGCAGCGGCGCTGACAGCAGGCAATTGCCGCACGCGGTCAGCATGACTGTGTATTCCGTTATCTCCGGAGCGAAACATGAAAAAATGGCTTTTGGCACTTGGCCTGATGCAGGCCGTCGCCTTACCGGCACTGGCCGACGATGCAGCTTCCTGCCCTGCAGTTCTGAACCACAGTTTTAACCGTCTGCAGGACGATGCACCGCAAAACCTGTGTCAGTACAAAGGAAAAGTGGCACTGGTAGTCAACACCGCCAGCTATTGCGGTTTCACCAAACAGTATGAAGGTCTGGAAAAGCTGTATGCCCGTTTGCAGGATAAGGGTCTGGTGATTCTGGGTTTCCCGTCCAATGATTTCGGCAAACAGGAACCGGGCAGCAGCAAGGAAATCGCGGATTTCTGCTTCAATACCTACGGCGTGAAATTCCCGATGTTTGCCAAATCCTCGGTCAGCGGCAAAGACATCAATCCGCTGTACGCCGAGCTGGTAAAAGCCACCGGTACTACACCGAAATGGAATTTCTACAAATATCTGATCGACCGCAACGGTAAAGTGCTGGCAGCTTATTCCAGCATGACTACACCGGACGATAAAAAACTGCTCAGCGATATCGACAAAGCACTGGCGCAGTAATCATCTCAGCATCACTGAGGCAAAAACAAAAAGCCTGAAGCCATAACGGTTTCAGGCTTTTTTTACATGACAGCTTACCGTGTGCGGCTTTCAGAGTCAGGCAGCAGCCTGTGCAGCCGTTCTGGCCTGTTCCGACAAAAATCCGCCCAGCGTTGCATGCACCATCGCAGTCACGATTTGCTCGTGGCTCATGCGTTTATCTCGCAACAGAAAATCCACGGTCGGATCGCAGGCACGTGAATACAGGGTGTAGACCAGCACATCATCCGGCACCAGCGGCGTCAGCGCACCCTGCTCACGGGCTTTTGCCACCATCGCATGGAAACGCTTATGCATTTTCAGAGCCAGCGTGATGTATTCCAGATTCAGCATCAGGCTGCGTTGCAGGGTCAGACTGGTCGATGGCAGATGCGGGACACCGCCTTCCAGACGCAATTTCAGCGACCAGGTCAGGATATGGCGGATCTTCTCGATTTCCGGCATGGTGTCCGGCAACGTTTCCAGTTCCGCCATCGTTGCATTCAGCAGACGTATCAGCGCAGCAGCGGCCAGTTTGTCTTTGGAAGAGAAGTGCTTGTACAGACTTCCCTTCGCAATGCCGACCGCATCCGCCACATCATCCATCGTCATCAGGTCGTAACCTTTTTCTGACAAAAGACGGTTAACGGCATCGATGATCGCTTCTTCGCGCGCATCAAATTGTTGTTTTTTAAAGGGAATCCGTATCTTCACAATTTTTTCCAGCACAAATAAAAACTTTGTAGTATATTTTGTGACTGATGAGTCACATTTTGAATCAACAGTCATATTTTATCCCAGATCGCCGGTTTTTCCAGAAAAAGCTTGCGCCGTGATCTGAACACTGAACCCCACAGGAAAACGCCATGAGAATCGCTGTAATCGGTTCCGGCATCGCCGGACTCTCCGCCGCCTACCAGCTGGCAAAAAGCAAACAGGATGTCTGCCTGTTTGAAGCCAATGACTATTTCGGCGGGCATACCCATACCGTTGATGTCGATGTCGATGGTCACCGCTTCGGCGTGGACACGGGGTTTCTGGTGTTCAATCACCATACCTACCCGAATCTGGTGCGCCTGTTTCAGGATTTGCAAATCGACACGGTAAATACCGACATGTCGTTTTCGGTCAGCATGCCCGGCCCGGACGGCAAAGCACTTGAATGGTCGGGCACCAATCTGGATACCGTGTTTGCCCAGCGCAGCAATCTGCTGCGCCCCGGTTTCTGGCGCATGCTGCGCGATATTCTGCGCTTCAACAAACAAACCACGGATCTGGCGAAAAGTCAGAATCTGGAAGACTGGCAAATGCCGCTGGGTCAGTTTCTGGACCGCTTCGATTACAGCCATGAATTCCGTCAGTGGTATCTGCTGCCGATGGCAGCCTGCATCTGGTCATGTCCGACTGAAACCATGATGGCATTTCCGGTTGCTTCGTTTGCCACCTTCTGCCATAACCACGGCCTGCTGCAAATCACGGATCGTCCGCAATGGCGCACGGTGCGCGGCGGTGCGCGTCAGTATGTGGAAAAAATTCTGCAGGCGATTCCGCAAACCTGCCTAAACACACCGGTACGCGCGGTGCGTATCGGCGCCGGTGGTCTGCCGGAAGTGCAGACTGATGCAGGCAGTGAAGTGTTTGATCAGGTCGTATTTGCCTGCCATAGCGACCAGACACTGCGTTTGCTGGAAGGTGCAACCACAGAAGAATCTGCGATTCTGAGTGCCGTCCGTTATCAGCCGAATGTGGCGGTATTGCATACCGACGCCTCGGTACTGCCAGCCCGTCAGAAAGCATGGTCGGCATGGAATTATCAGAGTGAAGGCGGTGCCGAACCACGTGTCTGCGTGCATTATCTGCTGAACCAGCTGCAGCCTTTACCATGCAGCACGCCGGTGATTGTGACGCTGAATCCGGTCTCGGAAATCGCCAAAGATAAAATCATTGCCAGCTACGATTACGCCCATCCTGTATTTGACCAGGCAGCAGTTGCAGCACAGCAGCAACTGAACCGTATTCAGGGTCAGCGCCGCCTGTGGTTCGCCGGTGCATGGACTGGCTACGGCTTCCATGAAGATGGCCTGAAATCTGGTTTAAAAGTGGCGCAGGGCATTTTGCAGCAAATGCTGGCAGAGCAAAGCTGGGCAGACGCTGCATAAGGATAATCATGGAATCTGCGTTTCCTGTTCAGATTTGTACCGGCACCGTCATGCATAAGCGTTTGCGTCCGGCGGTGAATGCATTCCGTTACGGCGTGTTCTTTTTGCGTCTGCAGCTCAGAGCACTGGAGCAACAACCGCAAAGCCGCTTCCGCTGGTTTTCCGTGAACCGTTTTAATTTGCTGGCATTTCACATGAAAGACCATGCGGATGGTAAAGGCCGTCTCAGCGCATGGGCAGATCAGATTCTGCATGCCAACGGAATTCACGATGCCGACGGCGAAATCACGCTGCAATGCTTTCCGCGTGTGCTTGGTTATGTGTTTAATCCGGTTTCATTCTGGTTTTGTCACCGTGCCGACGGTGCGCTGCGCGCAGTGATCTGCGAAGTGAATAACACCTTCGGCGAAAAACACATTTATCTGCTGGCAGATGAGCAGCCACTGGGCAATGGCGTGCAATTGCAGGCACGCAAAATTTTCCATGTCTCGCCGTTTTGTGAAACCACCGGCCAGTACCGCTTCCGTTTTATCCGCCGCGAACAGGATGCACGGGTTGCAGCGCGGATTGAATACGATGATGTTGCCGGTCCGCTCATTACCACCAGCGTTTCCGGACAAGAACATGCGATGAGCGACCGCCGCATTCTGCAGGTTTTCGCGCGCTATCCGCTGATGACGCTGGCCGTCGTCTGGCGTATCCACTGGCAAGCTTTGCGTTTATGGATTAAGCGCGTTCCTTTCTTCACTAAACCCCTTCCGCCGTCTCAAGAGGTCAGCCGATGAACACTTTGTCACCAACGATGCCATCTAACGATGACAGCCTGTCCAGTCTCGATACCCGCGCTTTTCCGACCGGTGTTGCTACCGTTCTCAAGCATCTGGCGCGTTTGCACGAAGGCTGTCTGACGCTGCATTTCCCAGATGGTCAGAGCGCCACTTTCGGACAACTGACGGAGCAAGGTCTGCACGCCGTACTGCATTTGCGTGACTGGTCAGTGATCCGTTCCGTTCTGCGTTCAGGCGATATCGGCTTCGCCGAAAGTTACATCGCCGGACACTGGCACAGCCCGAATCCGGTCAGCCTGCTGGAACTGGTGACACGCAACCGTGAAGCACTGGAACAAGTGATTTACGGCAGCTGGTGGGGCAGTTTGCTGTATCGCATACGCCACCTGCTGAACCGTAATTCGCGTAGTGGCAGCCGCAAAAATATTCATGCGCATTACGATATCGGCAATGCGTTTTACCGCCTGTGGCTGGATACATCGATGACGTATTCGAGCGCGATTTTTGATCCAGCTGCCGAAGAAGATCTGACGACGGCACAAGACAGAAAATACCGCCGCATTCTGCAGGAACTGCAATTACCTGCCGGAGCCAGCGTACTGGAAATCGGCTGTGGCTGGGGCGGTTTTGCAGAACTGGCAGCGCGCGAAGGCGGCGCACAGGTCACCGGTTTGACACTCTCGACAGAACAACTGGCCTATGCGCGCAAACGTCTGGCACAAGCCGGACTCGGCGCGCAGGCAGATTTACGTTTGCAGGATTACCGCGATACCGCCGGTGCTTACGATGGCATCGCATCGATAGAAATGTTTGAAGCGGTGGGCGAAGAATACTGGAATGATTATTTCGCCTGCCTGAAACGCAATCTGAAATCCGGCGCACGTGCCTGCATTCAAAGCATCGTAATTGATGAACGCCTGTTCGAACGTTACCGCAGCGGCACCGACTTTATTCAGCAATACATTTTCCCGGGCGGCATGCTGCCATCGATAGAACGCTTTCACGCGATGGCACAACAGCACGGACTGGAAGTCTGCAATACCTTCAGCTTTGGTCAGGACTATGCAACAACCCTGCATTTGTGGCGTCAGCAATTCCTGCAGCAATTGCCGCAGGTGCGCGCGCAGGGTTTTGATGATGCCTTCATCCGCACCTGGGAATTTTATCTGGTGTACTGCGAAGCGGGCTTCCGTTCCGGCAACATCAGCGTTGCCCAGTTCACACTGAGAAAACCATGAAACCCGCTCTGTTCTGCCAGTTTGCGATTGCTGCCTGTGTAGCGCTGTCGCCGCTGCATGCTGCGCTGGCGGCGCAACCACCGGCACCGGCGGCAGTCAACACCGAATTGCGCCAGCCGTTTTTGCTTGGTCAGGGTACGCACCGCTGGTTTGGTTTAAAGATTTTTGATGCGACGCTGTGGAGCACTACGCAGGAATGGCAGGGACTGACTCAGCGTTTCGCGCTGGAACTGCGTTACGCGCGGCATTTGTCCGGCAAAAAAATCGCCGAAGTCAGTATCGAAGAAATGCAAAAACTGGAAAAACTGAAGCCGGAACAGCAGCAACGCTGGCTGCAGCAAATGCAGGCCATGTTTCCCGATGTTGAAGAAAATACCCGCATTACCGGTGTGCATTTACCGGGTGAAGGCGCACGTTTTTTTCTGAACGATCAGCCACTCGGTGAAATCCGCGATCCGGAATTTGCACGTCTGTTCTTCGGCATCTGGCTGGATAACCGTAGCTCTGTACCGGCACTGCGCGCGCAGCTGACCGGCAAACCACGCTGATCAGGAGATCATGATGTTTCGCTCTGTACCGCGTTTGCGCAGCATTGCTGTGCGTACTTTCACCGGCCTGCTGACAGCAGCCCTGCTCTCTTCTTGTGCCAGCACCATGGATATTTCCCGCTACAACAATGAACGCCCGGTATTACAGGTGGAAAACTATTTCAACGGCAAGCTGGATGCCTGGGGCATGTTTCAGGATCGCTCCGGCGACATCGTCAAACGCTTTACCGTAGAAATGGATTGCCAGTGGAATGGCGATACCGGCACGCTGAATGAGTATTTCACGTACAGCGACGGCACCAAGCAAACCCGTATCTGGACCCTGAAAAAAACCGGCGATGGCAAACTGACAGGCACCGCTGCAGATGTAGTCGGCGAAGCGCAGGGTGAAGTAGCCGGTAACACGCTGCATCTGCGCTATGTACTGGCCTTGCCGGTGGATGGACGCATCATCAATGTGAATATGGATGATGTGATGGTGCTGATGGATCAGCAAGTGATGCTGAACCGCGCTGTGATGAGCAAGTTCGGCGTCCAGCTCGGCACCGTCACTTTATCGTTCCGCAAACGTCAGGGATAAATCATGAACACCCCAGTGACTGACTGGCGCGGTAAACGTGTCTGGATCATCGGTGCCTCCAGCGGCATTGGCGCGGAAACCGCCAAACAACTGAGCGCGCAAGGCGCGAAGCTGGCTTTATCCGCACGCCGTAAAACACTGCTGGAGCAGGTGGCCGCCAGCTGCCATGATGCGCTGGTACTGGAAGCAGACATCACCGACAACGCCACCCTGCAACAAGCGAATGCAGAACTACTGGCGCAATGGGGCGGCTATGATCTGGTGCTGATTGTGTCCGGCACTTATCACCCTATGCGCGCCGAAACTTTTGATCTGCAGGCAGCGCAGCAAACCATCGATGTGAACCTGAAAGGCGTGTATCAGGTACTGGACAATGTTCTGCCGGTTTTTCTGAAACAGCAATCCGGTGGCATTGGTGTGGTGGGTTCGGTCGCCGGTTTATCCGGTTTGCCGGATGCACTGGCTTACGGCCCGAGCAAAGCGGCACTGATCAACCTGTGTGAATCTTTATATTTTGATTTACATGCAAAAGGCGTTGCGGTGTATATGATTAATCCCGGCTTTGTGGATACACCGATGACATCGGTAAATAAATTCACGATGCCTGCCTTAATGACACCACCGCAAGCCGCCACCGCCCTGATTCGTGGCATCATGAACGGTGAATTTCATATTCACTTTCCGCGCCGCTTTACCAACTGGCTGCGTTTTGCGCGCCTGTTACCGTATCGCGGCTACTTTTATCTGATCCACAAATTCACCGGACTATGAATAACAACGCGCACGCAACGGAACAAAGCTGTCAGCACAGTCTGCAACAACTGGTGCAATTCTTTGAAACCATCAGCCCCGACAGCGTGCAGCGTATTCCGGACATATACAGCGCCGACGCCTACTTCAAAGACCCGTTCAATGAAGTGCGCGGCGTGGAAGCGGTTAAAAAAATCTTTGCACACATGTTTGTGCAAGTCGAAGCGCCACGCTTTATCGTCACCAATACCGTATTGCAAGGCGATCAGGCCTTTCTGTGCTGGGAATTCATCTTCCGCTTCCGCCGCTTCAGCAATGAAGAACAATGCGTACGCGGCGTCACCCATTTCCGTTTCGACAGCGACGGCAAAGTCAGCATGCACCGCGATTACTGGGACGCCGCCGAAGAACTCTACGAAAAACTCCCCGTCCTGCGCCACCTGATGCGCTGGCTGCGCCGCACGGCGAATCAGTAACGGCAACGTCCGAAGCTCTGTAGGAGTAAAGTTATTTCAGCATATCCATTTCAATAAAAAGGAAAGTTCAAATGTTATGCCTTCAGTGTCAGCAAGGCGATCTTGGTAAAGCGAAATTAAAAAAACCAGACAAGAAATATTTGTGTGCACATAGTGTGAGGCAACGTAGTTTTCTATAAATTATATTGTTTTTTATTTATGGATTTTGGGACTTACCCCCGGCTTGACAGTCAATAATGAGTAAGGTCCAACGATCTCAGCAGTATTTGCTTTAACTATTTCAATCCGGAATATGGATCGTCGACACTTTCAGAAAACTCGATGACCGCAGACGCAATTTCTTGCCTAACATCCGAATTAGATATTTCCTTGGCCGCCAAAGTCAAATATGACAACGCCTTGCCCAATCCCAATTTAGCGACAATACCCACCAACTTCTCCGTCGAATCCAAAGAATTTCTATTCCATACTTTTATAATTGACTCACCAAGATCCGTTCTTATTGCATTAGGCAAAAGCTCGTACGTATTCCATTGATGATCGGCCAGCTCAGCCAATACAGACATAAGCAAATCTGGTTCATCATCCAGGGTTCCTTTTTTAATTATCTTAATTAAAAACTCAAATTCATTATCAAATTTTTCCCCTTGCAAGTTAGCAAGTAGCGATGAAACCGCTTTAAAGTCTTCATTCATCAATTTATATCCAATGTTATACTCGACCGCCAATGCGACTATCCCCGGCCGAGCGCTGAAACATTTAAGGCAACCGTCTTTGACATCCTTGATAAGTTCCCTGATCCCGACGTATGGTGTGAGCGAAACTGTGATCAGTGTCAGATCACGATTTTAACCTCGCTTACAGCGCTACATCGAAACTTAGAGCTGGTCTTTTCCTATTGCGAGAACGGTTGTGACGAATTCCCAAGCTTTTCGTATCGTCCGTACCGGACATAACTGATCCCCCCTACAAATCCAGCCAAAAATCCCCCTCTCCACGCATTTTGTGGCTTGCCGCAATTGCCATTTCACCAAATCTGCCTTTATGCTGTCCGTATGCGTCTGACGACAAGGCGCGGATCAACCAGGAGACTAGCAATGGCAGTGAGTAACCGGCCGCTGAACCGGCAGGATTTCAAAACACTGGCGCTGGCCGCATTAGGCGGGGCGCTGGAATTTTACGATTTCATTATTTTTGTATTTTTCACCGTGGTCATCGGTGAACTGTTTTTTCCGCCGGACATGCCGGACTGGTTAAAGCAGGTGCAGACCTTCGGCATTTTTGCGGCCGGTTATCTGGCGCGTCCGCTCGGTGGCATCATCATGGCGCACTTTGGTGATCTGCTCGGTCGCAAACGCATGTTCACGCTCAGCATTATTCTGATGGCGCTGCCGACGCTGGCGATGGGCTTGTTGCCGACCTACGCCACGCTGGGCATTGCGGCGCCGGTGGCCTTGCTGGCCCTGCGCATTTTGCAGGGCGCGGCGATTGGCGGCGAAGTGCCGGGTGCATGGGTGTTTGTGTCGGAACACGTACCGGCGCAGCGCACCGGCTTTGCCTGCGGCACCTTAACCTCCGGCCTGACTGCCGGTATTCTGCTCGGTTCGCTGATGGCGACGGCGATCAATACCAGCTTCAGCGCGGAAGAAATCCGCGCGTGGGCGTGGCGGATTCCGTTTATCACCGGCGGTATTTTCGGTTTTGTGGCGATGTATCTGCGCCGCTGGCTGCATGAAACGCCGGTGTTTCAGGAAATGCAGGAGCGCAAGCATCTGGCTGCCGAACTGCCGCTGAAAAAAGTGCTGCGCGAACACAAGTCTGCCGTGCTGATGTCGATGGCGCTGACATGGTTGTTATCCGCCGCGATTGTGGTGGTGATTCTGATGACACCTGCCTATCTGCAAAAGCAACTGGGACTGGCTGCGGCTGTCACGCTGAAAGCGAATTCGATTGCGACAATTGCACTGACTATCGGTTGCATACTGGCAGGCCGCATTATCGACAGCCTCGGCGCAGGCTGGACCTTCATCGCGGGCAGCAGCCTGCTCGGTGGCGTGGTCTGGCACTTCTACAACGGCGTGCTGGCCGATCCTTCCACGCTGTATCTGAACTATGCGCTGGCTGGTCTGGCGGTCGGCATCGTCGGTGCTGTGCCGTATGTGATGGTGAATGCGTTTCCGGCTGTGGTGCGCTTCACTGGCCTGTCGTTCTCGTATAACGTAGCTTATGCGATCTTCGGCGGCCTGACGCCGCTGATGGTATCGCTGTGGCTGAAAACCGAACGCCTCGCCCCCGCCTACTACGTCTGCAGCCTCAGCATCCTCGGCGTGCTGATCGGCTTCACCCTGCTGTGGCAACAACGCCGCCAGTCCCGCTGATCTTTTCTGTGCCGGAACGCGACGCTGTTTCGCGGTTCCGGTGATGATGCCAGCCGTTAGGCAAGCTCTTATGAATCTGACTTTTTAGTCAATGCAGATGAAGAACTGTAGCTGATATTGAGTTCTTTTGATTCAAGTTGATATGCAACCAGTTCCTCCTGATTATCCTTCTTCTGAAATGTGAAGCTTTCTGTACCCTTACCTGAGCGGAAGGATGTTTCATATCGCAGTGTATGAAATGTGCCTTCACGGCTAATTTTCGTCTTTGTTCCGATCTCTTTTGTCGCAATGACCGGGCCGAGCTTACTACTGGTGAACTCACAAATGTCAATTATTATCGGCTTCGCTTCCTGATTATCCGGTTTCTTATCGTTCGCCGGATACAGCTCATTACAACGATTCCGGCTCAGGTAATCATGAAATTTTTCAATGCGGGAATCAGGCGGACTTTGATCTTCGCTTGTAATAATGATTTCATATTTGCGTTCAGTCTTACTGCAGGCTGCGATCAGTACGACCAACAAAAGAATATAAAGTCTCATAAAAGATTTTTTCGTTTCGTAAAAAGTGGCACGGACAGAAAAATATAAAAATTGCATTTTAATGTTTATTTTTTACAAAATAAACAATTTTTGATTTTTGGAATACGATCATAGGACTACAGTTACAACCAACGTCGCCCTGAATCAACCTGCTCTTCTGCGAGCCAGAAAAATCCAGACATGCGAAAGATATCGTTTTCTGAGGCAGCACAGGTAAATGCATCTCTGTCATGTTCATTGAACTTCAGCCTGAATTTTCCCCTTTCTTCACAAGCAACCTGTCTGCGGAATGTCCGTGGGTGCCCGAACCTGCCTGAAAGCCCCGAAAAACGGCTCAAATGCGGATTTCTGCACAGCTACCAGGCGGTCGTCGGCAGAAAGTCCGGGCTTAGCGGAAAGGGGAATGACGATATTTGCACACTGTAAGCGAAGAAAATCAGCACGGAGACTATTCCGTTTCATCACCTGACAACAAACCCCGCACATGCCATCCCGAGTCCATCGTTCGCTCGCTGCTACTCGCGCCACTGATGAACTGAGTCCTGAGTCGCAGAAAGGCTGCAATTTCACGCAAAACTGGCGATTTAATAAAAAATTCGGCGAGTTTCAACACCATCCTGATTGCCGTCTGCTCAACAAGCTTATATGCTGTTTCGCTTTGCTGTGCGCAGAATCCGCTTCTTTGCTGGCATTCATGAAGTCTGACTGTTTTTCCGGGGGAAAAAATGGAACTTATATTTGTTATCGCGGTAGGTGTTTTTGTTTATCTGAAATTCTTCAAAAAGAAAAAAGCCAGTAAAAACGATGAAAAAAGCTTTAATGAGCTTGTCGGCACTGCGAAATACTCGGTCTATCAAAATAACAGCGGGATCGCGATTCGCGCAGACGGCAGTATTGTGCTGAGTGAGAACGGCGTCAGTAAATCCTATACTGCTGACGATATCAGAGAATTTTCCACCAACTTCACACCGGTTACTTATGCTGGTGGCACTGGTCTGGCGGGCACAGCGCAGCAACTGGCTCAGAACGCGAGATCAAAAGCAGAAACCGGGCTTTTTATTATGGTGAAAGATGTGGATCAGCCAAAATGGCATATCAAGATTTATTCGGAAAAAGAGTTAGCACGCTGGATGGAAATACTGCGTCAGGAAGTGAGTGATCAGTAACGAAGAAAATACTTTGCGAATCGGGTTTTATTCGAAGCGCGGTAACTAAACGCCCCGGTATGTATCAGCATACCGGGGCGTTTTGTTTGTGAGGCTTCAGTCCGTGCTTTGCGTCGCTCAGATCACTGCCGCCAGACGTACACCCTGATTGATGGCGCGTTTTGCATCCAGTTCAGCGGCAACGTCGGCGCCGCCGATCAGGTGAACGGTTTTACCGGCGTCCAGCAAACCTTGCTGCAGGGCGCGGTTCGGTTCCTGTCCGGCGCAGATGATCACGTTATCGACAGGCAGCACTTGTTCCTGACCATCAACGGTGATGTGCAGGCCAGCGTCGTCGATACGGCGGTAAGTGACACCGGCGATCATGTGTACGCCACGGTTTTTGAGGCCGGTGCGGTGTATCCAGCCTGTAGTTTTGCCGAGGCCGTCACCCACTTTAGACGTTTTACGCTGCAGCAAAAATACCTGACGTGCCGGTGCTTCGATTTCTGCTTCGCGCAGGCCGCCTGCGTGGCGGTATTCGGTATCCACGCCCCATTCCGCAAAGAATTTGACCGGATCAAGGCTGGCGGACGTGCCGCTGTGGCACAGGTATTCTGCGGTGTCGAAGCCGATGCCACCGGCACCGATAATCGCAACGGATTTGCCGACTGGCTTTTTATCGCGCAGCACATCCAGATAGCCGAGCACTTTGGCGTGCTGTATGCCTTCGATTTCCGGCAGGCGTGGCGTGATGCCGGTTGCCAGTGCCACTTCATCAAACTCTTGCAGATCTTCTGCGCTGACTTTTCTACCCAGTTCCAGCTTCACGCCGGTTAACTGAATTTGTTTATTGAAATAGCGGATGGTTTCGTAAAACTCTTCTTTGCCCGGCACTTGTTTTGCAACATTGAACTGGCCACCGGTTTCAGAGGCAGCATCGAACAGCGTGACCTGATGGCCGCGACGTGCTGCGGTGGTAGCGAATGCCAGACCGGCAGGACCTGCGCCAACCACGGCGATTTTTTTCGGGGAGCTGACCGGCTGATCGCTGATTTCAGTTTCGTGGCAGGCACGCGGATTGACCAGACAGGAAGTCAGCTTGCCGCCAAAAGTGTGGTCCAGACAAGCCTGATTACAGCCGATACAGGTATTGATTTCATCAGCGCGGCCTTGTTCTGCTTTCAGCATGAATTGCGGATCGGCCAGCAGCGGACGTGCCATCGACACCATGTCGCACGCGCCTTTGGCCAGCAAGTCTTCCGCCACTTCCGGCGTGTTGATACGGTTGGTCGCGATCACCGGAATCGATACATGCTCACGCACGCCCTGCGTGACCCATGCAAATGCGGCACGCGGTACTTTGGTGGCGATGGTCGGGATACGCGCTTCATGCCAGCCGATGCCGGTATTCAGCAGCGTTGCTCCGGCTTGTTCTACGGCTTTGGCTAACTGAATTACTTCATCACGGGTGGAGCCGCCTTCGACCAGATCCAGCATCGACAGGCGATAAATAATGATGAATTCTTTGCCGACCGCTTCGCGGGTACGGCGCACGATTTCCAGCGGGAAGCGGATACGGTTTTCATAGCTGCCGCCCCATTCATCTTCGCGCTGATTGGTGCGCGCCGCGATGAATTCATTGATCAGGTAACCTTCGGAACCCATGATTTCGACGCCGTCGTATCCGGCTTGTTTCGCCAGTGTCGCGCAGCGCACGAAGTCTGCAATGGTTTGTTCGACTTCTTCGGTAGTCAGTGCATGCGGTTTGAACGGGTTGATCGGCGCTTTGATTGCGCTCGGTGCCACCAGATTCGGCTGATACGAATAACGGCCAAAGTGCAGAATCTGCATCGCGATTTTGCCACCGGCAGCGTGTACTGCATCGGTGACGATTTTGTGATGCACAGCTTCGGCTTCGGTGGTCAGCATCGCGCCGCCGTGCATAGGACGACCGCGTTCGTTCGGCGCAATACCGCCGGTCACCATCAGTGCCACGCCGCCGCGTGCGCGTTCTGCGTAAAACGCGGCCATGCGCTCGAAACCGTTATCCACTTCTTCCAGCCCGACGTGCATCGAGCCCATCAGCAGACGGTTTTTCAGGGTAGTGAAACCCAGATCCAGCGGCTGGGTCAGATGTGGATAAAATGCCATGATTCTTTCCTTTATCAGATGATTTCAGCGCAGCATAGCCAAAGCCCTTCATATATGCAACAAGTTGCATATTAAATTGCCACAGCGGGGGTAGTGCGGGTATTCTAGAACTGCTTTCCGGTTTCGATGAATGTTTCTATGTCCCTGCCCCACGCCCTGCTGACTTCCCTGCTAGAAAAGCCTTGTTCCGGCTATGAACTGGCGCGCCGTTTCGATAAATCAATCGGCTTTTTCTGGCATGCCACCCATCAGCAGATTTACCGCGAACTGGCGAAAATGGAAGAAGCCGGCTGGGTCAGTTCGGTGGAAGTGGCTGGTGGACGCGCCGGTAAAAAAGAATTTGCAGTGCTGGATGCCGGTCGTGCGGCCTTGCTGGCGTGGCTGCATACACCGAGCGAACCCTTGCATCTGCGCGATGGCCTGATGGTGCGCCTGCGCGCCAGCGCAGTGACCGGTGAGACTGGCATGCCGGAAGAATTGCAGCGCCGTCTGGCTTTGCATGAAGAGCAGCTGGCGGTGTACCGCGCCATTGAGCAGCGCGATTTTCAGGGCACGCTGAGCAAGGAAGCGCGGCTGCAGTATCTGATTCTGAAAGCCGGTATCGCATACGAAGAAGGCCGCATCAGCTGGACCCGCGAAGCGATTGCCGAATTACAGTCTGCGCAGGACTGACGCGGCGCTACCGAAAATCCGCACTACCGCATTTCATATCCATGTTCCATAGAACATCTGTTCCATAGAGTCATTGTCATAAGACTCAGACAATCCACGCTATCAATTCAACCTACGGTATCGCTGAACGGCGATGCCTTTTCTGAAAAGGATCAGCGATGAAAAAGACCTGGGTAATGCTGGCAATGACAGCAGCAGTACTGAGCGCCTGCGGTGGCGGTGGCAGCGATTCCGGCAACAATAGCAGTAGCGGTTCTTCGGGCAGCGGTTCCGGCAGTGGCTCCGGATCCGGCGGTGGCGCGGCGACGCTGACTGCCAGCATGCAGGAAGCCGTGAATGTGTTTGCTGAAAGCTGGATCGCGACGCAGCTGATGATGAACGCCCATTACTACCTGTATATGGCAGCAAATGTGCAGGGCAGCGTGAATTGCCCGAAAGGCGGCACGGCTGCGCTGAGCGGCGGCAATCTGACAGTCAATAAATGCACACTGACCTTCCCTGCGGATAACAGTTTTTCCGGTACTGTGGCGGTAACGACCAATCCGAATAACACGCTGGCAATCAACAGCAATGCTGCACTCAGTGTCTACGATACCGGCAATGGCAGTCTGGTGTTCAGTATCAATAATCTGGCGATGGCAGGCAGTGTTGCTTCGGTGGATCAGCTGACGGATTCCGTCAAAGTCAGCAGCCTCAGCGCCGCTTTCCCGCTGAGCGCCAGTAATACATACAACATCAGCAACACCACGACATCGCTGACCAAAACCAATCAGAACACCACCAGCAATTTCGCTGGCAGTGCGCTGAACATGAGCTTCGCGTACACCTACAAACGCAATACCGGCAACAGCAATGTAGTGACCAGCACCGTAGAAAATATGGTGATTCCTGCAGATACCAGCTCCACCAAAGGCATTACCAATAATCCTACCGGTGGTCAGTACAGCATTGCGCAGGGCGGCACCGGCAGTTGCGGCACGATCAGCGTCACATTCCGTTCCGGTAATGCGATCAATCTGATCTGCCAGAAAACAGGCGAAACCCAGACTTTCAACTGGAACGACAGCACCATCGCTGCAGCAAAAGCCAAAGCGATTCAGTAATCTGCCGATCAGGCCCCGCCTCAGCCCGCCTTTGCGCGGGCTGTTTTTTTGTCTGCACGGTCAGGGCGTTGTGCAGACATCGTCATTTGTGATTTCCGGAGAGCCGGACTTTCTGCCGACGACCGCCGGATCGCTATGCAGAAGTCCGCAAATCAGGCCAAAAACACTGACAAGGATCTGAAAAGCCACACGCCGCATCCTCCTTCACGGAAGATGCGGCGTGCTTGGCGGAACCCTGATACAAACCGTCAGCGAAGCGGAAATGTCAGCCGGCTTTCTTCACGCTGGTTTTGCGTCGCGGTGTTGCGGGAGCAGGAGCACGGGTGCTTGCAACGCCTGAAACTGCGCTGGCAGGCTTGCTGCGCGGCGTGCTGGCTTTTGTAGCCTTCACCGTTTTTGCAGCCGCAGGTTTGGCTGTGCTGCTGCGCGTTTTTTTGACGGCAGCAGTGCTGCCCGCAGCGGATTTGGCTGCTGCTTTTTTTACAGTGGGTTTTGACGGTTTTTTTGCAGGCGATTCCGCCGCTGGTTCCGCCGCAGCTTCTGCTGCCTGCGCTGCCGCACTGGCTTTTTCCTGCGCCGTTACCTGACTGACCGCGTGCCGGAACTGATCCTGCAATAAATTCCACCATGCCGATGGTGAGGTGAATGCATTTTGTCCGGCGGCCTGCGCAGTATCTGCGGCAGGTTCAGTTGCTTCTGCCGCAGCGGCATGATCTTGCGCTGCTGCACTCTCTGCCGGTGCTTCTTCAGTCTGCGCGCCTGCACTGGCCGGATTATCGGCAGCCGGTGGCATAGGCCAGCCGCTGCGGCTGGCACTGGCCGCACTGGCGGCAGCGGCTGCAGCTGTTTCCTGCACATTCTGCGCCTGCTGCATGAAATTTTCGCGCAGCGATTGCAGCGCAGACAGCGTGGCACGCTGCACTTCCAGCGTTTGTATCGTGCCGCGTAACATACTCATGTTCACATTCAGCCACGATTCCACGGTTTTTAAATCCTGAATTTTCTGATCCAGTTCATCCAGCGACATCGGCGGCGTGACCATGCCGGGAACCTGCATACTGCCCCAGAGGCGTTTGACCCAGCCTAGGGGATCAGACATACCGGAAGCGCCATCGCTGCCGGAAAAAGGATGATTCATCGTCAACTCCCGTGTGAACTGCGGTTGGTGGAAAATGTAAGAAGGCATGCCAGGCATGCGCTGCCATATCTTGCATCAGTGATACTAATGCGTCAATCAAGCGCATACAGCAAAGCCTGCGTTACACTAATGCGACACGCAATTTGTACAACAGTTTGCGTAGCGCCCCGCATGTCATCCTGCTTTCTGACTGAACTGAACACTCAGGTGAAACCAACTTCCGGCCCTTCTGTTATACGGCAATTACTGCCCTATCTGACGCTGGCAGCGGTGCTGCACGGCTTGCTGCTGGCTGCGCTGAACGGTGCATGGTTAGCACAGCAGCCCGACGCGCCAGCGGCCCTGCAAATCAGTCTGACCGAAGTTCCGGCCGCAGTTGCGCCCGCTGCAGAAGCACCTGCTCCGGCTGCAAACAAAGCCACGTTGGCTGCGAAATCCAATGCTTCCACCGGTTCAGCACGCCGCGCTGCGATCCGCGCTCCGGCTCAAGCCGTCATCGCCGATGCGGAGATCGCTGCAGCACCCGCGTTACCGCTGGCCGCCAGCCAGTTGATTCCTGCGCTGTCTGCGGTTGCCACCGCAGCGCATACTGACGGCGATGGCAACCGCGCCGGTAGTTCCGGTAGTTCTGGCACTGGCAGCGCCAATTCCGGCGAGGCACAAGGTGTCAGTGCTGCTGACGATGCGCCGCGCCTGACGACAACGCAGATCATTGCGCCGCCATCGGTGACGATGCAAATGCGTATCGTGCGCGAAACGCCGGGACAAAATCCCATGTACGGTGTCGGTGAAGTGCGCTGGCAGCATGACAGCCAGCATTACCGGCTGGAACTGAATGCCGGACTGGATTTGCTGCTGACTTCGGTCACGCTGTATCAGTCGGTCAGCGAAGGACAAATCACGCAGGCAGCGCTGCAGCCGCGCATCCTCAGTGAAAAACGGCGCGGACGCAGTGAAACCGCGACGCATTTTGACCGTAGTGGCGCAACGGTGACCTTTTCGTCTTCGAATAAAACACTTGCACTGCAATCCGGCGCACAAGACCGCGCCAGCGTACTATTGCAACTGGCAGCGCTGGGCAAAGCCGATCCGGGCTGGTTTCAGGCCGGTCGCCGTTTCCGCATTCAGGTTGCGGAAGACCGCGATGCAATGGATTTTGAATTTGAAGTGGTGGAAGAAACCACGCTGAAAACCAGCGCAGGCAATTATCGCTGCTGGCATTTACGCAGACCGCCGCTGGCGGGCAAATACAATTCGGCGCTGGATATCTGGCTGGCACCGGAACTGCACTGGCTGCCGGTGCAGATACGCAATACAGAAAGCAATGGCGCAGTCACCACACAAACCCTGCGCAGTACGGAATGGAGCCCACATTAATGAATAAAATATTGATACGCAGTTTGCTGAGTCTGATGTTGCTGGGCAGCGCTGCAGCCCGCGCGGCGGAACCGGCAGCATTTTCGCTGGCACCGTCAGCAGAATTGCGTTACACGATTAAGGCCAAGCAAAGCGGCATTCCGGTCAGTGGCAATGCCACCGTGCAATGGCAGGCGGACGAAAAAAAATACAGCGTCCACAGCGAAACCCGCGCAATGCTGGTCGGCAAAATTCTCGATACCGGCAGCCGTGGCAGCATTGACAGTTTCGGTCTGGCACCGGAGCAGTTTAATGAAAAGCGTTTCAATAAACCGGAAACCATCACCACATTTGACCGCGCAAAAAAAACGCTGAGATTTTCTGCGTCTGAGCAAACCTATACGCTGAAAGGCGGCGAGCAGGATCGCAGCAGCGCGGTGTGGCAAGTGATTGCGCTGATCCGCGCGACACCGGATAAAGCGGTTACCGGACAGGAATGGAAATTATTCGTCGCCGGACGCCGCGATGCCGATCCGTGGACTTTCCGCGTGGTCGGCAATGAAACCCTGCAAACCGCGATGGGGCCGCAAGCCTGTCTGCATTTAAGCAAAGCTCCACCGGCAGATTCGAAAGATCAGCAACTGGATATCTGGCTGGCGCCCGGTCTGGACTGGTATCCGGTGCGTTTGCGCTTCAGCGACGCGGACGGTGACTTCGTCGATCAGACTTTAGAAAGCCTGAAAAAGACAGGAGCAAATTCTTAATTTTCAGGAAAGCTTTTATAAAATTTCCGGATTGCAACATGTTTCCGGATGCAATCAGGACGGTTTTATTTCCACGTGGAAATGAAACCGTTTTTTTTCGTTAAAAGTTTGCATTTTTTCACGCTGATGTCAGACAGTTCGTCTATCCTATTGGGTTATTACGTTTAGTTACAATTTCCTGCCCACTGCGAATGATGCCTACGCCAGCGCCATTTTCTGCATTCCGCATCCGTCAGCGCCGGCGCTTTGCCGCCCGCCCTTCGGTCTGCTGCGATCTGGCATTTATTCCAGCTGTCACTGCATCGTTACAGCAATTCGGTGACCGCTATCTGCACAAAATCTTCACGCCCGCCGAAATTCAGGATGCACGCCCCGGCAGCTGCGGCTTTGCTGCCAGTCTGGCCGCACGTTTCGCCGCGAAAGAAGCCTGCTTCAAATTACTGAATCCGGATGCTGATACCGCGTTACCGTGGAAGCAGGTGGAAGTGGTGCGTCCGCAAGGACGTGCGCCATTCATTCGTTTGCATCAGGAAATACGTCACATTGCCGCAAGGCAAGGGATTTACCATATCGCCGTGAGTCTCAGCCACGATCAGGATTATGCGATCGCGGTTGCCAGCACTTCCGGATATTCTTAAAAAAACAGATAACAATTATTTTTCATAAGGGGAAATACGATGAGCAAAGATACGATCCGTCAGATTCTGAAAGACCACGGCAAATTCACCGTGGATGTTGCCACACTGTCTGATGACGCAGATTTGTACGAAGCCGGTATGACATCGCATGCCAGCGTGAATGTGATGCTGGCACTGGAAGATGCATTTGATCTGGAATTTCCTGACCGCATGCTGAAACGCAGTGTGTTTGAAAGCATCAGCGCGATTAACGCAGCGATTGAAGAACTGAAAGGCTGATATGTGCGCCGCCCTCACACTGACGGAACAGGTAAAACAGATTGCGAATGATGTCGCGGCTGTGCATGCCGATGCGGTGGACCGCGAAGCACGCTTCCCGCACGAAGCCATCGCTGCCCTGAAACAAGCCGGACTTATGAGCGCCTACGTGCCGCAATCACTGGGTGGTGCCGGCGTCAGCCTGCGCGAGCTGGTGGTGATGTGCGATACGCTGGCGCGCGCCTGCGCATCGACGGCAATGATTTTCGCGATGCACCAGATTCAGGTGATTACGATTGTCGATCACGCGCCGGACGATGCATGGTTCAGCCAATATCTGCGCGATCTGGTGCAGCATCAGTATCTGATTGCCTCGGTCACTTCTGAAGTGAATGTGGGCGGTGAAATGCGCCGCAGTCAGTGTGCAGTGGAAAGCGATGGCCAGCGTTATCACGTAGTCAAAGATGCGACCACCATTTCGTACGGCGCACAAGCCGATGATTTACTGCTGACTGCACGCCGCAATGCAGAGGCAGGCCCGAGCGATCAGGTGCTAGTGTTGTTGCGCAAAGGTGATTTCACGCTGGAACAAAAAGGTAACTGGGACACCATGGGAATGCGCGGCACCTGCAGTCCGCCATTCCTGGTCACTGCCAGCGGCGATGCAGCGCAAATCATGAAAGTGCCGTTCGGTGATATGTCGGCACGTACCGTTGTTCCGGTCTCGCATTTACTGTGGGGCGGTTGCTGGAGCGGTTGCGCATCGGCAGCGGTGAACAAAGCACGCGCTTTTGTACGCAAACAGGCACGCAGCAAACCGGGCACCGTACCGCCGACCGCTACCCGTCTGGCGGAACTGGTCAGCATGCTGCAGGGCTTGCGCAGCGCGGTGGAAGCCTGTCTGCATGAATATGAAGTCTTGTCAGCCCGTGAAGATGCGGCGACCGGCCCGCTGTCGTCGATAGGGTACTCGGTGCGGATGAATAATCTGAAAATCGATGCGACTGAAGAATTACCGCGCATCGTGCAGAAAGCCCTGTCGATCTGCGGCATTGTGGCCTATAAAAACGGTACACCGTTCAGCATGAACCGCCATGTACGCGACAGTTTGTCCGCGATGCTGATGGTGGGCAATGACCGCATTCTGGCAACCAATGCCAATCTGCTGCTGGTACTCAAAGACGACTGATAAGGAGAACAAACAATGTCTGCTGATTTTACGCCTGAAGGCTTGCACGATGATCTGGTAGCTGCCGGTCACATTATTCCTGTCGGTGTACAGGGCATTTTCGGACGCGGTCCGGTGTTTGAACAAGTGCTGCGCCAGTTTGATGATTATGTGTCGCGCGTCGCTGCGCCGGATCTGGCAACACGGATGTCGTTTCCGCCTTGCCTCGATCGCAAAGTACTGGAACGCAGTGAATATCTGGATTCTTTCCCGCAACTGGCCGGTACGATTTTCAGCTTTACCGGCAATGATGCGCAACACAAAGAATTGTCTGAGAATGTGCATGAAGGCCGTCCGTGGACTCATCTGCAAACCATGACAGCGGTTTGCCTGACACCGGCTGCCTGCTATCCGGTGTATCCGAGCTTTACCGGCACGCTGCCGGAAGGCGGTCGTCTGGTGGATATGCAGAACTGGGTATTCCGTCACGAACCATCGCCGGAACCAACCCGTATGCAATCTTTCCGCGTGCGTGAATTCGTGCGTGTCGGCACGCCGGATGTCGTGGTGGCATGGCGCGACCTGTGGTTGCAGCGTGGTCTGGAAATTCTGACCTCGCTCGGTCTGCCTGCGCGCGCCGAAGTCGCGTCCGATCCTTTCTTCGGTCGCGGCGGCCGCATGCTGGCAGCAAATCAGCGCGAACAGCAACTGAAATTTGAAATCGTGGTGCCGGTGATCTGGCAGGAAAAACCGACTGCGGTCTGTTCCTTCAATTACCACCAGGATCACTTCGGCAAACTGTTTGAAATTCAGAATCCCAACGGCGACACCGCGCACACAGCCTGCCTCGGCTTTGGTCTGGAACGCATCGTGATGGCACTGTTCCGCACCCACGGTATGCAACTGGCAGACTGGCCAGCCAGCGTACGGGAGCAACTGGGCTTATGAGCGTCGCCGCCTTTCGTCCCGCACTGGAAAACGGCTATCAGGCGCATGCGCTGCATGCGCCCGACTGCGAATGGGCGGAAACCAATTGCTATATCGATGTCTGGGTAGAGTTACTGCACAGCCTCGGACTGAATCCGCTGGCCTGTTTATCCATGGTGTTCGCCAATGATTTTGACGGCGACCAGTGGACGTTTTACAAGCCGCCACATGAAGATTTATTCACCCTGTACGGTATCGACGTACAGGAACTGAATGTCTGGCGCGGCTTGCTGCCAAACGCGCTGACACAACTGGAGCGCGGCCGTCTGGTGCTGACCGAAAGCGATGCGTTCTGGCTGCCGGATACCGCCGGTACTGATTACCGCACCAATCATGTGAAAACCACGATTGCGATTCAGGAAATCGACGTCGCAGCGCAAAAGCTCGGTTACTTCCACAACAGCAGTTATCACGTGCTGCAGGGTGAAGATTTCGTGGAAACTTTCCGCGTCGGCAAACCGCATGATCCGGCTTTCATGCCGCTGTTCGCTGAATTTGTACGCACCGACCGCAAACAGATCTTGCCGGAAACCGAACTGGCGGCACGTGCATTAACGCTGCTGCGCAAGCATGTGGCACGCCGCCCTGAGCAAAATCCGGTACAGGCGTTTGCGCCGGTATTTTTGCAGGAAGTGGATCGTTTAAAACAGGAAGGCATGGGCGCTTATCATGCGTATGCGTTCGCCAATCTGCGCCAGCTCGGTGCCGGATTTTCGCTGGGCGGCGAAATGCTGCGCTGGCTGACGGCGCAGCAACAGGGCGATTTTTCTGAAGCTGCAGCGTCATTCGCCGCCATTTCTGCCACCGCCAAAACCCTGCTGATGAAAACAGCGCGTGCCGTGATGAGTCCGCGCGTCGTCGATCTGGCAAGCCTGGTGGACGAACTGAGCACCCATTACAGCCACGGTATGGCAGCGCTGGAAGCGGAGCTGGATGCCGCTACTGTGCAGAAATAATCATGCAGGCTTTTCTCTCCCCCAGCGTTTCTGCCGTGGACAGCCAGTGGGCTATGCAGATCACCGCATCCGGGCAGTTTTCAGCCCCTTCCGCACTGAACTGGCAGGCTGCGCTGACTGCGCAGCCACCCTGCACTGCCGCCTCGGTATACCGCGCTGCGAATCAGGCTTTACCGGAACCGCTGGATCAGCATGATGTGTGGTTTCAGACCACGCTGACGCTGCCGGAGGATCTGGCCTTCCTGCATTTTGATGGTCTGGCCGGACCGGCACAGATTTTCTGGAACGATGTACAGATCGGGCAATCGGATACGATGTTCATGCGCTGCAGCCTGCCGGACAGCGTGTTCGGCGCACAGCGCAGCGGTACGCTGACCCTGTATTTTCCGGCGCTGAACAGCTTGCTGGCGCAACGCCGTCCGCGTCCGCGCTGGAAAACCCGTCTGGTCGAACAACAGCAATTGCGCTGGTTGCGCACCAGCCTGCTCGGTCGTATGCCTGGCTGGTCACCGGCCGGCGCACCGGTCGGGCCGTATCGTCCGGTCTGGTTTGAACGACGTCAGACCTGGCGCATCAGCCAGCACCGTTTGCAACCGGAACTGCATGGCAATGATGGCTATGTCCGCTTTCATGCGCACATTCAGCAAACCCAAAAACTGAAACGTGCCTTGCTGCACGTCGGCCCGCACAGCGCAGAACTCAGCATTCTGCCGCAGGATGCGCAGCGCAGCGAATTGCAGGGCGAATTATTTTTCCCCGAACCGCAGCGCTGGTGGCCGCATACGCACGGTACACCGCATCTGTACACCTGCCTGCTGGAACTCGAAGGTGAAAACCAGCATCTGATGCTACCGCTCGGTGAAACCGGTTTCCGCAGCCTGCATGCGGATCAGCAGGATGGCGGCTACACCGTGTATGTGAACGACGTCGCGGTATTCTGCCGTGGTGCCTGCTGGACTCCGGCGGACGTCACGCGCTTATATGCAGAACCGGATGTGCTGCGCCAGCATTTGGAACTGGCACGTGATGCCGGCATGAATATGCTGCGCCTGCCGGGTACGATGCAGTTTGAGCAGGATATGTTTTATCAATTGTGTAATGAGATGGGCATCATGGTATGGCAGGACATGATGTTCGCGAATATGGATTATCCGGTGGGTGATGCCGCGTTTGCGGATCTGATCACTGCTGAGGCCAGCAACTTCTTACAGCACACGCAGTCGGCGGTCTGTCTTGCCGTGATTTGCGGCAACAGCGAAGTTGAACAACAGGCGGCGATGCTTGGTCAGCCCGCAGAGAACTGGCGTAATCCTTTCTTTGCCGAATCCTTACCGGCGCTGTGCCAGCAATGGCGGCCGGATCTGCTGTATATCCCGTCCAGCCCCAGCGGCGGCGTGATGCCGTTTCAGGTCGATGCCGGTATCGCGCATTACTTTGGCGTCGGCGCCTACTTGCGCACACCGGATGATGCGCGTTTATCCGGTGTGCGTTTCACATCGGAATGTCTGGGCTTTGCGAATATGCCGGAAGACAGTCTGCTTGATCGTATGCACGGCAACGGTGACAGCCCCGGCGCGCATCCTTCCTGGAAACAGGGCGTGCCGCGCGATCACGGCACGGCATGGGATTTTGAAGATGTGCGCGATCATTATCTGACGCAAATCTATCAGACCGATGCAATGCGTCTGCGATATGCCGACCGTGAACGTTATCTGGCGCTGACGCGCCGCGTGACCGGTCAGTTAATGGAGCAAACTCTGCAAACCTGGCGCCGTGCCGGTTCTGGCTGTCACGGCGCTTTAATCTGGTTCTGGAAAGATTTGCGCGAAGGCGCAGGCTGGGGCGTGGTCGATGCACACGGGCAACCGAAAGCAGCTTACTACTATCTGAAGCGCAGCATGGCAACACAAGCGGCTTTCCTGACCGATGAAGGCTTAAACGGTCTGGCCTGCCATGTCGTGAATGACAGTGCGCAGACCATGCGCGGCACGCTGACGCTGCGTTTGCTGCGCTTACCATCCAGCACTACGGCGGAAGTCAGCCTGCCGCTGGAACTGGCACCGCACAGCCAGTGGCAGCAACGGGCAGATGCTTTGCTGCCTTACTTCATGGATACCGCTTATGCCTACCGCTTCGGGCCGGTCAGCCATCAGGTGGCTGCGCTGCACTGGCAGGCAGAAGAAGACTCTGCTCCTGCCGCCGCTGGATTTGCATTTCCCGCCGGTCATGTATTACCGGCAGAATCGCACGCCAGCGTAGCACTGCAAGTTGTTGATCAGGATGCGCAGCAGGTACAGATTCGTTTGTGCAGCGACCGCTTCCTGCAGGCTGTGCATTTGCAGGCAAACGACGGGCAGTGCAGTGACAATTATTTCCATTTATATCCGGGCGTGCCGCATACGCTGCAATTGTCCGGCGTTGCTGCGAACACCCGCTTACAACTGAGTGCGCTGAATCTGAACGGCGCGCTGAAACTGGCCTTCCCTGCGGAGGCCGCTGTATCGTGACTACCATGTTTCATCCTCCTGCTGCGCAGGCGTTCTGGCTGGGCGACAGCGCCGCGCCGATGCTCGCGCATTATCATCCTGCACAACACAACAGCAAACTCAGCCGCCGCTGCGGTGTGGTGCTGTGCGCACCGTTCGGCCATGAATATATGGTCAGTTATCTGTCGCTGCGCATGCTGGCGGCGCGCTTATCGGCTGCCGGTTTTGATGTACTGAGTTTTGATTACCAGCATACCGGCGATGCCGCTGATATCAGCACCGCACAGATTGCTGCGTGGCAGGACAATATCCGCACCGCTGCTGGCTGGCTGCGCGAACAGGCGCAGGTACAGCATTTGTGTCTGGCCGGTTTGCGCTTCGGTGCTTTGCTGGCTGCGAGTGTCAGCGATGCCTGCCGCGCTGATGCCCTATTGCTGTGCGCGCCTGTGATCAGTGGCCGTGCCTATGCCCGTGAATTGCAGGTATTGCGCAATATGGGGCTTCCGCCCGAAGTGCTGGAAACCCTCAGCGATGAAGAACTGACCGGCTATGTTTTTCCGGCAGAAACCCGCAGCGCAATGGCTGCGCTGGATCTGAAGAAAATGGCTGTACCGGCTTGTCCGGTATTACTGCTGAGCCGCGATGATATTGAAGGGCAGGAAGCCGCACTGGCAGCACAATGGCAGCAACAACATGATGCTGTCTTCTTTTCTGCGCTGCCCGGCTATCAGGCCATGATGCAGGTGGACGCACACAGCAGCGTGGTACCGCATGCAATGTGGCAGCATTGCACGGACTGGCTGAGCGGCTTGTTTCCTGAAACGCATGCAGCGATTGCTGCACCTAAGCTGCCTTCAAGCGCATCCGAAGCACAATGGCTGCAGGACGCCATGACCATCCGTGAACAGATCGTGCATTTCGATGGCATGGAAGGTGTGCTGAGTCTGCCGCAGCAACCGAATACGCAAAAACCTGCGGTGATTCTGTGCAATATCGGTGCGAATCACCGCACCGGTAATCATCGCCTGTATGTGAAGCTGGCGCGGACGCTGATACAGCAAGGCTTCACCGTGCTGCGCTTTGATAAATCCGGCATCGGTTACAGCCACGCCACTGCAGCAGGCAATCATAACGATGTGCATGCTGCCGATGGCGTCGCCGATATCCGCGCGGCAATGGATTTTCTGGAGCAGCAGGGTTATCAGGAATTTGTGCTCGGTGGTTTGTGTTCCGGCGCTTACTTCGCATACAGCACCAGTCTGGCCGACAAGCGCATTTGCGGTCTGATGCTGATGAATCAGCTGGTGTATGCCTGGAATCCGGAAGAAACCATAGAACAGCGACGCCAGACGTCGATCAAATCGTCCAGTTTTTACGTCAAAGCATTGCGAGATCCGGCCACATGGAAACGCTTATTCAGCGGCGATATCCGTTTCGGGCTGATCTTTTCCAAGCTGACCGCTCGCATCCTGAAACGGCTGGCGGCGATTGCACACAAGCTGACTGAAAACTGGTTGCCGATTTCGTTTTTACTGAGCCCGGAAGCCCGCCATCTGCGCGCATTTTGTGCGCAGGGCAGACATGTGCTGATGGTGATGGATGCGGGCGACGCCAGCGTGGATCTGATGACAGAAAAATTCGGGCGGCATGCTGCGCTGTTAAGGCGCAGCAACCGCTTTGATTTGTGGATACTGCGCGGCGCCGATCATACGTTCACGCCGCTGCATGCCCAGCAAAAAGTGATCAGCTATCTGACGAAACAACTGCAGCAGCGTTTTGGCGATTCCGCTGCATAGTCGGCAGGATATAGCGCCAGACCACCACAGTCTCGAAAATCTCCACTGCAATCAGCGCCACAATCGCTCCCGCCGCTGCCAGATACGGCAGCGTTGCGGTGGTGATACCGATCACCAGCAGCAAAGTCACCGTACCGAGGAAAAACATCGAACGGAATTCACCGCCGCTCATCAGCCACGAAGTACCAATGGTACGCGCCGAATTCACTGCGAAGTACGCACCCCACAACATGATCAGCGGGTCCAGTCCGTCGTATTTATTACCGATTACATTGCGTTCCAGCCACGGCAGCGTCAGCAGCATAAAACCGACATACATCAGCACCACGGCTTCAATACCGGCCAGTGAAAACCATGTCAGTTTCCGCAAACCCTTCCAGTCATGCGCAGCCATCAGGCGTGCTGCTTCAGGCCTTGCCACACGCACCCATGCCGCGACTGCCAGCGGAATCGGCATTAACAGCAAACGCGCCGCATTCAGATCTGCAATCGCGCTGAGCCCGAGCCAGATACCGGATAAATAAATATAGCTGTAATTCGATAACCATCCGACAATCACACCGGCCACAGCCCAGCGGCCATGCCCCTGAATTTCAGTCTGATGGTTTTGCAGAATAACGCGGTCTTCGTCGCTGATCGCAGTATCACCACCGGTCAGTTGTATCAGACGCTGTCTTCCGAACAGCGCACATAATGCAGAGCATCCGGCCAGCATGAACATAATCGGCGCCACCGCCATATCACCGGTCTGATACAGCCATGCCAGTCCGCCCAGCACTGCCACCACGTACACAATATCCTGACGCAGTACGCTGCGGATGTCAGACATAATGAAGCCGACTGTACGTCCGTATTCGCGCAAACCGTTACCGATGACATACGCGCCGAATGCAGCACCGAGCAGCAAGGCTTTATCAGCGTGATGAGTGGCTGCCGGTACAAATTCGACAATCAGAAATGCCGTCAGCCCCATCAGCACTGTCCAGAAAATCTGCTTGGCCCAGTAACGACGTAACAGGTTTTTGCGTGTGCTGACATGCACTGCGCTGGCAACGGTGGTCAGTGGTCCGGCAATCCAGGAATCGACAATCAGACCGGCCAGCAAGCCACCGGAATACAATTGTCCGTACAAGCCATACTCTTCCTTGGTAGCAAGGCGGATCAGTACCGCACCGATCAGAAAATTCAGTGCACTGAGCATGCCCTGATCAATGACCGATAATACCGAGGCAGAAAGAAATTTTTTATGAAAAGTCATGCGCTTGCGTTAACATCGTTCTATGCCCGCTGGCGGGCACTGCGCCGTACATCCTGTATGTCTGGCCGGAACAAAGATTGAATAAATTACACTTTTATGAAAATACTAAGCAACAAC
This sequence comes from Cognatundibacterium luofuense, assembly GCF_018139685.1. Lineage (GTDB taxonomy): Bacteria > Pseudomonadota > Gammaproteobacteria > Burkholderiales > Burkholderiaceae_D > Undibacterium > Undibacterium luofuense. The sequence continues at coordinate 84,531 of NZ_JAGSPN010000005.1, forward strand.
AACGATACAGCACTGGTCTTATTCAGTGGTGGTCAGGATTCTACTACGTGCCTTGCCTGGGCATTGTCACGTTATGCACGCGTTGAAACAATTGGTTTCGATTATGGACAAAGACATGCGATTGAGCTAACTGTCCGCCCTGCTTTACTGGAAAAAATGCGTACATTCTCGCCGGAATGGGCCGCGCGCCTCGGTGAGGATCACATGATAGACCTGTCGCTGATTTCGCAGTTATCGCACACCGCGATGACCGAGGATATCGCGATCGAAATGCAGGCTAATGGTTTGCCGAATACCTTCGTGCCGGGCCGTAATCTGATGTTCATGATGGTCGCTGCCACTCTGGCGGTGCGCCGTGGTCTGAATGTGCTGGTCGGCGGTATGTGCGAAACCGATTTTTCCGGCTATCCGGATTGCCGCGATGACACCATGAAAGCGCTGCAGGTTGCACTGAATCTGGGTATGGCAACCCGCATGAAGCTGGAAACGCCGCTGATGTGGATCGATAAATCCCAGACCTGGGAACTGGCAGAACAACTGGGCGGCGCAGCGCTGGTGGATCTGATTCGTCAGGATACGCACACCTGCTATCTGGGTGAGCGAGGCGCACTGCATGACTGGGGTCATGGCTGCGGCACTTGTCCGGCCTGTGAACTGCGCGCCCGTGGCTATCTGCAATATCGTGACCGCGTGTAAGTCTGACGTTAGCTTTCCGATTTATGCTGACAGCATGTTTTTGTGAACGGAATCCGCCATGCTTATTGCCCTGATCACTGATCTGCACGCCAATCTGGAAGCCTTACAGGCTTGTCTGGCACATGCTGCCGAACGCCGCGTCAGTCAGTTTGCGTTTCTCGGTGATCTGGTTGGCTACGGTGCAGATCCGGCTGCAGTGACCAGTCTGGTCATGGAACATGCTGCACGCGGTGCCTGGGTATTACAGGGCAATCACGATGCAGCATTGTTTCAGAGCGATACCTCCTCTATGCATCCGGCTGCACGGCAAGCGGTGGAATGGACCCGTTCACAACTGAATGCAGAACAACTGTCGTTTTTACGCAATCTGCCTTACCGCATCGAAAAAGATGATTTGCTGCTGGTGCATGCCAACGCCTGGGCGCCGGAAAAATGGGAATACATCGACGGCGTGATGGAAGCCATGCGCAGTATGCATGCCTGCAAAGCGCAGATTACCGTCTGTGGCCACGTGCATATTCCGACGCTGTACCACATGACCATGACCGGCAAAACCGGTGAATTTCTGCCAGCGCCCGAACACTCCATACCGCTGAGTAAGCAGCGCCGCTGGCTGGTGATTCCGGGTTCTGCCGGACAACCGCGCGACGGCAATCCTGCCGCTTGTTACGCCACCTTTGATACAGATACACAAGAACTAACGTTTTACCGCGTACCCTACGACTATGAAACTGCCGCCGGCAAAATTACTGCCGCCGGCTTACCCGCATCACTGGCAAAACGACTACTGACAGGGGAATAGTATGCGCGCACCGAGCCTGCAACCCGGTATGGAATTCGACGGTTACCGTCTGGAAGAAAAATTGCATACCGGTGGCATGGCTGCACTGTGGCGTGTCACCGATCTGCGCAACCGGCATGCTGGTAAACCCGGCATGGAAAACGGTGTGCCGCCGCTGATCATGAAAGTCCCGTTGCTGTTTTCCACCGATGATCCGACCGCGATCGTGGCATTTGAAGTCGAACAGATGATCATGCCGAAACTGAAAGGTCCGCATGTGCCGCGCTATTTCGGTTCCGGCGACTTCGATGCGCAACCGTATATCGTGATGGAACAGATTGCCGGTGAATCTTTACGCGCCCGCTTCGACCGCTCGCCGCTGCCGCTGGAAGAAGTGGTACAGGCCGGTATTCAGGTTGCGTATGCACTGCACGATTTACACCGCCAGCATGTGATTCATCTGGATATCAAACCCAGCAATATTATGTTCCGCGACCAGCTTGCAGTACTGATCGATTTCGGTCTCTCGCGACACGATAAGCTGCCCGATTTGCTGGATGAAGAATTCCGCCTGCCGATGGGAACCGGCCCGTATATTTCGCCGGAACAAGTGCTGGGCGTGCGCAATGAACCGCGCAGTGACTTGTTTGCGCTGGGCGTGCTGATGTATCACCTTGCCACCGGCGAGCGTCCGTTCGGACATCCGACCTCAGTCTCCGGTCTGAAAAAACGTTTATACCGTGATCCCATCCCGCCGCGCTCACACCGGCCGGATTTACCGCCGTGGTTTCAGGAAATCGTTTTGCGCTGTCTGGAAGTACAACCGTCAGACCGCTTTGATACCGCGGCACAACTGGGATTTTTACTGCAAAACCCGGATCAGATTCCGCTGACGGAACGGGCAGAAAAGCAATCGCAGGATGGCTTGTTATCGGTAATGAAACGGCGGCTGAAGGCAGCTGGTAAAGAACCGGTGCTGGGTCACAGTATTTCAGAACAGTTAGCCAAATCGCCGATGATTGTGGTGGCGCTGGATTTAACCCACGGTACTGAAGCACTGGCAGAAAGTCTGCGTTCCGTCACCCGCCGTATGCTGCAAACCGAACCCGGTGCGCGGCTGGCTTGTATCACCGTGCGCAAAACCAGCCGCATCGGCATGGATGAAAGCCTGATACAGCAAGGGGAAAACATCCACGTCAAACAACTGGTGGAACTGAAACACTGGGCGCGGCCACTGCAACTGAGTGCCGGAAAAATCACGTATCACGTGCTGGAAGCACCGGATACGGCGGGAGCGATCATCGATTACGCGCAAGCGAATGAAGTCGATCACATCATTATCGGTTCACGCGGCAGTTCTGCCATTCGCCGTTATCTGGGCAGTGTGTCCGCGCAAGTGGTGGCGGAAGCTAACTGTACTGTCACGGTTGTGAAAACACCGGATCAGAAAGCCTGATGCGGTAACTGCATCGGCGAAGAAAAAGAATACGCCACGATATTAATGCATTTATTGATATTTTATTTCGCGTTACCTTCAGCGCGAATTTTACGCGGGCGAAATTCCACCGCGGCGGCAGCATCTTCGCGGTAAACAAAACGCACCTGCCCGCGCCAGAATTCTGCGACGACCAGCATATCTGCCGATAAGGCATCGTGTTCAAAACGCGAAAACGGTTTCAGATACCGGCTGATCAGCGTGCCCTGTACTTCGCCCTGCAAGTCTTCCAGCGCATCACGGATTTTATCCGGCTCGGTGGACTGCGCCTGCTGCACTGCTGCGCGCAGTATCTGCAATGCATCATAGGTTTGTGCGGCGACTGCCGCCGCCGGAACCGAACGGCCGCCGTTACTTTGCTGATATGCCTGTGTGAATTGTTTGCTGCGCGCGGAATCGTGTTCCAGATAACTGAGCGGCATCCGCACACCTTCCGCACTGTCACGCGCAATACCGGTAAAACTGCGCGATGCCAGCGCTGCGCTGCCTGCCATCGGCAACACAAAGCGGCTGCGCTGCAACTGATCTGCCACCAGTGCAGCAGTTGCCGGTTTGCCATACACCAGCACCATACGGGCACCGGCGGCGTGAATCTGGCGCAGCAGCGCAGAACCATCGTGCGGCCCCTGCCCCAGTGACACCGTAACCGCAGGCTGCACATGGCGCCGCGTCATTTCCGTCAGCAGACTTTCTTTGCCTGCGAGTCCTTCCGGGCTCTGGTCATGCAACAGAGCAATCGTGCTGATTTTGCGTTTATCCAGAATGTCATGCAGCAAGGCTTCCTGCTGCACACTGTCGCCGGGTGCGACACGGAAAATAAAACTGTCCGGCATGGCTGGCGGCATCCACGATTGCAGCAGCACATTGCCACTGGCGGCGGTCAACAACAAAGGGACGCGCGCTTCCTGACATACCGGCGCAGCCTGCATCGCACTGGCTGTATCGGATAAACCAAGCACGGCAACGACTTTGTCTTTTTCGATCAGTTCACGGGTCAGTACCGAGGTTTGTCCGGCATTTGACTGATCATCTTTTTCCACCAGCTCTACCTGACGACCGAGAAAGCCGCCCTGACGGTTGATCTCCAGCACGAAGGTGCGCGCCGCGCCGCGTATGCTTTCACCGGTGGCGGTATCCGGTCTGCCGCTCAGCGATGCAATCAGGCCAATGCGCACCTTGCCTTCCTGCGCTGCAGCAAGCGGACTCAGGGTCATTGCGGCCAGCACACAAGGCAGCACCGTCAGCAACTGACGTCGGGAACGAAGCGGTCGGATGTTCATGGAATGAGGGCAAAGTGACAGCAAAACAATGCAAGATTACCATGCGATGCGGGATCAGGTCATAACAGGGATTGTGATGCCGCAAACTTTGACGCCGGCAGCATGCAGGACAGCCGGCTCCGGTGAGGCTGCTGCAGTCTGGAGCGGATACAAGCAGCCTGAATTGTGCAGCTATCGTCATTGACGATTTGTGGAGGCCCGGACTTTCTGCCGACAACCGCCGGATCGCTGTGCTCAACACCGCATTTCAGGCATTTTTGCGGCTGGCAGGCTCTTTCCAGCGACTTTTACCGGCAGTAAAACAAAAGGCTGCCCGATGGCAGCCTTTATCTGAGGCAACAGAAACCGAGAATCAGTACACGCGCTGACCGCTTTTCCAGACACCGAGTACCACCGGAATCCCGTCGTGCACCCGCACGCGCAGGAAGTCGGCACGCAGGCCAGTAGCGATTTGCCCGCGGTCGTCGAGTGCAATCGCGGCTGCCGGTGTTGCACTGACGGTGGCAATCGCTTCCGGCAGCGAATAACCGTACTGTTGCAGCATGAATGCCGCCTGCAGCAGACTGGATGGCACGTAGTCGGATGAGAACATATCCAGCAAACCTTCGCGCGCCAGTTCTGCCGCCGACACATTGCCGGAATGCGAACCGCCGCGCACACAGTTCGGCGCGCCCATAACCACTGCCAGTCCGTGTTCACGGGCGGCACGGGCAGCAGCCAGCGTGGTTGGAAATTCACTGATACAAACGCCGTCCGCCACGCCTTCCAGCACATGCTCCGGCGTGGTGTCGTCATGGCTGGCCAGCGGCAGATTGCGGCCGCTGCGGCCACACATGGCGACCACCAGACGACGGTTTTCCGCCACATGACGCTGCTGCCGTTCCGCCAGCACTGCCAGCATCTGATCGACTTTTTCGTGGCTCCAGCCACGCTTGCCGGTGACATAGGTACGGTAATGACCGAGATCGCTCCACTGACGCTGACCCGGTGTGTGGTCCATCAGCGACACCAGCGCCAGCCGTTCATCCAGCATAAATGGTGCGAGTAAGCCGGGCAGGTCAGGCTCAGCAAGTTCGAGGCGTAAATGCAGTAAGTGTTCGGCGCGCAGCAAACCGGCGGCAGCAGCGCTGGCCAGCCCCTGCGCACAGGGTTGCAGCGACTGGTTGCGCAGACTATCGGGATCGATGTCGCCAACTGCTAAGGCGTCGAGCACGGTGGTGATACCGGCGGCAATCACTTGCGCGTCATGGGCGATGATGGCGGGCAGCACAGGCCAGTTGACCTTGGGGCGCGGCATCAGGTGTTTTTCCAGATTGTCAGTATGGATTTCGACCAGACCGGGGATCAGATAGTCGCCTTCCCAGTCTTCGCCCGTGGTTCCGCTGTTGCCGGTATCCACGCTGCTGATGCGGCCGTGGCTGGTGCTGAGTGAACCGCTGAGAACCTGGTTATGCAGAACCAGTCTGGCATTACGAATAAAAACAGGAGCAGATAAATTCTTCACAGCAACAATCCAGACATTTCCGGTGATTCACAACCTTATCATGATTTGCGGCAACACAGCATCCGCAATCGGGAAAAAGGCACAATACGAACAAATTGTAACATTTTAATAATTGGCAAAAATGTATTCTAGGAGATCACCCTCCGGTTTGCATAGAGCAAGCACAAAATTTTTTCTGACTGAAACCTGATTTTTCGATGCAATCTTCTCCCTCAGGCTTGTTACATTAAATGATATTCGCATAAAGACACGGACACGGATGCAACATTCCGGCCATGTTTGCTGCGATATCAGGGCTGGCTGCGGTAATGCCTTGCCCGGGTCTGAAGAAAACTGCATCATCAAATCACCCTGCTTACCATTTGATACGGACCACTGACCCATGAAACATCTGACGAGTGCCCTCACAGTAATTGGCCTGCTGGCTTGCGGACATGCAGCCGCGGAAGACACGCTGGCAAAAATCCGCCGCACCGAAACCTTGCAGATCGGTGTGCGCGAAACGCCGCCGTTTGCCTTCACCGATGCGAACAAACAAGCCAGTGGTTACGCGGTGGAGTTATGCCAGCGCATTGCAGACGGTATCCGCAAAGAGCTGAAACTGCCGGGCATGAAAATTCAGTATGTGCCGATTGATTCCGTGACACGTTTCAGTGCGCTGGTGGAAAACAAAATCGATCTGGAATGCGGCAGCACGACCAACAATGCAGAGCGTCGCCAGAAATACGGTTTCACGATTCCGCATTTCTTCTCATCCGTGAAAGCGCTGGTGCGTACCGACAGCGGCATCCGCAGCTGGGGACAAATGCGTGAAAAAACTGTGGTCACCACACGCGGCACGACTACTGTGCAATTGCTGAATTCGAAAAACGATATCAGCGCGCTGCGCATGAAACTGACAGAAAGCGCCAGCGATCAGGAATCTTTCCGCATGGTGGAAGAGAAAAAAGCCGATGTGTTTCCGATGGATGATGTGCTGCTGTACAGCCTGAAAGCGGAAAGCAAAAATCCGGCGGATTTCCAGATCATCGGCGAACCTTTATCGGTGGAACCGTATTCCATCATGTTCCGCAAAGGTGACCCTGCGTTCAAAAAAATCGTCGATGCAGAAATGCTGAAGCTGGTGCACGACGGCGACATTTATAAAATTTATGACCGCTGGTTTATGAAACCGATCCCGCCGAAAAATGCGAATCTGAAAATGCCGATGAGCTTTTTGCTGCGTGATTCGCTGCGTTTCCCCAGCGACCAGTTAGGAGATTAATTCTTGAGCATGCGTTACGCCCTGTATTTTGCGCCGGAGCCACACAGTCTGTGGTGGGATGCCGGTTGCCGCTGGCTGGGGCGTGACCCGCTGACGACGACAGAACTGCCGCAGGTACGTTTGCCGGATGTGCATCCGCGCGTCCTGCACACCTTAACCCGCGATGCCCGCCGTTACGGTTTTCATGCAACGCTGAAAGCACCGTTCCGGCTGGCTGAAGGGCACAGCCTGAGCACGCTGGAAAACCTGTTGCAGCAGTTCACCGCGCAGCGCGCAGCGGTCACCCTGCCGTCACCGCGCGTCAGTCTGCTGCGTCAGTTTCTCGCGATACTGCCGGGCGAACCGCAGGATGAAATCAACCGGCTGGCGATGGATTGCGTGCGTGAATTCGATCATTTGCGCGCACCGCTGACACTGGACGAGCTGGCACGCCGCCAGCGCCAGCAACTCAGTGCGCGCCAGTTGCGATTGTTATCGCACTGGGGTTATCCGTACACCGAAGAAGAGTATCAGTTTCATATGACGCTCAGCGACAGTCTGCACAATACCGATTCTGCCGATGCCATCGTCGCAGCGGCGCAGCGCTTCTTTGCGATCAGCGAACCGCTGGTGATACGCAGTATCGCGCTGTTCACCGAAGCCGAACCGGGCGCTGATTTCATGCTGCACCGTCATTTCCGTTTCGGTGGCTGAACCCGTCGCAGGCTGTGCGACAATGCCAGCCTGTTTCCTTTTGCTGAACCTGCATGATGTCTGTCCTGCCTGCCTCTTCTGCTGACCAGCCTGATCTGGTCCTGATCCCCGGTTTCATGTGTGATCAACGCCTGTGGCAATGCGCGCTGCCTGCATTGCAAAGCATGGGGCGTGTGCATTGCATGCCCGCGCATCAGCATGACAGTATCGAAGCCTGCGCCGCTGCTGTGGCTGAACAAATACCGGATAACGCGGTGGTGATTGGTTTTTCGCTGGGCGGCTATGTAGCGCGTCATCTGGCAGCGCGCTGGCCGCATAAAGTGCAGCGGCTGTTTTTACTGAACTCCTCGGCGCGTGCCACTACCGGTGAAGAAGTCGCCCGCGCACAGCAACAACTGAAAGCGCTGGAAGTGTATCCGTATCGCGGCCAGACCCGCACCGCCCTGCTGCGCGCACTGCATCCGCAGCGACCCGAACCGCGCTGGATTGATTGCATGCTGGCGATGTCGGTCGATCTCGGTATCGCTACTTTCCGTCAGCAAATGGCGATAGTGCGGGCTGATGGTCATGCCGAACTGGCGGCGCTGCAGTGTCCGGTGCACATCATTGCCAGTGCTGATGATCAGATGCGCACGATGCAGGAAGCCGAACGCATGGCTGCCGCTGCCCGTGGCAGCACGCTGGACATGCTCTCGGATTGCGGCCATATGTCCGTCTTCGAGCAACCGGAACATGTCATCCGTTTGCTGCAATACCACCTGACAACACTGCCTGCAGGCAAGTTTTAAGCACTCAGAATACCCCCGGGGGTATTTTAAAAGCCCCTTATTTCATGCCGACAACAAGGCGATTTTCGCCTATACCCCCCTGTTTTTCCAAAAAACAGCCGATATCAGCAATGTTGTAAAAAATTTACGAAATGTAGACACTTTGATATTGAATTGTAGTTATCAATAGTTCAATATTATGCGTGTTGCATTTTTTATATTTTTCCGGAGCAAACACCATGCGCTACCTTGCTTTTGTTCTGACCATCATTTTTCTGATCTGGTTTGCCCATCGTCTGTTCAGTGTCCGCCCTGCTGCTAAATCGGCGCAGGAACCACAAGGCCCGTGGCCGTTTTATGCACGCCATCCGCTGAATGCTGCGGAACAGGTGCTGTATCACCGCCTGAGCATGGCGCTGCCCGAATACATCATCCTCGCGCAAGTACCGCTGACCCGCGTCATGGGTGTCAGCAAAGGACACAGCTTTTTTGAATGGCAGCCGCGCATCCGCGAACTGCAACTGGATTTTCTGATCTGCCGTAAAGACTTTTCGGTGGTCGCTGCCGTTGAGCTGGATGAAGACAGTCAGCAGGGTCTGGTGCATCAGGCAGTGAATGAGCGCATTACCCGCGTCTGCCGTGATGCAGAGCTGCGTTTAATCCGCTGGCATACCCGCCTGATGCCGGATGAACTGGCGATACGGGCTGCGTTCAGCGAGCCGGTATTGTCCCGCCCCGCTGACCCGCATGTGCTGGATCAGGAATTTGAAGATATGGTGGCAAAGGCGCAGTAAGCGCCTGGCCATGTCGCAGTAAGGCCGGAAAAACCAGCCTCAGCGCAGTAAACCCTCGACCGCATCAATCACCATGCGGGTAGCGGTCGCGATGATCAGTACATCACCGGCAATCGTGACATAGCGATGCCCGGCCGGCAGCGGCGCCAGACGTCGATAAATATCCGGTGGTAATTCGCTGTAACGCAGATCGCCCGGCAGCGCCTGACCGCGCTGCCATTTTTTCAGCTGTCCCGGCGGCATACACTGGGCATTCTTTTTCGCAAGCCCCGGCGGACAATGACCGGCACGTTGCTGCGACTGATAGTAATCGCTGAGAATCTGACGGTCGTGGCTGCTGAAGCTCAGGCTGATATTCAGTTGCGCGTCGCCGCCACGGTAATTCTGCCGCCCTGCATCCTGCTGCTGCGTCTGCTCGCCTTTGCCACGGCCATGTTTACCGGCCCATTCCGGTTTATCGGCCAGCGCACTCTGGCTCAGCAAACCTGCCAGACTCAGTGCGGCAATGATGATGTTTCTCTGCATTTTCATCACAATCTCCCCCATCGGTATATCTCTGCGATCATAAAGGACAGCGCAAAACTGCAGTCTCACCACCAGACCGGCGGATGGCTGCCGGCAGGCATCGCAGGCAAGTCTGTGTGCGGCGGACAAGCCGGCATGGATTCTGCGGGACGCAGCGTCGTCAGCTGACCGAAGCCGGAATCCTCTTGCTGCAGCCAGCCCGCGCTTTCCGCTTCGCTCAGTTCATGACCGGTAATATGCGCAGAAACGCCAAGCCGCGTCAGATAAGCGCCGGTTTGTGCCAGCGATACCTGTATCTGCCAGTTGCCGCCCTCTTCCGCACGGCGCTGCAGCGCACGCATGACGGCAAACGCCGCCAGATAACCAGTTGCATGATCGAGCGCCTGACAAGGCAGTTTGCCCGGCATTTGCAAAGGATCGCCACTGCCTTCGGTGCAGGCAATGCCGGTTGCCGACTGCACCAGACTGTCGTAACCACGCCGTGTTGCCCACGGGCCTTGTTGTCCGTAGGCACTCAGGCTTAACTGAATCAAGCCCGGATAACGCTCTGCCAGCACTTGTTCCGATAAGCCAAACGCCGCCAGCGCACCGGGGCGATACGCTTGTATCAGCACATCCGCCTGTGAGAGTAAGTGATGGAATTGCGCCAGTTGCGCAGCATCACGTAAATCCAGCTGTGTATTGCGTTTACCGCGACCAGTATCCATCACCAGCGCCGGAATATTCGGCAAATGTGCGGCACCGACTGCCAGTACATCGGCTCCGTGCTGTGCCAGTGTACGCGCCGCTACCGGTGCAGCAATCACCCGCGACAAATCCAGCACGCGCACGCCCTGCAAAGGCCGTGCAGCAGCTGTCCACGGACGTGGTGGCGCATCACCGCTGCGCTGCATATGAAATAAAGGCTGGGCTGCAATCGCCGCTGCCTGCGGATGCGATTGCCATTCAGCAGGTGTACGGATCAGCGATGCGCATAAACCGCGTTCAGATAAGGCTTCGGTCAGATCAGATGCGGTATGTTCACGGATCGCGGCAGCGACCGCATCGCGGCTGTCTGCGCAGCCCAGATACTGCAGTACGCCCTTTAAATGATGAGGAAAATTAGTATGCAGTTGCAGCCAGCGCTGATCTGCTGCCTGATAGTAGCCGGATACCGGACTCCAGGGTTCCGGTGGCATGCCACCGTTCAGGCGCAGATAACGTTCACTGCGAAACACCGCCAGTGCATGGCGCTGATTCACTGACACGGTTTGCTGAGCTCCGCCGCGTGCTGCAAAAATCTGTTGTGCTGCCAGCGCCTGCGCTGCAATGCTGGCAGAAGCCAGCGCACCCACCTGATAACGCGACGGCAGTTGCTCTGCATCACCGGTCAAATGAAAAGCCGGCAAACTGGCTGCTTCTGCACCACTGAGTTGCCACCAGTCCTGTACGATTTGATACGCTGTCAGTGTCATGGTCAACTCTCCGCAAAAAGCAGGTTTACTGAATAAATATCTTTACAGCTGCCAGTGTCACAACCGGATTTTCTTCCTGTGGTACGTGTCCCAGCTCATCAAACATAATCAGTTTAGAACCGGCAATATCCTGATGAAAACGTTCCGCGTATTCAGGCGGAATCAGCTTGTCTTTACCGCCCCATAAAATCAGCGTCGGGACCCGCACGTCTTTGATCAGCGCGGCTTGTTCGCCCGCTTGTAACTGACGCAGACGCTTACGCAGCGCGGCGCGGTTACCGGCGCGCACCGTCATCGCGGTATAGCGTTCTATCAGTTCCGGCGTCACCTTGTCAGGATTGCCGTAGACATCACGCACGCTGTCTTCCATCGTGCTTTTCGGCAGTAAAAAATCCATAGGCCAGGCAAGAATAGGAATCCGCGCAATCTGAAATCCGACCGGTACTGACTGCGGTTTGAAATCGTAACCGGATGCATCCAGCAAAATCAGTTTTTCAACCCGCAAAGGCATTTCAGCAGCAAAGCGCCATGCGATCTCACCACCCAGAGAATTACCGGCGATGATGGCTTTTTTGACGCCGAGCGTATCCATCAGGTTTTGTACAAAGCGCAGATAGGCCGCAATGCTGTAATCATTATCCGGCGCAGGTCCGGTCAGCCCGAAGCCGGGCAAGTCAAAGCTGATGACGCGGTGATCTGCTTTCAGATCTTTCGCCCAGCGCTCCCAGGTGTGCAGACTGGATGAGGTGCCGTGTATCAGCAGCACCGGCACAGGATCCTGCGCCCAGCCTTCATCACGCACATGAACCTGCATTCCGTTCACGCTGACAAAGCGCGACGGCGCGGTCGCCCAGCGATCCTGTAACTTTTGTACCGGCTGATCCGGTGCCCAGTTCATGGCCACCACCACCGTTATGGCCAGCACCACCAGCGCCAGCAAACTCCACATCACAATTCTGGAACGTTCACGCATAACACCTTACTGATTACAGCCTGTGCTGCAATCGACGAACAGTCAAAACAGCTATTGTCCCACGCCCGCGCCACAAACAACAGTGGCAAACATTTCCCGCAGGAAAGTATGTATCAGGAACAGGCACAGTGCTTCGCAACATCCGAAACGAACGCTTACATTTTTCTGATTGCCCGCTGCCGTGCAGCTGATTATTGTGTGCGGTTTTCTGTTACCCGCTTTTGTATGGATGCCGTCTTGCGAAAAAACCGTTTCCTGATCCGCCGTCAGGTCAGCCTGCCATGGGCCGGCCAGCACTTCGACGTGCTTGATCCCGAGACCACGCAACCGGTGATGGAATGCCGGGAGCAGCGCAGCAGTTGGCTGCGCCGGATAGCGCAATGGCTGGACTGGTCTGCAGGTATGCCAGGGCCGGTGGAATGCAGCACTCCGGAAGGGAAAGTGGTGTTGAAAATCCGCAAGCATTTTTCGCTGATGTCGCACTGCCTGTCGTTTGAGAATGCTTATGGCTGTGTGCTGGGGAAAGCCGTCTGGTCACGCCATGCATCTGACTCGCAGATCACTGTCACCGATGCACATGACCGCTGCCTGGGAATGCTGGTGCGCGGAGAAAAAGGCTGGCACTACCTGAATAATGGTCAGCAGAGTGCCGCCAGTTTGTCGGCATATCAGCCGAGGGCACAATTGCTGGATATTGATCCGGGTCTGGCACCGGAAGCGCTGGTCAGACCACTGATTCTGGGCGTCATGCTTGGAACTTCTGCTTACTCACCGGAGTAAGCAAACTCAGCGGCGCACCGCTTTATTTCCGTACCGGCTCTGAAGATGGCGCTGCGCCGTAATTCGGTTTTTTCTTTCTGTCCTGACCATTCGGCCGCACATTCACAACCTTGCCTTTGCCCTTGCAGGGTTTGTCAGACCAGACCTGACGGCCATCCACTTCGCAGCGGAACACCGGCACTTCTGCCTGTGCCGTGTCCGCGATCCAGAGTAATCCTGCCAGTGCAACACCGGCTGCAGCGATGAGTTTCATATTGTTCCTGATGTCGTTACCTGACGACAGGATACTGCAAGCGCATCACAAAAGTTGTAACTGTCTTGCCTGTTCGCGCAATGCAGCGCGGAAATCCGGATGCGCAATCGCAATCATCGCTTCCGCGCGCTGACGCGCCGACTTACCACGCAGTTGTGCAACACCGTATTCTGTGACGACGTAATTGATATCGTTTTTACTGGTCGTTACATGCGTACCGGGACTGAGTACCGGCACCACGCGACTGATACTGTCTTCTTTAGCCGTGGAAGGCAGGACGATAATCGCTTTGCCATTTTTAGAACGGTTAGCAGCACGTACAAAATCGACCTGTCCGCCGGTGCCGGAGTACGGCAGATGCGCCAGACTTTCCGAGCCGCACTGTCCGAGCAAATCAATTTGCAAGGTGGCATTAATCGCGACCAGATTGTCATTTTGCGCAGCGATGTACGGGTCATTGGTGAAATCGACCGGATGCATTTCGATCGCCGGATTGCGGTGCAGGAACTGATACAACTTGCGTGAACCCAGTGCAAAGGTGGCGACCATTTTGCCCGGCATGAAATTCTTACGGCGATTCGTCACCACTCCCTGTTCAATCAGCGACAGAATGCCGTCACCGATCATTTCTGTATGAATACCGAGATCTTTTTTGTCCGTCAGCTGCATGACCACCGCATCCGGAATACCACCGTAGCCGATTTGCAGCGTAGAGCCGTCTTCAATCATATCCGCTACATACTTACCGATCGCTTGCTGAACCGGGCCGATTTTCGGTAAACCGACTTCCGCCACCGCATCACTGCTTTCGGTCAGCGCCGTCACCTGTGAAATGTGGACGTGGCAGGCACCATAGGCAAATGGCACATGCGGATTCACTTCCAGAATCACGGCACGGGCTTTGGCAATCGCCGCCATCGTGTAATCGGCTGCCAGGCTCAGCGAAAAATAGCCATGCTCATCCATGGGTGAAGCCATCGCAAATACGACATCAGATGCCATCCAGCCACGCGAAATCAGGGCTGGCAATTCAGAGAAATAGGCTGGCAGAAAATCAATTTGTCCGGCCTGACCACCGGCACGTGATGCCGCGCCGAAAAATAAAGCCAGATGACGCACATGCGCGGTCGTTTCAGGATCGAAATAGCCGTACTTTTTTACTGCCAGAATCTGCGCCACTTTGACATCACGGAACTGGCGGCGCTGTTCAGATAAAGCAGTCAGCAATGCCGGTGGTTCACCGACACCAGTCGGCACAATAATCGTATCGCCGTCACGTACGTGGGCGATGGCGTCACTGGCTGAACAAGATTTCTGACGATAAAACTCCTGAACCTGCATGATGTGCTCCTGTCTCCAAGGTGGGATGTCCTGCAACCTGTTGCCGGTGCTGTGGACAATAATGGTGTAATACCAGTCTCTTCCTGTTTGCTTACATCAACATGACAAGGCCCGCCTGAAACAATTGCTTATGCATGTTACCCTGTTGATTTACATCAATCAGGCATATTCACAGGAAAGGGACGACATGCTGGAGCTACATCATCTGAAAGAATCCCGTTCGCGCCGCATCAGCTGGCTGCTGGAAGAACTGGGACTGGATTATCAGGTCATCATTTATGAACGTGACCCGAAAACACGTTTTGCACCACCGGAGCTGAAAGCGATTCATCCGCTTGGCAAAGCACCGGTACTGAAGGATGGCGAACTGGTTCTGATCGAATCCGGTGCGATTATCGAATATCTGATTCAGCGTTACGGTAACGGTGCACTGGTGCCTGCTGCCGGGACAACGGCTTATTACCAGTACCTGCAATGGATGCACTATGCGGAAGGTTCTGCGATGCTGCCTATCCTGTTGCGCTTGTATGTCGGCAAACTCGGTGAAGCCGGTGCGCCACTGCATCCGCGCATACACTCGGAACTGGCGAATCATCTCGGTTATATGGAGCAATCGCTGGAAGGAAAAAACTGGTTCTGCGGTGACGAGATCACCGGCGCAGATATTCAGTTATCGTTCGTCGCACAAATTGCCGTGCGCACCGGTGGTAAAGACATGTATCCGAATCTGGCGCGTTTTGTTGCGGCACTGGAAGCGCGCCCGGCATATCAGCGCGCTGTTGCGCGCTACGGTGAGTAAACCTCAGACTGCGTTGCGCTGGCGCCATACAAGTTGCGCCAGCCAGCCCCAGGCCAGCAGAAAAGCGACGCCACCAAATGGCGTGACCGCACCCAGCCAGCGTACACCACTGAGTGCCAGTAAATAAAGGCTGCCGCTGAAGATCAGGATGCCGGTCAGCATCAGCAATGCCGGCATTGCCAGATGCCAGTCCGGTTTCTGTATCTGCAGGATGCCGATCCCCATTAAGCCAAGCGCGTGCACCATCTGATAATGGACTGCGGTTTGCCAGATAGCGAGCATCTCAGCATCGAGCATTTTTTTCAGTGCATGCGCACCGAAGGCGCCGGTCGCCACAGCAATCAGCATGGCCAGCGCACCGGCGATCAGCATATTTCCAGCAGAAAATTTCATTGTAGTATCCGTAAAAAAAACGCTGCCTCCGTCCAGAGCCAGCGTTATTACTGCATTCGGCCAAATTATACGTAATCAGTGTGCCGCTTTATTTTCCAACCCTGAACTGATCAGTTTACGCAGGAAGGGAATCATCACAATCATCAGTACACCGACTGCTACAGCACCCCAGCCGAGGCGGGAGAAAATCATATCGTACACAGGATTAGTCAGCGCTGCTTCACCTTCTTTCGCTTCGGGAATCATACCCGAGAAATAGCTGGCCAGAATCGACGCAGTGCCTGTGGTCAGCATCCATGTACCCATCATCACGCCCTGGTAACGGGCTGGTGCCAGTTTGCCGATCATCGCGTAACCCACCGGCGAGATAAACAATTCGCCAACACTTTGCAGCAGGTAGCTGATAAAGATCCATTCAAACGCGACCATACCTGTCGCCGGTGCCAGATGAATCCCGAGTGGCAACACCAGAAAACCGGCACCGATGAGCAACAAGGCAACTGAAAACTGTGTGGGGATATTCACATCAATACCGCGCTGACGCAGGCTGTTAAACACTGCTGCCATCATCGGGCCACCAATCATGATCACAAAGCTGTTGATGTTTTGTATCCACTGCGGCGCGATTTCGTAACCGTGTACGATACGGTCGACATTATTCACGGCAAAAATCTGCAAACCCATTGGTGCCATCTGGTACAAAGTCCAGAACACCAGCGACCCCATTGTCAGCAGCAAATAGGCCATCATATTTTTCTGCTCACGCTTATCTTCATGACGCAGCGTCAGGAAGGCGATAATGATACCTATCAGCACGCTGACGACCAGTACCAGATGACCAGTCAGTTCCGCATGATGCAGCATGACATAAATCACCGGAACCAAACCAACCAGCACTGCAAGCCCGACCGCCAGACGACTACGGAATTGCGTCTGCGTCACTTCCATCAGCGGAGTACTGATATCTGCAATACGTTTCCAGTTAAACAGCGCCAGCACGATGGCGAGGAAGTTACCGATGGTCGCAAAAATGAACAGGCCGCTGTAATCTTCGCGCAGCTGATATTCACCGGCAGCCAGGAAACCAATGAAAAAACCGAGATTCATACCGGCGTAATTCCACAGGAATGCACTCTCGCGGCGGTCATCTTCCGGCTTAAAGCGCTGCGTCAGCATCATGTTCAGGCAAGTCACATTCAAACCGCTGCCAGTCAGGAATAAAGCCAGTCCCCAGTACAAACCGGTATGCGAGCCTACAGAAATCGCTGCGCAGCCGAGTACCTGCAATACCATGCCACCGACGAACAGATTGCGGTTACTGATAAAACGTCCACCCAGATAACCACCGAATAAATGCAGGCCGTAATTGAATGCACCGAACACGCCCATGATGGCGGTGGCATCTTTATTGGTGAAACCCAGTTTTTTGGTCGCATACAGTACCAGCGTGGAATACAGTACCGCGAAGCCCAGTGTGGCGAAAATCTGAATAAAAAACAGCGCCGCCGATCCTTCAGGAATATTCCTGAGTTTGTGTTGCAGTGAAGACAAAGTCACCTCCGGTAAGTACCGGTGCAGTCTGAAATTTCCACCCGGAAAAATCAGCCATACCGTTGAATTGTTATAGGGTGGCAGCATTGTAAAGCAGCACTGCGGCGAACCCTAAGCGCATTTATGGCAAAACAACGGTGATACAGGCATAAAAAAAGCTGACCGGGTTCGGTTCAACCCGGTCAGCTTCTTTATATTGCGACGCAAATAACAGTTACTTTATACCGCTATCTGCGCTTTTTATTTGCATCAGGCCGCGCTGCGCTTGACTTCACGGGTCTGAAACTCTGCCAGCAAAGCCGCTTCTTTTTGCTTTGCAGAAGCGAGGTAGCGTTCCTTTACATGACCGTAACCACGGATGTCTTCCGGAATGCTTGCAATGGCCACCGCTTTAGCCAGATTATCCGCATTCAGCGAAGACAGCAGGCGACTGATCGTTTCACGATATTCCACCGGCAAGCGACGTTCGGTACGACGCTCTTCTGTACGACCGAAAGGATCAATCGCTGTACCGCGCAGGAATTTCATTTTTGCGAGCAAACCGAAAGCTTTCATCATCCACGGACCATAGTGCTCTTTCACCAGATGGCCTTTGGCATCTTTCTTCGCAAACATCGGTGGCGCCAGATGGAAATGTACCTGATAGTCACCTTCAAACATATCAGCAATTTTCTTCCGGAAGCGACCATCGGTGTACAGACGTGCGACTTCATATTCGTCTTTGTACGCCATCAGTTTGAACAGATACTTCGCCACAGCTTCGGTCAGACGTAAAGGCGCACCTGCAACGACTTTTTCTTCTGCTGCTTTGACCTGATCAACAAACGCTTTGTAGGACATTGCGTAGTCAGCATTCTGATAATCCGTCAGGAAAGCAATACGCTTCTCAATAACTTCATTCAGATTCGGCTGACGCTTGATTTCTACCACTTGTGCCGGAGTTGCCAGACGTTTTACTGCAGCCAGATCATGCGCTGCCAGACGGCCCCAGTTAAATGCCTGCTTATTGAAATCAATCGATACACCATTCAGTTCAATCGCGCGCATCAGTGCAGCTTCTTCCAGCGGCACCCAGCCTTTTTGCCAGCTGTAACCGAGGATGAACATATTGGTCGCAATATTGTCACCCATCAGCGCTGTCGCAATTGCACCTGCATCCACCAGATCAACGCGGCCTTCACCGCAGGCACGCAGAATATCTGCCTGTGCAGAGTCACCGGGGAATTGCCAGTCCGGATTGCGGATGAAGGTGGAAGTCGGTGAACCGTTGGCATTGATCGCAGCATACGTGCGGCCTTCACCCATACGGGATAAGCAATCTTTGCCTGCCGTCACGATCAGATCGCAACCGATGACCAGATCCGCCATACCGGTACCCACACGGGTGGAATACAGTTGTTCTGCGCGGTCTGCCAGACGCACGTGCGACATTACCGCGCCGCCTTTTTGTGCCAGACCGGTCATGTCCAGCACGGAGCAGGCTTTACCCTGCAAGTGGGCAGCCATCGCCATAATCTGACCGATGGTAATCACACCGGTACCGCCAACACCGGTCACCAGTACGCCGTAAGGATTGCTCGTGGATGGCAGTGCAGGTTTCGGCAATGCATTCACATCCAGCGCGGAACCCGGTTCCAGTTTGGTTTTAGCAGGTTTTTTCAGTTTGCCGCCTTCCACCGTCACAAAGCTCGGGCAGAATCCATTGACGCAGGAAAAATCTTTATTACAGGAAGACTGATTGATCTGACGCTTACGTCCGAAATCCGTTTCCAGCGGCTCAACCGACAGACAGTTCGACTGTACCGAGCAATCGCCGCAACCTTCACACACCGCCTCATTAATCACTGCGCGTTTTGCCGGATCTGGATAAGCCGGCTTGCCGTCTTTACCGATTTTTTTGCGGCGGCGGCGTTTTTCCGATGCACAGGTCTGATCGTAAATCATCGCAGAAACACCGGGACATTCACGCAGCTCACGCTGCACCGCATCCAGTTCAGAACGGTGACGTACTGTCACGCCGGCAGCCCACGGATACGACGGACCGTATTTTTCCGGTTCATCCGTCACCACGATAATCGGATTCACACCTTCTGCCGCAATCTGACGCGAAATCATGCCCGGATCGAGCGGCCCGTCAAACTCTTGTCCACCGGTCATCGCGACCGCGTCATTGAACAGAATTTTATAAGTAATATTCACACCACCGGAAATCGCTGCACGGATTGCCAGCAGACCGGAGTGGTAATACGTACCGTCGCCCAGATTACAGAAAACGTGTTTTTCATTGGTGAATGGCGCAGCGCCAACCCAGGTCACACCTTCACCGCCCATATGAGTAAAGGTAGACGTTTCACGGTCCATCCATGTCACCATATAGTGACAACCGATACCAGCCAGCGCACGGCTGCCTTCCGGTACTTTGGTGGACGTATTGTGCGGACAGCCCGAACAGAAATGCGGTACGCGGTCTTTATTCGGATCCGGCTTGCCGACATTCGCCAGTGCCTTCTCTTTTGCTTCCAGAAACTCCACGCGCTTTTTCACGCTTTGCTCAACCGGATGACCAGCAAAATAGCGGGTAATACGGGATGCAATCGCACGGGCAATTTGTGCCGGGCTCAGTTCATACGTTGCAGGCAGCAACCATTCACCGTGACCGGAACCGTGTAAGTTGCTCCATTCGCCGGAATCGTCAAACTTACCAACCACGCGCGGACGAATTTCGTCAGCCCAGTTGTATAACTCTTCTTTCAGCGCGTATTCAAGAATCTGACGTTTTTCTTCGACGACCAGAATTTCTTCCAGACCTTGCGCAAATTCGCGCACGCCTTCCGATTCCAGCGGCCAGGTCATACCGATTTTGTACAGGCGGATACCGATATCTTTAGCAACCTGCTCATCAATCCCCAAATCTGCCAGCGCTTCACGCGTGTCCAGATAGGATTTACCGGCAGTAATAATACCAATCTTGGCATGCGGACTGTCCCAGATAATCTGATTCAGTTTATTGGCGCGGGCGTAGGCCAGCGCTGCATACCATTTGTAATTGTTCATACGGACTTCCTGCGCCAGCACAGGATCCGGTGTACGGATATTCACGCCGTCAGCCGGTAACACGAAGTCTTCCGGAATGACAGGCTGTACGCGGTCAGGATTAATTTCAACCACCGCGCCGGATTCCACCACATCAGTCACGCATTTCATCGACACCCATAAGCCGGTGTAGCGTGACAGCGCAATGCCGTGCAGACCGTAATCCAGGTACTCCTGAACCGTGGATGGATACAGTACCGGAATGCCGCAGGCTTTCAGGATATGTTCGGACTGGTGCGCTGCTGTGGAGGATTTTGCCGCATGGTCATCACCGGCAATCACCAGCACGCCACCATGTTTGGATGTACCTGCCAGATTCGCATGTTTGAACACGTCACCGCAACGGTCCACACCCGGGCCTTTGCCGTACCACATCGCAAATACACCATCATATTTTGCGCCCGGGAACATATTGACCTGTTGCGTACCCCAGACCGAGGTTGCCGCCAGATCTTCGTTCACGCCGGGATGGAATTTGACGTGGTACTGATCCAGATGTTTTTTGGCTTTGGCTGCGGTCAGATCGACATTACCCAGCGGCGAGCCGCGGTAACCACTGATAAAACCACCGGTATTTAAGCCACGCTTTTCATCGGCCTGACGCTGCAGCATCATCAGCCTGATCAGGGCCTGCGTGCCGGTCATGAAAGCATGACCGCTTTTTAGTGTGTATTTATCGTCGAGTGTGACAGACGTATCAATAGCCGCCTGCTGCCCGTTACTGAGAGGTGCGTTCATGGGGTCTCCGTGTTTTTTATCTCTGAAGATCACGCCGGTCCGGCGGGATCACACTGAATCACCTTATGAGTGAATCATAGCGTTTATTTTGGATCGCACAGTATCACGCAGTACTGGTCTGCCCCATGTACAGGTTCCGAAAATCTGACCGGTACAGTACGACTGACAGTTACCCAAACTGTACTGGTGTATCGCCAGTGTTGCCCTGTATCACGGATTTGAATTTTTTTATTTGTTCTTTTATTACCTGTGTGCTGAAATGGTTATCTGCCCGTCTGATTTCCCACCCGTCCCCGGAGGAACTGATGTCTGCTGTCCTGAAAATCCTTGTGCAACCGACTAACCACCTGCTGGAAAAGCTGTCGCTGCGCAGTAAGCTGCTGGGTATTTTTTTCATCCTGCTGGTTCCTCTGATCATACTGACCATTACGCTGTTCGAAAAAGATCAGAATGAACTGAACACTTCTATTTCTGAGGCGCAAGGATCCGTACTGAACCATCGTTTAATGAATCTGATTGTGACCGTACAACAACACCGGGGGCAAATGAATCTGTCTTATGCCGGTGAATCTGTCACAGACAAACTGAACAAACTGCGCCAGCAATTAAAAGACGACAATGCAAAACTTGATGAGCACGAAGCGTCGTTTAAAGAATGGAAACTTCTGAGCCAGTGGTCTGAGCTGCGTAATGAAGTCAATGCGCTGGCCGATGGAAAAACGGCAGATAACGCTGCCACCAGCCTTGCACAACACACCGCACTGATTACACGCTTACTTGGTTTAAATTACAGAATTGCAGAATCCAGCGGATTGCTGCTGGACCCTACAGCAAACAGTTATTTTCTGATGGATTTGTCAATTCTAAAGCTGCCATTATGGATAGAAGAAGCTGCGCTGATTCGTGGCAAAGGTGCTGGTCTGATTCGCAGCGGCCAGGCCAGCCTGATGGAAAAGGCTGGTGTTCTGGCGCAGGTACAATCGATTGATAAGCTACTGACTCAGGTAACATTAACCGAAGATTCGCTGCAACGGGCAGGAGAAACACTACCCGATGAACAAAAAGCAGCGCGTAGCGAAACTGCACAATTTCTGAGCATGGCGCGTACTGCCTTCACATCAGAGCAGCCAACTGGTGATGCAACAAGTTTTTTTGATGCCGGAACCAAAGCCATTGCTGCAGTTCGTCAGTTGCAATTGTCTTATCAGGCTAAGCTGGAAGAAATCCTTGAAAAAAGAGTAAGTGAGCAACGCACCGAACGTAACTGGGTGATGCTGATCATTATTTTCAGCCTCGTTATTGCAGGTTACCTGATCGTCGCCGTGTATCTGAATATATTGCGAACAACACGGGTTTTACAAAGATCCGTCGCCAGTGCGGCAACCGGTGATCTGACGCGCCTGGTTGAAATTCGTGGTGTGGACGAGGTTGCAACGACTGCTCAGGAATTTGAAAAAATGACCCTCAGCCTTTCCGCACTGGTGGCGAATGTCCGTACGAATGCAAATGTTGTACACCAGCTAGGAAACGATTTATCCGGTGGAATTCAGGATTTATCAGAACGTACAGAACAACAAGCTTCAAGTCTGGAACAAACCTCTGCCAGCATTCAGGATCTGGCAGATACGGTTAAAAATAATGCCCGCAGCGCCACAGCAGTCGACCAACTGGCAACACAGGTAAGGCAAATTGCTGAATCAGGCAGCAGCACGATGGTCAGCGCGGTGCAATCTATGCAGGGAATTCAAACCAGTGCTGGCAAGGTACGCGACATTATCGGCATTATTGACGGTATCGCCTTCCAGACAAATATTCTGGCGCTGAATGCTGCAGTAGAGGCAGCGCGCGCAGGTGAACAGGGACGCGGCTTCGCTGTGGTTGCGTCTGAAGTGCGCAGTCTGGCGCAACGCAGCGCGCAGTCATCACGCGAAATCCGTCAACTGATTGATACTTCAGTTGAACAAGTAGATCAGGGTGTGCAGGAAATTCACCACGTGAATCAGACACTGGAAGACATTGTTAAAGGAATCCGCGAACTGGCATCTAATATCAATGCCATTTCTACCGCTTCCATCAGCCAAAGTGACAGCCTGCAACAGATTAATGAGGCGCTTCATCATCTGGATGAAATTACACAGCGCAATGCTGCGCTCTCAGAGCGCGCCAAACAAGTGGCGGGTCAGATGGAGGAACGCTCACAACAACTGACAAGCTCGGTATCTGGCTTCCGCTTACGTCAGGGTACAGCAGATGAAGCGCTGGCCATGGTGAAAAAAGCGGTTGCACTGTACCGGCAAAATCCGTCTCAGGCGCTGAGTCTCATTACATCGAATCATCAGCAGGCATTTGCAGACAGGGATATGTACGTATTCGCATTTAACCGGCAAGGGCAATATCTGGCGTTCGGCGGCAATCCGTCGAAATTACGGGTCAGCCTGATGAGTTTACCGGGACTGAACGGTAAGAAACTGGTACACGACGCATTTGCATTACCAGCCAGTGGCGGATGGGTGGATTACCAGATTACCAATCCTGCCAACGGAAAAGTCGATTGGAAAACTTCGTATATCGAAGCCATCACAGATGATGTGGTACTCGGTTGCGGCGTATATAAATTAACCTGACACGCCTTTTTCGCACACGCTTTTCGTATACACAAAAAAAGAGCGGCTGAGCCGCTCTTTTTTTGGACAAAACTTCAGAAACCGGCATCGCCGGTATCAGACTCAGAAGGAGTAATGTACGCCAACGCTGAAGTTTTTAGTGTCGCTTGCAGGACGCTGGTATTCAGCACGGATACCAACTTCTTTGTTTACCTGGAAGTTAACGCCAACACCGTACAGTGCGCCGGAAGTGGATGCAGTAACTGTTGTGTTACCGGAAGATGCGCTTGCGCTCAGGTTGTTGTAACCCAGACGGCCATATACGGAAAACTCTTTACTGACTGGCACGATACCCAAAACAGACAGGCCAGTTTGAGAAACATTCACGCTATTCCATTTTGCCAGGTGACGTACGTTCAGTTCTGCTGCAACGTTGTCATTGAATTTGTAACCACCGAAAATACCGTAGCTCAGCTTGTCTGCACTGTCCAGACCGTCCACTTTAGTGTTACCGATATCAGCACCAGCGTAGAAAGCGTTATTGGATTGGGCTTGTGCGGAAGCGAATGCGGCAACCAGTGTCAGTGCGACAGCAACTTTTTTCAACATGATCATTCCTTAGAAAAACATTAATCAGGGGCGCGATTCTAAAGATGCTCTTACATGTTAATCAAGTTTTTAATTGCACTTATTATCATTTTTTGCAATTTAACAACACACTTTCCGCCAAACGGTAGAAATTTTGCGCAAGTTCACCGAGCAAATAGAAATTATGCTAATCGCATCAGGCAAATAAAAAGAGCGGCATCGCCGCTCTCTTATAAACAACTCAACTGCGATCTGTATTTTCAGAATGAGTACTGAACACCGGCGTTGACACTGGTGATGTTGCTGCGATAACGCTGGAATTCTGCGCGCAGGCTCATTTGCTTATTGATTTGATACGATGTACCAAGACCGAACATGGCAGCGGATTCTCCATCGCTGCCTTGATCAGAAGAAACGCGCAAACGGTTATAGCCAAGACGAGCCAGTAAAGAGAAATCATTTGTCAGAGGTGCTGTTGCAACAACAGTTAAGCCTGCCTGCGTCAGTTTAGCGTCACCGTCTTTCGCAAGATGGCGCAGACTCAGTTCAGCCGCAAAATGATCATTGAATTTGTAACCGCCAAACATGCCATAGCTGGTTTTATTGGAACTGTGGTCGTCGTCAATACGGGACTTACCAAGATCCACACCAACATAGAATGGCGTGGCTGGCTGAGTTTGTGCATGTGCAGATGCGAAAGCTGTTAGCAGCGCCAGCACTGCGAGGGATTGTTTCAACATAATTTGTTTCCTAATGGTTACATTATCCAGGAAACCGATTGTATTGAGCGCTAAGTTTTGACTTCAAGAAAATATTTTCAATTATGCAATTTTATATGCTTAAGATATGTTTTCTGGTCAAGTAAGCGTTGCAAATAACGCCAGATACAGATTTTTCTGATTAATAAAAAAGAGCGGCATCGCCGCTCTTTTTTATTCCAAACGCTGAAACAGCAATCAGAACGAGTAATGCACTGCTGCGTTCACGTTCTGGAATTCAGATTGCGGGCGTGCGATTTCGAAGCGTACGCCAACTTGTTTGTTGTACTGATAGTTCACGCCAACTGCGCCCATACGGCCATCTTCACCGGATACGCCTTTCAGTTTCTGATAAGACTGGCCCAGACGGATGTAAGGACGGAACTGGTCTACCGGTACGGAGAACAGTGCGGAAACGGTGGTGTGGCTGAAGTCGCTTGCGTAACGGGTGTAACCGATTTCTGCGCCAACGAAGTCATTGAACTGGTAGCCGGCGAAAACGCCTTTGCTGGTTTTACGTACGCCGTCTGTACCGAACAGACGGGAAGTACCGACATCGGCACCAGCGTAGAAAGAGGAAACGGATTGTGCCTGTGCTGCACTTGCTGCTGCGATCAGAGCGATCGCGATTGCTGCTTTTTTCAACATCTGAGTGATTCCAAAACTAAAAAAGAGGCGCGATTATAACGATAAAGACGTTATTAGCCATGAAAACTGCACAATATATCGGCATCTTCTGTGCTTACGCAGACAGCGGGCTGTAGCATCTGCCAATTCAATGCAGCATGCTGAAGCAGGTTCAGCCGACGCTGCGCATCCGCAAGCTCAATGCACCGTATGGCCAGTATAGCCACGAAAATTCGGATTGAATTCCATGGTTTTGCGCAGAATTCCCGCATGTTGTCGGGCTATAATCTGAATATGAACATCAAATTCACCAAAATGCATGGCGCCGGCAATGACTTCATCGTCATCGACGCTACCCGCGCGCCCCTGACGCTGAGTTCAGCCCAGTGGCAGCGTCTGGCGGACCGTCGCTTCGGTGTCGGCGCGGATCAGATTCTGATTGTGGAGAGCGCATCCTCGCCGGATGTGGATTTCCGCTACCGGATTTTCAATGCCGACGGCAGCGAAGTCGAACAATGCGGCAACGGTTCGCGTGCGTTTGTGCGTTTCGTGACCGAAAAAGGTCTGACCAGCAAATCCGCAATCCGTGTCGAAACCATGTCCGGTGTGATTGAGCCGCGACTGGAAGCCGACGGCAGCATCACGGTGGATATGGGTGCGCCGGAACTGACGCCGGAAAAGGTGCCGTTCAACAGCACTGGTCTGGATGCCCAGTTACAGGGACGTGATCCGCTGTGGCCTTTGCAAATCAATGGTAAGCAAGTGCTGGTGTCGGTGGTGTCGATGGGCAACCCGCATGCAGTGCAGGTGGTGGATGACAGTGAAGCCTTTCCGGTCGCTGCCGACGGCCCGCTGATTGAACACCACGAACGCTTCCCGCGCCGTGTGAATGCCGGCTTTATGCAGGTGAAGGATCGTCACCATATCCGTTTGCGCGTGTATGAACGCGGTGCCGGTGAAACGCTGGCTTGCGGTACAGGTGCCTGTGCCGCGGTAGTGGCCGGTATCCGCCGTGGTTTGCTGGACAGTCCGGTACGTGTCACCACTCATGGCGGCGAATTGCAGATCGCCTGGGCCGGTGAAGGTCACTCTGTGTTTCTGAGCGGTCCGGCTGTCACCGTGTTTGAAGGCGAAATCACGCTCTGATCTCTTGTGCCCGCTGCGGCGGGCTGATTCTTCTGATAATCAACGCAATGAATTCCTCTGAAATTGTTACCTACCTGCTGGACAATCCGCAGTTTTTTGAAGAACACGCTGAATTACTGAGCACCGTGCGCCTGACCAGTCCGGTCATGGGAAAAGCGATTTCCCTGCAGGAGCGCCAGATGGAAGTGGTGCGTGACAAATACCGCACGCTGGAATTAAAACTATCGGATCTGATGCGCAACGCAGAAAGCAATCTGGATATCAGCCAGAAATTCCAGCGCTGGACCCGCGAACTGCTGCAAACCCGCAACGATATCGATTTGCCGCATGTGCTGACTCAAAGTATGAAAGATATTTTCGGTCTGCCGCATGCCACGCTGCGCGTCTGGAATGTGACGCCGGAATTTGCGCACGGCTGGTTTGCTGAAGCAGTCAGCGATGATGCGCGCTTGTTTGCCAAAGGTCTCAACGCGCCGTTCTGTGGTCCGAATCAGGATTTTGAAGCAGCGCGCTGGCTGGAAGGCGACACACCGGTTGCCTCGGTAGCCATGCTGCCGCTGCGCAGCGCCGCCGGTGCGCCGGTATTTGGTTTGCTGGTGCTCGGCTCTGACGATGCATCACGCTATACCAAAGACATGGCAACCGATTTTCTGGTGCAGATTGCCGATACTGCGGCAGCCGCACTGCATTTCCTGACGCAACACTGATCTGAGATTCCGTGGGACTGAGCGCTGATTTTCAAAGCTATCTCAGTCAGTTACGCTTTGAGCGTAAGCTGTCTGAGCGTACCGTCGATGCGTACACCCGCGATCTGGCCTTGCTGGAAACCCTGCTCGAAGGCCAGCCTTATCTGCAATTGCAAACTGCGCAGGCGCGCCGCCTGGTGGCACGTCTGCATCAGCGTGCGCTGAATCCGCGCAGCATTGCACGTATTCTGTCCGGCTGGCGCGGCTTTTATCAGTGGTTATGTGAACAGGACAAACTGGCGGCCAATCCGCTGCTCGGTGTACGTCCGCCCAAAATCCGTAAGCCTTTACCGGAAGCACTTTCCGTCGATGACGCGGTGCGGCTGGTCGCCAGCGGATCGGATGAAACACCGGATGATCTGGCAAATAAAGCGATGTTTGAACTGCTGTATTCCAGCGGTTTGCGCGTATCGGAACTGTGTTCGCTGGATGTGACTGGGGTACGCGACGGCGATTATCAGTCGGCGGGCTGGATTGATTTCAGCGAAGGCATGGTGCTGGTCACAGGTAAAGGCAATAAGCAACGCATGGTGCCGGTCGGCAAAGCAGCACTGCAGGCGCTGAAGCTGTGGCTGGATGCGCGTGGCGAACGCCTCAGTGATGATCCTTATCCGCTGTTTTTAAGCCAGCGCGGCAAACGCATCACACCGCGCATGGTGCAGCAACGCATCAAACAACATGCGCAAATGCTGGGGATTCCGGCCGATGTGCATCCGCATATGATGCGCCACTCGTTTGCCTCGCACATGCTGCAATCCTCCGGTGATTTGCGTGCCGTGCAGGAAATGCTGGGACACAGCTCGCTGGCATCGACTCAGGTCTACACCGCACTCGATTTTCAGCATCTGGCAGCGGTCTACGATAAAGCCCATCCGCGCGCGAAAAAGTAAGCGTCACAGCGTCTGATTATGCAGAACTCCGCATTTGCGCTTCACGTAGGCCCGCAGTTTCTGCCGACGACAGCCGGATCGCTGTGCTGAACTCCGCAAATTGGCCATTTTCTGTCCGTTTCCGGTCTGCTACCGGCTTTTTACAGCCCTGCACGGCTTGACGCACCATGCACCGGAGCGGAACATGTTTCATCCTGCTGCCCTCGCAGCGCCATACCGCCACTGCAACCGCCATGACCCACCCTGAAAAACTGTCCGGACTCGGCCCGAAATCGCTGCAAATGCTGGCAGCCATCGGCATAACCAGTACCTCCGCATTTCTGGCAGCGGATGTGTATGTGTTGTATGCGCAGCTGAAAGCACGCTTCCCGGCCACCAGTCTGAACATGCTGTACGCGATGATCGGTGCGCAGGAAAACCGGCACTGGATCACGGTGAAACAGGAAAGACGTACCGAGATTTTGCTGAAGCTGGATCAGATGGGCCTCGCACCCCGGAAATAAGGCGAAATGCGGTGTTCAGCACAGCGATCCGGCGGTCGTCGGCAGAAAGTCCGGCTCTCCGGAATGACCGGATGCGGAGTTCTGCACAAACAGGGATAAAAAAATGCCGGCGCACTGGCCGGCATCGTTGTTTTGCAACTGGTCAATTACAGCCCGCGTATCCACGCCATGACCGCGGCGGTATCGCTGATATCGCCCTCAAACACTGTTGACGGTGTATGCGGTTCATTATTGCCACGCGGACGATCACGGTACACTTTGGTCGGCAGATACGCCTTGGCCGGATACGATGACATACTGATTTCGCTGATATCCATGTACACCGTGTCGCCGGACGTCTCACGCCCTACGTGAATCGCGCCGAGATTTTTCCACAAATCCACCGCGTCCAGACATGCGGATGCACAGGTGAAATCCGTCAGCACATACACTTTGCCTTTGTACGGAACCGGCACGACATACGACGAAGGTGCCCCGTCTTCACCGCGCAAAATCGCCGGTTCACGCCACAGCTTCAGCCCCTGCGCTCTGGCATCCTTCAGACCCTGTAATACCGATTTCCAGTAGGTGACGGTTTCTTTGTCATAGCCCATCAGTCCGGCAAACATCATGTATTTATCCATGATTTTGATTTTCTCTTCGGACGGACGCCACTCCACATAGGCTTTCACGGAAGGCTGATATGCCACCGCCTTTTCACCCCAGATTGCGCGTGCCAGCAAACGGCTGTAATGCGAAGAACCGCCGCCATTGCCGCGCAGATCCAGCACGATGGCATCGGTAGTCTGAAGACGTGCCTGATCTGCGGCGAGTTTTTCCACATACTGATCAATGGTTTTTGCAGTTTCTTTGCCCGGCGTCGGATCAAAATCACGCAATGCAATCCTGAGCAGATTGTCGCTGTAGTTGTACTCAAATTTTCCACGGAACGGACTGGTCAGCGCTTGTATCCGTTGCTGCGCGTCGGCTTCACTGATTTCGCGCCAGTTCAGCGTGACGGTTTTTTGTCCGCCACTGCCTTCAAACACGCAGGTCTTCAGGTCGCTGATGTAAGGGTTTGTGGTTTTCAGGAATAAGCGGTAACTCTGGCGGAATCGTTGTGACTGCAGACTCCAGCGGCCGTAAAAGCGCCCGACTCTGTCACTGAGCAAAGCAGCGGCATCGGTGCCATCGCAGGAAACGAGAACATCGCCGGTGGCGGGCAGCGTCGCATCATCCGCACGCGACAGCACCACCTGTTTGCCCAGACGTTCTGCGGTCAGAAAACCCGGCCAGAAACGCTGCTTAATGGCAGGCAGTTTGTCGTCGTAAGAATACGATAAATGGCCATCATTGAATGACGCGACAAACTCACTCATCGCCCAGTAATACGCCCAGAAATCGGTTGCACTGTCACTGCGCTGATTCAGTACCGCCAGCGCGGCATCCATGCGGCTCACAAATTCCGGATTGCGTTCATCATAAATGCCGGGATGCACACGGGTAATCGCATCGTATAACTCTTTACCGTCGCCGCGCAGTTGCTGCTTCCAGTCGCGCTCACCACCCGGCCACCAGCCAGCCTGCGCCGTCCCGCTTAATCCGCTCACCACCATTAATGCTGCTGCCCACTGCTTTGCTGTCATGAAGTGCTCCCCCTTCTGATTTCTTATTTACAAAAGCTGCGACACCGGATGCCAGAGAATGCAATTTTCATAAACAGGATGTCAAGAAAATCAGATCAGTGCGTCGTTTTTACGGTGCGAAGTCAGACCAAAGACAACAGCGAAAACAGGAGGCAAAAAAAAGAGGCGATCAGCGATCGCCTCCAAGGATACCGGAGAGTTGTCAGCAGCCATGATGGCTGCTGTTCCTGCTGTTCCTGCTGTTCCTGGTGTTACTTCAGTTTCAGACCTTACCGAGCTTAACGCTGGTCGCGTCTGCGGTCAGATAACCGACAGCGGCAGCAAAGCGGTCTTTGTAGTTGGCGCGGACCAGCGGGTCCAGTGTCGCTTTGACTTTCGCATGCAATGTGGAATCCCAGTCACCAGGATGCTGGAAGTTGCTGGTGATGTAAGTCCAGCCGTTAATATCATCCGCCACGGACAAACCGGTTGCTTCCGCACCGGCTGGCATCGATACCAGACGCGACAGCGTTTTCGTATCTACGTTGTATGCCCAGACGAAATTGTTCACGTGCTGACCGCTGTCTTCACCGATAAACAGAGTGCGCAGTTTTTCCGAGAATTTCAGGTTGTCCGGATTGGCGATTTTGTCAGGATTACCGAGGTTACCCAGCGCATCCGCAGCAATATCTTCACCGGCCAGCAGTGTTTTGCTGGAAGCTGGCATCCATTCGCTGTTGATTGCACCACCTGCTGTGTCTTTCAGACCACCGGTCAGTGTGTGTGCCAGCACCATACCGGCTTTCAGACGTACCGGAATATTGATATTCGCATTCGGATCCCATGCCTTGTCATTGGTCACCATGGAATTCTGTACGTTTTGCAGTGCAGAGTAAGCAATCTTATCTTTAATATTGACAGTCGTACCTTCCATCTTGGTGAAGGCCATCGAACCGCCTGCCAGTGCTGCGTAACGATGCGTTTCGAGGAAGGCAGCAGCTTTTTCCATACCCGGTTTCAGCTTGATCCATTGCACACCACCATTGAAATAAATCTTGGTGAAGCTGGTATCTTTCGGATCTGTCGTCGACACAGTCATGATGTCGGCTGGCTTCAGCGTATTCGCGAGATTTTCGATTTCTGCGCTGGTTGCGGAACCGAGTTTGATCCAGTTGATCTTCGCGCCTGCGGCTGCAGGATCAGTCGACAGACCGGCATCAAATTTCGCCACATACAACGTACCGGAAGACAAATCTTTTTCTTTATCTGCTACGAAAGCAAACAAACCACCGTTGGTTGCATCATCGCCCATCAGCGCAGTGCGGTTGTCCGGCATGACCTGAATCAGTTCGTGCGAAATACGGCCCATGCAGTAATGTTTTTTGATGCTGCCGGTACCGTCCGGATTGACTGTCACTTCCGGCAGATGGCCGTAGTGGTATGGATTCGCCTTGCTTGCATCGCCATACAGATTGGTACTGTAAGCGGCAAACATGGTGTTACTGGCGATAGTGAATGCATCCGGTTCGTATTCTTCACTGGACAAATGCGTACCCCATGGCGACAGGCTGGCACCGCAGGTAATCCACAGACCTTTGACCGAAGAAGTATCGACATTGTGGTATTTCACCAGACTCAGCTTACCGGTGGACTGATCCTGATCCAGCGTCAGTACAGCGATCGGGGATGGCAGTGTGCCGTAAGTGGAACCACCGTCAACGCCTGCTTCTGCCTGGTTACGGGTCGTGTATTCAAACTGCACCACCGCAAATACCGGTTTGCCTTTAACACCGGCAACGTTTGCATTGGCAACGGTAATCAGGCTGGTACCGTCCGGGCTGTCAGAGAAGAACTGGCGCTCTTTACCGGCCACCGATTTATCCATAATCGGCTTATTGTTGATATCAAAATAACCACCGGCCAGAATTTTGCCGCCTTTACCATCATCTACCAGATCACCGGTAGTAAAGAATGACTGGTATGCCAGTTTATACGATACGGTGGAATTGTCGCTGAGCGTGACATTCAGCGCAGAGGCAACCGTTGTCGCCGCCATTTTTGCCGGCACAGTCAGATCCGGTGCTGCCATTGCTGCGAAAGCCGCAGAAACAAAGCTGGCGGCCGGTGCGACTACTGGCGCAGAAGAGGAAGAACCGCCACAGGCGCTCAGTAAGCCTGCTGTGGATGCTGCACCGAGTGGAAGTAATGGTGCACCTGCCAGAAATTTCAGGGCCTTGCGGCGGCCTGGTTGCATTGCTTGAGTCATTTTTCGTTCCGCTGATTCTGCCGGCGCAGCTGGCCGGCGGGTTAAAAGAATTCGTTGTCATCCGGAAAGGACGCGGGAACGAAGTGTATTTTTCCTTTATGACAGCAAAATGAAATAGGCATACCGGTCAGATGAATTATTTTCCAGCATGCGGTAATTTTCTGGTTTGCAAGCTTCAAAACCGGCGCAATATTTTTGCAACTGAGTTGCAAGTTCAGGCATAATGCGACTCCTTTCGCGTTTTACCGCTCCGGATTATGGCACCTGACCTGAGTATTCCCTCTAAAGCTCTGCTGAAAGAAGCAGACCGCCAGTTGCGCGCCTTTAGCGTAAGAGTTACCGCATCGCGACTTGATGTGCTGTGTGTGCTGCTGCGTGCAAGGCGCGCGCTGACCCATCAGGAAATCCATGACGACATACCGGATCTGGATCGCGTAACGCTGTACCGCACGCTGGATTGCCTGACTGAACACGGCATCGCTCACAAAATTTCCGGCGATGACCGCGTGTTCCGCTATGCCAGCCAGCAGCATACGCTGCAGGCTGTCAGCAATCATCAGCACAGCCATTTCAAGTGCACACGCTGCGCACAGATTTTTTGTCTGGATGAATCCTTATCCGCAACACAATTGCCGGAAACGCTGAACACCAGCCTGCAAGCCATTATGGGCGCAGGCTATGTTTGCCACGAACTCGAACTGACCATTAAAGGCTGGTGCAAACACTGCGCCAGCCTGTCTGAATAAACGCATACTGACGAGGAGCTTGTATGGCTTTGATTCCCACCACCATCCTGACCGGCTTTCTGGGTGCCGGTAAAACCACGCTGCTGAACCGCATCCTGCAGGAACAGCACGGCATGAAAATCGCCGTGATTGAAAATGAATTCGGTCAGGAAAATATCGACCATGAAATTCTGGTGCAGGACACGCGTGAGCAAATCGTGGAAATGAGCAACGGCTGCATTTGCTGCACCGTACGCGGTGACCTGATCGTGGCACTGGGCAATCTGATCGCTCGCCGCAATGCCGGTGAAATCGACTTTGAACGGGTCGTGATTGAAACCACCGGTCTGGCCAATCCCGGCCCGGTTGCACAGACTTTTTTCATGGATGAAGAAATCGGCATGCACTATATGCTGGATGCCGTCGTCACGCTGGTCGATGCACGTCATGCAATGCAACAACTCGATGAACATGAAGAAGCCCAGCGTCAGGTCGGTTTTGCTGACAAAATTCTGCTCTCCAAAACCGATTTATCCGATCCGGCTTCGGTGCAGGCACTGCGCTCCCGCCTGATTCATATGAATCCGCGCGCCACGATTGGCGAAGTACATTTCGGCAAAGTAGATATCCGCGAAGTATTTGATCTGAAAGGTTTCCACCTGAATGCGAAACTGGAACTGGACCCGGATTTCCTGAAAGCCAGCGGCCACGATGAACATGATCACCATCATCACGATCACGAAGGCCACGACTGTGATGAACACTGCAGCCATGATCACGACCACCATGACGGCCATGATCACAAACATCAGCACAATCATCACGACAGCCACCACAGCGACGACATCGCAGCCTTTGTTTTCCGCAGCGAACGTCCGTTCAATACCGCGAAGCTGGATGAGTTTCTGGGCGGCATGGTGCAGGTATTCGGCCCGCGCATGCTGCGCTACAAAGGAGTGTTGTATATGGAAAACGCTGAGCGTAAGGTGATTTTCCAGGGAGTTCACCAGATTATGGGGACAGATCTCGGAATGAAGTGGGAAGATGGCGAAACAAAACAAAGCAAAATGGTCTTTATTGGCAAAAATTTACCAAAAGAAGCATTAATTGAAGGATTAGAGCAATGTTTGGTATAAACTAACGGGCTGCTGTGCCGGACCATTTCTGTTTGGGCAACAAACCCCGGCAGATTCCTGCACAGTCTGGGGAGGATAGTCCGGAATCGCGATGCCTGTTTCCACGCATCCTATGTATTAACCCGTTGTATCGAAAGTCTGCGAAGTGGCAACTAAATCATCTAAATCGACTGCAACTGTCAGCGCACCTCAAGCTCTGCTTACCGAAGCGGAAATCCTCGCCATGGGCGAAAAGGATTACATGAATGCCGCACAGCTTGCTTTTTTTAAAGCTCGCCTGCAGCAACTGGAAAAGGACCTGCTCAAGAACGCCGACGAAACGACTGAACATCTTCGCGAAACCGTTCTGGTACCTGATCCGGCTGACCGCGCCACCATCGAAGAAGAGCATGCGCTGGAATTGCGCACCCGTGACCGCGAACGCAAACTGCTGAAAAAAGTGCAGCAAGCCATCGTGAGCATTGACGAAGGAGACTACGGCTGGTGTGAAGAAACCGGTGAACCCATCGGTATTCCTCGCCTGCTTGCCCGTCCGACAGCAACCCTGTCGCTGGAGGCACAGCAGCGCCGTGAAATGAAACAGAAGCTGTACGGCGACTGATTTTTGTTTCCTGACTGACATCACGTCAAAAGGCGTGCAGGTTTCTGCACGCTTTTTTTATTTTTATTTGCAACAGAGTTGCGATAAACTCGCCAGCAAGCGGAACTCCCGCTGATTTTTCCGGTCACAATCCGGTATTCACTCTGACATCCTGCTGAATTGCGTATGCCAAACCTGTTTCCTGTACTGCGCCGCCTGCACCGCCGCAGCCGTCACTGGCTGATGTGGCTGTTGCTGCCTGCGCTGCTGCTGGGGCAATGGACGGGCTTCACGCACAAGCTGGTGCATGCAGGCTGGCAAAACGGTAAGGTGCAAACCCTGATGCCGCAATCCGGCCTGCTGCGCGATCTGATGCCACAGTCAGCGGAAGATTCTCTGCTGCACTCGTGCGCACTGACCGATGCCAGTTTTGCTGCGGACTATCTGCATTTCACGCCGCCTGTGGCAGCGATGCTCACCGTCGGTGCAGTGATGCAAGCCTTTCCTCCCCAGATCATCTGGCTCGCCAGTCTGAGACTGGCCTTCTCTTCACGCGCCCCGCCTGCAATCTGAATCTCTGATGAATGTTGTCCTGCACACGCCGCCGGCGATGCAGGCTGTTTCCGTTTTTCTCTGATTTCTTGTTTCAGGATTGAATATGCGTCTGTCTTTATCTCTGACAGCAGCTGCGGCTGCCGTTTTGTCTGCTTTTACCTGCTCACCTGTCTTCGCCGAAGAAGCTTCCTCTGTCATCATCAGTGCCAACCCGCTCGGTAAATCCGAAGAAATGCAGGTGCTGACACCGGCCAAAATCCTGACCGGCAATGAATTACGGAATAAACTCAGTACTTCCCTCGGCGATACACTGAGCGGCGAACTGGGCGTTTCCGCATCCGGTTTCGGTGCGGCGGCATCGCGCCCGGTCATTCGCGGCCTCGAAGGTCCGCGTATCAAAATTCTGCAGAACGGCATGGGCGTTGCGGATGTATCCAGTCTGTCTAACGATCATGCGGTAGCCACTGAAAGTGCAACCGCACAACAAATTGAAGTGCTGCGCGGCCCGGCTTCCCTGCTGTACGGCAGCGGCGCGATTGGCGGTTTAGTCAATGTCGTGGATAAACGGATTCCAACCGAAGTCACCGGTAAAACCAGCGGCGAGGCGGAATTGCGTGCCGGTAGCGGTAACGATGAGAAAAGTGGCAGTTTTTCGCTGGACGGATCGGCGCAACAATGGGCATGGCATCTGGAAGGCAATAAACGCCGCACCGGTGATTATGCCATTCCGGGTTTTGCACGTCAGAACGATGCCGGTTCGCAGAATGGCCGGCTGGCGTCCAGTTTTACCCGCGCCCAAAATCTGAGTGCCGGTGCATCCTACATTGGCAACTGGGGTTATGCCGGTATGTCGTTTGAAAATCTGCAGCAGACTTACGGCATTCCGACCGATGAACGTTCTTTCATCGACTTACGTCAGAACCGCACCGATTTCGACAGCCTGATTAAAAAGCCTTTCAGCGGCTTTGAAGACCTGAGTCTGAAACTCAGCCACACCGATTATCAGCATACGGAAAACCAGCAGGATGGTACGCCGGATACCCGCTTCAAAAATAAAACGACAGAAGCACGTCTGAGCATGAAACATCTGGCGATTGCAGGCTGGCAGGGCAGTATCGGTCTGCAAGCGCAGCGCGAAAATTTCTCTGCACTGGCGGTCGCGACCGGGCGCTCGGACACGATTCCGGCGACCAGTTCCGATGCTTACGCTTTGTTCGCAGTGGAAGAAAAACAAATGGGCGACTGGCTACACAGCGTCGGTGCCCGTATTGAAAACGTCAGCCGCAATCCTGAACAACAATCCGCGCTGCCTGCGCGCAGTTTCCGTCTGTGGTCAGCTTCTGCAGGGTCGTTGTGGCAATTCACACCGGGCTATGCAGCGGGTGTCAGTTTCTCGCTGGCACAACGTGCACCGGCAACCGAAGAGCTGTATTCACAGGGGCCACATGAATCAACCGCGACATTTGATATCGGTGATAACGGTCTGAAAAAAGAAGAATCACGCAATCTGGAACTGAGTCTGCAGAAAAATACCGGTTTGCATCGCTGGAAAATTAATGCGTTTTATAACGCAGTCAATAATTATGTTTACGGACAAACTGACGGCAGCCGCGTCGATGAAGAAGGCAATGCCGCCGCAGACGGTGAATTTCTGATGCGTCACTGGAAACAGGCCAAAGCACATCTGTACGGCGTTGAAGGTGAATGGATATACAACCACAGCGGCGAAGGCTGGTCCGGTCGTGTGTTCGGCGACCTGTCACGCGGCTATCTGGATAATGCCGGCAATCTGCCACTGCAACCTGCCGTCCGCACCGGCTTTGATATCGGCTACCGTCAGGGTGTATGGCGCACGACACTGCGTACGCTGCATGCAATGAAGCAGGACAGACTGGCCAGCTTTGAGAACTTTGTGACCCCGTCGTATACCAAAATGGATCTGGATATCACATGGACACAATCCTTACCGGCAGCGCAGCTGACCTGGTTCCTGACCGCTAAAAATATCCTGAATCAGGATATTCGTTTATCGACATCAATTCTGCGTGAAACAGTGCCTCAACAAGGTCGCCATCTGGCAGCCGGCGTGCGCGTCAGCTTCTGATGCGGCAGCTTCCGTGTTACGAATTGTAATAAGGAAATAAGGGCAGCTCACTACTGACGCCCTCGGAAAGGCGGAGAATTCCGCCTTTTTTGCATGTAAAATCACCGAAAAAAGCGTAATCCCCTTACAAACAGTAAAAGATAATTCTTGAATTTTGGTTAAAATCAGTTCCCTGCAAGGTGGCTGCTGCACCATTGCCCTTTGATTAGGCATATACTTTCAGCAGGCAGCTGATGTTACAGCGGTTTTGTTTCAACTCTTTTAGGAACAACGTGGGGATTTTTTCACTGTTTGGTAAAAAAGGTGGCAAGAAAGACGGACGCTCTTCTGAGAAAAGTCCGTCCAAAAAGACACGTACGTCGTCTGGCAACACCGTCATTACCAGCTTTCCTGACAGCGAAATTTTCTCCAATTCCATCATCGCGCAACGCCATATCGCCCGCGCCACCGAACGCAAGATTGATGCGATCGAATTTGAAATGTCGCGCGACATCGTCAAAACCCGCCCGCCCGTGTTAACACGCAGTGATGCAAAAAATCAGGGCAGCAATGATGGTGATACGGTTGGTAATCTGATTGCACATACCGAGCCGATTGCCCGCCCGTCCAGCGCTGTCGATTTTGAAACTACGCTGCCGATGATGATGCCGTCTGATTATCTGATGGGGCAAAACACAGAAATTCACGGCAATATTCTCGCTTACAGCGAATCCGTACCGATTCTCGAAGAAGCAGCGATCCTTTATTCCAATGGACAGAACGATGCAGCAGAACAAATGCTGCAAAGCGCGATCCGCCATCAGAATCTGGGCAGCGCCACCGAAGTGGCATGGCAAATGCTGTTTGACCTGTATCGCCTGACACATAATCAGGAACAGTTTGAAAGCCTGTCGCTCGATTACGCCAGCAAATTTGAAACCTCGCCGCCACTGTGGCCGGCGGACGCCAAAGCGGCGGAGCCTGAACCGGAAGTGGTTTCCGGCTCCGGCCCTTCTGTTTTGTTTCCTTCCAAGCTGGATATCGGCGTCGTCAAGACCATTGAGAAAGTACAGAACTTCGCTTCCCGCTCTGAAAGCCTGCGTCTGGACTTTTCCCGCATCCGCGAGGTGGATCCGGTTGGCTGCGGTTTATTGCTGCGCAGCCTGAAACAATTAAAACGTTCCGGTATTTCACTGATGTTAGTCGGCGCTCAGGATCTGACGGATCGCATCCGCTCGATTCTGCAGGTTGGCCGACGCGATGAAACTGAAGCGCCGTGGCTGTTGTTGCTGGAATTGCTGCAATTTTTGCATCTGGAACGCGCATTCGAAGAAGTCAGCATGGATTACTGTGTGACTTTCGAAGTGTCTCCGCCTTCGTTTGAAGCACCGCGTCAGAATATCAGCAGTGCTTTCCCTGAAATCACCCTGCGTGAAGATGACGAAGCCGCCAATGATGAGCAGCAGGAAGGCAGCAATTTCCGCATGCCGCGTCTCGTGCATGGCAAGCTGGATACACTGCTGAAACGGATTACAGAATTCTCTGAAAAACATAATCCGCTGATTCTGGACTGCACTGATCTGGAACGCGTTGAGTTCTCTGCCACTGCCGAATTGCTGAACGGACTTGCGCCGATTTCCGGTCAGCCGGGTGCTGTTATTCAGTTCACCGAAGTCAATTATCTGGTCATGATGCTGTTTAACGCGATGGGACTCAAAAACATCGCGACGATCACCCTGCGCAAGCACTGAGTTGTCGGCGCTTGTAATCCGGCGAACACCCCCCATCTGAGACGACATTCAGGCTTGCACACAAGCCCGGACAACACAGCCACCGGTTGTGGATGTCTGCTTTTTTACTCAGAGGTATCTCATGGAACAATTTCACGGCACAACCATCCTGACCGTTCGCCGCGGTAATCAGGTGGCACTGGGTGGCGATGGTCAGGTCACACTGGGCAATATCGTCATGAAGGGAACAGCCCGCAAAGTCCGTAAGCTGTATCACAACAAAGTGCTGGCCGGTTTTGCCGGTGGCACCGCCGACGCATTCACCCTGATCGAGCGTTTTGAAGCCAAGCTGGAAAAACATCAGGGCCACCTGATGCGCGCTTCGGTAGAACTGGCAAAAGACTGGCGTACCGACCGCATGCTGCGCCGTCTGGAAGCCATGCTGCTGGTCGCCGATAAAGACACGACACTGGTCATTACCGGTAACGGGGATGTGCTGGAGCCGAATCAGGGTATTGGTGCGATTGGTTCCGGCGGCAATTACGCGCAGGCTGCTGCCATCGCCCTGTTTGAAAATACCGAATTGTCGCCGGTGGATATCGTCAAAAAATCGCTGACGATTGCCGGTGAAATGTGTATCTACACCAATCTCTCGCACACCATCGAAACACTGGAATAAGCTGCGCAGCGCGCGCTGTTCTCACGACAGGATAAGACTATGAATATGACTCCGCAGGAGATTGTCTCCGAACTCGATAAACACGTGGTTGGCCAGGCCAAAGCGAAAAAAGCAGTCGCGATTGCGCTGCGTAACCGCTGGCGTCGTCAGCAGGTACAGGAACCGCTGCGCCACGAAATCACGCCAAAAAATATTCTGATGATAGGCCCTACCGGCGTCGGCAAAACCGAAATTGCGCGCCGTCTGGCCAAACTGGCGGATGCGCCTTTTATCAAAATCGAAGCCACCAAGTTCACGGAAGTCGGTTACGTCGGTCGCGACGTGGATACCATCATCCGCGATCTGGTCGATATCGGCATCAAACAAACCCGTGAAAGTGCGATGCGCAAAGTGCGTATGCGTGCCGAAGATGCCGCCGAAGACCGTATCCTCGACATTCTGCTGCCACCGGCACGTGATTTCGGCATTCATCCGGAAGGCGAACAAAATGCCGCCGATACCGGCACCCGCCAGACTTTCCGCAAACGCCTGCGTGAAGGTGCGCTGGACGATAAAGAAATCGAAATCGAAGTCGCGGAACCGGTTGCGCACATGGAAATCATGGCACCACCGGGCATGGAAGAAATGACCGAGCAGATCAAAACCATGTTTTCCGGCATGGGCAATGGCAAAAAGAAAGCGCGTAAGCTGAAAATCAAAGAAGCTTTCCGTCTGCTGGTGGATGAAGAAGCCGCCAAAATGGTCAATGAAGAAGATCTGAAACAGGAAGCGATCCGCAACGTCGAGCAAAACGGTATCGTGTTCCTTGATGAGATCGATAAGATTGCATCGCGCTCGGAAGCCGGTGGCGCCGAAGTGTCACGCGCCGGTGTACAACGTGATCTGCTGCCACTGGTGGAAGGTACCACCGTCAACACCAAGTACGGCATGATCAAAACCGATCATATTCTGTTCATCGCGTCCGGCGCTTTCCATCTGGCCAAACCATCGGATCTGATTCCGGAACTGCAAGGCCGCTTCCCGATTCGCGTGGAACTGGAATCGCTGTCGGTGGCTGACTTTGAACGTATTCTGACCAGCACCGATGCCTGCCTGACCCGTCAGTATCAGGCTTTGCTGGAAACCGAAGACGTAAAAGTCGCGTTCACACCGGATGGCATCGAGAAAATCGCCAGCATTGCGTACTCAGTCAATGAAACCACTGAAAACATCGGTGCGCGTCGTCTGTACACCGTAATGGAAAAACTGCTGGAAGATTTGTCATTCGAAGCCCAGCAATTCAGTGGCCAGACCTTCAGCATCGATGCAGCCTATGTGGAATCCCGCCTCGGCGCTTTGTCGGTGGATGAAGATTTGTCGCGCTACGTGCTGTAAACACCCGCTTGTTCAGCCGGTCAACGCTGGCTGACAATCAAGAAAGCACCTCTTCCGCCCGCCGGAATCCGGTGCTTTTTGTTTACAGCCGCTACAGCAAGCCGCCAGAGCATCACAAATGCCTCAAATGCGGTGTTCAGCACAGCGATCCGGCGGTCGTCGGCAGAAAGTCCGGGCCTCCGGAAATGTCAAATGACGATACTTGCACAGTCACAGTATGCAGAACGTGTTCCGCAGCACAGACAGCCTGATACAACGAGAGCCGATGACGCCTGCACCGACCTGTGTTCTCAGTTTCCGGTATCATAAGCGCGCGTTTTCCGGCGCAGAGCCGGTGTTCATGGCACGGCCATTCACTTTAGATTTGAAAGATATCGCATGTTTGAAACCGCTGCGGCCACAGACCGCCCTGATTATTCCCTGCTCACTCAGCAAGTTTCCAGCATTCTGACCGGCGAAACCGCGCTGATGACCAATGCCGCGCAATTTTCAGCACTGGTGTATCACAGTCTCAGCGATCTGAACTGGGCCGGTTTTTACCTGTGTACGCCAGCTGCCAAAGCCGGTGGCGAATTCAGTCATGATTTGCTGCTCGGCCCGTTTCAGGGCAAGGTTGCCTGCGTGCGTATTCCTTTCGGTCGCGGCGTGTGCGGCACCACAGCAGCGCAGCGCAGTACCATTCTGGTACCGGATGTGCACGCCTTCCCGGGCCATATCGCCTGCGATTCTGCATCGAATTCTGAAATCGTGATTCCGCTGATCAAAGACGGCAAACTGTACGGCGTATTTGATATCGACAGCCCGAAACTGAACCGCTTCACGGCAGAAGATCAGCAGGGTCTGGAAGCCATGGTGGCAGCGTTTATGCAAGCAACAGATTTCAGTCAGATCAGCGGCGCATAAGCCTGTACGCTTTTCCTGCACCTTATCAAACAAAACGGCCGCAAAAGCGGCCGTGATTCTTCTGTAGCAGTACTGGCAATTTCGCAGCGTCTCGCATAGACTGCAGACTTCTCTGAAGCTCTGCATCACCTTCATCATGCCCGGATGCCGGAACCGAAAACGCTGCCGCAAGTTACGCCACTCATTACGACGGCGTGATCTGTGTACACGTATGGTGGTGGAACTGGGTATTCAGTACGCTGAACTGATGGGTCAGGCATTTGCCCGTGATTTTTTACAGGGGCAGGCGGTGCCGGCACCGGTGATTCAGCGTTTATTCCCGCAAAACAGCCTGCGCTGAGCCGCGACGTTCAGCGTGCCTGCAACTCCTGCTTCGCATCACGCGCCATCAGGCGCTGTATCATGTCCTGCGCACTCATCTGATCAAACAGCACCGCTGCCACCGCATTGGTGATCGGCATATCCACACCGAGGCGCACCGCCATTTCGCGCACAGCACGGGCACAGCGCACGCCTTCCGCCACATGACCGAGTTCACTGACGATTTGTTCCAGCGATTTCCCCTGCGCCAGCGCCAGACCAACACGACGGTTACGCGATAAATCACCGGTACAGGTCAGTATCAGATCACCGACACCGGTCAGCCCCATCAGCGTTTCCGCTTTGCCACCCATCGCCACGCCCAGACGGCTGATTTCTGCCAGGCCACGCGTCATCAGCGCGGCACGGGCATTCAGCCCGAGACCGAGACCATCAGCGACGCCGGTGGCGATCGCCATGATATTTTTGACGGCGCCGCCGATTTCCACACCTGCCACATCATCGCTGGAATACACGCGGATCGCGTTGCCATGCAGCGCTGTCACCACATCACGGCACAGAGCAGCAGAAGCCGATGCAATCGTCAGTGCGCAAGGCAAACCCTGCGCCACTTCCTGTGCGAACGAAGGGCCGGACAGGACGCCGAGCTCACAGCTGTCGCCCAGCACTTCAGCAGCCACCTGATGCGGCAGCAGGCAACTCTGCTCTTCCAGACCTTTGCACAGCCAGACAATACGGCGCGGGCGGTGCAAAGCACAGTCTTCCAGCGTAGGACGCAAACCAGATACCGATGTCGCAATAATCAGAATATCGTCAGCCCCGCTGGCATGCGCAATCGCGGCATCAAAATCGGCGGTCAGTTGCATTGATTCAGGTAAGGG
Source organism: Cognatundibacterium luofuense (assembly GCF_018139685.1). GTDB lineage: Bacteria > Pseudomonadota > Gammaproteobacteria > Burkholderiales > Burkholderiaceae_D > Undibacterium > Undibacterium luofuense. Next base: position 128,403 of record NZ_JAGSPN010000005.1, read on the forward strand.
ATAACCGGCCAGATAATGGATGTTTTCACGTGCTGCTTCCATTTCCTGCATGGCACGGGGATTACGCCCCCACATCACCACCTGATTTTTCGCTGCCAGCGCAATCGCGACAGCGGTACCCCAGGCACCTGCACCTAACACACTGATATTCATACGTCTCCTGCTGTTGTCGCGGCAAAGCTCCGCATCAGGCGGGAATATACCGCAGATTTCGCAGAGATTTGCAGATTTTCGGCAATGATAAGGAAAGAAAGAAAAAGGACAGCGCACTGTCCTTTGAGATATTTTTTTGCAGCGAAGTGCTTACAAACCCCAGACTTCGCTGATTCTGACGTAACCGATCTGGCCGTCTTTATGTTTGACCTTGACCCAGCCTGCGGAAGCCGGTTCCGCCATTTCCAGCAATACATGCTTGTCCGCACTGAACACCAGCGGCGCAGCCTCGTCGGCCGAAGCACGGATTTTTGCGCTGGCAGCTTTCACAATCAGATTGCGGCGGGTGATCAGATCCTTGGTTTCGACCCAGCTCAGTTCACCACTGACATCACGCACCTTGCTCCATGCACCGGATGTAAACACCACTTCCACCGGCATGCCACGCGGCGCGACATATAATTTGGCACCTTTCAATGAAGGCGCATCGTACATAATGACCGGATTCGGACCTACCGAACGGTATTCCAGCGCCTGGGCAGACAAAGAGCCGGCCAGCGTCAGGAAAGAAAAAGCAGAAATAATCAGAGTGCGCATAAAATCATAAGGGCCCCGCAGGGCCCTTTCAGGATTACTGTACAGTTGCCGGTGCTTCTGTATTTGCCTGTTGTTCAGTCGCAACTTGCTGACGCTGAACGTAGAATGCCTCGAAATTGATTTCGGACAGATGGATAGGCGGGAAGCCAGCGCGTGTGATCGCATCAGCGATGTTAGAACGCAGGTAAGGGTAAATGATGTTCGGGCAACCGATACCCAGCAGCGGATCGATCTGATCGTCAGGGATATTACGTGCTTCGAAAATACCGGCTTGTTTGCCTTCAACCAGGAAAGCCACTTTTTCGCCGATTTTTGCAGTAACAGTCACGGTTACTGTGGATTCATAGATACCGTCTGCCAGTTTTTCCTGACCAACGTCCAGAGAAACTTCGATAGCAGGTGCTTGCTGTTCCAGGAAAATAGCTGGGGAATTTGGCTGTTCAAGCGACAGATCTTTCAGATATACGCGTTGAATTTGGAATACGGGCTGCAGATTTTCGTCAGACATGTGAGACTTTCTATATTTCTAAAAGATTAACAATGAACAGCTGGACGACTCAGGTCGGCTATGCCTGTGCGGTCTCCTTGCCGGCATAACAAAACCCAGATGAGGACAAAACCGCCCTTTTCAAGATTTCGCGCAGGCATTTTAGCAAGGAGATGACAAAAACAGCAATTTGCGGCGACACAGGCCCGTTATTCGTTGTTATTCGTCAAGTCAGGGTTCAGCAAGGCATCCAGTTTGCCGGCGCGGTCCAGTGCCGACAAATCATCAAAGCCTCCGACATGGGTATCGCCGATGTAAATCTGCGGTACGGTACGGCGACCGGTTTTCTGCATCATGGCTTCACGCACGGCAGGATCAAGATCCACACGGATTTTTTCAATTTCTTCCACGCCTTTGAATTTCAGCAGGCGCTCTGCCATCACGCAATACGGGCACACTGCCGTGCTGTACATCACAACTTGAGGTTTCACGTCACTACTCCTGATTATTTGATGATCGGCAGACCCTGCTCACGCCAGGAATCCGTACCACCTTCCAGACTGAACACCTGTGCAAAACCGGCTTTGGTCAGCACAGAAGCAGCACTGGCAGAGCGGACACCGGATTTGCATACGGTGATCACAACGTTATTGCGGGATTTTTCCAGTTCGGCGATGCGCTGCGCCAGTTCCGGTAATGGAATATTTTTCGCTTTTGGCAGATGACCGGTTGCAAACTCTTCTGCGCTGCGGACATCCAGCACCAGTGTCTTGCCCTGATTCATCATTTGGGTTGCCTGAATCTGGGACACACGTGCCCCGCGACGTTGCAGCACAGGCAACAACAATGCGATACCGGAAACTACGGCCATCGCGATCAGGATCAGATTATTCCAGTCTAAAATGAATTTCACAGCTTTCCCGTCGTAAAAATGGTTATCGGAAGCCTGTCATTATAAAATAGATGCCGCTGCCGCACAGAACTTGCGCAACAGGTTCAGGAAAGTTTGCTGTTCAGTCATTTTTTAGCGTCTGCAAACCGGTAGCAGCTGATTTTCCTGAACCTATTAACAACAAACCTGACTTTTACTATGTACAAACTCGTATTGATGCGCCACGGCGAATCCACCTGGAACCTGGAAAACCGCTTCACTGGCTGGACCGATGTTGACCTGACTGAAAAAGGTGTGGCGGAAGCTGCTGCTGCCGGCAAACTGCTGAAGGAATCCGGCTACAGCTTTGACGTGGCTTACACCTCCGTACTGAAACGCGCGATCCGCACGCTGTGGGGCACGCTGGATGCGATGGATATGATGTGGCTGCCGGTCAAACACGACTGGCGTCTGAACGAACGTCATTACGGTGCACTGCAAGGCCTGAACAAAGCGGAAACCGCTGCCAAATACGGTGACGAACAAGTACTGGTATGGCGTCGCAGCTATGACACACCACCAAATCCGCTGGCAGAAGATGATGACCGCACTTCCTTCAACGACCCGCGTTACGCCGGTCTGGACCGTGCACAGATCCCGCTGACAGAATGCCTGAAAGATACCGTTGCGCGCGTCATGCCTGCCTGGGAAGACAGCATTGCACCGGCCATCCGTTCCGGCCAGCGCGTACTGATCAGCGCCCACGGCAACAGCCTGCGCGCCCTGATTAAAATGCTGGATAACATCAGCGACGACGATATCGTGAATCTGAACATCCCTAACGGCCAGCCGCTGGTGTATGAACTGGATGCTGATCTGAAACCGATCCGTCATTACTATCTGGGCGACCAGTCCGCGATTCAGGCTGCGCTGGCAGCTGTGGCAAGTCAGGGTAAAGCGAAGTAAACCCGGATGCCGGATCGCAATTCCACAATGCGTTCACTGATACTGTGCCTGTCTCTGGCAGGCGCAGTATCGGCTGCGCTGGCAGCCAGCCCGAGCCGCACACAGCAAAAAGCCCGTGCAGAAGCCGATCGCGCTGAACTGCAACAGCAGTTGAAAGCGCTGAAAGCCGATATCAGCAAAACCGAAAACGCAAAAGATCACGCTGCCGATGCGCTGGCGGAATCAGAGCGAGCCGTATCGGAAGCCAACCGCTCTCTGCGTGATCTGCAAAGCGAACAGGCAGATACCGAAACACGTCTGCAGCAACTGTACGCTAAGCGCGCTGCGCTGGAAGCAGAAGTTGAAAAGCAAAAGCAACGTTTATCCGGTTTCCTGAAACGTCAGTACATGCATGGCGACAGCGATCGAATGAAGCTGTTGCTGTCCGGTGATAATCCGAACCGGATTAACCGTGATTTGCAGTACATGGGTTACGTGTCACAAACTCAGGCAAAAATGATTGACGGTCTGCGCAGCAGCCTCAAAGCGGTAGAACAGAATACGCTGGAAACTCAGCAGGTTAAAACCGAGCTGGATGAAATTACCGAAGAAGAAAAAGAACACAAAGCCGCGCTGGAACGTGAAAAGAAAAAGCATGCAACGCTGGTGACCCAGTTATCCGATAAATTATATACACAGCGCCGTCAGGCCGATAATCTGCAAAAAGATGAACAAAGGCTGACACAACTGGTCGGAAAACTGAACCAGTTGATCGAAGAGCAGATCAAAGCAGAAAAAGCCCGTGCCGAGCGGGAAGAGAAATTGCGTCAGGAAAGACTGGCAGCACAGAAAGAAAAAGAGCGGCTGGCGGAACTGGAACGCAGGAAAAATGCAACTCGTCCGTCTGAAGGCAATAAACCGGCACCGTCTAAACCGATTAAACCGGCAGAACCTGAAGAGCCGGTACGCGAAGTACGCAGCAGCATTCCGGCGGCAGGCGAGTTCGATAAGCTCAAAGGCCAGATGCGTTTACCGGTACGCGGCGACATTCTGGCGAAGTTCGGCAGCCGGCGCGGTGATGGCCCGACCTGGAAAGGTTTGTTCATTAAGGCGCCCGAAGGTAGCGAAGTACGCGCCGTTGCACCGGGTAAAGTCATTTTTGCTGACTGGTACAAAGGTTATGGCAATATGGTCATTGTCGGACACGGCGATAAGTACATGAGTATCTACGGCAATAATCAGTCTGTACTCAAACATGTCGGCGATACCGTTAAAGCAGGTGATGTCATCGCCAGCGCCGGCAGCAGCGGCGCAAACGAAGAATCAGGTTTATACTTTGAGATCCGTCGTGAAGGACGGGCATTCGATCCTTTAAACTGGATCTCTGTTAAATAAGAATCAGGTGAAACATGGGCAGTAAATTTAAAAACTTAGGCTTGATCGGACTCGGCATGGTGGCCGGTGTTGCTGTCTCCATGCAGTTTTCCGCGCTGGCTCAGAAAGAAGCCACGCAACCTATTCCGTTAAAGGAATTGCAAAGCCTGTCCAATGTGTTCGGACTGATTAAATCGTCGTACGTCGAACCGGTGGAAGATTCCAAACTGATTTCCGACGCGATTTCCGGCATGGTGACTTCGCTGGATCCGCACTCGGCATATCTCGACAAAAAATCGTTTAAAGATCTGAATGAAAGTACACAGGGCCGTTTCGTTGGTCTGGGTATTGAAGTCGGTATGGAAGACGGCTATGTGAAAGTCGTTTCGCCGATTGAAGATTCTCCGGCTTACCGTGCAGGTCTGAAGCCGGGTGATCTGATTACTCGCCTCGACTCTCAGCCGGTCAAAGGTCTGACGCTGGATGAAGCCGTCAAAAAAATGCGCGGCGAACCGAATACTAAAATCACACTGACGATTGCCCGTAAGACTGAAGACAAGCCTATCGTTGTCACCATCACACGCGAAATCATTAAACAGCAAAGCGTGAAAGCAAAGATCGTTGAGCCGGGCTATGCATGGCTGCGTGTGTCGCAGTTCCAGGAGCCGACCGTCGACGATATGGTCAAAAAACTGCAGGGACTGTATGCGCAAGACCCGAACATCAAAGGTCTGGTGCTGGATCTGCGCAATGATCCGGGCGGCGTGTTGCCGGGTGCAATCGGTGTATCTGCTGCATTCCTGCCAAAAGATGTGGCCGTGGTATCGACCAAAGGTCAGATGGATGACCAGAACGTGACTTACTATGCGCGCCGCGAATACTACAGCGGCCGCACACTCAGCGATCCTTTGTCCAAATTGCCGGAAGCCGTGAAAAACGTGCCAATGGTGGTGCTGATCAACACCGGCTCTGCATCGGCATCCGAAATCGTGGCAGGTGCGCTGCAGGATTACAAACGCGCCACGATCATGGGTACGCAGAGTTTCGGTAAAGGCTCGGTTCAGTCCATCATCCGCTTCCCTGTCAATGCGAAAGAGCCGGATTTTGCAGTCAAACTGACGACAGCGCGTTACTACACACCGAAAGACCGTTCGATTCAGGCACGTGGTATTGAGCCGGATTTGCTGGTCGAAGAAACAGCAGAAGGCGATGGTCTGAACACTTTCCGTTCACGCGAAGCAGATTTGCAAAAGCATCTGAGCAACGATAAAGACAAGGAAATTTCCCGTCCGAAAGTGGATGAGCAGGAAGAAGAGAAAAAACTGCTGGAACTGGCGAAAAAAGTAAAACCGCTGGAATACGGCAGCAAGGAAGACTTCCAGCTGACACAGGCGCTGAATCATCTGAAAGGTTTGCCGGTGAAACTGGCAGAACGCAAAGAGAAAGATACTGACGCCAAATCCGAGAAATCAGAGAAATCTGAAAAAACCGATAAATCGGATAAATCTCACGGCAATCACTCCGAACCTAAGAAAAAATAAACATCACAGGGCCGCAACAGCGGCCCTTTTTCATCATACTCCGCAGCGGTAAACAGCAACAGCATATGGATGATCAGCAATTACTTCGTTACTCCCGGCATATTTTGCTGGAAGCCATCGGCATTGAAGGCCAGCAGTCAATTCATGATGCGCATGCCGTGATTATCGGTGCAGGCGGACTGGGCTCACCGGCAGCAATGTATCTGGCCAGCGCAGGCACAGGCACCATCACACTGGTAGATCATGACCATGTGGATCTGACCAATCTGCAACGTCAGATTATGCATAGCAGCGAAAGCGTCGGAAAAGCAAAAGTTCTGTCCGGCAAACAAACACTGCAGCGTATTAATCCGGATATTCAGATTCATACGATTCAGGAAAAAGCGGATCAGGAACGCTTGTATCAACTGATTTCGGGTGCAACTGTCGTGCTGGATTGCAGCGATAACTTTGCCACCCGTCATGCCGTTAATCGTGCCTGTGTCGCGCATAAGGTGCCGCTGGTTTCCGGTGCTGCCATTGGTTTTGATGGACAAATCAGCGTCTATGATGCGCGGCGTGAAGATGCGCCCTGCTACGCTTGTGTTTTTCCGCCCGATGCTGAGTTTGAAGAAGTGCTGTGCTCACGTATGGGCGTGTTCGCACCACTGGTTGGTATGATCGGTACGATGCAGGCAGCGGAAGCACTGAAGCTGATGATGGGATTAGGTAAAAGTCTGGCCGGACGTTTGCTGATGCTGGACAGCATCAGTATGGAATGGACGCGCATCAACACGAAACGTAACCCAGCGTGTCTGGTGTGCGGACAACAGCACTGAACGGCAAATACCAGAACTCATTTCATCAATATCCGCGAGATGCGTTTGTCTCAAAGCGCGGGCTGGCAAGGCGGACAAGGCAGTGAATAGCGGTGCTATTCACAACGCGTCCAACGCTGCCCAGCGTGCGCTATGATACAAACCCTCCGGGAACGGAGGTGCCGGGCGCATCGCTTTGTTGCGTTGCTTGCACAGGCACCAGCCTGTGCAAGCAACGGCGCCGCGCACTGCCTCCCGGCACCTCGCGTTCGCACTCGTGGCTATTGATGAAATGAGTTCTATACAGAAAGAATCTATGTACACACTGTATTACGCGCCGAATACTGCCAGCATGGTTGTACATCTGGCGCTGCTGGAGGCGCAGGCTGCTTATCAGCTGGAAAAGGTGGATTTCAGTATCCGCGCACAAAAAGATCCAGCCTACCTTGCGCTGAATCCGCAAGGCGTTGTGCCGACGCTGGTGCATGAAGGCGTCGCTTATCAGGAAACACCAGCAATACTGATGCTGCTGGCAGAACATTTTCCTGATGCAGGTCTGATGCCGGCAGCCGGCAGCGTGGCTCATGCACGCTGCCGTGAATGGCTGTTTTATCTGAGCCACAATTTGCATGCGACCTACCGCTTATGGTTTTATCCGGAAACGCTGGGTTTCAGCGATTATCCGAGCGGCCTGAAAGAAGATTTGCAGACACGCATGGCGGGTTTCTGGGATTTTCTGGAAGCCCATTTGCAGAAAAATGGCCCGTATCTGTGCGGCGATCAGTTATCGCTTGCCGATTTTTATCTGACCGTACTGATGCGCTGGTCGCGTCACATGCCGCGTCCTGCTACCGGCTGGCCGGCTTTGCAGCAACTGGCAGCGCGGGTGGCACAACGCCCCAGCTGGCAACTGATGTGTGAGCGCGAATCGCCGGAACCCTGGCATCCCGGAGCGCCTGCATGAAGTCAAAGGCAACACAGGCTTACCGCGATCAGTCCGCCAGCATTACGCTGCCCTCCGTCAACGTCGTCGATAAACACGGCGTGCGCACGCTGCATCTGGGCTCTGACGCGATTCAGGGTGCAATGCGTCTTGCGGTGCCGGATCAGATTGAACTGGAATACGTACAGCAAATGATGCTGTGGCTGCTGTTTCAGGATCAGCCGCAGCACATTGTGCAGTTTGGTCTGGGCGCGGCGGCGCTGACGAAGTTTTGTTATCACCGTTTTCCGGATACGCGGGTGACGGCTGTGGAACTGAATCCGGCGGTGATTCAGGCTTGCCGCACGCATTTTTTCCTGCCGGAAGATGATGCGAGATTGCAGGTGCTGGAATTGAATGCGCTGGACTTTGCAGCGGACCCGCGCCGCGCAGGCAGCGTCGATATTCTGCAAATTGATTTATATGATGCGGCGGCGGAAGCCCCCGCGCTGGGCAGTATTCCGTTTTATCAGTCGTGTGCGCAACTGCTGAATGAGCAAGGCATACTGACCGTGAATATTTTCGGCACACCGGAAAATTTCCGCCGCAATTGCGATGATCACATTGCCATGCTGTCTGAATCTTTTGATGCGGTGTGCTGGTTACCGCTGGTCCATGATGCCAACACGGTTGTGCTGGCATTCCGTTCGGCACCGGTAATTGATTTTGATGCTTTATACGAACGTGCCGCAGAGATCCGCACACGCTACAAATTGCCAGCGGCAAAATGGGTCAAAGGCTTACAGCGCTGGATGCAGGAAATCGCTTAAGCTGACTGTCTGATACTGCACGGCAAAGCTCAGCGCTGCCACTGCACCGCAAAAATGCCGCGCAGTGCATTGCACAGACAAATGGCTTCCGCAGCTTCCAGATCATGCACCGTCAGGCTGCGCTCCTGCGCTTGCCACGGTGCATTTTCCATCGCATAACGGCGCATGGTACCGGCTAACACACCATCACTGAGCGGTGGCGTGAACCATTGTCCCTGCAGTTTCACCAGCAGCGTGCTGCGTCCGCCTTCCGTCAGATGTCCATGTTCATTCTGAAACACGGCATCGAATGCGCCCTGCTGTTCGGCTGCACGCCAGGCATCGTCATACACGGCCCGGAACGTGGTTTTATGGCGCAACAGATAGTCACCGCTGTTCAGTATCTGATCAGCGAGAATAAAGCGCGGCAGAACGTTTTCCGGCGTACTCAGCGGCGCCAGCGGAAAAGTCTGCGCAATGCTCTGACCATCCGGCTGCAACTGTATGCGTACCCGCTGTGCTTGCGAACCAGCCATCTTCACCATGTTTTCAGTCTGTTCACGCAATGCGGCAAGCTGCTGATCCGCGAGCGGAATCCCCAGCACAGCGGCGGAGGTACGCAGCCTTTGCCAGTGCAATTCCGTATGCCGGATTTCGCCACCGTCCGCCATCATGGTTTCAATCAGCCCCACCTGCGGCAGCAAGCCGGTCAGGAAACGGGCTTTTAACTGACACTCTTCAAATTCGAGTTGCGGGTCGCTGTCGTACACTATCCCTGCGCCAACGCCCAGTACGCCACGGCGGTAACGGCCTTTCGCATCCTGAATAGCCGGCTGTAATTGCAGCGTGCGGATCGGCACCGCGAGACAAAAATCCGGCAGATCACCTTCCGCGCTGACCGGATCAAACCAGCCAATCGCACCTGTGTAGACGTGACGCGCTTCGGTTTCCAGTTCGCGGATAATTTCCATGGTGCGACGCTTCGGCGCACCGGTAATCGAGCCGCACGGATACAGCGCATCCATCAGCGCGCCCAGCGTCAGTCCCTGACGGCAATGTGCTTCGATGGTGGAAGTCATTTGCAGTACGCTGGAAAAACGGGTGACTTCAAACAGACGCGGTACCTGCACACTACCAGTTTCTGCGACACGCCCCAGATCGTTGCGCAGCAAATCGACAATCATCAGATTTTCAGCGCAGTTTTTGATGTCCTGCGACAAAGCCTGTGCTCTTGCCTGATCTTCCGCTGCATCCCCGCTGGCAGCAGCCGTTCCCTTCATCGGACGTGCGCGTAATATGCCCTGCTGATGCTGCACAAATAATTCCGGCGAAAACGATAAGATGGTTTGCTGATCCGGCAAGCGGATAAGCGCGCCGTAAGGTACCGGCTGACGTTCACGCAAACGGCGGTATAAATCGACCGGCTCACCGTAAGCATCGAAATGCAGGCGGTAGGTGTAATTGACCTGATAGGTATCACCGGCACGGATGTAATCCCGTATCCGCTGAATCGCTTCGCAAAATGCTTCGCGCTGCACACTTGGCTGAATTTCAGCAATGCCGGATAAGGCCGGTTCACGCTGGCTCAGCCAGGCTTCAACCTGTTCACGGTTCAGATGGTGGCATTCGGAAAACAGTAAGATCTGCGATGCCTGCTGATCTGCACGCGGGCTGACACCCTGCAGCATCGCACCGGTTTCGTACGATAAAACACTGACGGCATACAAACCGCGCTGCAGCGCCTGCTGCACTTGCTGCCAGCATTCCTGCCACTGCGTAGGATGCGCGCACAGCACCGTACCTGCATGTCCCAGAAACAGGCGCGAAGCCTGACCGTCTGAGCGTGCGTCATCAAGTAAAGCAAAACAGGTTTCGCCGGTCAGTACCGTTGCGGAAGGAAGATCAGACATAACACCAGAAAACAGCCAGGGAAGACCGGCAGTTTACCTGCTCCGCTGCCGGTTTGCACAAGCGCCTGTGCAGTGCATACACACAACAGCCAAAGAAATATGTACAGATCGCCATCGCTTTCCTGCAAAATAGCGGAAATTGTGTCACCACTTCCGCAAAACCGGCCTGTTGCGGAACACGGTATGACACCGGCGACATGTGCTCAGTATCCCGGTTACCGCCGACAAAAAAGCCGGTACAGCTGACGCTTCACAGCGGCAGTCTGTTTTTTAAGTTTGCTTCCATGAAGACTCCTTCTTTCAGTTTGCCGATCGGCGCCCGTTTGTATCACCAGCAGTTCCGGCTGGCGGCCATCTTTTGCCTCAGTGTTTTGTGTGCACTGACGCTGATCAGCACCCTGCTGTTCTGGCAACAGCGCTCCGCCGCATTACGGCAGGAAGTGCAGATTCTGGCCAGCAATCTGGGCGACCATTTAATCACCGGCGATTTACGCGCTATACAAAATCAGGCTTTAAACGCGAGTAACTACTCACACTGGGAATCCGTGACCGTCGTAGGACGCGAAGGAAAAACCGTGGTGGCGTGGGCTAACGGCAATCTGATTGCGCCGGAATCCGTACGCCTGACATCGGTGATGACCGGTTTGCGCCTGCGCCAGACTTTCAGCGTACAAGTGTTGCAAACGCCGATTACCGATTCCGGTGGTCTGCGCGGTCAGTTACGGGTGGAAGTCAGCATGCTGCCGGTCTGGCAGTTTGGCGGCATTCTGTTTCTGGCCGGATTACCGTTTGCCGCGCTGCTCGGCTGGCTGCTGGTGCGCTGGATGGTGGCGCAGCAACTGAAGCTGCTGCAACCGCTGGATGATGTGGTCAGCACGCTGGAGCAAGTCAACAGCCTGTCGAATTACAGCCTGCGTGTCACACCGGACCGCGAGCGCCTGTTCGGTGCGCTGCAAACCAGTCTGAACCTGATGCTGGCTCGCATGGAAAGCTGGGAAACCGATACCCACAGCGCCCTGCGTGAACAGCGTGCAGAAGAAAACCGGCTGGCCATTCTGGAAAATCACGACAGCCTGACCAAACTGCCGAACCGCCATTACTTCCATAAACTGATTACCAACAGTGTGGAAGAAGCGATTGATACCGGCGAAACACTGGCGCTGATGTTTATCGATCTCGATCAGTTCCGCCAGATTACCGATGAACACGGATTTGAAACCGGCGATCTGGTTTTGCGTGCGATTGCAGAGCGCTTGCGTGAAGTATTGCGCAATACCGATACGCTGTGCCGCGTCAGTGCGGATGAATTTGCGGCGATTCTGCCGAATATTCAGGATTTAGATACGGTGCGTCAGCTGGCAGAGCGCTTGCTGCTGGCAATTCGCAAACCCCTGATTCTGCAGGGACGCTCGCTGATGGTAACCGGCAGCATCGGCATTGCCTGCTGCCCTTTACACGCCATGGAACAGCGCCTGTTCTTACGCAATGCCGATCTGGCACTGCAATCAGCCAAAGCGGCGGGACGCAATCACTGGAGTCTGTTCGACCCGAATCTGCACGCTCCGGCCGGTACAGCGCCGTCTGCAACACCTTAATACGGAATCCGCAGGCGGCGGTACAGCACGCCCAGCACAAACAGCGGGCCAATCAGCAAGAAGCGCAGGTCTTCAAAAAAAGACGGCTTTTTGCCTTCGATATGGTGCCCGACAAACTGACCTATCCATGCCAGCACGAACAGCACGGCACAGACCGGACGAATCAGTGCCACCGGTAAAGCACCAAGCACGCTCAGAAAACAGGCTGCCATCAGCAACATGCCCAGCGCCAGCCGCGACGATAAAAAGAAATAGTAAATCAGCGCCGTCAGTACCACGGCGTAAGCGGCCAGCGGATGCAGCGACCAGATCATGCCGAGCAGGGTAAACACGATGGCTGGTACACAAATACAATGAATCAGTTCATTGACCGGATGCCGGTGGCTTTCCGTGTAGCGCCAAAGCAAACTGTCAACAGGCCGGCGTCGCGCCGGACTCTGCGTATTGTTCATGGTGATGTCTCCGCAATTGCCTCCTGAGGAGGTCTGATAGCTAGAACTCATTTCATAAATATCCGCGAGATGCGTTTGTCTCATAGCGCGGGCTGGCAAGGCGGACAAGGCAGTGAATAGCGGTGCTATTCACAACGCGTCCAACGCTGTCCAGCGTGCGCTATGAGGCAAACCCTCCGGGAACGGAGGTGCCGGGCGCATTGCTTTGTTGCGTCGCTCGCACAGGCACCAGCCTGTGCTGCGCAACGGCGCCGCGCACTGCCTCCCGGCACCTCGCGTTCGCACTCGTGGCTATTTATGAAATGAGTTCTAGAGTGATGTGTGCTGAAGGAATCAGCACAGCGGGACATCATACTGCGGAAAGCCATCGTCTGAGAACTGCTTTGTTGCATGCTTGTCAGCGACGGAAAAGCGGGCGGTTACAGCATGACCGGACAGCGCCATACCACTGCCGTGAGCGCGTACCATCCCGCGCTCTTTCATCTGCACAAACCCGGTAAAACCAGTCAGCATTGTGCAAATATCGTCATCTGACATTTTGGGAGGCCCGGACTTTCTGCCGACGACCGCCGGATCGCTGTGCTGAACACCGCATTTGAGGCATTTTCGGGCATTTTCCGGTGGCTTCAGCGACTTCAGGGCTGTCCGCCACACAGTGCGGCAGCGACGCAGCCAGGTACGGTCCGGTCTCTGCAATAAAAAAGCACCGCAACTGGATTTCAGTGTCGGTGCTTTTTTGAATGAGCGGAGGTCGTCTGAAACGCAGTCAGCGTGCAACCGCTTCCGGCTCAGTGATCAGAATCAGTGCAGCAGTAAGGCGATCTGCAGTGCCGCGTCTTCTGCCACAGGATACTGGAAGCCGGTTTTGGCGAAACGCAGCCAGCGGCCCAGCACCAGATTACACAGTGCGGAAGAACGGGCAGACACTTCTTTTTCCGGCAATTGTCCCTGCGATGCGGCAATGCGCAGCGCCTGACGGAATGCCATTTCTATGCGTTCGGCGAACTGATTCATTCTGGCTTGCAGACGCTCATCTTCATTCACCAGCACATCGCCGGTCAGCACGCGGGTCATGCCACGGTTTTTGTCGGCGAAATTCAGCAACATGGCGGCAATCGCCTGTGCCTGCATCACGCCGTTTTCCTGCTGCTCAGTAATCTGGTTGATCAGCCCGAACACGGTCGATTCGATAAATTCAATCAGGCCTTCAAACATCTGGGCCTTGCTCGCGAAATGGCGGTATAAGGCGGCTTCAGAGACATCAACACGGGCCGCTAAGGCAGCGGTGGTGATCTTCTCGCCTTTAGGATTTTCCAGCATTGCTGCAAGCGTTTGCAGAATCTGCAGTTTACGCTCGCCGGGTTTGGTACTCGCCATGTTTTTGCTTCGTAAGAGGTGATACAGAAAAAGAGGAAGGCCGCCGGCTTTCCTGCGCCGGAAACCAGCGCTGCGGGGTGTGATTCTATGTGAAACCCGCCATTCCTGTGAAGCAATCTGCAAGGATTTGTGGAGAGAAACACAAAAACAGACCCGGGACTGCCAGCGCAGGCCCGGGTCTGTCTCTATTCATACCGGTGCGGATTATTTACCGAGATAGCGCTTATAAGCATCCAGATACATTTGCGCATTCACATCCTGTACGCTCTGAATACGCAGCGATTGCAGTGTGGATTTCTGTTCCGGGTTGTTCATCATGGCCTGCATGGCAACACGCAACTGATCACGCACTTCGTCCGGCACTTTTTTGCTGGCCAGTACGACCCACGGTGCTTTCTTTTCACTTTCAGCCAGCACGATGTAACCGGCAGTACCCATTTTCGGGGTGACTGTCGCATCCGATTTCACCACACCAACGTCCGCCAGTTTGTTTTCCAGTGCGAATGGAATCGTGGCTTGCAGTTTCACGTTGTAAACCGTCATCTGGTCAGGACGCACACCCATTTGCTCCAGCATGCGCATCGCATCATGCGCTGTTTCGCTGTCTGCCGGCGGCATCGCAAAACGCAGTTTTTTCAGTTCTTCCGGCGATTTCAGTGCACGCTTCAGATTAGCACTACCCATCATCAGTACCTGTGTTTTGGTACCGGATTCCAGACCGACGACCGGCACGAAGCCCAGGCTCTGAATTGCCATACCGGCGACAGAGTTCGGACGTACCAGAAAAATATCGCCCTGACGCATAGGCTCAGGATCGAACTGGCGCAGCGGCGACAAGCCAACCACCTGCACATCACGTTTCAGATATGCGCTCAGCTGGTTTGCCAGCGACTGGTATTTCTTGGTGCTGTAGTCAGCTTCACCACTACTGGAAGTCCCTTCCTGCACGATCAGACGCAGCGCAGGCGCAGCGGCGGCGGTGGAAGAAAATAAAGCAGCGGCAAGTAACAGGCAACACGAAAGCAACAGACGTAATTTCATCATAGGTCTCAGAATCAGATTGAATTGTAAAAACGGTCAGCCCGGTCATCAGGACGGGCGGGAGGCGATCCTCTGGGATCTGCTGGATCAGGACAGCCGGTGGCGAGGGAACATGCCGTCAAACCACTCGGTTTTCAGAAGCTATTTCCATAAGGAAATGAATCAGGCGGAATTCTACGCAAATTGTCGTTTTTATGCAAACTAAAATCGAAATAATTCGTTAAAAAGCTTGACTTTTACAAATTACCAATGATTTTTCTGTAATTACTTAGCCGTCTGATATCGTGCACCGCCACATCCACGCAGGCGGCGGAACGCACGCGACCATCCGGCTTGCGCCCGCTGGCGGGAATGTAATGGCGCAGCAATACCGTGCGGATACCCAGTTTGCGGGCGGCGCGCAGATTATCGACGCTGTCTTCCACCAGCACACAATCGCTGGCGCGCAAGCGCTGACGGGCAAGGAAATGGCGCAGGAAGCGCACAGAGGGTTTGGGTTGCAACTGGCGATGCACCCGCATCTGCTCCACCGGCACATGCGCATCGAAATGCGTATGCAGGCGCAAATGGCGCAGAATTTTGCCGGCGTAACCGGCCGGTGCATTGGTCAGTAAGATTTTTTTGCCGGGCAACTGGCGCAAACGGCGGCGCAGGCCGCGCTCGGCACGAATCATGGACGTCAGGCCGTCGATATCATGTGCAGCCTGTAAAAAATGCTCTGCATCCACGCCGTGATGGCGCACCATGCCCAGCATGGTCACGCCGTACTTCAGATAGTATTCCAGCCGCACACGGTTCACGGTCTCGGCATCGGCCGGACCGTGATCATCGCCCAGTACACGGGCGATGTAGGCATTCATCAGACGGTTAATTTCCGGAAAAATCGCATGCGACGCATGGTGCAGCGTGTTATCCAGATCGAACAGCCAGACGCGGCGGGAGCGGGAAGCTGCCATCAGACAGCACTCCCGTGGTGGTGATCTGCCATGCAGTACAGATCAGTGACTGCGGATCATCGTACCGAAAGCTTGCTCGGTCAGCACTTCCAGCAACAGCGAGTGCTCGATACGGCCATCGATAATATGCACGGTGTTCACGCCGGATTTCGCCGCATCCAGTGCGGAAGAAATTTTCGGCAGCATACCGCCGGAAATAGTACCGTCCGCGAACATTTCATCGATTTCACGCGCAGTCAGATCGGTGACCAGATTGCCTTGTTTATCGAGTACGCCAGGAATATTGGTCATCATGATCAGCTTTTCCGCTTTCAGGATTTCCGCAATCTTACCGGCCACCAGATCGGCGTTAATGTTGTAAGCCTGACCATCTTCACCGAAGCCGATAGGCGAAATAATCGGGATGAAAGCATCGTCCTGCAGCGCTTTTACAACAGCCGGATTAATCGCTTCGATTTCACCGACGTAACCGATATCCAGCATCTGACCCGGGTTTTCGCGGTCCGGCATCAGCATTTTGCGGGCGCGGATCAGGCCACCGTCTTTACCGGTCAGACCCACTGCCTGACCACCGTAGTGGTTAATCAGCATCACGATATCCTGCTGCACTTCACCACCGAGTACCCATTCCACCACTTCCATGGTTTCTTCGTCGGTAATACGCATACCCTGAATGAAATTGCCCTGTTTGCCCATTTTTTTGAGCGCATTGTCGATTTGCGGACCGCCGCCGTGCACAACGACCGGGTTCATACCGACCAGTTTGAGCAGAATCACATCGCGTGCGAAGCCGTGTTTCAGACGCTCTTCCGTCATCGCATTACCACCGTATTTCACGACAATGGTTTTGCCGTGGAACTTACGGATGTATGGCAGCGCCTGCGCCAGAATTTCCGCTTTGATAAATGGCTCGACGCCGTCCAGATTGTCCATCTCTGTCGCGTGCGCTTGTTTTTCGCTCATAATGAGGGCTTCCTGTAATCAAAAAGAAGGAAAAATGTGTGTTGTGCCGGATTTTACCCCGAAACTTTACGATTTCCCGTCTTGAAGAAAGCCTGTCCGCATGAATCTTTTTGCTGAACTGGAAAACCTGCGCCCCGCCCTGCTGCGTTTTGCCTTTTTGCAATTGCGCCAGCAAAGCGCCGCCGAAGATGCAGTACAGGAAACCTTGCTGGCAGTACTGGAAAAACCGGATGCGTTTCAGGGCAATTCCAGCCTGCGCACCTATGTCACCGGCATCCTGAAATTCAAAGTCATCGACCACTTACGCAGCCTGCAGCGCGAACAGCCGCTGACACCGCTGGATGACGAGCATGAAGCCGATGTGATCGACAGCCTGTTTCTGCAAAACGGCCACACCGTACAAATGCCGAATGCCTGGCGAACGCCGGATACCGAACTGGAACAACAGGACTTTTTCCGCATCATGGAAATGTGTCTGGAAAAATTGCCGGAAAAAACCGCGCGTGTTTTTCTGATGCGCGAATGGCTGGATATCAGCAGTGAAGAAATCTGTCAGGATCTGGGCCTGAGTTCGTCTAATCTGTGGGTGCTGCTGTACCGGGCAAGGCTGCGCCTGCGTGAATGTCTGGATTTACACTGGTTCGGGAACAGGAGTTAAGCATGGGATTACTACTGAAATGCCGCGAAACCCATCAGCTGGTGTCGGAAGGTATGGATCGCCAGTTGTCGCTGGGCGAACGCTCGCAAGTGCGTCTACATCTGGCCATGTGCGATGCCTGCAGCCGCTTTGAACAACAAATGCACATGCTGCGCGATACGCTGCAACAATTGCCGGATCACCTGCAATCCGGACAACGTCAGGATCAGCCTTGAACCGCTGTCGCGTTTGCGACAGCGTATTTACCTGCGGCATCAATGAGGTGAACCAGCCTTGCTGGTGCAGCGCAGTGCCCGTGATTGCGCCTGAATTTTTACCGGAAGGCAATGCCGCTTGCCTTAGTCCCGCCTGCCTGCATGACTGTGCCAGAACAATGGCCACGGTACAGCAGCAAAAAGCGGCAGCTGACAACAGACAATAAGGATTTCAGTTACCATACGCGCTCTGCTCAATCCGCTACTATTTTGTCAGGAACTCTGTATGTCCAACGAGACTTCCACCGCTTACAAAGCGGTTAACATTCCGGTGTCGCAACGTATCCGCGAACGCATCGTCGCCAGCAATACGCGTTTCCATGCAAATGACAATATTGCGGCGTTTATTGAAGACGGCGAACTTCCTGAGCTGCAAGCCGAAGTCGCTGCCAAAATGCAGGAAGTGCTGCAAAGTCTGGTGATTGATACCGACAGCGATCACAACACTCAGGATACCGCGCGCCGTGTCGCGAAAATGTTCATCAATGAAGTGTTCCGTGGCCGCTATGTCAGCATGCCCTCGGTGACTGAGTTTCCGAATGCCTCGCATCTGAACGAGCTGATGATTATCGGCCCGATCACCGTGCGCAGCGCCTGTTCACACCATCTGTGCCCTATCATCGGTAAAGTCTGGATCGGCGTGATGCCGAACGAGCATTCGAATCTGATCGGCTTGTCCAAGTATGCGCGTATTGCCGACTGGATCATGAGCCGTCCGCAGATTCAGGAAGAAGCGGTGGTGCAACTGGCCGATGCGCTGCAGGCAAAAATGCAACCGGATGGTCTGGCCGTTGTGATGGAAGCCGACCACTTCTGTATGCACTGGCGCGGCGTGAAAGACAGCGAGTCCAAAATGATTAACAGCGTGATGCACGGCTCTTTCCTGAAAGACCCGAATCTGCGCCGCGAATTTTTATCTCTGATTAAACGTTAATACGACAGGAGAGCATCATGTTAGTCCGCCTGCTGTACGCCAGCCGCCCGGCTGAACAAAATGTGTGTGACGTCGTGCAATCCATTCTGCAGCAATCGCATGCGCACAATCCGCAAAACGGTATTACCGGCGTGCTGTGCCACACCGAGCAAGTCTTTATTCAGGTGCTGGAAGGCGGCCGCGAAGCGGTGAATGCACTGTACGGACATATCCTGCGCGATCCGCGTCACAAAGATGTGGTGCTGCTCGATTACGAAGAAATTCAGGAACGCCGTTATGCGGGCTGGACCATGGGGCAAGTGAATATGAGTCGCGTGAATCCATCCATCCTGCTGCGCTATTCCCCGCTGCCGGTGCTGGACCCGCATACCATGTCCGGCAAAATGCTGATGGCACTGCTGGATGAGCTGATGGCTACCGCATCGATTGTCGGCCGCATCTGAGTTCTGCCAGCACTGAATTGTCAAAAGGCTGCCTGCGGGCAGCCTTTTGTTTTAACCAGTTGATTAATCACTGCGATTATTCCGGATTTTCGGAACAAACTTCGATCGCATCATCCTTCACTTTTTGCCGGATACGTGCGATTTCTTTCTGTTCTTTTTCTTTTAACACCCTGAGTTTTTCTTCATCTTTTTCGCTGGCAATCTCAGATTTCAATTGCTTTAGCAAGGCAGATTTTTTTGAATACTCTTCAATTCCGAATGCCTGAAACTTTTCCTCACATTCAGAACGAGGACGTAACTTACGGGAACCCAGATCGATTTGTCCGGCAGCAGAAACCGAAACACTGATCACAACAACGCCCAGTAAAGTTTTCAAAACTGCGGGTAGTGCCATGGATATCTCCTGTTTTCTCTCTGAAAGTTGTTTAGCCCAAAAAATGCCTTAAATGCGGTGTTCAGCACAAAAAAAACCAGCAAAATCCCGGACGTCGGCAGAAACACTGGCGCTCCGGGCAGGTGCTTTTTCCGGCGAATGCGGACTTCTGCATAGCCTCTGCGACAAATTACAAACTGAACTCGCCGCGCAGACTGATCCGCATATTCCCGTCCGTGACGGTACGGGTATCGAGCGTACCGGCGCTGGTTTCATAGCGGCTGATACGGTTGCTGTCCTGACGCAGCAGACCGCTCATGTTCAGCACCAGCTTAGCGCGCGGATTGAGCGTCCATGCAGCGCTGGCATCCAGCGTGGTCTGATGCGAGCTGTAGGTACGGCGGTTCAGGTTATTGCGCAGCCAGTCGCCCGGCTGCCAGCTGGCATTCATATCCAGTTTCACCGGTGCCGCGGCAAGTTGATAGGTCATACCGAGTTTAGCGCGCCACGGCAGACTGCCATCAACACGGTTATCCGGCCCCGGCCAGTCTTTCAGTTCAGATCTGGCCCAGCCTGCACTGCCGCGCACATCCAGCTTCGGTGCATCCTGCAGCCAGTCTTTCGCACTCAGTCGCCATTCCAGATTCACGCCGGTCACATCCGCATCGCCCAGATTGGCCGGACGCTGCACCCAGCGCGGCACCGTTGCCCATGCCACCGGCATTTGCACCAACTCCGTGCCGGTCTTCCCCTGAATCTGGCGCGTGTAGGCTTCCAGCGTCAGTTTGCTGTCACCCTGCAGCGGATGTTCGTAACTGAGGTTCAGCGCCAGTGCTTTTTCCGGACGCAGATTCGGGTTGCCGGTGCTGTCCGGCGTATCTATCGTGTTGGCGCCGCAACCTGCGCCGGGCACACACGGTGCCAGTGAATTTACCGAGGGGTGCATCAGCAGGGTGTCGGTCTCCACTTCTTTAAAACTGCGTGCCAGCGACAAACGGAACTGTTGTTTAGGATTGCCGGCCAGCTTTTTTGCGATGTGCAGCGATGGCGACACCACGCGGAAACTGACACTGGTATTGCCCGATACTTCCTGCCCTTCGCTGCGCTGCTCCGCCACCGATACACCGGCATTCACTGCCAGCAAAGGATCCGCCCGCCAGTCATCCTGAATAAACACGCGGCGCTTTTGTTCCCATTGCGAATACTGCGTTCCCAGTGCCGCCAGACTGCTGTCAGCCAGACCGTTATAACGATATGATTTTTCAGGTGTCTTAAAATCTTGTTCCAACTGCAGTCCGGCACGAACCCGGTGCCCGCCGCTGAAGGTTTTACGTTGCGTGAATGCGATCAGCCAGCTGTTGCTGAGCACTTCGGAGCTGTCTTCACGTAAGCCTGAAATGGCATTGCCTGAGGTACCGGCACTGATGTCATTGCGCTGAGAATTATCGCTGCTCCGCATCAGCGATCTGCGCAGATTCAGCTCACTTTCGCCCCAGTCCTCATCTTCATATTGCCAGTTCAGCGGCAGCTGTATGCTGGACATCTGCCAGCGGGAACGACTTTGTGTCAGCAAACTGCCGCCGCTCTGCCACTGACGGCTTGCCTGAGTTTCCGTCTGATTCTGCAACCCGCCTGCACCCGGCTTCAGACTGAGACTGCCGTGCTCCAGTCTGCGCACCAGTTCAAACGCCATCGCGACAGTCTGATAACGCTCCCAGCGGTAGCGCTGTGCCTGATACTGCGGCAGCACCAGACCACCCGCATTCAGGGTTTGCTGCTCGGCGGAATTGCTGCGTTTATCTCTCTGACTGGAAGACAAATGCAAATTGGTACTGAACGGACTTTCAGGATCGGACTGACTCAGATTCCATGCACCACTAAGTTCCGCTGAGCTGCCGTTCAGACCCGTTTGCGCTGACACCGTTTGCCTTTGCTGGCGCATATGCTTGCGCAACACCACATTGATGGTACCGGCAATACTGAAGGGCCCGGTTTCTGCGGTGGAGGATTTGATGATTTCAATCCGCTCTACTTCGCTCAGATCAATATTGTTGATATCCCGTCCGGCCGGTGGCAAACCATCAATCAGAATCTGGGTATAACCGGGCAAACCGAGCAAACCCGGCCTGCCGTCTTTGCCGACCGTGATGGCTGGCTCACGCTTCAGTAATTCATTCACATTCTGTAAGCCACTGTCGCGAATCTGGGCACGACCGATAATCACTTTTGCTGCCGCAAAATCACGCGCTGCATCTTCCGCTGCACCACTGACCGTTACTTTTTGCGCTGCTGGCTGACCGGTTTTGGCTGGCTGTTCCGCATTGGCATTGCTTGCTGTGCCGGTTTTGATCACGGCAGGCACTGTATTTTTTTCAGCTACAGTATCTGCCGGTAAGGCTGTATTTGTTTGCGCCCAGGCGCCGCCACTCAGCGCCAGACCTGCCAGCGCCCACTGCATTGTTTTCACTGCCACGCTTCCACTCCGGATCAGTTCGATTGCCAATAAAAAATATTCAGACTGCTGGCATATCAGTGCATTCAGGAATGCGCTGATATAAAAATCATTACTTGCCGCAAAGAAAAAGCAGCATACGTGACTTTTATGCATTGATCTATATCTTTTTAAAAGATAAAAGCACAATACTATACGTAGCAGACGATGCGCCGGAACGGCTTTGTGAAGAAATGACGGAGAAAAAAAGAAACGCCATATCACCGCTGAATGGCGATATGGCGTGCAGAATTACAGATAAAATTGTAAAGAATTTTCTTAAGACATGTCTTGCAGCATTGCTGGTAAATCCGGTACCGGCATATCAATCGCGGCGCACACACTGCGCAGCAATTCATGTGTACGTGCTGATGACAGACTGTTCTGAGCCTGCGCCATTTGCAGCATACCGCGTATCAGCATCGGTTTTGCCAATGGTGCCAGCTGATTCAGCTGCGCCAGCGCAGCGCGTACCGCCTGATAATCGAGCTGGTCGGGATTGATCCAGTCTGTCGCCTGTAATTGCAGATTACGCAGTGAAGCCGCGCCCTGCATAAACATTTGCTGACGGGTCGCTGCATCGCCTTGCGGCACCAGCGATAACACCAGCGCGACCTCTTTGCGCAAAGGAACCAGATCAGCGTAACGCACTTTCACAGCACGGGCAGCCTGCGGATTCAGCCTTTGTTCCAGAATCGCCTGCAGCACAAACTCAGTCTCACTGACGCGGCCATCGGCTTGTATCAGCGCAGCCACCACGCTCAGCAATTGCTGGCGGGTATTTTCCGGCAAGCGTTTCAGCGCGGGCATCGCCAGATCCAGCAAAGGCAGACGCTGCCCGGCACTGATACCTGCTGCAGCGCGTAAAGCAGCCTGCAGCGCCGTAGCATCCGCCAGACCTGCACGCAGAATCTGTTGCTGCTGTTGCTGCGCCTGTGCGGCCTGCGACTGATCACATACCATCGCACACACCAGCAAGGCAGCAGACTGCGGTTCCCGTGCCAGCGCCCGCGCATCATCCGGCATTGCCAGACCAGATTTCAGCAATTGACTGTTATCAGCAGCCTGCGCCGGATGACCTGCATGATGACCAAAACCTTCATCGCCATGCAAGCCACTCTGCACTGCGGTGAACGCTTGCTGAGAAGCAGAACCACCACTGAAACTGCTGAACTGACTGCTCAGTGATGACTGGCTGCTGCCCTCATTCCCGAACTCGTCATCATCCAGTACATCCGCCTGCACAAACTGCACATCTTTGCCGTAGACACGACGCAGCCGCTCTTCCAGCGGCGGATGGGTGGCAAACATGCCGGATAAAAACGATGGCCGTGCCGCGCCCAGAAACATATGCGATAACTGCTCGGCTTTACTGCTTTGTATCGCAGAACCACAACCGGTTTCCACACTGAGGCCACCGATTTTTTGTAAAGCACCACCGATGCCCTGCGGATTACGGGTGAACTGGACTGCGCTCGCATCGGCCAGAAATTCACGCTGACGTGAAATTGCCGACTGAATCAGTCGTCCGAAAAAAATACCGACGTAACCAACCACAAACAGCACAATCCCGACCACCAGCATAATCAGCCCGATTGACGGCCCCTTATCATCCTTGCTGCGTGAGCCGCCGCCAATGCGCGCACCCCATTCAAACAATTCGCGTCCGAACAGCGCCAGCATCTGAATACCAAATAAGACACCGATGAGCTGGATGTTCATCCGCATATCGCCGTTCAGGATATGGCTGAATTCATGACCGACCACGCCCTGCAGTTCATCGCGGTTCAGGCGTTCCAGCGTACCGCGTGTTACCGCGACCACTGCCTGATTCTGCTGAAAACCGGCAGCAAACGCATTGATACCGTCTTCTTCATCCAGAATGTACACATTCGGACAGGCGATGCCGGATGCCAGCGCCATTTCTTCCACCACGTTCAGCAAGCGACGTTCATGCAGATCCGTGGAATCCGGCGGTACCAGACGGCCACCGGCCATTTCAGCGACTGCATCACCACCGTCACGCAACTGAAAGATCTGATACAGCGTCCCGAGTCCGATGAACAACAGCACACCTATCGTGATCGCAATAAAAAAGCCCTGCGGATAGCGCACCGGCCCGTGCCCGCGCATCGCGTATTGCCACGCTACTGCCAGCGTGACGTTGACCACCACCACAATAGCGGTCACCGCCAGTGCAAACAGCATCAGCAATTTGCGGCTTTCGCGGCGCGCGTGATCCTGCTGCTCAAAAAAATTGTTCATGGCAAATCAGACCGGAATCAGAACGATACTTTGACAGCCTGACGTTCCTGCGGCGCTTCAATCACTTGCAATTGTTCTGCCTGACGGAAGCCGAACATACCGGCAATCACAGAGCCCGGAAATTGTTCGGCCGCAGTGTTGTACTGCATCACCGTATCGTTATAAGCCTGACGCGCAAACGAGATTTTGTTTTCTGTGCTGGTCAGTTCTTCTGTCAGTTGCAGCATATTCTGATTCGCCTTCAGATCAGGATAGGCTTCAGACAAAGCAAACAAACGACCCAGAGATGCATTCAGCGTGCCTTCTGCTTGCGACAGTTGTTGCACAGCAGCTGCATCACTTGGATCGGTGCTGGCTTTGGCACTGGCATTGAATGCCGAGTTACGCGCTGCGATCACCGCTTCCAGTGTTTCGCGCTCATGTTTCATATAACCTTTGGCGATTTCGACCAGATTCGGAATCAGGTCGTAACGGCGTTTCAGCTGAACATCAATCTGTGCAAACGAGTTTTTATAACGGTTACGCTGCGCAACCAGTCCGTTGTACACACCAATCGCCCAGAACACGACAACAGCCAGCAGGGCCAGAATAACGAGCATCGTAATCATCACATCTCCGTAAAAAAAGCCGGCAAGCTACCGGCAAAGCAATTGCAATTTTATACAATTACAAAGGCAAAAAAACGGTATTAATTAGAAACTTTTACCTTTTGTCTACGCCAGAAGACAAACACTGAAAGAAAAAACCGCATCACAATGGATGCGGTTTCAGGAGATTTAAGGATTCGCCGGCTGCTTCTGCGATTCCGGCGTTGCGACCAGTCTGCGCAACTCATCTTCACTGATGTATTCGAGCACCTTCACCACTTTTCGCACACCGCCAACACCTGCAGCCAGCTGCGCTGCCTGATCACCTTCACGCTGGGTGACACGTCCCATCAGGAACACCACACCGGCTTCGGTCACCACTTTAAACGCACCGGCATAAATGCCTTTTGCGTCGACGAAGGTGGCTTTTACCTTACCGGTAATCAGCGCATCGTTAGAGCGGGACGACAGGCTGGATGTTCCTGCCACCTGAATTTCATTGGAAACCGTCACCACACCGTCGATTGCACGCAATTCCTGCTCCGCCTGCTGACGCATGTTTTCATTCCATACTTCACCGGTCAGCAATACATGGCGGTTAAACGAATTCACATTGACGTGTGCGCCATCGCCAAGTGCTTTGGACAGACGCACTTCGCCTTTGACTTCAATCGATTTATCTTCAGTTTGCGCACCGAAGGTACGACGGTCCGTGGCTGCCAGCGTGCCCATCACGGCACTGCCGACCACCAGTTCCACACAGCCCTGCAAACTGACAGCCGCTGCGCAGCATAAAGAAACCGCCAGCAAAGGTCGGGCCAAACGACGGGTAACTGCTTTATTCATCCTCACCTCCGAACAGTGCGGTATCAATACCGTCACATAAACAATGAATCGTCAGCAAGTGAACTTCCTGAATCCTTGCTGTTCTGTCATGCGGCACACAGATATGGACATCTGATTCCGTCAGTAGTTCGCCGATCTTGCCGCCGGTTTTACCGGTCAGCGCAATCACGCGCATATCACGTTCCAGTGCGGCCTCAATCGCATTGATCACATTCGCGGAATTTCCCGAAGTGGAAATTGCCAGCAGAATGTCGCCGGACTGACCGAGCGCCTGCACCTGTTTAGCATAAACGTCGTTGAACTGATAATCGTTGGCAATCGCAGTCATAATCGATGTATCGGTCGTCAGTGCAATTGCCGGCAGTGGCAAACGCTCACGTTCAAAACGGCCGATCAGCTCTGCTGCGAAGTGCTGGCAATCTGCCGCTGAACCGCCGTTGCCGCAGGCCAGAATCTTATTGCCGTTGGACAGCGCCAGGAACATCAGTTCCACCGCTTCCGTGATCGGGGCTGCCAGTATTTCGGCTGCTTTGATCTTCAGTTCAGCACTTTCGCGGAAGTGCGTCAGAATTCGTTGGGTGCTCATCTAAAAACTATCTTTCCGGCCCTCAGGCCATCATTGCATCGGGTAACCAGTGGATTGTACCCGCTTCTATCGCAATCACATCAAACCGGCAGGCCGGAGGCGCAGAAAACTGCACCAGATAGACCTGCGCAGCGTGCCAGAGTTTCCTTTGTTTGGCAGGCGTGATGCTGGCTAATGCACCGCCGAAGCGGGCTGAAGCGCGACTGCGTACTTCGACAAACACCAGCGTATCGCGGTCACGCAGGATCAGATCAATCTCGCCGCCGGGGCAGCGGAAGTTACGTTCAACCAGTACCATGCCATGCGCCTGCAGATAGGCCAGCGCCGCATCCTCTCCTGCATCGCCGGTTTGCTGTTTGCGCGTACGGCGGTCCGGCGCTGCTGCGGAATACGCCCCGCCAGTCTCAGCTGGCGTACAATCTGTTTTTTTCTTCCAGAACGGCATTTGCATGAGCCTCAGCGAACAATTTTCGTGGATTTCCCCGTCGTTACCGGAAACCATAACAAGACAGCAATATCCGGCCGGCACATTATATGTAGTTGCCACACCGATTGGAAACACTGGTGATATTTCCCTGCGCGCCTTGTATCTGCTGAATCTGGCGGATGCCATCGCTTGTGAAGATACGCGCAATACTGCGCAGCTACTGAATCTGTACGGCTTGCAGAAGCCGCTGATCGCAGCGCACCAGCATAATGAGCGCGAGATTGCGCAAAAAATTGCGGAACGTCTGCAAGCCGGTGAACGTATAGCGCTGGTGTCGGATGCCGGTACGCCGGGCGTGTCAGATCCCGGCGCAAGGATTGTGGATGAATTACGCAATCAGGGCTTACCAGTAATCGCATTGCCGGGTGCATCGGCAGCGATTACCGCCTTATCTGCCAGCGGTTTTACCGATGACCAGTTTCAGTTCGTGGGTTTTTTACCGAGCAAAGCCGGTCAGCGCAAAGAAGTGCTGCAAGGCTGTGTGAACACCAGCGCGACCCAGATTTTCTACGAAGCGCCGCATCGCATCCACGACACCATCGCGGCCATGCTGGAAGTATTCGGCCCGCAACGCCGTATCGTGCTGGCGCGTGAACTGACCAAACTGTTTGAAGAAAGTCAGCGTTGTACGCTGGCGGAAGCCGGTGCGTGGCTGAAAGCGGATAAGCACCGAGAAAAAGGCGAATATGTTTTGCTGATCGAAGGCTTGCCGGCACAACAGGACAGCGGTATGCAGGAAGCGCAACGCATTCTGGGTATCCTGCTGGAATCCTGCTCTGTCAGTCAGGCAGCCAGTCTGGCGGCAGCGATTACCGGTCAGAAGAAAAATAATTTGTATCAGCTCGCGCTCAGTCTGCAGTCAGAAGACGACGAAGCAGCCGGTTAAAACACCATGAAAACAGCGCTGAATATTCAGCGCTGTACCACCACCGGTTTTCCGGTTCCCAGATCACCCGCCATTGCCAGCGCCTGCTGTGCTTCGGCGCGACTGGTGAACGGGCCACTGACCAGACGGTATAAACTGCCCTGCTGCACAATTTCAAACGCCGGTAAGCGTGACTCCGCTTTCCCTTTCAGTTGCGACATCACATTTTCTGCATTCGACCGTATCGCAAATGCGCCAAACTGCAGATAAAACCCACTTCCTGCAGGTACGGATGGCGGCGTGCTGAGCTTTTCTACTGGACGCGGATTCTGCGTAACACCTGCATCCTCGAGTGCCGAAGCCACGGGCATTGCTTGCTGCGGAATCGGTGAAGTCATTGCCACCGGCGTATTCACGACCGGATCTGCGGATGCACTGCGAACTGCCTGTGGCGGCTGATTTTTACGGTTTTCAGCCATACGTTCAATATCAGCGGGTAACAAACGTTCGACCTCAATTTGCGTACTGCCTTTACCAAGCACTTCCAGTTTCAGCGCTGCTGTGTACGATAAATCGATAATCCGGTTACCCTGAAACGGGCCACGATCATTCACGCGCACAATAATCTGACGTCCGTTACTCAGGTTTGTCACACGCGCATACGAAGGAATCGGTAGTGTCGGATGGGCTGCCGTAATTTTGTACATATCGTAAGGTTCGCCCGATGATGTACGCTGTCCGTGAAATTTTTTGCCATACCAGCTGGCCAGACCACGCTGAATAAACGGTGTCGTATCGTCCGTAATCGGTGTAAATGTTTTTCCGAGCACGACATAAGGCTTGCTTGCGCCACGGGCATAAGGCTCAATTTTCGGAATTGGATCAACAGTGAATTCCAGCCCCGGTGGCGGATTATCGCCCGGACCATCATCTTTGTAATAACCACCTTTACCGGAATTGGCTTTCGGCAATACCGGAACCGTTACCGGTGGCTGATTCGTTGCACGCGGCGCTTCACTGACGGGTGCTTTCGGCGTAGTCCCGCAAGCTGCAAGTAATGCAGCCAGCGTGGTGACAGAAACAAAAGGCAGGAGCTTCTTTGCAGGCAGTTTTTTCATGTCTGTATCAGCTTACGATGTCGTTGCACACTCATCAGGATACCGGCGGCCATACCCAGCGTCACCAGCGCAGTACCGCCGTAACTCATAAACGGCAGCGGTACACCCACCACAGGCAGAATACCACTGACCATGCCCATGTTAACAAATGCATAGGTGAAAAAGATTGCTGTCATCGAACCCGCCAGCAAGCGCGTAAACAGCGTCGGCGCATTCGCAGCAATCATCAGGCAACGGGCGATCAGCAGCAAATACAGCAGCAGCAACACCAGATTGCCAACCAGCCCGAATTCCTCTGAAAACACGGCAAAAATAAAATCGGTAGTACGTTCAGGAATAAATTCCAGATGTGCCTGCGTTCCTTTCAGCCAGCCTTTACCGGTTACGCCACCGGAACCGACTGCAATCGTCGACTGAATAATATGAAAACCTTTACCCAGCGGGTCGCGGCTGGGGTCCAGCAATGTCAGCACCCGGTCACGCTGATAATCATGCAGCATATAAGGCCACACTATTGTGGGTATTACTGCGGCGGCAAAACCCAGAATACCCAGAATCACTTTCCAGGATAAACCCGCCAGAAAAATAACCGCAAATCCGGCCATACCAACCAGCATCGCCGTGCCCAGATCCGGCTGCTTCCCGATCAGCGCAAACGGAATCGCCAGTATGATGGTCGCAATAATAAAATCCTGTACCCTTAACGCACCTTCACGCTTCTGGAAATACCAGGCCAGCATTAAGGGGGTTGCGATTTTCAGCATTTCTGAAGGCTGAATCACCATGCCGATATTCAGCCAGCGGCGCGATCCTTTTTTCACCATCCCGAACAGCGCAACAGCAATCAGCAAAGTCACCCCCAGCGTATAAATAGGAATGGCAAAGCGCATCAGCGTTTGGGGTGGCACACTGGCCGCGATCCACATTACAAAAAATGACACCACGATATTACGCAGCTGATCTTCCACACGGCCCGGAAAATCGTAGCCAGCTGAATACAGCGTTACGATACCGCAGGACATAATCAGAAAAATCAGCATCGCCAGCGGGCCGTCAAACACGGCGAAATAGCGGCGTATGGCGCGCCAGTTCATGTGAAATTGGCTCATATCAATCCTTATTCCCCGTGGTCTCTTCGCCGGGCTTAGGCGAAGGTGGTGGCTCTGCCGGATTTTTCAGTTCCTGATCAGAACGGAACAAGGCAGGATCACTTTGTACTTTCGGCTGCGGTTCGCGGTTTTCTTTCACCGGACGTTTGCCAAGCAGGTAATAATCAAGTGCCTTACGCACAATCGGTGCAGCAGCTTCCGCACCGAAACCACCGTTTTCCACAATGATGGCAACTGCAATCTTTGGCTGATCAACCGGTGCAAATGCAATATACAGCGAGTGATCCAGATGACGGGCTGCCATCCGTTTCGCGTCGTACTTTTCACCTTTTTTGATACTGATGACCTGCGCAGTACCGGTTTTACCGCCGGACACATATTCTGCACCGGCAAAGACGCGCGCCGATGTCCCTTCGCGTACAACTCCGACCATCGCATTCTTGATAATGTCGATATTTTCCTGCTTCAGCGGAATACGGTAACTTTCCTTCGGTACAGTCAGTTCACGCTGATGCGATACCGGATCTTCCGTCATTTTCACCAGATGCGGCTTCATCACAACGCCATTATTTGCCAGCGTTGCCATCGCATGTGCCATTTGCAATGGCGTGAACGTATTTTGCCCCTGACCAATTCCCAGTGAAATCGTGTCACCCGGAATCCAGCGTTGCTGCTGCGGTTTTTTGAAAGCGCGGCGCTTCCATTCGGTCGATGGCAGAATCCCGGTACGTTCATGCTCAAGATCAATACCGGTTTTCTGACCAAAACCGAAAGGCTTCATAAAGTCGTGGATCATGTCCACGCCCATATCATTCGCCAGTGCGTAGTAATAGGTATCACAAGATTGCGCAATCGAACGGTATAAATCCACGCCGCCATGACCACCCGGTTTATCGTCTTTAAACGTATGGTTACCGAACGTGAAGTAACCCGGATCTGCGTAAATCTGGTGCGGCGTACGTTTACCCAACTCCAGCGCTGCCAGCCCCATAAATGGTTTATAGGTCGATCCTGGCGGATAGGCACCAGTCAGCGGACGGTTCAGCAAAGGGCGGTCTTCTGAAGTGTTTAATTCATTCCAGCTCTGCTGATCAATACCTTCGACAAACAGATTCGGATCGTAGGTTGGTTTGGAAACAAAGGCCAGCACATCACCTGTTTTTGGTTCAATCGCCACCAGCGCACCACGACGGTCACCAAACGCTTCTTCCACAATTTTCTGCAGTTCGATATCCACCGACAGAATCAGATTTTTTCCGGAAACCGGTGGCGTACGGGATAAAGTGCGCACAGCACGACCACCAGCGGATACCTCGACCTGCTCAAAGCCAGTTCGGCCATGCAGCATGGCTTCATAACTTTTTTCCAATCCCTCTTTACCGATGTAATCCGTACCGTTGTAATTAGCACCGTCTTCAGACTCTTCCAGAGCTTCCGCATCTTTCTGACTGATACGACCGATATAACCAATCACGTGCGATGCAGATTCGCCTTGCGGATAATGACGGAATAAACGCGCCTGAATATCAACACCGGGAAAACGGAAACGCTGTGCAATAAAGCGTGCTACTTCATCATCAGTTAAGCGGGTACGGATAGGAATACTCTCAAAACTTTTGGATTCCTCCAGCAGCTTACGGAAACGCTTACGGTGCTTAGGCTGAATATCAACCAGATCAGCCAGATCATCAATCAGCAAATCCATATCCTGCTTGATTTTAGACGGCGTGATTTCCAGCGTGTAGGCAGAATAATTCTGTGCCAGTACCACGCCATTGCGATCCATAATCAGGCCGCGGTTAGGCACAATCGGTACGATATCGATGCGGTTTTCATCCGCTGCCGCAACATATTCGTCATGACGAATCACCTGCAACCAGACAAAACGGGCTACCAGCAGTGAAAAACATATCAGTACAAACAAAGCGATGACTACCAGCCGCACGCGGAACAGGTAAATTTCACGCTCAGTATTTTTAAACTCATTCATAAGACAGTGGCTGCAGGGTCAGATCGGGCGGGTGTGATCTTTGTCCACCGCCCGCTTTTGCGGAGCGAGCAAAATCAGCGTAGCCAGCGGCCACAGAATCGTTGTTACCAGACTCTGACTGAACACCAGCCAGCCGGGGAAATGCGCATCCGGCGCAACGATGAGCCTTACAATCACTTGCAGTGCCTGCGCCAGAATAAACAGCGGTAATACGTGCAGTGACTGCGCAAAAGGCGTGAACCACAAAACGCGGCGGTGTATCGTAATCGCGAAATACGACAGTACGGTAAATGCCAGTGCGTTTTCACCCAGATACACCGAATCATGCACATCCATGATCAGCCCCATCGTGAATGCGAGTCCGATACCGACTTTACGCGGCTGGTGAATACTCCAGAACACCAGCACCAGCGCCACAAAATCCGGCACACCGAGCAGACCGCCCCAGGGCAGAAAGTTCAGCAAAAACGCCACCACAAAACTGAAGGTGATAAATACCGGGTTTACCGGCAGCAGAATGTAGTTCGGCTGTGTCATTGCGCCTCCTGAGGCTGGGACGCCGGTTTGATGACTGGCTGCGCGGCAGGCCGCACAGCGGGTGCCGGGGCGGGTACGGGTTTCGCTGCCTGATCACGGGATGCAGGCACTGCTGCATGTAATGCTGACGGTGCTGTTACCTGTGTCGCTGATCCGGGCGCAGCATTGCTTTGCTCGGATGGCAAACGCAGATCACTGACCGGTCCGTTGTCACGTGTTACGCGGCGGTTAATTTTTTCTTTTTTGGCGCGGACTTCTTCACTGTCCGGTTTCGGCAAATCGCGGGTGGATACCTGCAGTATCAGTAACTGACGGTTTTTTTCGACACCGGCAACCGGCATACAGACGATGTTTTCAAACGTGCTGGTGCCTTTATTTTCGACGACTTCCACTTTGGCTACTGCCAGACCCGGCGGATAGATACCATCCAGACCCGAAGTCACCAGCACATCGCCTTTTTGCACATCGGCATTGGAAGTGACTTTCATATCCAGATAAGGCGATTGTCCGCGACCGTAAGCAACGCTGCGCAAACCGTTACGCAGTATCTGTACCGGAATTGCCTGCGTTTTGTCGGTCAGCAAGGTGACTTCCGATGTCATCGGGAAAACCCGCGTGACTTGTCCCACCACACCGAGGTCATCAATCACCGGCTGACCCTGCTCTACGCCATCTTTCAACCCACGGTCCACCACCAGCTTACGCGTGGAAGGATCACGGGCATCGTAAATAATTTCAGCCATAACGGATTTGGCAGGCATACGCTCGCGCGCATCCAGCAGTTTCCGTAAATGCGCATTTTCAGACTGCAACTGCCCACCTTGCTGCAGCAAATCGGCATGGCGTGTACGTTGCTGTTTCAGCCGGGTGTTTTCTGTCTGCAATTCGCTGATCCCATTGAAATACACCGAGATATCGCGCGCAGCCTGGGACGGAACACTGGCGACCATTTGCACCGGATACAGTACCGTACCGATAATCTGGCGTAACAGCGACAGCGATTGCAAACGGGAATCCACTACCAGCAAACAGATGGCAAAGATTGTAAAAAAGAGTGCTTTCGCCCGCGCGGAAGCACCCTGTTTAAATAGTGGCGGCGGACTGTAATTCATACGAAATCCATCAACAATGCCAGTTCAGCTGAAACTGTCCGGTAAAGACAGTGAGCGGTTAAAAAAACAAAAAGCCGACGCAATACTGCCGGCTTCGCCCGCCGCCGGACATACCGGCTACAGGACACGGGAGGCTGACTGCCGCAGATGCAGCATCAGCCCGGTCACCCGCTGTTATTCGTAAGAGAAGATGGAGCCGAGTTTATCCATGCGCTCCAGTGCCATACCGGAACCACGCACCACGCAGGTCAGCGGATCTTCTGCAACGATCACCGGCAAACCGGTTTCTTCCATCAGCAGACGGTCCAGATCGCGCAGCAATGCGCCGCCACCGGTCAGCATCATGCCTTTTTCTGCAATATCCGCACCCAGTTCAGGCGGTGTTTGTTCCAGCGCATTTTTGACTGCCGACACGATGTTATTCAGCGGATCTGTCAGCGCTTCCAGAATTTCATTGCTGGAAATCGTGAATGAACGCGGAATACCTTCTGACAGGTTACGGCCCTTGACTTCCATTTCTTTCACTTCGGAACCCGGGAACGCAGAACCGATCGCTTTTTTGATCGCTTCCGCAGTCTGTTCACCGATCAGCATGCCGTAGTTACGACGGATGTAATTGACAATGGCTTCATCAAATTTGTCACCGCCAACACGCACAGAACCCTTGTACACCATACCGCCCAGAGAAATGATGCCGACTTCGGTGGTACCGCCACCGATGTCCACCACCATGGAACCGGTCGCTTCCGATACCGGCAAACCGGCACCGATTGCTGCTGCCATCGGCTCTTCGATCAGGTAAACCTGAGAAGCACCTGCACCGAGTGCGGATTCACGGATCGCACGACGCTCAACCTGCGTAGAACCGCAAGGAACGCAAATGATGATACGCGGGGAAGGTTTGAAGAATTTGGTGTCGTGTACCATGCGGATGAATTGCTTGAGCATTTGCTCAGTGACAGTGAAGTCAGCAATCACGCCGTCTTTCATAGGACGAATAGCTTCGATGTTACCGGGTACTTTACCCAGCATTTGTTTTGCTTCTTTACCAACGGCCTGTATCGTTTTTTTGCCGTTCGGGCCACCTTCCTGACGAATTGCCACAACAGAAGGCTCGTCCAGTACGATGCCCTGGCTGCGGGCGTAAATCAGGGTGTTCGCGGTACCAAGGTCAATTGCGAGATCGTTCGAAAAATAACTGCGTAAAGAACCAAACATGTAGAGTCCTGTGAAAACGTTATGGCTGACAGCAGCACCAGACTGCTTCGCCGGAAAATTCGGTCGCCCTGAGCCCATTTCAGCAGTCCTGTGTGACTGACAAAGCACTGCTGAAATGAGCCCTGTTTTATCCGTGCTGCGCTGACACTGTCTTTATGCTTGAACTGACAGGAATTAGCGCGCTATTTAGGGCATTAACCTGTCATTCTACCTTATAATCCTGTTGATTTTACCGGACACCTGTACCGAAAAATGCTGTCTGTGCCGTTCTTTTTTACGGTACTGCCCGGGCTTGCAGCGCGAGCCCCCGACAGACGGTCATCGGGTCTGTCAGACTGACCTGATTCTGCGGTGTCCTCTTCCTTTTTCTTGATAAACCTGAACGTGTTTACACGCTACTGATATGTCTCTGACACTGAATGATGTGAACCGCATTGCCAAGCTGGCAAAGCTGAAAGTTTCCGACAGCGAGGCGGCCTCCACCCTCGACAAACTGAATGGTATTTTTGCGCTGGCAGAACAACTGAATGCGATTGATACCACCGGCGTTGCACCGCTAAGCCACCCGATTGCCGCCCTGCTGCCGGAACTGGCGCTGCGTCTGCGTGAAGATGAAGTCACTGAAACCAATCGCCGTGATGATTACCAGCAATGCGCGCCTGCCACGCAGGATGGCCTGTATCTGGTCCCGAAAGTCATCGAATAAGCCGGATGGAGAACCGTATGCATCAAAAAACCTTAGCGCAGTTATCTGCCTTACTGCAGAGCAAACAAGTTTCCGCCACTGAACTGGCGCGCCTGTACTTAGACCGCATCAGCGCCAGCAATCTGAATGCGTTTCTGCATGTTGATCCTGAACTGACACTGGCACAGGCTGCTGCTGCCGATGCGCGTCTGGCTGCCGGTAATGCCGGTGTGCTGACCGGTGTGCCTATCGCTCACAAAGACATTTTCGTGACCCGTGGCCTGCGTTCCACAGCCGGTTCGCGCATGCTCGGCAATTACACCAGCCCGTTTGACGCAACTGTTGTGGAAAAACTGGCCGCTGCCGGTATGGTGACGCTGGGCAAGCTGAACTGCGACGAATTCGCAATGGGTTCTGCCAATGAAAACTCTTACTTCGGTGCGGTCAAAAACCCGTGGGATCTGAGCGCAGTACCGGGTGGTTCTTCCGGTGGTTCTGCGGCCGCTGTGGCTGCGCGCCTGACACCGGCTGCTACCGGCACTGATACCGGCGGTTCTATTCGCCAGCCAGCTGCATTCTGCGGTATTACCGGTATTAAACCGACTTACGGCAGCGTGTCCCGTTACGGCATGATCGCGTTTGCATCGTCGCTGGATCAGGGCGGCCCGATGGCACAGACTGCGGAAGACTGCGGCCTGTTGCTGAATGCAATGGTTGGCTTCGACGAAAAAGATTCCACGTCGCTGGAACGCAAACCGGAAGATTTCAACCGTCTGCTGAACCAGTCGCTGCAAGGCTTGCGTATCGGTGTACCGAAAGAGTTCTTCGGCGAAGGTCTGGCGGATGATGTGAAACAGGCTATTCACGCCGCGCTGGAAGAATACAAAAAACTCGGCGCCAGCATCGTGGAAATTTCCCTGCCGAAAACCGAATTGTCCATCCCTGTGTATTACGTGATTGCACCGGCCGAAGCATCGTCCAACTTAAGCCGTTTTGACGGCGTGCGTTATGGTCACCGTGCAGCGGAATACACCGATCTGAACGATATGTACACCGCGAGCCGCACCGAAGGTTTCGGCGATGAAGTGAAGCGCCGCATCATGACCGGCGCGTATGTACTGTCGCACGGTTATTACGATGCTTACTACCTGCAGGCTCAGAAAATCCGCCGTCTGATTGCACAGGATTTCGCTGCTGCATTCACGCAGTGCGATGTGATCATGGGCCCGGTAGCACCAAGCGTGGCATGGGATCTGGGTGCGAAATCGGATGATCCGGTCGCTAACTATCTGGCCGATATCTTCACGCTGTCCACCAGTCTGGCCGGTTTGCCGGGCATGTCGGTACCGTGCGGCTTTGGTCAGGGTGAGAAAAACAGTCGCCGCCCTGTGGGTCTGCAACTGATCGGCAATTACTTTGAAGAAGCCCGTCTGCTGAATATTGCGCATCAGTACCAGCAGGTCACTGACTGGCATCTGCGCAGCCCGGAATAATCTGTGTCCCGCTGCGGCGGGCCCGGCGGGTGAATCTGCCCCGCCCTCACTGAAACAAGGATAGCTTATGCAATGGGAAGTCGTTATCGGTTTTGAGACCCACGTACAGCTCAAAACCCGTTCTAAAATTTTCAGTGGTTCTTCCACTGCTTTCGGTGCAGAACCGAATACACAAGCCAGCCCAGTGGATCTGGCATTGCCGGGCGTATTGCCGGTGATGAATAAAGGCGCAGTCGAAAAAGCGATTCAGTTCGGTCTGGCCGTTGGCGCGCATATCGCACCGGAATCGGTGTTTGCGCGTAAAAACTATTTTTATCCGGATCTGCCGAAAGGCTATCAGATCAGCCAGTTTGAAATTCCTGTAGTACAGGGCGGTTATGTGTCCTGTATCGTGGAAAAAGACGGCAAACCGGAAGTCCGTCAGATTCAGCTGACCCGCGCACATCTGGAAGAAGATGCCGGTAAATCGCTGCATGAAGATTATCAGGGCATGTCCGGTATCGATCTGAATCGCGCCGGTACGCCGCTGCTGGAAATCGTGACCGAACCGGTGATGCGCAGCGCGGCTGAAGCGGTTTCCTACGCCAAAGCGCTGCATGCGCTGGTGGTCTGGCTGGATATCTGCGATGGCAATATGCAGGAAGGCTCCTTCCGCTGCGACGCCAACGTGTCCGTGCGTCCGGTTGGTCAGAAAGAATTCGGCACCCGTGCCGAAATCAAAAACCTGAACTCCTTCCGTTTCCTTGAAGAAGCGATCAACTACGAAGTGCGTCGTCAGATTGAACTGATCGAAGACGGCGGCACTGTGGTACAGGAAACCCGTCTGTACGATCCAGACAAAAAAGTCACGCGCTCGATGCGCAGCAAAGAAGATTCGCAGGATTACCGCTACTTCCCTGACCCGGATCTGCCGCCGCTGCGCATCGGTAGCGACTGGATTGAAAAAGTCCGTCAGACCATGCCGGAACTGCCAGCTGCAATGCGTGCGCGTTTTGTCGAACAACTCGGCTTGCCGGAATACGATGCAACCGTGCTGACGCAATCCAAAGGTATGGCGACTTACTTTGAAGCCGTGGTACAGGCTGCAGGTGCTGCGCAAGCTAAACCGGCTGCGAACTTCATGATGGGCGACGTGGCATCGACACTGAACCGCGAAGGTACCGATATCAGCGCGATTCCGGTCTCTGCCGCACAGCTGGCATTGCTGCTGCAACGTATCACCGATGGCACGATTTCCAACAAGATCGCGAAAGAAGTATTTGCGGCGATGTGGGAAGCACCGTCTGATGACGTAACGCTGGCTGACAAAGTGATTGAATCCAAAGGCCTGAAGCAAATTACCGATACCGGCGCGCTGGAAGCGATCATTGATGAAGTGATGGCAGCGAACCAGCAATCCGTGGATGAATTCCGTTCCGGTAAAGAAAAAGCCTTCAACTCGCTGGTCGGTCAGGCAATGAAAGCCACCAAAGGTAAAGCGGCACCGGCACTGGTGAATGAATTACTGCGCAAAAAACTCGCAGGTTAATCAGGAGTCTCTATGAGCAATTTACGTCAGGAATTTATTCAGTTTTCGGTGGAAGCCGGTGTTCTGCGCTTTGGTGAATTTGTGACCAAAGCCGGCCGTCTGTCGCCGTATTTCTTTAACGCCGGTCTGTTCAACGATGGCGCGAATCTGGGCCGTCTGGCAGCGTTTTACGCTGACACCCTGATCGCTTCCGGCGTGGAATTCGATATGCTGTTCGGCCCGGCCTACAAAGGCATCACGCTGGCAAGCGCAACCGCAGTGGCACTGGCGGCACGCGGCCGTAACGTACCGTTTGCATACAACCGCAAAGAAGCCAAAGACCACGGCGAAGGCGGCACCATCGTCGGCGCGAAGCTGGAAGGCCGCGTTGTGATTATTGATGACGTGATTTCTGCCGGTACTTCGGTACGTGAATCGGTCGATATGATCCGCGCTGCAGGTGCCACACCGGCAGCCGTGCTGATCGCACTCGACCGCATGGAACGCTCAGGCAAAGATGATGCGCTGTCCGCACATTCTGCCGTGCAGGAAGTCAGCAATACCTATCAGATGCCGGTGGTGTCTATCGCCAATCTGAATGACTTGTTCGAGTACCTGAACGCCGGTAACGGTGGCGCAGAACTGGCACAACATAAAGATGCGGTGGCAGCTTACCGCCAGAAATACGGCGCAGTCTGAACCTTGCCTCATGCACTCAGCCGCCGCAGGGCGGCTGATTTGTCTGCGGAACCGGAAACACGGTTCCGCTGTTTTCTTCCCGGATTCCCATGACCATCATCATTTCCGCTAATCTGAACGGTATCCGTTCTGCCGCTAAAAAAGGTTTTTTTCCGTGGATGCAATCCACCGGTGCTGACTTCATCTGCGTACAGGAACTGAAAGCGCAGGAAGCCGATATGAGTCCGGAATTTCTGCAGCCCGAGGGTTACCACGGTGCGTTTCACTATGCGGAGAAAAAAGGCTATTCCGGCACCGGCGTCTACAGCAAACAAAAACCGGATGCGGTGCAGATCGGTTTCGGCAGCCCCGAGTTTGATGCCGAAGGCCGTTATGTGCGCTGCGACTTTGGCAATCTGACCGTGATTTCGGTGTACTGCCCGTCCGGCTCTTCATCGCCGGAACGTCAGGAAGCCAAATTCCGTTTCATGGATGTGTTTTTGCCGCATCTGGCCGCACTGAAAGCGGAAGGCCGCGAAGTGGTGATTTGCGGTGACTGGAATATCGCGCACAAAGAAGCCGATCTGAAAAACTGGAAAAGTAATCAGAAAAATTCCGGTTTCCTGCCGGAAGAACGCGCATGGATGACACGCGTATTTGACGAACTGGGCTGGGTCGATGCCTACCGCCGCCTGTATCCGGACACCACCTCCGAATGCTATACCTGGTGGAGCAACCGTGGTCAGGCCTGGGCCAACAATGTCGGGTGGCGTATCGATTATCAGGTCGCTACACCGGGCATCGGCGCCACGGTGCAAGCGGCCAGCATCTACAAAGAAGAACGCTTCTCTGACCACTCGCCACTGATTATTCAGTACCAGCCGTAATCCGGCCCAGCCACCAGAATCGCCGCGTTTGCGGTGCTTCCAGCGGCGTAAAAGCCATCAAAAGGCAGCAGGCATCCCCTGCTGCCTTTTGCTTTTCAGCCAGCCCTTGCATGCTCAGGCTCAGACTTGCCCTGCGAAGGCCGGAAAACACCCGAAACCACCCATTTTGCGGACTTCAGCACAGCGATCCGGCGGTCGTCGGCAGAAAGTCTGGCTGTCCGTAAATCGCGGATGCGGATAGCTGCACAAGCGAAGAGTAAACCGAAGCGAACTTCGATAAATATTCGCCAGACCGCCCCCATCATTGATCAATGGCTACATTGCTTTTTTATTTCGTAAAAAAGCGACATTTTGTACTTTATTGCTATCCGTTTTTCACATTTGCATACTTTGCATCTATGCTGAAAAAACTTCTGTTTGTCATTCTTGCGGGGGAGCCTACGATGAAGTGTTCTTTAGCCAGCTATATTAGTTTAATAGCCGCACTGCTCATGAGCGGCTGTGCCTCGGTCAGAAAAGTAACTATGCCCGATGACGACAACTTACTCAGTGGTGCCGGTTCAATCATGCAAGCCAGAACTACAACGGGCAATGCTGTCTCCGTTGAGGGGTTTGAAGAAATTCAGCTGGATAGTCTGCTGACAGAGTACAACCTCCAGCAAGCGCAAATAAAAGATCTGACTGCTGAGACACTCAAAAATGATTTATATCGTTACCGTCGTAACGAACTACAGGAAAGACTCATCAACGCTTCGAACCAACGATGCGGTGCATATCTCAGGATGTTAGTCTCCTCCAAATCACAAACTCAGATGGGATGGACAGGATTGGCAACCCTGTTTTCCGGCGCTGCAGCCGTCGTTCCTCATGCACTCACTGCAAAAACTCTGGCTGCCGGCAGCACCATTTCTACGGGAATACTGAATTCATACAATGAAGCCTATTTCAATAATCTGACTATCACCGTTATTTCCAGTGGCATCTCCAAACAGCGCGAAGGTATCCTGTCGCAAATATCTGGCTATCAAAGCAGGTCATTGCTGGACTATACCGTCAACGCGGCTATCGCAGATGCATTGAACTACCATGCAGCGTGTAACATTATTTCCGGCCTGGAAGCCGCCGCCAAAGCGACGAGTCAGGCTGATGCGACAGGAATTTCCACCCTTATACGAAAACAGATAACGGATCAAAAAAACCCTTTGCCGTCGAGTGAATTGAATTCCAGGCCGACGAATAACGACTCAAAACTGGAAAAAGCAAAGTAACTGAAATTCGCCATTTTGCGGACTTCAGCACAGCGATCCGGCGGTCGTCGGCAGAAAGTCTGGCTGTCCGTAAATCAAGGATGCGGATAGCTGCACAATGAGTGGTGCCGGACAAACAAAAACGCCCGGATTTCTCCGGGCATCTGAACTACGTCGTCAGCCTGCGCACAGGCTTTCCGATCTCAGAAGACGAATGACAGCTTACTGATAGCGGACGCGGTCCGTCGCGATGCTGTCGATCTGTTTGCTGTGTTCGCGGATATAGCTTTCCATCGCATCCAGATCACGGCCCAGCAAGGCGCGGTCACCGGCTTTTTTGAATACGGTGAATCCATCACCGCCTTCAGCAAGGAAGCTGTTCACGATCACGGTGTAAGTATGCTCAGGGTCCAGTGCTTTACCGTTCAGCTGCACATCGCGCAGTGTCGGCCCGGCCGCCGGATTACGTTGCCAGACGTAGCTGAAGCCTTGCGACACAAACAGTTTTTTGACTTCACCGGCAGGACGGTTTTTCCATTGCTGTTGCAACACATCCAGAATTTGCTGACCAGTCATTTTCAGTCGCACCAGACCATTGCCGAAAGGCTGAACTGCATACAGATCACCGAAGGTCACCTGAATATCGCTGCCCTGCGCGCCGGATGGTAAGTCATTGCGGATGCCGCCGGAATTCATGAATGCGATGTCGGCATCGGCCATGTGTTCGGCAAAATGCAGTTGGGAATCCGCAATCAGATTGCCGAGCGTGCTGTCAAACGCATCGCCTTCACTGAAGCGCAGTAAGGGTTTACTGAGTTTGATCACGGGACGGGAACGCATGTCGCCGGTCAGACGCGCCACTTCTGCGACCAGTGTTTGCGCCCCGGCATCCGGTGTGATGTTTTGCTGATCGATCAGATGATTGACCGCATCGGCTTTGATGACTTTGCCGCTGTCTTTATCAATCGTCAGCGTGGATTCGGTCAG
The DNA here is from genome assembly GCF_018139685.1 of Cognatundibacterium luofuense. Lineage (GTDB taxonomy): Bacteria > Pseudomonadota > Gammaproteobacteria > Burkholderiales > Burkholderiaceae_D > Undibacterium > Undibacterium luofuense. Next base: position 170,550 of record NZ_JAGSPN010000005.1, read on the forward strand.
ATAGGCGCCGTAGCTGCGGCCCTGCACCACCAGTTTGTCTGCAATTTTGCAGGTGTAACCCTGATGTGAGTGACCGGAGACAATCAGGCTGACGGCCGGATCAATCTTATTGGCGATATTGATAATCGGGCCTTGCAAACCTTCACAGCGATAGGTCGGATCGCTTTCCGGGCCTTTAAACATCGCACCTTCGTGGATCAGCACCACAATCGCATCCACTCCCTGTGCTTTCAGTTCCGGCACATAGCGGTTAATTGTTTCGGCTTCATCATCAAAACGCAGCGCTTTGACGGCATCACCTGCCACCAGATTCGGTACGTCCGAGGTGACTGCGCCGATAAAGCCGATTTTCAGATCACCGACCTGACGCACCACATACGGTGTCAGCCACGGTTTGCCGGTCGATTTGTCGATCACATTTGCGCCCAGATAGGCGTAGCTGGCACCTTTGAATCCCTGAAATGCGCAACCGGCTTCCGGGCAGGTTCCCTGAATACGGCGCATCAGGTCAGCGGTACCGTTATCAAATTCATGATTACCGACGGCGGTAATGTTCAGTTGTATCCGGTTCAGTGCTTCCACCACCGGTTCGTCCTTCAGCAATGCAGAACCCATCGGCGATGCACCCATTAAATCACCGGCACCGACCAGTATGCTGTCACCCACGGCAGCGCGGCGTTCTTTCAGTTTGGTCACCAGATAGGCATAACCACCGGCAGCGCCGTTGACGGTTTTACCATCCTGCACACGCGGGAACTGATAAGGCACAGGCTGACTGGCCTGCAGATTGCCGTGAAAATCATTGATACTGAAAATGGTGACGGTGCGTAAGGTTTCAGCCAGCGCACTGGCAGTCACGCCCATTTGCAGCGCAGCGGCCAGCAGCGGGCTCAGAAATAAAGGACGAAGTTTCATACGGTTTTCCTGAAAGACAAAAGGCCTGCGACCCGGTGAGGATCGCAGACCTTTATAAGGTACAACTGACTTACGTGATATTCACACTGATCAGAAATCAGCAGAGAAAGTCACGGATGCAAAGCGTGGTGCGCCCAGATAGTAGAACACGTTCTTCGCGCCTGCGCCTGGATAAGCCAATGCATTCGTCACGTTGAAGCTGGACGGATTGCGGTACTGACGGTCTGTCAGATTGCTGATACTCATACGCAGTGTTGGTTTTTTCAGGAAACCAGTGTTAGGGAACTGATAACCTGCATCCAGACCAACCAGAGTGTAGGCCGGAACCAGTTCATCATTGGTCATGGTTGCCCATTGTTTGCCTGTGTATTTGACTTTAACACGGGTATACCATGCGCCGGTTTCGTACTGTGCGCTCAGACCTGCTTTGTACTTCGGTGTCAGCGTCATTTCTTTGCCAGCAGTTGGCAAGGAAGCTGTTTTGCTGACTGGCAGATCTTCCTGAATTTCACTCTTCGCGTAACCAACAGAGCTGTAGAAAGACCAGCCGTTGACTGGTGTGTTACCCAGTTCGATTTCAAAACCGTTGGTTTTTACTTTACCAACGCTGGTCAGGCTGCTGGTGTTGGAAATCGGATCGTATGCAGTTGCCTGACGGTTACGGAAGTCTACTGCATACACAGTGAACTGACCTGTGATCAGATCGCTCTGATGACGGTAACCAATGTCCAGGTTGTAAGAAGTTTCTGCTTTAACATCAACTGGCATTGTTGCCACACCGTTCACCAACACAACGTTACCTGTTGTTGCGTAGATGAAGTTAGGTGGTGCCTTCATGTTTTTCGCCAGACTTGCGAATACCTGGTTGTTGTTATCGATCTGATAACGCGCACCCAGTTGTGGCAGGATTTCAGAGTACTTTTTGCTGATGTTGTACGAAACAGTACCGCCTTCGTTTGCGAAGTTGGTGAAGTCACGTTTCATCGTCGGCGCACGTACACCAAAGTTCAGCGACAGTTTGTCATTCATCAGGCTGATGGTGTCTTGTGCAAACACTTGGTAGCCTGTGGAAATGGTTTTCCAGTCACGGGATTGGTATGGTGTGCCATCAGGGCGCAGAATACGGCCCGCTTTCAACCAGATGTCGTTTGGTTCGCCGTTCGCATCAACGGAGACCATAGGACCAAATTGTTCGTGGGTTGCACGTTCGTACCAGAAACCAACCAGAACCTGATGGTTATCGAACTGATGTGTCAGGGATGCTGTTACACCAGGACGGTTTGTACGTGTGACGCTTGCATTCGCAACAATCACTTTGTCCAGTGTATCGCCGTCACCGTTCAGATCCACGCCGGCAGTGTTTTTACCGGTTGCTGTGTTCAGGAATGCACCTTCAGAAACCAGTTTTTGCTGAACGCCACCGTTACCGTAGCCATACCAGTAGTAAGGAACAACTTTCAGATCGGTGCTGTCACCAAAGCGTGCTTTGATGATGGTGGATGCAATCACGTTCTCAAACGGATTTTGTGTCAGTTTGTAGAAGGAGTCAGCATTTGCCTGGCTAGGATCATTGTCCGCTTTACCTTTAGTCGGTGTTACGTGACCGATGAAAGACTGGGAGTAATCGTAGTAGTAACCGTTTTTGTTCAGATCAGCCAGATTGAATGTGCTGATGTTCTGGTTGATTGCACGGTTGTACAGGATGGTACCGGAAACCGAGTTGAAACGGTCGAAGTCGGTACGGAAGCCCATGTCTACGTGATCACGGCGTGCACCACCCGCGCCTTTCCATTTGTCCGCTTGTGCGTTGGAATAGGAAATGAAGAAACGGGATTTGTTATCAAATACCAGACCTGTGTCGTAACGCAGGTAAGTTTTTTTCAGGTTCAGACCACCCAGAGTCTGCATCACGCGGAAGCGTTTTTCTTTGGACGGATCGCAAGTGGTGATACCGAAGTTACCGCCGGTTGCACCGATTTGCGGGGAGTCAACGTCAGTAGAACCCTGAGTCACGAATTGTGTACAGGTGTTTTCCTGATCAACGAATTCTTGTGGGTATACAGCAAAGTTACCGGAGTCATTAACTGGCACACCATTGATGGTCGCGCCAATCTGGTCGCTGTTGAAGCCACGCAGAGACAAGCCACCACCAAACAGGCCGGTTGCGTCATAGTTATAGCTGTTAACTGCTGGCATCAGTTCCAGCGCTTCATAGGCATTGCCTGTAGGACGCTGTTTTGCCAGTTCTTCCGCAGTAATCGTGCTGCGTGCTTTTGGCGCGTTTTCCTGCACCATCAGACCCATACCGACTTTTTTGCCGGTAATGGTGACTTGTTTAGAGTCGGTTGGCTGATTGTCTTTCTCGTCTGCGTAAGCAGAGGACATACTCAGACAAGCGATTTGGCATGCAACCGCTACCATCGTCAGACGGAAAGGCGTTGCCGATGCTTTCTTGAAGTTCATGAATGCTCCTGATCAGATTGCAAAAATAATTGTTTCAAACTGGTTTGCTGCGCCGGGATCAAAAGGTCCCGGTAGGTCTCCGCCATTACTTATTGTTCTGACCATTGCTGGTCATAAAAAAGCTGCAGGCACAACTATGTTTCCCTCATGATGCTGGCTATCCCTGTGCACTGATCATCTCAGCGCAATCGATTGCTATACTGACCGCATCACTCGTGGGAAGAGTGCGCAAACGATTGCTTTTCGTACAAAAAAATGAGACGAAAGCAGATTCGTCTTATTTTTTAGATAATCCGGCACAGAACCGGCATCAAATATTCGGGAAATCGGGTATTCAGGTATGTGAAATCAGTCTATCACATTACTTTTTTTAATATTACAGAGTGTTACATCCAAATATGAAAGCTTCATGACAGCGTGGTGTAAACCACGCAAAACTGTCACAAAGCCACAACATCTTGCAATATTACTCACTTTTCAACACTTTAAGTGCTGATTAAGGCGTGATTATAGACATTTCACTTCAGCGAGTGAAAAGATTTTTTCGGGGATTAATACCAAAAAGTCAGAAAATCCGACATTTTTTTTCAAATGCCGGACGATTGTGTCTTTCAGAAAAATTATCTGATAAACAATTTTAATGGTTGTTTTAAGGATAGGTGACAGGGGAAATACCCTTCACATTCGGCTGATACGGCGGCAGTGCAGACAACTGTGCCGATTTTGCTTTCGCGTACAGAGGCATCACTTCCGGTAAATGGCGACGGATTTCCTCAATCCGGCTGCCTCCCGACGGGTGCGTCGATAACCATTGCGGCGGCGCGTTCTTATTCACCATCCCCATTTTTTGCCACAACACAATACCGGCACGCGGATCGTATCCGGCACGTGCGGCAATATCGAGACCAACGATATCAGCTTCCGTTTCATCATCGCGCGAGAACTTCAGCATCGTCACCTTAGCAGCGCCACCGGCAATTTGCCCAGCCATATTCGGATCATAGCCTTTGGCTGCGGCAAAAATTTCCGCACCTCTGACGAAGATATTCGCAATCGTGGCTGTGCCCGCACGTTCCGCGCCGTGTTCACGTAATGCATGGGCGATTTCATGGCCCATCACCATCGCAATTTCATCATCCGTCATGCGCAGCGTGGTCAGAATGCCGGTGTAAAACGCGATCTTGCCACCCGGCATACAGTAAGCATTGACTTGTTTAGAGCCGAGCAGATTGACTTCCCATTTCCAGTCTTTGGCGCGCGCGTTCCACGGTAACGCAAAAGGGATAATCCGCTTTGCAATCGCGCGCAGACGCAGCAATTGCGGATCATTATCAGCCGCTAATGCTCCCTGCTGCTTCGCCTGATTCAGGGTTTGCACATACTGAGCCGCTGCCTGCTGTTCCAGCGCACCGGTACCGGCCGGCACAATTTTTCGCAATGGCGACATTTGTCCGACCTGTACACCATCCTGGGCAAATGCGGCTGGCCAGGCCAGCATCAGCGCCAGCAAACCTGTATTCAGACCCGTGCGAAAAAGCTTCATCCCTGTTTCCTTATTTCTAAGCAGACTATGTTCAGACCGGCTGGCGACGGCGCAAACGAAACACCGCCAGACTGCCGCGCCAGTTCGGTAATATGCGGACGGGTCGGCCTTCATGCAAGGCTACGCATTCCAGTACTTCCAGACCGACGTCATGTGCCAGATCAGCAAAATCATAAATCGTGGCACAGCGCACATTCGGCGTATCGTACCACTGATACGGCAGCGACTTGGAGACCGGCATCCGTCCGCGTAGCAATGCAGTACGATGCGGCCAGTAACCGAAATTTGGAAACGAAACGATCGCTTCCTGACCAACACGGGCAATTTCACGCAGCGTGTTTTCCACATGCTTCATCATTTGCAGCGATGACAGGCAGAGTACGGTATCAAAGCTGTTATCGGTGAACATACCCAGCCCCTGATCAATATCCTGCTGGATCACGCTGACCTGACGTCGCGCACAGGCCAGCACTTTATCGTCAGCAATTTCGATACCGTAACCATGACATTGTTTGGCAGATTGCAGGTAGTCAAGCATTTCGCCATCGCCGCAACCAACGTCCAGCACTTGTGCGCCCGGCTTAATCCAGTCGGCAATAAACGCCAGATCGGGGCGTAACTGATTCAGTTCAGAAATGGTCATGCGGATTCTCCCTTCAGTTCCGCATCAATGCGGTCGTAATATGCGGCAACTAAATTCAGGTAACGGCTGTCATCGAGCAGGAAGGCATCGTGTCCATGCGGCGCATCAATTTCTGCGTAAGTCACAGGACGGCGGCTGCTGACCAGTGCGCGCACAATTTCGCGACTGCGCTCCGGTGAAAAACGCCAGTCGGTCGTGAATGAAGCAATCAGGAATTTCGCTTTGGTCACCGCCAGCGCTGCTGCCAGATCACCACCGGTTTCACGCGCAGGGTCAAAATAATCGAGGGCTTTGGTAATCAGCAGATAGGTATTCGCATCGAAATAATCCGAGAATTTATCGCCCTGATAACGCAGATAAGATTCAATTTCAAAATCCACGCCGTAGCCAAATTGCAGGCTGCCGGTTTTTAAATCACGGCCGAATTTTTCTGCCATATCGTCATCGGACAAATACGTGATATGACCAATCATACGGGCCACACGCAAACCACGGCGCGGCACAACCTTATGTGCATAAAAGTGACCACCGTGAAAATCCGGATCCGTCAGAATCGCCTGACGCGCGACATCATTGAATGCAATATTCTGCGCAGACAGTTTCGGGGTCGATGCAATCACGATGCAGTGACGCAAACGATCAGGAAACAATATGCTCCACGCCAGCGCCTGCATACCGCCAAGTGAGCCGCCCATGACAGCTGCAAATTGCTGAATACCGAAACGGTCAGCGACCCGCGCTTGTGCCTGCACCCAGTCTTCTACAGTTACGACAGGAAAATCAGCGCCGTAAGGCTGCGTACCTGCCGGATTGGTATGCATAGGCCCGGTCGAGCCAAAACAGGAACCGAGGTTATTAATCCCGATCACAAAAAAGCGATTGGTATCCACCGGTTTGCCAGGACCCACCATGTTATCCCACCAGCCCACATTTTTCGGCTGATCCGCATACACACCCGCAACGTGATGTGAGGCATTCAGCGCATGGCAAATCAGCACGGCATTCGATTTATCCGCATTCAGTTCACCATAGGTTTCCACCATCAGCGTGTAATCTGAAATGCTGGCACCGCTTTTCAAAGGCAAAGCTTCGGCAAAATGGAACGCTTGTGGCGTCACGATGCCGACAGACTGAGAAGACACAGACATATACTCTTCCACCGGGTGTAAACCCGTCAAAAACACATTTGAAGGAAGGCTAAAAGGGGGGCTGAATGGAGGGGAAAGGAGACATTCAGGCTCGCTTTAGCCGTATTTATTTTCCGGAGTGACCGGAAAGCGCCCGCAAGCTGAAACTCAAATCGGCGCTTATTCACTAAGGGTATAAGGATAAACAAGTCAGCGGATGCCGTCAAACATCCGCTGCGTTTTTCTGCATAGCCGCAATCAGTGCATGACGACGCCCGCCTGCTCCATCGCAGTCAGGGTTTCACGTATCGATTGCGGATCAAAACTGCGCAGGATTTTTTTCAGGTGCGGCTGCAGTAAGTCCAGTTGCGTATTCAGAATCGCCTGTTTAATTTCCGGCATTAAAGCGGCTGGCATCGACAGTTCGCGGAAACCCATCGCAATCAGCAAGCGGGTCAGACGGATATCACCGGCCATACCACCGCAAATCGATACCGGAATATCCGCTTTGACAGCGGTTGAAATAATGCTGTGCATCAGCTGAATAATCGCAGGATGCAGATCATCGTACAAATGCGCGACTTCATGATCAGCACGGTCAATCGCCAGCGTGTACTGAATCAGATCATTGGTACCGACTGACAGGAAATCGAGTTTGCGGACGAACATTGGCAATGACAGCGCGGCAGCCGGTACTTCTATCATTGCACCGACCGGCACTTGCGGATCGAACTTCATGCCCTCTGCGGTGAGCTCAGCCTTCGCCTGCTCCAGCATCGCCAGCGTTTGTTCGATTTCATGGTAATGCGCCAGCATAGGAATCAGGATTTTGACTTTACCGAAAGCCGATGCACGCAGAATAGCCCGCAACTGTGTCATAAATAATTGCGGCTCAGACAGGCAATAGCGAATCGCACGCAAACCCATCGCCGGATTCAAAATATTATGGTCAGAGCTGTCCAGCGGTTTATCCGCACCAACGTCCAGCGTGCGTATCGTCACAGGGCGGCCCTTCATGCCCTGCACCGCCTGACGATAGGCTTCAAACTGTTCTTCTTCGGTCGGCAAACGGTGCTCCTGCCCGCTACGTTCCATAAACAGAAATTCAGAGCGGAACAAACCAACACCGCTGGCACCTGCATCCAGTGCATGTGCAGTGTCTTCCGGCAATTCAATATTGGCCAGCAAAGTAATTTCGACACCGTCCTGTGTGACCGCCGGTGTTTTGCGCAAACGTGCCAGTTTCTTTTTCTGACGTGCCAGTTTGGCTTGTTTGTCGCGATATTGTTCCAGTACCGCATTGTCGGGCGCCACAATCACAACACCGGCATCACTGTCGATAATTAACCAGTCGTCCTGTGCAATCAGATGGGATGCGTTTCCCATACCGACCACGGCCGGAATGCCAAGGCTACGCGACACAATCGCGGTATGCGAGTTCTGCCCGCCTTCATCGGTGACGAAACCGGTGAAGGCATCGTCACGCAACTGCATCATGTCAGCCGGAGAAATATCACGCGCCACCACGATCATATTCGCGGTACGCTCATCGATCCCTTCGGAGCGCACAACCTGATGCACAGTGCCGGTCAGCACTTTCAGTATCCGTTCCGCCACCTGCTGAATATCGGCTTTACGTTCGCGCAGGTATTCATCTTCGATTTCATCGAACTGAGCGGAGAGTTCTTCGACCTGCGTTGCCAGCGCCCATTCGGCGTTGTAATGGCGGGTGCGGATGATATCCAGCGGCGCTTCGGAAATCATGGGGTCGGCCAGAATCAGCGCATGGACGTCAATAAATGCGCCGAGCTCAGTCGGTGCATCCTGCGGCAGTTCAGACCAGAGGGTCTGCAGGTCACGGTTAACCTGCGCGATAGCTTCCTGCAGGCGCAGCACTTCGGCTTCGACCTGCTCCTGCGCCACCAGAAAATGTTCGACGTCGAGTGCTGCAGGGTGCAGCACATGGGCGCGGCCAATCGCAATACCGCGCGATACCGGAATGCCCTGCAAAGTAAACGATGCCATGCCTAGTCTCCCTGTTGAATCTTTATCTGCAACGGCGACAGCAAGTCGCCCGGAGGCAGCGGGCAGCGGCTTTGCTGACGCAGTCTGGATGAGAATTGTCCGTTGCGGACGATTCTTATTCGCCTTCTCCGAAGCGATCCTGTATCAGTGCGCACATGGCGTCGAAGCAGGCTTGTTCATCTTCACCGTTGATTTCGAGCTGAATTTTGCTGCCTTTACCGGCGGCAAGCATCATGACACCCATAATGGATTTGCCATTGACGCGGCGGCCATTGCGGGCCACCCACACTTCAGAACGGAATTTTCCGGCCAGCTGGGTAAATTTTGCAGACGCACGGGCATGCAATCCCAGTTTGTTGATGATTTCAATTTCCTGCTGAATCATAGTTTTACCTGTTTGAATAATGCTTCAGATCCGGGTACGGCAATCAATCCGCAACGCGCCGTTTTGTCCGCCGGCCAGCGCCATTTCCACCACGACGTCCAGTGCGTCATGGCGGTAAGTCAGCGCACGCAGCAGCATCGGCAGGCTGATACCTGCGATCACGGCCACCTGATCGGGATCACCCAGACTGCGGCAGCAATTGGATGGCGTACCACCCATCATGTCTGTCATCACCAGCACGCCGGTACCATCGTTCAGACGCTGTACCGCGTCTGCAGCCAGCTTATGCACATCGTCCGTATTCTGATCTGCCACCACGTCGATGGCTTCCAGCCGCTCGGGCATGCCACGGAAAACATGGGCTGCTGCCTGTAAAAACGCTGACCCCAGCGGTGCATGGGTCATTAAAAGAATTCCAACCATAATCACCTGTTTGCCAGCGCACTGCCCGACTCTAGTCCGGAATGTCCGGAGGGGGAGTATCCCCGATTTCGGGCTGCACGCCTAAGTAAATTGCAGGGTGTTACAAATACCCCCGGGGGTATTTCAGGCTGCTACCGCAGCTTCCAGCGCATCCACAAACATCGCCGCCACATCAAAACCGGTTTGTGCCGTGATTTCCTGGAAGCAGGTCGGGCTAGTGACATTCACTTCAGTCAGATATGAACCGATCACATCCAATCCTACCAGCAACAAACCGCGTTGCGCCAATTGTGGTGCCAGCGTCTGCGCGATCTCAAGATCCCGTTCAGACAAAGGCTGAGCAACACCTGTGCCACCTGCTGCCAGATTGCCGCGCACCTCACCCTGCTGCGGGATGCGCGCCAGTGCAAACGGGACGACTTTGCCGCCAATCAGCAAAATCCGTTTATCGCCGTGCACAATTTCCGGGATGTAGCGCTGCACCATAATGGTACGGCTCCCCAGTTGCGTCAAGCCTTCAATCACGCTGCCCAGATTTAAACCATCTTCACGCACGCGGAAAATACCGGAACCGCCCATGCCGTCCAGCGGTTTCAGAATGATGTCGCCGTGACTTGCATGAAACGCGCGGATACGCGCTGCATCACGGGTCACCAGCGTCGGTGCTGTGAACTGGCTGAACTGCGCAATCGACAGCTTTTCATTATGACTGCGGATTGCTGCGGGACGGTTAAACACGCGTGCGCCCTGCTGCTCTGCCAGTTCCAGCAGATAGGTGGCGTACACATATTCCATATCGAACGGCGGATCTTTACGTTGCAGCACCGCGTCAAATTGTTGCAGCGGCGTATCCTGCGGCGCGGCGGCCTGATACCAGTGTTCACTGTCACCGGTCAGCCGGATTTCACGGCTGCGTGCCACGACTTGTCCGTTTTCCAGCGCCATATCTTCCGGCCCGAACGCAAACAAGCGATGTCCGCGCGATGCGGCTTCGCGCATCATCGCAAACGTGGAATCTTTGTAGGTTTTAAAACTATCGAGCGGATCAGTCAGGAAAGCCAGTTTCATCGTTTCTCTCTTATTCTCAGATCAGAGGCAGCGGCGCTCTGCTGCCGCTCAGTAAATTTCCGGATCAGGATCAGTGCGTTCCAGTTCCAGCGATGCAGCCAGCAAAGCCAGCCTTGCCACCACGCCGTACATGTAGAAACGGTTTGGTGCTGCCGTTCCCGGCTGCGCGCGCATATCCGGCACCGCATGCTGCTGCGCAAACGCCAGCGGCATCGATTGCATGCCCGGCGCATTCAGATTTTCATCCACACCGCGTTCCTGATGGAAGCGGTAATAACCACCGACCACATAGCGGTCGATCATATACACCACCGGCTCGGCCACCGCTTCGTGCACTTGCTCAAAAGTGTACACACCTTCCTGCACAATCACATCGGTGACGGTCATACCGTCTTTGACCACCGCCATTTTGTTACGCTGCTTGGCATTCAGCTCGCGGATTTCAGAAGAATTATGTACCGTCATCACGCCCATGCCATAGGTACCGGCATCGGATTTGACAATCACAAACGGTTTTTCCTTGATCCCGTATTCTTTATATTTTTTACGGATTTTCGCCAGCACCGTATCCACCGCTGCCGCCAGCGCATCTTCGCCGGTACCCTGATGGAAATCTACGCCCTGCACTTTCATGAAGTAAGGGTTCAGCATCCACGGGTCGATATCGACCATTTTCGAGAATTTTTTGACGACTTCGTCATACGCTGAAAAGTGGTTACTCTTGCGGCGCAGCGCCCAGCCGGCGTGTACCGGCGGCAGCAGGGTTTGTTCGTTCAGTTCTTCCAGAATGGCCGGAATACCGGTCGATAAATCGTTGTTCAGCAGTATCGTGCAAGGATCGAAATTATTCAGCACCAGACGGCGCCCGTTGGCGGAACGTTCCAGCGGTTCCAGCAATAATTCCTGACCATCCGGCAGAAGTACCGGGGTCGGTATTTTGATTTCCGGTGACAACGAACCGAGGCGCACATTCAGACCGGTCTGACGGAAAATCTGCATCATGCGCGCGATGTTTTGCAGATAAAACGCATTGCGGGTATGACTTTCCGGAATCACCAGCAGATTGCGTGCATCCGGACAATATTTTTCGATCGCCGCCATTGCGGCCTGTACTGCAAGCGGCAGCATTTCCGGTGCCAGATTATTGAAACCGCCGGGGAACAGATTGGTATCGACCGGTGCCAGCTTGAACCCGGCATTGCGCAGATCGACAGAGCAGTAAAACGGCGGCGTGTGTTCCTGCCATTCAAGCCGGAACCAGCGTTCAATTGCGGGGGTCGCTTCGAGGATTTTCTTTTCGAGATCCAGTAGCGGACCATTCAGGGCGGTAACGAGATGCGGAACCATAAAGACCTTTTGGAATGAACAGCACGAAAGCAGCATTCATAACAAAAAAGCATGAATTCCCGCCGCTTTCTAGACGAACGGTCTAGCTTGGGATGAAACGGCAGGAATCAAGGGGAAAACTGAATACCCTTACAGTATTCAGGCCGATTCAGCCAGCAAATTAAAGTGTTCAACCACCGGCGGCGTGGCAAAAAACGGGCCGACAATTGCACGCCACTGTATGAACGCAGGCGATTCGCGGAAATCAACGGTGTGATTTTCCAGCGTTTCCCAGTAAATCATCAGCAGATAACGGTCAGCAGATTCGATCCCTTTCTGCACTTTGAATCCGCGGAATCCTTTGGCTTTGGAAATCACATCCTGCAGGCCGCGCTGTATGGCCTGATCAAACGCTTCTTGCTGTCCCGGCTGAATCCGGATATCGGCTACCTCAAGTATCATAGTTCGCTCACAGGTGGGTCATCAATCTCTGCATTATGACAGTTTGTGCCGCACCGGTCAGGAAACGCATAAGCTTTTCATCTTTCCGGCGCTGCACTGAACTTTGTTCATGTCAGCCAGCGCCGGATGGCTTGCTCAGATCAGTGCGCGCTGGCTGAGTTCTGCCTTGATATAGGCGTAAAACACCGGCGCGGCCACCAGCCCCGGCAACCCGAACAAGGTTTCCATGATCAGAATGGCGGTCAGCAATTCCCAGGCTTTGGCATTGATTTGCGCACCGATAATGCGGGCATTCAGGAAATACTCGGCTTTGTGTATCAATACCATGAACAGCAAGGAACCCGCCGCCACATGCACAGAGTGCGACAAGGCCACAATCACTACCACGGTGTTTGAAATAATATTACCCGCCACCGGAATCAGACCGGCGATAAAGGTAATCGCGATCATGGTTTTTACCAGTGGCAAATGCACGCCTAACAAGGGCAGTACCAGCGCAAGATAAATCGCTGACATGACAGTATTGATCAGGGAAATCTGTACCTGCGCGAACACGATTTTATGGAAAACCGTCGCCAGATTCGCAATCCGTTCACTGAGCGCAAGCGCCAGCGGCCCGGCCGGCTGATCCGGATTGGCGCGTGATACCGCCACCATCGCGCCAATCACCACGCCCAGAATCAGGTGTACCAGTAAATGTCCGGCTTCCGGCAACAGGGTTTTAGCTTCACCTGCATGTTCGCGCAGCCAGTGAATCAGCAAATCCTGCAGCGCTGCCACGTCTTCCGGCAAATTATTCGCCAGCCAGTCAGGCACTTGTGAGCGCGAAGCTTCGATAATGTCGGCCATTTTTTGCAGCAGGGTATGTAAATTCCCGCCATCGCTACGCAAAAATGCGTGGACGCCCCAACTGCCGGCAAAAATCGCGGTACTCAGAATCAGGGCCAGCACGATCAGCGCCAGCATACGCGGTTGCCGATGGCGAAAACGCGCTGCAATCAGCGGTTCCATGCTGTGTATCAGCGAAAAAATCAGCAAACCGGAAAACAGTGCCAGCACCAGACCGGCTTTCAGCACCATCCACAAGGCCAGCCCTGCGAGAATCAGCGAGGCAAGTTCGCACCAGGATTGCTTTTGTTGTTCGGAGAAATTGAGCGGCGGCATGGCGTTCCTTATGGTTGATCTGCTGATGCAAAGCAGGCATTGAATCACACTGGCGCAGCCTGCGCGACGGTAATAATGGAGATTTTTTATCATCACGCGACTAATCACAGTTGCGGCCAGCTACCGAAAAAGGCGCATTTAACGCACCTTTTCCTGTTTTTATTGTTATTGAAGGCGCATATTTCTATCCTGACTGCATGCCGACTTGTTTTGAAAGCGATACGCAGCCTGCGCTGCCGGTGGCTACAAAGTGAAACAAGTCATTACATTTTCACTGTCAGCGTAATGTCCATATCGTGCGTTAATACTGTTACTACGCTGTTTATCTGTTACGAGGCTATTATGAAATCTGTTCGCCAACCCGCTCTGTTCCTGATGTCTGCCATTGCACTCGGATTTGCCACTCAGGCATCCGCTGCAGATTATGATGACTTTGCCCGCGTGATCAGTGTTACGCCGCAAGTCGAGCAAGTGAATTACCCGCGTCAGGATTGCCGTACCGAATACGAACAAGTACCGCGTCACCAGCAGCAACGTCAGGCTGAACGCAGCAATGGCGGCGCCATCATCGGCGGTATTGCCGGTGGTTTGCTCGGTAGTCAGGTTGGTGGCGGCAATGGCCGTCTGGCAGCCACTGCGGCCGGTGCGATTACCGGTGCTTTAGTCGGTGACCGCATGGATAACAACGGTAATAACAACAATTACAACAACCAGCCAAGCTACGAAACCCGTCCAGTGCGTCAGTGCCGCAATATGGATAGCTGGGAAACCCGCACCACCGGTTATGCGGTGACGTATGAATACATGAACCGTACTTACACCACGATCATGCCTTACGATCCGGGTTCACGTCTGCGTCTGCATGTATCGCTGACACCGCGTCCTTAATCTGCCTGATCAGCGATACATCGTCATCGCTGACCGGCAACAAAAAAAGCACCGCTGACCTTATCGGGTCCGGTGCTTTTTTGTTTTGGGCGGCGCCATTTCCGCTGACTGCATGGCGACAACATACCGGTACAAAAGCACTTCCACTGTGAACTGCTTTCTCACAGAAGTCCCCGCAGCGCTGTTTTTGCCCGGAATTGGCCCGAAATTGCCCCAAATGCGGAGTTCAGCACAGCGATCCGGCTGTCGTCGGCAGAAAGTCCGGGCCTCGCAAATTCACGAATGACGATAGCTGCATATTACGACGACCGGTTCTCAGGTTAACAGCGTTATGAATAAGCGCGACGGTGCAGTTTGAAGCTGCCCACCAGCCGCCGCAGACTATCGGCCTGATCCTGCAGGGACGTCGCCGCCGCCGCTGCTTCCTCCACCAGTGCCGCATTTTCCTGCGTGATCTGATCCATCTGAATCACGACCTGATTCACCTGCTCAATACCGGCTGTCTGCTCGGAACTGGCATTACTGATTTCCGCGATGATATCGCTGACCTTTTGTACGCTTTGCATCAGTTCCTGCATGGTATCGCCGGCCTGACTGACCAGACCGGAACCGCGTCCGACTTTTTCAACGGAGTCATGAATCAGTTGCCGGATTTCCCGCGCCGCCGTTGCCGAGCGCTGGGCCAGCGTCCGCACCTCCGACGCAACCACCGCAAAACCGCGTCCCTGCTCACCGGCCCGGGCAGCTTCCACTGCCGCGTTCAGCGCAAGGATATTGGTCTGAAATGCGATACTGTCGATGACGGCGATGATATCCACGATTTTTTTCGATGAAGCATCAATATCGCCCATCGTGGTCACGACTTCCTGCACCACGTCACCACCTTTGACCGCAACAGCACTGGCGCTGCGTGCAAGCTGATGTGCCTGCCGTGCACTCTCGCTGTTGTGACGAACAGTAGCCGTCAGCTCCTCCATTGACGACGCCGTTTCCTCCAGAGAACCTGCCTGACTTTCCGTACGTGCCGACAAATCCATATTGCCCTTGGCGATATCCGCCGTGGCATCCGCAATCAGTTCTGTTCCCTGTTGCACCTGACTGACCAGTGTTTGCAGCTGGCCATTCATGTCGCGCAATGCCCCCAGTAATTCTGCTGTTTCATCCTGACCACGCACTTCAATCACGCTGGTCAGATCACCGGAAGCCACGGTTTTGGCGACATCCACCGCGCGGCGTAATGGGCGTGCAACCACTTGTGCAATCAGATAAGCGAGAAAACTGCCAATCAGTACGCTGCTGACGATCGCAGCGGCAATCCAGATACGCGACGATTCATAAATGCGGGTACCGTCCTGATATGCACTGATGCCGCCGTTCACGTTCACATCCACCAGATTGTCAGCGATTTTCAGCAAAGCGGCATTCAGCTTGGATGACTCGCCGCGCAGTACCGTTCTGGCTTCCTCCAGATTCCCTTCACGTGACAACCGGATCAGTATTTCACTTTGTGCAGCGTACTTATCCCACAGACTTTTGAATTCCTGCATTTGCTGACGTTCAGTGTCAGTGGTAATCAATCCCGTGAACGTCGCCTGATATTCCTGCAACTGTCCGGTGTACTCACGCCAGCGTTTTGCATAAAAATCGATTTTTTCAGAATCGCCGGCCGAGAGCACGATCTGCATTTCCTGCGTTCTGAGCCGCGAGATACGTTCCTTGATACCCATCGCAGCATTCACGCTGGGCATCCAGTTGGTTCCCAGTTCAGTTGCCGTTTCATTGACTCTGGCCAGCTGCCAGATCGAAAAAGCACCCAGCAAACCCGTAATCAGCATCAGCATGGAAAATCCGGCGTACAGCTTGGCGGATATTTTCAAATTATGGAAAAACGACATATTCCCCCCTAAATGGTTATTCTGATTAACCGGAACCAGGCTGCCCGCGCTTCACTACCCTCTGTCGGACAACAGTGATGCATTTGAAACAATAAGCAGTCATATTCAGCATAGGTGAAGAATCCGGGACTTCCCAGAAAACCAGGGGATTTTTAAGAATTTCGCGACAAAAGCGCGTTATATGCTTATTCCTTGCAGACAAAGTTTGCGTCAGGGCAGGTGCAGAAGTTAGTATTATCGGATGGCAATTTTTTGCCCGGTCTTCATTTCAAAAACAACATGTTTAAAAAATATGGTCTGCTGGTCTGGCTGACGTTTCTGCTGGCCGGAGGTTTCATTTTTACATCGGTTGCGGGCTATCTGACGTCCAAAAACACGCTGCAGCAAAGTCTGGCGGAACAGACGCTGCCGATTACCGGTGATAATGTCTATTCAGAAATTCAGAAAGATATCCTGCGGCCGGTGTTCACCTCGTCGCTGATGGCGCATGACACCTTTGTGCGCGACTGGATGCTAAACGGGGAAGAAGATCAGGAACTGATCACCAAGTACCTGAAAGAAGTCAAAATCAAAAATAATGCAGTGACCAGTTTTCTGGTGTCGAACCAGACTTTGCATTATTACCACGCGGATGGCTTACTGAAAACCATCAAAGAAGGTGAACCGCGCGATGTCTGGTTTTACCGCGTCAAAAACCTCAAATCCGATTACGAAACCAATGTGGATGTGGATCTGGCGAACCATGATGCCGTCACCATTTTCGTCAATTACCGTATCAAAGATTATCAGGGGCAGTTTCTCGGCGTGACCGGTATCGGTCTGACGCTGGATACGCTGCGCCAGCTGATTGATTCCTACCAGAAACGTTTTGCACGCCGCATCATGTTCGCGGATGCCAGCGGCAAAATCATGCTGGCCGGTTCCGGTTACCGTCTGAAAGTGCAGCGGCTGCAGGATATGCCCGGACTGAACGCGGTGGCAAAGGAAATTCTGGCAAATAAGAAAAGCCAGTCGCTGCATCTGGAATATGCGGGTGACAAAGGCACGGTACTGCTGAATTCCCGTTTCCTGCCGGAACTGGGCTGGCATTTGCTGGTGGAGCAGGAGCTGGAAAGCGAACTGCGTCCGGTACAAAACATGCTGCTGGTGAATATCGCAATCAGTGCAGGCATTACGCTGACGATTGCCGTCATCATGCTGTTCATGGTGCGCCGTTATCAGCAAAGACTGGAGCGTTCTGCTTCCACCGATGCGCTGACCGGTTTGCTGAATCGTCAGGCCTTTGATTTCGTATTCAAGGCAGCGATTCTGGATGCAGAGCGTTCGCGCCAGCCTATGTGTGCCGTACTGATGGATATCGATTTCTTTAAAAAAGTGAACGATAAACACGGTCATCTGGTGGGTGACCACGTACTGAAAGAAATCGCTGCCATCACCCGCCGTTCACTGCGAGAGAGCGATGTGCTGTGCCGCTGGGGCGGTGAGGAATTTCTGATTCTGCTGAAAAACTGCACGCTGGAAAAGGCGACGTCGATTGCAGAAAATCTGCGCAGCACGATTGAAGCAAACGACTTTTCACGCACCACAGATTTACTGAAAACCCGCATGAATGTGACTGTCAGTATGGGTGTGGCGCAGTGCAAAGATAATGAAAGCGAAGACAGCGTGTTTGAGCGCGCTGATCAGGCACTGTATCAGGCCAAAGAAAACGGCCGTAACAGCGTTTATTTCGCCGAGTGATGACGGGCGGCCAGCGCCGCCGTCAGTGTCACCATCGCATCGTATAACTGTCCGGCCTGCGGCTGCCAGCCATGCACAGCAGCCGCCTGCTGGCGCACCAGCTCCCAGTCGCCGCGCGCTACCGGCCCGGTCAGCGCCTGTTCCGGCCCCAGCCTGAATACATTGTCCATCGTCAGTCTGGCCAGCGGCTCTGCCATTTTCTGCGCCATATCGCGCGGAATCCCGGCCGCCTGATACGCTGCCAGCGCGGTATCCATCAGCGTCACCAGATAATTACTCGCAAACACCGCTGCCGCGTGATACACCAGTTTGTCTTCGGCGCGGATGCGCACGGTTTCAGCCGCAATCGCATGCAGACAAGTCTCCAGCGCCTGCAGCGCACCTTCATCGCCTTCCAGACTGCAGACCGTCCCCGCAAATGCAGCCGCACATGCCTCTTTATCCGCAAAACTGCGCACCGGATGCAAACTAGCGATCAGTGCGCCGGACGCTTTTACCGGTGCCAGCAGCGCCGATGCTTTGGCTCCGCTGCAATGGAACACCACATCGCCGGGACGCAAGACCTGACTGTCTGCCAGCTGCCGGGCGACTGACGCAATCTGATCATCGCTGACACTCAGCATCCACAATGACGCTGGCAGAAAAGGCTGATCTGCAGGCTGCGGCGCACCGGCGCCGATCCACGCCGCCGCCCGCGCTGCGCTGTCTGTGCTGCGGTTCAAAATACGCTGCGGCTTTGCAACACCGGCCTGCCACCAGCAGCGCGCCAGCACTTGCCCGACTTTACCGGCACCGATCAGATTCAGTTCATGCACAGAAACTCCCTTGATTGCAGTTGACGTTGGCATTGTATGCAGTCTGCCACCGCCAAAAAAGCGATTGCCGCACCGGACAACAAAATTTGTCCTATAGTTGTGGCAATCTGCAATTTTGCTGCAGTTTTGCTGCACATTGCTGCCTTTTCCGCAGCAACTGACGCAGCAAAGCGACCAATTCCCGGAGGAGACCCCGATATGAGCACAAGCAAAGTCACGCTCAGCGTGAATCAGAAGCAACATCAGTTAGACATCGATCCGGCCACGCCGGTGCTGTGGGCACTGCGCGATGCGCTGGGTATGACCGGCACCAAATTCGGCTGCGGTCAGGCCTTGTGCGGCGCCTGCACCGTGCATCTGAATGGTCAGGCGATTCGTTCCTGTATCACACCGGTATCCAGCGTCAGCGGTCAGGCACTGACGACCATTGAAGCGCTGGAAAACGATCCGGTTGGTAAGGTGGTGCAGGATGCGTGGGTGAAGCACGATGTGGCGCAATGCGGTTATTGCCAGAGCGGTCAGATCATGAGCGCGACCGCCTTGCTGAAATCGAACAAAAAGCCGACCGACGCCGATATTGATGCGGCGATGTCCGGCAATATCTGCCGCTGCGGTACGTATCAGCGTATCCGTGCAGCGATCCACGATGCTGCTGCGCATCTGGCCTGAGACAGGGAGCGATCATGTTATTTGATAACCGCATGGAAATTCCACCGGCGTTGCGTCATTTTCTGACGGAAGTTCCGCAGCCTGGCCGCCGCCTGTTCTTAAAAATGAGTGTGGCTTCCGGCTTTGCGCTGGCCTGCCTGCCGGAAGCGGCGCTGGCGAATGTACCGGTGAATAACAACGGTACCCTGCCTGCAAATGCGCAGCCGGGCGCGTTTCTGCAAATCGACCGCGACGGACGCATTACCGTCACAGTGAACCGTCTGGAATTCGGTCAGGGCGTGCAAACGGCACTGCCACTGATACTGGCAGAAGAGCTGGATGCAGACTGGGCAAAGGTTGGCGCAAAACTCGGCACCAATGATCCGGCCTATGCTGACCCGAAATTCGGGATTCACATCACCGGCGGCTCGAATTCGATCAAAAACTCATTTGTGCAATACCGCGAACTGGGTGCGCGTGCGCGTGGCATGTTGCTGCAGGCCGCCGCAAAAGTCTGGAATCTGCCGGTAGCGCAATTGCGCACCGACAGCAGCAAAGTCATCGCACCGGATGGGCGTCAGCTCAGTTACGGCGAACTGGCAGACAAAGCCATGGGCGAAATGGTGCCGCAGGAAATCAGTCTCAAAGATGCTGCGCAATTCCGCCTGATCGGCAAAGCCACCAACCGTCTGGATGCTTCTGATAAATCGCATGGGCGCCAGCAATTCGGTCTGGATGTCAGACTGCCCGGCCTGCTGACAGCGGTGGTCGCCAGACCGCCGGTATTCGGCGCATCGATACAATCGCTGGATGACAGCGAAGCGATTAAGGTACAGGGTGTGCGTGCGATTCTGCGTATTGCCACCGATCGCGGCGGGCAAGGTGTGGCTGTGATTGCCGACGGTTACTGGGCGGCACTGCAGGCGCGTAACAAGCTGAAAATCAGCTGGGATAACAGCAAGGTCACCAAGGCTGACACCACGGCACTGGTGCAGCAATACCGCGAATTATCCAAGCGTCCGGGCGCCGTCAAATGGGATGCCGATGTCAGCAAAATCGCGAAGGCGCCGCATAAGCTGCAGGCGGAATTCAGCTTCCCGTATCTGGCCCATGCGCCGATGGAACCGCTGAACTGCACAGTCGCGTTCACCGGTCAGAAAGCGGAATTGTGGATGGGCACGCAAATGCCGGGCTTTGACGGTATGGCAGCCGCCAAAGTGCTGGGCATCAAACCGGAAGCGGTGAAAGTCAATGCGCAGATGGCCGGTGGCGGTTTTGGCCGCCGCGCAGTGCCGACTGCCGACTATGTGGCGGAAGCCTGTGCCGTGGTGAAAGCCGCCATCGGTGCGGGGCTGGATGCGCCGGTAAAAACCGTCTGGAGCCGTGAAGATGATATCCGCGGCGGCTATTACCGTCCGCTGCATCTGCACCGCGCCGAAATCGGTTTCGATCAGAAAGGCAATATTCTGGGCTGGGATCACACCATCGTCGGACAATCGATTGTTGCCGGTACGCTGTTTGAAGGCATGATGATCAAAGACGGTATCGACGGCACGATTACCGAAGGCATGCGCGATCCTTACGACATTCCTATGCGTTTGCAGATTCATCATCCGAAAGTGAATGTGCCGGTGCTGTGGTGGCGCAGCGTGGGTTCCACTCATACCGCGTATGTGATGGAAACCCTGCTGGATGAAATCGCGGTGACGACCGGACAGGATCCGGTGGCTTACCGCTTAAAACTGATGGCGGATAAACATCCGCGTCATGCCGCAGCACTGAAACTCGCAGTGGAAAAGTCCGGTTACGGTAAAAAGCTGCCACGCGGACAAGCCTGGGGCGTGGCGGTGCATGAATCGTTTGAATCGGTCGTCGCGTATGTGGTGGTCGCCAGCCTGCAGAAAGGCAAGCCGCGTCTGCTGAAAGTCACCGCTGGTGTGCACTGCAATCTGGCGGTCAATCCGCGCGGCGTGGAAGCGCAGGTACAGGGCGCGGCGCTGATGGCCTTGTCCACCTGCTTACCGGGCAATGCGATCACGCTGAAAGACGGTGTGGTGGAACAAAGCAATTTCCACGATTATCCGGTAGCGCGCATCACCGATATGCCGCAGATCGCGGTACACATCGTCGCCAGCGCCGATGCACCGAAAGGCATGGGCGAACCGGGTCTGCCACCGTTAGCGCCGGCTTTCGCCAATGCACTGGCCAGACTGGATAAAAAACGTCAGCGCGAACTACCGTTTAAGTTTGCGTAATTCGTATTCCTGACGGACTGATGGCAGCAATAACAAACGGCGCAAAAAATGCGCCGTTTGTTATTCTGATGTGCTTAATGCCAGTGACGATGCCCGCCGTAAGGCACAACCACCACTGGTGCAGGTACAAACACCGGACCGGCCACATAAGGACGCGGTACCACGACAGCGCAACCGGCAAGCTGCCAGAGCAGTGCAATGACCACTCCCCATCTGAGTTTTTTCATCATTACCTCCCGATTTCAACAAGCGAACCGCCTGTAAACCGTAAGCGCTGCTGAAGGTACGCCCGTTGACCTGTAAGCGTAACGATATGTAGCACGATGATTGTGCAGCTATCCGCATTCGTCATTTCCGGAGAGCCGGACTTTCTGCCGACGACCGCCGGATCGCTGTGCAGGACTCCGCATTTGGGGCATTTTCAGGCATTTTGCAGCCCTTAGCAGCGCTTTTCCGTGCCGGAGTCGTCCGGCTTTCCGCTTGCTTTCGATTGCCCCAGTAAAAACGCCACCGTTGTGCGGTGGCGTTGCGGTACTCAGAAAAGGATCTGTCAGAAACAGCGTGGTATCAGCATCAGTTCGATTCCTTGATCAGACGACCGGAAGTTTTCTGAATAGGACGTGCATTCATCGGATACAGACGGCTGAAGATCGCCAGCTGTTCATGCGAAATTTCTACCGGTTCCTTCATCACCATCCACAACACACCTTCACTGCACGGCGGCGTGGTCAGCGAACCCATGTAGGTGTAATACTCGCGCTTGACCGGCAGCAGCAGATTCAGATCCAGCGCCGTCAGGGCCGTCATCGCTTCATTCTTTTCCAGCGGCAGATTATTCCAGACTTGCTGAATCACGCTGTGGGCTTTGCCGCGCTCCAGCAGAATCGCAATCACTGCCAGACGGCCATCGATATCCTTGTGCACCAGATGCACCACCATTTCAAAGCTCTTACCGCTGATGCGCTCTTCGGAAGGTTTGTGGAAATGGAATTGCGCCAGCTCGTAACTCTTACCCATGACCGTAATGTAATTACCGGCAGCGGGGTTCACTTGTATGGTGTGACCGTTATCAATCACATTAAAGCCGCTCAGTTTGTAATCAAACATGATCGGTTCCAGATCGACTTTAATGCCGTCGCGGATATCAATCGGTGACTGGCGGTCGCCACTGTCGCATTTGGCATTCGCCGGATTCATCTTGCCCCAGTTCTGCGGGCCGGTTTCACCCTGATAGCTCCAGTGCACAGCACCGTGTCCGCCCATGGCAGCGACCACTGCCGCTGAACCGTGTTCCGGCTCCTTGGCTTTGGCGGGTTCCGTGCGGCGTACTTGAGAATATGCAGGGCGCACCACCGGGCGCGGTGCAGCACGGGTGGCTTCCTCTTTATCCTTGCGTATCACCGCCAGCTTTTCCGCAATTTTGGCGGCCAGTTCATCCGGCTGCAGCGCTTCTTTGCTTTCCTTGGTTTCTTTGCTTTCTTTGGCAGATTTTTTACTGTCTTTTTTGTCGGAGCTGCCACTCTCCTCTTTGTCGCGGCTTTCTTTCGCCGCGGGCTTAATCGGTTTCGATGTCGCCGATGCAGACGAATCGTTGGCCTGAGCAACGGTCGCGATCAGCATGGACACCAGCAGAGCGAGGTAGCGGCGCATAATGTTCTGTATTTCTGTTAGGGAATAGTCCGGTTACGGCATTCCGCCATCAAACTTGAATGCGTTTGATGCCACAGCGGACCACAAAGCCGGTTCTTTTGCTGCCCAGCCTCTGTTATGATTGTTTTTTTCAAAAACAGCGTTTTATCATGGAATCTTACGATCACAGGCTGGCACAAGATGCATTGCGTCAGACTTTACGCCAGTCGATGCTGGATGCCGCAGCCCGTATTCTGCAGCAAGACGGTATTGCCGGTCTGACGGTGCGCAAGGTTGCTGAAGCGGTCAATGTCTCCACCACGCTGCTGTATTCCTGTTTCGGTGGCAAAGACGGGCTGGCCGATGCGCTGTATCAGCAAGGCTTCCGTCTGTTTTACGACGCTTATCTGGCGCTCGGTGAACAACAGGCAGAAGTCGCACCGGGACTGGATCGCCTGCGCTGGTATGCAATGCATTACCGCCGTTTCGCACATGAACAGAGTGCGTATTACCAGATCATGTTCGGCGATGCGATGCCGCGCTTCACACCGGGTGAAGAAGCCAGCCAGCTGGCCTGGCACAGCTTTACGCCGCTGGTCACCGAATTCGCTGCTGCCATGACGCTGGGACAGATTCCGCAAGGCTCCGCCAGCACTGCCGCACGCCAGTTATGGGCCGCGATGCACGGCGTAGTCAGCCTCGAACTCAAAGGTTTTTATTTGCGCGATACCGACGCCGCGAAGCTGTATGAAGGCGCGGTGGAAGCCGTTCTGCATTATTTACAGACTGCTCAGGAGGCATAATGACGTACCAGTGTTTCAAGCTTGATATTCAGAACAGTATTGCGCATCTGTCCCTGAACCGGCCGGATGCGATGAACACCATGCAACCGGTGTTCTTCCGTGAGCTCAGCGCCATTCTCAGCGAACTGCAGCAATCCGGCCAGGCCCGTGTGCTGGTGCTGTCTTCCACCGGTAAACATTTCTGTGCCGGTATGTCGCTCGATGTCTTCACCAGCGGCGGCTTCCGTATTGATGACAGCACAGCGGCTGGTCGCGCCAGTCTGGCGATGGTGGTGCAGGATATGCATCGCTGTATCAACCAGCTGGAAGACCTGCGTATGCCGGTGATTGCTGCGATTCAGGGCGGCTGTATCGGTGGCGGTGTCGATCTGATCTGCGCAACGGATATCCGCCTCGGCAGCAGCGACAGTTTTTTCTGTATTCAGGAAATCAATATCGGCATGACGGCGGATCTCGGTACTCTGCAACGTTTACCGAAACTGATCCCGGAAGGCATCGTGCATGAAATGGCCTACACCGGCCGCCGTCTGGCAGCACAACGCGCACAACAATGCGGTTTGCTGAACGACGTGTTTGAAACGCAGGAGCAAATGCTGGCAGCTGCGATGGAAATGGCCGCAGAAATTGCTTCCAAACCACCGGTGGCAATCTGGGGCAGCAAACAAGCCATTCACTATGCGCGTGATCACTCTACGCACGATGCATTACAGCAAATGGCCTGGCTGCAGGCCGGTATCTGGCAAAGCAGTAATCTGCTGGAAGCGTTTATGGCGAAACAGCAAAAACGTCCGACGAATTTCCCGGATCTGGCGCCGCTGCAGTATTTTGCCGACAGCGACTATCCGCTGAAATAATCGCTGCTCGCACAGAGCAAAAAAAACAGCCGGATAATTCCGGCTGTTTTTTTATCTGCTGCAGATAAGGTCAGAACATACGCTGTTTGACCTGATGCCAGACTACCAGCTTATGTTGATCACTGGCTTTGCTCCAGCCGGTTAACTCATCAATTGTGCGGAAACAACCGGCACACCAGCCTTTTTCCTGATCCATACGGCAAACGCCGACGCAAGGCGAAGGCACGACCTTCCCCTGTGGATGTTCTGCCGGTTCAAAATCGTAAAGAATATTCATGGCTTGTTACTCTGCAATCTGTTGTGCAATATCGGCCAGTGGTGCGCCGGTCATTTGTTGTAATTGTTGCGGCGTCAGCGGGAAAACGGCATGCGGATGACCCGCAGCAGCCCAGACGCGCGGATAACGGCATAAATCCTGATCGATCAGCATAATCAGCCTGGACGGATGTCCGACCGGACATACACCGCCGATCGCATAACCGGTTTTTTCGCGCACAAACGCTGCATTCGCTTTTCCCAGCGGCCCGGTATGCGCTGCCACTTTGTGTTCATCCACCCGGTTTGCACCGCTGGCCACCACCATCACCGCCGCATCGTCTGACAAGCGCCGGAACACGACCGATTTAGCAATTTCCGCGACGCTGCAACCCAGTCCGGCAGCCGCTTCCGCCGATGTCTTACCGGTTTCGGGCAGCATCACCACTTCACCACTGTGACCAGCCTGACGCAGACAGGCGACCACGCGCTGTACTGACTCCGGTAAATCAAGGCTTGTGCTTTCCATGCGAAGACTCCTGCTTTGTCAGAAAAAACATAGACAATCTTATCAGATTCAGAAGCAGAGAATATACGGTCAGAAAACCGTCAGGCTGTCAGTCAGCACCGCAAAACGCTGGGCTGCAGGCTTAACCGCCCCAGCTTTGCAGTAATTCGCGGTGTTCTGGCGGGTAGTCGCTGGATTTCATACCGGAACGGTATTCGCTGCCGCTGAGGATGGTGTAGACGCAGGTTGCGGTAAATACCACACGGGTACGAACGGAAGCATCACGCTGACTCGGCACTTCCATCATCATCTGATACGCTTGTTTTTCACGCAGCATGACTGCGCATTGCATTTGTATCCCGGAAGCCGAGAAGTTAATGACTTTGGCCGGCACAATACGTCCCGGAGCCACCTGAATAGCAGCCCGCCAGGCAACTGGCAAACGGGAAGAAGCGCGCGAATCACTCATAAACGATCAGTCAAAACAAAGCAGGGAAAAAGCTGCAAACCGTAAATTGTAACAAGACTTAGCACGATCGTGCAGACGGCGCGTGAAATGCTGATGACACTGTCGTCATCCTGCGGCCTGTTGTTGCAGATAAGCGAGCATGCCCAGCCCTGCCTGACGTCCGGTCGCAAGGCAGGCGGTCAGCAAATAACCACCCGTCGGCGCTTCCCAGTCCAGCATTTCACCGGCACAAAACACACCGGGAACGGCATTCAGCATCAGGTGCGGGTCCAGCGCATCAAAGCACACACCACCGGCTGTGCTGATCGCTTCTTCGACCGGACGCATGCCATGCAAACGCAGAGGCAGGGCTTTCAGCGCAGCCGCCAGTTGCGCTGTATCCAGCATCTGTTCGCGGCTCAGGCATTCGTGCAGCAAGCCCAGTTTCAGTTTATCGAGACCGAGACGGCTTTGTAAAAATGAAGACAGGGATTTCGCACCGCGTCCGCTTTCCAGCAAACTGCGCACTTTGTCATCGCTGAAATCCGGCAGCAAATCCAGTAACAACACGGCTTCGCCCTGTGCCAGCAACTGCCTGCGCAAGGCGGAAGACAAAGCGTAAATCAGACTACCTTCGACACCGTGTTCCGTCATCACAAACTGGCCACGCCGTGGTGGCTGCTCAGTACCTGCCACGCTGGCCGCCACAGTCAGCAGCGGCGCACCGGCAAAACGGCTGCGGAAGCTGTCACTCCACGGCCGCTCGAAGCCGCAATTGGCCGGATGTAAAGACTGCACCGCCACACCGCGTACAGTCAGCAAAGGCACCCATGCCGCATCCGATCCCAGACGCGGCCAGCTGGCACCGCCCAGTGCCAGCAATACCGCGTTTGCGCTGACCATGTGCTCACCGTCCGGTGTCTGAAAACGCAGACTTTGCTGATCTTCGCTCCAGCCGGTCCAGCGGTGCCGCATATGAAAACGCACACCATGTTCCCGCAACCGGTGCAGCCAGGCACGTAACAGCGGTGCCGCTTTCATATCGACGGGAAAAATACGACCGGAACTGCCGGTAAACGTCGCCACGCCCAGACTGTCTGCCCAGCGGCACACGGCCTGATTATCAAATGCAGCAATCGTGTCATGCAGCCGCTCAGCACGGTCACCATAACGTGCGAGAAACGGGGCAAATGGCTCCGAGTGCGTCAGATTCATCCCGCCTTTGCCCGCCAGCAGAAACTTGCGCCCGGCCGATGGCATCGCATCGTAAATATCGACTGCCACACCGGCGCTTGCCAGTACTTCAGCCGCCATCAGGCCAGCCGGACCGGCTCCGATAATCACAACACGGGCAGCAGAAACAGGGGAATTCGCGGACATAAGCATACAGTTCAGGCAGGGAAGTCCGACATGATACGCGTGCGTCCGGCTGCTGACCAGAAATCAGGACAGCGGAAAGCGCAATTGCACGGTCAGCCCCTGCCCGTCATTGCCATCCAGTAAACGCAGGCTGGCACCATGCGCCTGCGCGATATTGGCCACAATCGATAAACCTAAACCGCTGCCGGGAATGCTGGCATCGGATAAGCGAACGAAACGCTCCAGCACCTGACTGCGCTGTGCTGCCGGAATACCTGGACCACTATCGCTGACTTCCAGTACGGCCTGCCCCTGCTGTTCACCGCAACGCAGATGCAGATGACCGGGAGCCGGTGTGTAGCGGCAGGCATTGTCGATCAGATTACGCATCAGCATACTCATACTGATTGCATCCATCCCCGTATATACGGTCTGAAAATCGGTCGTCAGCGTATGTCCTGCCTGTGCGATGTCGTGCTGCCATTCTGCCGTCTGCGCGCGGCACCATGCTGCCAGATCAGTACGCGGCAAAGCCGGCACTGCACTGGTTTCCGGCTCTGAGCGCGACAAGGCCAGCAACTGCGTAACCAGTCTGCTGGCGCGCTCTATGCTGTCGCTGAGTGCAGTTTCCGCTTCCTGCCGCTCCTCTGCATTGCGTGCACGACGCCAGACCTGCAGACTGGTTTTGACTGCAGCCAGCGGCGTACGCAATTCATGGGCGGCATCAGCGGTAAAGCGCTGCTCCCGTTCCCGGGTCTGACTGACGCGCACAAACAATTGATTCAGCGCAGCCACCAGCGGCAGAATTTCCGCTGGTGCCCCCTGCGGACTCAGTGCGGAAAAATCACCGGGGCGGCGCTGCGTCAGCTGATGAGCATAATGGCGCAGGCTGTTGAAGACACGATTCACCGTCCACCAGATACCCAGTACCAGCAACGGCGCGATTGCCAGTGCAAATGCCAGTAACTGATAGGTAAAACGACCGGTAATGTCACGCCGGTGGGTATCCGGTTCCACCACCTGCATTTGCAGCGTATGGCTGTCATTCCAGACCACATAGCTGCGCCAGCGCTGCCCACGCAACTGTATCCAGCCATAACCGGACGGACTGTTCAGCTGGAGAAAAGGCTGGTCCGGCGCACCCGTATTTTTATAAATCAGTTGTCCGTCTGCATCGTGAATCTGGAACAGCAGATAGGTATTGTCGCGCCGGGTTGATACATCAGCGAAACGGTGGGCAGAATGCACGCCGCGCTCCTGCATTTCATGTTCGGCCAGCGATAACAGCAAATGTCCGGTTTCTGCCAGCGACTGATCAAATAACTCATGGCTTTCGGTATCCGCATTCAGATACACGACCACCGCGCTGACCCCCCAGACGGTAATCGTCAGACTCAGCAAAATGCCTAATAAGGTACGCCTCAGTGACCAGCTGCCGCTGCGCAAAGTGATTGCAGAATGCATCAGGATTCTCCGTCCGTGGACATGGTATAGCCGAGAGCATGTACAGTACGTATGCAGTGTTTGCTGATTTTTTTGCGCAAATGGTGAATATG
Source organism: Cognatundibacterium luofuense (assembly GCF_018139685.1). Taxonomy (GTDB): domain Bacteria; phylum Pseudomonadota; class Gammaproteobacteria; order Burkholderiales; family Burkholderiaceae_D; genus Undibacterium; species Undibacterium luofuense. The sequence continues at coordinate 199,747 of NZ_JAGSPN010000005.1, forward strand.
CACCTGTACGGCATTGCTTTCGATTTCTTCGCCCCAGCCGTACAGCGCTTCCTCCAGCTGCTCCCTTGTCACAACTTGTCCGTGTCTTTCCATCAGATACTGCAAAACACAAAATTCTTTGCCAGTCAGCACCACAAGTTGCCCCTGATAGCGAACTTCACGCGCAGCCACATCCAGCGTCAGCTCACCGTGTTGCAGTACTTCATGCAAGCGGCCATGACTGCGGCGGCAGGCAGCGCGTATCCGTGCCGCGAGTTCATCCAGATCAAACGGTTTAATGATGAAATCATCGGCGCCTTCATCCAGACCGGCGATACGGTCGGGGATCTGATCACGTGCAGTCACAATCAGAATCGCTCCCTGATATGGCCGGTTACCGCGCCGCAGATTACGCAGCAACTGCATGCCATCCATCGTCTGCAAGCCCAGATCGAGTAACAAACAAGCGTACTGGTGCGTTGCAACCGCCGTCAGCACGGTTTCTCCGCGCTGCAGCCAGTCAACCGTCATTCCCAGCTGTTCCAGTCCAATCTGGGTGATACGCCCCAGTTGCGGGTCATCTTCCACCAGCAAGATACGCATACGCTTTCCTCATCATGTGTTCCTGATCTGCATTATCCGCCGCTCAGTTTAAGAAATCCTTAAGTTCCGCACGACAAAATACCAGACATCAGAAAATTTCTATTCTTTTGCGCAGACGAAGACCGGATCGTATTTCCGGTCAATAAACCGTAGCTACTACAGGATGAAATGCTCTGCCAGAAATGTATTGCGTTCTATATTGATATCAACCTCAACACCGACGATCGCCATGAAACAATCAAAACAGCTTATCCGTCGCACCGTCATCCTGACTGCATTGCTGAGCACGGTACTGCAGGCACAGGCCGCTGAACCGGCCATCCTGCATGTCTCCGCCGCGCAGCAACAGCAACTCGGCATACAGGTACAAAATCTGGCCGCACCGGCAACTGATACTCGTCCGGCACCCGGACTGCGTTTATCCGGTCAGGTAGTCAGCCCGCGTAACGCACAGACGCTGGTCAGCCCGCTGCTGTCCGGACATGTGCAGGATGTCCGTGTCAGCGCCATGCAGACAGTAAAGCAGGGACAGGTACTGGCGACCATGATCAGCCCGGAAGCCATGAGCCTGCAGCGCGAATATCTGCAACTGGCAATTCAGGCGAAACTGGCACGCGAGAAAAAAGAACGTGATGAAGGCTTGTTTCAGGATGGCATCATTGCTCGCAGCCGGGTTGAAGAAAGCCGCGCGCTGCTGATACAGGCAGAAGCCGGTGCGCGTGAACGACAGCAAACACTGAAAGCCGCCGGTTTTCCGGAATCAGCTTTAAAGCAACTGGTTCAGCAGCAGCAAATCCAGACCACGCTGGCAATTACTGCAAACAGCAGCGGCACGCTGACCGAGCTGCAGTTAAAACCGGGGCAGAAAATCGATGCCGGTATGCCGGTCGCGACGATCAGTAAAAACGGTGCATTCTGGGTGGAGTTTCAGGTGGCTGCGAGTCTGGCAGCGCAGATCAAAACCGGCGATCAGATACGGGTTGCAGCTTGTCAGGATGCACTCAGAGTAACGGCTGTTGCAGCCCATGTACAGGCTGAAACACAAAACCGTATTGTGCGTGCCGAGCAAAGCAAACCCGAGTCCTGCCTGCAACTGAATCAGTTTGTGGAAGGAAGACTGGAGAGCGCGCAAATCCCGGCTGCCAGCTTCGCATTACCACGTTCCGCAATCATTCAGTTGCAGGGTAAATCGTGGATCTTTATCCGTCAGCCGCAAGGTTACCTGCCGGTCGCTGTGACCATTGTTCAGCAGCAGGGAGAACAATCCTGGATACGCGCGGTACAGGAAAAACAACTGGCCGCCGGTGCGCAAGTCGTTGTGAAAGGCATTTCCGGCCTGAAAGGTCTGATGCTGGGTATGGGTGGTGAACAAGAGGGAGACCACTGATGCTCGCCCGACTGATTGCTTTTTCTCTGGCACAGCGCTTACTGCTTGCTGTGCTGACGGTTTTACTTGCCGCCGCGGGCTACACCGCATTTCAGCGTTTACCGATTGATGCTTTCCCCGATGTATCCAGCACGCAGGTCAAAATCATTCTGAAAGCGCCCGGTATGACGCCGGAAGAGGTTGAAAGCCGGATTGTTGCGCCTGTCGAACAGGAACTGCTCGGCATTCCGAAACAATCGATACTGCGCTCCACATCGAAATACGCGATTGCCGATATCACACTGGACTTTGAAGAAGGTACGGATGTGTTCTGGGCGCGTCAGCAGGTCGGCGAACGGCTCAGCGGCGTGATGAAAGATTTACCGGCCTCTGTCAACGGTGGCCTTGCACCGATCACGACACCACTGGGTGAAATTTTTATGTTCACCATTGAAGGTCCGCAATCGCTGATGGAAAAGCGCAGCGTTCTGGAATGGACGATACGCCCTTTGCTGCGCAATATCCCCGGTGTAGCCGATGTGAACTCGCTGGGCGGACAAGTCCGCAGCTTTGAAGTAATTCCCGATCCGGAAGCGTTAGCAGCACGTGGCCTGTCGCTGGCCGCACTGGAAGCTGCTATCGAAACGAATAACCGTAACGATGGCGCGGGACGTCTGAACAGCGGTGAAGAATCCCTGCTGGTGCGCAGCGATGGCAATATCCGCACGCTGGACGATCTGAAAGCAATTGCGATCACCGAGAAACAAGGTGTCGCGATCCGTGTCGGCGATGTAGCCGAAGTCCGCACCGGTGCATTAACACGCTACGGCGTCGTCACACGTAACGGGCAAAGCGAAGCAGTTGAAGGTCTGGTTCTGGCTATGCGTGGTGCGAATGCCCGCGATGTGGTCACTCAGGTACGCAGCAGGCTCGCAGCCGTTGCGTCCAGTCTGCCAAAAGGCATGGAAATTCAGACTTTTTATGACCGCGGCAATCTGGTGGAACGTGCAACCGGCACGGTAATCAGTGCGCTGGCTGAAGCCAGTGTTCTGGTAGTGATTTTGCTGTATGTGTTTCTCGGTAACCTGCGCTCCGCACTGGTCGTGACTTGCATACTGCCTTTGTCGGCGCTCAGCACCTTTATCCTGATGCATTATTTCGGACTGTCAGCCAATCTGATGTCACTGGGCGGACTGGCCATTGCGATCGGTATGCTGGTTGATGCGGCTGTCGTCGTGGTGGAAAACATCGAGGCCAGTCCTTCAGGTGAGCAAAGCAAAGGGATACCGCGTCTGCACAGCATTTACCGTGCAGTCCGGGAGGTTGCACTGCCGGTCACAAGTGGTATCAGCGTGATCATGATCGTATTCCTGCCCTTGCTGACCTTGCAGGGACTGGAGGGCAAGTTATTCGCTCCGGTTGCGATGACCATTATTTTTGCACTGGGCGCTTCCCTGCTGCTCTCGCTGACCGTCATTCCTGTGCTTGCCTCCTGGATGCTGCGTGACGGACATCATGCCACACCGGTCATCGTGCAAAAAATGGAAGCGGTATACCGGCGCATTCTGTTGTCCGCACTGGCACATCAACGCTGGTGGATGGGCGGTGCTGTTGCCGCATTAGTCAGCGCTCTCCTGATTTTTCCGTTCCTCGGTAAATCATTTATGCCGGTACTCGATGAGGGTGACATCATTCTGCAGATCGAAAAACTGCCTTCAGTCAATCTGCAGGAATCAGCGCGTATCGATATGGCAGTGCAAAAACGCATACTTGAAAAAGTACCGGAAGTTTCTGCAGTGATCGCCCGCGCCGGTTCGGATGAACTTGGTCTGGATCCGATGGGTTTAAATGAAACAGACAGCTTTCTTGTGCTGAAACCACGCGCTGAATGGCATGCAAAAAACAAAGCGGAACTGACCGAAAAATTGCGCGAAGTAACGGCTGATTTCCCCGGTGTGAATTTCAGCTTTACTCAACCAATTGAAATGCGTACTTCAGAAATGCTGTCGGGTGTGCGCAGTGATCTCGCTGTCAAAATTTACGGTCCTGATCCCGTTATTCTTGATCAGTTATCTGAACAGGTCAGCAAATTACTGAACGGTGTCGATGGTGCGCAGGATGTGATGCGTACTCAGAACGAAGGCGTGCAGTATTTGCAGGTAGAGATTGACCGCATCCGTGCAGGTCGTCTCGGATTGTCGGTTGAACAAATACAAAACGATCTGCGTATGCTGGTTGAAGGTAAGCAGAGCGGTATTGTCACTGAAAAAGCACAACGCTTACCTGTACTGATCCGGGGCGGCGAGAACCTGCGTATGTCGCCGGAACTGTTTGCACAGCTTCGCTTACCTGTCAGCAGTGGTATCACGATCGCTTTGTCGGAAATTGCAACGCTGAAACATACCGATGGCCCGGTGAAGGTTGAGCGTGAGAATGCATCACGCCTGACCGTGGTACGCGCCAATGTGAAAGGCCGCGATCTGGTGTCATTCGTTGCTGAAGCACAGCGTATCGTTGCAGAAAAAGTCAGTCTGCCTGCCGGATACCGGATCAGCTGGGGTGGTCAGTTTGAAAACCAGCAACGCGCTGCACAACGTCTGATGGTCGTGGTACCGGTTGCTCTGGCACTGATCTTTTTACTGCTGTTTTCCAGCCTGCAAAGCCTGCGTCAGGCCTTACTGGTTCTGGCAAATATTCCGTTTGCACTGATTGGCGGCGTAGTGGCGCTTGGTATCAGCGGTGAATACTTATCCGTACCGGCATCGGTGGGCTTTATTGCACTGATGGGTATTGCAGTGCTGAATGGTCTGGTCATGATCAGTTATTTCAATCAGCTCAAAGCTCGCGGTGTTGCAATTCGTGAAGTGGTGACGGAGGGGGCTGTGCGCCGTTTCCGCCCGGTCATGATGACCGCCAGCATTACCGCATTTGGTCTGATTCCTTTGCTGCTGGCCAGCGGGCCCGGCTCAGAGATTCAGAAACCACTGGCAATCGTTGTGATCGGCGGACTGATCAGTGCCACAGCACTGACGCTGTTCCTGCTGCCGGTTCTGTTTTCACGTTTCGGTTATGCCGGCAGTGCTGACCGTCAACATAAAGAGTGATTTATGACATCTTCAATTTCTTCTGCCTCGCCGTCAGCTCTGTTGTGCTTGTCGGTACCGGTCGCCCTTGACGATGAAATCGCAGACTTTCTGCGCAGCCATTCTGCGCTGATCAGCGGTTTTACCAGTGTCAGCGCAAATGGTATGGGACCGAACAGTATTTTCGGCAGTGTCATGGAACAGGTGCAAGGGAAAAGCCGGCGTCAGCTGTTTATGAGCGAAGCGCCGATCGCACAGATTGATAGTGTGCTGACATTACTGAACGACAATTACCGCGGTGCTGATATTCACTTCTGGGTCACGCCGGTTTTAAAAAGCGGGAGTTTACGATGAGATTAACCAGATTTTCACAGGCATTACTGGTTTCAGTGCTGGCGATCAGCTCAGCGGGCAGTGTTGCAGAAACCATCAGCGGTAATACAGCAGAATCGCTGCTGCCGGACAGTAATCTGATCCGGCAGACACTGACGCAATTACCTGCCATGCGGACCAGCCGTTTTCAGCAGGATATCGCTGATGCGCAGGATCAGAAACTGCAAAGCGGCGGTCATGAATGGCAATTACGTCTGTCTCAGACCGAACGCAAAGAAACCGGCAACATTCGGACACGGGATCAGGAAATCAGTCTGGAACGGCCGGTGCGCTGGTTCGGTAAAACGGAGCATGACATGCGTCTCGGGGAAAAAGGCCGTGAAGTTGCCAAAATTGCCTACGCCGACAGCTGGCATGAGTCCGCCCGTACATTACTGAATGACTGGTTTGACAGCCTGCGCACACAAGCGGCTGTCACCCAGTATGAGCAGCAATTACAGCTCAGCCGTCAGCTACGGGATATTGCCGCCAAACGTGTTAAAGCAGGCGAAGCCGCCAGACTCGATCTGCAACTGGCAGAAACAGAAGTCAGCAAACTGGAAGCGCAATTACAAACTGCGGAAATGCAGCATGCGCGGCAACTGGAATTGCTGCAGTACCACTACCCCGCACTGAAATTGCCGGTAGTCCGTGAATTACCAATACCTAGCGCCGCCAGTGCCGAACACAGGATTGAGGCGATCATGGAAGATAACCATGAACTGGAACTGGCCACATTAGAAGCGGATTACGCGAAACTGCAATTGTCCCGTACTGCAAAAGATGAAATGCCTGATCCGGTGATCGGCGTGCGCGCTGCAAGAGAACGTAACGGGCAGGATACGCTGGTTGGTTTCAGCATTGCGATTCCGCTGGGCGGCCAGTCCCGCCGTGCAGATACAGGTCAGGCCGCCGGTAAAGCGGGTATGGCACAGGCGAGGCTGGATGTTGTACGACAAAAAGTCTGGCGCGAAGCGCTGAAAGTGACTCAGCAGCGTAACCAGATGTACACAATCTGGAAAGCACTGGATCAGGCAAAGCGACAAAGCGAACAGCAAAGTCAGCTGATGATGAAAGCTTACCAGCTTGGGGAAATTTCACTGTCTGACAGTCTGCAAATCCGCAAAACAGCACTGGAAACAGCTTTCAGTGCACAACAGGCACAACTGGATGCGCTGTTTGCAGAAGCCCGCTTTGAGCTGGATGCGCACCGGCTTTGGCCATTCGACGCACATCACTGAGTATGAGAAAAATCCGGCGCAAATTTAACTGGTTTGCGCCGGCATCAGTAATGCAAAGGCCTCTGACACTTTCAGTGGCGGATAATAAATATACCCCTGGATCTGATCCACGCCGAGCGGGCGTATGCGCGCCAGCTGCGCTTCCGTTTCCACACCTTCAATCACTGTTTCCATGTGCAATCCCTGCACGATATGAATAATCCCCTTCAGTAACTGGTAGGCATGCTCGTTGTCAGAAATTTCTGAGACAAAGGTCCGATCAATTTTGATTACCTGCAGCGGTAATCGCAGTAAATAACTCAGCGAAGAAAACCCCGCCCCGAAATCATCGAGCACCATAACGAATCCGAGCTCGCGTAATTCCCGCAGGCGTACAATCGACTGATCTGAATGAATCAGCGCATTCTCAGTCACTTCTATCTGTATCCGGGAAGTTTCCAGCTGATGCCGCTGAAAGATCTGATAAAAATCACCGACAAAGCTGTCGTGGTTCAGTGAATTCGCTGAAATATTCAGGGACACCGGGGCAGTCATCTGAGGTGCAGCTTTCAGGATTTCGCAAAGCCTTTCAGCCACGTATAAATCCAGATCATAATTCAGCCCTGATTTTTCGACGGTGGGAATGAATGCCGTCGGCGGGATCATGCCGTGTACCGGATGCTGCCAGCGTATCAGTGCCTCAAACCCACAAACTTCAGTTGACTGCATATCGACTTTGGGCTGCAGCATCAGATAAAGCTCTTTCTGCTCCAGCGCTATCCGCAGACTGTTGAGCAAATTCATCCGGTTTCTGGATTCCTGTTCAAACTGCTCGCGGAAAACTTCACCCGACCCGCGTTTTTGTTCCTTCGCTACCTTTAACGCAATCTCTGCCTGTCGTAACAGTAATTCCGGTGAAATATCATCATTTCCGCCTGTCGTACTGGCCTCACCCGCTGTCATGCTGATTCGAATCGACTGGCCATCTACCCAGACTGGTTTGGAGCTGCGGAGAGCCACGTCATGCGGCCCAAGATGCGTATCTTTCAGGCAAACCGCAAACACATCAGCATGCAGGCGCGCGATTGCCACTGCCTGTTCAAAATAACTACTGAGCATCTCTCCGGTCTTCTTCAGTAACTGATTGCCGAATTCATAGCCCAGCGACTCAACAATATGATGAAAATAATCCAGATCCAGCACAAATACAGACCACCGTGCATGATTGCCATCCGTCAGCATACTGCGGCTGATCTGATCAATCAGCCCAAGCCGGTTTAACAATCCGCTGACCTGATCTTCATAGGCTGCCGTATTCAGATAACTGAAAAATTTTGCATTCTCCAGACCCAGTGCAATATTCATACAAAACAATTGCAACAGTTCCTGATCAGCATCTTCAAAACTGACGGATTCTTCGGAAACAATAACCCCTTCCCAACCGGAAGGAGTTGTTAAATACAATGCGGCATTACCATCACGATAACAGTGGTTTTTCTTTTCCAGCGCTTCTGCAACAAATCCCGCGATTGGTAAGCGACCTTCCAGCTGACGTAAATCTGTACCGATATACTGTTGATACTGAGTATCCGCTGCCACCACAATGTAACCACCGTTACCGGACTGAATCGCGTAGGGCCCGCGCAATGGCTTTTGTGATACGCAAAACAGGCTGCGCGAACTCAGTTCAAACAATGCTTCAATCTGCTTCAGTACACCGCGTGAAAAATCAATCACCGATCTTTCCTGCAACATCGAAGCGGATGCGTGAATAATATTCCGCAAGCCCTGCCTGCTTTGCTCAATCGACTGTAATTGCTGAAAACTGCGAATCGCCGTGGCAATGGATGTAAATAATTTATTTCTGGTTAACTCACTTTTAGTCTTGTAGGCATTGATCTCATACCGGATGATGACCTGCTCTTCCGGTGCATATCCTGCCTGACCTGTGCGCAAGATGATCTGTACATGGGAATTCCTGAGTTCATTACGAATCCGGTCTACCAGGCAGAGTCCGGCATCGTGTGTTTCCATCACTACATCCAGTAAAACAAGGCAGGTATCGGGATGGTCCTGTAGCAGCGTATAACCTTCAGCCGCAGAATAAGCACTGAGAAAAATCAGCGGGCGTCCGTAAACCTCCACGCCTTTCATCGCCATTTTTGTAACCTGATGCACATCAGCTTCATCATCAATAATGGCAACCTTCCATGGCTGCAGCTTTTGTTGCACCGATTTCCCGGAAACATTACCGGCCACATCATCTTCGGAAAAAATCTGAATAAACTCTTCATTCATGTGTTTTCTCCTTTTCAGGAACGGTTACCGGCAGGATCAGATGAAAACATGCGCCTTCGCCCGGCTCACTATCGACAGTAATTTCGCCACCTAAAATGCCGGTAACAATGTTATAAACAATATTCAACCCCAGTCCTGAACCACCCTGCCCCAGTTTTGTTGTAAAAAAGGGTTCAAAAATACGGGACAGATTTTTTGCCGGAATCCCTGCACCGTTATCACTGAAACTCAGCAAGACCCGTTGTTCCTCCTGAATCGCAGAAATAGTGATAGAACCTGTTTGCTCTTCGGTAAATGCGTGCAATAAAGTGTTGTTGACCAGATTTGAAATCACCTGACCAAACGGCCCCGGATAGCTGTCCAGGAAAATTGTCTCCGGAATCAGTACCTGAATATCGATAGCTCTGCGCTTTGTCATGTGATGCAAGGTTTGCAGAATACCCTGAACAGTTTGCTGCAAATTAAATAAGCGCCGCTCTTCACTCGCCTGATCAACAGCAACCTGTTTAAAACTCTGAATCAGATGCGCTGCCCTGTGCAAGGCAGTCTGCATGACTTGCAAACCTTCTTCTGAATCACGCTGAAACTCTTCCACATAAGTACGCCGTAATTGTCCTGCCTGCATCTGACGGAAAAAATCGCGCAAATGATCTGAGAACGTCGTTCCCATCGTCAGCGCAATTCCCAGCGGCGTATTAATTTCATGAGCAACACCTGCAACCAGCGAACCCAGCGATGCGAGCTTTTCACTTTGCACCAACTGACTTTGAGCCTCTTTCAAAGCCTCAAGCGCATCCTCGAGTTTTTTCTTTTCCTGCATTAAAACCTGCTGATGCGCACGGTCTTTTTCCTGCATTTCATCCAGTTGCGCAAGATCATTCTGGAATTCGCGCAGACTGGCAAATACCTTACCGATTTCATCACTTTCAAATTCGAAAATCAAATCGCGCCGTCCCTGCCGGAGAAGTTCAACATCCGCCTTCAACTGGCGCAGAGGAAAACTGATACTGTGCGCGATACGTCGCAATACCATGGCTGAAAGTAAGATCAGTAAGGCAGAACAGCACAGAATGATCGTCACACGCTGCACGTAGCGAAATGCAGTGAAATCTGACACTAAAACCGATAATGCCTGAAAGTCCTGCTCCATTTCGTGCGCAGCTTTACGCAATAAGTAGTGCGTGCCTTCATTTTCTGAATAGCCCATCAGGCTACTGATACGCACAACATTCTGAAAATGATCCCGGTATTCACGAAACATCTGTTGATGTGACGCAGGCAACCCGGGCTGCATTTCCGTAGCCAACCGTTCAAATTCATGTAACAGGTCATCCTGAGGATCAAACAAAAACAGTTGATGTAGACTTTGCAAACGCACCAACCCTGTTTTGAAATTTCGCTTATCTTCAGCAAGATCGCTGATCATACGGATAGAAAGCCTGTTCAGCTCATCGGAGAGACCTTCGTTTTTATAGATGCCTAATTGCCTGCGATATTCAACATATTCGAGAAAATTCACCCGATAGGTCAGCATTGCCTGCTGCAACATTGGCATTTTCTGGCTGTGAAATCCGGCGCGTTCCAGCACGCTAAACCACTGATCAATTTTGTTTGATAAGGCTTCACTGCGCGCCTCAAATTTCTGCAGATATTCCGGTTTAAGACGGGCAATAAAATCCTTCTCATCACGCCGCAGATTCAGCAACTGAATTTCAGATTCCGTCATGCCCATACTCATCTGATGATCTTCCAGATAAGAAGCATGCTCATACAGCAAAAGTGCCAGCAATATTCCGATAACCGCAGCAAAATACGCGGCCAGAAATGCCATGCGCTGACGAACTGAAAAATGGCGAATCCTTGAAATCGGCATTAGCACTCCGCAAACAAACATCATTCGTACAGGTCACCAAATTATTGGCGACACGACCGTTTTTGTTGCCGCTATCCGCAGCGATTACGAGTAGTAAATCTTCTGCAGTTTCAGAATAGTGCAAACACAGTATGACCGGAAGACATCTGCTATGAATGCATGCAAGTGAGTCACATCACTACAACGGATGATGTACATATACACAACAAAAAAACCCGCCTGAAAAAGGCGGGTTTTGATCAGGACACACCGGATCAGTGTCCCCAGATACGCTTGTATGTAGCTTTATAATCGTTAGACGGATCAAATGTCAGGCGATTACCGCCATCGTAAGAAATGTTTTGTGATGTGGTCAGATGTGGCTGAGCGTGGTAGCCACTTGGCTGCTGATTATTGAATGCGCGATTCAGTTCATCCACCAGTTGCCAGGCGTGCAGCGCCAGAGGTTCTGGAACCGTACCAACCTGAACTGCACCAGCTTTAATCCGCTTATACGCATTTGCAGAACCATCTCCTGCAGAAACACCGGAAACTTTATTTTGTCCGAACACAGCAGCAATTTGCGGATTTTCGAGGAAATCAAAATAGAAGTCGTTGACAGCGATAACATGAGTCCACTTGCTCCCGTGTTTTTTCGCCGCATTTTCGATGGTTTGTCTGACACGTGCCGGAGAATCGAACAATGGCACGTCTTCCACACTCAACAAACGACAGCTCTCACACTGCTTGATAACTTCTGTGATTCCGGCTGCACGCTGAGCGAGGTAAGGATTGGTATTATCGGTCAGTACAACAATACCGGCTTTGCCATTAGAGTCCGCAATAGTTGCCATTGCAGCGATCTGTCCGGCTTCTTTTGGCTGTGTTCCGATATTAGTGAATAAGCCATCAGACGCGCCTGTTTTGCCGGAGGCATGCCAGCCAACGACAGGGATATGTGCATCCACTGCTAATGGCAAACCTTTTGCCTGAGTCGCCACGTCAACGCCGACCAGAACAATACCGTTCGCTTTCATATCGATGGCTTGTTTAATCAGGCCGGCACCGGTACTGCAATTACCACGGCAATCAATGAACAGTACTTCCCATGCACCGGCGGCACCAGCCTCACGCATATTATTCAGAATAGCAAGAACGCCTGCATCGCGCAGATCCTGGGCGATCAGCACAATTTTTTTTCCCTTTACCAGCCGCGGACCATCAACCGGCCCGTCCCACTTATTTTTCAGCGAAGCAGCTCGCGCAGTTTTTGCATTCGCACGACTGAGAAACTGCATCGGATTTTCCTGTGCTGCAGCATCTGCAATCATCGATACCGCTACAAACATCAAGGTCAGGCACTTACTGGTGAAAGCACTCATGATACTGGCTGGTAAAGTTTATGTGAGCTGCACGGAAATGTTCCGGCAGGCATATTTTTATGTCCGGCGCTGCGTTAAAGTTCAGCAACCGGGTGGTCAGCAAAGAGTATTCAGAATTACCTCTGGTGTAAACATACTTTCCTTTGTTACGCGGTATAACAAAATAAAACCGGCGAAAAATGCAGCTTTTTTGCCAAAATAACGACAAATAACCACATTTTTCACCGGAAAGGTGCATAGCAGATCAGCAAGCGGATCGCTGAAGAGTATTAAGAACGGGATTTTGTTACATCTTCCTCTATCATTTGCATAAAATTCTTCGCCGACCACTCCAGTTTCCCGAACAGAATATGAGGCTGGTACGCAATTCCGTTTCCACGCGGGCGATTCAGATACACTTTATTCGGTATTACGGTCACACCAAAGCCGGATGGTAATGGAACGGTTCTGACTTCCATGTAAGTGGAATCTGCACCGGTCGGCGCGCCAATGAAACGCACACGGTCGAATAACTGGAAAATATCCAGCGCATCCAGACAGGCACTGACACAACGCGACGGCACAATCACATACACCGGTGCCGACAACGCTGCCGGGTCAGTTGCGGTGTCTGCTCTGGCTTCACGCATGTTCATAGCCACCGGTGCAGGAATCGCTTTAAAAAACGGTTCACCGGCTTGTTGAGCGATACGCATCTGGGCCGCCACTTTTTCCAGCATGTCTGCAACCGGAAGCTGCCCTTCTTTATGCAGCACTCCCACCAGATTCTCGAGATAAGCAACATTCCCTTCGCTGGCACGCCACCAAACTTGCGTGTCTGCGAAATACGCTTTCGTTCTGCGGTTTACCCTGTCGTCACCCCATAATGCTTTTGCCAGATCACGACTCCAGCCGGAAGATCCGCCTCTGTTATGCCGGAGGTCAATCACAATCGCTGTGGCTTTCTGCAAGTCCTGACGCTTATCCCTGATCTCCTGATACATTTTCCGGTAAGCTTCCCGTTCACTTTCATCCGGGCTGAATGTTTGCGCTGCAATCCAGTACCACCCGGCTTTCGGCGAAGTGATCCCTACCGGCAGCCGCTCACCATCCGAAGCACGACGCTCCCATTCTTTACCCTGTGCGCTGATTCTGGTCCAGCGCAGCGTATGTGCCCAGCGCTTTCCGTCAAGCTCAAGCTCGCACTTTCCGGGTAACTGAATAAACGGATTACCGTTATCACGCATCAGCTTTTCTGCGTGCGTCCACCAGTCGCCCTGATTTTCTTCATGTCCTGCAAACGGGAAAACATTCGATTGCAGCCAGGTGCTGACAGGTTTTCCGTCACAGGCTGTCAGTACCGCACCCGCCGGCACTTCTGCCAGCTCAGAAGCGTAGACCATCATTTTGTCAGCACGCCAGACTGCGTGAAACCCAGGCCATTTCTGCGCATATACACTGTCTGCAGGCAACGTGACCCGGACACCGGCATGTCCGTCATGAATCAGATTATTAAAAATCTGCAGCGCTGCACGATAGCCGCCGGCATCTGTTACCGACGCTGCATAGTGCAGACTGCGTTCCTTTGCCTGAATCAGGCGCGCAAAAAAAGCCGGATTTTGCGGATCAACCATGCCAGGATGATTGTTTTTAGTTTCAAGATACGCAGATTCGATATCATTGCGGGCAGTCTGTTGCCACACCTCTGGCGTATCCGGTAAAGGCGGAGCTGAATCTGCGAATGCAGACAAAGAGAAAATGGTGCTACTCAGCAGCACCATTGACAGACGGGTCACGATTGTTTTCATTATTCTCGGTTATGGCAATCTGATATATTTTATTAAAATAATTATTGAGCAAATAATTCATTGTTAATTTTATCGCTTTATGCGTAACGTTTAAAGCGAACAAAAATTTCCTTACCGCTCTCTCTTCAACACCGGAATTATTTCCAGATCAGATCGCCCTGAGATTGTTTTTCTATGTGGCGCTTAGCAGGACGACCAATCACAGTCACATCACCACTGCCATTCATCACAACACTGGCTTCCTCACTGGCGCACACATGCGCATTACCGCTGCCACTGGTATAAACTGAGAGTATCCTTGTTTCCAGAGATGATGCATTGACATCACCGGTACCCTGAAGTTTCATTTGAATCTGGCGGACATGCCCCTTCAGAATGGCATTACCACTGCCGGTATGCTGTAAATCAATGGATTTTGCCGATGGCAATGTCAGATTCAGGTTTCCGCTTCCGCTTAATACGGCCTTCATTTGCCGGATATTGCTATCTGCCAGAATCTGACCGGAACCCGCCAGTCGTATTTCCATCCGTTCTTGCTCAAACCCACGGACAGTAACATCGCCGCTGGCATCAGAAACCAGCTCTGTCAGTTGCGGCAAATTCAGATCAATTCTCGCTGATTCATGACGATTGACAGAAACAAAGATTCCGCGCGTCGAGATAAACAGTGTTTTCCCCTCCATTCGTGTCGTCACACGCGGTACAAGACGCGGGTCCCCTTTAACAATCAGCTCTGGTGTTGCACCAGGGCGAACCGATAATTCCACCGGACCGGATATCACCACACGCTCAATTGCGGGGGTAATAGTACGGACATCACTGGCCTGCCCGCCGGAAACTGCATCCGGTGCTGCGGGGAGCGAAGCGAAAGCGGAGTGACAGCTCACAGCAACGATAAAACCTGTTATCCATAATCGCACTGGCTGATGCTTAACGGCCGTTTTCATGATGTCCTCCGTATTGATACATGTCTTACGCGCTCTGCAATACCTGACGGTTCCAGCGAAGATACGCGACCAGCCCGCGCCAGCTCAGGGCGGACAATTTAATCATGACCCATGCTGTCAGAAAACTCAGAATAATCAGAAATATGCCTGAGCTGATACGTGGCAATGCAGTCTGACGGAATGTGAATTCCAGCTTGGTAGCACCTTCATCTTTTGTCATACCAGTACCCGGTTGTGGCGGTTCGGATGTTGCCGCAACAACGGCGATTTCACTGCCGCCGGCGATAATCTGACCATGTCTGACTTCGCGACGATGTTCATGGATATCGCCTAGCTGCAACATGTGTGCGGGCACATCCAGTTTGAATTGCTGATTGCCGGATACCGCACTGGCAGTCAGCATAACGCCACTGCCGTACATCATCAGTGCACTGAAGAAACCGGCAAACAGAATGCTCAGCCAGGTGATTGCAGGAACAAAAAGCGCAAAATTGGCCACTGCAAGTCCGCCGAGCGCCAGCAACCAGCGCCAGAATCCGCGCGGACTGAAACTGGTTTTGAGATCACGGTAATTATGCTCAACGATTTTACGGCGGGCCAGAATCTGTGCTGATGGCATAGACTTCAGAACATCTTCCTCTGACATCCCATCCGCCATCTTCTGTTCACACTCTGCCCTGACCGCATTCACAATGGCTTCGCGCTGCCCGGTATGCAGAGCACTCAGCGCCAGCGTAAGTTCTTCAAGATACATTTGGGTATTCATTCTGATCTCCGTGTTGTCTTGTCTGATGAAGTTCAGAATAATGAGACCAGAAGTAGCAATCCAGCGGATTGCGACAGGGTGACAAATTCGGGGAACAAACTGCAGATCACATCAGAACCAACGCAACATCACAGCGCGGCCGGATGCTTTTGTGGCGGAAGCAGGTGATCTCAACCGGCGTGAACAGTGTCGAAGGTGCGCAGCCAGGTCAGCTGGGCAATTTTTGCCTGATTACTAGCGCGGCGACGGGTCAGTGATAATTCTTTTTCGATTTGTATGCGGGTCAGTTGCCAGATTTGCCTTTGTGGCGCTGAAATGATTTCGCGCAGATCGGCGAGGCGGAAGGCAGGTTCGGCTCCCGCCGCACTGAATAGCTGATGCAGGCGGTAATACCCGCCGCCTTCTGCTTCAGAATACACGGTCAGTCCCTGCAAACGCTGGTTGAGCAAAGCAGCGATTTCCGGCGTTGTGCGACCGGCAATCTGCAGCATATCGCGGGCGATCAGGTGACGACAGAAACAGGTTTCATCCCAGTCGCGCCATTCCGGTTCCGGCCTGACCAGCGAACACCAGCCATCACCGTGCCGGTGCGAATATCCGACCTCAATCGGAAAACCGCCACGTCCCGGAGCGGATGCTTCCAGCGCAATCACAACCGGTACCTGCATACTGTATCCCCGCGATGTTGATTTTCCTGCTGCGATTACCAGCACTAGAACTCATTTCATAAATACCCGCGAGATGCGTTTGCCTCATAGCGCGGGCTGGCAAGGGTGCTGCAGGGAATTCATGCAGCCAAGCTGCATGCCTGCGTAACGATGTGCGCTTACCAGCGCACATGCGCCCTGCAAGGGGACAAGGCAGTGAATAGCTGTGCTATTCACAACGAGTCCAACGCTGCCCAGCGTGCGCTATGATACAAATCCTCCGGGAACGGAGGTGCCGGGCGCATCGCTTTGTTGCGTTGCTTGCACAGGCACCAGCCTGTGCTGCTGAGTGTAGCCTTCCGCAAATATGCGGAAGTCGCTTCGCAGGTGGATTGCGGTGCAATCCATTTGTCCTGCTACGCCGCCGCGCACTGCCTCCCGACACCTCGCGTTCGCACTCGTGGCTATTTATGAAATGAGTTCTACTATCACTATAGTCACAAGGCAGTGAATCACCAAAGAAAATGCCGGTGTTTGCATAGGCAGACACCGGCATTTTCTGTCGCGCTGCAGATCAGTACATCAGAACTGATGGCGCATCCCTGCAGCCAGACTGCTGGCGCGTTCCGCATTCGACAGCTTGTCACTCATCATCAGCGCGTACACGTCGGTACGTTTGGACAAACGATAGTCGTAACCAATGGTCAGGGTATCGCGCTTCAGTTCGGCACCAACCAGCGAACCACTGCGGCGGGTATTCGCGAAGCCAGCCAGAATATCGCCACCGGCCACCGGTACTTTTGCACCGAGGCTGTAGGTTTTGTCTTTCATCGATGTATTTGCTGCTGCATCGTTTTTGCTTTGCGAGTAAGTCGCATACAGTTTTGCGACGCTCAGGTCATAACTACCCGCAGCAAACCAGGTTTTCTGATTCGTGACAGAAGCAAAATTGACCGGTGCTGCGGTGGCATCAATCAGTGCGCCCGGTGTCGGATTACCCGCCTGTACCTGATGGTAATAGCCGCTCAGTGCCAGCGGACCATTGAAATACAAGGCATTGATACCGATGTTTTTCGTACCGGTGTCGCCGGTTTTTTCACCGAACTGATAATGCACATTCGCTGTCAGACCACCCATGTCAGGGGTCGTGTAAATGATTTCATTACTCCAGCCTGAATCACCGGCGAGAAAGTTAGGCCAGGTGCGTTTGCCGAAATCACCGTTTGGTACCCAGGTATGCAACACCAGCGGGGAGAAACTGAACGAGTCGCCGAAAGGATTGAAGATGACAGTTGGCAAAAAGCTCGGTGCCAGATCGCGACCCAGCGATACACGGCCGAAGTCGCCTTTCAGTGCGACGTTCGCATCGCGCGAAAACATGGTGTCGCCGAAAAAGCGGCCGGAAGTGCCGGTATCTGCCTGCAGGAAGCTGGTCAGCGCGAATTCTGCTTTCAGACCGCCGCCCAGATCTTCGGAACCTTTAAAGCCAACCCACGATGTCGTCATACCGCCGCTGTTGACAGAAGCACGCGAACCGTTGTCGCCGCTGAATTTGACCGAACCGGCATACACATCGACCAGACCCTGAACGGTAACGCTGGATTGAGCAAATGCGCCGGTGGCGCACAATGCCATCGCTGCTGCGATACCGGATTTGAACATTACTGCTTTCATGAAAAACTCCTGCTTAAAAAAAACCGGCAGGCTGTGCAGACGGGTAGAAAAGCGCACAGCCGGAATGGGCGGGATGATACGCATTTTGCTGCGAACGCACATCCGGAAATCGCAGCATTTCACGCTTTTTCACCAAACTACAACAGATTCGTTATCAATTGATTTATACCGAATCGACAAAGCATAACTAAGCCTCCCGTTTGGTACAGGCGAAAAAAAAGCCCGCTGATATGCGGGCTTTAAATCCAAACCTTAGGAGGTGTTGGAGGAGACTGTTGACACTATACTGCGCCGCAATATTGCTGTCTGCTTTATTCTCGGAATATCCCCTATATGAAACCTGAATATCAGCAATGCGGATGTAACTGCCATGCGTAAGAAGCAGGCTATACGGAGAAAAAAAAAGAAGAGGGAAATCGGCGGGCAAAAAAATAGCCCGCTATTCGCGGGCTTAAATCCAAACCTTTGTAGGTGTTGGAGGAGACAGTTGCCACTATATCGCAGTGCAACATAAATCCCAAGGAAGTTTTTCGCATATCGGTCATTAGTAAACCGCATAACCGTAACGGCACGGTAAACGCTGTAACAAAAGACTGAAGCAAACCGTACCGGCAAAAAAAAACCCACAACCAAGGGGTTGCGGGTTAAATCCAAACCTTAGGAGGTGTTGGAGGAGACAGGTGTAACTTTACTGCAGCGCATCAAATAAGTCTGCTTTATTCTTCCTATATCAATCATTCATGAAGCACATAACTTAGCGGTTTTCGATACCTGCATGCCGACTCTTGCACAGCGTCATGCCTGAAACGCATGAATCTGGTATCGTTATAAAACACTGAACCGGCACTGTGGCAGGCCGGTTTTCATATTGCCCGTGCATACTTAAAACTCAACTGAGGGCAATCAGGAGACTCTCCACTATGAAACTCATTGAACCTATCCAGCAATTGCAGCCTGAAATTCAGGCGATACGGCGCGATATCCATGCGCATCCTGAACTTTGCTATGAAGAAGTCCGTACTGCGGACCTGGTGGCTGACCGGCTGACCGCATGGGGCATTCCCGTCGTGCGCGGTCTGGGCAAAACCGGGGTGCTCGGCATTCTGAAAAACGGTGACAGTCCGCGTGCAATCGGCTTGCGTGCCGATATGGATGCGCTGCCGCTGCAAGAAACCAATACCTTCAGTCATGCGTCGGTGCATGCGGGGAAAATGCATGCCTGCGGTCATGACGGCCATACGGCGATGCTGCTGGCTGCTGCGCGCTATTTATCGGAGCACCGCCATTTCAATGGCACGGTCTATCTGATTTTTCAGCCTGCGGAAGAAGGTGGTGCCGGTGCGCGGGCCATGATAGAAGATGGTTTATTCCGCGATTATCCGATGGAAGCCGTATTCGGCCTGCACAACTGGCCGGGGCTGGCTGCCGGACAGTTTGGTGTGCGCAGCGGCGCGATGATGGCATCATCGAATGAATTTTATGTCACGGTACGTGGCAAAGGCTGTCACGCGGCACAACCGCATCGTGGTACAGATCCGGTGATGACCGCCGTGCAAATGGTGCAGAGCTGGCAAACCATCATCAGCCGCAACGCCAGCCCGCATGAATCGGCGGTGTTGTCGGTCACGCAAATCCACGCCGGCAGCGCGACCAATATCGTGCCTGACGATGCAAGCATCTGCGGCACAGTCCGTACCTACAGCAATGAAATGCTGGATCTGATCGAAACCCGCATGCGTACGATTGCCGAACACACGGCAGCGGCGTTCGGCGCCAGCGTCGATTTCCGCTTTAAACGGAATTACCCGCCGCTGATTAACCATGAAGCCGAAACCGCATTTGCAGTTGGCGTAATGCGCGAACTGGCCGGTGATGCAATGGTGGATGCGGACGTGGAGCCAACCATGGGTGCGGAAGATTTCGCGTTCATGCTGCAGCACAAGCCGGGGTGTTATGTATTCCTCGGCAATGGCGATGGCAGCCACCGCGATGCCGGTCATGGCCTCGGCCCCTGCAATTTACACAACCCGAGTTATGACTTTAACGACGATCTGATACCGGTCGGCGCAAGTTACTGGGTACGGCTGGCAGAAACTTATTTAAAATAGTGCAAGGTCAGGACGCTACCGTGTTTCACAGGAATCCGGTAAGCTGAGTTTTCAACCATTTACAGAATGCAACTATGTCCGAACAAAAAGACGATAACGCTGTCCGCAGCAATTTTCTCGAAGAAAAAGCTTTTCAGTCGCGCACTGTGCTGGTGTTCGGCACGATCAATGACAAACAGGCTGCTGACATCAGCAAACGCCTGATCGCGCTGGCAGCAGAATCGGCTGATCCGGTCACCGTGCTGGTCTCTTCGCCGGGTGGCCACGTGGAATCCGGTGATGTGATTCATGACATGATCCGCTTCACCGAATTGCCAGTGAATATGGTCGGCAGCGGCTGGGTTGGCAGTGCGGCAGTCACGGTATTTTTGTCGGCACCGAAAGAAAAACGCGTTTGTCTGCCAAATACCCGCTTCCTGATTCATCAGCCTAGTGGTGGTTGCGGCGGCCAGGCCAGCGATATCGCGATTCAGGCACGTGAAATCGTCAAAGTGCGTGAACGCATTGCTAAACTGATCGCGGCACAAACCGGTCAGTCGCTGGATAAAGTCACTAACGATATCGACCGTGATTACTGGATGACTGCAGAAGAAGCGCTGGAATACGGTCTGATTTCCCGCATCATCGAGCGCCAGAGCGACCTGCGCTGATCACTGCAAGCGCTTAGCCAGAACATCCCCGCCTCCTGACCGGACGCGGGGATTTTTTACGTGTCCGGTACGGCAACCATTAAGCCGGCTGTGTGGAGCCGGTTTTTGGCCTGAAAATGCCTCAAATGCGGTGTTCAGCACAGCACCCTGGCGGTCGTCGGCAGAAAGTCCGGGCCTTCGTTTTTGCCTGATGACGATATTTGCACAGTACCGGTATCAAACGACGAATTACTCAAGTGCTGAACTGCAGGAAAAACTGCCATTGTCTGTGACCGCATCAGGCAAAAAAAAACGGGCAACCAGAGATTGCCCGCCTGAATACAGCGCCGTCTGCTGCGGCACTGCGATGACCGGCAGACAATGCGTCAGCCACGCATGCTGCCGTCAACCGAATCAGAATTCTTCCCAGTCACCTTCATCACTACCTTTTGGCGCCTGCGCTTTCGGTGCCGGACGGCTGGCTGGCTGCGCTTTCGGCAGAGAACGTACCGCAGCGACGGGCTTTTTCACCGGTGCTTTGACAGCCTGTCTGGTCACCGGCTTTGCGACGTCCGCACTGAAACTTGCCTGCGCAGGTACTTCATTCGCACTGACACGGAATACGCTGACCAGATCATTCAGTTTCTCTGCCTGCTCCTGCAATGAGCCGGCAGCGGCAGCCGCTTCTTCCACCAGCGCCGCATTCTGCTGCGTCAGGGTATCCATCTCGGTGACTGCATCATTGATCTGTGAAATACCGGCACTTTGTTCCAGGCCAGCTGCGGTAATTTCGCTGATGATGTCGCTGACGCGCTTCACGCTGTCCACCACTTCACTCATGGTGGAACCGGCCTGATCCACCAGACGCGAACCCTGCTCAACTTTATCAACCGAGTTATTAATCAGTTCTTTAATCTCTTTCGCTGCGCTGGCAGAACGCTGCGCCAGACTTCGGACTTCGGATGCCACCACCGCAAAACCACGGCCCTGCTCACCGGCACGGGCAGCTTCCACGGCAGCATTCAGCGCCAGAATATTGGTCTGGAAAGCGATGCCGTCGATGACTGAAATAATGTCGACAATTTTCTTGGAGGATTCATTAATCGAACCCATCGTGCTGACCACTTCAGATACCACATTGCCACCGCGCTGTGCCACTTCGGACGCGGAATTAGCGAGCTGGTTAGCCTGGCGGGCATTATCGGCATTGTGCTGAATAGTGGACGTGATTTCTTCCATCGAAGAAGCGGTTTCTTCGAGTGAACCGGCCTGGGTTTCTGTGCGGCTGGACAATTCCATATTGCCGTCTGCAATTTCTTTCGATGCATGGCGGATTTCACTGGTACCGGTACGGACTTCGCTGACAATCCGCACCAGACTCTCATTCATTTTGCGCAGGGCTTCCAGCAGCATGCCGGTTTCATCGTGGCTGTGAACTTCAATCCGGCTGGTCAGATCACCGGTTGCCACCGTTTCAGCCACTTTGACCGCGTATTCCAGCGGACGCGAAACCATGCGCGCAATGAAAAACGCCAGCCCGAATCCAATCGCCACAGCGGCAATCAGTGCAATGGAAACCAGCCATTTCGCCGTTTCATAACGTTTGGCTGCCTGTTCATACGCAGCTTTACCACCGTCTGCATTGGTATCGACCAGTTTATCGACCACATCGCGCAGCGAAGAATTCAGTTTGGAAGATTCGCCACGCAGCAGTTGCACAGCTTCATCTTTCTGACCAGCTTTAGCCATCGCCGTCATTTTTTCGGATAGCGCGAAATAAGCTAAGGCTTCTTTGCGATACACATCAAACGTACGACGCTCTTCATTAGAAGAAATCAGTTTTTCATAAGCAGCCTGATTTTCAATCAGACCATCTATCGCTTCTTTTGAGCGCTTTGCATATTTTTCAATATCTTCCGGCGTATCCGCAAACGCCATTTGCGCTTCCTGCGCACGCAGACGCGATACCCGCTCTTTGATACCCATCGCTGCTTTCACACTGGGCATCCAGTTAGTCCCTAACTCGACAGAAGCTTCATTGACCTTAGAAAGTTGCGTGATGGAAAATATTCCGACAAACAAAGTGAGCAAAAGCACTACGGTAAAACCCGTAATGAGTTTTGCAGATATCTTCATGTCAATAAAAAATTTCATATTATCCTCGGCTGATGGTGTCAGGAATTTCGGTAAAATTTATACAAGCTTCCCCCTGACAGTCACTATAGGACTGCACGCCGGAAAAAACAGATCAGAAATGAAACAGATGTTTAAATATGAGGGCTTTCGCCCTCATATTTGTTCAGGCAGGATCAGTGAAGGGTCGTGATAACTTTGACAGTGGAATCCACCGCAGATTTGTCGATATAACCAATTGCATTCGGGGTGGATGCAACGGCTTTTTTAATCTCTGCCGCAGAACTGTACTCTTTTGGTGCAGTAGCTTTACCGGTGAAAACCAGCTTAGACCAGAGTGCTTTCACCTCGGCCTGATCTTTATCGCACACTTTTTTGTAAAACTCAGCGCGGATCGGTGAACTTTCCGGCAAATCCACCGGTACAAACATCTGCGATTTTCCGAGGAAAAATTGCGATGCCTGTGTTGGTGTCATGGCTGTTGCCGGATTCGCCGGATTCACGATAATCACAATTTCCGCAGCCTGCACCGCAGCAGAGGCAGACAGTAAGCCAGCTGCCATCAACATAGTTTGAATTACACGTTTCATACGCTTCTCCTCAGAATACAAAATCGATACCGACTGCCAACACATTGACCGGCCCTGCAAAACCCGGTTTAGGATTGACAAACGTACCGGCTCCGTCTTTCGGAGAAATACGGTCATACTGAACTTTCAGCGCAGCGGCTTTGTGGAAGTCCCAGCGCAGACCAATGCTGTTACTGCTTTGTACAGGTGCATTCGATGCATACGCATTCGCACCGGCCACCAGTGCTGCCAGCGGGCCAGTGGTTGGTAAACCTGCCATGGTGCGGCCGCTATCCTGTTTGATATCGGAATGCATGTAATACGGTGTGAAATTACTCCACTTATAACCAACCAGTGTGTACCACGATGTTGTATCCGGCAGGCTGCGGGCATCAGAACGGCGCACACCGTATTCTGCCTGACCAGTCCAGCCTTTCCAGTTCACGCCCAGTCCCAGCGATGTAAATGACGCTTTTGTATCTTTGATCGTCAGCGCATTCGCAGCATCCTGAAAACCGAATTTAGTCAGACCACCAACCACCGCATTCAGCGATGCCGAATCATCCACCGAGAATTTGGTGCGGATATGACCGAAGCGCACAGTGAACGGGCCATTGTCGTACACCAGATTCAAACCCATCAGGTCTTTGAATTTTGCGGTGTAGGAATTGCCCGTACCTTTGGTTTCAGTACGGCCATAAGCGAACTGCGCGGACAGGCTGCCATCGCCCAGATCCATCTGATAAATCGCATCAGCACCTTCGACATAAGTCAGCGGAACCTGACTGTACATTTCCACCGGCGGACGAATGAATGTGCTGGAGTAACCCACGTTCTGATAATCAGAAATCATGTAGACCGGAATACCCATGCGGCCAACACGCACACTCAGGTTATCCGATGCTTTCATCTTCGCAAATGCCCATGTCAGCTCTGCGCCGAATTCGTCAGTAATATGCTTGCTGACCAGACCCTGACCGGTGAACGATAACCAGTCGTTGGCTTTGTAAGAAACCTGCAGGCCGAGGTTGGAATCAACGCCTGTATTGAAAGAATCGCGGGCACCGTTCAACTGCGCCTGACGCGCAAATTCTGCATCACTGGTATTCGTGCGTGTCATTGCGGCGGTACCGAAACCGGTCAGCGTAAAATTGCTTTCCTGCGCGGAAGCCATCGCAGAGATCGCCAGACCAAGAACAACAACAACTGGTTTTAATTTCATGGTATCTCCTTTTAAAGTATTACCATTTTAATTGCGGGAAAGTTTCCTTAAAGCATAAATTCCTTCAGGAAACAAAATTCTACAAATGCTGTTGCGCTGCCGAATCCCTTTGCCACCGGCATCCAGTGGTATCTGAGGCGCAGGAATCACGGTTTCCGCAGGGAGGAAACTGATTCTTTCAAGTTATGTCAGGGAGAACATGAATTCCAGAGTGTTTACTCAAAACAATGGAAAGCGTTGCGCAGGATGCACAAAAGGCTATGCGGATTTCGTCTCAATAAAAAACGGAGCACGCGGCTCCGTTTTTTGAAACGACGGTGAAACTGAATTAAGAAGCGGTACAGCGTGTGACATCACGACGGATTTCACAGCGTGTCAGCACCTGTCCTTTGCGCGTCCATGCCGTCGCCAGCCAGAAATCACTCTGACGTTCCAGCACCATGTAACCAACCTCATTTGAATTGCTGAAAAAATCCACTTCAGCGCCCGGCATCGGCGTTTTTCCCTGAATTGCCGCCGCCGTCAGCGGAACATCCAGCGAAGAACCGCCGTTACCGGAAATGAATTGCGCTGCCTGACCGGTTTTGTAAGTCACTGCCTGAAACAAATGCACATGACCGGCAATCGTGGTTTGCACCTGCGCCGGGAATAATTTGTCCTGATGCAGGGTTTTCAATCCATCCTGCAAAGGCACGATGCCCGGAAACACAGTCAGATCGCCACTCTTACTGCGTTCAACCGCAAATCCCAGCAGAGGATGATGCTGTACAAAGAAATTCCACGGTGCGCGGGTGGATAAGGCAGTGGCATGCTGTAACTGACCGGTATAACGGCGGAAAACCGGGTCCTGCGCAGGCAATGCTTTGTAGCCGACCTTAGAAGAATCAAAAATAATCAGTTGCGTCTGCATAGCACCCGGCAATCCCAGCGGCACTGCATACGGATCGCTGTAATCACCCAGCGTATCGTTTTGTTCCTGATTGCAATCACGTCCGCCCTGCACTGCACGCGGGTCCATAAAGCGCCACCAGCCCTGACCGGCACGCACACAGGTTTCATGGTTACCACGCACCATTACCCACGGCGCCGCTTTCAGCAACGCTGTGGCAGGGTCAAAGAAGTCCGCTTTCCAGGTATCCCAGCCATAACCCCACGGACTGCCGCCACATTCTTTATTGCCGTCCGGGCAGGCATTTTCGCGGTAGTGGTAATCACCGACATGCAGAACCAGATCCGGTTTTTGTGCAGCCGCCGATTCCACCATTTCGCGGAACGCCCATTTCTCGCTGTCGTTACAGGACTGGAAGTAGTTATCGGCCGTTTTCATGCGGCATCCGGTATCGCCGATCACCACAATCTTTTTGATTTCCGGTTCCGGTAACGGTAATGTGCGCCCTGCCAGAGTTGCACTGCGCGCGCCCACCGGCAGTGTCGCATCACAGGTCAGCACAGGAAATGCAGAAGGTTTGGAATCTTCAGGTTTGCTGGCCGTTTTCCGCTGCGCAATCGTTTCCGCAGGCATGCGCACTTGCATCGCGAGCGAGCGGCCATCCACCTCCAGCGCGGGACACACTGCATCTGTGGTGATGGCGCGCGCCACCGGCACGCCGTTTTCACCGAGCAAGACAAATGCAGACTGTAATCCCTGCGGTGCAGTCGGCTGAGTGCCGGTGGTGGCACATCCGGCCAGTGCCAGCGTCACTGCGCTGATCATCATATTTTTTTGCATTTTCTCTCCCGGTCAGCGCCTCAGCGCTGTATGCCTGCGCCGCGATAAGCGAGGCGTTTAAAATCAAATGAAAACGGATGCCAGAAACTCATCAGCCGCTGTGTCATCAGCACACCGGCCAGATTGTGGCGCGGCGAAATCCACCAGTGCGTACCGGCGATACCACCCCATTCAAATTCATCCCGCGAACCCGGCGGATCACTTTCGGTCGGATACAAAGTCACCGCACCACCGAGACCGAAACCTTTGTTCGGTACATCACCGACACCGGGGAAACTGATGCCCTGCCCGGCTGGTAAATGATTCTGCATCATCAGTGTAATGCTTTCCGGTTTCAGCACAGTTTCACCGCCGGATAAAAAACTGCGCATCAGCGCCAGCATGTCGTGCATGCTGGAAACAAGTCCGCCACCACCGGACAAACGCGCTACCGGCTGCAAGAATGCGCCCGGATACGGTGACTTATCCAGTCTGCGCAAACCGCGCTGCAGAATATTCTGCGGATCGCTGCCGCCGTAATACGCCGCCAGCCGGTCGTGTTTGGCTTCCGGCACAAAAAATCCGGTGTCATCCATCCCGAGCGGATTAAAAATATTCAGCTGAAGATACTGATCAAAGCGTTTGCCGCTGACCACTTCCACCAGCCGCGCTAACACGTCGGTCGCAATCGAATACTGCCAGGATTGTCCCGGATGAAAACTCAGCGGCAAAGGCTGGAGCAAATTCATCATATCTTCCAGCGTGGTAAACGCATTCAGAATACGGACTTCGTTATACGCCTTGTACAGCAGACTACCGTGGTCCAGCAAACCGTAGCTAAGGCCGGACGTATGGTTCAGTAACTGGCGTACCGTAATGGCAGACTGCGCAGGTTCTGTATCATCCAGCGAGGTCGCACCGGGGCGCAGTACACGGCGATTGCGCAATTGCGGCAGCCAGTAATCGGCCGGATCATCCAGCGCCAGCTTGCCTTGTTCAATCAGCTGCATCACTGCCATCGAGGTAATCAGTTTGGTATTCGAATAAATACGGAACAAATGATCATCGCGCAGCGCGATCTGATGTTCACGGTCTGCCCAGCCATTGCAATGCAGATGTACCAGTTCCTGACCATGCAGGACAGCAGTCGATACGCCGGCAATAATCTGGCGGTCGACATACTTTTGCATTGCTGAATTTACTTCACCAAAGTCGTATTGCATTTCGATTATGATGTTTGCAGCGCACTGCGCCGCTCATGCGTAGAAAAGTCCACATCTTACCTGAACTGCGATCATGTCAATTCAACAGCCTGCCGTGTTTTTACAGTCTTTATTTCAGCACGCGGTCGACAGCGTCAGCGCTGCACGCTGCCTGCCTGCTGCCTTACCTGCACCACCGGCAGGACGCACTGTGGTGATCGGCGCCGGAAAAGCCGCAGCGGCGATGGCGCAAGTGGTGGAGCAGCACTGGCAGGGAGAACTCAGCGGCGTGGTTGTCACCCGCTACGGGCACGGTGCAGCATGCGAGCGCATACGGGTGGTGGAAGCTGCGCATCCGGTGCCGGATGCGGCCGGCGAACAAGCGGCGCAGGACATTCTGTCCGCCGTCAGCGGTCTGAGCGCCGATGATCTGGTGCTGTGTCTGATTTCCGGCGGCGGTTCTGCATTACTGGCGCTGCCTGCGCCGGGCATACAGTTGCAGGATAAACAGCAGATCAACCGCGCATTGCTGCGCAGCGGTGCCACCATTCATGAAATGAATTGCGTACGCAAACATTTATCCGCGATCAAAGGCGGACGACTGGCGCTGGCCTGCGCACCGGCAAAGGTGGTCACGCTGCTGATCTCGGATGTGCCCGGTGATGATCCCGACATCATCGCCAGCGGCCCGACCTTACCCGATGCCACCAGCTGCGCGGATGCGCTGGCGATACTCGGTAAATATGCAATCACCGTAGCGCCGCATGTGCGGGAACACCTGGAATCCGGTCGCGGTGAAACCCCGTGGCCGGATGATGTCCGTTTCGCCGGACATCAGACCCGCATCGTTGCCACGGCCGCAATGGCGCTGGAGGCAGCTGCAGCATTTGCAAAAGCTGCCGGTATTCCGGCGCATATCCTGTCGGATGGCATTGAAGGCGAAGCGCGTGACATTGGCAAGATGCATGGCGCACTGGCACTTGAAGTCGCCCGTAAAGGGCAACCATTCACTGCGCCCTGCCTGATATTGTCCGGCGGCGAAACCACGGTCACGGTACGCGGCAATGGCCGTGGCGGACGCAATGCAGAATTTTTGCTGAGCTTTGCACACACCGTTCAGGGCAATCCGCGCATCTGGGCGCTGGCTTGCGATACCGATGGCATCGATGGTTCAGAAGACAATGCCGGTGCGGTTTGCGGTCCGGATACGCTGGCACAAGCCGCTGACGCCGGACTGTCCGCGCGTGTCATGCTTGATAACAATGATGCTTATCATTTTTTTCAGAGTGTGAACGCTTTGATCACAACCGGCCCGACCCGTACCAATGTGAACGATTTTCGGGCGATTCTGGTTTTGTGAACTGACTGTTCGGTCGTTTATAATGCCGGACAAATATTCAACATACCCGTTTCATGATGAAGCACAAAGCGTCACCTCCGCTTGCCGGAGATGCTGACGCTTTTCGTCCGGTAACGCCGGATTGCATCGTGCAGGCATGCTGTGCCTGGCTCCCGCCTGAAAGGATAAAGTGACACCACACGCTGTACCGCCGCGACTGGAACTCGCCGGCATTTGTAAATCCTATCCTGCCGTGATTGCGAATGATCACGTCAGCCTGACTGTTGCGCCCGGCGAAATCCATGCGGTACTGGGCGAAAACGGTGCGGGCAAATCCACACTGATGAAAATCATCTTCGGCGCGGTCAAACCGGATGCCGGTCAGATGCGCTGGAATGGTGAAGAAGTGCGTATCAGTTCGCCGCAAATGGCACGCCAGCTCGGCGTAGCCATGGTGTTCCAGCACTTTTCCCTGTTCGACACGCTGACCGTCACCGAGAACATCGCGCTGGGTCTGCATGGCGATACCGACCTGCAGGAGCTGGCGCGGCAAATCCGTGAAACCGGTGCGACCTACGGGCTGGAACTGGAACCGGAACGCCATGTGCATACCTTATCGGTCGGTGAACGTCAGCGCGTGGAAATCGTGCGCGCCCTGCTGACCAAACCGCAATTGCTGATTCTGGATGAACCAACTTCGGTGCTGACACCTCAGGCCGTGCAAAAACTGTTTGTGACGCTGCGCCAGATTGCGGCAGAAGGCTGCAGCATTTTATACATCAGCCATAAGCTGGATGAAATCCGCGAACTCTGCCATTCCGCCACTGTGATGCGTGCCGGCAAAGTCACCGGCCATTGCGATCCGCGTCAGGAAACTGCTGCCAGTCTGTCACGCTTAATGACCGGCGCAGAAACCCTGCCGCAGGCGCGCCCTGCAACTGCGGCACCGGGTGAAGTGCGGCTGGCGGTAAAGGCACTCAGCCTGCCACGCTCGCACGCATTCGGCACCTCGCTGGAACAAGTATCGCTGCAAGTGCGCAGCGGTGAAATTGTCGGGATTGCCGGTGTGTCCGGTAATGGTCAGCAGGAATTGCTGGCAGCGCTGTCCGGTGAAGACCGGCGTGCCGCCGCAGAAATGCTGCAGTTATGCGGTCAGAACGTTGGCCAGCGCGGCCCGGATGCGCGTCGTGCGCTGGGGCAGAGTTTCGTACCGGAAGAACGTCTGGGACGCGGCGCCGTGCCGGAAATGTCGCTGACCGACAATATGCTGCTGTCACATCATCAGCCGCCGTTTGTACAGCGCGGCTTAATCCGCGCGGCCGCAACAGTGGCCGCTGCCAGCGCGATTCTGCAGCGCTTCAAAGTCAAAGCGCCGGGTCCGCAGGCACTGGCCCGCAGTTTATCCGGCGGTAATTTGCAGAAATTTATTCTGGGCCGCGAAATCACGCGCCAGCCAAAAGTGCTGGTGGTGGCACAGCCAACCTGGGGAGTGGATGTCGGCGCAGCTGCGCAGATTCATGAAGAAATCCGTCAGTTACGCGATCAGGGTTGCGCGGTGCTGGTGATTTCCGAAGAACTGGATGAGTTATTTACCCTGTGTGACCGTTTGTATGTGATTGCCAAGGGGCGTATGTCGCCACCGGTCAGCACGGCGGATGTCACACGTGAACAGATAGGATTGTGGATGAGTGGTTTGTGGCAGCAGGATCAGGCGCAGAACGGAGGACAGCATGTTTAAACTGGAACCGCGTTCCGGCTCGTCCCGCCTGATGGCTTACACCTCGCCGGTGCTGGCGGTATTGCTGACGCTGCTGGGCGGCGCTTTGTTATTCGCGCTGCTCGGTAAAAATCCGCTCACCGGTCTGGAAGTTTTCGTCGTGGAACCGCTGCGCAACTGGCGTTCGGTATCGGAGCTGTTACTGAAAACCACGCCACTGGTCTTGTGTGCGCTCGGGCTGTCCGTCTGTTACCGCGCCAATGTCTGGAATATCGGCGCTGAAGGCCAGCTGATTTGCGGCGGCTTAAGCGCAGGCAGCGTGATTCTGTTGCTTGATCAGGGCACGCTGTATTCGCCGCTGATGGTGCTGACGCTGGCTAGTCTGACCGGTATTGCCGGTGGTGCTGCATGGGCTGGCATCACAGCATGGCTGCGTGACAAATACCATGCCAACGAAATTCTGGTGTCGCTGATGCTGACCTACATCGCGCAATTGCTGCTGATGTATGCGGTGAATGGCCCGCTGAAAGATCCGAACGGCATGAACTTCCCGCAATCTAAAGTATTTTCTTCAGAATACTTATTGCCGCATCTGTTCAGCGGCAGCCGTCTGCATCTGGGCTTCATTGTCATGCTGCTGGCTTGCGGTGCGATGAGCGTATTCCTGTTCCGCAGCTTTGCCGGTTACCGCCTGACCGTCGGCGGTCTGGCGCCGCTGGCAGCACGTTACGCCGGTTTTTCCAGCCGCCGCGCTTTGTGGATGTCTTTACTGATTTCCGGTGGCTTTGCCGGTCTGGCCGGTGCATTTGAAGTCGCGGGACCAATCGGGCAAGTATTACCGTCGATCTCGCCGGGCTATGGCTTCGCCGCAATTATCGTGGCCTTTATCGGTCGTCTGAGTCCGTTCGGCACGCTGCTGGGCGGGCTGGTACTGTCTTTGTTTTATCTGGGTGGTGAAATGGCACAATCGCGTCTGGGTCTGCCATCGGCAATCACCGGCCTGTTTCAGGGCATGCTGTTATTCATGCTGCTGGCCTGTGACACCCTGATTCACTATCGCTTACGCTGGAAGAAATAATATGGAAAATCTGGCTGCTCTGATGGCTGCTTCCATCAACTCAGGCACACCGCTGCTGATTGCAGCGCTGGGTCTGCTGATTAACGAACGCGCCGGCGTGCTGAATCTGGGTGCGGAGGGCATGATGCTGGTCGCAGCGATTGCCGGTTTCGCCACAACGTATGAAACCCACAGCATGACGCTGGGCTTTGCAGCCGGTGCAGCGGCGGGCATGGTGATGGCGGCTCTGTTTGCTTTTTTTGCGCTGGTACTGGCGACCAATCAGGTTGCCACCGGTCTGGCTTTATCGATTGCCGGCGGCGGTTTATCGGCATTTGCCGGACAAAAATATGTCGGCATGTCGCTGCCTGCCACGGCACACGGCATTCCGGGTTTGCGTGATTTACCGTGGATAGGCAAGGCGCTGTTTGATCATCACTGGATGGTATATCTGAGCCTGCTGATCTGCGCGGCGCTGGTCTGGTTTTTATACCGCAGCCGCGCCGGTCTGATTCTGCGTGCGGTTGGTGAATCGCCGGAATCTGCGCACGCGCTCGGCTATCCGGTCTTGCGTATCCGTTTCTTTGCACTATTGTTCAGCGGTGCGCTGTGTGGTCTGGCCGGTGCGTATCTGGCCATGATTTACACGCCAATGTGGGTCGAGGGTCTGGTGGCCGGTCGTGGCTGGATTGCGCTGGCACTGACCACGTTTTCCACATGGCGTCCGGCACGGGTTTTGCTGGGTGCATTACTGTTCGGCAGCGTCACGATTCTGCAATTCCATTTTCAGGCAGTCGGCATTGCCGTGCCTTCGCAGATTTTATCGATGCTGCCTTATGCGGCAACGGTGCTGGTACTGGTACTGATTTCGCGCAATCCGGACTGGATACGGCTGAATATGCCCGCTTCGCTGGGCAAACCGTTCCGCCCTTAAATTTTCTTATTTTAATATTTAGTTAATCACAATTCACTGGAGAATACAGATGATGATGTCCCGTCGCAAATCTCTGCTGGCAGCCGTATCGTTCGCGGTACTGGGTCTGGCTGCCTGCGGTAAAAAAGAAGAAGCTGCCAGCGCACCTTCCGTTCCTGTTTCTGCGGCCACACCGGAAGCCCTGAAAGTGGCTTTCGTCTACGTTGGCCCGGTTGGCGATGCCGGCTGGACTTACGCGCATGATGCAGCCCGCAAACAAGTCGAAGCGCAATTCGGCGATAAAGTGAAAACTACCTTCGTGGAAAGCGTACCGGAAAGCGCTGCCGATGCAGAGCGCGTCTTCCGCGATCTGGCAGGTCAGGGTAATAAACTGATTTTCGGCACCACCTTCGGTTACATGGAAGCAATGCTGAAAGTTGCGAAAGATTTTCCGGATGTGAAATTCGAACACGCGACCGGTTTCAAAACCGCAGACAATCTGGCGCAATACGATGTGCGTACCTATGAAGGTGCATATCTGGCCGGTGTGGCTGCTGGCAAAATGAGCCAGTCCGGCAAACTGGGCGTGGTTGCTTCCGTACCGATTCCTGAAGTGCTGCGTAACATCAACGCTTTCACACTGGGCGCACGCTCTGTGAATCCGAATGCGACGACCCGCGTGGTCTGGGTCAACAAATGGTTTGATCCGGGTAAAGAACGCGAAGCAGCAACCACCCTGATCGGTCAGGGCGTGGATGTGCTGATGCAAAACACTGACTCGGCTGCTGTGGTGCAGACTGCGGAAGAAAAAGGCGTACTGGCCTTCGGCTGGGACAGCGATATGAGCAAATTCGGCCCGAAAGCCCACGTTGCCGCGTCCAGCATCGACTGGAATGTGTACTACGGCAAACGTGTTGCCGCCGTGCTGGAGAACAAATGGCAGACCGGCAGCACCTGGTGGGGTCTGAAAGAAGGCATGATCGATCTGAAACACTACAATGCGACGCTGCCGGAAGATGTGAAAAAACTGCTGGAAGAGCGTCGTCAGGGCGTGATCGACGGCAGCCGTCCGATCTGGAAAGGTCCGCTGAAAGACAATACCGGTAAGGAAGTGCTGGGCAAAGATGTCGTCGCGGATGACAAATTCCTGCACGCAATCAAGTTCTACGTAGAAGGCGTGGACGGCAAAGTACCGGGTTAATCCCTTTCTTTGTCGCTGCCAGAGCGAAGTCAAAACGCTGCATTCCGGACACACCGGACTGCAGCGTTTTTTTATCATTCTAACCTGAAAAACCGTAGCAATTGTGCAGAACTCCGCATCAGGCAATTCCGGAGAGCCGGACTTTCTGCCGACGACCGCCGGATCGCTATGCAGGACTCCGCATTTGGGGCATTTTCAGGCAGTTTCAGGTGCTTTTCACCCGTTACGGACAGGTCCGAACAGCGCCGAGGCTGGCGTCAGTGCCGTGATTGCTTTGCAGACAGGGGAAAACATCCTGCAACAACAGTGCAGGATGCAAGGAAACGTATTTAAAGAAATACAGGAAGAAAGAAGCGCTGAAGAATCAGCTGAACACTTCGCCAGCCGCTTCCGCAATCACACGGCGCAGCCATTGCACTTCCTGCGCCGCATGGACACGTTCATGCCACAGCATGAAGAAGCGCATTTTCGGGATTTCCACCGGCGCAGGCAACACCGCAATCGGCCAGTCTTTGGCGCATTGCTGCGCAAAGCTGCGGCTGGTGGTGAACAGCAAGTCGGTTTTGGCCAGCACATACGGCACCATACCGAAATACGGCAGCGTCATCTGAATGCGACGCTTATGACCCATTTCCGCCAGCGTGCTGTCGATGATGCTGCGATGTCCCGCCATGTAAGGTGTCGGTGCCAGATGCGCCATCTCAAGATAATATTTCAGAGACAAACCTTTGCTGACCACCGGATGATTGCGGTTCACCATGCACACCACTTCATCTTCAAACAATTGCGCGATATGCAGATGCGGTGGCAAATCCGGCCAGTTACCGATCACACAGTCGAGTTCACCGTTTTCCAGCGCCGCTGCGTAATCGAAGCCGGCGTTCAGCGCATGAATCACCAGCCCTGCCTGCGGCGCCACTTCACGGATTTTGCCGATCACCAGCGGCAACAGCTGCACCGATAAATAATCCGGCGCACCGAGATGAAACACGCGCTGCGTATGCGCCGGGACAAAATCCGGCGCCGGACTGGCGATGCTTTCCATCAGCTTCAGCGCCTGCTGCGCCAGTTGCAGCAATTCCTGACCGCGATCGGTCGGCGTCATACCATTGCGGCCACGTACCAGAATCGCATCGCCGGTAATCTCGCGCAGACGCTTGAGCATATTGCTGATCGCCGGTTGCGATTGCCCCAGCTTTAAGGCAGTGCGCGTCACGCTGCGTTCGGTCAGCAGGGTGTACAACACCCGCAGCAAATTGGTATCGAGCTGATCCATTAAACGGTTGCTCATTGCCACTGCTCCGGCATCAGTACATCTCCTTTGACAAATACTTTAAATTCCCCGCTGCCAAACTGCGTCCAGCATTCATTCGTGGTCAACGGCTCAGTCACGATCACCGCAACTTTATCGCTGGGCGTGGTGACTTCAGAAAAATCGACCCGTAATTCCTGATCGGATAAATTCGCGACCGGAAACGGATGCTGGCGCACCACGTAATGCAGCTTGGTCGAACAATGCGTGAACAGCGCTTCACCGTTCGATAACATCATATTGAAGGTACCGTGCGCCGCAATGTCGCGGCATTTTTCCTGCAGAAAACGTGCGACCTGCCCTGTCGTCGGCGGCTGATCACCGAACTCGGCACGCATGCTTTGCAACAGATAACAAAACGCGCGTTCGCTGTCGGTGCTGCCGACTGGCAAAAACTGACCGTTCAGCACCGGATTAAATTCTTTCAGATCACCGTTATGCGCAAACACCCAGTATTGCCCCCAGCATTCACGCACGAACGGATGACAGTTTTCCAGATTGACTTCACCCTGCGTCGCTTTACGGATATGCGCAATCACGTTTTCCGATTTAATCGGATAGCGCTTGATCAGTTCTGCCACCGGCGAACTGACGGCGGGCAGATGGTCAACAAACAGCCGCGCCCCGCGCCCTTCAAAAAACGCAATGCCCCAGCCGTCTTTATGCTCATCGGTCAGCCCGCCACGGGTCGCAAAGCCGGTAAAGCTGAAGACAATATCCGTCGGCGTATTGCAATTCATTCCTAGTAATTGACACATGATGCAGAGTTTAAATAGTCATACGGGTCACATTAACATAAGCAGGCTGCGTATTGCGCTGTGTGCCCGCGCGGAATATGCAAATCCCTGCATTGCAATGCGGTTTGCTTATTATCTTGGCAAGCACCTGAAACAAACGAGGAGAAAACATGGCGTTACAGCGCCGCTTCAATGATTCGGTACTGAAAGGGATTCCGGAGCTGGCGGAGATTGCCGCCGGATCAGAAACAGCAAGCCACCGCTGCCAGCATGCAGCAATTCTGAACAGCGGCGCGTACTGACGCTTATTTTCCGATACAGAAACGCGAGAAAATCACACCGAGCAAATCATCCGGCGTGAATTCGCCGGTAATGCTGCTCAGTCTGTCCTGAGTCAGACGTAATTCTTCTGCCAGCAAATCCAGTGACTGATCATCCTGTGCTGCATATTCCGCCGCCTGCATCAGATGTTCACGCGCATGTTTCAGCGCAATCAGATGCCGTTCGCGCGCCATATACAGAGATTCACCGGTTTGTTCCCAGCCGGCGATACGCAGCAATTCCTTGCGCAGCAAATCCATACCGGCATGTTCCTGTGCCGATAAATAGATGTGTGTTGCATCGCTCATGATATCGATGCTGGCATGGTGACCGGACAAATCAATTTTGTTCCAGACACGAATCACCGGAACGCCCTGCGGGAAACGTTCCACAATATTTTCATCGGCACGGGTCGGGCCACGGCTGGCATCCAGCAAATGCAGAATCACATCGGCTTTATCGACTTCGGCCCAGGTACGCTCGATACCGATACGCTCCACCATATCAATCATATTCACCAGACCACCGGGTTCATGGTCTTCATCCGCATCGTGGCGGATACCGGCGGTATCGATGATATTCAGCGGAATACCTTCCAGATGGATAGTTTCCGTGATTTTGTCGCGCGTGGTGCCGGCAATCGGCGTGACAATCGCGACATCATTGCCTGCCAGTGCATTCAGCAATGAAGATTTACCCACGTTAGGCTGACCGGCTAACACTACATTCAGACCGGAACGCAGCATCGCGCCCTGTGATGCCTGTTCAAACACTTTTTCGAGTGCGCTGCGGATACCGGACAACTGACCGCGTGCATTCGATTTTTCCAGAAAATCAATTTCCTCTTCCGGAAAATCCAGCGTTGCTTCGACCAGCATACGCAGGTTAATCACGCGCTCGACCAGCTCGTGAATCACTCTGGAAAAGGCGCCTGACAGCGATTGCGATGCCGATTTGGCCGCCGCTTCAGTCGATGCTTCAATCAGATCTGCCACGGCTTCGGCCTGCGCCAGATCCAGCTTGTCATTCATAAAGGCGCGCTGCGTAAATTCGCCGGGTTCCGCCAGACGCAGACCGGATTCTTTGCCGGCTTCCAGACAGCGCGTCAGCAGCATTTGCATGACGACCGGGCCGCCGTGGCCCTGCAGTTCGATCACATCTTCGCCGGTATAAGAATGCGGCCCCTGAAAATACAGGACGATGCCCTGATCAATCACCGAGCCGTCGGCCTGCGTGAACGGCAGATAGTGCGCATGCCGCGCACGCAGTTCTGCCTCGCCAAACAAGGCGCGGCGCACACCGGATAAATCTTTGCCCGAAATCCGGACAACACCGATACCGCCGCGTCCGGGCGCGGTGGCAATCGCAACTATGGGAACAGGATCGTAGATCATGAAGAAATTCTAGTCGTTGCTGCCAGAAGCAGCGGGATCAAAAGCAGCATTGTGACATACATGCAACAACGCGCAGACAGCGGAAACCCTGCTCAACAAAAAAGCCCGTCGCAACGGGCTTTTTGTGAAGCTGATACAGGGCTTATTTGGTGCGGTGTTCAGCCGGGATCAGTTTATTGTTGATCACCCATTGCTGGCCAATCGACAGGATGTTATTCACGACCCAGTACAGTACCAGACCGGACGGGAAGAAGAAGAACATCACAGAAAATACCAGCGGCATCATCATCATCATTTTTGCCTGTACAGGATCAGCCGGTGCAGGGTTCAGTTTGGTGGTGATGTACATGGAAATCGCGTAAATCACCGGCAGAATGAACAGCGGATCAGGCGAAGTCAGATCGGTAATCCAGCCTATCCACGGCGCGCCGCGCATTTCGACGCTGGCCTGCAGTACCCAGTACAGTGCCAGGAAAATCGGCATCTGGATCAGGATAGGCAGACAGCCACCGAAAGGATTGATTTTTTCGGTTTTGTACAATTCCATCATGGCCTGATTCAGACGCTGCGGATCGTTTTTATAACGTTCACGCAGATCCTGCATTTTCGGCGTCATGACTTTCATTTTTGCCATGCTGCGGAAACCGGCAGCCGACAGTGGGAACAGTGCCAGTTTAATCAGCACGGTAAATGCCACAATCGTCCAGCCCCAGTTACCGATCGCACTGTGCAATACATCCATCAGCCAGAACATCGGCTTACAGATAATCGCCAGAACGCCGTAGTCTTTCACCAGTTCCAGACCCGGTGCAATTTTTTCCAGAACGGAAGTGGTTTGCGGACCGGCATACAGCGTGGCATTCGATTCTTTGGTTGCACCGGCAGCAATTGCGCCCAGCGGCACGATGGTGCTGACGGAATACACGTTATCACGTACCTGCGCAGTACGGAATTCGCGCTGACCTTTGTCCTGCGGAATGAAAGCCGACACAAAGAAATGCTGAATCACGGCAACCCAGCCTTGCTCGGCGGATTTCACGTGGTTGTTATTGCTGCTGCCAGCGCTTTCTTTTTCTGCTTTATGGATTTTTTCAAAGTCCAGTTTCTGGAATTTTTCTGCATCGGAATAAATCGCCGGTGCATAGAATTCACCCGGGCCACCCATGAAGGATGCGCCTTCCGGTTTAGTGCCGTCATGCACCAGTTGCAGATACAGCGACGGTGTTACCGGTGCTGCAGTCTGGTTGGTCACTGCGTGACGTACATCAATCGCATAGCTGCCTTTTTTGAACGTGAAAGTTTTGCTCAGTTTCACGCCGTTTTGTTCTGCTTCCAGTACCAGTTGTACGGTATCGCCACCAGCCAGCTCGCGCGGACCCGGTTTCGCAGTAAATACCGATTTATGGTTAGGCCACAATTCATTCGCCAGACCGGATTGCGCCAGATAAGTACGTTTTTTACCATCGTCAAACAGCACGATGTTTTTCACGTCTTTGGCTTTTTCTTTAGCGCCGATGACTTCCAGGAACGGATCCCAGAAATGTTTGGGCTGAGGATGGTCTTTAAACTGCAGCAATTCCAGATGGTTAACTTCACCGCCCAGTGTATCGATCTGCGCTTTAAACACATCGGTGGTAATGGTGATCAGCTCACGCTGCGCGGCAGGCGCAGCAGCACCCGGAGCAGCAGCGGCTGCAGCGCCATTCGCTGCCACAGCCTGCGCAGAAGCGCTGGCACTGGCCGGTGCGAAACTGGTCTGCGGTGCCGGAGAAAACATCGATGGTTTGCCATTGTAACGGGCCCAGTTATCCCAGAGCATGAACAATGACATCGTAAAGATAACCCACAGTACGGTACGTTTGATATCCATATTGAATGTCAGGAAAGGGGTGAAGAAGAATGATTTTGCCGGTCAGCAGGTGGCTGCCCGCACGCACAAGATTCCGATATGGGGGCACTTGTGCTTTTTTCACGGGCTGGCGGCACAGGATCGACACCGCCGTCGCTCCACGGATGGCAGCGGCAGACACGTTTACCCGCCAGCAGACTGCCACGGGCAGCGCCGTGCACCTGTATGGCTTCCATCGCGTAAGCCGAGCAACTCGGGTAAAAACGGCAGTTCTGCCCCAGCAGCGGGCTGATCGCATAGCGATAAAAGCGCAACAGCAGCAGGAGCAGGGTTTTCATTTCGGGTCCGGTTTGCGGCAGGCCGGCGCACTGAACAAATGCAGCAGTTCGCTGCGCAGCAAGCGTTTTAAGGCTGCCGTGCGGGCCGGACCGTCTTTGGTATTGACCGGGCGCGACAGGCGCACGATGCAATCCATATTATTCAGACAGGCGTGACGAAACACCTCGCGCGTTACCCGCTTGATAGTGTTGCGGGTTACGGCACGGGGTGCGAATCGTTTCGCAGCAACCACGCCCAGACGGGCATTCGGCAGCGAATTACTGCGGGCATACAGCACGAAATGCGGTGTTTTATACACGGGCCGCAAACGAAAAACGGATGAAAACTCATCCGTTTTAACGATGCGGCGTACGCGTGCAAAATCTGCACCGCCGGCTTCTGCCTGCACTGAGTCAGCCAATTGTTTGATCATGCGTATTCAGCCAGAGCTGCCGCAGACCAGTGACAATTACACTGCCAGGCGTTTACGGCCTTTGGCGCGACGAGCGTTCAGAACAGCGCGGCCACCGCGGGTTGCCATACGTGCGCGGAAACCGTGAGTGCGCTTGCGGCGAACGACGGAAGGTTGGTAAGTACGTTTCATGTTGGTCTCGCTATTTGAGCAAATTAAAAATCGGAATTACGGATAAAGGCTGCCGTACATACGACTTTGGCTCGAGCTATAACGTCTGGCCTGCGCCTTTATTTTGATGCACCCCGGAACCGCTTTCCTGTTGCTTTCTGACGCTTGCGAAAGATAACAACAGATGATTGAGGGTAGGGAACCCTGAATTAGACACCATTTTTGCATTTGCTGTCAATCATTTAGCGCATAACACGCACAAAATTTAATCAGCCCCTGATCCGCCCTGTGTTGTTGCACGTGATGCGCTGCAAACTAGAAAATTCCGTCGAAGGCTGTGGATAACTTTGCAAAGCAGGGTTAAAATAGAGGATTAGCGCGGCACCGTTTTATGTCTTACTGACAATTTTCTGCTGAAACTGCCTCTGACGCCCCTGCGGCGCAGGCAAGCACCGGAAAATTTCCGCCTGACGTGCTGTGGAAGACTTCTGATTTATACACTGCGGCCTGACGCAAAATTTGCGCAGCAGCCGCTAAACGTGTCTCTGTCTTCTGCACTGCAGGCAAAACCGGCACCGCGCATTTGCATTTCATACGAGTGATTCATGGAAAATTTCTGGCAAGCCTGTTCGTCACAATTAGAGCAAGAGCTTCCGCCTCAGCAGTACAGCGCCTGGATTAAACCTCTGGTGCCGCTGGATTATGAAGCCGGCAAGCTGCGTATCGCAGCGCCGAACCGCTTCAAACTGGACTGGGTGAAAGCGCAATTTGCAAGCCGCATCACAGAGCTGGCCAACCAGTACTGGGATGAAGATGTCGAAGTACAGTTTGTGCTTGACCCGCGTGCCGGTAAAAAACCGCTGGCACCGGCGCGTCCTGCAGGCGAACCTGAACACACACCACTGAGCGGCGGTCTGCACGCAATGCCGGTTGCGCCGGCACCTGCGCCGGATCCGGTCGTGGAAATGGCCACCGCACGCCGTGAACAAAGCAAAATTAATCCTGACCTGACCTTTGAAAGTCTGGTCACCGGTAAGGCCAATCAGCTGGCGCGCGCTGCTGCGATTCAGGTCGCGAATAATCCGGGCATTTCCTACAACCCGCTGTTTTTGTACGGCGGCGTTGGTCTGGGTAAAACGCACTTGATTCACGCAATTGGTAATCAGATTCTGGTCGATAATCCGGCTGCAAAAATCCGCTACATCCATGCAGAACAATATGTGCGTGACGTAGTCACCGCGTATCAGCGCAAAGGCTTTGACGAATTCAAACGTTACTACCATTCGCTCGATCTGTTGCTGATTGATGATATTCAGTTCTTCGGTGGCAAAAGCCGCACACAGGAAGAATTCTTTTATGCGTTTGAAGCACTGATCGCTGCGAAGAAACAAATCATCATCACCAGCGATACCTATCCGAAAGAAATCACCGGCATGGATGACCGCCTGATTTCACGTTTCGATTCCGGCTTAACCGTCGCCATCGAACCGCCGGAACTGGAAATGCGCGTCGCGATTCTGCTGAAAAAAGCGCATTCCGAAGGCGTGAAACTGACCGATGACGTGGCGTTCTTCGTTGCCAAACATTTGCGCTCCAATGTGCGCGAACTGGAAGGCGCGCTGCGCAAAATTCTGGCGTATTCCCGCTTCCACAATAAAGACATCACGATTGATGTTGTGAAAGAAGCGCTGAAGGATTTGCTGTCTGTGCAAAACCGTCAGATTTCTGTGGAAAACATTCAGAAAACTGTGGCTGACTTTTTCAATATCAAAGTCGCCGATATGTATTCCAAAAAGCGTCCGGCCAATATCGCCCGTCCGCGCCAGATCGCCATGTATCTGGCCAAAGAACTCACGCAGAAGAGTT
Organism: Cognatundibacterium luofuense; assembly: GCF_018139685.1. Classification (GTDB taxonomy): domain Bacteria; phylum Pseudomonadota; class Gammaproteobacteria; order Burkholderiales; family Burkholderiaceae_D; genus Undibacterium; species Undibacterium luofuense. Next base: position 241,901 of record NZ_JAGSPN010000005.1, read on the forward strand.
TGCCGGAAATCGGTGAACTGTTCGGTGGCCGCGACCACACGACCGTGCTGCATGCTGTGCGCAAGATTGCCGCTGACCGGGCAAAAAATCCCGAGTGCAATCATGAACTGCACGTGCTGGAGCAAACCCTGAAGGGATAAGGTCAACCGCATGCAGAAACGCCCAGTTTTCCTGCTCTGCCCTGACTGGTCTGCGATCAACGCAGGCCAGCAAACCTTGTTTACTCTGACGTCTTTCAACTCATTAACCCCGTTTAGCGAGGATTTCAAATGCAATTGGTAAAAACCCACCGGGATACCCTGCTCCGGCCTTTGCAAATTGTGAGCGGTATTGTCGAGCGTCGGCATACACTGCCGATTCTGGCCAATATCCTCATTCGCAAAACCGGTGAACAGGTTTCCTTCCTGTCGACGGATATTGAAGTTCAGATCACTACGCACGCCGAAATCGGTTCCGGTGGTGACGACATCGCCACGACCGTTGCAGCCCGTAAGCTGCTGGACATTCTGCGCGCGCTGCCTGACGACAACGATGTGGTGCTGAAGCTGGAAAACAAACGCATGAGCATCCAGTCCGGCAAATCCCGCTTCTCGCTGCAAACACTGGCTGCAGAAGAATTCCCGACTGTGGCACAAGCAGAGCATTTCAATGCCAGCGTCAGCCTGCCGCAAAAAACCCTGAAGCACCTGTTCAACATGGTGCATTTCTCGATGGCGCAACAGGATATCCGTTATTACCTGAACGGCCTGCTGCTGGTAGTCGATGGCAAGAAAGTCATGGCAGTTGCCACTGACGGTCACCGTCTGGCGTTCTGCCAGGTGGAAGTGGAACAGGAATTTGCGCGTCAGGAAGTCATCATCCCGCGTAAAACCATTCTGGAACTGCAACGCTTGCTGGACGACAGCGAGAATTCTGTGCAGATCGACATCGCGAACAATCAGATCAAACTGACTTTCTCCGATATCGAACTGATTTCCAAACTGGTCGAAGGCAAATTCCCTGACTTCAACCGCGTGGTACCGAAAGGCTACAAAAACGAATTCACACTGAACCGCGAACAATGGCTGCGCGCACTGCAACGTGCCGCGATCATGACTTCTGACAAGTTCAAAGGTGTGCGTTGCGTGATTACGCCGGGCAGCATGCAGATTCTGTCCACCAATGCGGATCAGGAAGAAGCGATGGAAGAAATCGAAATCGATTACGGTGGCGACAGCGTGGATATCGGTTTCAACGTCAGCTATCTGCTGGATGTGCTGAACAACCTCAAATGCGATCAGGTGAATATTGCACTGGGCGACTCCAATTCGTCCGCACTGATCACCATCCCTGATAACGTTGATTTCAAATACGTTGTCATGCCGATGCGCATTTAAAAAGCAGAGGCGCTTGCCTTCAATCAATCATATGAAGGCAAGCAGCTTTGAAGCGGACAATTTTCCGAAGCCGCAAAAAGCAAATCAGCAAAAAGAACAGCAATTAAACCGCAGGCCAGCCAGAAGGTTGTACCTGCCAAACGCAAAGGCAATCAGCCTGCGCACGGAAACCCGGTTTCCACACTGAAACAATCGTTTTACGACAGCAGTCAATACACAAGAAGGTAGCTATGTCCGATAACAACCAAGAAAACCAACCAGTCCCAAACAGCGCTGCTTACGGTGCGTCTTCGATCCAGATTCTGGAAGGTCTGGAAGCGGTGCGCAAACGCCCAGGCATGTACATTGGTGATACCTCGGACGGGACCGGTTTGCACCATCTGGTTTTTGAAGTGCTGGATAACTCGATTGACGAAGCACTGGCAGGACACTGTACTGAAATCAACGTCACCATCCATACCGACAATTCGATTTCGATTACCGACAATGGCCGTGGTATTCCTACCGGCATTAAATGGGATGACAAACACGATCCTAAGCGCAGCGCCGCTGAAATCGTAATGACCGAGCTGCATGCCGGTGGTAAGTTCGACCAGAACGCCTACAAAGTTTCCGGCGGTCTGCACGGCGTGGGCGTATCGTGCGTGAACGCACTGTCCAAACTGCTGAAACTGACGATTCGCCGCGACGGTAAAATCCATCAGATGGAGTTTGCTAAAGGCGTGGCACAAAACCGCGAAATCGAAACCGTTGACGGCGTAGTGACTTCCCCGATCAAAGTGATTGGCGACACCGACAAACGCGGTACCGAAGTGCATTTCTGGGCCGATGAAGAAATCTTCACCCACGTTGAATTCCATTACGAAATTCTGGCAAAACGTATCCGCGAACTGTCTTTCCTGAACAATGGCGTGCGTATCAAACTGAATGATCACCGCACCGGCAAGGAAGAATTGTTTGCATTTGAAGGCGGCACACGCGGCTTTGTGGAATACATCAACAAAGCCAAAACCGTGCTGCACCCTACCGTATTCCAGGCCACAGGCGAAAAAGCCTCTGACCAGGGCACCACGATCAGCGTTGACGTTTCCATGCAATGGAGCGACACCTACAACGAAACCGTGCTGTGCTTTACCAATAACATCCCGCAACGCGACGGTGGTACGCACTTAACCGGTCTGCGCGCTGCGATGACCCGCGTTATTAATAAATACATTGAAGAACACGATCTAGCGAAAAAAGCCAAGGTCGAAGTCGCTGGCGATGACATGCGCGAAGGCTTGACCTGCGTATTGTCTGTGAAAGTACCGGAGCCGAAATTCAGCTCGCAAACCAAAGACAAACTGGTGTCTTCGGAAGTGCGCGGCCCTGTTGAAGAAATCGTTGCGAAAACCCTCACCGATTTCTTAATGGAAAAACCGAACGACGCCAAAATCATTTGCGGCAAAATCGTGGAAGCAGCGCGTGCGCGTGAAGCAGCCCGTAAAGCCCGCGAACTGACCCGTCGTAAAGGCATTATGGATGGTCTGGGTCTGTCTTCCAAACTGGCAGACTGCCAGGAAAAAGACCCGGCGCTGTGCGAACTGTACATCGTCGAGGGTGACTCTGCGGGCGGCTCGGCCAAACAAGGCCGCGACCGTAAATTCCAGGCGATTCTGCCACTGCGCGGTAAAGTGCTGAACGTAGAAAAAGCCCGTTTTGAAAAAATGCTGTCCAGCGAACAGATCACCACGCTGATCGCCACACTGGGCACCAGCATCGGCCCGGACGAATTCAATGCCGACAAACTGCGCTACCACCGCATCATCATCATGACCGACGCGGACGTGGACGGTGCGCATATCCGTACCCTGCTGCTGACCCTGTTCTACCGCCAGATGCCGCAACTCGTAGAACGCGGCCACATCTACATCGCGCAACCACCGCTGTACAAAGTGAAAGCCGGCCGCGATGAACGCTATCTGAAAGACGATGCCGAAGAAGCGCAGTACATGATGAATCTGGCGCTGAAAGACGCCACGCTGGTACCGCAAGCCGGTGCCGCGCCGATTAACGGCAGCGCGCTGGAAGAACTGGTTGGTCAGTTCAATCTGGCGAATTCCGTCATGACCCGTCTGGCCCGCGTGATTGACCGCGAAGCCCTGACCGCCATCATGACCGGCGTCAATCTGAGTCTGGACAGCCAGGAACACGCAGAAGCCTCCGCCGCTGCGCTGACCGCTGCGATCAATGATCCGGCAGTCAAAGCACTGGTCACTACCGACGAATTGTCCGGCGCATTCGGCCTGCGCGTAGAACGCCTGCACCACGGCAATATCAAAGTCAGCCTGATCGACGCCGACTTTATCGACGGCGCCGATTACAAAGTGCTCAACAACGCCGCCGCCACCTTTAAAGGCTTGCTGGGCGCCGGTGCGTATATCCGCCGTGGCGAAGGCGACAAAGCACGCGAAATCGCGGTACAGGACTTCCATCAGGCCATGAACTGGCTGCGCGAAGAAGCCGAACGCAGCGTCTCTAAACAGCGCTATAAAGGTCTGGGTGAAATGAATCCGGATCAGCTGTGGGAAACCACCATGGACCCAACCGTACGCCGCCTGCTGAAAGTACAAATCGAAGACGCCATCGCCGCCGACCAGATCTTCACCACCCTGATGGGCGACGACGTAGAACCACGCCGTGCGTTTATTGAAGGGAATGCGCTGCGCGCCGGTAACATCGACGTTTGATGCGCTTGTAGCGGGAACCATAATTTGAGATTTTGGGAAGTATCCACTGAGACAGTTATCGGTGGATGTGCCTCGATAGCTTGGCTTGATGGCACCTAGTTGCCACCGTGTCCGAACGGAAAGCGGCCACCTCAGTGAGGGGCCGCTTTTCTTTTGCGCACTGCACGAAAATCATCGTGCCGAGATCCTCGCCAACGAAGGAGAACTTCAAATTTGTAAACAACATGATAAAGAGAGCCGCCTACTCTGCGGGGAAAACCGCATTGGACAAGAATTTGCATAAGCCTGCCGAGCATTAATACGGCCTCTGTTTGAAGGTGAGGTCGTCCTAGAGCACCTTCCTTTGGCGCCCATCATGAGCCTTGGGCTCGCCATACTTCAAGTGTCTAATTCAATTGTTGCTGCAACAAGCCCTTTCTGCACAAGCTCCTGAGCAATGATTTTGGATAGCTTTAAATCCTCTACCCTGATTGACGCAAGCCACGACTTAGCCCGGGCAAGCGTTGGATTCGAATCCGGAATAAGGTCTTGCAGCAACGACGCAGTGACACGAGATAAACCCAATTCAATGAATGCTTGGCCAGCAACTGAGGACACCCCTAGTTCCAGCGCTAGGGGAAAATCAAAAATCGAGTTGGCCTCGACTTCGAGTTGTTGTTCACGCAACGCGAACCGAAGGAGATCCACATATGCTTTTCCAAGTTGCACATATTCGAATCGTAGTTTGTCCTCCACAAATTCGAACGTGCTTCTTACGTGGGTGTCCACATTGACTTCACGATTTGTCTTTTTTTTAGTTTGCGCCAGTTCGATACTTTTTCCGATAAGAACAGGAAGTGGTGCCCCTCGCATCCAAGCTAGTCCAATCGTCGCCAGCTTCTTGTTAAACCCAGAAAAACTGAGCCCCAAAATGTATTTGTTAATGCGTGCGAAGACCTGTACGTAGCTCTCGAACACATCTCCTGACGGATGTGGTGGAAGAAGCTCTTGCGCACGACCTTCAGCGATGAGCTTGCGAAACCGTGCAAGAAGACGGGCCTGTCCAAACGGATTTACAGTCCAATTACTCTCCAATACTTCTGTTGGAAGGTTTAGCTCCTTAACCGTTTGCTCCGCTGCCCCAATTAAAACCTCACGCGCTGCGGAATCCAAGGGCATTTCAAACCTGTCAAAGAAGTTTGACAATGAGCCTTTTGCGGCTCTCGACATCATAAGACCGGCCGCGGCTTTTGCATCAGCTGGGATTTTCGAAATGTCACTGTTGACTCGGCTCTCCAATACCTCCAGCACGTCTGCATATTTTTCTGTAACCGCCACCCCAAAAGCAGACCGCAAATTGAACGGTTGTGAGGTACTTAGGGGCTTGTCGGTCCACTTGTCGTAGTTCACCAAGAACACATTTCCGACGATGTCGTGATGCAATCGGCCAGCCCGCCCTGCGAAGTTCCAAAGAGCAGCGGCGTCCAACTTTCCATCGCGGCCGCGCGTTGGCGTGTCGATGAAGACATTTCGTGCCGGTAGATTGATACCTTGGAAGAGTGTTGTTGTGCAAACTAGGTACTTAATATCATCATTTTTAAACGCTGATTCAATGGCTTCCCGAAGAAGGCTAGGCATCTTACCGTAATGGAACGCGATACCGTGCAGCACACGTTCTGCGAGGCTGTATTTGGGATGAACATGGTCCTTAATAAACTTAGATAGGTCAAGCAGCGCCGGAGTCTGCTTTCTCGGCATGTCTGTCGCGAGTTGAAGCGCAATCTTCTCGGTCTGCGATGGTCCGGTTCCGTAGACCAACGATGCACCTTTGCTTCCGAGTTCAAGTGCAACAGCCGCTAGTAAGGTTTTTTCGTTTAGGAACCCGCGGCTACCAATGACACGCCCGATTTCAACGGTTTGCCGCGCATTGAGTAGCTTTAGCTGCAGATGAGTGGGATTTGCGGCGTCTGGAGTGACGATGATACGATTTTGAAGCACTGGCGATAATCCGGTCTTCCTTACCGATATTTCCTCAATACCAATAGAGTTTCCTAAGGTTTCGAAACCAGTAGCGCCCGGGGCCAGAAAAACGAATTGGGCAACTGAATTGCGAGCCCGGCATTGCTCCAGACAGTCCTGCAAAATCATCCCGCGAATATCGTCACCGATGGATTGCGCCTCGTCGACAACGACCATGTCGAAACGAATTGAGGTGACACTTAAAAGCACCATCAGGCGCTCTTGTGTTAATACAAACACTTGCCCTGGCCGGTCTTCGCTGTCGAGTGTTGGAATTGTAGAAACACGTACTTTGTCTGAGACATGAGCCAGTCGAGAGTTCAACTTCTCGTTCACCTCAGCAAGAAGAGCTCTTGTAGGCGCTACGTAGACGCAGCAGAAACTAGGTTCTTTCTCGGCTCGCTCGCAAAGTTGAGCCAATACAACAAACGATTTTCCGGCGGAAGTGGGGGCGCTAACTGCGACGTTCCGTCCAGTCGGTAACAATTCCCAAACGCCTCGCTGAAAGTCAGTTAGCGGAACCGGAGTCCCGCCAATCTCTTCCGTGTTAATGGCCCTGAGCAGGCAGTTGGTTAACAAGGTGGTCAAGGATGGGCGGAAGCGTTCTGGGCGTCGCTCCAGTTGTTTTACTCCCGGAAAATTGCCGATGCTTGCGAGTATACGAGTTGAGGCCTCTAGCACTAGTGGATTGTGGGATACCAGAGTCGAATAGAGGGCGATTCGCTGAGCGAGTGAACGATGATTGTCGGAGTCGGTTTGGGCAAACACAGACGCCGAGTACATCAATCGTTCCGTGGCATCAGGCAAGTCGTCGACCTCAGCACTCGAGTCGTCAGCCGATTCGCGAATTTCCGACATAAGGCCGCGAGCACTGACAAAATCTAGGTCATTCCAGAATTGGTCATTGGTCAATATCTTTGACGAAAGCTGCTCTGCGAACGATGTCATTTCAGAGCCTCTCCAAATTTCTGACGTAAGCCGTCAACTGAGGGCACGGCAATGAAAAACGCTAATGACTTCGTAGATTTTACAGTTTGATTTTTTAGGTGTTTCATCAATGCATCGTCATGATGCTTATGCTTTTTCGCATAGCGCTCAATAAAATGCTCTTCGTGTATCGACGGAGGCTTGGTGTCGTCTACCGGAATGCCTTGGCCATACAAATTCTCATCGTAGCAAATCACTCCAACATGTCTGTCGCGCTTCTGTAACACGGAATCAGAATCATACATGTCGAAGTAGCTCAGCAAGACATCCTTTTGATCTTGCGGCAAGGCGTCAATGTTACTGAAATCAGTCACTATCGTTAACTCTCGTAGGTACTGGGTACGGTTTGACAAGAAAGTCGCAGTGGAGATTGCGAATTCTTTCGCCCCGTCGTTTGCGCTCGGAGCGAGCTTGGACTCAAGCCAAAAGACGTTCATTACGCCGTCTTCGAATTTCGCGTGAATACCATCTATCCCGTGGACGGGCATATTGTTATTTGTTTTCAACGAAAGCTTTGCAGCAATCTGCGCGGCGCCTAAGTGACGCTCAGCGACACAGTAAGCTATGAGTTCGCCAACCTCACCAAAGCGACCAGTATTGTCTGGGTCATACTCTAGAAAGAGCCTGCGCGCTTCCCGTTGTAGCCTCGCTAGCGGGCGGGTATCCGCTTGCGTTCGTGAGCTATGAGAACGAGCCAAGGCGGCCAAGCGCTTTTTCTTAGGAATTGCGTATCCAATTATCGAATCTAGAAGGTGTTCAATGAACGCGTCATCTGTAGGTACATCTTCTTCAAATCGCAAGAATAAAAGCTTGGTGCGGCGGTGCGCGCCATTCTCGCACTCGGGAACCGATATCAGGCCAAGATAACGGTCAAGCTCTTTATCATTTTCACGGAGGCTATCAAGGCTGTTCCCAGATTTTTCAGTATCCATTTTTTCAGGCGGCTCACTTTACGGCGGTATTAAACTCGATAAGGCATAGATGTCGTTTTTTCATGATTCTAATGGGAAATACTGACTGTCTGGCTGCATTTATTGCAGTAACCGACAATTCGGGGACTTTTAGCTCGAAAATCCAACTAATGTTGTCTATTTTTAAAATTTAAGCTAGTGCAACGCCGGCACGCAGTAATACTACGATGAACCAGTATTTGCCTTGCTGACCACCTGCTTGGTCGTGCTCCCTATTTGTGAGTAGGTGTGATTGCGGGAGACGGCAATAATAGAGGTTTGGCGATGGGCGAATACGTTGGAATGGAAAGTATGTCGTCAACTTCGGGGGACTCTGCCTTTATTTAATCAGTATGGTGTCCACACCCATGGCGCGCAGGCAAGCCCAATAATGCCGCGCTGAACCGCCTGCGATTGACCTTGCGGTTTATCTGGTCCGGCGACTCGTTGATTCCCAGTTACTCGAGCATTCGGCGCTTTACAGGGTTCAAACTCACATTTAATTGCCCGAAGAGAGCGCCTACGGTCGACACCACATCTGTGACAGTGTATTTATCGCCAAACGGCCGGCGAGTTAAGACACTTTCGTTGCATGACTTTGCCGTCGGCTTGGCCAACGGCGCATTTACGCAAACGCGAGGAAAATTCAGGACGTGGACTGTTCGAACGGAGCGCAATGTTATGAGCTCCGGCATTCAGATTAACAGCGCCGCTAAGGCGCCCGCTATTTCAACCGAAACAAACCAATAACTACTGCCTATTCTGAAGGACATCCAGAGCCGTATCCAACTCCGTTATTGCGTCAACTATTTTTTTGACCGTTGCACGATCAAATTCATGGCCGCGCACGGAGTCATGCGTACCGCCGTTTAAGTAGCTCCATTCGATACTTGTACCGCCGACGTTAAGTAATTCACTCAATGCATTCACTGCTTCAGATAAACCTAGATAATTGCCGGTGATGCGACCGACCGCGTGTCGCAATTTTACGCATTTGTTATTTAATTCCCGATCCGCCCGTGGACCGCTGAGCTTTAGCTCGATACGGCCTTCGCCTTTTTTGCCTAACCAAGTCCAAAGTCGGTCAGTAAGACTCTCCAATGCAGGCCTTGCTTGACGTAATGCGTCTCTCTTGTCATCATCGTCCACTGCACGTTGTGCTAATAAGACATAATTCTTTGTTGGTGGATCACTATCAACACGCAACTCGTGCTCGCCATTGTGTGGCAGGAATTTGTAGCATTTTATTGCTGCAGCACGTGCAGAACCGAGTTCCTGCTGAATTCGCAACAAGAACTCTTCGGCGTGAGAAGTTAGGATAACTTGCTTCCCGTCAAGCCAATGGTCCTCAAAAAATGTTCGCCAAATTCCATTGCGATGGTCGTCATCGATCGCATTGACCACATCGTCAAAAATAACTACTGGACAACTTTGCTGAATATTCTTAGCCAGTAAAATAGCCAATCCTAGGCATTTGATATGACCTTCGCTCAATACAACCAACGCGTCATAGCGGACGTCAGGTTCACCAGCAAAGACGACCTCGATCCTCTGGCTTTCTGTCACTGGTAAGAACAACCCAGCGAGATAATCCCCCTTTAAATCGTCCCGATTGAAAGAGTTGTAGAGATCACGAGCCAGCGTACCGAGCCCCTCGATCATTAATCCGGGTAACGCCGCCAAATATGACTGGATTTCCGGAAGAAACGCATCGTAAGCCGCTTTAATCCTTTTATGAAGTTGTACAACCGGAACTTCGTTTTCAACCAGTTGAATTAATGCCTGATTTTCTGCATTAAACCGTGCGACATTTTCCTGAGCTAATCTGAGACTATTGCCTACATCCGTTCGACGAGTGCGTAGTCCCTCGATATCCAACCGATACTGAATCAGAGTGTCCCGTTCAGTAACTAACGTATCACGCTGTTTATGTGCATCACGAGCCTGCTTATCCGATACCTCGATCAATGTTGCAATTTCTAATAGTTTTTTCCAGAGAAGCTTTTCATCAGCTACCCATATAGCTAGCCAATCTCCCAAGTGATGTTCAGGTAAATTCGGAAGATTTTCGGCGATAACTTTGTGCGGACATACACTTTGCGCTACAAGGAGAACACGGCGCATTTCCTCCAAAAGTACCCTAAACACTTCATTTAGCTGATTGCGAAGGACTACTTCCTGTTTCTGTAAGTCCGCAAGCTCACGCAATTGATCCAAACCACTGCGTGCTTTGTCAAATGGATTTTCCGATACATCAGTGAGCGCCGTACCACATGCTGGACAAGACTCGGCGCCCTCAGCAAATGCAAGTACAGCATCGTAAAGATTTTGAAAAGAAATCTCATTGGCCCGAGCACTAATTAATGCTTGAACCGAATTGTATGCATTATGATTCTCATATGCACTATTGAGCAGGATGTTTAACTTAGCTTGGGTAATGTTATGTATGGTCGGCAATGGCGCATCGAGCTGAGCTTGAACATAAGGTAGCCTGCCAAGCTGATGTGGTGTTCCAAGTAGCCAATCCACGAATTTTCTGTATCCAAACCCTGGGTATATGCGCTCCGCATACGCTTCTTCCTCGGCCTCAATACTCGCGACGGCTTGAGCATATCCAGAAATAATCTGCTCAGCATTCGCAATTTGCTGACGTTGCTCGGCCAGACGTTTTGCTTCATTTCCAATGAGCATTAAATTCTGGTCAAGCTCTGGATTAAAACCACGAACAAACTCGCTAAACTGATCTAACCCGAATAAAGCAGCGATAAGCTGCCTCCGATCCCCCGTAGTGCGTGCGGCAATACGCGCGAAATCATCAAGTCGGTTTTTCTCAATAAAGCAAAACCGGTATCGAGATTCATCCCTTTGTATGGTTGAGTTTGCTCCGCCAAATTGCCCCAGAAGCACAGGCTCTGTATGGCGACCTATTCTGGCATTATTGCAGTATTCTCTTAAGTCTAACCGCTTCACTTGCGCTTCGCTGATAGAACCAAGCATAGCGAGCTCTAACGCTTCGAAGAAACTACTCTTACCTGTACCGTTGGCTCCATAGATCAGAGTAATGTCGCGACTAAGATCGAATTCTTCTGGTCGCATAAACCCACGAAATGGGCCAACCCTAAGCTGGGTTAAACGTTCGAAAACTGCACCAGGAGCAGCATTTTCTAGTCGCTCGCTGTAAATCGGATTAGTTCCCTCGAAGTGTTCGATTGCAAGAGAAACTAGACGTGCCGATCGGCTGCGTCGAGCAGCGCCGACTTCGGCAAGATGTTCAAGATTACCATATATTAAATTTGCAAGGCGATGCACATCTTCCGGAACCCCTCGCGTTGAAAGATGTTCCAAGAACCGATGATACTCAGCATGGATGTCTGACATACAGTCTCTTTATCAAAATGTCCGAATAAGTGCATTATTATGAAGTAAAGTTTTTTTGGCAATCGCTCCAGATTTAACAGAACATCTCCAACTTAAAAGTCCATATGAGCTCAATACACCCAGACATACACTTTTTGCTTCAGTCAGAAACACCAGAATTTGCTAACGATCGTATGGAGCATTTTGATAAACGAGAGGTGCTAGATTTGCCATTTACGCAAATGATTGGATCGGTAGATCTAGCGCAAGTAGTTGGTACATTGCATCCAGATTATGCTGGCCACACTTGGATTGAATTGCTTCCGACACGTCCCGATAGAACTCAAACAATTAGCAATAATGGGCGATCCCAATATCAAGGTCTGATGAAACGTGGCCACCGGTGTATAGAACGCTTATGGACTAATCCTGGTTACTACACTAGTCATGAAGGAAAAGAATACTGGTCTTTTTCAAAATTAGGTGATCGCTATTACGTCAACCAAGGCAATCATCGCACCGTGGTCGGGCGCTTCTTTCTGTCCCTGAACAAACAGTCCACCGTAATACACGGGGTAGGAATTACGGAATTTCATTTGCCACCGTCACAAATTGAAGAAAAACCGGAAATACAACAAAAAAACGTATCCCAACCCTGGTGGAATAAATGGAAAACTTTTTTTTAACACTTTGACGATTTAGAGGCAAACATATTCCATGTCTGCCTTTTACTGTATTGCGCTGGATACTCGCCATACGCTCTGCACAAGCTATCTCCTGTTTATGCAATTCAGCTATTCGCTCAATTGTGATTTGGTCATTATTTTTCTAGATATTTGATTTTACCAGCCGATATTGCGTCACTGGCCAACTGCAATGCTGCCTTTTCAGCTTGCTTGGCAGTTTTACCTTCAGCTTCAAAAGACGAATCCGTTGGCGATCCATCCGTGAGTCCAACGTGAACCAGACACCGATAACGCCCCTTAGCAAGTTTTTCCACCGGACGAATAGTCGCGTCGTGTTTTTCATCGAAACGATATGTGGCCATTGAATTTTCCCTTGAAAGACTCAAGCATTGAGCAAGGGATACAGTATTACCAGCAAAAATCCACCGGCTAATGCAAGCCATCCGGCCAAATAAAGCGACGAATACTGCTTAGTTGCGGCATCCACGTTCGACAAGAATGGCTTTATAGAATTGAATACCGCCATTAATCCTCCCTGCCAAGCACATGCAGCGACCATCACAAGCACAGCGGCTTTAAAAACGAGTGGTGAAACTACAGCTTCATAGCGTGTGGGCTTGGTGATAGCCATCCCAGCCAAAGTCGCCGCCGAGGCTCCTAGAAGTCCCAAGTACCACACCATTTATGTTGAGTCCATCTAGTTTTCCGATCATTTGCAGAGGTGGTTCAAATAGAGATTCAAATCCACAAATTTCGTAGCCGATTCTTTCAATTCACGCGAAGCATGTGACCAGAACACTACGTGAACGGGAATTCCACGAAGTCTCAACTTTTCTACTGCGGGAACATAGTTAGCATCGCCGGAAACTAGGGTGATTTCATCAACACCAACTTCAATTATTTCATAAGAGTCCTCAATCATCGTAGCGACAATATCTGTGTCTATTTTTTTAGTGATTGACGACGTTACGATCAAAAGTCAAATGATTAACATACAAACGTTTACGCTGCATCCCTTACAAAATTTAAGCACGACTGCCAAACCCTAAGGCACAGCCACAAACAGTACGACAGTAGATCAAAATATTGTCCTGTAGGGGTCGAGAGAAAGGTCTGTCCACACGTAAACTATCTAAAAGAAAGGGAGTTTCCCAATTTATAAAAACGAGCCATGCTTTAATAGCAAGCTAGGTTAATCTTCCCAAATGTTTGCCGGGGGAAACCGTTCTGATCCTCCGGTAACTACATTTTGTAAACTCCATTTACGCAGCCGCACACTCTGATTTTTACGCAACATACTTTTGCAAGTAGGTGGCCCAATACTCAAATCAGGGCGAATGGATGACATTAGTAAAAATCTAAGATCCATTCCAAAATCTCCATCAAGAATGCGCCGCATAAACTTCACTTGTTCATTCCAAGTCAAGCTCCGGCCTTTGGTGTAATTCGTGTTGTGCGCGTAGTGATGAAGAATTGCGACATTGCCTAAATAACAATACCCATCAAGGCAAAATCTTTCACCATTGAGTCGAACAAGGTTGAAAATCCGTTTGCGATAAACCTCAAATATTTCCTCTGCTATCTTTCGCTTATCGAATACATCCCCAAGAATCAGCAGCATCCGTAATACTCTGTGCGCAAAATCCCATACCTGATCGTAGTGTCCCTTTTCATAATTAACTTTCAACAATATCGTAAGGCAAGCTAGGGCATCTAAGCTCGCTCGATGCTCAATTCTTCCTAGATACCTTTTTCCCGCCTCAATCCGGAAATTGTCATGCTGTTCAAACAAGATGATTTGTAATTCCGGCGCGAGCTGACGTAACAATCCTGCTGCCTCATGCGCCAGAGGTTCGTTCCGAAGTGATCTCCAAAGCGGGTGATTCAGATCCGCAGAAGATCCCATAACAATCCCGTCCGCTTTAGAGCAAGTAGCGGCATTGGGTGTATGTAAGCCACTACGGTAACGCCACCACTTATTTCGATGAATGGAAACATTATCACCATTCTTTTTAAACGCACCAGGTTCAATTTTCTTCTCCAGTGCATATGCCGTAGTCTCTCCAAGCCGAAGGCACAACCCTTCATACCAATATTTCGTTCGGAGCACGTCAACTGGGTCTCGTGAGGTAGTTGGATTCGTCATTTTGTATTTATCTGCTCCGTGCGAAATACAGTAAATCTAGAAAATATTACATAAATTCAATAAGTTACGAAATTCAATATCGACAAAATAGAGTAAAAATATGGAGCCCATTTTACTTTCTTCACGATTGCTACTGATAGAGTTAGACTCTCTCCAGCGTGACAGAACGTGACAACCGAATCCAAATAACAACAATGCAAACCGACGAAACAATTGAGCAACTGCTAGAACGCGGTTTGATGCAGCAATATGGGCCGCTTATCGCAAACGATGATTTACGACAAGCACTCGGCTATCCATCAAAGGAAGCATTTCGTCAGGCGCTGGTCAGGAAAAGCGTCCCGGTACCTGTGTTTGCCTTAGAAAATCGCCGTGGGAAGTTTGCCTTATCTGTCGATGTAGCAAAGTGGCTGGCCACGCAACGTGAGCAGGCCTCAGTTCGAGGCGCATATTCTTCCGAAGTCAGCACGGCAATAGATGAAAAGAAAGGAGACCCCATGAGTTAAACAGAATGGGGCAAAAACGAAACGGCCCATAAGCGCTAACTTATGGGCCGCTGAATGCATTGGAACAATGACGTTGATCCGATGTCGAGTATGCCCCCGATCCCTCATGACTGTCAAGATGCTCAGCTGCTTCAAAGCCGCCAGCAGGGACAGTTACACACTTCGAAAAATCAAATCGAATAATTGGTGCCGTGCAGGCGCCAAGGAGGAATGCTATGGCAAAAAAAATCATCTCTATGTGCGAATACCACATCGGGGGGCGGCAATGAGAAATGCTCCCTCCTATGGAGTTCGTGGTCGGCGGAATTTCACAAATACTGGGGTTCGCGTCACAGCTAGTACCTTCGGCAAAGCACGCATAGGCACCTATGCCGAAAAGGCCAATGGCCATATCACGGTTGAGTCCGCAGCCGAACGCCTGGTTGCGCACCTGCTGTGTATCGATCCACGTGTACGATCATTCAAACCACAACCATTTACCGTTGATTTAGTTGAGCGGCGATTACTATATAGTCGCACCGAAATCACTGAAGCTCGCAAAATGCGCCAAGCCCTGCGTGGGCACATAGAGTACACACCAGACTTTGCCACCGTTCAGATCGATGGTTTGCAGTGCGCGTATGAAGTCAAAACTGAAGGCTACGAAGGCGATACCATCTATCAAGACAAAATCGACTGTGCACGGGAGATTATTGAAGCGCATGGTATTTCGTTATGCACGGCAGTAGTACCGGAGGATGAACGACATCCACTCCTCGTCAACATCCAGTTACTCAAACCTGCCTTAACGCGTGCACATGAGTATTTGACAACAGATCTGATTGATCAGGTTGAGCGCTACTGCGCTTCCGGCCCGGTTCTACAACGCAACCTTTGCGCTGACATCCAAATTTCACCTGGAATGATCCCACCTTTGCTTGTTATTGGTGTATTGCAAGCGGATCTGGTCCGTCACCGAATTCAAGGATCTCTTGAATTGTCACCAGCATTTGGTGATTTGAGCCATCTTTGCCTTATCGAGGAGCTGCTATCATGAATTCCGATCTGCGAACCGGAGATAGGCTAGCCATTGCAGGCAATCCGGAAAATTACCTTGAGATACTGGATGCGCGTATTCATGCTGGCTCAATACACATATTCGACGCCAAGAAACGCGAAGCCAGATTTATTGAAGAAGCAAAGATTCGAAGCGGCATCTCAAGCGGTCATATTGTTTTGCATCGCAAAGGGATGGCCCGTGTCGGAATTGCCAGTCAGCATGATAATCCGGTGCTGCAAGCAAGGGCGTGCCTTCTACAGAGTACCCTCAGGCACATCGAAGCAATTCAACACAAACGGAACATTTCATTTGGCGCCGCCATTCCACTTGCTCGCAAAGCATATGCAGAGAATCACGCTGATGATGTATTGATTGCAGCATTTCCGTCGCGTGCAACACTATTCCGAGCACGCAAGAATCAGATACTCGGTCTTCCTGTCCTAAAAGGTGATAAAAATAAAGGAAATGCGACGCCTAGGTACTCTAAAGACCTTCTAGAGTTCATCGAAGTCACTGTCAGTGACCTCTATCTGGTCACAGAATCAAAATGGACGGTCCTGAATCTAACGGAATACGTCAATCGTGAAGCTCGTCGCCGTGGCCTTCACGTCAAACAGCACTCAATTAGTCGTAAGTTTGTGAACTCGGTAATCCGCAGCCTCAGCGTTGATGCAAGCTACGATCGAATGGACCCACTAGACCGTGTAGCGGGCAAGTCGTTTGCAAAGAAAAGGATACGCGCCTCATTTGCCTTCGCACGCATTGAGCAGGACGCCTTGCATTTACCTTTCGTTGTGCAAACTCCTCACGGCATATCCAGAGCAGTGTATCTGGTCCATGCTGTTGATGCATGTACGGGATATCCAGTTGGATGGCGAGTCGTTATTGGGGCTCCGTGCGAAATGGACTCAATTTCCTGCGTCGAGATGTATCTAACGCCAGCAAAAACGGAGCGATTTAAAGAGCTCGGTATCAATCAAGCATGCGACTTGTACGGCACTCCGTCACAACTCATTTTTGATAACGGCCCAGAGTGCAAGGGAGGGCGAATTATTCGCCTAGAGTTAATCGAGATTGACATTAAACATTGCAAGGCGAAAGAAGCCCAAGGGAAACCGTTTATTGAGCGATTGAACCGAGCGCTCAAAGAAGCACTGCAAATCCTTCCAGGGTGTACTCGATTCAATGGGAAAGACGGCCAGCGCGATCCCGAGGCCTTGGGTGATCAGTTGATGACCATTGGCGCACTTGAGAAATGGATTGTTCGATGGCTTTATGAGAAATGGATCAACACACCTCTCGATCGGCTACGTTGGGAAGAATTACTGGATAGCTCAGTCAGGGGAAAAACCCCACTCGAGCGCCTCACTTATCTAACCGAAGAAATAGGGCATCCCATCACCATGCCACCACCTCGGCAGAAATGGATGGCAGCAATCTTCGAGCATAAACAATGTGTGCTCAGTGCCAAGACCGGAATAACACTGGAACATGGTTTTCGGTACAAGGGAGACACGATGTCTTACTTGCTATCCCGATACGGGGATCGAGCTTTGCTCCACATACTCTATAACCCCGACGATTTTCGCCATGCGTATGTGTACGAAGACGATGCGCGTCCACTCGTACCTCTTACGCACGAGCATGTACGCCCGGATACCCCGGCATGGACATTCGCTGAAGCGAAGGAACGCTTTAAAGCTGGTATGACTGATTGGATTGACCCCGATGCGAAGACTAAATTCAACGATGACCTAGACGATGCAGCGACCGCAAATAACAAGCCTCGCAAAGAAAAATCTCGCAGCAAACGGGAAGAAAGTAAGGAAACAACCCAGCGAGCGAAGGAACATGCTGCCATTCAGCGAAGCATCAAACGACCTCTACTTTCATCAACACAGTTTGAACACGCAACAGAGACAGCGCCGGCATGGAGTTCCGAAGGCAGCACCTTAAATGACTCCTGGTACGACACCGTCCAACCAATGTCCATCGTGAATAGAAACACTGGGAAACAACTATTATGAATATCGCCCAACAACTGCGCAAAGATATCGAGACATGCGAGCTTCCTCACCCATTTTTTGTTGAACACCTCACTGCACTTGAGCAACGCATCAATGATGCCATCGCTGGGTTTGCGCCCAAGATCGAACGTATCCCTGGTCCGAGTGGAGTTGGCAAGTCCTCGATCGTCACCACCATTGCACGAAAATATCCGGAAAGCCGTCTAGAAGGTCGAAGATATATCCCTGTTCTCATCGTAAGAGTTCCACAGTCCGCTACAGCTAAATTACTTCCGAAGAGCGTATTAGCCGCACTTGGCATTACGGTTGCGGCGCGTACTACCGCAGGCACTATGTTCGATCTGATGGTGACGCAGCTTCGCCTGGCAGGTACACGTGTGATTATTTTTGACGAAATCTCGCACTTGGTTGACGAAGGATCCAGAGTGCCACCTCGCGCTGCAAGTGATTGGCTGAAAACTTTGTCTGACAGACTAGATATGACCTTAATTCTTCTCGGAATTCCTCGACTTGAACGCCTATTCTCGGCAAATGAGCAGCTGAGACGACGTGCTCGCCCTGCACGCTATTTCCGGCCATACGACCCTGGCGATAATTGGCAAATGGCGGCGTACACTTCTTGCGTCGCTAGCTACGCTAAGATGTTCGCTGCTGTTGGCTATCCGATTACTGTGCCCCCTCGCATCCTGACAGAACAAAGCTTCTTGTTGACTGGCGGTCTTATAGGAGTTCTTGCCGACTTTATACGGGAGCTCGCCCGCCTACTGACAAATGATGCTCCTCGGCCTGTCACCTATCTCGATTGTGCGCGAGCACTTGAGGAAGTTAGTCATGCCGGATCGCCACATCGGCTGGCATTTCAAGACCCCAATAACATTGCGGTTGTCGAACCCGCCGCTCTGAAACAGGCATATGCCCATGTTTTGAGCAGCAACACGATGCCCGTCCCCGTTCGTAAAAATGGAGCTACACAACAATGAGCCTTGTCGTCACATCAGCCCCCCGAAACGAAGAAGCTGGTTTCGGTTACTTTCGACGCCTTGCCTCGGATAACGGATTTGGTAGTTGGCGCGATCTCACTGATACAGCTGGCGTAGATCGGAACCGACGCCAGCTCCTAATGCGGACCGACGAAGTAGCCAGAAATCTCGGACTAGAATTGATATGGGCGGAACACGCCAGAAAGCAGGAAATTCTCTGCCGTAGTTGGAGATCGCTGTATCGATCTCATTCTGAAGCCGTATGTCCTGGATGCATCGCTGAATCCCAGCACATTCGGCACAGCTGGGAACATGCATATTCCACCGCCTGTCCTCATCACCAGGTGTTGTTGGTTGATCGCTGCAACTCGTGTGGCAAAAGCCTCTCGCGGGATCGTCTACATATCGGATTGTGTTCATGTGGCCAAAATCTAGCCAACTTGCCACGAGTACCGGCGACTTATGTGCAGTTATGGTTATCAACACTTATCGCCACCAATGGCCAGCACTCTGGAAACATGGCACCGAACCTGCATGACATAGATCTTGCTATGCTAACAAAGTTTATTCAGATCTTGTGCCAGTATGCAGACACTACACGGCCAAAACTGCAAGGCACAGTGCCTGCGCCAAAGTCCGTCCATGAGTCCATTAGATTCCTTACGCCATTAGAAGCTTTACTCGCCGATTGGCCAATAGGCTTCAAGCAACATGTAGAGGAACGCATTGCCGTCGGACGTAAAAATGCTCGCACACTCAACACACTGCTTGGTGATTGGTATATTCGACTGCGCAAACTTGTTCTAGATACCGAGCTTGAGCAATTCGTACAAATAGTCATTGACGTCGCCGCACAGCAAACAGATTGTTTACTTGGCCTTGATTCAGCTAAAACCATGGCTGAATCCTCCACTGGCTACATACGCTCCTCTAAGGCAGCAAAAGCAATTGGCGTCAGTCGCTCCCGCCTTCTCGACTCGATTCTGAAAAATGAATGCTCGCACCGCATAAGACGAACAGGAACCCGTGGTCAGGTTTACGAAGTGCCATGCATCGAAGTTGATCGAATACAGCAGAAGCGAGCCGAATGGATTTCTGACGCCGCAACTTGCGAGATGGCACGGATATCTCAAGCGGTACTGGATCGGATGAAAACGGCAGGCATCATCCAGTCAGATATACGATGGCGGGAAGACATTTTGAAAGGAGGGCCGGTCAGTCATCAGTCAGTAAGGAACCTGCTTGAAAAATTGAGCCACTTAGCGGAGCCAACGACGACTATCGACGATGTTACCGTCACTTGGGCTGCATTTACCAGCCGGCGTATGGGAGAGAAACAAGCCATAGAGTCGCTGATGAAGGCAATCTTCAATGGCGATGTGAGAGCAGTTTCACCTGCTAAGCATATTGGCGATCTGACCTTTCGACGATCTGATGTATCAAAATACTTCGGTATGCCGCTGATAGAGTCGGGTATGACAATTCAGCAGTTGGCCAAAGCAACTGGGTGGAAATGGGAGTCCATTGCGCACTGGGTGGACAAAGGACTGCTTAAATCTGAAGTAGTACAACGGCGCGGTCAACCTTGTCGTATTGTGCTGCCACATCAGCTTTTCGCATTTCGACAAAGCTATCTTCCACTTGCAGATCTAGCGCGAGCGATGGGTACAAAGTCATCAGCGATAGCACGCCTGCGCCCCCACATCACATTGATAGGTGCAAAAAGACTCCCTGATGGTGTCATGCGAGGTGAACTGGTTCGAATTGCTGATTTGGGTCATTTAGCACTAGCTGGAGCAAAGGCTAGGGACGATATGTTCCCTGAATGGTCACATTCTACCGATCCTGAGTAACCTGAATCGTCAAATGACGTTAACTAATTGCAGCTATTTGATCATTCGTTAGCCCATAGTTGGTCGGGGTTAATGTTGCGCTCGCTCCGTTTTATCCCTGTTATCCGCAAAATTGGTTATCAATTCGAAAGTAAGTAAACAATTAGTTGCACGGGATGCACATAAATATTAGCTTTGAGGTATGTCGCCGTACTACCATCTCTGGCGGGTTGTTGTATTGCGCCAGATTGCCCCACAAAAGACAGAATGATAGTAGTGAGATGCTGCATATTGGCGAATGACTGTGGTTGAGAACAGGCCAGATGCGGATAAGATAAACACCACCGTCGATGCTCCATGTCGACAGCAATGAACTGACACCATGCCCTACCAAAGCACACACAATTATTCAACAAACTGGTTGCACCTAAGAAATATTCTGGGTGCGTATCCTATCTTCGAGCGTAACTCTGATATCCATTCGCTCAAAGAACATCTCCATGCAAATGCAATGGCAGTATTTCTGGCACGAGCAACTTTGGCCACTCCAGTCCTTGACAGAAAAACTGTCGCCGAAGTGCTTTCTGGGCAGCTTAAATGGCCAACCTCGACCAACGTTAGCCATTTCAAGGGTGCAACTATCCCCCTCTCATTCTTGGAAGACAATGGCTTCGTGAGTTTTTATGCGGGGTGGCTAAACGTACATTGTTGCACACCAAAGAACTTGGAAAGCCTCCATCCGAGCCTGGTTCCATTGATTGAAGCCATTAATCATTTAAAAGACATACTCTACGGCAGGAACGGCTACATTAAGGCACACTATATTTGCAAAGCACAAGACTTTGAAGAATCGTTGTCAAATCTGTTTGGGGGAGTCTCTGCAATCGAGCTCCTTCCAATTCTTCACCTTGAGAACGGTTACTATCATTTTCCGCCAGGCAAAGAAAATTTCAATCCATTGGTAAGTACGTACCTGTGGAACGAATTCAACAAAATGGATCCTGTACAAGCATTCAAGAACTGGATCACTTGCTTGCGAGTGAACTGTGAAAGTGCGATTCCAGTTTTATTTGAATTGGATAAAAACAAGGAGCGCACCGACTTTAACGAGCAGTTAGCTGCTTGGGTTGCCAACGATAGTGCACTTCAACAAACAGTCACTGTCCTACAAAAACAATCTCAGAACGAGCAAGCGTTTCAGCATATTGTGAGCCCCGTTTTAACGAGATTTAATATTAATATTAACATTAATAGCGATAGGGTAACCGATCCTTCTGATGCTTCCGAAACTATTGATCTGGAAAAGCACACGCTTAATACGCTGAGTTCAGCTTATTTTCTAAAAGATGTAGACGGTCTAAGCAATTTGCATAGCGTTAAAGTATCGTCTCGGTCTCACTGGCGCGAGCCAAATCTTTTTTATACGTGGCTTTTAGCAGCGACTGTGGAAGCGAGTATACACGTCGACGGCCAGACGCTCGTGTCTTCAGGTTATCCTGAAGCGATACTTGAGTTAGCCATGTCTCGGCCAGTGCTTAAACATATGTTGCTCAACGCTTTGCCTAGTTATGAAAGTGCCGGCTACAAGATATTTCTTCTTTCCAGGCCTGCGACCTGCAATGTCGCCCTCTTCTATCTTACTCAGCGACTTCTTTTACGACGTAACCGAAACGACTCACCAGCTATGCAATTGATTGAAAAAGGTTTCTCGCAGATGGTCCGCGACGAATATCTTCGAACGATCGAGGCTGCGCAAGATGTTGGCGAACTCTTGCTGGAAATAGTTGAATCCTTGAGTGAAGAGATAAATTTTCGAGCTTCCGACTTCTCCCAAAGTCCAGAATATCGAATATTGATCGATATCCTAGATAACTTGAACTATAAACATGTGACTGATCTTTCGCATTCGCTTGATAACCTTATTTCCCAAGCCAACGAAGATTCGAGTAAGCAACCTAAACATCATTATTTTTATTTATTGGGCTTCTGGTTAATTGACCGTCTCGACAATGCGGGAATTGATTCCACAGGTTCACTAAGCAAGTCTATAAAAGATGCGATCTTCAACCTCTACGAATCTGAATTTAATGACAATCTCACTGGGAAATATCAGACTCTTGAGCCATCGGCTTTCTTTTCCACGCTACCGTGGCATAAGCTTTTTCTGACAGATAATGTGGGTCTGTAAACCTCCCCTAATCAGTGCCAGGTATTACCAGAGTTTTGAGGCTGATGGAAAAGTCGGTATTCAACAGGTGTCATCCCGTTGAGTGAATCATGCGGGCATTGCTCGTTGTAATCGGTCATCCATTGTTCCGTTCGCTCTTTCACCTCCTGTAAACTCCTGAACACGTACATATCCAGCACACCTTGCCGGTAACTACGGTTAAAACGTTCAATGAAGCCATTTTGCATCGGCCTGCCCGGCTCAATAAATTCCAGATGAATCCCATGCTTTTGCGCCCAGTCCGCAAGGCTTGCTGATATAAATTCCGGCCCGTTATCCGTTCGGATTTGCGCCGGAAATCCGCGCCAGGCCACAATACGCTCCAGCACACGAATCACACGCGATGCAGGTAAATTCAGATCAATTTCAATCGCCAGTACTTCACGATTAAAATCATCCACCACATTCAGCGTACGGAAGCGTCTGCCGCACCATAGTGCATCGCTCATAAAATCAATCGACCAGCTTTTGTTTACCTCGTCAGGTACCGCTAGTGGCTGGGGGTATCGGCTGGGTAATCGTTTCTTCCCAATGCGCCGGAGATTCATTTTTAGCTGGCAATACACGCGATATACCTTTTTATGATTCCAGCAATGACCACGTCGTCTGAGTAGTTGAAAGTACTTCCCGAATCCCCGTTCCGGAAATCGTTCGGCCAGCTCTTGTAAAGCGGTGATGATGTCGTCATCCGTCACGTACTTCGGCTGGTAATTCAAGGTAGAGCGCGAGAGCGCCATCGCTTTACACGCCTGGCGCTGACTCAAACCAACCTCCTGCAACTGCCTGACGTAATCTCGCTTCTGGTCCGGGGTCAGCGCTTTAAACCGATCACCTCTTTAAATGCATGATTCTCCAGTGACAGGTCAGCAACCATCATTTTGAGTTTGCGATTTTCCTCTTCGAGGTCTTTCAGGCGCTTGATATCTGCTGCCTCCATACCACCATATTTCGATTTCCACTGATAGTACGTAGCTTCGGAAACGCTGTGCTCACGGCAAACATCTTTCACTAAACGGCCCGCTTCGACGGACTTCAGAATTCCGATGATTTGTGTTTCGGTAAATCGGCTCTTACGCATTTGTGCTCTCCTTTGGCATCTCAGTTTGCCTCAAGAACTCTGGTTATGCATGGTTCGATTTTACGGGAGGGTTACACTTGCTGTTACTGCCGCTAACAAAAAGATAAAGAGATAGCTATTCTGTACGCTTTTGCGTGATATATGAGCCCTAAATCTCAAGGAAAGATACATGAGCGAACAAGTTTCTACTGCTGATCTCGACTTACAAGGTTTCAACCCTTACACATTATTCGGAGATGGTTTTGAGCTAGGCAGTGTGGATCTAATTCAGGGAGGCTCATTCCGAGAAGTTATTGGACGAGGTGTTGTAGCTTTGCTTCTGAATGCGAAGAATAGGGATGGTGAACAAGCTTTCGGAAGGGCGGTGATAGTTCTTCCGCCAAAAATTGTAACTAAGCACACAAAGGAGTCTGTGTTCGACGCGTTGGCTCATGCGATCAAAGACCTTCGTGGTGTTGAGCTTGACGAACAAGAAAAGCCAATTCTCCGTCGGCGTGTGCAGGTCGTAAATAGTCCATCACTCGAAGTCACTGATCTGTTCTGTACAGTGAAGGAGCAAGTGGGGCGGTGTCTTATTGTGATCGCGGACGCGAGCCAGTATCGCAATACTTCGCTCGTCTTAGCTGCAGCCTTTGGCACCTCTGCTGTTCGGATGAGTGAAGATCGGTGGGTACCTCACGTAGCTTCGATTTGCCAGCAGCTTGTTCCAATCGTGAAAGAGCTTGAAGGGTATGGGCTGATTCATGTCCAGGAAATTCCAGCTCAAAAGTCCAGCAATGTGGAATTGCTGATTTCGATAGACGATTGCTATGTAGCATCCTTGGGTTATGAGATGGATCCCGAAGAGATTATAACTTCTCGCGCACAATTATGGCGGTTCATGGTTCTTCAAGGGCGACTGCAGGAAGTCGTAACAGAAATTGAGGAGTTAGCATTGCCCGATGGTGTACGACTTCATCTTCTTGTTCAGTTGTTGCAAGGAACTGGAAGGGATGAAGAGATGCTCGATGTCATCGCTAAACTAAGGCCATATCTTGCGGGTCTCCCAACTGAGGCGGCTATTCAGGTAGCGAGATTTGTTCAGCAGATGGGAGATGATGAGCTAGTAGAGGAGCTGTTACCTGAAACCGCAGACGGTATTAGCAACCAACTTCGGCTTGAGGAAGCTCTCGAACTTTCTACTTATTTAGAAGATAACAAACGAATCGCTCTTTTTGATGGGCGACTTACTGAGCTTTTTCCTTACTCAAAACGACTTCGAGAAAATCGGGATCGCCGGTTGTTAATAAATTCTGGAAATACAAGGTCCGACGAATCACATCTATTCACGACGGCTGGTTTTACTGATCAGCATTTAACGGTGCAAAAAAGACTGTCTGCTTTAGAGCCCGAATACGGAGCTGCTATCGAGGAAGCAGATGGATGGGGGCAGGACTGGTTGGAGCTAACTGTACTTTGTTGTGCGATACATGCACAAAGTTTTGGCAAGCCAATAGAAGCTGCTAATACGGCTCGCTTCATTACTTCGTCAGAGCTCTATGGTCGCCAGGCTACTCAAATTCTCCTTTCATCAATCAAGGTAATGCTGCTCAAGGAGCTTGTTCCTGAAGGTGGGCATGACTACTATCGGAACTTATTCCAGGCGATATTCCGATTCCTCGCTCAGCACCCAGAGGACGATGATGTTCGTTTAAGACTGCTTATGTTGCTGTCTGTCGAATCTTGTGGGGAAATGGGGATTCCCATAGCTGCGCTCACGTTGCTAGACCTAACCCAGCAAGGGGTGCGCCTAGTACCGTCGAGTGTTAATGCCGATGAAGCCCGCTCTTTAGAGATCAATGAGGCTATTGAAACATCAATAAGGAACGGTTTCATGTGGTTAGCTGACATTGGGGTTGGTGAACCTGGTGTGACAGTTATGCCTCGTGAATTGTTAGTCGCCAATCCTGACGATGTTGTGCAAACTCTTGGTCGTTTTGTGCATCTCACCAGTGCTCAGAGGGGCGAAAACGTCGATTTGGAGTATATGAGGAAGTTGGTATTGCTTGCGTGTGCCATTTGCCCTCATGCAGGATTGGCATGTAACGAAGATATTCGATTAATGAGGCATTTAGCAAGCCAATTCGCAGTAGCAGGACAGTTTCAGCAGGCTCGCAATTTTGCCGAGGCAATCCTACTTATGGGGCGATCTAGTGCATATCGCCGTCGTCTGGCCTGGCAAGCATTTGGTGACATCTATCATCGTTGTCATAATCATGTTGTTGCACTTGTTGGCTTGGCCTGTGCGCAGGCAGTTGATGTTGCAGTGGAAAAGGCTGACCTTTGGCACGAAGCCTACTGTATTCATCGCATCCTACGAGATCTAGGACTGTTTGAACTTTCTCGTGCGCTGCTCCCAACAATGAAAACACTCTTGTCTGATCTCGGGTTTGATGCCACAGAAGACCCGCGCTATATCTGCGCAGATCTAGGGCTCCAACTCATGGAAACTGATGGCTCTGCAGTTAAACTGCTTGATGAGCTCCTTGAAAAAATCGCAGAGGCTTGCCGTAAAGAGCTTGGAAACAGGACCAATCTATTTCCTCTCGCGCTTCTTTTAGGACAGGTTTTCCTCAAGGCCGAAGGTGCAGGGGTAAGCATTTCACAAGACAAACGAGCATTATTGAAAAATGCACTTTTTCAAATTGGCATCAGTATGGCTGACTTGATACGCACGGTTTCGACCGCAAAGCCTTCCTCGAAGGATGTGTTGGCTATGTTCAATAGCGTGGAGCGTGCTATGTACACGTCAGACGTTTCTCGCGATTACACTGTCCTTAAAGTTGCGGCGAGACGGTTATTGGATCTGGAGCAACAAGGTGAGTTAATACCCAACGAAAGTGCATTTGCAACTGAACTGCTTGCAGATCACACCGTTGCACTAACAGGTAATGTACCTGAGATGACTTTGGAGTGGCCGGTTCGATATGCTACGGAGCTAAATCAGGCAGGCTTAGATGTAGCCTTCCTCGCTCTGAATTCGCTAGGGGAACTTACGGTTATACATGTAAGTGATGGACAGGCCAAGTTAATAGTACAGCCCAGGCTTGAGCAAAATTTTCGGAGTCGCTTAAGAAGCTGGTTACAGGATTACCCCAAAACCTATGGCTGTATCGACAGTAGCGAAGGAAATAATATTTTTTTCACAACGATGGAAGAGCTCAATGTTCGCCTGCCGTTATCAGATAGGCTCGTTTTGGTTGCAGAACCATTTTTGCAGCAACTTACTGCCAATCTTGTAGTCGTGCAACCTGAAGACGGGACATTTGGATACTTTGCGGGTATGAAAACTGCTATTGGTATTGTTCCTTCGTTAAGTTGGCTATCAACTGTCAATGTCGCCAAACGCAGCGGTTTAACTCTCTACAAGGCATGGATATCGGCTGCAGCAAATTCAGCGTCTGGAGAATCATTAGAAGTTACAAATGAATATGGAGTTTACCAAGAACAACCTGAACGGGAGTCTACTCTTGATATTGCGCTCAGACGTCTCAGTGGATGCTTCGAGGAATTCGGCTTCGTTGTGGATACCGGACGCAAACTGCCAAAAAACATGAAAGATGCAGGTTTGGTTGTAGTGACGGCCCATGGTGGTTTGGACAAAGAGGGTCGCTACTTGCGCAGCATCCGTGATGATGAAAATCTTTTCGAAGCTCCCTCGGCTCTAGCCACAGCCTTAGCGGGAGTTGAGCTAGTTATCTTGTTTGTTTGTAGTGGTGGCCGCATTGATAAAAATCCTTGGGACAATTCAACAATCAGTCTTCCTAAGCAATTGCTAAACAATGGCTGCCGTGCAGTCATTGCATCACCTTGGCCGCTTAATGTTATGGTAACGTACAACTGGCTTGCCCCCTTTTTGAGGGAGTGGGAAGCTGGAGCTACTGTCCTAGATGCAACAAAGAAAGCAAATGATATGGTCGCACAGCGCCTAGGCGACGTTCCGCAGTATTCCTTGGCAATGCGTGTTTATGGAGATGTCTTGCTAGCAAAGAGTGGAACCTGAAACCAAGCTTAAATAGGCCAGTACTTGAGAATGTTTAGTTGTGAATTCTATATCGTTAGAATTGAGAAACAAGCTATTTCATTATTAGAGTCGGGGATAGCCCTGTATTTCAGCATCTATGCCCTGCTTGGTCGTCTGATAAGACATCATTTCTGAAATTTGCATTGAAAAGCAAAGACAATTAGCTTAAGTCTTGTGGCGTCAAACAGATATTTTGTATCGTGATTGCCATAAATAAGCCAAAGTACAACGTACTCTAAAATATAGTCGAACCTAAGGTTCTGAGTTGAATAACGCAGCCACTCATGGCCGGACAGGCTACTCGTACTTTGATTGACCATTATGATGATAGAACTTTTATAGTAGATACTCCGTTATTATGCAGATTTGGCTTTAAGGGAGAATCTCACTCAATGCTTACTAATATCTTATCCGATGCTTCCCACAACCCGCAAAGCCTTATTTAGCAATGCTGGAAATCTCACTTTATGTGTCCTGCTACAGCGCTTTTGCTGAAGTTATTTTTCAGTTTGAAATACAAAAATGGCCTCCGACTGGCGGCCATTTTTACATCTGTCGATTTCTGAACTCAGATAAATATGAGCTACACACTACAAGCGTTCATTGCAAAAACTGGCGTATTCCCTTCACCAATACCAGACGGTTTGCATCAAGTGCAATTACCACAGGATATGGCACTCATACCGCTCGATACGAACCAGCGTTTGAAACTTGATATTGAGTTTTGTCCCCTAACGGATGGCGGCGCAACTGAACTAACTGCGCCATTAAGAGCACTGGCGAGCAAACTTAGCCAAAACGGACATATTGCCTATATCGAAGCAGAAATTTTCGGCGGCACCGGAATACAAGCCTCACAACAATTTTCGCATGGCAAAGCAATTACAACGATTGCCATCGAAATCAACGCGATTAACGTCGCCCTGAAATCGCTAGGGGTATCACAAGCTCATGCGAGTGATGAATTTGATGCAATTGGACTAGGCATTCACCGTGATACAGATCAGTGGATAAAAGGTCATTCTCAGAAAAACACATAAACGCTTCTCAATAGAAACCAAAACTAAATGGTCGCACTTGGTGACTACCTTGGTTCCCGAAGTTCTTCGACTGCTAAAAGTACAGATCGAAAACTTGATCGCTGCCGATCAGATCTCCCCACTAATGGGCAATGACGTACAACCATGCCCGGTGTTTATTGAGGGCGAATGCGCTGCGCGCTGGTAACAGCGACGTTTGATGCGCTTTTGCTGAAGTTATTTTTCAATTTGAAATACGAAAATGGCCTCCGACTGGAAGCCATTTTTACATCTACAATTTTCTCGCAATCAATTTAAGCGAATATGAACTCCAGATAATTTTGAATGCCGGTATAAAATTCTTTTTTCCTTGTGCTATCAAAATCATCGCCATCTGGAATATAAATCACCATCCCTTGCCGCGCTCGTGTCAGTAAAACGCGATAAGCATTTTCAAGATACCGCTGCTGTTCCGCTTGCTGTCGCCGCTTCCAAGTCGTACCAGTAAAGCGCCAATGCTCAAATTGGCCATTCACATACCGGTAATCGGCATCCCATGCCACTAAGCACCAATCGAGTTCCAGTCCTTGAATATCGAACTCTGTCGCGACATCTTCGAGATAGTGACATGAACGTACATCGTCTTGATCGTTCAAAAACCAATCTGCGGCAGATAAACGGTTTTTTACGAATATGCCCTCTGGCTTAAGGCGTACCGCACCCGATGAAGCGATCATGCCTTTAGTTTCATTGGCGCGCGCATGTTGCTTGATCCACGCTTTAGCTGCCTGTAAATCGCGCGTCACGAAAATAGGAAATTTGTCTCTAAGATTTTGAAAGATTTCAGCGGCGGCGTGCGGATTGTTATGAATCAGATGATGCACCATGTGCGATAGTTTCTCTGCTCGGAAAGATCGCATCGACGTAGCTAGGTGCAAACTAGGTACAGGTTTCGCGGTAGCGACATTAGAGAAATTGACATCTCGTCCTGCATATTCAACCTGTGTCAGTTTGTCTGAGTAGAAGACATCCCAATGGATAAATTGCTTCGCCAATGCGTCCGCCCAACCTTGTAAGCCAGCTTCGCCTGTATTAATTTCTTGCCCACCACCGATCAATGCAATGATGACACACCAATCTTGATGCCTATCCATGACACTAATCAGAAATTCAGGCTCGGATTGCGCGAATCCCTTTTGACCGCGCTTACTGTTCATAAATTTACTGGTGTTCTCTTGATCCCACGCTCGTTGTGCTTCGTCAAAAATAACGACATGTTCAATGGGAGCAGACGTGTCTTTGATGTATTCGTCTCTAAATTTATGAATGTTTTGAATTGATGCTGATGCTGCTCGTAGAGCACTTGCTTTGCTCTTATGAGTTTGTCTGGTTACTGAGTCGCGCGCTAATGCCTCATTGAGCACTTCGACTAAGGGACCATTGCCCGACAAGAAAACCGCCTGCTCCTCTTTTTCGACGCCCGCATTGGTTGCAATATTCAGGCCTACCAAAGTCTTGCCCGCACCCGGCACGCCAGTAACAAAGCAGATGGTCTTTCGCCGCTGTAAGCGAGCGTTATGGATAATTTCCTCAAGTGCTTTTGAAGTCAGACTTAGATTTTCAGCACCCGCGTCATTACGTGAAATATCGCTTATTTCATGATTTGCATATAGCGCCTGAGCCGCCTCGATAATTGTTGGCGTCGGCTTATACGGTGAGTTCAGCCAGCGATAAATATCAATTTGCGCATTTGAAGTATTTTCACTTATGAAATCTTTCAAAACCTTATTCAATTGATTTGCACTACAAGCAACGGGATCATATACGCAATCAATATGTCCTAAGATTGTTATGTCTTGAATCTTTACATCGGTCGGAATCAAAATTGGAACAATGATTTCGTTATGACTTCCTTCATGAAAGTGATGCAAATCCAAAGCATAGCCATGCACCTGCCGCATATCGTGTGCTTGAATTAACTTCGCACCGACCTTAAATTCCAAAATAAAAATGCAATTTTGAACTATCAGAACCACATCTGCACGACGTCCCATACGTGGTATTTGGAATTCAAAGAAAAGATGGCCTGTTTTGATGTCTTGTAAATTGGATTGCAAAATTTGAATTTGTCTTAACCATGCCTGCGTTTGCTGGATGACTAAATCTTGCGTATGGAATTGGGTAATCCTACCAATAATTTCTTCTGCACTATGCGCTAGAAATTCGACCACAGATGCTGAGTAATAAGCGCGATTTGTCATTGCTGCACCTCGGCAACAATGCATAAATCGACAATGGGGACTTGCAATGCGCGTGCGATACGATGGATGTTGAGTAAACTGACATTACGAATACCGCGTTCAATACCACTAATGTAAGTGCGATCAAGTTCCGCAATTAAACCCAATTGCTCCTGACTAATTCCTAGAGCAGTTCTGAGCGCTTTAACTCTTAATCCAAATTGCAGTAGCTCTTGCTGTACCATTTCGTCACCTTGCATTATCAATCCAGCAATCATGGTGACGTGAGACTTATAGGTCTACGGACTATAAGTCACGTATACTGATTTAACCTATCGAGGGAATGACATGGACATGAAAAAAATCCACTCCGGTAAATTGCGCGCCATTGGTTATGACGCGGCGCGGCGTTTGTTGCGGGTGGAGCTGGAAGGCGGGGCGGCGCTGGAGTACAGCGGGGTCAGTGCGGATTTGTGGCGGCGGTTTGCGGCGTCGGGGGTGGCGTGGAGTTTTTACCGCGACAATATCGAGGATGAGTTTCCGGCCAAAGCGGGGGCGCGGGTGGCGGGGTCTGCGAGTTCGCAACGGGCGGCGCTGGATGCCTTGTTTGGTGGCGGTTCTGTGTCTGCACCGGACAGCAGTGCGGCGGACGATGGCGATGCATCGTCGCAACCGGAGGCGGATGGTTCTGCGCCGCGCTGAGGCAGTTTATGCGCGCTGTTTGCATGGATACAGGACGGCTTCAGGGCGGTTTTAGCGCCGTTTTCGCGGCTGTGGTGGCGTGTGGCAGTGGTTGCTGAGCAATGGCGTCAGGCTGGCGCTATCCGCTGCTTATGCGTTTTCTGCGTGCTCTGAGCGGTTTTTTGTTTCGTGCTAGACTGCGCGCGGGTCTGGCGGCGCGGGCTGCCGGAGTTTCGATGTTGCAGGCTTTTTGAAGGATGGAATGATGCCTAAGCTGAAGCTGACTTATTTTGATATGCACGGTGGTCGCGGCGAGCCGGTTCGTCTGGCGCTGACACTGGGTGGTATTGCGTTTGAGGATCATCGCTTTGCGTATCCGCAGTTTGCGGAAATCCGTAAGACGGTGCCGTTTGGTCAGGTGCCGGTGCTGGAAGTGGATGGCGTGCAAATCACGCAAACCGATGCGATTCTGCGTTACGCAGGTAAGCTGGCCGGTTTGTATCCGCAGGATGCGTATCAGGCTTTGCTGTGCGATGAAATTGCGTATGTGATCGAAGAAAATCTGATCAAGCTGGGCCCGACTTTCCGTATGACCGGTGAAGAGCAGAAAGCGGCGCGTGAGGCGCTGGTGAACGGTTCTATCCCTGTGTATCTGCGCTGGCTGGAGCAAAAGCTGCAAGCGGCGGGCGGCGAGTATTTTGTCGGCGGCGCGCTGAGCATTGCGGATCTGCGCGTGTTTGTGGATGTGCGCACGCTGAATTCCGGTCGTCTGGATCATATCCCGACCGATCTGGTAGAAAAAACCGCGCCATTGCTGAACCAGCACATGGCACGCATCGCAGCCTTGCCTGCGATTGCTGCGTATTACGCGCAGTTCGCGAAGTAATCGCTGCTGTTCTCTGCCAAAACCACCTGTTGCGCAGGCACAGGTGGTTTTTTATTGCCCTTGCCGTTATGCTTGGCGCCGGTTGATGCCGGCGGGTGGAAAACGGGTTTTTCGGGGATTGTGCGGAAAACCTCAAAAACACCCCCCGGTATTCATGCGGGTTTCCAGGGGGGCCCTCCGGAAGTCCGCAGAAACACTGGGCTGCAGCGGTGATGGGCTGAAGAAGTCCGGCTGGCGGGGCTTTCCAGACCCCCTGCCTGCAAACGCAGGCGTGGAGCGGGGTTCGACGGGGTAGTGCGGAAATTTTTCTGCGGTTTGCTGTTCAGCAGCGCGGAAAACCGGTTTTTACGGCAAATCGCCGAAAACCCGAAAAACACACCCCGGTATCCATGCGGGTTTCCAGGGGGGCCCTTCGGAAGTCCGCAGAAACACTGGGCTGCAGCGGTGATGAGCTGGAGAAGTCCGGCTGGCGCGGCTTTCCAGACCCCCTGCCTGCAAACGCAGGCGTGGTGCGGGGTTCGGCGGGGTGGCGTGAAAATTTTTCTGCGGTTTGCCGTTCAGCGGCACGGAAAACCGGTTTTTGCCCCAAATCGCCGAAAACCCGAAAAACACCCCCCGGTATCCATGCGGGTTTCCAAGGGGGCCCTCCGGAAGTCCGCAGAAACACTGGGCTGCAGCGGTGATAAGCTGGAGAAGTCCGGCTGGCGCTGCTTTCCAGACCCCCTACCTGCGAACACAGGCGTGGCGCGGGGTTTGGCGGTATTGGTAGTTCAGAATCAGAATTCAGGAGTCAGGATGCAACAGGAAGCAGGATCAGCGCCGCATGCGGTATCGCGTTTGCGCAGTCAGCGTTTATTGCGCAGTACACGGCCGTTTCTGGCGCGCGGCGGGCCAAAGGGTGAGCGTTGCGGCGGCTGCCGTTTGCTGCCCAGCCATTGCCTGTGCGCGCATCGTCCGGTGCAGGCTACCCGCGCCGGTGTCTGCCTGATCATGCATGAACATGAAGCCTTAAAGCCGAGCAATACCGGCTGGCTGATTGCGGATGTGGTGCCGGATACGATGGCGTTTGAGTGGTCGCGCACCGCGCCGGATGCGGCAATGCTGGCGGCGCTGCAAGATCCGCAATGGCAGCCGTATCTGGTGTTTCCGGGCGAATTTGTCGAACCATCGCGGGTGATTTCTGCGCTGCCGCCAGCGGAAGTACAGCAAAGCGGCGGCAAGCGGCCTTTGTTTATTCTGCTGGATGCCACCTGGTCGGAAGCACGCAAAATTTTTAAGAAAAGTCCGTATCTGGCGCAGATGCCGGTGCTGAGTCTGCAACCGGAGCAAGTGTCGCGCTATGCGCTGCGCCGTTCGCGCCGCGATGATCATTTGTGTACCGCCGAAGTGGCA
This sequence comes from Cognatundibacterium luofuense, assembly GCF_018139685.1. Lineage (GTDB taxonomy): Bacteria > Pseudomonadota > Gammaproteobacteria > Burkholderiales > Burkholderiaceae_D > Undibacterium > Undibacterium luofuense. The sequence continues at coordinate 276,100 of NZ_JAGSPN010000005.1, forward strand.
GCGCTGTGTCTGCAGCAAAGCGGCGATAACGAAGCAGCAGCCGCGCTGGAGTTATGGTTTGATGCTTTCAGCGATCATTATCTGCGTGCCAAACAGCAGCTTCCGGCAGACTGGAACGATGCATTGCATCAGCAATTGTGTGCGCTAAAAGCGCGGGTAACGCAGGCTGAAGCAGGGTTGCCGGACTGAAATGCCGCGCCTGTCGTTGCACGACAGGCATTGAACCGGAATCCGCTTTGCGCGATAATCGCGGCCATGAACGCACCTACACGCCCCCCGATTCCGGATCAGTTGTCGATTGATCCAAAGAGCCCTCATTTCAATGCTGCCGTCCTGGAGCATGACATAGGTATCCGTATTAACGGCAAACAACGTAACGATGTGGAAGAGTTTTGCATCAGCGAAGGCTGGATCAAAGTCGCCGCTGGCCGCGCACGTGACCGCTACGGCCGCGCCATGCTGGTGAAGATCAAAGGCACGGTAGAAGCCTTTTATCTGGACGAATCCGCTGCCTGATCGTTAACACGCATCTGCAATCACGCCGCCGCACGCAAGTCCGGCGGCGTTTTTCATGGGCGCTCTGCCCTGCTTTGCGCTGCACGCAGGCGCAAGGGCTGCACGAAGCGGCTGGCGATGGTTACAATGGCAAGATTGCAGATGCTGTAAATGCTGCGAATGCTGCTGATGCTTCAAAAGTCCTTATTCACCGGAATTCACCCATGACCTTACGCCACCGCGCCCTGTTCGCCGCGTTTGCTGCACTCGCCGCCTGCAGCGGCCTGAGCCTGTTCAGCACCGCCGCCCGCGCCGAAGAGCAAACCTTTCCCGCCAGATTAAGCCGTCAGGAACAAATTCAGATCAGCCAGCAGGCCTGTCTGGAACCGCACGGGCTGGAAGCGGCGGAAATTGATGCGCGCAGCTTCACGCCGAATGGCAAAGCATCGTATGCCGATGTGCGCTGCCGCCCGCACAAGGCTTTACGTCAGCGCCCTTTGTACTACGTGACCCAGTGCGCGCGCGATGGCAACCAGTGGGTATGTGCGCAGGATGAGCTGGAAACCATCGTCGCGCTCGGCAAACGGGAATTGCTGGTACGCCCCGGCAGTCTGGCACCGGAAAAAGCAGTCGACACCGTGCAAAGCATCTGGCGCTATCAGTATTTTCAGGGAATGAGCATCGACAAGGCGCTGGAATCCGTTTGCAGCACCGGCATGGGCGACCGCGCCGATCTGGTGGAAATTTCCTGCAAGCGCTGGTCTGTCAGCGTGTCGTACTGGTGCCCGAAAGAAGCCCGCAAAGAACCCTGCCCTCGCGTGATTTATATGCATGAAAGGAAGTTGCCGTGATGAATGAAAATCTACTCGATTTTATTATGTGCGAGATCAGGAACTATCTGAATGCGCGTCCGGAGTCTGCAGATACGCTGGAAGGCATACACAACTGGTGGATACGCTGGCCGGATGTAGCGGAATCCCAAATGATCACCGCCGATGCACTGCAACGACTTGAAGCACAGGGTTTTCTCGAACAGAAAAACATAGGATCACGCGTACTCTGGCGCCGCAAAAGAAATTGATGAAACACCGTATTTCCCGTATCGCTGTGGCGATGACAGCGAGCGTTATCGCCGCCAACACCTGCGCACAATCGTCGCAATTCAATATTCGTATTGAGAAAAAAGCCGGTTACGATCAGATGCTGGCGTATAACAATGGCGTGATTCCGCAAACCGTGCGCGTCTGGCTGAACAGCAGCACTAACACTGCCAGCGGCTTTCCTATGCCGGTGGAAAGACAGGTATTTCCGCGTTCTACTGTGGTACTGAATGAATTCCGGCCGGCAAATCCGAAGCAGGCATTTTACTATCACTATCAATACTCATTAACACATGGCGATCCGTCGGCAGTGCATGACCAGAATGCGAAATATCTGCCACCGTTTTTCTGGCCGGATGCACGATTAATCAATCAGGCAGAAGACCGTTTAAATAACAGTCATAACAGCTCTGAAAATCACTTCGCACTGGATATTGATCTGCCGATGGGAACGCCTGTGATGGCAGCGCGTGAAGGCGTGGTCGTCGCGAATGTGAAGCATTTTCCGGATACGGGCAGACTGGACAGAGCCCTGAATGATCAGGCGAACTATGTGATGATATTGCACGGTGACGGCAGCTTTGCATCGTATATACATCTGAAGCAAAACTCGTCCGCACTGGTCGCCGGACAGCGCATTGCCACTGGCGATCTGATTGGCTTATCCGGTAACAGCGGCTATTCCAGTGGCCCGCATCTGCACTTTGATGTGCAGGTAAACCAGCGCGGAAAAATCACTTCCGTTCCGTTTCGCTTCTGGGACCCGGCCAGCGGTTACTACCGCCCGAAAACCGGCACCCGGGTGCAAGCTGTGAAAATCATCAGAGGTGAAACGGGTCAGCACAAGCCTTTGAAAGACTGCAAAAAACCGGGTAATCTGATTGATCAGGATGTACTGAACTGTATGCGGCGTAATCCGCAGTAAAGTCTTATTACAGAAGGGTTTAATCGATTTCGTAACTGCGCACGATACGCGCCAGTTCACCGGACTTCACCAGTTGCTGTAAATCCTGATTCAACTGTTCCACGGTAGAAGTCGGTACATGCGGTGCGGCAAACAGAAAGATACCACCGCTGTCGAATGATACCGGCAACAACCGGACTTGCGAGAATTCTTTGAGCTTGGGTGCAACGTAGTGAAAGTAAGATTCACGGGCGTAAAAGAAGCGCCCGCGCCCCGCCAGCAATTTGCGGATATTCTGCTCACCGGACGGTGAGCCGGCATCCAGCCGTATACCGTCGCGCTGCAAACGTTCAATTTCCGAATTGCCCTGTACGATCAGCACGATGCCTTTGTCACCAAGCTGGCGCACATCATCCCACTGACGTATCTGAATCGGATCGTCAGCGCGCACCGCCAGCCTTGCGCTGGTAATGTGTATCGGTACGCGCAAAAATTGCATGCCTGCAGTCTGTCTGGCAGCAGTAATGCGTGCCCCGCAAACCAGATCTGCACGTCCGGCCAGCATTTCATGCTCCACTCTGCGCACTGGCATAGCCTGCGTTGGCAATACAAATTGCTGACGCGGGTTATTCGCCGTCACCGCACGCAGAATGTCGGCACACATACCAGTCCATTCATCGCCCTGACGGATAAAATAAGGTTCTGCCGCCTCCCAAATGCCAAGGCGCAGCGGACCGGCAACAGCCGGACCCGCCAGACAAATGGCAATCAGAGGAATCAGCAAACGTTTCATAAGCGCAATGAATTGAATAGATTCTCATTTAACCATATTCGGAGTAAGGGAATCGTAAAATAGTTTTTTCCTGAAGGCAAGTGGCAACAAAAAACCGGGCGCAAGGCCCGGTTGACATGGATGCAGCAAGACAGGTTTATTTTGTCGCTGCTGGTTTTGCTACTTCAGCTTTGACTTCCGGTTTCACTTCCGCGCCGCCTTCAGCGTGCTTTTTCGCTTTCTTTACTTTCTTTGGTTTCGCTTCTGTTTTAGCTTCAGCCGCTTTCGTTTCTGTTGCAGCAGGCGTTGCCACTGGTTTCGGTTCTGCTTTCGCGCTGGCGG
>NZ_JAGSPN010000325.1 GCF_018139685.1 Cognatundibacterium luofuense
GACAAACTGCATACTTGCCTGCAGCTCAGCCATCCTCAGCAAGCCGAAGAGCCAGTCATGGAAGTCGTCAATGGCATGCTGATTGTGTACCGGAATTTTCAGAATCTGTTGGATTACAGCGAAAGGGATTCACTGACCGGACTGCTTAACCGCAAGACTTTCGATGACAGTTTTTCCAAGGTCTTGCGCACCAACTTAAGGGAAATGAAGCCCTTGGAAGTCATGCCTGATTTGCAACCGTCTTTGGCTAAGCCAGAAACCGAAAGGCGCGAGCAGGACGCGGAAAAATTCAACTGGCTTGCAGTGCTCGATATTGACCATTTTAAGCGGATTAACGATCAGTTTGGCCATCTAT
>NZ_JAGSPN010000326.1 GCF_018139685.1 Cognatundibacterium luofuense
GGTACTGCTGCAGCGCGCGCATTAAGGCTTTTCCGCCAAGAAAGGTCAATATGGCGCCGACGCCATAACGAATATAGCCGCCAAAGCTGGGCAAATACGGGACCAACTCAAAAAAGAAGGCGAATAAGGCAAAAAAGATGAAGCCCCAGGCAAAAGGCCAGTGCTGACTATTACGATGACGGCGGAATAACCAAATGGCAGCGATCAGTAAAGGAAGGACAAACAACAGGCGTATTGCAAATGTCTTCAACGAAGCCTGGTATAGCGCCTGTTGAAAGGCTTGATCAGCTTGATAGTTCAAAGCACTGAGCTGTTCCTGCAGAGGCTGCAAGCGCTCACGCTGAGCCTCTATTT
>NZ_JAGSPN010000327.1 GCF_018139685.1 Cognatundibacterium luofuense
GGCTGTGAAAACGGCTATTACGTGCGTCCGTCGCTAGTCGAAATGCCATCCCAGACGGCGACCATGCACCACGAAACCTTCGCACCCATCATGTACATCGTGCGTTACAGCGATCTGCAGCAAGCGATACAGTGGAACAACGACGTACCGCAAGGCTTGTCTTCCGCCATCTTCACTACCGATATGCGCGAAGCAGAACTGTTTGTCAGCGCAGCCGGTTCGGACTGCGGCATTGCGAACGTCAACATCGGCCCGTCCGGTGCAGAAATCGGCGGCGCCTTTGGTGGTGAGAAAGAAACCGGCGGTGGTCGCGAATCCGGTTCTGACAGCTGGAAAGCGTATATGCGCCGCAC
>NZ_JAGSPN010000328.1 GCF_018139685.1 Cognatundibacterium luofuense
GTGCACAACGCAATGCCGGATTTCTGGCTTGTGCCGCAGTGCGCCAGTACCGCGGCGGGGCGACTTGCAATGCTTTGCAAATCGGCTCGGCCCCGTACATTGCACGGTGCTGATCAATAAATGCGCTGACTACTTTCGGTGGCGGTCGAGCTCCGCCTGCGCGAAAAAAGCACTTGCCAGCCTCAGAATTTCGTTTGTTTTGCGCAGTTCTTTGACTTCGCGTTCTCAGTGCACGAATGCGCTCCTGTTCTGCACTCGTCACACCGTTCCGAAGCCCTGTATCGGTTTCATGCTGACGTACCCAGCGACGTAATGTCTCTGCAGTGCAGCCAATCTTGCCGGCAATAGATTCT
>NZ_JAGSPN010000329.1 GCF_018139685.1 Cognatundibacterium luofuense
GGTAGGCAAATTGACAGGCTGCCTTATCGAGCGTGACCAGCTCACCGCTATCCCAGTCAAACGCGTCCAGATGATGGAACACGTCCTTGAGCTCGAGTCCGTAAGCACCGATATTTTGCACTGGCGCCGCACCAACTGTGCCCGGTATCAGGGCCATATTTTCCAGTCCGCCTATACCTTGTGCCAAGGTCCACAACACCAGCTCATGCCAGCTTTCACCGGCTGCTGCCTGCACATACACGGTATCGGCATCGCTGCCAACGATTTGCTTGCCTTTCAAACACATATGCAAAACCAGCAGGTCAAGACGGTCGGCCAGCACCAGATTGCTGCCGCCACCCAGTATCAGCCTG
>NZ_JAGSPN010000330.1 GCF_018139685.1 Cognatundibacterium luofuense
AGCAAATCACCACGTATCAGGTGCGCTAATTGAAAGTGCGGATAGGCCACAACCAGCTCGTCAATTTTTTGTTGAGCAAGTGAGAGCTGATTATTGGAGAGTGCCCGCATGGTTTCAATTAGCAGCAAATCCGGGTTAGGCAGGCTTACACCGGAGGCCGGTTCTGTCGAATCTGATTTCGTGCGGCGGGCAGCATGCACCTCATGTATGCCGGTCAGCATTACAAGCGAGACTAAGAAAATGGAAGCGACAGGGCGCAGCTTTACTCTCTTACTCAGTAAAGCATTTTTCAGTACTGCAGAAAACATCAGCTACCTGCGCGCTCCTGCTTAATCAACCACTTGCCGTCCTGC
>NZ_JAGSPN010000331.1 GCF_018139685.1 Cognatundibacterium luofuense
TGCATCACGTGTTCCTTCAGGTTTTCAGTACGTACCGGCTGAAACGTACCGGCACCAACGTGTAAGGTCACATAGGCCAGCGTAATCCCTTTATCGCGGCAACGCTGCAGCAAGGCTTCATCAAAATGCAAGCCTGCTGTCGGCGCAGCGACCGCGCCTGGCACACGGTTGTACACGGTCTGATAACGCTGCTCATCAAAAGCATCGGCATCGTGCTCAATGTACGGTGGCAATGGCAAACGGCCATAGGTGTCGAGCAGGGTAAAAATATCCTCAGGGAAGTGCAGTGTAAAAAATTCACCAGCACGCTCACCAACGGTCACATCAAACGCATCGGCCAGGCGAATTTTACT
>NZ_JAGSPN010000332.1 GCF_018139685.1 Cognatundibacterium luofuense
CGATCCGCATTTCCGCATGATGAAGATCCCGCTGCTGATCGGCGGCGCCACCACCAGCCGCGCCCATACTGCCGTCAAGATAGCGCCGAATTATGAAGGTCCGGTCGTGTATGTACCGGATGCCTCGCGCTCCGTATCAGTCGCGCAATCGCTGCTGACCCCGGAAAGCCGCGAGCAATACATCACCGAACTCGGCAGCGATTACGAACGTATCCGGATTCAGCATGCGAATAAAAAAACCACGCCTATGCTGACGCTGGAACAGGCACGCGCCAATAAGATGCGGGTTTCATTCAGCGGCGCGGAAGCACCGGTGAAACCGAAATTCATCGGCCGCCGTGTATTTAAAAATG
>NZ_JAGSPN010000333.1 GCF_018139685.1 Cognatundibacterium luofuense
GCAAAGCTGGCCTATGCAGGTTGGCAAAGTAGCGGTGCCGGCGATGCCAGGTTTTACTGCGTTGAACACTCGCAAAACCACAGCGGCACCAAAGACCGGTATCGTCAACAAAATGGCTGTCGCCAGCCTGACAGCCGCAGGTGGCTCACTGCCTTACACCATTTACTACGGCAATTTACACAGCCAGACCAATCACAGCGATGGTGGCGGTGATTTGAGTTCCTGTACCGGCGCACAGAATCCGCAGTCTGCCGCTTACGGTCCGACCGATGCGTATCAGTACGCACTGAATAAGGGGCTGGATTTCCTGATGACGTCTGAGCACAACCATATGTACGATGGTTCTGACAGT
>NZ_JAGSPN010000334.1 GCF_018139685.1 Cognatundibacterium luofuense
CGCCTTGCGTGCCCCTGCGCATTACTGCGTAACAGCTTGTAGACAGGGTTATCGATACGTCCGGCGCCGGATTCGAGCTGGACGGTCGCATTATCCCCGTAATAGCAGTCGCCATTTTTCTCTACCCTGACATTGCCACTCGCCTCTACTTCATCTTCCAGAAAACGATAACTGGCTTTATCCGACCTCAAATTCAATGCGCCCTTATTGACGTCGACATCGTGTTCAAAATGAATAAAGCGATCCGAACGGCCCCAGAACTTATACGACTGCACAATGACAGGTGCATCTTTGTCGTTAGCTGGCTTTGTTTCTGGCTTTGTTTCAGGCTTTTTCTCATCCTTCCTGACTT
>NZ_JAGSPN010000335.1 GCF_018139685.1 Cognatundibacterium luofuense
TAGCGGCACTCACAAGAAAATGAAATAAGTGCATTACCCCTCACTCAGGTTTCTCCCCTTTCAGGCTTGTCTGCATCTCCTTGCAGCAAGCCTGTTTTTCTTTGTCTGTCCAACAGCAGACCAGTCAATACTGCTCTGATTCAGGACGCTGCACAGACTGCAATATGTGCAAAAATTCCATACGGTTCGCTGCATAGTCAGCGGGCTGGCTCCACATCGTCAGGTAGACATTTTGCTTAGCGATACGGTAATGCGCCACCATGAAACCTAAAGGCTGTTGCGCGATATGATCTTTACCCATATATTCAAACACGGATACTTTGTTTCCATGAATGACAAGCCATTCAAATCT
>NZ_JAGSPN010000336.1 GCF_018139685.1 Cognatundibacterium luofuense
CTGCCCTTTGGCATACAGTTTGACTGTATCGAAATTCAAATAACCCCAATTGAGTAATTTGAGGCTTTCCTGCGCACGTACCTGATCGCTGGCGGTACCGGTCACGACCGAAATCAGACGACGCTGGCCGCTGCCATTTGGACGCGACGCTGAAGAAATCAGGCAATAGCCAGCTGCTTCGGTATGGCCAGTTTTCATGCCATCGACAGTTGGGTCCAGCCATAACAAACGGTTGCGGTTAGGTTGCGTGATCTTGTTATACGTGTAGCTTTTAGTGCTGTAATAGGTTTTATAGTATTCAGGGTGATCGGCAATCAGGCGGTTCGCCAGGGTAGACAAATCACGTGCGGTG
>NZ_JAGSPN010000337.1 GCF_018139685.1 Cognatundibacterium luofuense
GCTGATACTGGCGGAAGAACTGGATGCGGACTGGAGTCTGGTACGCAGCGTACATGGCAGCAATTCGCCCGCTTATGCCGATCCTTTATTTGGCATCCATCTGACCGGCGGCTCGAATTCCATCAAGAACTCGTATATGCAGTACCGCGAACTCGGTGCGCGCACCCGTGCCATGCTGATCCAGGCCGCGGCGCAACAATGGAAAGCAGATCCGGCCAGCCTGAGCACCAAGGCCGGGTTTGTGATTGGTGCCAATGGACAACAACTGAGCTATGGTCAGCTGGCCAAAGCCGCCATGCAATTGCCGGTGCCTGAGCAAGTCACGCTGAAAGACCCGGCCAGCTTCCGCCTG
>NZ_JAGSPN010000338.1 GCF_018139685.1 Cognatundibacterium luofuense
CGAATTGAAATTTTACCGGCGTCGCAAGCGCTGGCTGGCCTGAGGCGCGACCTTTTTTATCAGCGCCCACCATGCTCCCCTGAAGCACAACCACGTCTGACCAGCAGTGATTTTTCTAAAGGAAGTCTGCACCATGCATGATTATCTGGATGCTCTGGAAACCCGTAATCCGCTTAGCCGCGAACAGGCGCTGATGAACCGGCTGCCGCAACTGATCGCCCATGCGCAGCAGGCACCCGGCTGGAGCCGCATACTGCAAGGTGTGCACGCGCCCGAGATCCGCAACCGGGCCGCACTGGCCAGCCTGCCAGTCACGCGCAAATCGGAGTTAAAAACGCTGCAAAGCGTGCT
>NZ_JAGSPN010000339.1 GCF_018139685.1 Cognatundibacterium luofuense
ACTGGTGCTTGTTTGCACCTTTAGTCGCGAATTGTACTTTGCCGTCAACCAGAGCGAACAAAGTGTGATCTTTGCCCATACCAACATTTTCACCAGCGTGTACACGTGTACCGCGTTGACGAATGATGATACCGCCAGCATTAATAGACTGGCCGCCGTAAACTTTAACGCCTAAGCGTTTTGACTCTGAGTCACGGCCGTTGCGCGTGGTGCCGCCGCCTTTTTTGTGTGCCATTTAATAGCTCCTTGATACAGGTAATAAACAGTAATTCAGCAGAAACTGAGATTAACCGTTGATAGATACGATTTGCAATTCAGTGTAGTTTTGGCGATGGCCTTGACGCTTCTGGT
>NZ_JAGSPN010000340.1 GCF_018139685.1 Cognatundibacterium luofuense
CTATTTCTTCAGTCGCCAGGATCTCTGCACGTTGCAGCAAATACAGCTGCGTTAATTGCAGTGCTTGCCGTACGCAGTTGCTGAGTGCTTCGCTGCCTGCCACATCGCTCGCGGCGGGTGTATCCGCTTGCAATACAGCTGCCAGCACGGTTTCAGGAAAATGCCATTGCCGACCTACATGCACAGACAATAATAAAGCCTGTTCCATCAGATTTTGTTGAAAGCGTGCAGAGGCCGGCAGTTGCTGCGTCACGCCGGTCTGGTCTATGGTGCGCAAGGCGATAATGAAACCGACATGGCGTAATAAGCCTGCCAGGAAAGCCGTAAATTCATCGAGTCCGCGTTGCAAGG
>NZ_JAGSPN010000341.1 GCF_018139685.1 Cognatundibacterium luofuense
GCCCACGACTATTTCATACCCTGTTGCAATACTGTTCGGATTCTGCGACGGTAAATATTGCAAATTCCCAAACCACAACGTATGCTGTCGCGTAACAATTCATCAATTGCAATGATCATCGAATAAAATTATGGCAAATACTGCAATTTGGATGAGAACTGCAGAAGTCCACAATTTTGATATTTTGTAATTGCATTCGTTATAATGATATGTATTGGCCAATTCAAGCCGGACTTTAACGGTAATTACTCATGAGAATCGCTGTACTCGACGACGACAACAATTTGCTGGAACTGGTCTGCACCATCCTGAACGCAGCCGGCCATACCTGTCATCCTTTTTTAAGTGGC
>NZ_JAGSPN010000342.1 GCF_018139685.1 Cognatundibacterium luofuense
TGAAATGACAACGGTGGAGTGGCGTGGTAAGCCAGTCTGGATTCTGAAGCGGACACCGGAAATGTTGGCCAGTCTGGCCAAGACCGAAGATAAAGTTGCTGATCCGCAATCCAATAAGCCTTACACCATGGATATGCCGGAGTATTGCGATAAGCAAAGCCGCTCCCGCAAAGAACATCCGGAAATTCTGGTGACAGTCGGCATTTGTTCCCATCTCGGTTGCTCCCCAAGTTCCAAGTTCCAGGCTGGTGCCCAGGCATCGTTACCAGATGACTGGCAAGGTGGCTTCTTATGCCCATGCCATGGCTCTACGTTCGATCTGGCTGGTCGCGTATTCAAAAATAAACCAG
>NZ_JAGSPN010000343.1 GCF_018139685.1 Cognatundibacterium luofuense
GCCAGTCAGCGCTGAGTTGTGCGATATCTGCATGCGCAACGGAAGCCAGTTGACTCCATTGTGGTGCAGTCTGCCTTGCAAGGGCTGGCTGACGAGGGTGCATGGCCCATTTGACGCGGGTATTGCCCGCATCGATCAATAACAACATATTCATCCTTCTTTAGACGTGACTGCCAGCCTGCCGCAAAGAGACATCACCCGCAACGATAGTCCTGATGCCGGCCTGGGTTTGCAATAACAGACAACCCTGAGTATCCACACCCAGCGCAATACCTTGCTGTAGGATCTGCTCTGCCTCCATGATCTGTACCGGCTGATTTGCATACGCATGCATTGCATTCCAGCGCTCT
>NZ_JAGSPN010000344.1 GCF_018139685.1 Cognatundibacterium luofuense
TGATGAGGTGAACTGATGAGTACAGTAATCCCGCACAATGTGACATGTTTTGATGTGTTTAATGGTGACGCCGATGGGATTTGTGCCTTGCATCAGCTCAGGCTGGCCTTTCCGCGTGAGGCGACCGAGATTACCGGGGTAAAGCGCGATGTGGCTTTGCTGAACCGTATCGATGCCAAGGCCGGTGACAGGATTACCGTACTCGATATTTCTTTAGACACGAATGTGGAGTCGCTCAGGAAGCATTTGATGGCTGGCGCAGAAGTTGAGTATTTCGACCATCATGCGGCTAACCAGCGCTTCGCGCATCCGAATTTGCAACTGTATTGGAATGATGCGCGTGATGTCTG
>NZ_JAGSPN010000345.1 GCF_018139685.1 Cognatundibacterium luofuense
GTATCCGCAGCCAGCCGCAGCAAACATCAGCGAACAGGCTGAGGGCTGGATGTCTGCACTTAAGGCGATGACGGATGCCTGCCGTAATCTGCGTGGTGAAATGCAGTTGTCGCCCGCATTGCGCGTTCCTCTGTTAATGCAGGCTGCCAGTGCGGAAGACAAAGTCAGACTGCAGTCATTTGCCCCTTACCTGCAGGCACTGGCCAAACTGTCTGAAGTCCAGGTACTGGATGCTTTACCTGACTCTCCGGCACCTGTTTCTATCGTCGGCGAATCGAAACTGATGTTGAAAGTAGAGATTGATGTTGCCGCCGAACGTGAACGCCTGAGCAAAGAAATTACCCGTCTGG
>NZ_JAGSPN010000346.1 GCF_018139685.1 Cognatundibacterium luofuense
TGGATGCGGGCATCCAGTTGCGCCACCGGTGCCGAAGGCGCACTCTGTAATGCGGCAGTTCGCAAACGCTGCAAAATCAGCTCGCGTGCGGCGCTCATACGGGCTCTCCTGCGGGTTGGGCGGACGGCAAATCGGTTTGCGCTGCATCGGCTGCATTGGTACGGCGCCATAAAAAACTCGCCATATGTTCGATACGGACTGGCTGCTGCTGGTATTCAGCGGCATGACGCAGATTCAAGAGGCAGCCACAATCGGCGGTGACCACACCCTGACAGGAAGTAGCGCGCAAGGCGGCCAGTTTATCCATCACCATCGCGCCGGAAATGGCCGGATGTTTGAGTGAAAATGTA
>NZ_JAGSPN010000347.1 GCF_018139685.1 Cognatundibacterium luofuense
GAAAGAACCTGTATCGCTGGATGTACCTATCGGTGATGACGGTGATTCACAATTGGGCGACTTCATTGAAGACAATGCGACCTTGTCGCCAATGGCAGCTGCAATGCAGGCGTCGGTGCAGGAAAAACTGAAAGAAGCACTGGATGGACTGAGCCCACGCGAAGCCAAGGTCTTACGCATGCGCTTTGGTCTCGACACCACCACTGAATTCACATTGGAAGAAGTTGGCAAACAGTTTGAAGTCACACGTGAACGTATCCGCCAAATCGAAGCCAAGGCTATGAAGAAGTTACGTCATCCTGGCAAATCCGAACATTTGCGCAGCCTGATGGAAAGCCAGTAACACCGG
>NZ_JAGSPN010000348.1 GCF_018139685.1 Cognatundibacterium luofuense
GTTGCGTCAGGCACAGCGCCAGCAGTGGTCGCTCTGATTTTTCAGGTAACAGATCAGTATCGGTCAGGGTGCCAGGCGTGACGACGCGCATGACTTTGCGCTCTACCGGCCCTTTGCTGGTGGCCGGATCACCGATCTGCTCACAAATCGCCGCAGATTCGCCCATCTTAACCAGCTTGGCCAGATAGGGTTCCAGCGAATGAAAAGGGACGCCTGCCATTTTGATAGGCTCGCCACCTGAGCTGCCACGCTGGGTCAGGGTGATACCCAGCAGACGCGATACTTTCTCTGCATCGCCAAAAAACAGTTCATAAAAATCGCCCATGCGATAAAACACCAGCGTATCC
>NZ_JAGSPN010000349.1 GCF_018139685.1 Cognatundibacterium luofuense
ACAAAGCAATCGTCAGCCAGACATCGAGATCACGCATCGCGCTGCTCCCCGGCGGCACGCGAAGGCGTACAGTATTCTTCAAACAACATCGCGGCTGCCATCCCAACTACAACAGAAAACAGTAAGCCCAGCTTATAAGGCCAAGCAAAGGTCACCAGTGCGGCGACACCGGATACCAGCACCCCCACGGTCGCAGCACGGTTGAGTATCAGGGGCAGCATGACACAAAGTATCGCTAACGTACCTGCGAAGCCCAGCCCCCAGGATTCCGGCACCTGACTGCCTGCCAGAATCCCGATAATGGAACCGGCCTGCCAGGACAGCCAGTTAGGGAAAATCAAGCCCTT
>NZ_JAGSPN010000350.1 GCF_018139685.1 Cognatundibacterium luofuense
CGCTTCCAGAATTTCATTGCTGGAAATCGTGAATGAACGCGGGATACCTTCGGACAAATTGCGGCCTTTGACTTCCATTTCCTTGACTTCGGAACCCGGGAAAGCAGAACCGATCGCTTTTTTGATTGCTTCTGCGGTTTGTTCGCCGATCAGCATGCCGTAGTTACGACGGATGTAGTTGACAATCGCTTCATCAAACTTATCACCACCGACGCGTACCGAACCTTTATAGACCATACCACCCAGCGAAATGATGCCGACTTCGGTCGTACCGCCACCGATATCGACGACCATGGAACCGGTCGCTTCCGATACCGGCAAACCGGCACCGATCGCAGCTGCCATCG
>NZ_JAGSPN010000351.1 GCF_018139685.1 Cognatundibacterium luofuense
ACAATCTGCAGAGCTTACGCATCGTCGATGCATTGGAAGAGCGTTATGCAGCATTTAATGGCTTGAATTTGTGCTTTGAAACACGCGAAGGCATACTCAAGCATTGCTCGCTCATAAATGCACAACAACTCGGTAATCTGGGTTTGCGCTTCATCGAAAAAACACAGCCTTCTCTGGAAGCGCAATTGACGAATTTGGCAGATGAGATTGCGTACAACAATCACGATATTGATGATGGAATACGCTCAAACTTATTGAGTGAGCAGCAGATTTTGCAAGTTAGTCTGTATGCGCAGCATCGTCGAATAGTGGAAACGATGTATCCTGGAATTCAAGGAAGGCGTGCC
>NZ_JAGSPN010000352.1 GCF_018139685.1 Cognatundibacterium luofuense
TGGGGCTGCAGTACAGTGGCCCACAAACGAGCTCAGAATCCAGTGGCAGCCGGCTCGATAAAAAAATCCTGGTACAACTGGGCTTGCGTCATCAACTGGACTGGGGCAACGCCAAGCTGCAATTGCGCTTTCAGGTCAGTAATCTGTTTAACCGTGATACCTGGGAAGTGGACAGCGATAACACCTTCATCCCGGGACGCCCCCGCAGCTGGCGCCTGATCATGACGCTGACGCATTGAGATCAGTTTGGCTACAAAGCTGATTTAATTCTGACGGATGAGGGATAGACATGTAAGTCTGAAACGGCTTATCAAGGATCGGCTGTTTTAAGCTATCGAGAGATTGAG
>NZ_JAGSPN010000353.1 GCF_018139685.1 Cognatundibacterium luofuense
GCGAAACGTCATCAGGGAGCAGCGTCAGGTGAATTCTGACGCTGTAAGTGTCGTCTGATCAGGCTGGATTACTGGTGCTGGGTGACGATTTGATTGAAGAAATCATACACGCCTTGTTCACTCATTCGGCGCGCATTTGATAATTCACCACCTTTAGAAGCGAACAAGACGGTGTTATCCGGTTTTAACACGACGGCTGCCGGAATACCTTTTTTGGTCGGATTGCCATAGGTCTCGATCAGTTCCTTGTTTTTATCGAACTGACCCACATTCACTTTGACTACCACGAATTTCTTGGCGATGAGGTCTGCGCTTTGGCCATGCATGGATTTATCCAGCTCCAGGC
>NZ_JAGSPN010000354.1 GCF_018139685.1 Cognatundibacterium luofuense
AATCAGTATAACTGTGAATAATTCTGACTATTTTTTCAGAAACGTTTGGCATACTGTAATCTGAGACTTGCCGTAACAAACGATTTGCGCCTGCAGGTTGCGACTCCAATATTGCTAAAGCTTGCATAACGCGCTCAAGCTCAAGACCAACCATCATTACAGATGCCTCTTCCATCCCTTCAGGACGCTCATGCGCTTCGCGCAGATTCAATGCTGGGAAATTTAAAATAGAAGATTCTTCATTGATCGTACCACTATCTGAAAGCGTTGCACGGGCAGTCTTCTGTAGTTTGTTGTAGTCCTTAAAACCCATAGGTTTGAGCAAACGAACGTGCTTATTAAAACC
>NZ_JAGSPN010000355.1 GCF_018139685.1 Cognatundibacterium luofuense
CAAACCATTTACCCACGACGATCACGAAGCGATTAAAGCCGGTATCCCGGTCATGGGTGAGGCCAAGAACGGACACATCGTTCAGTCCAAATAAACAGCTGGTTTTTTCCTGGTATTTTCCTTGTGGTGCAGACTGCTGATTGTTGGCGGCGGTCTGTACTGACTCATCATCACATCTGTTGTGCAGCTTCGGCCTGAACCTGATATGGCTTTGGGCTGACAACAGATGTTGAGAGGCGAGGGCGCAGCAGCCTGTCCACTGTTCAGACTGTGGAAAAAGCTGGATGCTGGCGCGCTTGTCCTCATTTACTGTCGGGTACAGAAAATGGAAATCCTGTTACAACT
>NZ_JAGSPN010000356.1 GCF_018139685.1 Cognatundibacterium luofuense
GAGGCTGACTGAAGCTCTGCGCCTGTGGCACGCCGGCATACGCTGGCTGACTGAAGGCATTCGCCGGTGCTGCTTTATTGCCACGGAACAGACGGAACAGGAAGAAAATCAGGAAACCGATGGCCGCGAACGTCAGCAGCGAACCCAGCATACTGGCGACTGCACCACCCAGACCAAAGTGGGACAAGACACCCGCCAGCAAGGCGCCACCGATCAGACCGCCGACGATACCTTTCCATGGTGTCGCCGGTTTAGGTGGTACAGCAGATGCCGGTGCAGCAGCAGGCGCACCTGGCTTGGCCTGATTGGCCGCATTGCCCGGATTCGCAGGTGCAGCTGGCGTC
>NZ_JAGSPN010000357.1 GCF_018139685.1 Cognatundibacterium luofuense
TAGACCTCCGGTCAAAGAACAAGTAGAATCGCTGGGCGCGAAATTCATTGACGTCCCCTATGAGACCGATGAGGAACGCGAAATAGCTCAAGGTGTTGGCGGCTATGCACGCCCTATGCCTGCAGCCTGGATGCAACGCCAGGCCGCGCTGGTCCATGAGCGGGCCAAACAAGCTGACATTATTATCACTACTGCTTTGATACCGGGCCGAAAAGCGCCGGTGCTGATTTCCGAAGACACGGTAAAAGCAATGAAGCCAGGCTCAGTGATCGTCGATATGGCGGTCGAGCAGGGCGGCAACTGTCCACTCTCTGAATTGGGTAAAACTGTCACCAAACATGGCG
>NZ_JAGSPN010000358.1 GCF_018139685.1 Cognatundibacterium luofuense
TTTTCACTCCGGCCTGATACTCGCTGCGCAATCGGAATCAGAACTCGCATCTGTGATGGGGCACGAAATTGGTCATGTGGCACAACGCCATATAGCCCGCATGATCGCGGGTCAGAAATATGATGCGTTTATCCCTTTGGCTGCACTCGCACTGGCAATTTTAGCTGCCCGCTCCAGCCCCGATGCCGCGATGGCAGTGGCCGCTGGCGGGCAGGGGCTCGCTATCCAGAAACAATTGAATTTTAGCCGCGAGGCTGAACGGGAGGCTGATCGCATCGGCTTTCAGATTTTGCGGGATGCCGGTTTTGACACCAATGGCATGGTTGCTTTTTTTGGCCGCTTAC
>NZ_JAGSPN010000359.1 GCF_018139685.1 Cognatundibacterium luofuense
CGATTTTCTGGATGCGGTATTTGTGCATAATCAGCCGGAACAGTTGGACTGGAGCCAGGTTCCGGCCAGCTTACAGCGCCTCCACATTGATGCTGAGAATCTGCCTGCGCTCATGCTGGAAACGAAAACGGAGCTCAGCATCGTGCTGCATGCAATTCAATAAAGCTGCTTCACCTAACACTGCCTGCCAGGTCAGTTTGGCTTAGAGCAGACTGGGCTTAATACGCTCTAATCCTGACCGGCTGACCGGGATTTTGTGGCCATTCCGCAGTACCGCCAGCTGACTGTCTTTGCTGATTTTTTCCAGACTGAGCAGCGCAGGCAGGTGCAGCAGATAAGAGCGG
>NZ_JAGSPN010000360.1 GCF_018139685.1 Cognatundibacterium luofuense
GGGCACCAAAGCGCTGCTCGAATTCCTCATAGCCGCCATAAATCACCTCTGCCGGCAAATCCGGATGGTAATTCAACACGAATAGCAAGGAGCTGTAGATCTTACGACTGAATTTAGATTGCGGATCCGCTTCCAAGGCCAGCGCCTGCATATAGGCGTCCAACGCTTTGTCGGGTTTACTGGCTCGTTGTAAGGAATTGCCATAGGCGGCCCAGATTTTTGAATTGCGTGGCTGATTCAGAATTTCGACTTCCGCAAAATCAATCGCCTCTTTTGCTTTTCCTTTCAGCGTGAGTACATCAATCAATGCAGGTACTGCAATTGGATTATCTGGCATGATAGCG
>NZ_JAGSPN010000361.1 GCF_018139685.1 Cognatundibacterium luofuense
TGCATTTGCCGGTATTCCGCAGCGCTTTGAATGGGTTATGAATCGTAATGGTGAGCCATTTTATAATGAAGTCAGCTTAAGCCGGGTCGAACTCAATGGCGAGATGCTGGTGTTTTGTATGGAGCGTGATATCAATTCACGCAAGAGCACAGAGCGCTTGTTGGAAGGTCAGAACCGCTTGCTGCAACTGATAGGTGGTAATGAAGATCCTATCTATATATTGAATGCGGTCTGTGACTTTGTGCAAGAAATGCGTCCGCAATGGATTACCGGGATACAGTTATTGTCGGATGATCAGCGCACGTTTGTGCAGGGTGTCGGCAAGCGTTTTCCCGACGTGCTG
>NZ_JAGSPN010000362.1 GCF_018139685.1 Cognatundibacterium luofuense
CAGCGCGTCGCGCAAATTCATGCGGCTGCCAGTGATCCTGACGTGAATATTGTGCTGGCACTGCGCGGCAGTTATGGTTTGTCACGTTTGTTGCCCGCAATCGATTTTGAGTTGCTCGCGCAAAGCGGTAAATTATTTGTTGGCTATAGTGACTTCACGCTGGTGCATCAGGGCTTGTTGCAGCGTGGCCGCTGCAGCCTGGCAGGCCCCATGCTGTGTGATGATTACACGCGTGAGCAGCAGTCAGTCTATACGCTAGACCAGTTTATTCACTGTATTTCCTCAGACCGTCATCGCGTCGAATTTGACACTGCTTACAGCGGCGATTTACAAGTGTCAGGT
>NZ_JAGSPN010000363.1 GCF_018139685.1 Cognatundibacterium luofuense
CCCCAGTCCGGTTAAGGCAGCGACGGTAGCACCAACATTGGTGCCCTTACTGTCATCGACGTAATCGACGCCTGCCACCGTCGCGACGGTCTCTACCCGATGCGGTTCACCTTTGTAGTCACGCAGCGCATGCAGTAAAGGCGCCAGCGGCAAACCGATGCCACGGCATAGTGCCAGCGCAGCCAGCGCATTGCTGGCATTATGCTGGCCACGGATCTGCAAGGCATCGACCGGCATTAAGCGCGTCAAAATCACGGGAATTTCTTCCGCTTCTTTTTTCTTGCGACGACTGCTCACGACCGGTATATCTTCAGCCGGATTCGCGGTAACCAGCCAGGTCAT
>NZ_JAGSPN010000364.1 GCF_018139685.1 Cognatundibacterium luofuense
TGTTTCATCTGTTTGTCCCCTCACTCTTGTATAAAACTACACTTTTGAGCTGCACTGTATCTACCACTTGACTCACCAGAACCCTACGTTCCAGAAACGATTTTGTACTAAAACTAGATTCAGTGTCAAACAAAGACTACATATAACTACAAAAATTTGAGCAATAACAGTGCACTACAGCGGAAACAATGCGCTTACTTGTTGCATCAAGCCCACAAATAGCGCATTCATTTTGTAGTTATACTACTTTTTGTAGTTCAACTACTTTCTTTATTTTCCTTGCATCAAGACCAGTCTGTGTCAAAGCGCTGCGTTGTCACGCGCGCTGCAGATAGTGGCCGG
>NZ_JAGSPN010000365.1 GCF_018139685.1 Cognatundibacterium luofuense
CACGCCATGTCTGGCCATGTCATAAATCTGGCTCAGAGATTGCTCTGTGAGTTTGGTACGTGCAGGCAGGCGATGATCCATGATGGCGTCATAGATATCGCGATACATACGTTGTTCTTTGTCGTTGCCGCTTTCAGTGACGACGCTGAGCCTGGGGATAGGTTTAGTAGCAGACATAATTTTCAACATCAGAATTTGTGCTTATTTAAGCACGATTGTCGACAATTTTAATATACTCTGACCTGATAAATTTCAAACCCTGTGGCAAAAGCGCGCCAAACCGCTGTATTTAAGGGTTTTGTTTGACATGCTTAACTTCAAAAGTTTAAGATTGTCGACAAT
>NZ_JAGSPN010000366.1 GCF_018139685.1 Cognatundibacterium luofuense
TCAAAAGGCGCTGGTGGTGGCCGACCTGCCGTTCGGCGCCTATGCCACACCGGAATCTGCTTTCGACAATGCTGCCCGTCTGATACGTGCCGGTGCGCAAATGGTGAAACTCGAAGGTGGTACCTGGTTACTGCCGACCATACGCTTCCTGACGGAACGTTCTATTCCAGTCTGTGCCCATCTGGGCCTGACACCGCAATCGGTACATCAATTGGGTGGGTATAAAGTGCAGGGTAAAACCAGTGCCGCTGCAGAATTACTCAAGACCGAAGCCTTAGCGGTACAGGAAGCAGGCGCCAGCCTGCTGGTACTGGAAGCCATTCCAGCCACACTGGGCAAAG
>NZ_JAGSPN010000367.1 GCF_018139685.1 Cognatundibacterium luofuense
CAGGCGAATAAAGCAAGGCAGGAGGCGGATCGCGCACAAGCCATGTATCAATTCGTATTGCGTATTTTTAATCCTGAACAAAAACCAGACCCCGACCTGGTCAGGCGCGACCTGAGCCTGAAAGACCTGGTCGCAACCGGTATACAGAACGCGGTCAGGGATTTTTCTTCGCTGCCAATGGAGAGTAGCAAACTGACGCATGATCTGGGTCAGCTGGCCATTCAGCTCGGTCTGAGTGATGCTGCGAGCACCTTGTATGAGCATAATCTGGCATTGGCAAAACAGGTGTATGGCGACCAGAGCAGCGAATATGCACATGCCCTGATCGAGAGTGTAGACT
>NZ_JAGSPN010000368.1 GCF_018139685.1 Cognatundibacterium luofuense
CCATATCGCGGTCGGCACCTTGCATCAGACCATCCATCATTTCGACCACGTCGATGCGCGCACCCAACGTGGAATACACGGTCGCCATTTCCAGACCAATAATGCCACCACCGATGACCAGCATGCGTTTCGGCACCTGACGCAGTTCCAGCGCGCCGGTACTGTCAACGATGCGTGGATCTACAGGGACGAAAGGCAGATTCACAACGGAAGAACCGGCAGCGATAATCGCCTGCTTGAACTGCACCACTTTTTTGCTGCCGTCAGCTGCAGTCACTTCGATGTGGTAAGGGCTCAGGAATTGACCCACGCCTTGCACCACATTGACCTTACGGGCTTT
>NZ_JAGSPN010000369.1 GCF_018139685.1 Cognatundibacterium luofuense
GTTCGACCAGGACAAAGATGGCCTGCAAGTCATGAAAGACCACTACGTACGTGGCGGCCTGGGTGACAGCGTGGTAAAGGCCCGCCTGGAAGGCATATTGCAAGACATGCTCGCCCCTATCCGTGAACGCCGGGAAGAGTTTGCCAAGGACCGTGGTCAGGTTCTGCAAATGCTCAAAGAAGGCACCATGCGTGCACGTGAAGTGGCGGCAAAAACGACCGATGAAGTGAAGGCAGCAATCGGTCTGAAACACTTCTGACACATTATAAGGCGGACGTGAAGAGCGATCCGCGGGCTTCGCAGCGGGGAATTCCAATGAACGCAGGCACACAGCTTTCTC
>NZ_JAGSPN010000370.1 GCF_018139685.1 Cognatundibacterium luofuense
GCTGGTCTGGAAGCAGATCATGGCGTGGCAAAATGGGCTGAAAACGCCAATGTCGGTTATATGCCTCAGGATCCTACCGAAGAATTCGCAGTCGATAAAAACCTGACTGATTGGATTGGTGAGTGGACTCAGGAAGGTGACGATGACCAGGCGGTACGCTCTATCCTTGGACGTTTGCTGTTCGGTGGCGATGATGTGAAAAAATCCGTCAAGGTGCTGTCGGGTGGTGAAAAAGGACGCATGATGTACGGCAAGCTGATGTTGGGCCGTCACAATGTCTTGTTGATGGATGAACCAACCAATCATATGGATATGGAATCCATCGAATCACTGAACGTGG
>NZ_JAGSPN010000371.1 GCF_018139685.1 Cognatundibacterium luofuense
TGCGTGTTGCTGCGACCGTATATCCTTGTGCCGCAAGTTCATTTAACAAGTTACGTCCGTCAGCACGACCTGCTTTCCCTGTGCTGATGCTGGTATCGTAAGGAAGAAAATGGTTACGTCCACCGCCCATCAAGACATCCACGCCATCATTCAGTGCAGTGTTATAGCCTGCGCCGCCAGGGACTAATTGGGCTGCGATCGCATATTGAGCATTGCGGTTACAGATGTGCGAAAAAGTAGCGGCGGGTGTTGCATGTGTCAGTTCGGTTGTAGTGATAGAACCTACTGCTTTGCCTTTCGATTTTGCAACTTCGAGGATCGTTGGTGCAGAGGTGCCATT
>NZ_JAGSPN010000372.1 GCF_018139685.1 Cognatundibacterium luofuense
GTATCTTGGCCCATGAAGCTCCTGACAAGCAGGTGAGAAAGTATAAGAAAGTTATGCTTGACCTGCTGGTACACGGGCTGTATGATCCTGTGAGTTCCGAAGTCATTCATGAGAGTGTGAAGACGCTGACTATCATGTTGGGCAAGATCCAGGGCCAACGGCTGGGCTCCTTCTTCATAGACATCACCCTTCAGACCCGGACCCTATTGGATGAT
>NZ_JAGSPN010000373.1 GCF_018139685.1 Cognatundibacterium luofuense
GCATGGTAGCTCGAACGCACCATCGCACCGACCGCTGCATGGGCAAAGCCCATTTTATATGCTTCTTCTTCATACATTTTGAATACATCAGGATGCACGTAGCGACGTACTGGTAAGTGGTGACCACTTGGTGCCAGATACTGGCCTATGGTCAGCATATCGACGTTGTGCGCGCGCATATCGCGCATGACTTGCAGTACTTCTTCATCGGTTTCACCGAGTCCGACCATGATGCCGGATTTGGTCGGTACATGCGGATGCTGTTCCTTGAAGCGCTTCAGCAGGTTCAGCGAATATTCGTAATCAGAGCCAGGACGCGCTTCTTTGTACAGGCGCGGT
>NZ_JAGSPN010000374.1 GCF_018139685.1 Cognatundibacterium luofuense
TTTCTCTACGCCTTCCCTATGCGGTTAAGCTTGCCACTGAATGTAAGTCGCTGACCCATTATACAAAAGGTACGCAGTCACAGAACTAGTCTGCTCCTACTGTTTGTATGCACACGGTTTCAGGTTCTATTTCACTCCCCTCCCGGGGTTCTTTTCGCCTTTCCCTCACGGTACTGGTTCACTATCGGTCGATATCGAGTATTTAGCCTTGGAGGATGGTCCCCCCATGTTCAGACAGGATTTCACGTGTCCCGCCCTACTTGTCGCAAGCTTAGTTCCACACCGATAATTTCGTATAAGGGGCTATCACCCTCTATGGCCGGAGTTTCCAATCCGTTC
>NZ_JAGSPN010000375.1 GCF_018139685.1 Cognatundibacterium luofuense
GGGCACGGTTTTGAAGTGAAAGACGCGACCCAGGATTTGATCGGACAGGTCGGCAATCACAAAAAACTCCATGTTCTCACGCGATTCCTGAGCATCCATTAAACGCTTTTCCATTACCGCAGGTAAGAACAATTCCTTGGACAGATAGTCGCCGCGGGATTCCGGCAAGTTCATCAAATGGACCAGGTGAGGAATTTCTTCTCTGCGTGGATAACGCAAATAAAAGCTGCTGCCTTGTATCACGGTGTCTCCTTCAAATCAAAAGTATAGCCCGAATGAATATGCGCCTTTCCAATCGAAATGTCTTGGAAAAGCGCATGAATGCTTGGTCTTTGTTTC
>NZ_JAGSPN010000376.1 GCF_018139685.1 Cognatundibacterium luofuense
CCATCACAGTTTGCACCACCCAGCCCGGGTCTGCACCATAGCCGACCAGATCGCCCAGAAACGCATACTGGGATACGCCTTGCTGTTGCGCATGCGCGAGGCAGGCTTCCAGCGCTTCGCGGTTGGCATGGAGATCTGTCATTAAGGCAAGCAGCATGGTAATCCGTGAGTAAAGTGATAAAAACCGGAGTCTGCAAGTTCGCTAAGGATGCGCCCGGCAGGCTGACGCAGATACGTCGCAGGACTAGTGTAGCTGCTCAGCCTAACACCAGGCTTACAGACTGTCAGACAAGGCGGCACGGTATTGCTGATAGCCGCGTGCGCGCAATTCACAGGCCG
>NZ_JAGSPN010000377.1 GCF_018139685.1 Cognatundibacterium luofuense
GTTGTCACTGCCCTTAAAAATCAGAACACCACGGCACCGGTAGGGAAGGTGAAAGGCGATCTGAAAGAACAAAGTATCCGTCTGATTGGTCGCATTGAGTCACCACAGGAATTTCAGTCCATTGTGATTAAGCGCCGTGGTACGGAAGTCGTGCGCCTGGCACAGGTGGCTGACATCGCGGATGGTTTTGCCGAAATCAGTGGTTTCAGTGTGCGCAATGGAAATCCGAATGTCGGTATCTCGATTACCCGTTCGCGTGACGCGAGTACGGTTTCGGTCGCTGCCAGGGTACGCCAGCTGGTGGCTGAAATCAATAAGACGCTGCCAGCAGGCACGCGC
>NZ_JAGSPN010000378.1 GCF_018139685.1 Cognatundibacterium luofuense
CATGTTGGAATAGTTCAGTTTCGGTTCTGCTGAGTTAGTTAAAAGGCAGGCGGATGATGGGCTGGCGTCACTGATGCTTTCCGACATCACATTTGCTTTGTTCTTCTCGCAAGCAAGGTTTAACATATTATATCCTTTGCCCGA
Organism: Cognatundibacterium luofuense; assembly: GCF_018139685.1. Taxonomy (GTDB): domain Bacteria; phylum Pseudomonadota; class Gammaproteobacteria; order Burkholderiales; family Burkholderiaceae_D; genus Undibacterium; species Undibacterium luofuense. Next base: position 145 of record NZ_JAGSPN010000378.1, read on the forward strand.
TTCTCCCGAGAAAGGCTTTGTCACAATTAAATTAGGATTTTTTAAGCTTTTTTACAGAAAATAGTGTTTTTGTTGGCTATTTTTTAAGGCTTTTTTATGAAAATTTCGGGCATCAAATGGTATGATGCCATGCTTTCCTGTCTGGCTCAGGGTATCCGTTCTCACGAATAAAAGTGCAGCTCCGTGAGGGGCTG
>NZ_JAGSPN010000379.1 GCF_018139685.1 Cognatundibacterium luofuense
TGTTCCAAGTCTTCCGTTTTCAAGAAATGATGAAGGCTTGGCGGCCTGCGATGTAGCCATTGTCTCGCTGGCTTCGGGGATGAAAGGTTTGGGTGTACCGAGTAAGGCATATTTCTCACTCGCCGCTGATAAACCTATTTTAGTCGTAGGTGATGAAGGTTCTGAATTGGAATTGTTGGTTGCGGAACACCCGGATGTAGGATGGTATTGCGATTCAGCCAATATAAATGAGCTTGCTGGTCTTATTGATGAAATTTGCGCGCAGGATTTGAACACGTATGTATTAAAACCACGTAGTTTGGTAATTGAAAAATTTGACTACAAAGTGGCAATAAACC
>NZ_JAGSPN010000380.1 GCF_018139685.1 Cognatundibacterium luofuense
TGAGCACCTTCAGAGAAATCCAGCGTTTCGCACCATTGACACCCTTACCCAGACCCGGCACCAGCACGATGACCAGTAAAATCAGGGTGGCAACAAACAAATACGGCGCCAGTTTTTGCCAGGTAGCGACCGGAATCCGAAAGGCAAAAGCACCAGCCACAACAGAAATCAAAATAAACATCGCCTGCCGCAGCAGGAAGTGGTTGTTCTTGTAATTCGCGTATTTCGGCGAATCCGGTAAAGCAATCGAGGCGGAATACACCATGACCATACCGAATAACATCAGTATCATGGTGACCCACACCAGCAGCTCATCGTAGTTCATCATTTTGGAACG
>NZ_JAGSPN010000381.1 GCF_018139685.1 Cognatundibacterium luofuense
TGTCTGCCTCGGGCATCAAAGTATAGGCGCGGCCTTTGGCGGCAATATCATCCGCGCCAAACAAGTCATGCATGGCAAGACCTCAGTGATTGCCCATACCGGGGTTGGTGTGTTCAAAGATTTACCCAGCCCTTACACCATCATTCGCTATCACTCGCTCGCGATAGAGCGCGCGTCTTTGCCGGATTGCCTGGAAGTGACGGCATGGACCGATGACGGAGAAATCATGGGTGTCAGACACAAGGAATTTAATTTGCAGGGTGTGCAGTTTCATCCCGAATCCATCTTGTCTGAACATGGCCACGCCTTGCTGAAAAACTTTTTGACTGGAACTGCA
>NZ_JAGSPN010000382.1 GCF_018139685.1 Cognatundibacterium luofuense
CCGGCCAAATGGATCATTTAAATTGAATGCCCACCGGAGCTGCCGATGCATGACATGTCTTCTCATGATTTTTCACAAGTACGTTTGAGCACAGCGCGGCTGGAATTACGCCCTATGCAGATGGCGGATACCGACGCGTTGTTTGCGATGTGTGCTGACGCCGAGTTTGTGCGTTACTGGAGCGAACCGGCCTGGCAGCACACAGAGCAGGCGGAGCGTCGCATCCAGCGTGATCTGGATGCCCTGCCCCGCGGTGAGTACCTGAATCTGTCATTGGTACGCAAACAGGATGGGGTCTGGCTGGGTAACTGTTGTTTGTTCAGTTTCCTATGGAAAT
>NZ_JAGSPN010000383.1 GCF_018139685.1 Cognatundibacterium luofuense
TTTCTTTCAGTGCCGTCAGCTCAGTCCCGGCTAAACCTGCACACCGCGCTCGCCCAATTTCCGCAACGGATTCCCGCCCTGTATTGTGTAGGCAGGTACCTCGCCACGCACAACTGAACCAGCAGCAATCACGCAGCCCCGACGTAGCACCGCGCCATCGAGTAAGACACAGTTCGCACCTATCCACACATCATCTTCAATCACAATGCCGCCTTTGCTGGGCAAAAAACCCTGCTGATTGATGCGGACATCACGCGCCATATACGCGTGATTCACTGGTGCGAAAGTGCAGTTCGCAGCGATAGCCACATCCGCACCAATACGGATGCCATTGCCG
>NZ_JAGSPN010000006.1 GCF_018139685.1 Cognatundibacterium luofuense
AATGCTGCACCTTCAGGCCAACGTCCAGCCCGTTGTCGAACACATAGCCGACACCGAGGTGATCGCCAAACTGGAACGCCGTTGAAAAACGGCGGCCGTTATTGTTATACACATGGCTGAACAAATGCACGCCCACGGCAGCTTCGCCGTACAGACCTTTGCGGTTGTTTTGCTGCCAGCGGAAAACCGGGGTGAAACCGATATCCGTAATGTTCTGTGTATCGCCATTAACACCGTTGTAAGCATTATTGCGCCATTGTGTCAGGGTTGCATCCCAGTAGCCGCCAACAAAACTTCTGTTAGATTTCAGCCATTGCTGATCCCAGTTCCACTGCAAGCCGGCACGCACAAATTGGGATTTGTTGCCGGAGGCAAATTCACCGGAAAAGCTGTCGACGGCATGACTGCTGGCTGATACTGCTGTCAGCAGGCTGATCAGCGATAGTTGAATAAAACGCTTTTGCATTTTCTGACCCGAATGAGAAAAATCAGTAGACTATCACAATCCCGGTACAGGCTCCCGTGTGAGTGCTGAGGTACTTTGCGGCGAAACAGTACTGGCTGGATTTGCTGTATTTAATAAGGATCAGGATGGAAAACGCACAATCATTACCTGCAATTGGCTTTATCGGAACCGGATTAATGGGGGCGCCGATGGCGCGTCGTCTTGCGATACATGGGTATTCTGTGCGTGCATGGAACAGAACTTATACTAAAGCTGCAGCATTGCAGGAATACGGTGTCGGAGCTGTGAGTATGCCGGAAACACTGGTGTCAGATCAGGACTGGCAGGCACAGGTGCTGATTACGATGCTGGATGCAGGGCCGGCTGTTCTGGAAATCGTTCACGGTCTGCTGCCATACCTGCATCCGGGTATGGTGCTGATCGATATGAGTTCGACTAAACAAAGTGAGGCGGTGGAAATTGCAGCCATGCTTCGTAATGCCGGTGTACAGATGCTGGATTGTCCGGTATCCGGCGGTGTCATCGGTGCAGAGCATGGGACGCTGGCATTGATGGCAGGCGGCGATGCAGAAGTGTTTGCGCGTATGAAAAGCCTGCTTAGTGTATTCGGTCGGCCAGTACGTGTAGGCGGTCATGGAAGTGGTCAGCTGGCAAAGTTGTGTAACCAGTTGATCGTCGGCGGCACAATAGAAATTGTGGCGGAGGCTTTATTACTGGCGCAGGCCGGAGGTGCGGATCCTGCGGCGGTTCGCGCTGCTTTACGCGGCGGATTCGCCGAAAGTCGCATTCTGGAAGTGCATGGGCAGCGTATGTTGGACCGCAGTTTTCTGCCAGGTGGCAAAGTCAGAACACAACATAAGGATATGCAGAATATTCTTGCAGCAGCAGAAGATGCTGGCGTTGCCTTACCCGTCACCGAAATGGTGTCAGATATTTTTGCTAAGCTGTTACAACATCAGCCGGATGCAGATCATTCTGCGGCGATACTGGAACTGGAGCAACGGAATTCAGCGCATCGTCTCGGTAATGGTCCTACGTTACTCCCCTAAACAAGGCAGCTTAACGCACAGCAATTGCGCAAACAGTGCACATGTTAGAGCCGACCGTCAGTTTTTGGTGAACGTGCTTGCCTTGCATGCATGAAGTCGCTAGCATCGCCCCTTGGGGAAGACAAATTTTAAAACGAACGGTCATGCTTTTCTGCCGTTTACTATCACTAGTACCAATAATCAGCGACGAGGAGAACAATGGATAAGTTTTGGCTCAAATCCTACCCGAAAGAGGTCCCTGCCGAAGTGCAGGTCGATCAGTATCAGTCGCTGGTCGCATTACTGGAAGACTCGTTCCGGCGCTTTGCAGCGCGCAAAGCCTATGCGTGTATGGGCAAAAGTATTACTTACCGCGAAGTAGATCAGTTATCGCTGCGCATTGGTGCCTGGTTGCAGAGTAAAGGTCTGGTAAAGGGTGCGCGCGTTGCCATTATGATGCCAAACGTACTGCATTACCCGGTGATCATGGCTGCGGTTCTTCGCGCCGGTTACACCGTGGTGAATGTGAATCCTTTGTACACACCGCGCGAACTCGAGCATCAGTTAAATGATTCCGGTGCTGAAGCGATTTTCATTCTGGAAAATTTTGCATCGACATTGCAGCAGGTCATTTCCAAAACAGGTCTGCGCCATGTGGTTGTTGCCAGCATGGGTGATCTGCATGGCTTGCTGAAAGGCAGCCTGATTAATTTTGTTGTGCGCAGTGTGAAGAAAATGGTGCCGGCTTTTTCATTGCCCGGTTCGATTCGTTTTAACACTATGCTGTCAGAAGCGCAGCAATTCAGTTTTAAACCGGTCAGTATCGATGCGACTGATGTGGCATTTCTTCAGTACACCGGCGGTACGACTGGCGTGTCAAAAGGTGCAACTCTGCAGCATCGCAATATCGTCGCGAATGTTTTGCAGGTCGATGCGTGGCTGGCTCCGGCATTGAAAGGGCATGAAAACGAAGCCCAGGTTTTTGTCTGTGCATTGCCGCTTTACCATATTTTTGCGCTGACAGCCTGCAGTTTGCTCGGAACACGTATCGGTGCAATGAATTTGCTGATTCCGAATCCGCGTGACATTCCGGGATTTATTAAAGAATTGCGTCAGACCCGTGTTAATATTTTTCCGGCTGTTAACACACTGTATAACGGCCTGATGAATCATCCGGATTTCGCATCACTGGATTTCTCCGGCCTGAAAATCAGTATCGGCGGTGGTATGGCGGTGCAACGTGCAGTTGCGGAACGCTGGTTCAAGATGACCGGTTGCGCCATTATCGAAGGTTACGGCTTATCGGAAACATCGCCGGTGGCAAGTTGCAATCCGCCAGATTCTACAGAATACACTGGCACCATCGGCTTGCCTTTGCCGAACACTGAACTGGCGATTCTGGATGACGATGGCAATCCGCTGCCATTGGGGCATGCAGGTGAAATTGCGATTCGCGGACCGCAGGTGATGGCTGGCTACTGGAATCGTCCGGAAGAAACCGAAAAAGTCATGACACCGGACGGTTTCTTTAAAACCGGTGACGTGGGCATTATGGATTTCCGCGGTTATACACAGATCGTGGATCGTAAGAAAGATATGATTCTGGTTTCCGGTTTTAATGTGTATCCGAATGAAATCGAAGAAGTTGTCATGCAACATCCGGGTGTACTGGAATGTGCTTGTATCGGTGTACCGGATGCAAACTCCGGTGAGGCAGTAAAACTGTTTGTGGTGAAAAAAGATCCGAATCTGACCGTGGATCAGATGATGGATTATTGCAAGCAACAGTTCACAGGCTATAAAAAACCGAAGTACATCGAGTTCCGTATGGATTTGCCGAAAACTAATGTCGGTAAAATTCTGCGCCGCGAACTGCGTGATAAAAAAGCGTCATAAAAAGCATTTACTGTGAGGCATTTGCGGTAATGAAAAAGGAGACCACGGTCTCCTTTTTTTATGCAACTTCAGATTACACCGGTTTCTCGGTTGTGGGTATAAACAGCCGGTGTGACGCTGATTACGCAGCAATCACACCGGGTTTTCCATCCTCGGTGATAAAGGTTTTGAGTACGCTGACACCGCTGTCTGCTTTGCTGACATCCTGTAAAGCCATCATTTGTACCTGCATACGGTGTTCACTGAAATCAGCAACAATAAAACCACGTGCATCACTACGACCAAAATGCAGATGCGGATTATGTGCGACCAACTGTTCGGTTTCTTCCTGTGGCATGGAATTCGATGTCACCGATGTGACGCAGTACTCGGATGCCAGTACCGGATTTTCCGCTGAAACCGATTTATTAAAATCCGCGCGCAGACTGGCGGCATAAAAGGTATGAACATCGCCTGACCAGATCACCGGATTCTGTGCTTTGCTGGATTGCAGGCTTTGCAGCAGCCGCTGGCGCGCTAACGGATAGCCATCCCAGCCATCGGTCCAGACTTTGAAATCACTGGTGTTGTTTGCCGGGTTTACGACATTCTGGCGGCGACACTGCGCCATCAGCGTTTGCTGAACGACTGTATTCCAGCGAGCCGTTGACTTGGCCAGTCCTCGCGACAGCCATTGCTCCTGTTCATAACCCAGCATAGTGCGGGTAGGATCGCGCAGATCACTGCAGTTGCCCGGTGAAATCATCGCAGATCCGCCGCGCTGATGCGGCGTGCAAGCCTGGTAGCTCCGGTACTGACGTGCATCGAGAACATGGAAGCGAATGAGTCTTCCCCAGTCACAGCGATCGTAGATTCTCAGCGCAGCGAATTCATTGCCCTTTGGTATTGCCTGTTGCAGGCGTACAGGCATGTGTTCGTAAAATGCCTGATACGCCGCAGCACGCCTTTCAGTAAAGCGCAGATCCAGTCGCTCGTCACGGTCATTGGCATAGTCATTCGCGATTTCATGATCATCCCAGGTCACCAGCCAGGGCGCAGCCAGATGGGCGGCTTGTAAGTGCGGATCGGATTTGTACTGAGCGTAACGCGCACGGTACTCTGACAGCGTGAAACTTTCGATGTCGCGACGACGCGGTTGTGCCGGGTGCTTCAGATCGTACGGACCCCATTCATAAATGTAGTCTCCGTTAAAAACGATCAGGTCAGGATGTGTGGCTGCGATGTGCCGGTGCGCTGCAAATTCACCAAATTCCCAGTGCTGGCAGGATGCCAGTGCGACTTTGCAAGCCGTCATACTGTCGGCTTCCGGCGTTGTGCGTGTGCGACCGGCCGGGCTAACGGCATCACCATGCATAAACCGGTACCAGTACCAGCGTCCCGGCTTCAGACCTGTCGCCTCTACATGCACGCTATGCGCCAGTTCAGGTAAAGCAGTGACCTCACCTTTATTTACTATCTGGCGGAATTGCTCATCTTCGGCAATTTCCCACAATACTTTCAGTGGTACTGCTGCCAGCGGTGTCGTACTCAGTGCATCTGCGAGCAGGCGCGTCCATAAAACAACGCTGTCGCTGCGCGGAGAGCCGGATGCAACGCCCAGAGTGAATGGATACGCCTGGCTTTTTTCAGCGGCATAACCGGGAAACGCATGCGACAAAGCTGCAAGCGAGCTCAGCTGCAGCAAGCGCTGCATAAAGACGCGGCGCGATGCCATGTCAGACTTGCTGAGAAATCGCGTCCAGTACCGGAATCTGACGTGGCTTGCGTTGTTCGTCAGTGGCAACGTAGGTCAGCGTTGCTTCAGTCACTTTGACAGTTTCAGCCTGCAAGCGGTTACGTTCGGCGTATACTTCGACAGAGATAGTGATAGAAGTTTTGCCGACGCGCACGATATCAGCGTAAAACGACAGTAAGTCCCCGACAAAAACAGGTTGTTTGAACAGGAAAGAATTCACCGCAATGGTTGCTACACGGCCATTGGCGCGTCGTGCTGCAGGAATCGCACCGGCAATATCGACCTGCGACATAATCCAGCCACCAAACACGTCTCCATGGATGTTTGCATCTGCCGGCATAGGCATGACTCGCAGCGTAGGCATGCGGTTAGGGAGGGTGGTTTGTACAGATTCAGACATCGGGACTTCCTTAAAACGTTACAATTTCAAACAGACAGCATCAACGCTATGCAGACTTTTAATGAGAAAAACGACAGAAAACGCTGTCATTTTTCATAAGCAATGACTGTGCCGGATTCACTTTCCGGACATCATAGCGCAGAACGAATGCGACCGGCAGAATGGCCGTTACCCGCACAGGATTTGAACTGCCGGGGGAAATGTTTTTCCGGCAAGTTCACAATTCGTTATTCAGGACATTTATGAGACGCAGAGAAATATCTTCATCCGACCAGAGAGCCTCCGCACAGGGTGGAGGTGACTGGACCACAGTTAAAACATTACTGCCCTACCTGTGGGCGTACAAAGCAAGGGTGATATTCGCTTTGTGTCTGCTGGTAGGGGCGAAGCTCGCGAATATCGGCGTACCCGTGGTGCTTAAACATCTGGTGGACGCGATGTCGGTGGCGCCGGGAAATCCCGCTGCCGTCATTGTACTGCCTGCCGGTTTGTTAGTTGCTTACGGTGCGCTGCGGATTTCAACAACTGTATTTACAGAATTGCGCGAATTTGTATTTGCCCGTGTTACTCAGCGTGCGGTCAGAACGATTGCTCTGAAAGTATTTCGTCATTTACATGCGTTGTCGTTACGCTTTCATCTGAGTCGTCAGACTGGTGGAGTCACCCGGGATATTGAGCGAGGAACACGTGCTGTTTCTTCACTGGTGTCATATGCCTTGTTCAGTATTTTTCCGACTTTGCTGGAAATTTCTCTGGTATTGCTGTATCTGGTGACTCATTATGATATTTGGTTCTCCGGCATTACCTTTGTTGCACTGGTTTCTTATATTACGTTCACAATTTCAGTGACTGAATGGCGTACACGTTTTCGCCGGACAATGAATGAACTGGATTCAAAGGCACAATCGCGGGCGATCGATTCTTTGCTGAACTACGAAACAGTGAAGTATTTCAGTAACGAAGAATATGAAGCGAAACGTTATGACGACGGATTGCAGCAATACGAAAGTGCTGCATTGCGCGCGCAAAGCTCATTGTCCATGCTGAACAGCGGACAGTCCGTCATCATCGCAATCGCCGTAACGCTGATTCTCTGGCGCGCCACGCAAGGTGTCATGAACGGAACGATGAGTCTTGGTGATCTGGTGCTGGTGAATGCTTTCATGCTGCAGCTTTATGTACCGCTGAATTTTCTGGGTGTGCTGTACCGTGAAATTAAGCAAAGCCTTGCAGATATGGAGAAGCTGTTTTCGTTGCTGGATCAGAATCGTGAGGTTGCCGATGAACCTGATGCAAAGCCGTTACAGTCAGTCACGCAGCAGGGACTTGAAATCCGGTTTGATCATGTTTATTTTTATTATGATGAAAAGCGCCAGATTTTATCGGATATCAGTTTTGTGATTCCGGCTGGGAAAACAACGGCAGTGGTCGGACACAGCGGTTCGGGTAAATCTACGCTCGCCCGCTTACTGTTCCGGTTTTATGATATCCAGCAGGGTAGTATCCGTTTGCAACAAACGGACATTCGACAGCTGACTCAAGCCAGTCTGCGCAGTGCGATTGGCATTGTTCCGCAGGACACGGTTTTATTTAACGACACAATCGCTTATAACATCGCATACGGACGTCCGGATGCGAGCGAAGATGAAATCATCGCAGCTGCTAAAGCTGCGTATATTCATGATTTCGTCATGTCTCTGCCTGACGGATATCAGACACAGGTTGGTGAGCGTGGACTCAAATTGTCGGGTGGCGAAAAACAGCGGGTTGCGATTGCACGTACGCTGCTGAAAAATCCGCCTGTACTGATTCTGGATGAAGCGACCTCGGCGCTGGATTCTCATTCCGAGCAAATGATACAAGCGCAGTTAAAAGAAATTGCGAAACACCGGACTTCACTGGTCATCGCACACCGTTTATCAACAATCGCAGATGCGGATCAGATTCTGGTGATGGATAAAGGGGAAATCACCGAACGCGGAACCCATCACGAGTTGCTCGCATTGCGTGGTCTGTATGCAAGAATGTGGGAGCGTCAGCAAAGCGGATTGCCCGAAGATGACGATGCGGATAAGCAGTCCGCGGTCAGTGGCCTGCAGATAGCGTAAAGGACGAAGACGATGGAAACCAAATGGCTGGAGGACTTTGTCTCGCTGGTAGAAACTAAAAGTTTCAGTCGCTCTGCAGAACTCAGGCATGTAACGCAACCGGCATTTTCACGCCGCATTCAGTCGCTGGAGGCATGGCTTGGCAGTGATCTGATTGACCGTACGTCATATCCGACTCGTTTGACACATGCAGGTGAAATTTTTTATGAGCAGGCACTGGCGATGCTCGGGCAAATTAATAATGCACGGGCGCTGTTACGCGGAAAACGTGCCAGCCCGCAAACCACAGTGGATTTTGCCGTTCCGCATACTTTGTCGCTGACTTATGTGCCGCGATGGTTAAATGAACTGGAAGATGCTTTTGGTGATATCAACAGCCGTTTGCTGGCACTGAATGTACACGATGCTGTGATGACTCTGGTGGAAGGCGGTTGTGACTTACTACTGTGTTATCACCATCCGCGTCAGCCCTTGTTACTGGACGCGAGTCAGTACGACATGATCAGCATGGGTACCGAGGCATTAAGGCCTTATACCCGATGTGACCGTGATGGCCAGCCTGAATTCTTGTTCCCCGGTACCGAAGATCAGCCTTTGCCATTTCTTGCATATGCAAACAATGCCTATCTCGGGCGTATGGTTGATCTGATTATGAATGATGCACGACAGCCTTTACATCTGAATAAGCGTTATGAAACAGATATGGCGGAAGGTTTGAAAATGATGGCGCTGAAAGGAATGGGTGTTGCCTTTCTGCCGGAGTCTGCCGTGACCCGCGAACTGAAGCAAAAACAGCTGGCCCGCGCTGACCAGAACGGTGCGGAATGGGAAGTGACAATGGAGATCCGTCTCTACCGTGAACGACCATCGATTCAGCGCCCGGGAAAACCACTTGTGTCACGCTTGTGGGAGTATCTTGAGCAGATAGCAGCTGAAAATCGTGGTGCGAGACAGAATAAAGCACGGAGAAGTAGTCTGAGATAAAAGGAAAAATTTGGTTTCAAGCAGACCAATCATCTAACTATGCAAAAAATGCATAGTTAGATGCAAACAAAGCATTGGCTGAAATCCTGAGCGTGGCGCTACCATGCGTCACCTTTTTGGTGCGTCACGGAAATTTTTGCACCAAAACATATCAAAGCACATTATTTGAATATTCAGGAGGCCGTATTATGTCCAGTCAGCATGCGATCCCATCTTATCTGCACCCGACCGAAACAGGTCCGTGGGGCGTTTACCTCGAACAAATCGACCGTGTTACACCTTACCTCGGCAATCTGTCGCGCTGGGTGGAAACACTGAAACGCCCTAAGCGTATTCTGGTAGTGGATGTGCCGATTGAACGTGACGATGGCACTATCGCGCACTTCGAAGGTTACCGTGTTCAGCACAATACTTCCCGTGGTCCGGGCAAAGGTGGCGTGCGCTTCCATCAGGATGTGACTCTGTCTGAAGTGATGGCATTGTCTGCATGGATGACAGTTAAGAACTCCGCAGTCAACGTTCCTTACGGTGGTGCAAAAGGCGGTATCCGTGTTGATCCGAAAACGCTGTCCCGTGGCGAACTGATGCGTATGACGCGTCGTTATACTTCGGAAATCGGTATCATCATTGGCCCGGATAAAGATATTCCTGCTCCGGACGTTAATACCAACGAGCAAACCATGGCGTGGATGATGGATACCTACTCCATGAACGAAGGCCGCACATCGACTGGTGTTGTGACCGGTAAGCCGATTTCTCTGGGCGGTAGTCTGGGTCGTCGTGAAGCGACTGGCCGTGGTGTATTCGTCGTTGGTTGTGAAGCTGCAAAAAAACGCGGCATGAACATCGAAGGTGCGAAAATTGCCGTACAAGGTTTCGGTAACGTGGGTGGTATCGCTGGACGTCTGTTTGCAGAAGCAGGTGCAAAAGTGGTTGCTGTACAGGATCACGGTGGCACGATTTTCCATTCCAACGGTCTGGATGTGCCAAAACTGCTGGATCACGTTGCACGTCACGGCAGCGTTGCCGGCTTCGAAGGTATCGAAGCGACGATGGCACCGGAAGATTTCTGGAAAGTGGATTGCGACATCATGATTCCTGCTGCGCTGGAACAGCAAATCACTGTGCGTAATGCAGATCAGATCCGCGCAAAAATTATTCTGGAAGGTGCAAATGGTCCGACCACACCGGAAGCGGACGACATTCTGCGCGACAAAGGCGTGCTGGTTGTGCCGGATGTGATCGCCAATGCCGGTGGTGTGACTGTGTCGTACTTTGAATGGGTGCAGGATTTCTCCAGTTATTTCTGGACTGAAGAAGAAATCAATCAGCGTCTGACCCGCATTATGACGGAAGCATTCAGTTCTGTATGGCAGGTATCTGAAGAGAAAAACACTTCCCTGCGTACGGCAGCGTTCGTGATTGCATGTACCCGTGTACTGCAGGCACGTGAAGTGCGTGGTCTGTATCCATAATCAGTAAAGATATGCCGCTTTGTTGAGTGGCAAATCAATCACCCATCATCTAAGCTGAGTATAAGCACAGCGGATGATGGGTTTTTTATTGGCAAAGTTAGTGAATTGTTCATGTAAATTAAGTTTCAGATAACGAATCCGGAACGAAATTTTGTAACCGTGCTTAAACGCTATTTCAATTGTTGCCGTATGTCATTACCATCCTGAGCGTTTTTAGAATTAGGAGGTGTTATGAAGGTGAGTTTCGGACGTGCCTGCAGCGTGGCACTTTTACTGCTAACGAGCAGTATTTCTGGTCTGGCGGGTGCGGCAGATACCTTGTCGCGTATCAAAGAAACACAAACCCTGACGATTGCACACCGCGAGAGCTCTGTGCCGTTTTCTTATATTCCCGAAGGAGCAAAGCAGCCGACAGGCTATTCTGTGGACATTTGTCTGAGAATCGCTGACGCAATTAAGAAAGAACTGAAATTGCCGAATCTGAAGGTGAATTATTTGCCAGTCAGTTCAAATAATCGTATTCAGGCGATTATGGACGGTAAGGCAGATATTGAATGCGGCTCTACCACCAATAATGCGGAGCGCCGCAAACAGGTATCGTTCACGATTCCTCATTTCTTTTCGACGACACGTATGATTGTGCGTGCAGATTCCGGTATTAAAAACTGGACTGATCTGAAAGATAAAAAAGTGGTGACGACACGCGGTTCCACGACGGTTAAGCTGCTGACAGAGCGTGATCGTGTACGTAGCCTGAATGTGCGGCTGATGGAGGGGAATGATCACGCTGAATCGTTTGGCATGGTTGAAAAATTTCAGGCGGATGCATTTGCGATGGATGACGTATTGCTGTTCGGATTCCGTGCAACTGCAAAAGACCCTGAAAAGTATGTGGTCGTTGGTGAACCGTTGTCGATGGAGCCTTATAGTATGATGATCCACAAAGATGATCGTGCATTTAAAGATCTGGTTGACAGAGAAATTTCGCATCTGATGACAGACGGTGAAATTAACAAGCTCTACGACAAATGGTTTAAAAAACCGATTCCACCGAAAAACACGGTGCTGAATATGCCGATGAATTACCTGCTGCGCGATACGATTCGCTTCCCAACCGATAAAGTTGCTGATTAAGCGCAAACAGAATGTTGTAAATTTGTGCGATTTACTGAAAAATGCGCTGGTTTTACGTGTTTTTACTTAGGCTTTCGGGCCTGATGAGGGCACTGTTGAAAACAGCTTTTGTTAAACTGGTGTTTAAGTTTTTCTCGGTTCATTATCAGGAGACAGTATGAAATTGTTGAAAATCCTCGCTGTGATGGTAGGTGCAGGTGTGATTGCCGGTGCAGCGTCCGCACAGGAAAGTGGCACACTGAAAAAAATTAAAGAAACCGGCGTGATCACGCTGGGTGTGCGCGACTCTTCTGATCCGTTTTCCTATCTGGATGACAAGCAGTCCTATCAGGGCTACTCGATCGATATCTGTATGAAAGTAGTTGGTCAGGTTCGCAATTCCCTGGGTATGAGCGAACTGAAAGTCAAAATGAATCCGGTGACCTCTGCGACCCGTATTCCTCTGATGGCGAACGGTACGATTGATCTGGAGTGCGGTTCCACAACGAACAACATGGAACGTCAGAAGCAGGTTGCATTTGCACCGACAACGTTCGTGACGGCAAACCGTATCCTTTCCAAAAAATCCGCCAACATCAAAACACTGGCAGATCTGAAAGGCAAATCGGTGGTGTCTACTTCCGGTACTGCTAATCTGAAGCAACTGACGACACTGAATGCAGATCAGAATCTGGGCATCAACATCCTGACAGCGAAAGACCATGCGGAAGCATTCCTGATGGTGGAAACTGGTCGTGCAGTGGCGTGGGTGATGGATGATATTCTGCTGGCTTCGCATGCAGCAAAATCCAAAAACCCGGCGGACTACGAAGTCAGCAAAGAAGCGCTGTCGGTTGAGCCTTACGGCATCATGATGCGTAAAGATGACCCTGCATTCAAAAAAGCAGTCGATACAGCGGTGGCGAATCTGATGCGCTCCGGCGATATCAATCAGATTTATAACAAATGGTTCATGCAACCGATTCCGCCAAAAGGCATCACGCTGAATGTGCCGATGTCTGATCAGTTAAAAGCGGTGATCGCCAAGCCAACGGATTCCGGTGAGCCTTCTGCTTACGCAGTGGTACCGGAAGCACAAAAAGCCGTACTCAAGAAAAGCAAAAAATAAAGTCTGAGCGCGTCAGCGCAAAAGACAATTCAAAAAAACGGGGGGTGGACTCGCCTCCCGTTTTACTTAGGATGCTGTAACGCCGTCCGGGGCTTTGTTCGCCCTGAAAACGGTGAAGCAGATGTCTGAGGAGGTGATGATGAATTACAACTGGAACTGGAATATCTTTTTTGAAGATGCGCCGGATGGAGCCGGAACCTATCTGGACTCTTTGTTTGCCGGCCTGAAATGGACGCTGGCGACTGCAGGTACTGGCTGGGTGATCGCGCTGCTGATCGGTCTGGTGATCGGTACGCTGCGTACCGTACCGAACAAATGGCTGGTGCGTCTGGCGAATGCTTATGTGGAATTGTTCCGCAACATTCCGCTGATCGTACAAATGTTTATGTGGTACTTCGTTTTTCCTGAAGTGCTGCCGACGGCTTGGGGCGATGCACTGAAGCAAATGCCGAATGCACCGTTTATCACTGCTGCATTAAGTCTTGGCTTTTTCACATCTGCCCGTGTTGCGGTACAGGTGTCAACCGGTATTCAGGCTTTGCCGCGCGGCCAGCGTATGGCGGGCGTGGCACTGGGACTGACACTGCCGCAAACCTATCGTTATGTGCTGTTGCCTATGGCATTCCGCATCATTATTCCGTCCCTGACCAATGAAGTGGCGGCGATCATCAAAAACAGTTCCGTTGCATTGTCGATTGGTCTGATTGAGCTGACCGCCAGTGCGCGTTCTATGCAGGAATTCAGCTTTCAAACGTTTGAAGCCTATAGCGCAGCAACCCTGATTTATCTGATCGTGTCGGTGATTGCGATTCTGCTGTCGAATCTGCTGGAAAAAACGCTGCGTGTGCCGGGCTTTATCGCTGCCGGTAGTGCGAAATAAGGGAGCGAAGCATGGGAAATTTTGACTTTGATGTAATTCAGCGCTCCTGGGTTTACCTGTTCCAGGTCGGCATGGTGTTCACACTGAAACTGACTTTGCTGGCCATGACCGGCGGCATCATTTTCGGTACGCTACTGGCGATGATGCGCTTGTCCGGTAATAAAATCATTTATCTGATTGCCTCCGGCTATGTGAACCTGATGCGTTCGGTGCCGCTGGTGCTGGTGATTTTCTGGTTTTACTTCCTCGTACCATTTATCGGTGCATGGCTGACCGGCAGTAACGAACCGGTACAGGTTGGCGCGTTTGCATCCTGCCTGATTACCTTCGTGATGTTTGAGGCTGCGTATTACTGCGAAATTATGCGTTCCGGTATTCAGTCCATTCCGCGCGGTCAGATCTGGGCTGGTTACGCAATGGGCATGAATTACTGGCAGACCATGGCGCATATCGTGCTGCCACAAGCATTCCGTAACATGATTCCGGTATTGCTGACGCAAACCATCGTGCTGTTTCAGGACGTGTCGCTGGTATCGATTCTGTCGATTGCAGACTTCTTCGGTTCCGCAGCCAAAGTGGCGCAGCGTGACGGACGTCTGGTGGAAATGTACAGCTTTGCTGCCGTCGTGTATTTCATCATGTGCTTCTGCCTGTCGAGCATGGTGAAGAAACTGCATGCACGGATTGCGATTATCCGTTGATACCGAATTGCGCTCAGGCTGCCACAGCGCCGGGCAAACATAATGAAGGAGATAAGAATGATCGAAATTAAAAACGTCAGTAAATGGTATGGTCAGTTTCAGGTACTGACCGATTGCACAACCTCGGTTTCCAAAGGCGAAGTAGTGGTGGTCTGCGGTCCGTCCGGTTCCGGTAAATCGACGCTGATCAAAACGGTCAATGGTCTGGAGCCGGTACAAAAAGGCGAGATCATCGTCAATGGCCAGTCTGTCACCGATCCGAAAACCAATTTGTCCAAACTGCGTTCCCATATCGGGATGGTGTTCCAGAACTTTGAACTGTTCCCGCATTTGTCGATTCGCCAGAATCTGACGCTGGCGCAGGTGAAAGTGCTCGGACGTTCCGAAGATGAAGCGACTGAACGTGGCCTGAAATACCTCGACCGTGTCGGTTTGCTGGCACACAAAGATAAATTCCCGGGACAATTATCCGGTGGTCAGCAGCAGCGTGTGGCGATTGCCCGTGCTTTGTCGATGGACCCGGTCGCGATGCTGTTCGATGAACCGACATCGGCACTCGATCCGGAAATGATTAACGAAGTACTGGATGTAATGGTCGGGCTGGCGCAGGAAGGTATGACCATGATGGTGGTTACACATGAAATGGGCTTCGCGAAAAAAGTCGCCAACCGTATCGTATTCATGGATGCCGGTAAGATTGTTGAAGATTGCGCTAAGGATGAATTCTTTAACAATGCCCGTTCTGAACGCGCACGTGACTTCCTGGCGAAAATCATCACACACTGATCGCGCTGATTTTACTTTTCAGCAGAATGAAAAAGCTGATCCCTTGCGGATCAGCTTTTTTTATTTGCGATCCGGCAAGACAAACGGCTGTCTGCGTTGAGTCATGGCGGCTTTGCTTTGCTCGCACTGTGACGGCAGGTACAATGCCGCCTATTGTCTGACTCAAGAAAGCCGCGCATCATGACCCTCACACCTGATTCCCTGACGATTACCCGCCCTGACGACTGGCATTTGCATCTGCGCGATGGCGCAGCACTGGCCAGCGTGTTGCCGCATACCGCTGCCCAGTTTGGCCGCGCGATTGTGATGCCGAATCTGAAACCGCCGGTCACAACAACCGAGCAGGCGCTGGCTTACCGTCAACGTATTCTGGCTGCGCTGCCGGAAGGCATGCAGTTTGAGCCGCTGATGACGCTGTATCTGACCGATAACACGCCGGGCGATGAAATCCGTCGCGCCAAAGACAGCGGTCTGGTGCATGCGGTGAAACTGTATCCGGCCGGTGCCACCACCAATTCGGATGCCGGTGTGACTGACCTGAAGAAATGCTATAAAACGCTGGAAGTGATGCAGGAAGTCGGTATGCCTTTGCTGGTGCACGGTGAAGTTACGCACGCTGACATCGATTTGTTTGACCGTGAAGCAGTGTTCATCGAGCAAGTGATGCAGCCGCTGCGCAAAGCCATGCCGGAACTGCGCGTGGTGTTTGAACATATCACTACCAGCGATGCCGCCAGCTATGTGGCGGAAGCGGAAGGCCCGATTGCGGCGACGATTACCGCTCATCATTTGCTGTATAACCGCAATGAAATTTTCAAAGGCGGCATTCGTCCGCATTATTACTGCCTGCCGGTACTGAAACGCGAAACCCATCGTCTGGCTTTGCTGAAGGCAGCGACATCCGGCAGCCCGCGTTTTTTCCTCGGTACCGATTCCGCGCCGCATGCCCGTGGCATGAAAGAACATGCCTGCGGTTGCGCTGGTTGCTACACCGCGCTGCATGCGATGGAATTGTATGCAATGGCGTTTGATCAGGCAGGTGCACTGGACAAACTGGAAGGCTTCTCCAGCTTCTTTGGTCCTGATTTTTACCGCTTGCCGCGTAATGAAGGCAAGGTCACGCTGCGCCGCGAACAATGGCAGATTCCGGATGCGCTGCCGTTTGCTGAAACTGAAATCGTGCCGCTGAATCAGGGTGAACAGATCTCCTGGAAATTGCATCAGGCTTAAGCTGTGACGCAGGATGATTTTTACAGTGTGATTGACTGGCAGCGTCCGTGGCTGCACAGCATACAGGACGCTGCTGCGCTGATTCGTGAGCGCAGCGACTGGCGCGCCTGCCTGAATCAGGCGGCGCAGCAGGCTGGTTTGCGTAACCACCGCGATTTGCCGCTGCATTTCATCGCACAGGAAGATTTGCCGGAAGGCACGGCTTACGAAGCGCATATCAGCGCTACCGGCGGCGTGCCGACCCGTTCCAATCTGCACGATTATTTCAATGCGCTGGTCTGGCTCAGTTTTCCGCGTACCAAGCAAATACTGAATGCCCTGCAGGCGGCACAGATCGTCGCGCTGGGTATCGGTAAATCCCGTGGCCCTGCACGTGATGCCGCTACCATCTTCGACGAAAACGCCGCGATTCTGGTGGTGGCGGAAGGGCAAGCTGGCGATGACTGGATTGCAGCCTGGCGTCAGCATGCGTGGAGTACATGTCTGCTGACCCAGCGCGACTGGTTCCTGCAGCATGCAGAGCTGTGGGCATTCGGCCATGCGCTGATGGAAAAGCTGGTTGCGCCGTACAAAGCAATCACCACCCACACCCGTGTACTGCGTGCACCGGCCACCTACTGGCAACTCAGCCATGCGCAGCGCCGTCAGTGGATAGACGGCACTATGTGTGAACAGTTGCAGCAGGCACCGCTGCTGAATCAGGATTACCATCCGCTGCCGGTACTGGGCGTACCCGGCTGGTGGGAGGGACAGGACAGCGCGTTTTACGCCGATACCCAGGTATTTCGTCCGCGCAGAGTGATTGCTGCCTGAGTCCTCAGTTGTACTGTGCAAGAATCCGCATCGGGCCGTAAAACAGGCAGGCCGGAGCGCCACTGTTTTCGCGGACGTCCGCCAAAAGCCCGTTATTTTCTGTGCTGAACGCCGCATTTGAGGCTGGCTGCGGCGTTTAGCGTGTCTGAAACTGGCAAGACCTGAGCGGAACACGCCCTTGTACAGAGTCGCCACATAAAAAAACGATGCACTGGCATCGTTTTTTTCTTCCGGTCATGCAGAAATCGTCATCTGTGATTTTGTGACAGCCAGACTTTCTGCCGACGACCGCCGGATCGCTATGCTGAACTCCGCATTTGAGCCATTTTTTGCTGTTTTGGGGCTGCTGACAGGCACCGGAAAGCTTTTGGCGGGGAAACTGAGGGAAGTAAGTCCGAAAGGCTGGCAGCACGTTCTGCCGCCAGCCCTGATGCCTGAAGTCTTAAGCAGCTTCGCGACCGCGACCATTGCTGCGCAGCGCAAGCGGGCGAGCGCTGTTGCTGTTATCCAGATGCTGCTGACGTGCCGCAGCTTTTTTCATCTGATAGGTTTGCGCACTCTGACGCGCATGCTGATCAGCCCGCTGCGCATCCAGACGGAATACCGCCACCATATCCGCCAGCGCCTTGGCCTGATCCTGCATGGAAATCGAGGCAGTCGTGGCTTCTTCCACCAGCGAGGCGTTTTGCTGCGTGGTGTTATCCATTTGCAGAATCGCCTGATTCACTTGCGCAATGCCCAGACTCTGTTCTTCGCTGGCATGGGTAATATCCGCCATGATGCTGGCAACCTGCTGCACGCTGTGCACGATATCCTGCATGGTCGTACCGGCTTCTTCCACCAGTTTACCGCCAGCGTGAATCTGATCGACAGAATCGCTGATCAGCGCTTTGATTTCTTTTGCAGCCGCCGCACTGCGCTGCGCCAGATTACGGACTTCGGTGGCGACTACTGCAAACCCGCGACCCTGTTCACCGGCGCGCGCAGCTTCAACTGCAGCATTCAGCGCCAGAATATTGGTCTGGAATGCGATGCCATCAATCACACTGATGATTTCCGTGATTTTGCCAGCGGAAGTGTTGATGCCGTGCATGGTTTGCACCACCTGCGTGACCACATCACCACCGCGTTGCGCGACACTGGATGCTGATCCGGCCAGAGAGTTCGCCTGACGTGCATTGTCGGCATTTTGTTTGACAGTGGAATTCAGTTCATCCATCGAGGCCGCAGTCTGCTCCAGCGCGCTGGCTTGCGCTTCGGTGCGGCTGGACAAGTCCATATTACCGGCTGCAATCTGATCAGATGCGGTGGCGATAGTTTCAGTACCGGCGCGTACCTGACTGACGATTTCCGCCAGACTGTCGCGCATCGATTTCATCGCAAATAATAAGCTGTCGCGGTCACTGTCGTGCAGCATGACTTCGGTTGCCAGATCACCGCTGGCGATGCGGCGGGCGATATCGGCTGCATACGCAGGTTCGCCCCCGAGTTCGCCGCGCAGATTACGCGCCAGCAGCCAGGTGAATAAAGCGCCGCACAGTAAGGCTGCCAGCGACAGGCTGGCCAGTATCCAGCGGCTGCTTTCATAATGCTGCTGAATATTCAGTGCCAGCTGATTCATATTGGTACGCTGCAGCTCCAGCAATTCCTGCACTTTGGCCTGATAACGGTTGGCTGCAGGCAGAAACACGGTTTCGATCAGCTTTTCTGCCTTCATCGTATCACCCGCTTCTTTGGCGGCAACGATCTCATCTTTGGCGGCGGTATAGATTTTACGTTCCGCTGCAATCGCGTCGAACACCGTTTTTTCGCTGTCATTACTCAGCATGTCCTGCACAGATTTTTGCATTTCAGATGCTTTGCGCGAGGTCACGGCCGCATCATCGGCAAAGAAAGTCACCAGCGAAGTATCGTTACTTTTGGCGATCGCTGATGTACGACGTACGCCGACCTGAATGTAACGGTACCAGTCGGAAATCAGGCGTTCTTTTGCGATGGGTTGTTCCATCATCTGGCGGGTTTGTTCAGCGGTTTGCTGCAGACGCCACTGGGCAATCGCCGTGGCAAAAAAGGACAACGCCAGAATGCCGGCGAAACACAATGCCAGTCGTGTACTGATTTTCAAATGCTTAAACTTCATGGTCAGCCCCGGATACAGAGTCAAAGCTTTACGCACTGAATGTTCCCGTCATCGGACCATGCGTAATATGAACCGGTTGCGGTTCTTTCTGCCGGGGTAAGGTGGTATTGCGTGTGGCGAAGGGTTCTGGCTTAACTGCCATGCCGTGCTTCGGCCGGGCAAGTCTTCACAACAAGTACTGCGATGTCAAACGGAGGGACAGAAAGAGCCGGGACAGGAACCCCGGTAAAAGAAAGCGGATACCGCGTTTCCGGTATCCGCCTGCCTGAAGTATCAGGCGTTTCCTGCAGTTTGCAGAATATGGAATAACTGGTCTTTCAGGCTGATGCGAACTTTTTTCAGATTTTCCAGATCCGCGTCACCCAAATGATCAACACCGGTTTCTGCGCGAACAATCGCTTTGTCTGTGTCGTCATATTCGCCGAACAGTTTTGCGAAATGCGCATTGTTCATTTTCAGATGATGAATCGCATCTTTGTGTTCAGGGAATTCAGCTGCCAGGGGATGATGTTCAACTTGCATAACGACTCCTATAAAATCAGTCAGGATTGCATGGTGAAAAAAGCGGAAACTTTGCTGTACGAATGATGTACGCAATCAGTTTCTCATTTCTTTCAGTTAAGAAAACTTTGTTACATTCATCGTATTCCTATAGGCTTAATTCATAATGATGTATATCAAGTCAGATGAATTCGGGATGCTGATTTTGTCTGACAATCTGCGGCTTTTCAGACGCTCATGTTTTCGACTGGTATGCTTACTCTTGCTAATGGCACGGACTTGCAAGGCAAACAAAAAAAGGGAGCATCTGCTCCCTTTGTTTTCATCGATGATGGCGATCCGGCGTACTAATCCGGTGCTGCCAATTTACTGCTCACGTACCCAGGTCTGTGAACGACCGAGGAAAGGTGTACCGATGTAGCCGCGTACATTCAGTTTTTTATTGTTATCCACCACGGTCAGTTTGCTACTGTAAGTTTTACCATTGGCTGGGTCGATAATTTTGCCGCCATTGTATTCGTCACCGTCTTTTTTCAGGCCAAACAGAATGGTCATGCCGATGACTGGCTGGTCTTTGTTTGCGCCGTCGCATTCGGTGCATTTCGGATTCTGGTCCGCGCCGGGTTCAAGGAAGAGTTTTTCGATTTTGCCTTTGTACTCGCCACCGTTTTCGGTGATACGGATCAGGGCTTTTGGCTTGCCGGTTTTATCATCGATATTTTTCCACAGACCAACCGGGGTATCGTCTGCGTGGGCGAAGGGAGCGATCAGAACAGCACTCAGAACCGCGAGCAGGGTAATACGTTTCATTTTTGTCTCCTGTCAAAAAAGCAGCTTTATGTGACAGGATTGTACGTGGTGAATTTAATCACCACGTACAAATTTTTAGAGCTCAGGCTTTAACTGTGCGGTTCACGCAGCTGGCAGACGGGAGAACTGCTCACGCAGCTTATCCAGTGTCGCCGAGAACGCGCTCAGACGGGCTTTTTCCTGCTCGACAACCGCAGCCGGTGCACGGGCCACAAAGCTTTCATTGCCCAGTTTGGCTTGCGCTTTAGCGATTTCACCTTCCAGACGGGCAATCTCTTTGCTCAGACGCTCACGTTCTGCCGCCACATCGATTTCCACTTTCAGCATCAGACGCGAAGTACCGACCACGGATACCGGGGCCGGGGATTCCGGCAGCGTATCGAGCACCTGTACTTCGGACAATTTCGCCAGTGCCTGCAGATACGGAGCGAATGACAGCAGACGGGCTTTGTCTTCAGCATTCGACGCTTCCAGCAACAGTGGCACACGCAGAGCAGGCGAGAGTTGCATTTCACCGCGCAGATTACGGCAGGCGTCAGTCATCGATTTCAGTGCTGCCATCCAGCCTTCAGCTTCTTCACTGATGTTTTCTGCCACCGGCAGCGGGAATGGCTGCAGCATGATGGTATCGCCATCTGCTTTCAGGGTTTTGCCTGCCAGCGGTGCAACGGTTTGCCACAACTGTTCGGTGATAAAAGGAATCACCGGATGTGCCAGACGCAGTACGACTTCGAGCACGCGCAACAGGGTACGGCGGGTCGCACGCTGCTGTGCTTCGCTGCCGGTCTGAATTTGTACTTTAGCGACTTCCAGATACCAGTCACAGTATTCATCCCAGACGAATTTGTAGATGGCAGAAGCGATGTTGTCGAAACGGTAGTCGGCGAAGCCTTTTTCCACTTCCATTTCCGCACGCTGCAGGGTGGAAATGATCCAGCGGTCAGCGTCGGAATAAGACAGATCAGCATCGGTGATGTCGGCACCAAAACCGCAGTCTTTGCCTTCGGTATTCATCAGCACGAAGCGGGTGGCATTCCACAGCTTATTGCAGAAGTTGCGATAGCCTTCGCAGCGACCCAGATCGAAGTTGATATTGCGACCCAGCGAAGCGTAGCTGGCCATCGTGAAACGCAGCGCATCCGTACCATAGGCAGGAATGCCGTCCGGGAATTCTTTACGGGTTGCTTTGTCGATGCTGGCTGCCTGTTTCGGATTCATCAGACCCACAGTACGTTTGCCAACCAGATCTTCCAGCTGAATACCGTCGATCAGATCAATCGGATCTAAAGTATTGCCTTTGGACTTCGACATCTTCTGACCTTGGGAATCACGCACCAGACCGTGTACGTACACAGTGTTGAACGGTACCTGACCGGTGAAGTGCAGGGTCATCATGACCATACGCGCCACCCAGAAGAAAATGATGTCAAAGCCGGTCACCAGTACTGACGATGGCAGGAAGTGGCGCATGTCCGGTGTTTGTTCCGGCCAGCCCAGTGTGGAGAACGGAACCAGTGCGGACGAGAACCATGTGTCCAGTACGTCGTCGTCACGCTTCAGATTGCCCTGATAACCGGCTGCATCGGCTTTAGCGCGTGCATCGGCTTCATTGCGTGCAACGAAAACTTCGCCGTTATCGCCGTACCATGCCGGAATCTGATGACCCCACCACAGCTGACGGGAAATACACCAGTCCTGAATATTGTTAAGCCACTGGTTATAGGTATTTGTCCAGTTTTCCGGTACGAATTTGATTTCGCCGTTATTCACTTTTTCCAGCGCGACTTCAGCAATCGATTTACCCGGGAAGAAAGTGCCTTCCGGTGCCGGTTTGCTCATTGCCATAAACCACTGGTCGGTCAGCATCGGTTCAATCACGACGCCTGTACGGTCACCGCGCGGCACCATCAGTTTGTGCGGTTTGACTTCAGCCAGCAAGCCTTGTGCATCCAGATCAGCAACCATGCGCTTACGGGCTTCGAAGCGATCCATGCCGCGGTAGGTTTCCGGCGCGTTGTCACTGATTTTGGCATCCAGCGTCAGGATGGAAATCATTTCCAGCTGATGGCGCTGACCGACGGCGTAATCGTTGAAGTCATGTGCCGGTGTGATTTTCACGCAGCCGGTACCGAAAGCTTTATCCACATAGGTGTCAGCAATCACCGGAATTTCACGGCCTGTCAGTGGCAGTTTCAGCAGTTTGCCAACCAGCGCACTGTAGCGGGTATCGGTAGGATCCACCGCGACCGCGACGTCACCCAGCAGGGTTTCAGGACGGGTGGTTGCAACTACGATGTAATTACGGTCTTCCCACTCAGTGGCATTGCCGGCTTCATCAAATGCGACCGGGAACTGGTAGCTGCTGCCATCCGCAAACGGATAGCGGATATACCACATGGAACCGTCTTCTTCCTCGGAAACCACTTCCAGATCGGATACGGCTGTGCCCAGTACCGGGTCCCAGTTCACCAGACGTTTGCCACGGTAAATCAGACCTTGTTCCACCAGACGCACGAATACTTCGGTCACCGATTTGGAGCGCTCTGCATCCATGGTGAAGTATTCACGGTCCCAGTCAGCGGACGCGCCGATACGGCGCATCTGACCGGTAATGGTTGAACCGGATTTTTCTTTCCATTCCCAGACTTTTTCCAGGAATTTTTCACGGCCCAGATCATGGCGCGAAATCTTTTGTGCATCCAGCTGGCGTTCCACCACGATCTGGGTAGCGATACCGGCATGGTCAGTGCCCGGAATCCAGGCAGTGTTATGGCCGCGCATACGGTAGTAGCGGGTCAGGCCATCCATGATGGTCTGGTTGAATGCATGGCCCATGTGCAGCGTACCGGTCACATTCGGTGGCGGCAGCTGAATCGAAAAAGACGGTTTGGCATCATCCATGGTGGCGGCAAAATAACCGCGGCTTTCCCATTCGGCACGCCAGTGCTTTTCAATATCGGCAGGTTCAAAAGATTTCGCTAATTCCATGATGATCTGTTGTTTAGTGTGCTAAACCGTTGATTATAAATGAGAGGGCAGCCCGCCCGCCGCAAAATCGGGAAAGGGCGGCGAAATTTTACCGGTGTGACCCGCGAATGACCGGGAGGCGTTCATTACCTCGGGATGCCGGGTAGCGGAGTAAGTGGTTTCTGAACTGTTTTTATTGTTGATTCGTAACAACTAATTACAATGGTTTGCAGAAATTAACCCTTGGGAAAGCCAGTTTTATCGCCGGAAAACGGTTTTTACCATTAAAGTGATGCTATTAGCATTTTTCCTGATAGCACAGGACGGACTTTCCTGTGCAGTTTCACGTCAATACTTTGTGTAAAAGTCGTGTCAGGTTGCCACCTTTACTGGTGCGGGCTCTGCTCATAAAGAAACGTGTTTTATGTCTGATCATTTTGTTACTTCCCGTCGAATTTCTGTTCTGATGCTGGCGCTTGCTCTGCAACTGCCGGTATCCGCACGGGCAAATGATGCAAAAGGCATTGCACGGATTACCGAAATCGTGACGCTGGCCGATTCCGATAATCAGGAAGCCCTGCGGCAGCTCGAAGCCTTCAAGGCGGAGCAAAACGATAAAACCAGCAAGCGTGTCAAACTGGAAACATTAAGGGCGCTCAGCGGATTGTATTATGACGCTGGCAAAGTGCAGGTTTCCGATGAAATGATGCGGGAACTCCAGCAACTGGCTGCAGAAATGGGCGACGATAATGCGCTGATGATCGCCGATATCATGCGCGCCGGTGAAATCATGGAATCCGGTCATCCGCAACAGGCGCTGAAGCTGCTGAAAAATCTCGAAGAAAAAATGTCCGCCAGAATTGAGCCGGAAGTCCGCTTCCGTCTCAGCAGTGCGCTTGGACTTGCGTATTACCAGACCGGAAATTTTGAATCGGCACAGCGTTATTACCTGGATGCGCTGAAAAAAACCGATGATCTTGTATTCCGTAAAATGCAGCGCCGGATTTATGCGCTGGATGCGCTCGCCAAGTTGTATGCGAACATGAAAGATCCCGAAAAAGCGCTGGCGACAATTCATGAAGCGCTGGAGCTTTCTCCGCTGGCACGTGCGCCGAAAACCTATGCATCCTTATCGATGAGCGAAGGTTTCGCGTTGTCATTGCAAGGGAAAAATGATGAGGCGATGCAGGCATATCAGCGTACCCTGAAAATCGCCCGTGAAGCATCAATGCCTCTGTTTGAATTGCTGTGTCTGGCAAATATCGGTGATTACTACCTGAGCAAACACGACTACAAAAAGGCAGAACAGTATTCGCGTGAAGCTTTGCAAAAAGCAGAAGTACTCAGTGATAAAGCATCTGCTGTAGTGGCGCGCGTGAATATCGGGCTGGCGCTGGGCGGACAGGGTAAGGTGCAGCAAGGTGCGGAAATGATCGAACTGGTGCTGAAACCGCTGATTGATTCCGATCAGAAGGTTGACGCAGAAGCGATCCTTGGTGAGCTGGCAGGTATGTACGAGCGCAACGGCTGGTACAAAGAAGCACTGGCGACCGTGCGTCAGCAGCAAAAATTATCCGAAGAATTATTCCGCTCAGACCGTGCCAAGGCTGTCGCTGCTTTGCAGGAACAGTTCCATGCTGATCAGCGCCAGAAAAAAATTGAATTGCTGGCACGGGAAAATGATCTGAAAGATGCGGAGTTGCACAATCGTCGTTTACAGCAAGTCGTGATGGCGCTTGGAGTTGTGATTGCGCTCATGGCCGGTGTCTTCGTTTACTTGTTGTACCGCAGGGTACAGCGCGTGAATCAGAAGCTGGTGGAAGTCAACAGTCAGCTTGAATTTCATGCCGTGCGTGATCCGCTGACCGGGTTGTTCAATCGCCGCTCTTTTGTCGATCTGATGAAGAAGCGCACTCAGCAAACCGAAACGGAGCGACGCGAAGCCCGTATCGAATATCCGGACGGCCTGATTCTGATGGATATCGATCACTTTAAACAAATCAACGATATCCTCGGCCATGCCGCCGGTGATGCGGTGCTGATTGAAGTCGCCCGTCGCTTACGGGAAACTGTGCGTGAATCCGATATGGTATTGCGCTGGGGTGGTGAGGAATTTTTGATTTTTACCCCGCATGCCACACCGGACCAAATTGCCGTGCTTGTCGAGCGTGTGCTGAATGCGATTGGTGAAACCCAGATACAGGCAGGTGACCGTAAAATTCAGGTCACCGTGACGGCGGGCTTTATTTCCTTGCCGTTTGCTGGTCTGGATGAATCGGTTTGTGGCTGGGAAAAAGCATTGCAGATCGCTGATATGGCGTTGTATCTGGGTAAAGCGAACGGACGTAACCGTGCTTACGGTATCGCCGGTCTGAAAACCCGTTCTGAAGCCATGATTCAGGTACTGGAACAGGATCTGGCTGCAGCAATTAAAACCGGCATGGTGGAAATGGCGGAAGTGCATGGGCCTGCCCGTTTTGAAGCAACCGGTTTTGCACAATTTGAACCACACTGATACTGCACAGCAGCATCGCTGACTCCCGTGAAGTGCAAATAAATCGCACATGAATTGTGCATAAGTCTGACTCTCTTCTGAAAATTCCCGTTATAATTCGGCGCGCATTGCTACCCGCAATGCGTGATTGCTAGGGGTCCTGCCGCATTGCGGCGGGTGAGAAATACCCTCGAACCTGATCTGGATAATGCCAGCGAAGGGAAGCACCGTTTTAGTCCTGTTCTCAGGCCGTCTCCGGAATTCCTTTGCTGGCTCCATGCCAACCGCAAAGGAGCCAAATTGAACGCCAATCCGCAATTCTTATCGTCTACCGCGAAGGTGGATGAAGCCGCAGTCAAGCCACTGCCGAATTCCCGTAAAGTCTATGTCACCGGCAGCCGTCCGGATATCCGCGTTCCTATGCGCGAAATTTCTCAGGCAGATACACCGGTCAGTTTCGGCGCAGAAACAAATCCGCCGGTGTATGTGTATGACACCTCCGGTATTTATACTGATCCTGATGCCAGTATTGATATCCGTTCCGGTCTGCCTGCGCTGCGCGCTGCGTGGATTGCAGAACGTGCGGATACCGAAGAACTGGCTGGCCCAAGCTCGGCTTACGGTATCGAACGTCTGCAAGACCCGAAACTGGCTGAGCTGCGTTTTAACCTGAGCCGCAAACCGCGCCGTGCACTGGCCGGTAAAAACGTGACCCAGATGCATTATGCACGTCAGGGCATCATCACACCGGAAATGGAATATGTGGCGATCCGCGAAAATCTGCGTCGTCGTGAATATTTAGAAAACCTGCGCGCTTCCGGCCCTATGGGCGAGCGCACTGCCGATCTGATGGGACGTCAGCATCCGGGTCAGTCTTTCGGTGCCGCGATTCCTGCTGAAATCACACCAGAATTTGTACGTGATGAAATCGCGCGCGGCCGTGCAATTATTCCGATGAACATCAACCATCCGGAAATTGAACCGATGATTATCGGCCGTAATTTCCTGGTCAAAATCAATGCGAACATCGGTAACTCGGCGGTGACATCGTCGATCGGTGAAGAGGTTGAAAAAATGACCTGGGCGATACGCTGGGGTGGCGATACCGTGATGGATCTGTCCACCGGTAAGCATATCCACGAAACCCGCGAATGGATTATCCGCAACTCGCCAGTGCCGATCGGTACCGTGCCGATTTATCAGGCGCTGGAAAAAGTGAATGGCAAAGCGGAAGACCTGACCTGGGAAATTTTCCGTGACACGCTGATCGAACAGGCAGAGCAGGGTGTGGATTACTTCACCATCCACGCCGGTGTCCGTCTGCAATATGTGCCGCTGACCGCGAAACGTCTGACCGGTATCGTGTCACGCGGTGGTTCGATTATGGCGAAATGGTGTCTGGCGCATCACAAAGAAAATTTCCTGTACACCCATTTCGAAGACATCTGCGAAATCATGAAAGCCTATGACGTGTCTTTCAGTCTGGGTGACGGCTTGCGTCCGGGTTCTGTGTATGACGCGAATGATGAAGCGCAGCTCGGCGAATTGCGTACGCTGGGTGAACTGACTCAGATCGCATGGAAGCATGATGTGCAGGTCATGATCGAAGGTCCGGGCCATGTACCGATGCAGATGATTAAAGAAAATATGGATCTGCAACTGGAACACTGCCACGAAGCACCGTTCTACACGCTGGGCCCGCTGACGACGGATATCGCACCGGGTTACGACCACATCACTTCCGGTATCGGCGCGGCGCAGATCGGCTGGTACGGTACGGCGATGCTGTGCTACGTGACACCGAAAGAACATCTGGGTCTGCCGAATAAAGCGGACGTCAAAGACGGCATCATCACTTACAAAATTGCGGCGCATGCAGCCGATCTGGCGAAAGGTCATCCGGGTGCGCAAATCCGTGATAACGCTTTATCCAAAGCACGTTTTGAATTCCGCTGGGAAGATCAGTTCAATCTGGGTCTGGACCCGGATAAAGCGCGTGAATTCCATGATGAAACCCTGCCGAAAGATTCCGCCAAGGTCGCGCATTTCTGCTCGATGTGCGGCCCGCATTTCTGTTCCATGAAAATCACGCAGGAAGTGCGCGAATTCGCTGCTGCCAATGGTGTCAGCGAAACCGATGCGCTGAAAAAAGGCATGGAAGTGAAAGCGGTGGAGTTTGTGAAAAACGGCGCTGAAATCTACAAAAAACAATGAGCACGATCACGATACAACTGAATGGTGAAGCGCGCAGCTGGGATGCGACTGCGCCGGTGGCAGCACTGATTGCGGAGCTGCAACTGACGAATAAGGCGGTGGCGGTGGCCGTGAACCGCGAAATCGTCACCCGCGCCCGCTGGCAGGAACATCAGCTGCAAGCCGGTGATCAGGTCGATATCGTGCGTGCCATCGGTGGTGGTTAATCACTGACACTGCGGGCAGGTGCTTGCCTGCCCGCAGTATGCAGACCAATGATAAGGAACAGATGAATGAATACTCAGGCAGACACCGGCTTAACGATTGCCGGTAAAACCTATCAGTCCCGCCTGCTGGTGGGCAGTGGTAAATACAAAGATCTGGAGCAAACCCGTCTGGCGACTGAAGCCAGCGGCGCAGACATCATCACGGTGGCAATCCGTCGTGTGAACATCGGTCAGGACCCGAATGCACCGAGTTTGCTGGATGCTGTACCTCCGAGCCGTTACACCATCCTGCCGAATTCCGCCGGTTGCTATAACGCGAAAGATGCGATCTACACTTTGCAATTAGGGCGTGAATTGCTCGGTGGCCACAAGCTGTGCAAGCTGGAAGTGCTGGGTGATGAGAAAACCCTGTTTCCGAATATGCCGGAAACCCTGAAGGCTGCCGAAGTGCTGGTTAAAGATGGTTTCGATGTGATGGTGTATTGCAGCGATGATCCGATTCAGGCGCGTATGCTGGAAGACATTGGTTGCGTTGCGGTGATGCCGCTGGCATCGCTGATCGGTTCCGGTATGGGTATTTTGAATCCGTGGAATCTGTCGCTGATCATCGAGCAGGCAAAAGTACCGGTGCTGGTGGATGCCGGTGTCGGTACGGCGTCGGATGCTGCTATCGCGATGGAACTGGGTTGCGATGGCGTGCTGATGAATACCGCGATTGCCGGTGCCAAAGATCCGGTGCGCATGGCACGTGCGATGAAGCTGGCGGTTGAAGGTGGCCGCGAAGCTTTCCTCGCCGGTCGTATGCCGCGTAAATTCGCTGCATCGCCATCGTCACCGATGGCAGGCCGCGTGGTCTGATGCACAGCAGCGACAAGCCGCTGGTACTGGTGCTGGCCGGGCATGATCCCGGCGGCGGTGCCGGCATCATGGCGGATGCGGAAGCGATTGCAGCGCAGGGCGCGCATGCACTGACTGTGATTACGGCTCTGACGGTGCAGGATCATAATCGCGTGTATGCGGTGCATCCGGTGTCGCCGGAGATCGTTGCGCATCAGCTCGATGTGTTCAGCCGCTGCTATCGTTTTGCAGCGATCAAAATCGGGATCGTCGGCAGTGCGGCGATGGCGGTGATGCTGGCGCAGCGGATTGCACAACTGCGCGCACAGCAAGCGGATTTGCCGGTGGTGCTGGATACCGTGCTCGGCAGCGGGCACGGTGACAGACTGGGTGTGGATGACGCAGTGCAATCGTTGCAGCCTTTGCTGCAACAGGCGACGCTGCTGACACCGAATCTGCCGGAGCTGGCAAGGCTTAGTGCAATGCCACAGGCAGACTGGCGTACGCAACTGGCGGCGTGGATGCCATCACAGTCTGCGGATGTGCTGGTTAAAGGCGGACACAGCGATGAACAGGCTGTGCGCAATGTCTGGTTCCGTCAGCGGGATTGCCAGTCAGATTATCAGCCGTCGCAGGAATGGCAGTGGCCGCGTTTGCCTGGTGAATTTCATGGCAGCGGTTGCACGCTGGCAGCCGCGATTGCCGGACAACTGGCTGGCGGCGCGGCAATGCCGGAAGCGCTGAGCCGTGCGCAGGCGTATACGCAGCGCACACTGGAACGGGCGTTTTCCGTCGGTGCCGGACAAAAAATTCCGGCCAGATCTTAAGTGGATAATTGAAATATGGAACAACAACATCAAACCCTGCGTGGTTTGTATATCGTGACACCGGACTGGGACGATACTGCGCGTTTGCTGACAGTGACCGAACAGGCTTTGCAGGGTGGGGCAGCGCTTGTGCAGTACCGTCATAAAACGGCGCAACCATTGCAGCGTATGGAGCAGGCCGCCGCTTTGCTGAGCCTGTGCCGTCAGTATCAGAAACCGCTGATCATCAATGATCATCTGGATTTATGTCAGGCGCTGGATGCGGATGGCCTCCATGTTGGCGGTACGGATATTGATGTGGCTGCTGCACGGGCTGCGCTGGGCGGGCACAAAATTGTCGGCGCATCCTGCTACGGTGATTTGCAGCGTGCAAAAGATGCCGCTGCTGCCGGTGCCAGTTACATTGCCTTTGGTGGTTTTTATCCGTCGCGTATCAAAAAATACGATTTTCGTACCGGGTACGATATCGTCAGCGATGCCGCCGGTATCGGTTTGCCGCGCGTGGTGATTGGCGGGATGACGCTGGAAAATTGCCAGCCGCTGGTGCAGCGTGGCAGTGAAATGGTGGCGGCGATCAGCAGTGTGTATTTTGAAGAAGATCCGCAAGCGGCAGCACGCGCATTTGCGGCGCTGTTCTGACGCTGGCGCTGAATGTTGCGCTGAAACTGAGACGCAGGTAAGCCCTCAGATTCGCGTCATTACAGTATGAAAAAAGCACGGATGCCGTTAGCGGCGTTCCGTGCTTTTTGCTTTGCGCTGTTTGCTTCGTTCCCGCAGTCTGAGCGTACGCTGACCCGGCTGCGAGACAAGCTTGCCATCACGGCGGAGACAGTCTCTGAATGCACCCGAAAGCACCGGACAGCGCCCGAAGCGTCCAAAAGCACCCGATTTCGGCTCAAATGCGGTGTTCAGCATAGCGATCCGCCTGTCGTCGGCAGAAAGTCCGGGTCTCAGAAAAGTGCAGATGACGATATTTGCACAATCTGCAGCGCTGAAAACGCGCTGATTACTTTTCGCTGGCACTGTTGACCGGATCTTCCGGTTCCTTGCCTTCTTCAGTTTTCGATGGTTTCGGGTCCAGCGTTGCCACGTTCAGACGATCGAGCGTGGTCAGCACACCGGCGCTCAGCGCATCGCCTTCCAGTTTTTCACACCCTTTCGGACGCGGCTTCGCACCGGCCGGACAGAACCAGACACTTTGTTTGCCTTCTTCCGGATAATAGAAAATCAGCATGTCGGATGCGTCGCGGATATTCATCGCCTTATCCAGCAATTCCGGCGGGAACTTGCCGCCGCTGGTTTTCAGCAGATAGTTACGTAACTTCGGTACGCCATCCACACTGACTTCTTTGGTCTCTTTGTTATGCGGCGCATGGAAACCGAGTATGGTTTTTTTGTAATTCTTTTCTTCGATAATCTGACGTTCCGTGCCTGCCATGAACATCACCGCACAGGACGATACGCAAAAACCTTTGACCGAGGTATTGATATTGTTTTTGCGGATCAGGTCAGCAATACCGTAGGCCGCGGTCAGATCGCCGCCACGGCTTTCCGCCAGCACCACATGCTTGACCGGTGCGCGCGACAATTCCTGACGGAACGGCGCCAGATCTTCACGTACAACCGGGCCGTATAGAATCAGGTTGGTATCCAGACGCAGTATCGTCATCGCCTGGCTGGCGGCGGGAATCAGGGAAATCAGGCTGGCAGCCACGAGGGAAAGAATCTGACGCATGGAAGTTCCGGGTGAAAAGATTGAACGGGTATTATGCTGCTTTCTGCATCTGACGCCAATGAAAGCCCGGAGTTCCTGCCGGCGAGCGCGAAATCATGCGGCAAAAATCCGCATTTCACCTGTGTAAATGTCCAGTAGTCCTCGTCTGAACGTATAATCGGGCTTATGCAAAATTTACTTCACAATCTCAATCAGGAGCAGCTGCAGGCCGTGACTTTACCGGCCCAGTCTGCACTCATTCTGGCGGGTGCCGGTTCCGGCAAAACCCGGGTGCTGACCACGCGCATTGCGTGGCTGATCCAGACCGGTCAGATTTCTTCCGGCGGCGTGCTGGCGGTGACTTTTACCAACAAAGCCGCCAAGGAAATGCTGGTGCGTTTGTCGGCGATGCTGCCGGTAAATACCCGTGGCATGTGGATAGGCACTTTCCACGGCTTGTGTAACCGCTTGCTGCGCGCCCATCACCGCGATGCCGGTTTGCCGCAAACCTTTCAGATCATGGATTCTGCTGATCAGATGGCGTTCATCAAGCGCCTGCTGAAAGCGAATCAGATTGATGATGAGAAATTCCCGCCGAAAACGCTGATGTATTTCATCAACAGCGCCAAAGAGCAGGGCCTGCGTCCGCGTGAAGTCGATGCTTACGATGAGTTCAACCGCAAGCTGGTACAGATCTACGAAATGTATGAGCAGCAATGTCAGCGCGAAGGCGTGGTGGATTTTGCGGAGTTGCTGCTGCGCACCTATGAAATGCTGGTACACAACCAGCCGCTGCGCGAGCATTATCAGGCGCGTTTCCGCCATATTCTGGTCGATGAGTTTCAGGATACCAATGACCTGCAATACCGCTGGCTGAAGCTGCTGGCCGGTGTCGGTACGCGCACACCGGCTGCGGTGTTTGCGGTCGGTGATGATGATCAGAGTATTTACGCTTTCCGTGGCGCAAACGTCGGCAATATGACCGCGTTCGAGCAGGAATTTGCGGTCGAAAATCTGATTAAGCTGGAACAAAACTACCGTTCGCACGGTCATATTCTGGATAGCGCGAATATCCTGATTGCGAACAACAGTAAGCGTCTGGGTAAAAATCTGCGCACCGATGCCGGACAAGGCGAACAGGTGCGCGTGATGGAAGCCAGCAGCGATATTCAGGAAGCGAACTGGATTCTGGATGAAGTGCGCAGTCTGGTACGCGAAGGCTCGCCCTACAATGAAATCGCGGTGCTGTACCGTTCCAATGCGCAGTCGCGCGTGATCGAACATGCCTTGTTCAGCGCGAATATGCCTTACCGCGTGTACGGCGGCTTGCGCTTCTTCGAACGTGCCGAGATCAAGCACGCCATCGCGTATCTGCAACTGATGGATAACCCGCACAATGATGCGGCTTTTCTGCGGGTGGTGAATTTCCCGGCCCGCGGCATCGGTGCCCGCTCACTTGAGCAATTGCAGGATGCAGCGCGTCAGCATCAGTTATCGCTGTACGCCGCCGTGCCGTATGTGGCCGGTAAAGCCGGCGCGACCATGGGCCAGTTTGTGCGTCTGATCGAAAGCACACGCTTTGAAACCCAAAGCATGCCGCTGCCGGAAATGGTGGACATGGTGCTGGACCGCAGTCAGCTGAAACAGCATTATCAGACCGAAAAAGAAGGTGCCGACCGCGTAGAAAATCTGGAGCAGTTGGTCAATGCGGCGGTACTGTTTGTTACTGAAGAAGGTTTCGGTAAAGATGCGCCGGCCTTTGCCGGTCCGCGCGCAGAAAACATCACCGTCATCAGCAGTGGCGATGTGCAGATCGTTGATGCGGAAGCCGCGTTACCGGCAGTGATGTCGCCGCTGGCAGCTTTCCTGTCGCATGCATCGCTGGAAGCCGGTGATAATCAGGCGCAGGCTGGTCAGGATGCCTTGCAACTGATGACAGTGCATTCCGCCAAAGGTCTGGAATTTAATAATGTGTTCATCACCGGTCTGGAAGAAGGTTTGTTCCCGCATGAAAACAGTGCGCAGGAAGAAGCCGGACTGGAAGAAGAGCGCCGCCTGATGTATGTCGCGATTACGCGTGCACGTCGCCGTTTGTATCTGAGCTTTTCGCAAACCCGTATGCTGCATGGTCAGACCCGCTATAACCTGCGTTCCCGCTTCCTGGATGAATTGCCGGAAGAATCGCTGAAATGGCTGTCGCCACAGACAAAACCGGGTTGGTTCTCGCCACCGCGTAAAGCTGCATGGGATGATAATCCGGCCAGCGGTGTGAATCAGATTGCCAGCCAGATGCGCAAGCAGGGCGGACAGGACAATGGCTGGCGTCCGGGGCAAAACGTATCACATCCGAAATTCGGCGAAGGTGTGATCGTGCAGCTGGAAGGCAGCGGCAGTCAGGCACGCGCCCATATCAATTTTGGAAAATTCGGGATGAAGCTGCTGGATCTCAGCGTAGCCAAACTCGAAAAAATCTGACAGCACGGCTGAAGCAGGTCGTGTCTGTCTGTCACGGCCTGCCGCCTTGCGGCGCAGTGCCGCACAGGAAAGGAGCCTTGTTATGAGTTTTACCCCTGTCATGCAATACACCGCCGCCGCTATTTTCGGGCTCGCGCTATTGCATACTTTCTCCACCAAATACTTTCTGGAACTGGCACACAAAAGCCGTCACCACGCAGGTTTATTCCACTTGCTCGGCGAAGTCGAAGTGGTGTTCGGCTTCTGGGCATTTATTCTGGTTGGCAGCATGGCTTTGCTGCAAACGCCGGCCGATGCAGTGCATTATCTGGAAGGCCAGAATTTCACAGAACCCTTGTTCGTGTTCGCGATTCTGGTGATTGCCGGTACCCGTCCGATTTTGTGGACGGTGGAAACCATGGTGAACCGGATCAGCGCTGTGCTGCCGTTTCATCCGGCCTTATCTGCATATTTACTTTGCCTGACACTGGTACCACTGCTGGGTTCGCTGATCACCGAACCGGCGGCAATGACGCTGGCAGCGCTGATGCTGCGCGACCGTATTTTTAAGCAGAATGTCAGTCAGCGTATGAAGTATCTGACACTGGCAACGCTGTTTGTGAATATTTCGATTGGCGGTGTGCTAACATCATTTGCAGCACCACCAGTGCTGATGGTGGCTGAAAAATGGGGCTGGAGCACGCCGTTTATGGCGTCGGTATTCGGCTGGAAAGCAGCCTGTGCAGTATTTCTGAATGGCTTGTTATTAACATTTTTCTTTAAAAAAGAATTGCTGACACTGCAGCGTGAACAGCAGGATGCAAATCAGGAAGGTATTCCGTTGTCCGTAGTGGTAGTGCATCTGGGATTTATGGCTGCGACGGTGGTATTTGCCCACTATCCGGTGGTGTACATAGGTTTGTTCTTATTTTTCCTCGGCTTCACTGAAGCTTATCAGCGTTATCAGGACAGACTGATGCTGCGTGAAGGTTTGCTGGTGGCTTTCTTTCTGGCCGGACTGGTAGTGCTCGGTGGTTTGCAGCAATGGTGGCTGCAGCCCTTGCTGGCTGGTATGAACGACAAAGTTTTATTCTTCGGTGCGGTGTCACTGACCGCTTTGACTGATAATGCGGCGCTGACATATCTGGGTTCGCTGGTGGAAGGCTTACCAGCCAGTGCGCAATACGCGCTGGTTGCCGGTGCAGTGACCGGCGGCGGTTTAACTGTGGTGGCAAATGCACCGAATCCGGCTGGTTATGCGATTCTGAAATCAGAATTTGAAGATCAGGCAGTCAGTCCTTTATGGCTTTTGTTATCCGCGTTGGTACCAACAGCGGTAGCGGCATTTTTCTTCCTGATGTTCTGATTCAGCATTTTCTCCTGCATTTTGCTAAAAAAAACGCTGCGGTGAGCAGCGTTTTTTGTTTGTGAATCCAAACCGTTTCAGTGCAGGCGCGGATGACGTGAAGTCTTTGTTCCGGCAGATACACTGGCCGGACGTGCGGCACGGATGCCGGCAGGTATTGTGCCGTGCGGTTCCAGTTTGAACACGCTGATTGCCTGCTCCAGCTGTACCGTTTGCGTGGCGAGGTTTGCCGCTGCATTCGCTGCCTGTTCCACCATTGCCGCGTTTTGCTGCGTTACTTCATCCATCAGCCCCATCGCACTGTTCATCTGATCAACACTTTCACGCTGCTCCAGACTGGCGACTGAAATTTCATGCAGCACCGCATTCACTTGTTTGACGGAATTGACCAGTTGCTGCATGGTGGTCACGGCTTCTTCCACAATTTTGTTACCGCTGCTGACTTTGCTGACGGAAGTATCAATGAGCGTTTTAATATCCTTGGCAGCACCGGCAGAGCGCTGCGCCAGACTCCGTACTTCATTCGCCACAACGGCAAAGCCGCGCCCCTGTTCGCCGGCACGCGCAGCTTCCACCGCCGCATTCAGTGCGAGGATATTGGTCTGAAACGCGATGCCGTCAATCAGGCTGATAATGCTTTCGATTTGACGCGCAGACTGACTGATTTCCTGCATGGTTTCACCGACCTTACTGACCATCTCACCACCTTTGGCAGCAACTTCCGTAGTGGCATCGGCAAGCCGGCTGGCTTCTGCTGCGCTTTCAGAATTCTGGCGTATGGTGTCGGCAAACTGTTCCATGCTGGTCGCGGTTTCTTCCAGACTGGATGCCTGCGATTCGGTGCGACCCGATAAGTCCATATTCGCGGCAGCAATTTCTTCCGTGCCGGTACGAATCTCACTCGCATTACGCGAAACATCAATCACGATTGAATGCAGATTGATGTGCATCTGACGCAATGCCTGTTGCAGCTGCCCCATTTCGGTTTGGTCGCCCGGCGGAATTTCATGCGTCAGATCGCCGCCCGCAATCGCACGTGCTGCGCGCACTGCATTCTGTACCGGGTTCAGCAAACGGGTATGGATGACGTACCACTGATACAGCAGCACAAAACTCAGGAATCCCAGCGCAGCGGCGTTTGTCATGCTGAGCCCCGCTTCCGCGATATAGGCAGCGCCGAAACCAAGCAAACCAGCGAGACTGACACTCATGCCCAGCGCAAGACGTGGTTTTGCTGCCAGACTGATTTTGCGCCATAGACGGGCTGTCAGCGTGTCCGGCAGTAAATGTCCGTTACGCAGCAACAGGCCCGTCGGTTTGCCTTCCCGCATCAGCCGGTACAGATGCTCAGCAGCATCAATCTCTGCGCGGGCGGGCCGGGTTCGTACCGACATATAACCAGTCACCTGACCGTCGTCAATCAGTGGTGTGACATTCGCTTTGACCCAGTAATGATCACCGTTTTTACAACGGTTTTTGACCAGTCCGGTCCACGGCATTCCGTTTTTGATGGTGTCCCACAAATCACCGAATG
The DNA here is from genome assembly GCF_018139685.1 of Cognatundibacterium luofuense. Taxonomy (GTDB): domain Bacteria; phylum Pseudomonadota; class Gammaproteobacteria; order Burkholderiales; family Burkholderiaceae_D; genus Undibacterium; species Undibacterium luofuense. The sequence continues at coordinate 36,809 of NZ_JAGSPN010000006.1, forward strand.
CGGCGGGCGGCATATCGGGATGACGGATCAGATTGTGCGGCTTACCGATCAGTTCTTCTTCGGTAAATCCGCTGATCTCGATGAAGTAAGGGTTACAGTAAGTGATGCGGCCTTTGAGGTCTGTCTTGGATACGATGGACTGGCCATCCGCCATGACAATTTCTTTGCCTGTCACTGGCGTGTTGATGCGCATAGGTGTCTCCGGGTCAATGCGTCACTGCCCGCATGTCATGGCTGTTCAGTCACAGCTTAGTACACGTAGCGATATTCGTCGCCCTGAGTTTTTACCGAAACTCATGCAGTGCTGCGCGCATATCGCATATTGCGTATCCGTGCCTGACTGTCAGCGTATCAGACTGAGGCGGGAGTGAAGATCAGAATTTTTCAAGGCGCTTATTAAAACACAGAAGCAAAGAAAAAAGTTCTGTGCGGCAACTTTTTGTTGCGAAGACTTATTCAAATATGAAATGCAGGTATAGACGGTTGCTATACCGGTAGGCAGTATTGGCAGGGAATTGCCGCAGATAGCGAGGATGTGGGGATGCCGCTGCAGCGACGTCTCTGCAGCGGGTGTTGAATGATGTGTGGTTACAAATGATACGCCGTGGTCGTCATCACTTTGGCCATGCCTTTCATCAGCATGCGTACCGGCAGCGGTGTTTCGGATGCGCCCAGCGATTGCGCAGTTGCACCATGCGATATTTCATCAACCCGCATTTGTTCAACGATGGCGCGTGATTTCAGATCCTGTTCCGGCAATTCAGATAAATGCCCGGCCAGATGGGCTTCGACCTGTTTTTCTGTTTCCACGACAAACCCGAGGCTGGCTGCATCGCCGCATTTCGCTGCAATCACGCCGCATGTGTACGCACCGGCATACCAGAGCGGATTCAGCAGACTGGGGCGCGAATTCAGTTCTTTCAGGCGGCGCGCTGTCCAGGCAAGGTGGTCTTCTTCTTCAATGCCGCAATGTGCCAATTCTCTGGCCACTTCAGGCGTTTGCGAAAACGCGCCCTGCGCGTCATACAGTGCTTGTGCGCAGATTTCACCAACATGGTTGACGCGCATCAGTCCGGCAGCGTGACGTTTTTCTTCATCACTGAGTCCGGTCTCGGCAATACCGGCATCCGGGTCGGGGCGTGAACTGAGGTGTTGCGCGGAAATCGTGCGCAATGCGCGGTCAAATCCGATAATCAGACGGTCTACGGACAGCTTGCTCATGTTGGTATCCGGCGAAAAAATAGCAAACCGGTATTTTAAAACAGTCAGCCATCTTTCTGCCTTTACGCCAGCGCAAGAACAGGGGAAAAAGACATGCAAAAGAATGTAATGCAGTCCGGCCTTGTATTTCTGAACAGTGGGTTCTAACCGGAAACTCGATCGCAATATTTGACCGTGCAGCGTGGCGGGGCATCAGTGGTCGTTACGGAACGCTGACGGCGGGGAGGCAGAATATTCTGGGTGTTGAATCGGTCGGACGTGCTGATCCGGCGGATCTGGTACATGCAGCGAACAATCCGAACGTACTGCCAGTGGGATGTACGCCGGTGCCTTGTATGGCGGATTTGGCAGCAACTGTGGCGGTGCAGCACTGCGTCAGAATAATGCGTTGAAATATGTCTCGCTAGTCGCTGACGGCACAGGATTTGCCCTGAAGGTTCCTGCCTGTGAGCAAGTTGGGAGTCTGCGGACATCGTTTTATGCGGGAGCGTCTGTCTTTCACAGTAATGGCCGCGATGATGTTGCACTAGCATACGGCGAGTTTCGCGACCAGACCGGTACGGCCAGCCTGCACGCCCGGGCTGCCGGTGTGAAATGGCGTCCGTCAGATAACTGGGCTGTCCGCATGAGCTACGCGGGCGATATTGTCCGTGGCGACGTCAGTATTCCTGTGTCCGGAAATCCACAGGCAAATGCAAACGGGCGGCGTATCACGGTGACTGGCATGGGTATTGATTACCAGTACTCCCCGCAACTGGTATCAACTGTGGCTGCATACCAGTCACAACGCAGCGGCGATCTGTCCGGCAAGGCTGCGCAATATTTGCTGATTACCAAATTACAGCCTCAGTACATGAACCGTTCTGTACGGCTCGCTGACACTGGCAATTGCCGGTTCTGCCGCCACGCAGGGTACGATGCTGGCGCTGGGGCTGATCGGCATTGGCAGCGGCTACCGTTCAGCATGGCGTGCTGCCAGCGGCATGCAGCATGTGTTCTGACGAAATTCGTCGCGCTGAAACGGGTGAATTGTCCGGAAAAATGTGCGGAAACATGAATTCTGCATAGTGCTAAGGGTTAATACTTATTTTGTTATTTTTTTGTAAATTTTGGTTGTGAATTAACGACATTTTCCTGCTTATTTCCTGCAACTGGGACGATTTTGCTTGGCTATGCGGTGGTAATTTTGGTCAAATAGGCTACAACTAAAAACCGAATCAGTAGTGATCAGTAGTGGTAGCCGGTTTCCGGTTGCAGTGCATCGAAAACGGCATCATCCACTCCCTTTCATCCTTTGGAGAAAACAATGAAAAAATCTCTTATCGCTCTGTCAGTTCTGGCAGCTGTTGCAGGTTCTGCACAAGCACAATCTTCCGTAACCGTGTACGGTGTTCTGGATATGGCATTCAATGCTGAGCACAATGGTGCTGGCGCTGCTGGCAACAAATTCGCAGTAGACAGTGGCATTCAATCCGGTTCCCGTCTGGGCTTTAAAGGCACAGAAGATCTGGGTAACGGTCTGAAAGCCAATTTCAAACTGGAAATGGGCGTTAACGCTGACGAAGGCAAATCCGCTCAGGGTGGTCTGGCATTCGGCCGCGCAGCATGGGTAGGTCTGTCCGGTGACTTCGGTTCCGTTCAGGTTGGTCGTCAAAACAAACCAATTTTCGACGCAGTTGATGCAGTTGATCCGTTCAGCACCGGTATCATCGGTGGTAACGCAGGTTCTTCTACTTCCGCAACTGGTCTGGGTAACCTGGTTTTCGCAACAAACCCACGCATCAACAACTCGATCAACTACTCTACAAACAACCTGTCCGGTTTCCAGGCTTCCGTTCAGTACGGTGCCGGTGAGCAAGCTGGTGACGTAGGTAAAGGCCGCGGTATGGGTCTGTCTGCTTCTTACACAGCAGGTCCTCTGTTCGTGACTGGTGCTTACCAGGCTGACAACGACACAGCAGCTGTTGTGAACGCAATCAAACACGCTTTCGTTGGTGGTACTTATGACTTCGGCGTAGCAAAAGGCGCACTGTCTTTCACTAAAGTACGTTCTGACAACAACACCGTTGGTTACAAACTGTGGAGCGTTGGCGCGACAGTTCCTGTCAGCGCAGCTGGTGCAATCATCGCTTCTTATTCTTACGTAACTAACGATGTTGTTGCATCTGACAAAAACTCTGGTTACTTCGGTATCGGTTACACACACTCTCTGTCCAAGCGTACTAACCTGTACACTTCCGCTTCCCGTCTGAAAAACGACAAGAACGTGAACGCAGGTGGCATCGCTTCCGGTAACGGCGCGACTGAGTTGCTGTACAACGTTGGTATCCGCCACATGTTCTGATTCTGAGTTTCTCAGAACACAGACAACAAAAAGCACCTTCGGGTGCTTTTTGTTTTTCCGGCGGTGACAGATACCAGCGGGTGACAACTTCGCTTGCGTCAGGAACGCACTGTGCAAATATCGTCATTCGTGTTTTCCGGAGGCCCGGACTTTCTGCCGACGACCGCCGGATCGCTATGCAGAACACCGCATTTGAGGCATTTTCAGGCAGTTCAACCATGAAAAAAGCGCTGTACGCAGGTAGCGGACAGCGCTCTGGCAGAAACAGGAAAAGCGGATGACTTAACGTGTGTTATCGGGCATCGCAACACCGAAATGCTGATACGCCATTGCGGTTGCCATACGGCCGCGCGGCGTGCGTTGCAAATAACCTTGCTGAATCAGATACGGCTCCAGTACGTCTTCTATCGTATCCCGTTCTTCACCGATCGCTGCAGCGACGTTATCCAGACCGACCGGACCGCCGCCGAATTTGAACAGTATCGCTTCCAGTAATTTTCTGTCCATCAGATCAAAACCGACAGCATCTACATCCAGCATGCTGAGTGCAGCATCCGCCATCGCTTTGGTAATCGTGCCACTGCCTTTAACTTCAGCATAATCACGCACACGGCGCAGCAGGCGGTTGGCGATACGCGGCGTGCCGCGCGAACGTTTCGCGATTTCCATTGCACCTTCCGGATCGATCGGCGCATTCAGCAGCGTGGCTGAGCGGCTGACGATGCGGCACAGCTCTTCAGAAGTATAAAATTCCAGACGTGCCACAATGCCGAAGCGGTCACGCAACGGGTTGGTCAGCATACCAGCGCGGGTAGTGGCTCCTACCAGTGTGAACGGTTGCAGATCGAGTTTGACCGAGCGTGCCGCCGGACCTTCACCGATCATGATATCGATCTGATAATCTTCCATCGCCGGATACAGGATTTCCTCGACGACCGGTGACAAGCGGTGAATTTCATCGATGAACAACACATCGTGCGCTTCCAGATTCGTCAGCAGCGCTGCCAAGTCGCCGGCACGTTCCAGCACAGGGCCGGAAGTCTGGCGCAGATTGACGCCCATTTCACGCGCGATGATGTGAGCTAAGGTGGTTTTACCCAGCCCCGGCGGGCCGAATAACAAAGTGTGGTCAAGTGCTTCGCGGCGTTGTCTTGCCGCCTGAATAAAGATTTCCAGCTGGCCACGGATTTTTTTCTGACCGACGTATTCATCCAGCTGCTTGGGGCGTAAGGCGCGTTCCAGTGCATCCTCGCCGCCGGGCAGATTCTGCGGCGTGATCAGACGCGGTTCGGAAAAATCGATGCTCAGGTTATCGGTCTGGATGCTCATGGCGCAATAGGAATTCAGGATTTAGACAAGGCTTTCAGTGCCAGCTTGATGCCTTCGGAGACACCGACGTCCGCTGCGACCGATTTGAGTGCGGCGCTGGCTTCTTTCTCAGAATAACCCAGTGCCAGCAGCGCATGCAGAATATCGCCATGGGCTGCATTGCCACCGGCTGCACTGACCGGGGTGAACAGATCTGCTCCCAGTTTGCCTTTCAGTTCCAGCAACAAACGTTCCGCTGTTTTTTTGCCGATACCCGGAACGCGGGTCAGGCGACCAGCTTCCTGCAGGCTGACGGCCTGCGCCAGATCTGCCGCAGACATACCGGACAAAATCGCCAGCGCAGTCCGTGCCCCGACACCGCTGATTTTGATCAGCTGACGGAAAGTGGCGCGCTCTTCTGCAGTGGCAAAGCCAAACAACACATGCGCATCTTCACGGATCGCCAGATGCGTCAGCAGTACCACTTTCTCGCCATTCGGTGGCAGATGATAAAAAGTCGACATCGGAACATCGACTTCATAGCCCACGCCCTGACAATCAATCAGCAATTGTGGGGGATTTTTTTCGATGAGTGTTCCTGCAATGCGGCCTATCATGATCTGCCTTGTACTGTATGAATAAACAGTGATAGTAAACGATTCCGCGCTGCTTGACGAGACATTCCGGCCGCCAAAACGACTCAGCCGATCAGGCGGCCACCTTTAACGCGCAAGCCTTTGCGAGCCAGTTCCGGTGCGATCTGGCTCAGTGTGGCTAAGGTGTCGCCGCTGTGCGCATGGCAGATCGCAACACCCAGTGCATCGGCTGCATCGCTGCCGGGTTTGCCGCTCAGACTCAGCAGCCGCTGCACCATGTCCTGCACCTGGGTTTTGTCAGCGCGGCCTTTACCGACCACGCCTTGCTTGACTTGCAGCGCGGTATATTCGGCCACACTCAGATCCGCCGACACCAGTGCGCAAATCGCGGCACCGCGTGCCTGACCCAGTAACAATGTGGATTGCGGGTTGACGTTGACGAACACTTTTTCGATGGCGGCACAATCCGGCTGATAAGTGCGAATCACTTCTCCGACACCGTGCAGTATGGTTTTCAGGCGTTCCGGCAGGCTGTCTTCTTTGGTCTGTATCGTGCCCGATGCCACGTAGCGCAAATGGTGGCCGGTTTTTTCAATCAGACCGAAACCGGTGGTACGCAGGCCGGGATCAATGCCCAGTATCCTGATGGTGCTCATGCAGACATCCTGAAAAGTAAAAGGCCAGTATAAGCGATTCAACGCAGATACTGGCCTTATGACCCATGCGGACTGCACAACGCTGTCAGCAGCGTTGTGCGATACCCGGATTAGTGACGGAAATGACGGGTGCCGGTGAATACCATCACAACACCGCGTTCGTTAGCGGCATCGATCACTTCCTGATCGCGCATAGAACCGCCCGGATGAATCACGCAGGTAGCGCCTGCATCCACCACCACATCCAGACCGTCACGGAACGGGAAGAATGCATCTGATGCTACAGCGGAACCGCTCAGTGTCAGACCGGCATTCTGTGCTTTGATCGAAGCGATACGTGCCGAGTCGATACGGCTCATCTGGCCTGCGCCTACGCCCAGTGTCATACCGTTGCCACAGAACACGATTGCATTCGATTTCACGAATTTCGCGACGCGCCATGCAAACATCATGTCTGCCATTTGCTGTGGTGTCGGTTGCAGGCTGGAAACAACACGCAGCTCTTCCGGCATCACGTTTTTGGAATCGGAAGACTGCACCAGCAAGCCGCCGCCGACGCGTTTTACGTCATACGCATTGATGCCGTTGCCCAGCGGGATTTCCAGCAGGCGCACGTTTTGCTTCGCCGCGAAGATCGCTTTGGCTTCTGCAGTGAACGACGGTGCGATCAGCACTTCCACGAATTGTTTAGCAACGGCTTCTGCCGCTTGCGCATCCAGTTCGCAGTTGAATGCGATGATGCCGCCGAACGCTGAAGTCGGATCGGTCTGGAAGGCTTTGCTGTAAGCATCCAGTGCAGAAGCGCCGGTTGCTACGCCGCAAGGATTGGCGTGTTTGATGATGACGCAGGCTTTGTCGGCGAACGATTTTACGCATTCCCATGCCGCATCTGCATCAGCGATATTGTTGTAAGACAGTTCTTTACCCTGCAGCTGCGTGTAGCTGGCCAGTGCGCCGGCTGCCGGTGCCAGATCGCGGTAGAACGCTGCGGACTGGTGCGGATTTTCACCGTAACGCATGTCCTGCACTTTATCGAAATGCAGATTCAGTGTTTGCGGATAAGCGCTGCGGGTCGTGTGTTGTTTGTCTTCACCGAGGCTGGTCAGGTAATTGGTGATCGCGCCATCGTATTGTGCGGTGTGCGCAAACACTTTTTTCGCCAGTGTGAAATTGGTTTCGTAGCTGACCTTGTTGCCATTGGCTTTCATTTCAGTCAGTACGCGGCTGTAATCGGCCGGATCGACAATCACAGTCACATCTTTGTGATTTTTTGCGGAAGAACGCAGCATGGTCGGGCCGCCGATGTCGATGTTTTCAATCGCATCTTCCAGCGAGCATTCTGCTTTCGCCACGGTTTGCTGGAACGGATACAGATTCACTACCACCATGTCGATGGTCGGGATCTGGTGCTGTTCCAGGGCTGCCACGTGTTCCGGCAGATCACGACGCGCCAGAATGCCGCCGTGTACTTTCGGGTGCAGGGTTTTGACGCGGCCATCCAGCATTTCAGGGAAGCCTGTGTAATCCGCAACTTCTGTCACTGGCAGGCCGTTGTCAGCCAGCAGTTTTGCCGTACCGCCGGTAGAGAGCAGTTTGACACCGAGTGCAGACAATTCACGTGCAAATTCCAGAACACCGGTTTTATCGGAGACGGAGATAAGAGCTTGTTTGATCATGTTGACTATGAAAGGTTAAGAAAATCGGTGTCAGACTGCATCAGCGTTATAACAAACCGTGCTGCTGCAGTTTTTTGCGCAGGGTGTTACGGTTAATACCCAACATATCTGCTGCCTGAGACTGGTTGCTGGCAGCGCGGCTCATGACCATTTCGAGCATGGGTTTTTCCACAGCATGCACCACCATATCGTAGATATTTGATGCAGGTTGCTCTCCCAGGTCGCGGAAATATTTTTCCAGGTTTTTATGGACGGCCTCTTGGATACTATCTTTGCTCATGCTTTTGTTGATATTCAGTTCGTTTATGCCGTACAGCGCGTTGCAAAAAAACAGAGAATGGCGTGCGCCTCTTCTGTCTGCATTGTTTGCATCAGGCTGCCATTTGTTCTTCAAAGGGGCGGTATTGTAACCGCTCCCCGCTCATGCAATCAAAAAAATGACGCACAGCATTCAGTTGTTCCTCGCAATCGGTCAGCGTATTCATGTGCTGGCGGAAACTTTCACCGCCAACCAGATCCTGCACATACCAGCCTATGTGTTTGCGCGCAGTGCGCACGCCGAGGTATTCACCGTAAAACGCATAGTGGGCTTGCAAATGGTGTTCCATCAGGGCTTTGACTTCACGGATTTCCGGTGGCGGCAAATGTTCGCCGGTTGCCAGAAAGTGCGCGATTTCACGGAAAATCCACGGGCGGCCCTGCGCAGCGCGGCCGATCATAATTGCATCAGCACCGGTATAAGCGAGGACATCGCGGGCTTTTTCAGGTGTGGTGATATCGCCGTTGGCAACCACAGGAATGCTGACTGCCGCTTTCACGGCGGCAATCGTGTCGTATTCCGCTTCGCCTTTATAGCCATCCGCACGTGTGCGACCATGCAGGGTCAGCATATGTATGCCGGCAGCTTCTGCCATTTTTGCAATAGTCAGTGCGTTTTTATTGGCACGGTCCCAGCCGGTACGGAACTTCAGTGTGACCGGAATATCCACCGCGCGCACCACCGCGTCCAGAATCTGACCAACCAGTTGTTCATGTTGTAGCAGTGCGGAACCACACCATGCGTTGCAGACTTTCTTCACCGGGCAACCCATATTGATATCAATAATCTGGGCGCCTTTGTCGGCGTTATAACGTGCGCAATCTGCCAGCATGACCGGGTCAGCACCGGCAATCTGTACTGCACGTGGCTCCATCTCACCATCGTGATTCAGGCGGCGCGAGGTTTTTTCGGTCTGCCACAGACGCGGATCAGATGCCGCCATTTCGGATACCGCATAACCGGCACCGAGTTCTTTACAGAGTTGACGGAAAGGACGATCCGTAACACCGGCCATCGGTGCGACAAACAAATTATTGCGTAAAACGTGTGGACCGATCTGCACGATGAATAGATGTAGTAAACAGATTGAAAAGGGACGCCATTGTACACGAGCTCTGCTTAAATAATAAGCAGGCCGGAAGCGAAAAAAGTCAGGATATTTTGGCTGTATGCCCTTGACAGAGTGCGTCTGACAAGGGCGACAGGATCAGCGGTCGGGTGCGAGTTCATCCATCGCATCGGCATCCAGATGCGCGATATCGCCCCATTGCATCAGTTGCAAGACATCGCCGTGCAGCGTGAAGCGGTTGATGCTGGCGTTATAAATCGTCACTTCGCGCGGCGCCGACAGCGGCAGTTGCTTCGCTTCGCGGTAAGCGCACTCGAGTACGCCGCCATGCGCTACCACCGCAATTTTCTGACCGGCATGCCGTTTCGCGTAAAAACGCAGATTGCTGATCACGCGCTCGTGAAACTGACGCACGCTTTCACCCTGACGCTCACCGGGCGGGAACACAAAATCAGGATCACCGGATTTCCAGCTGGCATAGGCTTCCGGATGTAAATGTGGCAAGTCGCTGTACAACTGACCTTCAAACGCGCCAAAGCAGCGTTCGCGGAAACCGGCTTCCAGCCGGGTGCTGACGCCCTGCAAACGGGCGATTTCACCGGCAGTCTGAATCGCGCGCTGCAAATCGCTGGCGTACACCGCATCCAGTTTTTCATTCGATAAGGCATAGGCCAGCGCTTTCGCCTGACGGCGGCCTTCCGCATTCAGCGGAATATCGGTATGCCCCTGCAAACGGCGTAAAGCATTCCATGGTGTTTCGCCATGCCGTATCAGCAGAATTTCAGTGCTTTCCATCTCAGTTGCCGTTCTTACGTGTTTGCAGCCAGAAAGTCACCGGGCCGTCATTGGTCAGCGACACTTTCATATCCGCGCCGAACTGACCACTGGCAACAACCGGATGGAGTTTGCGTGCCTGTTCCAGTGCATAGTGGAATAAGCGACGTGCATCATCCGGTGCAGCAGCCGGTGTGAATGAAGGGCGGGTGCCGGAGTTGGTATCGGCAGCCAGTGTGAATTGCGGCACCAGCAACAAACCGCCGCCGGTATCTTTCAGGCTGCGGTTCATTTTGCCGGCTTCATCACTGAACACGCGGTAGCTGAGCAATTTGTTCAGTAACTGATCGGCTTCTTTTTCGGTATCGCCGCGCTCAGCGCACAGTAAAACCAGCAAGCCGGCATCAATTGCGCCGATGGTCTGACCGTCAACCACGACGCTGCCGTGGCTGACACGTTGTAACAGCGCGATCATGCGGTCAGCGTTACGCGGGCGAACTTACGTTTGCCGACTTGCAGAACGAAAGTGCCGGCTTCCAGTTTCAGACCTTTGTCAGAAATCACGGTGCCATCGATACGCACACCGCCCTGATCGATCATGCGGTTCGCTTCGGATGTGGATGCGCACAAATTCGCCTGCTTCAGCAAATGACCGATACCGGCCGGTGCGCCGCTCAGTGTGACTTCGGCGATATCGTCCGGAATGCCGCCTTTGGAACGGTTAACGAAATCCTGCAGTGCAGATTCTGCCGCTGCCTGATCATGGAAGCGCGCAACGATTTCCTGTGCCAGTGCTACTTTGATATCGCGCGGATTCTGACCTTCAGCCACCGCTTTGCGGAATGCGGCGATTTGTTCGATTGAGCAGAACGACAACAGATCATAGTATTTCCACATCATTTCATCGGAAATACTCATGACCTTGGCGAACATGGTGTTCGCAGGTTCAGTGATCGCAATGTAATTGTTTTTCGACTTGGACATTTTTTCCACGCCGTCCAGACCTTCCAGCAAAGGCATGGTCAGAATACATTGCGGTTCTTGTCCGTAATCTTTCTGCAGTTCACGACCGACCAGCAGATTGAATTTCTGATCAGTACCACCGAGTTCCAGATCGGATTTCAGTGCGACGGAATCGTAACCCTGCATCAGCGGATACAGGAATTCATGCACGGAAATCGGGGTGCCGGCTTTGAAGCGTTTGGTGAAATCATCACGCTCCATCATACGTGCCACGGTGTATTTAGATGACAACTGAATCATGCCGCGCGCGCCGAGCGGATCGCACCATTCGGAGTTGTAGCGGATTTCAGTTTTTGCCGCATCCAGCACCAGACTGGCTTGTTTGAAGTAAGTCTGTGCGTTGGCTTCGATCTGTTCGCGCGTCAGTGGCGGACGGGTTGCGTTGCGGCCGGACGGGTCACCGATCATGGAAGTGAAGTCGCCGATCAGGAAAATGACCGTGTGGCCGAGATCCTGCAACTGACGCATTTTGTTCAGTACCACGGTGTGGCCCAGATGCAGATCCGGTGCGGTCGGGTCCAGACCTAATTTAATACGCAGCGGCACGCCGGTTTTTTCGCTGCGTGCCAGTTTTTGCGCAAATTCGGATTCGATGAGTAATTCGTCAACGCCACGCTTGGTGACGGCCAGCGCATGCTGAACAGCATCAGACAAGGGCAGCAGGGTGGATTCTTTAGAGGCAGATTGTTGATCAGAAGTTGTCATAGTCTTACATCGTCTTTTTGTAACAGCACTGGTCAGAAAGCTTGATCTGCCTCCATAATCAGCACTTTGTCAGATTCGGGGTCGTTTTGTGTGGCCGGGAGCACATCAGCTTGCTTTATAATGCCGGTTCTCTGACCGGTGCATGACTGAGTACAGTTCCGTTGCCGGTATCCTGACCTTGTGTTTTTCGTTAAACAGTCAATTTTAACTTATTGCATGCGTCCTACAGATAAATTACTTCGTTTGATTGCCAGCATCCGACTGTTCACCGGTTCTTCCCGTGTTTCCCGTATTGCAACGTTCAGTGCGCTGGGCCTGGCTGTATGCGCTGTTGGCGCAACCGCTGTTGTGCCGCTGGCGCCGGATGCCGCTGATATCCCTTCCCGTCGTGTGACCGAACAACTGGAATTGCCACCGCTGGAAGACCAGCTGGCAGAAATTGCGAAACAGTCGCATCAGTATGTTCGTGAAGAAACCATACGCCGCGGCGATACCATGAGCGGCTTGTTATTGCGTCTGGGTGTGGAAGACAGTGCAGCTGATAAATTCATGAAAACCGATCCGGTGGCGCGCGAGCTGATGCAGTTACGTGCCGACAAAACCGTTCGTGTGAAAACCAATGATGACGGCGATCTGGAATGGCTGCAAAGCACGCTCAGCAGCGGTGACGGTAAAACCGTCCGCAATCTGGAAGTGCGTCGTCAGCCGGATGGCAGCTTTGTCGCGACCGATAACACGGCGAATCTGGAACGCCGTATCGAAATGGCAGCGGGTAATATCCGTTCCTCGCTGTTTGCTGCGACCGATGAAGCCCACATTTCCGATGCGATTTCTTCGCAAATCGTGGCCATGTTTGAAACCAACATTGATTTCCGCCGCCTGCAGCGTGGCGATAAATTCAATGTGGTGTATGAAAGTTTCTGGCAAAACGGTCAGCTGGTGCGTACCGGCCGTGTGCTGGCAGGTGAATTCACCAACGCTGGCAAAACCTTTCAGTCCGTCTGGTTCGATGAGGGCGCTGGTCAGGGCGGTTATTACAGCTTTGACGGTCGTTCCCTGAAAAAAGCCTTCCTGAAATCACCGCTGGAATTTACCCGTGTTTCTTCCGGCTTCTCGATGCGCGTACATCCGATTTCCGGTCAGTGGAAGCAGCATAAAGGTGTGGATTTCGCCGCTGCGTCCGGCACACCGATTCGCGCTACCGCAGACGGTACGATTGATTCAGTGGGCCCGAGCGGCGGTTACGGTAATCTGGTAGTGGTCAAACATTATTCCGGTTACAGCACTGCCTACGCGCACATGAGCCGCTTTGCTGCAGGTCTGCGCAAAGGTGCACGGGTATCGCAGGGTGAAGTGATTGGTTATGTCGGTTCTACCGGCTGGTCTACCGGTCCGCATCTGCATTACGAATTCCGTGTCAACAATGAACCGCGTGATCCGCTGACAGCCGTTGTGCCGGAAGCGCCTGCACTGGCTTCATCGGATATGCCGCGCTTTAAATCGATGGTGGCAGACATGAATCACCGTTTCGTGCTAATGCGTCCTGAGCGTCAGGCCGAAATCATGAAACTGGCATCGCGCTGATCTGACGATGCTGAAAAACAGGCCGGACGCTCGCGTCCGGCTTTTTTTATCGCTGAACGCGGCATGCCGCAATCACAGCAGGAGAATGAATCTGTGAGAACAGTAAAACCGGAAGTACCGGTCTATATCGGTCTGATGTCCGGCACCAGTATGGATGGCGTGGATGGCGTGGTCGCCGATTTTTCTGAAATCAGTGCCGGGAAAATTCGTATTCTGGGCGCGGCGCATTGTCCGTTTTCTCAGGATTTACGGGCGGCTGCAGCAGCCTTGCAGCAAAGCGGCGCAGATGAAATTCATCGTGAAGCCTTGTTGTCGCAACATCTGGCGCAAGTGTATGCCGACTGCGTGGCGCAGTTGCAGCCTCTGGCAGACGAGGTGCGCGCGGTCGGCGTACACGGACAAACAATACGGCACCGGCCTGAACTCGGCTATACCCGTCAGACCAATCATCCGGCCTTGCTGGCGGAATTGTGCGGACTGGACGTGATCGCCGATTTTCGCAGCCGCGATATCGCCGCCGGCGGGCAGGGTGCGCCGCTGGTACCGTCGTTTCATATGGCTTTGTTCGGTTCAGCAACGGAAACCCGGGTGCTGGCGAATATCGGCGGCATCAGCAATATCAGCATCCTGCCGCCGGATGGCGCGGTGCGCGGCTTTGATACCGGCCCCGGTAATGTACTGATGGATGGCTGGGCGCAATTGCACCTCGGTACGCCTTACGATGAGAACGGAAGCTTTGCCGCATCCGGTCAGGTGAATACGGCCTTGCTGGACAGTCTGATGCAGGAAGCGTTTCTGCAATTGCCAGCGCCGAAAAGCACAGGCCGCGATTTATTTCATTTGCCGTGGCTGCAGCAGCATTTACAAAGCCTGCCAGCGATTGCCGCAGCCGATGTGCAGGCAACGCTGTGCGCCTACACGGCACGCACGCTGGCGCAGGCGATTGCCGCATCCGCACCGCAGGCAGATGCGGTGTTTGTCTGTGGCGGCGGCGCGTACAACGCGGAACTGATGCGAAGACTGGCAGCCGAGTTAGCTGCTGTCGGTTGCGCTGCACGCCTGAGTCAGACTGCGGAGCTGGGTGTGGTGCCGGAACAAGTCGAAGCGCTGGCCTTTGCCTGGCTGGCGTATTGTTTTTGCGAAGGCGTGACGGGCAATCTGCCCGCAGTGACTGGTGCGGCCGGAACCCGGATTCTGGGTGCGTGGTATCCTGCCTGACGTTTAATCAGACCTGATCTGTAAAGGAAAAAATATGGCAGTTCAACTCTTGTATATCGCAGACCCGATGTGTTCCTGGTGCTATGGCTTCGGCCCTCAGCTTAGTCAGCTGCTGCAATCTATGCCGGAAGCGCGGCTGGATATTCTGTGCGGCGGTTTGCGTCCGGATGAAACCGAACCGGTCAGCGATGAAATGCGCAAGATGATCCTCGGGCACTGGGATCGGGTAGCGGAAGTCAGCGGTTTGCCGTTTGACCGCGAAGCCATGTCGCGTCCGGGCTGGGTGTACTGTACCGAACTGGCCAGCCGCGCCATGGTCAGTGTCAAGTTACTGGCTGAGCATTTGCCGGGTGAAAAACGTTTGCATGTATTCCATGCCCTGCAATCCGCGTTCTACCGCGACGGGCTGGATGTGACGGATGAACAGGTACTGGCAGAAGTGCTGACAGCGGTACTGAACGCAGTCGATGGTGCAGACAGCTACGATACAGCCAGTCTGCTGGAAACCCTGCAATCAGCGGATGCACATCAGTGTACCCGTGAAGAGTTCGCGCTTTGCCAGCAATGGGGCGTGCGCTCCTTCCCTGCCTTGCTGATGGTGCACGACAACAACCTGCACATGCTCAGTTCCGGCTACGCCACCACAGAACAGTTGCAAAGTCAGATTACCCGCGTACTGCAGGCAGGCTGAATGTTTTCTCAGGGGTGGTGATCGCCCCTGTTTTTGCTTCAAAATCCCCTCTGAAACCCTTCAAATGCGGCTTTCAGCACAGCATGTTCCGGTTGCCCGCAGAAACACTGGGCTTCCGCGGACGGTGATGACGATATTTGCATAATTGCCCGTATTTTTCGCCACGTTGACGTCTGGTTTCGGTAGCGAACGCCGGTGAGGTCGTTCTGTGCCTCGGCATCGGCCTTAAAATCAGCCTTCAATTCAGTCTCAAATGCGGTGTTTCGCACAGCCTTCGGCGGACGCCCGCAGAAACAGCGGGGCTTTGAAATACCTGATGACGAAACTGGCACACAATATGTTCACAGGTCATCGTTATTCAGTTTCGCAGACTGTATTGACTGCGGTAATGACAACAGCCGGACAAGCCACGCTAAGGAAGCTATTTTCGTGATGCGAAAAATGCCGGAGCGGCAGTCCGGAGAATGTTGTTTGCTCAGAAACGGGATGCGGAGTTTCCTCATATTTTTTTCTGACTTCCCTGTGAAAAGGAAAATGTTGGTATAAGATTCACCCAGTATTTTGCATTTTTCACCACCCGGTATTTCAGCTGACAGCTCCCTGCACACTCTCGCAGATTCTTTGACCCGGACGGCAAATGCGCTTCTTTCAGCAACTACGCCAGAAATACCTGATTTCCCGCACTGCAGACATCGATATGCTGCACTGGCGGGAACAGATTCTTGCATCCATTTTGTTTGTGGCAATGGGACTGGGCACGCTGACAGCAATCCCGAGTATTTTGCTGGCGATTCGTGATGAACTGTGGTCGATCGTCGTTGTCGATACGCTGGCAGTGCTTTGGGTGGCTGCTATGCTCTGGATGCCCGGATGGTCATTCCGGATGCGTGCAAACCAGTTCCTGTTACTGATTTACGGGCTGGGTGCATGGTTTCTCTACAAAATCGGTTCCACCGGACTGATTTATCTGATGGCAGTCCCCGTGTTTGCCGCGTTTCTGTACAGCTTGCATGAAGCAGTTCGCGCGCTGGTACTGTCGTCTGCCACACTGTTTCTGGTCGGCTATTTTTTTGATGCGCCGCTGCACGTTGACAGCTTCCAGCTTTCTCTGTTCCTGCGCTGGGCCATCATCACCCTGAATTTCACCTTCATTGCAGCGGTGCTATCGGTCAGTTGCAACGTATTGCTTTACCGGCTGGAGCACTCGCTGGAGCATCAGCAAAAGATTGCGAATTCACTCAAGCTCGGACAGGAATCGCTGAAAGCTGCGAATGAAGAATTGCGTCTGACGGTGGCGGCGGTTTCGCGCCTGAACGATATTGTACTGATTATTGAAGTTAATAAAGATGAAGCACTGCGCAGTCATTTGCATATTGTGTTTGTCAACGAAGCCTTTGAGCGTCTGACCGGTTACAGCCGCGACGAAGTGCTTGGCAGGATGCCGCATTTCCTCAGCGGTCCGCGTACCCAGCAGGAGGAACTGGACCGGATCGCTACGGCGCTGCGTAACATCGAGCCAGTACACGTCGAGCTGATTTCTTACACCCGTTCCGGCAGCGAATTCTGGATGGAAGCAGATGTCATTCCGCTGGCAAACGAAGAAGGCATCTACACGCACTGGGTGGCGACCGGACGGGATATCAGTGAGCGTAAAAAGTCCGAAGAACATATTCACCGGCTTGCTTACTATGATTTACTGACCGGATTGCCCAACCGTCGCTTGCTGCAGGACAGGTTGTCGGTGTTGCTGTCATCGTCACGCATCACCGGTTTATACAGTGCGGTTCTGTATCTCGATCTCGATAACTTCAAACTGATCAACGATGCGCGCGGACACACTACCGGCGATGCACTGCTGCTGCAGGTGATGCAGCGCCTGCAGGCTTTGCTGGATGAAAACGATACGCTGGCGAGGGTTGGTGGTGATGAGTTTGTGATCGTTTTGCCCGGCATGGCAGATTCCGCGCTTCAGGCAGTACATTCCGCGATGGAAACTGCGGAACGCTTGCGCTCCGCGATGACCAATATGTTTGATGTGGATGGCTTGCTGTACAGCTCCACTTGCAGCATTGGCGTCACGATTTTGCCGCGCCCTGATCAGAAGCCTGATGATTTACTGCGCGAGGCTGATACTGCGATGTACCGCGCCAAAGAAGGCGGTCGTAATCAGGTCATCCTGTACGAAACCGGTATGCAGTCTGAAATCGTACGCCGTCTGGCAATGGAGCGCGATCTGCGTGATGCCATCGAGCATGAAGAATTGCAAATGTATATCCAGCCACAGGTTGACCGCTTCGGCAAACCGGTTGGTGGTGAGTTGCTGATGCGCTGGAATCATCCGCAGCGTGGCATGGTGTCTCCGGCAATATTCATTCCTTTAGCGGAAGAGTCCGGGATGATCATTCATCTCGGTGACTGGGTGTTGCGGCAGGGTTGCATGGCTGTCTGTGCTTTGCAGGCGGCCGGTATTCCGATGTCCGTCTCCATCAATGTCAGCCCGAAGCAGTTCCGCCAGGCGGATTTTGTCGATAAAGTCAAAATCGCGCTGATCGATACCGGAGCTGATCCGGCCTTACTGATTCTGGAAGTCACCGAAGGTTTGCTGATCGATAATCTGCACGACACGATTGCGCGAATGCTGGAACTGACCGCACTGGGAATCCGCTTTTCGATTGATGATTTCGGTACCGGGTATTCCAGCTTCTCCTATCTGAAGCGTCTGCCGCTGTATGAATTAAAAATTGATAAAAGTTTCGTGCAGGATACGCCGCAGGATACCAATGGCACTGCCATCGTTCAGTCGATTTTATCGATGGCGCAGCATCTGGGTTTACGGGTTGTCGCTGAAGGTGTGGAAACCCGGGAGCAGGCAGAATTTCTGATTGAAAACGGTTGTCATTCCATGCAGGGTTTTCTGTTTGCACGTCCGTTGCCCTTGCAGGACTGGGTGGCGCAGCAAACTGCTTCCACCCGTGAAGAAAGCCTCAGGCCATCGCCGGAGAGCGGAATGCTGACAGCATCCACTGAATAAAGGTTTCCACTTCCGGACGCAGACTCGGCATGGCTTCATGGACGAGATAGTAAGCGTGCGGTGGCGTCGCTACCTGCGCATCAAACAGGCGAACCACATCGCCGCGTTCTATCATTTCCTGTGCAAAATGCTGGCGCGTTAAGCCAACGCCATGTCCATGCTTCACAGCTTCCAGCAACAGGCCCAGATCATCAATCCGTAAGCCACTGACCGGTTCTGCCCAGTCCAGACCGGCCACTTCAAACCACGGCTGCCAGGGTTCCAGCGCGGAACGCAGCAGACGCGCATGGCGCAAATCTTCCGGCTTTTTCAGCGGCGCAATCGTGCGCAGATAGTCCGGACTGGCAACAGCGAAACTCGGTTCGACAAACAGTTTGCGCGTCACCAGATTCGGATATTCACCGGCGCCGAAACGGATTTCGACATCACTCTCAGAAAGGCTCAGGTCGTACAGCGGTACGAATAAATAGACTTCAATATCAATTTCCGGATGCAGTGCATAGAACTCCGCCAGACGCGGCATAAACATATAGCGCGCAAATGTCGGTGGCAACGTAACTTTGACCCGCATCTGTTGCTGGCTGCTGCGTCCCGGCAAGGGGAAATCCGATAAAGTGCGCAGTGCAGCACGTACCACGTCCAGATAACGGCGGCCGAACTCAGTCAGTGCAACGCTGCGACCTTCACGCAGAAAAACACGTTCGCCCAGATGCTCTTCAAGCAGGCGAATTCGGTGAGAAAGTGCGGACGGCGTAATACACAGTTCTTCTGCCGCCACAGCAAAGGAACCAAAGCGCGCGGCCGCTTCAAAGGCGGTCAGTGCATGCACCGGAGGAAGTCGTGTTGCCATTCTGCATCCTGAATTAAATTACGCCGATATAGCCTGGGTCAGCCAGCCGGTACTGCCCGGCAACTGTGCACAGTCGTGATCAAAACATTCTATTATGATGCGTTCCGCACCATTTTGGCTTATCCTCTGTGGCCTCTGACCAAATTTCATTCGTTATGGGCAACAGACTTTCAAAAATTGCGACACGTACCGGTGATGCAGGTACAACCGGACTCGGCGATGGCAGCCGTGTGGACAAAGATGCGCTGCGCGTACATGCGATGGGCGACGTTGATGAACTGAATTCCCAGATCGGCGTTTTATTGTGCGAAGACTTACCGCAAGCCATGCGGGAAGAATTGATTTCGATACAGCATGATTTATTCGATCTTGGCGGCGAACTGTGTATTCCCGGATTTCAGTTGATCACCGATGCGCAGGTCAGCCGTCTGGACAGTTTGCTGGAAAAATATAATGCCGATCTGCCGCCACTGAAAGATTTCATTCTGCCGGGCGGATCGCGCGCAGCCGCAATCGCTCATGTATGCCGCACCGTTTGCCGTCGCGCCGAACGCGCTATTGTCAGTGTCGGTAAAGCGGAAGCGCTGAATGATGCGCCGCGTCAGTATATGAATCGTTTATCCGATTTATTGTTTGTGTTGTCACGTGTACTGAACCGCTATGCCGGCGGGCAGGATGTGCTGTGGCAAAAGGAACGCGTGCGCTGAACCGTAGCTGCTGTCGCAGTCACCGCTCAGTCTTTGCGATGGTTGGACAGTAAGCGCGCCAGTGCGTCACGCAGACCTGCATTCTGAGGATGCGGGTCCAGCGTCTGTTCCAGACTGGCGAAGGCTTGTAATGCAGAATCGGATAAAGCGATTTGCTTAGGCGTCGCTTCTTTTTCGACTTTGCTCGTTACTTGTACTTTGATTTTGATTGCGTTAATCTGCCAGCCGCCTTCCAGCAGACCATTCTGCAGAGTCGGCAGGTTTTGTTTGAGGCGGGCAGCCAGAGCCGCATTCGGTACTGCCACGGTCAGCTGGCCGTCTTGTAGCTGAAGTACTTCAGCGTACTCAAACATACGCGGCATCAGGCGCTGGCATTCTCTTTGCAAGTGCAGGCGCCGCCGCACTGCAGGCAGCAGTGCGGAGATCTGATCATTCAGACGCAGGAAGTCCGAGGCGCCACTGGTCTGTGCGACTGGTTTGCCGCGTTTGATATAACTGCGGAAGCTTGGGGCTGGTGGGGTAGACATAGCCCGCACCTTACCATAAAGCCTGCCGCAATTCAGCATTCCACATCTGGGGAAACTCGATGCAAATTATCATTATGCACTCCCGCTTCACGCAGGCCAGATCGCTGACGCTGGGGACACCGCATATCGTTGTTGCTGCGATTGCCTTTCTGGTATTGACGTTGCTGACGGGCGCGCTGATGGCGGCGCTCAGTATGCGTCTTGCCAGCGCGGATGTTCCGCTGTTCCGCAGTCTGTTGCCATTACCGGCTGCCATGGCCAGTGATGCAGGCAGCAAAGATCGCTATTTACAGGAAAATCTTTCCGCAATGGCGGCTAAACTCGGCGAGATGGAGGCGCATCTGATTCGTCTGGATGCGCTGGGTGAGCGTGTACAGGGCCTGGCCGGCATTAAACCGGAGGAGTTCCAGTTCCGCGAAGCCCCCGGACGCGGCGGACCTGAGATCAGCCGTGCACCGGCATCCGAACTGAGCATAAACCAGATTCAGGAGTTGCTGAAAAAACTGGGACAGGATATCGAACACCGCAGCGATTACATGAATGCGGTTGAGACCCAGCTGATGGCGTTCAAATTGCAATCCAAGCTTTTACCAACCACGCAGCCGGTCAATGTCGCTTATAACGCCTCTGGTTTTGGCTGGCGTTCCGATCCGTTTTCCGGTCGCAGTGCCTTTCACGAAGGTATCGATTTTTCTGCGCCAACCGGAACGCCGATCGTAGCCGCAGCCGGCGGTGTGGTAATTGCCTCGGAATACCACCCGCAATTCGGCAACATGATAGAAATTGACCATGGCGGTGATCTGATTACGCGCTACGCACACAGCTCCAAGGTCTATGTGAAGCTTGGTGATATTGTTCAGCGCGGACAACACATTGCCGATATTGGCTCCACCGGACGCTCTACCGGCGCGCACTTGCATTTCGAGGTGCGTGTGCGCGATGTTCCGCAAAACCCGCATAAATTCCTTTCTTCCGGCATAAAACCGAATCAGGGACGCTGATAACGGATAAACGGGACTTGTGTTTAGGAAAAACGACGCCAACTGTCTGCGACAGATCGGCATTTCCCCGGAATTCTCTGGTCAAGTCCCGCCTGCGTGGTAAAATCAAGAGTTAATCTTTTTTGTTGTCGCGAAGACAATTTTATGTCGCGGCGTTTTTCAGAAATTCATTTTTCGTATCCAGCATGTCATTCCTGACCAAGATATTCGGCAGCCGTAACCAGCGGCTCTTGAAGCAATACCAAAAAACCGTGCGTCAGATCAACGCACTGGAACCACAAATGGAAGCCTTGTCGGATACGGCATTGCAGGCAAAAACTGCGGAATTCAAAGCGCGTTTTGCCAAAGGTGAAACTCTCGACAGCCTGCTGCCGGAAGCGTTTGCCGTTTGCCGTGAAGCCAGTAAGCGCGTGCATAAAATGCGTCACTTTGACGTACAGCTGATCGGCGGTATGGTGCTGCATTACGGCAAAATTGCTGAAATGCGTACCGGTGAAGGTAAAACCCTGATGGCAACACTGGCTGCTTACCTGAATGCCTTATCCGGCAAAGGTGTGCACGTTGTGACTGTCAATGATTACCTGGCACAGCGCGATGCGGACTCCATGGGCAAGCTGTATGGCTGGCTGGGTCTGACCACCGGTGTGATTCTGTCTCAGCAGGATCACGATGAAAAGCAGCGCGCTTACCGTTCGGATATCACCTACGGTACTAACAATGAATTCGGTTTCGATTACCTGCGCGACAATATGGTGTTCGAAGCGAAAGACCGTGTGCAGCGTGGTCTGAGCTTTGCGGTAGTTGACGAAGTTGACTCGATTCTGATTGACGAAGCGCGTACGCCGCTGATCATCTCCGGTCAGGCAGAGAATCACACCGAGCTTTATTACAAAATGAATGAAGTGCCGAAACTGCTGACACTGCAGATCGGCGAAGAAACGCCTGATGGCAAGGGTAAAATTGAAGTTCCGGGCGATTACACCAAAGATGAAAAATCGCATCAGGTTTTGCTGACGGAAGCAGGCCATGAAAAAGCGGAAAGCATACTGACGGAAATGGGCTTGCTGCCGGAAGGCGCATCTTTGTATGACCCGTCGCACATCACCCTGATCCATCACCTGTACGCTGCATTGCGCGCACATGCGCTGTACTTCAAAGACCAGCATTATGTTGTTAATGATGGCGAAATCGTGATCGTTGATGAATTCACCGGTCGTATGATGGTGGGTCGTCGCTGGTCAGATGGCTTGCATCAGGCTGTGGAAGCGAAAGAAGGCGTCCGCATTCAGAACGAAAACCAGACGCTGGCATCGATCACTTTCCAGAATTATTTCCGTATGTACAGCAAACTGTCCGGTATGACCGGTACAGCGGATACGGAAGCCTACGAATTCCAGGAAATTTACGCACTGGAAACAGTCGTTATTCCGCCGAATCGCCCTTCTCAGCGCGTTGATCGTCACGATCAGGTCTATAAAACTGCGCAGGAAAAATACAACGCGATTGTGCTGGATATTCAGGATTGCTATAAACGCGGTCAGCCAGTGCTGGTTGGTACCACCTCGATTGAAAACTCGGAACTGCTGTCTTCGATTCTGAATAAAGCGAATTTGCCGCATAACGTGCTGAATGCAAAACAGCATGCCCGCGAAGCAGAAATTATTGCGCAGGCAGGTCGTCCGGGTGCAGTGACAATTGCAACTAATATGGCAGGTCGCGGTACCGATATCGTGCTCGGCGGTAATGTTGAAAAACAAATTCAGCTGATCGATGCGAATGACGCCATCTCCGCGGCTGACAAAGCAGCGCAGGCAGATACCTTGCGCAACGAATGGCAATCTCTGCACGATCAGGTTGTCGCCGCAGGCGGCTTGCATATCATCGGTACTGAGCGCCATGAATCCCGCCGCGTTGATAATCAGTTGCGTGGACGTTCAGGTCGTCAGGGCGATCCTGGCTCCAGCCGTTTCTATCTGTCGCTGGATGATCCTTTGCTGCGTATTTTTGCCGGTGACCGCATCCGTGCGATCATGGATCGCCTGAAGATGCCGGAAGGTGAACCTATCGAAGCCGGTATGGTGACCCGTTCGCTGGAAACTGCGCAACGTAAGGTTGAGGCACGTAACTTCGATATCCGTAAGCAATTGCTGGAATACGATGATGTGGCAAACGATCAGCGTAAGGTGATTTATCAGCAGCGTAATGAGTTGCTGGAAGTGACAGATGTCACCGAACTGATGGATTCCCTGCGTCATGGCGTTTTCCACGATGTGGTGCGCACTTATGTGCCTGCAGAGTCTGTAGAAGAACAGTGGGATATCCCTGCGCTGGAGCGCGTGCTGGCTTCTGACTGGAATATTCATCTGCCACTGACACAAATGGTGAAAGATGAGCCTAACCTCAGCGACGAAGAAATTCTGGAGCGCGTGGTTGCCGAAGTAAATCGCAATTACGAAGCGAAAGTCGCGCTGGTTGGTAAAGAAGCATTTGGCGGCTTTGAGCGTAATGTCATGCTGCAGAGCATCGACGTACACTGGCGTGAGCATCTGGCAGCGCTGGATCATTTGCGTCAGGGTATTCATCTGCGTGGTTATGCACAGAAAAATCCTAAGCAGGAATACAAACGTGAAGCGTTTGAACTGTTCGCAGCGATGCTGGATCAGATTAAAAACGATGTGACCCGCACACTGGTACTGGTGCGCATCCAGACGCCGGAAGAAGCCGTATCTGCGGAAGCGCAAATGCAGCAGTCACAGGTGGAAAATGTTCACTATCGCCATGATGCATTTGATGAAAATGCAACGCCTGAACAAATGCTGGCACCGGAACCTGTTGCGATGGGTGGTGATGCAGAAATCAGCTGGGGTCTGAAAGTCGGTCGTAATGATCCTTGTCCTTGCGGCAGTGGCATGAAATTCAAACAGTGTCACGGCAAACTGGCATAAGCAATACCCGATGCCAATGCTAAAACCATTGGTCATCATGCATGAAAACAGGACAGCATTGCTGTCCTGTTTTTTTATGGTGCAGCGCATGCGGATTTCTCGTCTGCACTGCACAAATATCCTACAATGGCGGCTTAATTTGAACGCAAGGAAACGACCATGGCTGTGAATTCTCCTATCCCTGTCGCAAGTGATCTGAAACCGGTGGCAGGCATTCGTCTCGGACACGCTGAAGCTGGCATCCGCAAAGCAAATCGTAAAGATGTGTTGGTCATGGAGCTGGCACCGACAGCCACTGTCGCCGGCGTGTTCACCACTAACCGTTTTTGCGCTGCACCGGTGCAAGTCTGTAAAGCGCATCTGGAAAGCAGCAATATGCAGGCAGGTCCGATTCGTGCACTGGTTGTGAACACCGGTAATGCGAATGCGGGTACCGGCGATGCCGGTCTGGCGAATGCAAACAAAACCTGCGAAGCACTGGCTGCGCTGCTGGGCTGTGATGCTTCTCAGATTCTGCCGTTTTCCACCGGTGTGATTCTGGAACCGCTGCCAGTGGACCGTCTGATCGCCGGCTTGCCGCAGGCAATTGCGAATCTGCAGGAAGACAACTGGTTTGCCGCAGCAGAAGCCATCATGACGACTGATACTCAGCCGAAAGCGGCGTCTGCAAGTATTGTGATTGGTGGCAAAACCGTACAAATGACCGGCATCTCCAAAGGTGCAGGCATGATCAAGCCGAATATGGCGACCATGCTCGGCTATCTGGCAATGGATGCCCGCATTGCACAACCTGTGCTGGATCATCTGGTGAAACGTACCGCAGATAAGTCGTTTAACTGCATCACGATCGACGGTGATACCTCCACCAATGATTCGTTCATGCTGATTGCCACCGGTGCCGGTTCACTGGAAATCAATGATGTTGATACACCGGAATACGCAGAACTGGAAACAGCCGTCATCGCGCTGGCGCAAAAGCTGGCACATATGATTATTCGTGACGGTGAGGGCGCAACCAAATTCATTACTGTTGCCGTAGAAGAGGGTAGCAGCGTCGAGGAATGCCGCAAAATTGCTTATTCCATCGCACATTCACCGCTGGTGAAAACAGCCTTCTTTGCCTCCGATCCTAATCTCGGCCGTATTCTGGCAGCGATTGGTTATGCAGGTGTGGATGATCTGGATGTCAGCAAACTCAATTTGTATCTGGATGATGTCTGGGTCGCCCGTAACGGCGGCCGTCATCCTGATTACAAAGAGGAAGACGGTCAGCGCGTGATGAAGCAAAGCGAAATCACAATCCGCGTTCGTCTGGCACGCGGCAATGCGGAAGCGACTGTCTGGACTTGTGATTTGTCGCACGACTACGTTTCGATCAACGCGGACTACCGTTCCTGATGATGAATTCTGCCGCAATGGAACACTTGCTGGCGCGCGCTGAGCGTGTGCTGGCAAGGCTGGAAGCCGTTTTGCCGGCGGCGTCTGCTGCGCCGGACTGGGATGCAGGAGTTGCATTCCGCTGGCGCAAACGCAGTGGTGCCGGTTTTCTGCAGGTGGTGCGCCATGCGGCAACGATAGGTTTGCCGGACTTGCATCACATTGGTCCGCAAAAAGAGCAGATCGAACGCAATACCCGTCAGTTCGTACACGGTGCACCGGCCAATAATGTGCTGCTGACCGGCGCACGCGGCACCGGTAAATCCTCGCTGATCAAGGCTTGTCTGACTGAGTTTGCTGCGCAGGGATTGCGCCTGATCGAAGTGGATAAAGCAGATCTTGCTGACTTGCCGGATATTGTCGAACTGGTCGCCACACGTCATGAACGTTTCATTATTTTCTGTGATGATTTGTCGTTCGAGGAAGGTGAGGCGGGTTACAAGGCGCTGAAAGTCGCACTGGATGGCAGTATCGCTGCCGCCAGTGACAACGTGCTGATTTATGCCACGTCGAACCGCAGGCATCTGCTGCCGGAAAAAATGTCGGATAACGCAAGTTACCGACATACGGAGGATGGTGATTTGCATCCGGGCGAAACGGTAGAAGAGAAAATCTCTTTATCTGAACGCTTTGGTTTGTGGATTTCATTTTATCCGTTCGGGCAGGATGATTACCTCGGCATCGTGGCGCACTGGTTGCGCAGTTTCGGATGCGATGAGGCGCAGATTGCGGAAGCGAGACAGGAAGCGTTGCGCTGGGCTTTGCAGCGCGGATCGCGTTCCGGTCGTGTTGCGTGGCAGTTTGCAAAAGACTATGCAGGACAATGGAAGGAGCGTGACCATGTCGGAAATAGCAAGTCTGAATAAACGCCCGATTGATGTGGCGGTCGGGATACTGATGCAGGCTGATGGCGATGTGCTGATGGCGCAGCGTCCGTCCGGCAAGCCGTACGAAGGCTACTGGGAATTCCCGGGTGGTAAAGTGGAAGCGGGCGAAGATGTGCTGGCTGCGCTGAAGCGGGAATTTCTGGAAGAGCTGGGCGTGCGTGTTCTCGAAGCGGAACCCTGGGTTGGTGTCGAGCATGTGTATCCCCATGCGCATGTCAGACTGCATTTTTATATTTGCCGCCGCTGGGAAGGCGAGCCGCAAAGTCTGGAAGGTCAGGCATTTGCATGGCAGGGCAAGGTTGCCGTAGAGCCGGTATTACCTGCCACTATTCCTTTACTGGAAGATCTGGGTTTACTGCAGGCTGACCGCATCGCAGCCTGAATCCTTGCACTACACTGAAAGCCACCGCCAGCTTTGCTGCCGGTGGCTTTGTCACATTCACGCAACCACTGCGTATTTTCACTTATTGCTGCCGCCTGTCGCTTCCTGCGAATATCCTTATGCTTAATTTGCTGAAGTGTATTTTTTTATATACAGTGTATTTATTTGTGTACACTGTTATGTAATGTGTACGCTTCAGAGAGAAAAGCCACAGAATCTGAAAGCCGGATGAGGCAGGATGTACAGAATTTTGTACAGTCGGAATTCGCCGGATTTTTCATTCTGCGCTAAGTGTTTGAATTTTATTGATCTTTTTTGAGTGGCATACACATTGCTATCAGAGGGCTATTTCTCTGGCGATGGAGTGCTGAATAATGCAAGTAAATACCGGACGGGCTGGTGCAATACTGCGGATTGATCTGCAGGCACTGAGAGCCAATTATCAGATACTGAAAACGCAACTGGGATCAGCGGCCTGCGGCGCTGCTGTGAAAGCGGATGCGTATGGTCTCGGCGCTGCAGAAGCAGCGCCGGCTTTGTATCTGGAAGGCTGTCGTCACTTTTTCGTTGCACATCTGGAAGAAGGCATAGTCTTGCGCCCGCTGCTGCCGGCGGATGCGATGATTATCGTGATGCACGGTTCGCCGGTCGGCTGCGAAGCAGATTTGCTGGCACACGGCCTGACGCCGGTGCTGAACAGCCTGCAACAGATTGCCGCCTGGAATACGCTGGCGACTGACAAACAAACCCGCCTTCCGGCATTTGTGCAGTTTGATACCGGCATGGCGCGCATGGGTTTGTCACCGGCTGAAGTCGATGTGCTGCGGGCTGAACCACAGCGTTTTGCGGCGATTGATGTGCAGTATGTGATGAGCCATCTGGTCAGCGCAGAAGATCAGGCGAATCCGGTCAATCGTGCGCAGCTGGAAAAATTCCGTGCATTACGCGCGTTATTTCCGGCGGCGAAAGCAACGCTGGCAAATTCCTCCGGTATTTTTCTGGGCAAGGATTTTCACTTTGATCTGGCGCGTCCGGGCGCAGCGCTGTACGGCGTGGCACCGGTCGCCGGACAAGCGAATCCTATGCGTGCAGTCGCCCACTTGCAGGGCCGTATTATTCAGACCCGTGATATTCCGGTGGATACCGGCGTTGGTTACGGCAGTACCTGGCGCAGCAGTCGCCCGTCACGCATCGCTACTGTGGCCGTCGGCTATGCTGATGGCTGGCTGCGCAGTCTGAGTAATCGTGGCACGGTGCAAATCGCAGGTCACGACGTGGCAATGGTTGGCAATGTATCGATGGATACGATCACGCTGGATGTCACCGGTTTGCCGGACGACATACTGGCTGAAGGTGCGCTGGTGGATTTGCTGTCAGATCAGCTGACCGTCGATCGCGTTGCCAGTGCTGCCGGCACGATAGGCTATGAAATCCTGACCAGCCTCGGACACCGTTATGCACGGGTGTACAGCGGTTCAGAACCACTCACAAAAACAGTTTAAATTCAGGGACACAGGAGCAGAAAAATGAAAGTTATCGTATTAGGTTCAGGCGTTATCGGTACTGCATCCGCTTATTATCTGGCCAAGGCCGGTCACGAAGTGACAGTGATTGAGCGTCAGAGCGCACCGGCGCTGGAAACCAGTTTTGCGAATGCCGGTGAAGTGTCTCCCGGCTATTCCGCGCCGTGGGCTGGCCCGGGCGTGCCGCTGAAAGCGATTAAATGGCTGATGATGGAACACAGCCCGCTGGCAATCCGCCCTACGCTGGATGCGAACACATGGCGCTGGGTGTTCCAGATGCTGATGAACTGCACTACCTCCGCTTATGAAGTGAATAAAGGCCGCATGCTGCGTCTGGCTGAGTACAGCCGCGATGTACTGCAGCAATTGCGTGCTGATACCGGTATCAGTTACGACGAGCGTACACAGGGTACGCTGCAATTGTTCCGTAATGAAGCACAGCTGGAAGCCGCTGAGGGCGATATCGCGATTCTGAAACGTTACGATGTGCCATACGAAAAACTGGACAAAGCAGGCTGTCTGAAAGTGGAACCGGCACTGGCCAAAGTGCAGGATAAGTTCGTCGGCGCGCTGCGCCTGCCGGGTGATGAAACCGGTGACTGCTTTAAATTTACCCAGAATCTGGCCAAGCTGGCTGAAGGTCTGGGCGTGAAATTCCAGTTCGGCGTACAGATTGAACGCCTGCTGTTTGAAGGCGACAAAATCACCGGTGTGAAAACATCCGCCGGTACGCTGACCGCAGACAGCTATGTGCTGGCGCTGGGCAGCTATTCGCCGCTGATGCTGAAAGAGCTCGGCATCCGTATCCCTGTGTATCCGATCAAAGGCTACTCGATTACCGTACCGATCACCAATCCGGACGGTGCACCGGAATCCACAGTCATGGATGAAACCTACAAAGTAGCGATTACCCGTCTGGGCGACCGTATCCGCGTCGGTGGTACGGCAGAAATTACCGGTTATAACCTCAATTTGCGCGCCGATCGCCGTGCAACGCTTGAGTTCTCTGTCAGCGATCTGTTCCCCGCAGGCGGCGATGTGTCGAAAGCGGAATTCTGGACGGGTCTGCGTCCGATGACACCGGATGGTACACCGGTGGTCGGCCCGACACCTTACCGTAATCTGTTCCTGAACACCGGCCACGGCACACTGGGCTGGACCATGGCCTGCGGTTCCGGCCAGTTCATCGCGGATGTGGTTTCCGGTAAGCGTCCTGCAATTTCGACTGAAGGTCTGTTTATGGACCGTTACGGCAACAACCGCCCGCTGATCCTTCCCAAGGAGTTGGCATGAGCCAGTCTGAACAACTGTTTTCAACCACGCAGGTATTTGCAGACCCAGGTCTGAATACCCGGTTTTACACTGCCGTCGAATTGCTGGCGCAGGTCATGATGGTGATGCCGCGTGCTATCACCGTGACCAGTCTGGCGGAAGCGACAGGTAAAACGCCGCGCAGTATCCGTTCGATTCTGAGCATGTTAAGTCAGGACGGACTGGTCAGCCGCGACAGCAAAGACAAAGAAGCCTGGCACTGCCGGGATTGCAACGGCGTGATTACGCTGGGTGATGTCTATCGCTGTTTTGCGGAAGCGGAAGCCCGCGTGGCAATGAAAGCAGCCGGGAAAGCGCAGAAAGAAGCTGCGGTTTCCGGGTTGGCAGGCGAGTCTGCCAGAAGTTCAAACCAGCAAAGTGTGGACCTGCTGATGATACAGGTTCGCATGACTCTGAACCGCGCCATGCTGCAGCAACTGGAACAGTTTGATCTGAGCCGCTTGCGCGGTCTGGCCGCGTCAACCGCCACGCGCAGCGTGCAACACCGCCTGCGCCCTTACGTGGCCGAACCTTACTGAGCTGATCCCGCTGCGGCGGGAACTTAACGCATGCGCATTGATATCTGTTTCCGTGACCGGGTAGGGATTGCCCATGAAATTCTGGCGGTGCTGGCGACCCGCAGACTGAATGTGGTGGCGGTGGAAGTGGATCCGCCGCATATCTATATCGACAGCCCCGAATTGCATGAGCGCATGCTGGATGATCTGCGTGCAGCCTGTCTGCAGGTGGATGGCGTGACCGGCCTGCAAGTCATTGATGTGATGCCCGGTGTGCGTCGCCGTTTGCATCTGGATACCATGATGGCGGTGATGGAAGATCCGGTCGTGGCGGTCGACGGACAAGCCAGACTGGTAGTCGCAAATGCCGCTGCCAGCGCAGTCACCGGTTTGCCGGAATCCAGCCTGTGTCAGCTGATGCTGGCCGATATTCTGGATGAGCCTGGCTTACAGGAAGAATTGCTGCAGTCCGGTTTTCATTTGCCCAGCCGCGAAGTCCGGCTGCGCGGCGAGCCGTTTCTGCTGGATGTGAAACCGGTGTCCGAGCCGGAACTGGCGGTGCAAACGCCGCTCAGTCGTTTAGTCGGCGCGGTGCTGACTTTCCACGCGCCATCGCGTATCGGTGGTCACATCCATGCGCTGCAAAATGCCAGCGTTGATGGGTTTGATCTGATCATCGGCGATTCCGAACAAATGCGGGCACTGAAAGCGCGCGCATTGCGGATGGCGGCAGTCGATGCACCTTTGCTGATTACCGGCGAAACCGGTACTGGTAAAGAATTGCTGGCGCAGGCTTGTCACAGCGTAAGCCCGCGCGCGAATGCGCCGTTTCTGGAGCTGAATTGCGCGGCTTTGCCGGAAAGTCTGGCGGAAAGCGAATTGTTCGGCTACATGCCGGGCGCATTCACCGGTGCGCAAAAAGGCGGCAAGCCCGGCCTGTTTGAAATGGCAGACGGCGGCACCGTGTTTCTGGATGAAATCGGCGAGATGTCGCTGTATCTGCAAGCCAAGCTGCTGCGTTTTCTGAATGACGGTAAATTCCGCCGTATCGGCGGGGATAAGGAAATCCGCGTCAATGTGCGCATCATCAGCGCCACACACCGTAACCTGCATCAGATGGTCAGAGAAGGGCAGTTCCGCGAAGATTTGTTTTACCGGCTGAATGTGCTGCATCTGGATATGCCAGCGCTGCGCGACCGGCCGGACGATATTCTGCCGCTGGCCCGGCATTTCATCGAAGGTGCCTGTACGCAGGCACAAAAGCCGGTCTGCCGTCTGCATTCTTCCGCCTGTGCCGCGCTGCTGGCGAATCGCTGGCCCGGCAATGTGCGGCAACTGCAGAATGTGGTGTTCCGTGCGATTACGATGTCTGACCGCCGCACGCTGGAAGCACAGGATCTGGACTGGGCGGAAGGCAGTATCGCTACCGATCAGCCCGGTATTGCAGACAATGAAGACTGGGACGATGCGATGGCGCGCTACGAGCGCCGTTTGCTGGAGCAGTTGTATCCGCACTATCCATCCAGCCGCAAGCTGGCGGCGCGTCTGAATACTTCCCATTCTATGGTGGCTGGCAAGCTGCGCAAGTACGGCATCCCGCACAGCCGCTGAACCTCAGTGCTGTGCAGAAATCAGCATCAGTTCAATAACAGGGGGTCTGGAGGCCCGCTGTTTTCACCGACAACGGCGATAGCACTCACTTTTTCTATGCGTAACACCGCATTTCAGGCACTTTTAGCCATACTGCAGTGCATTGCGCGGACTCCGGACTTCACGCCAGTCTGTCGCGACTGAGCAAGGAATCATCAGGTGGTACAGACGTGAAGACTGAGCAGAAGTTTTCTGACTGGCAGAATCAGGTGATGTACGAAAATGCTGGTGGGTTGCAGCGCCGGATGACTGAGCAGACGCTGCGTATTTGCAGTGTGCAAACAGATCGGGGGAGGATGACGGCTTATTGCAATTCCGGCGGCAATTCACCGGGATCAGGCTGAGCAGTGGAAGGGATGCTGTATTTTTCCTGCGCCCATGCACCGAGATCAGCTTGCTTGCAGCGTTCCGAACAGAAAGGACGCCACAGACTTTCAGGTGTCCACGGTACATCTTTTTTACAGCAAGGGCATTGAACGACAGTCGCCATCAGGAAAAACTCAGAAATTACAAAGGGTTAAATCAAAAGCAGTGTCGGATTCAAACACACGCGGCTTTTCATCGCCATCCTGACACATGAAGCGTATCCACAGCATGTATTTATTGGCAGCGATTTCAGGAATCGCAGCAGCATCTTCAGCCAGCGTTACGCGCACCAGCTGATACACCTTGCCTTGCAGCATTTGCTGGTAGCTGCCGGCCTGCGCAATCATACGTGTCGTGGTGCCGGATTCGCGCAGCAAGCGCAGCACGACCTGAATTGCTGCAAATAATGGCGCAACCGGCGCAAACCAATGTTCGATGTCGCGCACACGTTGTTCCTGGGTTTTGTGCTGCCAGGCATGATAACTGGGTAAATCAAATTCACAGGCCCCGCCGGGAATAATGGTACGGCCGCGTATGCTCATCAGCCACTCATTTTCGCGGATATGCTGACCGGTTTTGCCGGTACATGCCATCAAAGCAGAACTGACCTGATCGACTTCTTCGATCACATTGTCCAGCATCTCAGACTGCACATTCGGATTATTACGGAAGCTGACCAGCGTGGATTTCTGGCGTTCCAGTTCTTGCAGCAGATCCGATTTTAAATCGGCACGACCAGCGACTTCGAGCATCTCGAAAATCGTGGACAGCGCAATCTGATGCTGTAAATGGTGAGACTGACGCAGAAAAAAACGGAATTTTTCGTACAAGTCTTCCAGTCGCAACAGCGTGCGAATACGCTCATTAAATGGGTATTCGTAGACGATCAAAATAGTATCCCTGACAAGTGAAAAGGTGCTAAGCACAACCTGACGTGATTCTGAACCATACTGTCAGAAAATACAAACGACAATGCAGAATTCCTGCACAGAGCGTGTTCAATTCAGACGTTTGTCTGACTCAGTGCAAGATAATGCTGATGCAGCTTCGTCAGTAACGGCAGATTTTCCGTCAGGGGGACATCGTTCACGACAACATCATCGGCAACCGCCAGCCGCTCAGTACGACGAGCCTGCGTCGCCATAATGGCTTCGATCTGTTCGCGGCTGAAACCGTTTCTTTGCATGACGCGTTGTTGCTGCAAAGTTTCAGGACAGTCGACAACCAGAATCCGGTTAACACGTTCACGCCATCCGCCGGATTCCACCAGCAGCGGCACAACAAAAATCACATAAGCGCCGGTTGCCGTCAGCGCTTCGCGTTCGCATTCGGAGCGGATAAGCGGATGCAGAATAGCTTGCAATTGCTGACGTGCTTCAGGACGTTGAAACACCAGTTCCCGCATTTTTGCACGATCCATTGCGCCGTCTGCATCGACAAACGCCGATCCGAATTGCTGGCGGACGGCATCCATCGCCAGCCCGCCGGGACGGGTCAGGCTATGCGCAATCAAATCGGTATCAATCAGCGTCGCACCCTGATCCGCAAACCAGTTGGCAATCGTGGTTTTACCGCTGCCGATACCACCGGTCAGCCCGACTGCAAAGCGTGTCAATGCAATACTCCGAGATAAGCCGACACGATTTTCTCACCCCACAACAAGGCGATCAGACCGGCAAATGCCAGATATGGACCAAAAGATAAGCGGGTGGAAAAGCCCATACGTGACATCAGGATCAGGGTAATGCCGATCACAGAACCGGTTGCGGACGACAGCAGAATAATCAGCGGCAGCATTTTCCAGCCCATCCATGCACCGAGTGCAGCCAGCATTTTGAAGTCGCCCTGACCAAAGCCATCCTGCTTTTTCAAGAGTTTGTATGTGCCGTTCACCAGCCACAAAGCAAGATATCCCGCTGCAGCGCCGAGAACAGCATCTGCGGGACTTGTGAAAACGGATTGTGTATTCAGCAGCAAGCCTATCCACAACAGCAACAGGGTCATATCGTCCGGTAGTAGCTGCACATCCGCATCAATCATCGTCAGCGTGATCAGGAAAAATACGAACAGCACAGCCGCCATACCGGCGATGCCACTACCCAGCATCCAGATCAGACCGCCGGTTGCGAGACCTGTCACCAGTTCCACCAGCGGATAGCGTACCGAGATCGGTGCTTTGCATTCGCTGCATTTTCCCCGCAGGAACAGATAGCTTATGACGGGAATATTTTCCAGCGCCGTAATCTGATGTCCGCAATGCGGACAAGCAGAGCGCGGCACTACCAGGTTATAGGCATCCTGATGCGGCAGTGGTTCATTGCGGTATTCTGCAATAGCATTTTCCGATTCGCGATCAATGATGCGCGGATACCGGTGTATCACCACATTCAGAAAACTGCCGATCAGCAAACCAAAGATGCCAAGCGAAATGGCGCTGAGCCAGTCGCCCGGCGCCTGAAAAAAGACAGCTTCGAACATCAGACAACCTGACCCAGTTTGAAAATAGGCAGATACATGGCAACCACCAGACCACCGATCAGTACACCCAGAATCACCATAATCAGTGGTTCCATCAGGCTCGATAAAGATGCGACAGCCTCATCCACTTCTTCTTCGTAAAAGTCTGCGACCTTGCCCAGCATTGCATCCAGCGCACCGGATTCTTCACCGATGGCAACCATCTGCGTCACCATATTCGGGAATACGGCGGCATTCTGCATGGCAACAGTCAGACTGGTACCGGTACTGACTTCAGTCTGAATTTTAATCGTGGCATCAAGATAAACCGCGTTACCCGATGCGCCACCCACGGAATCCAGTGATTCCACCAGCGGCACACCGGCAGCAAACATCGTAGCCAGTGTACGTGTCCAGCGGGCGATCGTTGCTTTGCGGATCACTTCACCGAAAATCGGTAACTGCAGCAGGATGCGGTCCATGGCTCTTTGCATAGGAACCGAGCGACGCCAGCTCTGGAAGAAAAAGTAAATAGCGCCGAACAAACCGCCAAAAATCAGATACCAGTTGGCGACAAAGAAATCCGACAATGCCATCACAAACAGTGTCGGCGCAGGAAGTTCCGCACCGAAACTGGTGAACACTTGCTTAAATGCTGGTACCACCCAGATCATAATGACCGCGGTCACAATAAACGCCACGGACAGAATCGCAATCGGATACGTCAGCGCAGATTTAATTTTCTTTTTGATCGCCAGCGTTTTTTCTTTGTACAGCGCCAGACGTGTCAGCAAGTCTTCCAGAATACCGGCCTGTTCACCGGCACCGACCAGATTGCAGAACAAGGCATCAAAATACAGCGGATATTTGCGGAAGGCCTGATTCAGGCTGGTACCGGTTTCCACGTCGCCGCGAATGTCCATCAGCAGCTTGGAGACAGACGGATTGGCGTTACCTTTTGCAACAATATCGAAAGACTGCAGCAGCGGTACGCCGGCTTTCATCATGGTGGCCAGCTGACGTGTGAACAGCGTGATATCCGTGTCGGAAATACGTTTGCCGGAGCTGTAACTTTTCTTTTTCAGTTTGGTAACCAGAATGCCCTGACGACGCAATGTTGCATTCACGATGGCCTGACCACCGGCGCGCATTTCGCCCTGAACCTTTTTACCGAACTTATCTTTGCCTTCCCATGCGTACAGGACTTCTTTGCTCTGTCGCGCCGGTTTGGCGGAATTGGTTGCCATTTGCCTTGCTCCGCTTATTCGTTAGTACATCCGAGGACTTCTTCCAGACTGGTAACGCCTTGTTTGACTTTTACCAGACCGGACTGGCGCAGATTGCGCACACCCTCGCGTTGACACTGTTCTTCGATTTCCATCGCTGTGCCATTGGAAAGAATGATACGCTCAATTTCCTCTGAAATCGGCATCAGTTGATAGATACCAACACGGCCTTTGTAACCGGTTCCGTTACATCTTTCGCAGCCAACCGGACCGTAAGGCTTCCAGGAACCATCCAGATCATCCTCTTTAAAACCGGCGGCAAGCAATACTTCATCCAGCACTTCAATCGGTTGTTTGCAGGTGCACAAGCGGCGTGCAAGACGCTGGGCTGTAATCAGAATAACGGACGATGCGATGTTGAAAGGCGCAACGCCCATATTCATCAGACGGGTCAGCGTAGACGGTGCGTCGTTGGTATGCAGTGTGGAGAACACCATATGACCAGTCTGCGCTGCTTTAATGGCAATATCGGCTGTTTCCAGATCACGAATCTCACCAACCATGATCACGTCAGGATCCTGACGCAGGAAAGATTTCAGCGCCGCAGAGAATGTCAGGCCAGCCTTATCGTTAACGTTCACCTGATTAATGCCCGGAAGATTGATCTCAGCCGGATCTTCAGCGGTAGAAATATTAATACCCGGTTTATTAATCACATTCAGACAGGTGTACAGCGAGACCGTTTTACCCGAGCCTGTTGGGCCTGTAACCAGCACCATGCCATAAGGGCGCTGAATCGCATTCATCAGCACTTCTTTCTGATACGGTTCATAGCCCAGTGCGTCAATGCCCAGTTGCGCCTGAGACGCATCCAGAATACGCATTACAATTTTTTCACCGAACAGCGTTGGCAGCGTACTGACACGGAAGTCGATCGATTTGCTGCCAAGATTTAACTTCATCCGGCCATCTTGCGGAACACGTTTTTCTGAAATATCTAATTTAGAAATGACTTTGATACGTGAAGCCAGTTTATCTCGAATGGAAAGCGGAGGCTGAGCGATTTCACGAAGTTCTCCGTCAATACGGAAGCGGATACGATAAAACTTTTCAAATGGTTCGAAGTGCAGATCGGATGCGCCCATATTGATTGCATCGATGAGCATTTTAGTCAGAAATTTAACGATAGGTGCATCGTCAACTTCATTCGCCTGCGTATCCGGTACGGCGGCGGCAACATCTTCTTCCTTGAAGTCGACATCGAAATCATCACTACCTAAATCATTCAGTGCCTGTTCTGAAGATTTACTGATTTTCTCAATAATTTTGCTCAGAACATCGTGATGCACGATGACCAGTTCCAGTGCCAGACCGCTCTGAAATTTCACCTGATCCAGCACGGAATTGTTGGTTGGGTCAGAAACTGCCAGATACAGCTTGTTGCCTTTTTTTGCAATCGGCAAAATCTTTTGCGAGATCACCAGCTTCAGTTCGACCAGTTTCTCCGGCAGCATACTTTCATTCAGTGCGCTGATGTCCAGTAGCGGATACCCGAAGGTTTCTGAACAGAAGGTCGCCAGATCGCGTGCCGGTAATTCGCCGGATTGCACCATGGCATCTACAAAGGAAATCTTTTCTGCACCTGCTTTTTTAACGATGGTTTCAACCTGTGCAGCGTTAAGCAGATTGCCCTGCATCAGCGCGCGCGCCAGGCCGGGTGTTGCGTTCTGTGTCGGGGTATTCGGTGGGACGGCAGACATAATGATCTATCAGTAAGAGTGAGCCGGGCCGCATAAGTCCAGGCGCATTAGTGTTTCGCTATTGCCTGTTTTATTCAGCAGCGTAGCTGAGCAGTATGTGCACTGAATTTTGTCGGTTCGGGTACGCATGTGGAAATCACCAAAAAGCGTCGTCCGGTACTGACAAAGCGGTTGTTTTAAGGCGCGATGAAATGACCGGACTGGCCTGACGCCTGGGCACTGCCTTTCATTTCGCTACCGGTTTAGCCTGTCTGATGGCATGCGCTGAAGGCGCAGAACGGATCAGACCGTGCTGGTCGGATTGCTGAACAGGGTGAGTGCTGCGGGCGCAGGATTGCCTTACGATAATGCAACCAGTGCCCGGATTTGTAAAGAGATACTACTTTTTTTTACAACTGGATCGTGAAATAACGCAATATCGGCGCACATTCAGCGCGGATCAGTACTGTTATCAGAAATAGCAGCTGAAATTTTTTCTGAATAACTTTCCGGCGGATATTTTGTAAAACGGAAATAAAAAAGGATGTCCGCAGACATCCTTTTCCGATTCAAAGCCAGAGAATCAGTGATTGCGACTGACCGCGAAGCGGCTCAGACGTATCAGCGCATCTTTATATGCGGATTCGGGTAAAACTGACACCGCGGCTTCTGCACGTGCGGCCGCATCTTCTGCCTCTTTGCGGGTGTAATCCAGTGCACCGGATTGTGTGATGGCTTGCAGAATATCTGCGAAGCGGCTTTCATCGCCTTGCTCAATACAGTCACGCACCAGCTGGCGCTCTTCGTCACTACCGTTTTTCATCAGATAAATCAGCGGCAGTGTTGGTTTGCCTTCGCGCAGATCATCGCCGACGTTTTTGCCGATTTCTTCCGAGTTGCCGGAATAATCCAGTACATCGTCGATCAACTGGAACGCAGTACCGAGGCAGCGGCCGTATTCACCGGCGGCACGAATCTGTTCTTCCGACGCGCCGGCGATCAGTGCACCGATTTCACCTGCGGCTTCAAACAGCTTAGCCGTTTTGGATTCGATGACTTTCAGGTAACGCTCTTCAGTGACGTCCGGATCGTGCATATTCAGCAATTGCAGCACTTCGCCTTCGGCAATCACATTGGTTGCATCGGCCAGGATCTGCATGACGCGCATGCTGTTGATGTTGACCATCATCTGGAAAGCGCGCGAATACAGGAAGTCGCCGACCAGTACGGAGGCTGCATTGCCGAACAGCGCATTGGCTGTCTGGCGACCACGGCGCAGAGAGGACTCATCAACCACATCATCATGCAGCAGTGTTGCTGTATGGATAAACTCCACAATCGCTGCCAG
The DNA here is from genome assembly GCF_018139685.1 of Cognatundibacterium luofuense. GTDB lineage: Bacteria > Pseudomonadota > Gammaproteobacteria > Burkholderiales > Burkholderiaceae_D > Undibacterium > Undibacterium luofuense. The sequence continues at coordinate 75,898 of NZ_JAGSPN010000006.1, forward strand.
ATCATAATGATGCTTGCCCTGATAATTGCAGGCATTGGCCATCAGTAATACCAGTACAGGACGGATGCGTTTGCCGCCGGCGCTGATGATGTATTCGGCAATCTGGCTAACCAGTGCGACATCGGAATGGAGTTGTTGCCGGATTACCTGGTTCACGGCATTCAGGTCTGGCGCGATAAGATCGGCGACCGGATTCGGTTGTACGGGGGAAGACAAGGTCTTTACCTGCAAGAATTTCGAAATGCGCAGATTATACGACGATGGGCTGAAAATTGCTCTTCTCGCATCCGTCAGGTTTGCGATTCGCCGGTTTGCGGGTTGAAAAACCAACATCAGCGACAAGGTTTCTCTGAGGACTGCTCAAAAAATACGCAAATTTGTTTTGACGTGATTTTCTGGGCTCTGTATAATCACGCGTTTTCCCGCGAGCAGTTTACTGTTGGCAGGAAAAATTTCTAGATTATTTATATACGAGGTTAACCATGTACGCGGTCATAAAAACCGGCGGCAAACAGTATAAAGTTGCTGCTGGCGAAAAACTCAAAGTAGAACAGATACCAGCTGACATCGGCGCCGAAATCACTCTGGATCAGGTGCTCGCAGTGGGCGCAGGTGAGTCCATCAAATTTGGTGCTCCGCTGGTCGAAGGTGCAACGGTGCTGGCTACAGTAGTAAGCCACGGTCGTCACGACAAAGTACGTATTTTCAAAATGCGTCGTCGTAAGCACTACCAGAAACGTCAGGGCCATCGCCAAAACTACACTGAACTGCAAATCGTTGCTATCAACGGTTAATTCAGCAAGTTATCACACTATTTTTAGGAGCTAATTAAAAATGGCACACAAAAAGGGCGGCGGCACCACGCGCAACGGTCGTGACTCAGAATCGAAACGCCTTGGCGTTAAAGTTTACGGCGGCCAAAAAATCAATGCTGGCGGCATTATCGTTCGTCAACGCGGCACACGTGTTCACGCAGGTGAAAACGTTGGTGTGGGTAAAGACCACACTCTGTTCGCACTGACAGACGGCACAGTGAAGTTCGCAATCAAAGGTGCTGCAAAGCATCAATACGCGATCGTTGTTGCAGCATAATCCGGATATACCCGGATCCGGCTGTAGCCACTACAATGAAAAGGCTCTGCCCTGTGCAGGGCCTTTTTAGTTTTAAGAAATCCTCTATAAATCCGGTGTGCTTACCAGGTTCAGGGATTTATATAAGCTTTTTTAGGTACAGATTATGAAATTTATTGACGAAGCCCGTATTGAAGTCGTCGCTGGTGATGGTGGCAATGGTGTTGCCTCTTTCTGCCGTGAAAAATTCCGTCCTTTCGGCGGCCCTGATGGCGGTGACGGCGGACGCGGCGGCAGTATTTATGCGATCGCTGACCGTAATATCAACACGCTGGTCGATTACCGTTATTCCAAGCTGCACCGTGCTGGTCGCGGTGAAAACGGCCGCGGTTCGGATTGCTATGGCCGTGGCGCAGATGATGTGTATCTGCGTATGCCGGTCGGCACTCTGATTACTGACCGCAACACCGATGAAGTGATTGCTGATCTGACTGAACACGGTCAGGAAGTGTTGCTGGCACGCGGTGGTGAAGGTGGCTGGGGTAACATCCATTTTAAAACCTCAACTAACCGTGCACCGCGTCAGAAGACGGAAGGTAAAGAAGGTGAACGCCGCGAACTGCAGCTGGAACTGAAAGTGCTGGCTGACGTTGGCCTGCTCGGTATGCCAAATGCCGGTAAATCGACCTTCATCACAGCGGTATCGAATGCCCGCCCTAAGATTGCAGATTACCCGTTCACTACACTGCATCCGAATCTGGGTATGGTGCGTGTCAGTCATGAAAAGAGTTTCGTGATTGCGGATATTCCTGGTCTGATCGAAGGTGCTGCCGATGGTGCCGGTCTCGGTATCCAGTTCCTGAAGCATTTGCAGCGTACCGGTTTGCTGCTGCACATTGTTGATCTGGCACCGTTTGACGCTGATGTGGATCCGGTCAAAGAAGCCAAGGCGCTGGTCAAAGAATTGCGTAAATATGATGACAGCCTGCACGATAAACCGCGCTGGCTGGTGCTGAACAAGCTGGACGTGCTGAGCGCAGATGATCGTAAGAAACGTGTAAAAGATTTCGTCAAACGTTTCGGCTGGAAAGGCCCGGTATTTGAAATTTCCGCGCTGAGCCGCGAAGGTTGCGAAGAGCTGGTACAGGCAATTTATCTGTATCTGCAGGAAACCCGTGCGGTTGCGCACCGTGCGCAGGAAACCAAAATGCGTGAAGAAGCGCAGGGCATTCTGTCGATTGATCCGGATGATCCCCGCTTCAAAGTCATCAACGACTGATGTTCGTTGCCAGTACTTTCAAAACCCGGCCATGTGCCGGGTTTTTTATTGCCACTGTCATGCAGAATGCACCGGTTTTATGATCAGGAATGCAGCAGATTTCTAATTTGTGCTAAAAATTTTCGGCTAAATTGAAATATAATTCAGTAATTAATCGGTGTTTCTGAATAAAGTAAGACAATAACAGGTGAGCAATGAGTGCAGTGATACAGCAGGCAAAACGCATCATTATTAAAGTGGGGTCGTCACTGGTGACCAATGACGGGCAGGGGCTGGATCAGCGAGCGATTGCGAACTGGGCACAGCAGATTGCCGCGCTGCGCGCAGCCGGTAAAGAAGTCGTGCTGGTCAGTTCCGGTGCGATTGCCGAAGGACGGCAGCGGCTGGGGTTTGCCCGCAGGCCGACAGCGATTCATGAATTGCAAGCTTGCGCGGCAGTCGGTCAGATGGGACTGGCCCAGATTTACGAAACCTGTTTCGCTGCATTCGGCATGCGTACCGCGCAGATTCTGCTGACCCATGCTGATCTGGCAGACCGCGAACGTTATCTGAATGCCCGTTCCACGCTGTTTACGCTACTGGGACTGGGTGTGGTGCCGGTCATCAATGAAAACGATACCGTGGTCACAGATGAAATCAAATTCGGTGATAACGATACGCTCGGGGCACTGGTGGCGAATCTGATTGAAGCGGATGCGCTGGTGATTCTGACGGATCAGACCGGCCTGTACACCGCCGATCCGCGCAAAGTGCCGGATGCACAACTGGTGCGCGAAGGCCGTGCCGGTGATCCTGCACTGGAAGCGATGGCCGGCGGCGCAGGCAGCAGCCTCGGACGCGGCGGCATGCTGACGAAAATTCTGGCGGCGAAACGTGCTGCGAAATCCGGTGCCAGTACGGTGATTGCCTGTGGTCGTGAAACCGCAGTGCTGCAAAGACTGGCGGCCGGCGAGGCGATCGGCACGCAATTACATGCAGCGACTGCACCACTGGCGGCACGTAAGCAGTGGATGGCAGATCATTTGCAAACGGCAGGCAGCCTGACACTGGATGATGGTGCCGTTGCCAAGCTGACGCGTGAAGGCAAATCCCTGCTGCCGATCGGCGTGACTGCAGTGCAGGGCGAGTTCAGCCGCGGTGCGGTGGTGACTTGTCTCGATAGTCAGGGGCAGCCAGTGGCGCGTGGTTTATGCAATTACGCCAGTTCGGATGCGCGCCGTATTTTGCGCAAACCTTCGTCTGACATCGCGGCGATACTGGGTTTCATTGAAGAACCTGAACTGATCCATCGCGACAATCTGGTGTTGCTGTAAAGGCGGCAGGCCGGGAAGCTGTTGAACGAACTGAAAGCTGCCTGGTAATGGTCAAGAAGGCCAAAAAACGGCCAAAAACACCTCAAATGCGGATTCTGGCATAGCGATCCGGCGGTCGTCGGCAGAAACTCTGGCGCTCCGTAAATGCCTGATGCGGCGTTCTGCATAATGTCAGCACGCATAACGACAATAAAAAACCGTTCCGGCCGGAGGCGGGAACGGTTTGCTGACATGTCTTGCCGACCGTGTCAGATTTTCTTTTGCGGATAACGCTGGCCTTTTAAGCGCTGGATCATCTCCGGCACTTTACCGGCAATCGTATTGCCATCGCATAAATACTCGGTGTACAGCACATGATGCTGCTTGTTCGCATCGGTTTGTGAAATCCGTGTCCAGTCTGCGCGACGCGCATTTGACCAACTGCCGTCAGGGCGACCAAACGCAAACAGTTTTTTCTCATACGTGGAACAGCGCAAGCCTTCGTAACTCACATTGCGCGCACCGGCAGAACTGGTGGCAACCAGTGTGTAACGGATGGTGCCATCTGCTGCGATACTGAGCGAGTTGGCATCAATCTGAAACTGGATCGTGCCGGTCTGATGGAAGGTCAGTAAAGCATCTGCGGCTGGCGCGGCAGGTAATTGCAGCGCTGCTTCAGTCCATTCTTTTTCATCTTCAGCCTGCGCAGGAACCTGCAGTGCAGCGCCAAATACAGCTGCCAGCAGTGCGCAGCGAATTACAGAAAAGCGGGAAGATTTCATTCCTGACCTGCCTCCTCGGGCGTGGCCTCAGTTACCGGCCGGTTGGTATTGGTGGGGATGCGCGGTGTGCGCTGCTGATGGTGCTGACGACGCTGACGTGCGTGATCGGGGCGATTCAGGAAGCGGGATAATTCCTGCAGCGCCAGCTGATAGACGCCGCGCTTGAATTCAATCACCACATCCAGCGGTACCCAGTATTCATGCCAGCGCCATGCATCGAATTCCGGATGGTCGGAAGCGCGCAGATTCACGTCGCAGTCACGTCCCAGCATGCGCAGCAGAAACCAGATTTGCTTCTGACCACGGTAATGGCCACGCACTTCACGTTTAATGAAATGATCCGGCACTTCATAGCGCAGCCAGTCGCGGGTGCGGCCGATGATTTTCACATGCTGTGGTAACAGGCCGGTTTCTTCTTCCAGCTCACGAAACATAGCCTGTTCCGGCGATTCACCATATTTGATGCCGCCTTGCGGAAATTGCCATGAATGTTCACGTACCCGCTTGCCCCACCACACCTGATTGTTGGCGTTCAGCAAAATTATGCCTACGTTAGGGCGAAAGCCTTCACGGTCTAGCATAGTTAACCTCAATACTTTCTGTGACTAATTGTGCAACTTTCTCTACGCGGGTAATGCGTGGCCAGGCCGTTCAGGTCTGCGGCCAGTGCTCAGGAGGTCTGAAAACAATCATGTAATTCCGAATTTCCATCATGTTGCGCGTAAAGAAGTCGGCGCATTAGCCAACTAATCCTTTAAAATTGAGTTGATTATAACCTTCCATTTAAAAAGAATCACTGCCATGCGAGCTACACGATTTTTTATTTCAACTTTAAAAGAAGCACCGGCTGATGCAGAAATCATCAGCCACAAACTGATGATGCGCGCCGGTATGATTAAACGTCTGGGTTCCGGCATCTATAACTACATGCCGATGGGCCTGCGCATTATTCGTAAAGTGGAAAATATCATCCGCGAAGAAATGAACCGCGCGGGCGCAATTGAAATGCTGATGCCGGTCGTGCAACCGGCTGAACTGTGGCAGGAAACTGGCCGCTGGGACAAAATGGGCCCGGAACTGATGCGCGTGAAAGACCGCCACGGCCGCGATTTCATCATCCAGCCGACTTCCGAAGAAGCGATCACCGATGTCGTGCGCAGCGAAATCCGCTCTTACCGTCAGTTACCGGTGAACTTCTATCATATCCAGACCAAATTCCGTGACGAACGCCGTCCGCGCTTCGGTCTGATGCGTGGCCGCGAATTCACGATGAAGGATGCGTATTCGTTTGATCGTGATACCGACGGCCTGAAAAAATCGTACCAGATCATGTACGACGCTTACACCAGCATTTTCCAGCGCTTTGGCCTGCAGTTCCGTGCAGTTGCAGCGGATAACGGTGCCATCGGTGGTTCCGGCTCGCATGAGTTCCACGTGATCGCAGAAACCGGTGAAGACGCACTGGTGTACTGCCCGACCTCGGATTACGCTGCGAATATGGAAGCAGCAGAAGCGCTGGCGCTCAGCGACAGCCGCGCTGCCGCCTCTGCAGCAATGACAAAAACCGCAACGCCGGGCAAAGAAAAATGCGAAGACGTCGCTGCATTACTGAATCTGCCGCTGACTGCAACCGTGAAATCCATCGTGCTGGCAGTGGATGCTGACGAAGGCAAAGAAAAACAAATCTGGCTGTTACTGCTGCGCGGCGATCATGAACTGAATGAAGTCAAAGTCAGCAAAGTTGCCGGTCTGGCCAATTTCCGTTTTGCGTCGGAATCTGAAATTGTTGAATATTTTGGTTGCAAACCTGGTTATCTCGGCCCGGTCGGTACGGTCAAACCAGTGAATCTGGTAGCGGACCGCACCGTTGCAAACATGGCAGATTTTGTCTGCGGCGCCAACGAAGAGGGCTATCACCTGACCGGTGTGAACTGGGGCCGCGATCTGCCGGAACCAGTTGTTGCTGATCTGCGTAATGTCGTTGCCGGTGATCCGTCACCGGATGGTAAAGGCGTACTGGCAATCCAGCGCGGTATCGAAGTCGGTCACGTATTCCAGCTCGGTACCCGTTATTCGGAAGATATGAAAGCCACCTTCCTCGATGAAAACGGTAAACCACAATTGCTGCAAATGGGTTGCTACGGTATTGGCGTGACCCGTATTCTGGGCGCAGCGATTGAGCAGAATTACGATGACAAAGGCATCATCTGGCCAACAGCGATTGCGCCGTTTGAAGTGGTGATTTGCCCTATGGGTATGGATCGCAGCGAAGCTGTGCGTACAGAAACAGAGAACCTGTATCAGGCGCTGCTGGCTGCGGGTGTGGATGTGATTCTGGATGACCGTGGTGAACGTCCGGGCGCGATGTTTGCAGACTGGGAACTGATCGGTGTACCGCACCGCGTCGTGGTCGGTGACCGTGGTCTGAAAGAAGGCAAACTGGAATATGTGGCGCGTCGTGGCGGCGAGGCTGTGCATGTACCGGTTGCTGAGATGGCTGCGTTCATTCAGGCCCGTCTGGCAGAATAAAAATGCAGCAACCCGGCTACGCCCTGGCATAACCGGGGCTGCATGATGTCAAGAATGAGTACTTCTGTAGCAAAGCTTGCTGCGCAGCTGACGCTGGCTGCAGCAGGCATATTCCTGTTGCCCGGCGTGGTACAAGCCGGGAATCAAAAGGAAGAAGCGATGGCGGATTCGGTCAGGCTCGCGCTTGCCCGCGCCATTGCTGATGCAGCGCCGCCAAAGCCGAAATTTGAACGCATCGATGACCGTATTCAGTATCTGAACTGGCTCGGTGAAATGTCTTCACGCTTAAAACGCCGCATCCCTGATTATCAGACCCGCATCGAATTGCTGGAAACAATCTGGTATGAGTCACGTCGTGCCGGACTGGAACCGGCGCTGGTCATGGGCCTGATGCAGGTGGAATCGGGTTTCCGCAAATATGCGACATCCATCGTTGGTGCGCGCGGCTATATGCAGGTAATGCCGTTCTGGTCGCGCGTGATCGGTGACGGTGATCCGGCCAAGCTGTTTCAGATGCAGGCCAATCTGCGTTATGGCTGCTCGATTCTGCGCATGTACATCGACATGGAAAAAGGTGATTTGTATCTTGCGCTCGGCAGGTATAACGGCAGTCGTGGTAAGCCGGAATATCCGAATGCAGTATTGTCGAACTGGAAGAACTGGGAATACAAACCGCAGTCCTGATGATACCGTGTTTATGATCACCATGAAAAAAGCCCGCTGATGCGGGCTTTTTGCGATCTGCGCTGTCAACACTGACAGCACATCTGCCGGTGTTCCGGTATCAGGACAGGTGAGCAGAGATCAGCTTTGTCATTTCGAACATGCTGACTTGTGCTTTGCCGCCGAAAACAACTTTCAGCTTGTCATCTGCATTGATGTTGCGTTTGTTCGCAGCGTCTTGCAGGTTGTGCTTCTTGATGTATTCCCAGACTTTTTTCGTCACTTCAGTACGTGGTACTGGTGTAGAACCGATCACAGCAGCCAGTTCTTTGGAGATGTTCATCGGTTTCATGAACGCAGCGTTTGGCTTGCGTGCAGCTTTACCGTCTGTACCTGGTTTTTCTTTTGGATCTTGTGGTGCTGTTGCCATTAAAGGCCTCCTATTTATGAATTGCTGAACAGGCGCCGGCTGCACTTGCCGGCCCTTTTAGAGCGTGAAAATTAACGCACGGCTAATAGTGGTGCGTATTTAACCACGATGCAAGCTTTTTTTCGCGAAAACCTGCTAAAACACGGGTTTTTGATGCAGGAAACGTCCATACTTGCCGGTTTCTGCCACCGTCACGGCGGGCCGAAAATCAGCGACGGCCACCCGGCATCATGCCTTTCATACTGCGCAGCATCTTCATCATGCCGCCACCGCGCAGTTTTTTCATCATGCTCTGCATTTGTTCGAATTGCGCCAGCATTCGGTTTACTTCCTGAATCTGCACACCGGCACCGGTTGCAATACGGCGTTTGCGTGAGGCTTTGATCAGCTCAGGCTTGGCACGTTCCGCAGGCGTCATTGCATTGATCATGCCTTCCATGCGGCGAATCTGCTTTTCCGCCACATCCATATTCGCGCCGTTAGCGGCTTGTTGCAGCTGCGCCGGCAGTTTATCCATCAGACCGGACAGACCACCCATATTTTTCATCTGGGAGATCTGCATTTTGAAGTCATTCATGTCGAATTTGCCGCCATCCTTGATTTTGTGCGCAAGGTTTTGTGCGGCTTCGACGTCGATACTTTTCTGAGCGGATTCCACCAGCGCCAGAATGTCACCCATGCCCAGCACACGGTTTGCCATACGCTGCGGGTCGAACGATTCCAGACCATCCAGTTTCTCGGCCACACCGACGAATTTCACTGGCTTACCGGTGATATGGCGCACAGACAATGCCGCGCCGCCGCGTGCATCACCGTCCAGCTTGGTCAGTACCACGCCGGTCAGTGGCAGCGCATCATTAAATGCTTTTGCGGTATTAACAGCATCCTGACCCAGCATCGCGTCAACCACGAACAGGGTTTCAATCGGATTCAGTGCGCTGTGAATCGCCGCAATTTCCTGCATCATTGCTTCATCAATACCCAGACGACCTGCAGTATCGACGATCAGCACATCGTGATAATGTTTTTTCGCGTAATCCAGTGCGGCCAGTGCAATATCCACAGGTTTGTCAGTGGCAGCAGACGGGAAGAAGTCTGCGCCGACCTGCTCAGTCACGGATTGCAACTGTGCAATCGCCGCAGGGCGATACACGTCGGCAGACACCGTCAGCACTTTTTTCTTTTTCTGTTCTTTCAGATACTTCGCCAGCTTACCGGCGGTGGTGGTTTTACCTGCACCCTGCAAACCGGCCATCAGAATAATCGCCGGTGGCTGGCAGGCAAAACTCAGTTGCGATGCTTCCGGGCCCAGATCGGCACCCATCAGGTGCGCCATTTCCTTTTGCACCACACCGACCAGTGCCTGGCCCGGTGTCAGTGAGCCGATGACTTCTTCACCCATGGCTTTTTCTTTGACACGGGCGATCAGATCGCGCACGGCAGGCAATGCCACGTCGGCTTCCAGCAATGCCATCCGTACTTCACGCAGCATTTCAGCGGTATTGGATTCGGTCAGGCGAGCCTCGCCGCGCATGGTTTTTACCACTTTGGCAAGGCGTTGGGTCAGATTATCAAGCATAGTTTTCAGGCTTTCAGAGTTCAGGCAAGTCCGCGTCAGGCAACTGGAATCATCACAGGCCGCCGTTAGCGCAGGACGGTTAACCTGTGCATTTTACCTGAAGCTGTCGTACATCCGGCTAACTCTGCGGGGAATTTGCGAGAACACATGCGCCGCTTGTGCGGATTTTCAGACCGGATGCGGGAATTTTTCCGGAAAACCGCACACGAAAATACACTTGAGATACTGCAGATACCGGAAAATCAAGCACTTATCGAAGAAAGCGAAGCTGGCACACTCTGTGCAAGCGACTACACTGCAGTCGTCACATCGTGGCGGACATAAATCAAAAATCAAGGAGATCTGCAATGCTGAAAAAAACGATCGTACTGGCAGGCTTGCTGGCGATGGCCGGTGTTACACAGGCCGAAGAAGTGGTGCGTCTGGGAAATCTGAAGTTTGCGCATTACGGCGCGGTATCGTACATCAAGGAAATCGCACCGAAGTGCGGTATTAAGGTGGAAGAGCGTGTATTTGCCAAAGGGCTGGATGCGATGCAGGCCGTGATTGCCGGTGAGCTGGATGTGGGCGCGGTGTCATCCGAAGCCGCGATTTCAGCGCGTGCCAGCGGTACGCCGATTACGCTGGTTGCCGGTTTTGCCAAAGGCGGTGCGCGTCTGGTTGGACGTGCAGATCTGAAAATCAGTTCTGTGAAAGACCTGAAAGGTAAAAAAGTCGGTGTCACGCGCGGCGGTATTCAGGATATTTTACTGGCCGCTGAACTGGCACAAAACGGGCTGACATTCTCTGACCAGCCGGGCAAAGATGTACAAATTATTTACCTTGGTTTCCCGGATCTGAATCAGGCACTGCTGGGTAAAAATATCGATGCCATCATGCAATCCGAGCCTTACTCATCACAAGCGATTAACAAAGGTTTTGGTAAAGAAATTATCAAACCTTATGACACACCGATTGGTGAACCGGTACGTACGATGGTGATGACGGATAAGTTCATCAAAGAACGCCGCCCGGTTGCAGAAAAATTCATGCGCTGCTTTGTGGAAGCCACCCGTACTTTTATCGACAAGCCGGAAGTGGCAGAAAAATACGTGCGTGAAAATATGTTCAAAGGCCAGATCACACATGATGATTTTGCTGATGCGATCGAAAATTCTCCTTACAGCTACGATGTCACGGCAGAGCATATTCAAATCACTACGGATCTGATGCAGAAATACGGTATCGGCAAAATGAGTAAGCCACCGGTTGCCAAAGAATGGGTGAAAACGGATTTGCTGGATCAGGCAAAAAAATCCTTAAACGTCAAATAAAAATATCCGGCGTGTACGCACCGGTGGCTGAAAAAGCTGCCGGTGCAGCCGGTGAATAACGGAGACTGTATGAAAATAAAATGGCGTGAAGCGGGCGCAGGCCTGGTGGTGCCGGCGATTCTGATCGCAATCTGGCACATCGTCACCAGCGCAGAAATGGTGAACCCGCAAGTATTACCTGCACCAATGGCTGTGGTGCGCAAATGGCTGGAATATGCTTCCCCGACCGAAGCTTACGATGCCGCCACCATGAGCTGGCTGGCATGGGCTGTATCGGGTGAACTGATCCGTGACACGATAGGCAGTATGTATCGCGTACTCGCCGGTTTTGTGGTGGGTGCTGGTCTGGCTTTGCCACTGGGCATCGCGATGGGCGCCAATCAGCGTGTGTATGCCTTCATGAATCCGCTGATGCAGGTGCTGCGTCCGATTCCGCCGATTGCCTATATTCCTTTATCGATCTTGTGGTTCGGTCTGGGTAATCCGCCGGCAATTTTCCTGATTGCCATCGGTGCATTTTTCCCGGTTCTGATGAATACGATTGCCGGTGTGCGTCATGTTGACAGTATCTATATCCGTGCTGCGCGTAATCTGGGTGCATCGCAATGGACGATTTTCCGGCGCGTGATGCTGCCAGCTGCCGTGCCGTATATTTTGTCCGGTGTACGGATCGGTATCGGTACCGCCTTCATCGTGGTGATTGTGTCGGAAATGATTGCCGTGAATAACGGTCTGGGTTTCCGCATTCTGGAAGCACGTGAATATTTCTGGTCTGACAAAATCATCGCAGGCATGATCACGATTGGTATGCTGGGCCTCAGCATTGATCTGATCATGAACAAAATCAATAATTACTTGCTGCGCTGGCACCGTGGTCTGGAGAACTGAAATGAGTGAAGCCCATATTGTTGTGAATGGTGTTAATAAAGTATTTCAGACAGCCGACAAAGAAGTGATTGCGCTGAAAGATATACAACTGACGATTCCTCGTGGACAGTTTGTCTGTCTGCTTGGCCCTTCCGGTTGTGGTAAATCAACTTTGCTGAATGCGATTGCTGGCTTTTCACTACCGACTTCTGGCACGATCACGGCTGATCAGCAAATTATTCGTGAACCGGGCCCGGACCGTGGCATGGTGTTTCAGGAATATGCGCTGTTCCCGTGGATGACGGTGGCGCAAAATATTGCGTTTGGTCTGGAAATCAAAGGCATGGATAAAGCGGGTATCAGCGAGCGTGTACAGGGCTTGCTGAAGATGCTGGGCTTATCGGATTTTGCGCAGCGTTTTCCGAAAGATTTGTCCGGCGGTATGCGTCAGCGGGTAGCAATTGCGCGCGTACTGGCACTGGATTCTCCGGTGATGCTGATGGATGAACCTTTCGGTGCGCTGGATGCGTTAACCCGCCGTAATCTGCAGGATGAATTGCTGGATATCTGGGCGCGCACCCGCAAAACGATAGTGTTTGTGACGCACAGTATTGAAGAAGCCGTGTATCTGGCAGATCGTATCGTGGTGATGACCTATCGTCCCGGTACGGTGAAGCGCGATATGCTGATAGAACTGCCTCATCCGCGTGACACCAGTTCACCGGAGTTTGCCGCGTTAAAACGTGAGCTGGGCATACTGGTGATGGAAGAACAGCAACGTCATCATACGGATGAAATCAGGATGGCCGCTGTCGATTAAGGAGAATGTGATGTCCACGAAAATGCCGCGCTCAGCAGTGATTGTTTTGCTGACTGCCGCTGCGATGGCGCTGATTTTCGTGGTAACACTGATCACTTATCAGCAAGCGAGTACTGCGAACCGCGCTGCAGCAGAACGCCAGTTGCAACTGATTGCACTGGATCTGGATGCAGCGCTGGAACGCCATGAAATATTGCCGCATACCTTATCGCATCTGCCGCTTCTGTCGGCAGCATTACAGCATCCGGATCAGAGTGAACTGATTCATCAGCTGAATCAAACCTTTTCCGATATTCAGAAACAAGCCAGAGTTGCCACGATCTATCTGATGGATCAGCAGGGCAAAACGCTGGCAGCCAGCAATTGGGACAGCGAGCAAAGCTACATCGGGCAAAATTTCAGCTTCCGTCCGTACTTCCGCGATGCGATGCGCGAAGGCGGGCAAACCGGCCATTTTTACGCCATCGGTAACAAGACCCAGATTCCCGGCTACTTCATTTCCCGCCCGGTGCTGGCAGATCCGCTGCATCCACAGGCAGGCAAGCCGCTGGGTGTGATTGTTGTCAAAGTCAGCCTGCTCGATATGCAGCAAGCCTGGCGCAGCAATCCGGAACCGATTGCACTCAGTGATAAACACGGCGTGATTTTCCTTGGCAACCGGCCTGCATGGCAGTACCGCAGTCTGCAAGCGCTGGACAATGAAGTGCAGGCCGAGTTACAGGCAACACTGCAGTATGCAGGCAAGCCTGTGCAGGCCGTCAGTGTGTTACCGCGTTCTGAAAAAGAAGGTTTCGGTGATTATGTCAGCCGCAACATCGGTCGTTTAAGCTGGCAACTGATGTTATTTCCGGATCAGTCGGAAGCGCGGAAAGCGGCGATGGTGGCAGCGGGGCTGACGACCTTGCTGCTGATTCTGCTGGCTACAGCCGCTGCTGTTTTTGATCAGCGCCGTCAGCGCTTGCGTGAACGCCGGCAGGCTGCGCTGGCACTTGAGCAGGCAGCACAGGAACTGGAAAGCCGGATTGCGCAGCGCACGCTGGAACTGACCGGTGCGAATACGCAATTAGAACAGCGTTTGCAAACGCTGCAACAAACCGAGAAAATGCTGCGCACATCGCAGGATGAGCTGGTACAAACCGCCAAGCTGGCCTTGCTGGGACAAATGGCAGCCGGTATCACCCATGAGCTGAGTCAGCCGCTGACCGCTATTCGTGCATTTGCGGATAATGCCCGTTTGCTGCTGCAGCGCGGTGACCATGATACGGCGGCGATGAATCTTCACCATATCGGCGATGCGGTGCAGCGTATGGGAAACATCATTTCCCAGTTAAAAGGATTTGCCCGTAAGAGCGGAGATCATCTGCAACTGACGGACCTTAATCATTGCATACAGGCAGCGGTATCGCTGATTGGCAATGATCTGGAACAGCAGGATATCCGTTTGCAACTGGACTTGCAGGGCGCGCCGCAGGTGCGTGCTGATCCTGTGCGGATTGAACAAATTCTCATCAATCTGCTGCGCAATGCGGCCGATGCGATGGAAGGGCAGACTGTGCGCTGTTTAGCTGTGCAAACCGAACTCAGCGCCGATGCTGTGCAGATACTGGTGCGCGACACAGGTCCCGGCATCTCCGCAACGGTATTGCCCCATTTGTTTGAACCTTTCTTCACCACCAAACCCAGCGGTAAAGGGCTGGGTCTGGGGCTGGCGATTTCTTTATCGATTGCACAAGCGATGGATGGCAATCTCAGTGTCAGCAGCAGCGCGGATGGTGCCTGCTTCTGCCTGCGTTTGCCGCTGGCGGACAATGCCGCATCCATGCAGACAGCGGAGTAAAATGGATGGCAGAGTTGATGCGCGGTCAGACCGCAATTCTGATTGAAGATGATTTCAGTATCCGGCTGGCAATGACGCAAACGCTGGAGCTGGCCGATTTTCGCGTTGCTGCGTATGAATCGGCTGAGCTGGCATTACCGGCTATTCAGGCGGGTGATGCGGCTATGGTCATTACCGATGTGCGTTTGCCCGGTATGTCGGGGCTGACGTTGCTGGCGCAACTGATGCGCAGCGATCCGGATTTGCCGGTGATACTGATTACCGGTCATGGCGATGTCAGCATGGCAGTGCAGGCGATGCGTGACGGGGCTTACGATTTTCTGGAAAAGCCATTTGCGGCCGAACGTTTACTGGAAACCTGTCAGCGCGCACTGGAGAAACGGCGGCTGGTGCTGGATAACCGCCGTCTGCGTCAGACGCTGGCTTTGCATCCGGACACGCCGCAACTGATCGGCGACAGCGTATCGATGCTGAAACTGAAAGAACGCATACGCCATATCGGTCCTGTGCCGGTGGATGTGCTGATCCACGGTGCGACAGGCACCGGTAAGGAAGTGGTGGCGAGGCATTTGCATGATGCCAGCGGCAGAGCGGGGCCGTTTGTCGCGGTGAACTGCGGTGCACTGCCGGAAACTGTGTTTGAGAGCGAAATGTTCGGTCACGAAGCGGGCGCTTTTACCGGTGCGGGTAAGCGTCGTATCGGTAAGCTGGAGCATGCTTCCGGCGGTACTTTGTTTCTGGATGAAATCGAAAGTATGCCGCTGGCTTTGCAGGTTAAGCTGTTGCGCGCTTTGCAGGAAAGACAGATTGAAAGGCTGGGTGGCAATCAGCTGATACCGCTGGATTTGCGCGTGGTCGCTGCTACCAAGACGGATTTATTCGCTTTATCGCAGCGTCAGCAATTCCGTGAAGATTTGTATTTCCGGCTGGCCGTGGTGCAACTGATGTTGCCGGCACTGCAGGATCGCCGCGATGATATTCCGCTGCTGCTGCAACACTTTACTGCGCAGGCAGCGCAGCGTTTCGGTTTGCCGGCTCCTGTCTGGAGTCCGCAGCAAATGCAGCAATGGCAGTTGCGCGAATGGCCGGGGAATGTACGTGAACTGAAAAACTTTGCGCATCAGCTGACCTTGTCGATGACGCAGGACGATACGGCGGCGGTGCAGTCTGAACCAGACATCGCCGATCACGGTTTCAGCCTGCCGCGCAGGGTAGAGCAGTTTGAAGCCGATCTGATTGCCGCCGCGCTGAAAGCGCATCAGGGGCAGGTGGCGGCTGCGGCGCAGGCACTGGGCGTGCCGCGTAAAACCCTGTACGACAAATTGCGCAAGTATCAGTTAATGGCGGCGGAATCCTGATCCGGCAATCACGCTGATCTTACAGTCATGTCTGCCAGTCGCCGGAGCTGCCTGAGCTGCAGTAGCGGCTCCCGGAGCACGATTTTCTGCTCATTTGCGGAGTTCTGCACAGCGATCTGGCGGTCGTCGGCAGAAAGTAAGGCTCTCCGTAAAAGTGAAATGCGGACTTCTGCATAATCCTAAGTATTTCCGGTGAGCTTTGTTTCGACGTTGACGTTGCAAGAACTTCCGCATTCCGGTTTGCTTCAGGTTAGGACGAAGCTGCGCACCAGCCTCCGCATAAATCTCGGAACGCTGACCAAAACAAAACGCCCCCGGCAAGCACCGGGGGCGTTTTGTTGTCATCCCCGGCGGCTGTGCCGCCGGGGCGTCAGGAACACAATTACTGTGCGCCCATTTCTTTCAGCAGACGGTCAGCCTTGTCCACATGTTTCATTTGCCACAGCATGTAGCGCAGATCCACCTGGATAGAACGGGTATTCGCTGCATTGAAGTCCCAGTCAGAAATGATGGAATCCAGTGTGCCGTCGAATGCCAGACCGATCAGTTCGCCTTTTGCATTCAGCGCTGCGGAACCGGAGTTACCACCGGTGATATCCAGTGTTGCCAGATACGCCAGCGGAACGGTTTTCAGCTTAGGATCAACGAAGTTACCGAAGTCTTTGGCTTTGATTGCATCCAGCTGTGCTTTCGGTGCATTGAATTCGCCCTGACCGGTTGCTTTTGCTACCACGCCGTTGACGGTGGTGAACGGTGCCCATGCCAGACCATCCGCCGTGCCGTGGTCGCGGCCAGCCACTTTACCGAACGTCACGCGCAGGGTGCTGTTCGCATCCGGATACACTGGCAAGCCTTTGCTGGTCATGAATGCGATTTTTGCTTTCATGTAGTTCGCGTAGGCCTGTTGCATTTTGCCGGCTTCTTCTTCACCTTCGGCTTCACGCTTCAGGCTGCCTTCGTACATTGCTACAGCGGCTTTGATGAAGCTGTCGTCGCTGTTTTTGAAGTCTTCCGGTTTCGCTTTCAGCCATGCAGTACGGGCTTCAGTGCTACCCAGTTTGCTGCCTGCATACAGTTTATCAACGGCTGCGCTCAGTTCTGCGTCCGACATGCCAGCGCGGATACCCAGTGCTGCATCGACATCGGCGTAGTGCTCAGATGCTGGCTGCGCTGCGTATTTTTTCAGGCTGTGCATGACCAGTGCTTTGTCGACGTTTTCAGCGTAAGTACCTTCCACCGATTTAACGCCTGCAGCAAAGCGCGGCAGATCACGTTCCTGGAAGCCGGCTTTACGCTCCGCATCCGGTTTAGTACGCTCATTCGCCAGACGGTACAGTGTACGTGCCGTGCCCAGCAGACGCGGGAAAATGCCATCCACATTCACATCACGTTTTGCTTTTTCCTGACGTTCAGCGATCAGTTTTTCTACTGTCGCCAGATCTGCTGCGTACTCTTTTGCACGTGCAGGATTGCTGTTGACCCAGGCTTTCAGCTCTGCGTGTTCTTTGGTTTTACGTGCCAGGAAATCGCTGTTCGCATAACTGTCCAGCATACCCTGACGGTTTTTGTAGTAGTTGTTGATACCGGCAACCATGCCTGCGTATTTCAGGCGTGCTGCGTCATCAGTTTTGGTTTGTTCGCCGATAATCGCCAGACGTTCACCGGAAGATTTCACGAAGTTCGGATAATCCCAGCTGAAAGTGAAATCCACTTCGGATGGCAGACGGTGACGGTTAGTACGGCCTGGATAGCCCAGTACCATCACGAAATCGCCTTCTTTCAGGCCGTCTTTTGCCAGTTTCAGGTGATGTTTCGGTACGTAAGGTACGTTGTCTTTGCTGAAGTCAGCTGCTTTACCATCTTTGCTGACGTAAGCGCGGTAGAAACCGAAGTCACCGGTGTGACGTGGCCACATCCAGTTGTCGGTATCGCCACCGAATTTACCCACGCCGGCTGGCGGAGCATATACCAGACGCACGTCGCGGATTTCCATTTGTTTGATCAGGTAGTATTCCAGACCGCCGTAGTACGGATATACGTTGCAGCGATGGCCTTCTTCTTTTTCGCAGGCAGCCACAATCGCTTTGACGTTTTTCTCAATCGCATCCACACGCTTTTTGCCTTCCAGCGCAGCGGTGGTTTTGTCGATTACTTGCTGAGTCACATTGCGGACTTCTTTGGTTACGAACACGCGGGAACCCGGCGCTGCAGGGATTTCATCGCCCAGTGTTTTCGCCAGGAAACCGTCAGCCAGATAGTCGCGGCCAGGTTTGGAGTTATAAGCAACGCTGTTGTATACGCAGTGATGGTTGGTCGCGACCAGACCTTCAGGCGATACAAACGATGCAGAGCAGCCGCCCAGACTGACGATTGCACCCATCGGGAATTCAGTCAGATTGGTCAGTGCTTTCGGATCCAGTTTCAGGCCGGCAGCTTTGAGTTGCTTCGCAACCTGTGGCAGTTGCTGCGGCATCCACATCCCCTCGTCCGCCTGTACAGCGGACACTGTGCTCAGCACAGCGAGTGTCAGAAAAGTCTTTTTCATTATCGTTCTGGTCAGAAAATTGATGGATAGGACAGGCCGCTGCACTCCGGCTGGCAGCCCGGCTGAGTGTCTTAGTATCTGTGCATGGCAGAAAAGTTCCGGAAATATGTGAAAACCAGCAAAGATTCTGTGATGCCGGAAAAGGCGCTGACTATGCACGGGCGGATGATTGTCAGAAAACGGCGGATAGCGCGGTCAGGGAAAGGCCTTGGCAGAAATCAAAAAAAGGCGGGGCAGATGGTGTAAACTAAACCGATGCTAATTTATCTTTCCTTTCTTGCTGCCGCACTGTATCTGATTGCAGTCGCACTGCCTTTTCAGCGCGCATCCGTGTCCGGCTGGCTGACCGGTGCCGGCTGGATTCTGCATGGCATTTCCTTGTGGAGCCACGTCTTTGCCGGCGATATGCTGCGCGTCGGCTTTTCTGTGATGCTGTCAGCCGCATTGTGGATGACAGTTACCGCATACAGCTGGGAAAACCGCGGCTTTCATTTCGGCGGCATCAAATACTTGCTGTTGCCACCGGCGGCACTGGCGGCAATTGCCGGTGGTGTATTTCCGGGTAATCTGGTGGCGCTGGCGGGTAAGCCGGTGATGTTTCCGTGGCATGTGGCGGTTGCGCTGATGGCCTACAGTACGCTGACGATTGCGGCTTTCCATGCCGCTATTATGCTGATGCAGGATAAGCATTTACACCGCCTGCGTGCGCGCAGTCTGAAGCCGTGGATGGCGCATCTGCTGGATCAGTTGCCGGCACTGATGACGATGGAAAAAGTCTTGTTCCGTTTACTAAGCGTCGGATTTGTCTTGCTGAGTCTGACGGTGTTGTCCGGCGTTCTGTTTTCTGAGCAGGTACTGGGTGTGGTGTTCCGCTGGAATCATAAGGTCGTGCTGTCTTTATTTTCGTGGCTGTTATTCGGCGTATTGCTGGCCGGACGTCACTGGCAGGGCTGGCGTGGTAAGAAGGTGCTGACCTTTACTTTGTCCGGCTTCATTTTTCTGTTGCTGGCCTACGTCGGCAGCCATTTTGTTCTGGAAGTGATTTTGCACAGGAGCGCAGGATAATGCGTGTTTTATTCTGGCTGGCGCTGATCGTACTGATTTACGCCGCACTGCGTAAAAAGGCGGCGCAAAAAATGCGTGCGGCACAAGCTGAATACGAGGCGCAGGCTGCCCGCACACCACAGGCGGCACCATCCGCTGCTGCTGAAAACATGGTGCAGTGCGCTGCATGTCAGGTGTATTTTCCTGAGTCTGAGGCAGTGGTACATGAAGGTCGCATTTACTGCAGTCAGGAACATGCCGGCAGTCATCCGGTATGAACCTGTTTCAGACCAGCACGCTGGCGGGTTTCGGTAATCCGCCCCCCTCATTCTGGCGATCACTCCAGACTTTCAATATCTCGCGGATTATTGTTGCAGCCTGTCTGTTGCTGCTGCTGAATCTGCGCAGCACGCGTGAAGTCTGGCTGCTGACCCATCTGGCAGCGCGCAATATTTGTATCGTGTATCTGGTCATCAGTATCGGCTACGCCTTACTGAAATTCTTTCATCAGCGCCATTTTGTTGCGCAATTGCTGTCTCAGGTACTGGTCGATTTATGTGTCATTGCGACGTTATATGTCGGTTCCGGCGGTGGTCGTGGCGGTCTCAGTATTCTGTTTTTGTTTCCACTGGCAGGACTGGCCATTCTCGCACCACTGGTGCTGTCCCTGTTCTATTGCGCACTGGTGACTTTGTTTCTGCTGTCCGATGCAGTTCTGCGTTCATGGGAGTGGAATGACGGCACGCTGGTTTCTCAAGCTGGTTTATTCAGCGCGAGCTATTTTGCGGTGGCATGGGTCGTCAGCCGGCTGGCCAGTAATCTGATCAGTCAGGAGCAACTGGCTGAGCAACGCGGCAATGAACTGGCAATGCAGCAGGCAATTAACCGTATGGTGATTGCAGATATGGATGCCGGCATTCTGGTGCTGGATCATTCCGGTCGTGTCTTTGAAATGAATCCGGCGGCTGAAAAAATGCTGGGCGGGCATCTGACCAAAGATATGGCTGGCATTAAGCTGGCGAACATCGTCGCGTTGCGGCCATTGACGGAAGTACTCAGTGATCTGGTTGAGCGCCAGCGTGCAAACAGCAGCCGTGTTCCGGACGATGATGTCAGCTTTGTATCAATCCCCTCATTTTATGAAGATGTGCGTCGTGTCCCCGGTGAGCCGCGCGGCGAAAGACCCCATTTTATTCATCACTTAAAATTGCGGGTAATTCGTGTGGATGCGGCAGATATCCTGCATCAGTCAACCACGTCAGCGCATTACACCATTTTGTTTTTGCAGGATGTATCTGATATCGAAAATCAGGCGCAGCAATTGAAGCTTGCATCGATGGGGCGACTCACTGCGAGTATTGCGCACGAAGTCCGCAATCCTTTGTCATCGATTTCCTACGCGGCATCCTTGCTCAGTGAGGATTTCGAACAGACAGACTCCGCTCATCCGCAGGCAAGACGCTTATTGCGGATTATTGACGATAATGTCGGCCGGCTGAACCAGCTGATTGAGGATATTCTGCGCTTGTCGCGGAAAGCCAAAACTGATATTCAGCCCTATCCTGTTTTTCAGGTGGTACGTGAATGCGTGCAGGATTTTTGCGAGACGCGTCAGGTTGCACCGGAGCGCATCCTGATTGATGATTCAGTCAGTTTTCACGTCAGCTTCGATCCCGGACATTTGTTTGAAGTGCTGACCAATTTGCTGTCAAACGCTGTGCGCTATGCGAGTGGTACGCCGGGCAGCATTCGTTTATATGCGGTGGTAAATCCTTCCGGAAAACAGGAGCTGCATATTCAGGACGACGGTGCGCCGATCAGTTATGAAGTACGCGCCCATTTGTTTGAGCCGTTTTACACAACATCTCGTCAGGGAACGGGACTGGGTTTGTATATGGCACGCGAATTATGTCTGAATAACCGTTCGCTGCTGGATTACGAGTACAGAGTAGAAAGCGGCGATGGTGATCAGGCTGAAGCGACTGGCAGGTTTGTGATTAATTTTTCTGAAACAGGAATCTGAAACATGGCGACTGCGTGTCCCCGTATTCTGGTAGTTGACGACGAAGCACATTTGCGTGAATTGTTAGAAATTACGCTGATAAAGATGGGGCTGGATGTCGACAGTGCAGAGTCGCTGAGTGTTGCCAGACAGTATCTGCAAAAACAAACTTATTCGCTGGTACTGACGGATATGCGTCTGCCGGATGGTTCTGGTCTGGAACTGGTGGAAGATATCGCGCAGCATTATAAGAACACGCCGGTCGCTGTAATTACAGCCTTTGGCAGTGCGGACAACGCGGTGATTGCGCTGAAGGCCGGTGCGTTTGACTATGTGTCGAAGCCGGTCGCACTGGATCATTTGCGTAAGCTGGTACGCTCAGCACTGGAAATGCAATCCCTGCCAGCGCAAACTGCCACTGCCGCAGCAGATATCGCGGTGCCTAGTCATGTGACCGCGATGATAGGCAGCTCTGCCGGTATTCAGCAGGTCAGGGCACAAATCCGTAAACTGGCGCGTAGTATGGCACCGGTGATCATCACCGGCGAATCCGGTAGCGGTAAAGAACTTGCAGCCCGCGAAATCCATCATTGCAGTGCGCGCGCGCAGCAGCCGTTTGTAGCGGTCAACTGCGGCGCCATTCCTGAGACCCTGATGGAAGCGGAGTTTTTTGGTTACCGCAAGGGCGCATTTACCGGTGCGGCGGAAGATCGTGATGGTTTTTTTCAGGCCGCAAACGGCGGCACACTGATGCTGGACGAAGTTGCTGACTTACCGCTGGCAATGCAGGTCAAATTGCTGCGTGCGATTCAGGAGCGTCGTGTCCGTAAAATCGGCGCGACCACGGAGGAATCTGTGGATGTCCGGATTATCAGTGCGACGCACCAGAATCTGGCGCGTTGTGTGGAAGAGGGGCGTTTCCGTCAGGATTTGTTTTATCGCTTAAATGTCATTGAACTGCATTTGCCGCCTTTACGTGAACGACGTGAAGACATCCCGGAATTATCTGCCGGATTGCTGGGAAAATTGACGGATCACACAGTGCAGTTATCAGCATCTGCATTGCATGCGCTGCAAAATTACGATTTTCCCGGCAATGTGCGTGAGCTGGAAAATATTCTGGAGCGTGCGGTAGCGTTTGCGGATCAGGGCGTCATACAGGTGGACGACCTGATGTTACGCGGTGGACGTACACCGACTTCGCCAAGTGATCAGATTCAGATCACGCCGGCTGCTCCGACAGCGATTCCCGCTGCTCCGGCAGTACAGACACCTGCGCCGGTATCGGCAGTTTCTGCAGCAGTGTTTAACGCGATTCCCGGATTCCCTGCCCCTGAACCGGAAGCCGCATCTCTCAATTTTCCGGTGTTGCCGTGCGACTTGCCGCAATTCCTTGAAGATGTTGAGCGTGAAATGATACGCCGCGCACTGGCACGTACACGTAACAATCGTACGCAAGCGGCAGAACTGCTGGGTGTCAGCTTCAGGCAACTGCGGTACCAGATTCAGAAGCTGAAAATCAGCGACGTCTGAAGTTTGAAATCTGGTTGCCGGATGGCTGTTTCCATCGTCTGCAGACAGTTTTACGACAGCGCAAAACAACCCTTTTCATTAGCAGGGTATTTTGTTAGTGCTCACTATCACGCAAAGACTGCTTTTTTGACGGCTTGCTAAAGTCAATTCCTCCGGTAAAAAAAATATACCTGATTCATCGGTGTTGAAGCGGTTGCACACATCGCTCCGTAACACTAGAATTAGCGTCATTCAAATTTTCTGCACTACATATAGTGTTTCGTAGTTGCAAGTTGTCTATTCTCGCAAATCAGTCTTTCAGGCGTTTTCTGTTTTAAATATCAGGAATTTTCGCGGCTTTCGGGCCGCGTTTTGCAGTCTGTAGTACCTAAGCGTTGATCAATTAACCCTTCAGTCCGGTTTTCCGGCTGAAACTCACACGAATCTGATGAATTCAGGAGGCTCAATGCACTCTTCTATTGAAACGACCACATACCAATCATCCGACCTGAGCGCAGTGCCGGGTACACTGGGAACACCTTTGGTGACCAGTTCCGATTACAGCCAGTTTCTGGTGATCCGCCGCAATGGCGCAGTGGTTGGTTTTGAACCCGGAAAAATTTCTGTTGCGATGACCAAAGCGTTTCTCGCTGTGAATGGCGGGCAGGGCGCAGCATCTGCACGTGTGCGTGAGCTGGTTGAAAATCTGACGGCAACGGTTGTTACCGCACTGATTCGTCGTCAGCCTGCAGGCGGCACTTTCCATATTGAAGATATTCAGGATCAGGTTGAGCTGGCTCTGATGCGTTCCGGCGAACATGATGTTGCACGTGCTTACGTACTGTATCGTGCGAAGCATCAGGAAGAGCGTCAGCGTGCGCTGGAAGCGCAGCGCGCAGCACAGGCTGAGCTGCCGACTATTCATTTGCTGGTCGATGGTGAGCGTGTTCAGCTGGATATTGAAAAAGTGCGTGCACTGATTCAGGCAGCATGTGTCGGACTGGAAAAATTCGCTGATGCTGAAGCGATCCTGACGGAAACACTGAAAAATCTGTACGACGGTGTACCGGTTGAGGAATTACATAAATCTGCCATTCTGGCAGCGCGTGCACTGATGGAAAAAGATCCTGCTTACAGTCAGGTGACTTCCCGTCTGTTGCTGCATACAGTACGGAAAGAAGTGTTTGGTAAAGAAGTTGCTCAGGCAGATGCAACCGCGGAGTACATCACTTACTTCCCGCAATTCATCAGCAAAGGGATTGATGCTGAGTTGCTGGACCCGCGTCTGGCGGAGTTTGATCTGGATCGTCTGGCACGCGCACTGGTGTCAGAGCGTGATCTGCAGTTCAGCTACATTGGCCTGCAAACGCTGTATGACCGTTACTTCCTGCATATCCGCGGTACCCGTATCGAAATGCCGCAGGCGTTTTACATGCGCGTGGCAATGGGTCTGGCACTGGAAGAAAAACAACGCAATGAACGTGCGATTGAGTTTTATAACCTGCTGTCCAGCTTCGATTTCATGAGCTCGACACCGACGCTGTTTAACTCGGGTACGCGTCGCTCACAGCTGTCTTCCTGCTACCTGACAACCGTTTCAGATGATCTGGCCGGCATTTATGATGCGCTGAAAGAAAATGCGCTGTTGGCTAAATTTGCCGGTGGTCTCGGTAACGACTGGACGCCGGTTCGCGCACTGGGTGCGCATATTAAAGGCACGAATGGTAAATCTCAGGGTGTTGTGCCTTTCCTGAAAGTGGTGAACGATACAGCGGTTGCGGTGAATCAGGGTGGTAAGCGTAAGGGCGCAGTGTGTGCCTATCTGGAAACCTGGCACATGGATATCGAGGAATTCCTCGAGCTGCGTAAGAACACCGGTGATGATCGTCGCCGTACCCATGACATGAATACTGCGAACTGGATTCCGGATCTGTTCATGAAGCGTGTTATGGAAAAAGGTGACTGGACACTGTTCTCGCCATCCGACGTACCGGATCTGCATGACAAATTCGGTAAAGATTTCGAACAGGCTTATCTGGCATATGAAGCCAAAGCAGCCAGTGGTGAAATCGAGCTGTCCAAAAAAGTACCGGCCATGGATCTGTGGCGCAAAATGTTGTCTATGTTGTTTGAAACAGGTCATCCATGGATTACGTTCAAAGATCCGTGCAATGTCCGTTCTCCTCAGCGTCACGTTGGTGTTGTGCACTCATCAAATCTGTGTACAGAGATCACGCTGAATACAAACGAAAGTGAAATCGCCGTATGTAATCTGGGCTCAGTCAATCTGACTGCGCACATGAAAAACGGCAAGCTGGATCACGACAAGCTGCAAAAAACGATTCGCACAGCAATGCGCATGCTGGATAACGTGATTGATATTAACTATTATGCGGTAGAGAAAGCGCGTCACTCTAACCTGCGTCACCGTCCGGTCGGTATGGGTATCATGGGCTTCCAGGACTGTCTGCATATGATGCGTGTACCGTATGCTTCTGATGCTGCAGTCAAGTTTGCGGATACATCGATGGAAGCAGTGTGCTATTACGCATATCTGGCATCGACAGAGCTGGCAGAAGAGCGCGGCACTTACAGTACTTATAAAGGTTCTTTGTGGGATCAGGGCATTCTGCCGCAGGATTCTCTGAAATTGCTCGGAGAAGAGCGTGGCGGTTATCTGGAAACAGATTTCTCTGAATCGATGGACTGGAGTGTGGTACGAGATCGCATTCGCCAGCATGGCATGCGTAACTCGAACTGTGTTGCGATCGCACCGACAGCGACAATTTCCAACATTATCGGTGTGTCAGCCTGTATCGAACCGACCTATCAGAATCTGTATGTGAAATCTAACTTGTCCGGTGAGTTTACTGAGATCAACGAATATCTGGTACGCGATCTGAAGGACCGTGGTCTGTGGGATGAAGTCATGGTTGCCGATCTGAAATATTTTGACGGCAGTCTTGCGCGTATCGATCGCGTTCCGCAGGATTTGCGCGATTTATATGCGACTGCATTTGAAGTAGATCCTAGCTGGCTGGTTGAAGCTGCAGCACGTCGTCAGAAGTGGATTGATCAGGCGCAGTCGCTGAATATTTACATGGCAGGTGTCTCTGGTAAAAAACTGGACGAAACTTACAAACTGGCCTGGTTGCGCGGACTGAAAACGACCTACTACCTGCGCACCATCGCAGCGACGCATCTCGAGAAATCGACGACAAAAGCGGGTGCGCTGAACGCTGTGTCGGTAGATGCTGTGAATTCTGCGATCAGTGCAGCACCGGCGGTGACTGCCGCTCCTGAGATTCAGGAAGGCGCTGCCTGTTATCTGCGTCCGGGCGATCCGGGTTTTGAAGAGTGCGAGGCTTGCCAGTAACTGACGATTGAATAGTGACTGCCTGCAGCTCGCGGGCAGTCTTTCATATCTTAAGAATGTAAGGAATTGTGAAATGTTGAGTTGGGATGATGAAGTGCCGGCTGCGGCTGCAAAAGCACCGCTGATGCAAACACAGGAAGTGGCGAGTGGTATGCCGAATGTTGATACCAGCCAGCGCGTAAACGCAGCTGACAAGCGCATTATCAATGCGAAGACCGATGTGAATCAGTTAGTACCGTTTAAATATAAATGGGCCTGGGACAAATATCTGGCAGGTTGTGCGAACCACTGGATGCCGCAGGAAATCAATATGCAGCGGGATATTGAATTGTGGAAGAGCCCTAATGGTCTGACAGAAGATGAACGTCGCGTCATTAAACGTAATCTGGGTTTCTTTGTTACCGCGGATTCTCTTGCGGCAAACAATATTGTCCTCGGCACTTACCGCCACATCACTGCACCTGAATGCCGCCAGTACCTGTTGCGTCAGGCGTTTGAAGAGGCGATTCATACACATGCATATCAGTATATTGTTGAATCACTGGGTCTGGATGAGGGCGAAATATTTAATGCTTACAATGAAGTGCCATCGATTCGCGATAAAGATCAGTTCCTGATTCCGTTTATTGATGTGCTGACAGACCCTACTTTCCGTACGGGTACGCTGGAGGCTGATCAGACCTTGCTGCGTTCGCTGATCGTGTTCGCATGCCTGATGGAAGGCTTGTTCTTCTACGTCGGATTTACGCAAATTCTTGCGTTGGGTCGCCAGAACAAAATGACCGGCGCTGCAGAGCAATATCAGTACATTCTGCGTGACGAGTCGATGCACTGCAATTTCGGTATCGATCTGATTAATACGATTAAGATGGAAAATCCGCAATTGTGGACGCCGGCGTTCCGCGAAGAAATTAAATCGTTGTTTTCGCGCGCGGTGGAGTTGGAATATCGCTACGCAGAGGATACAATGCCGCGTGGAGTGCTTGGTTTGAATGCGCCGATGTTTAAAGGATATTTGCGCTTCATCGCTAACCGTCGTGCACAGCAGATTGGTCTGGATGCTTTATTCCCTCAGGAAGAAAATCCTTTCCCATGGATGAGCGAAATGATCGATCTGAAAAAAGAGCGCAACTTTTTTGAAACGCGTGTAATTGAGTATCAGACTGGCGGAGCTCTGAGCTGGGATTAATCCCCAGCAGACAGTCAGACTGATATTTAAACATGTGAGCAGTAACCAGAGTGGGCTCACCAGACCGAATGAACAGTTACAACCGCTATCGCTTTGTACTGTCGCTGCCGCTGTACCTGATATCTTCAGGTAAGGCGGCTTTTGGTCGTGGTTTGCAGACGTTGTGAATTCACGCCAGCTCCGCAGCGGGCGTTTTTTTTGACTGGTGGTAGCCCGTGCCATCGTCAGATGGCTGAAGTGCTGCATCTTGAGGGAGTGCAGCAGTTCAGCCGGTGCCCTATTCATTAGTGCAAATTCTCTGAGGGTTTGTGCCTATGAATAATCCGCTTGGATGAAACGGGAGCGGATTTAATTTTTTCGGAATTTTTCCATCTCTTGAAGGAGAAACAAAATGGCAACAGCACCTCAACCAGGTAAAGATGGCGATAACAAACCAGAACCATCCGGCAAAAAAGCACCAGCTAAGAAAACTACTGCAAAAAAAGCGGCTGTGAAAACTGCTGAGAAAAAAACAGCAGTGAAGAAAGTTGCTGAGAAGCCTGCTGCGAAAAAAGCCGCAGTGAAACCAGCCGTGAAAGCAGCTGTAAAAGCTCCGGCAAAAAAAGCTGCCGAGAAAGCGGTAACTAAAGCGAAAACCACAGCAGTGAAAGCAACTGCTAAAAAGGCAGAAGCAAAAGTCGCTGTAAAGAAAGCAGTAACTAAGCCAATTGCAAAAGCAGCAAAAACGGTTGCAGCTAAACCTGCAGCTAAGAAAGCTGACGTAAAAGTGACTGCGAAAAAAGCAGTGGCGAAGCCGGCAGCAAAAGCTGTAAAGGCAGCTGCAAAAAAAGCGGAAGTGAAAACAACTGCCAAAAAAGCAATTGCAAAACCGGCAGCAAAAGCGGTTAAGGCAGCTGCAAAAAAAGCGGAAGTAAAAGCAACGGCAAAAAAAGTAGCAGCTAAGCCAGCAGCTAAAGCTACGGTTAAGAAGGCTGTTGTTAAGCCAGCGGCCAAGGTAACAAAAGCCGCCGCTAAGCCAGTTGTAAAAGCTGTTAAAGCAGTTGTGAAACCGGCTGCTAAGGCAGCTAAGCCAGTAACTAAAACTGCAGTAAAAGCAGCAAAAGTTGCGGCTAAGCCAGCGGCAAAAGTCACTAAAGCAGTAGCAAAACCAGCCAAGACTGCGGCAAAAGCGGTTAAGGCAACTGCCAAACCAGCAGTGAAAAAGGCGCCTGCAAAGAAAGCAGCTAAGTCTGCAGCAAGTGCTGTGGCTGCGTGGCCTTTCCCAACCAGCGCTAATCGTCCTGCCTGATCAGCATTGCGCTTGGATGCCTGATCTGAATCAGGCAAAATACCCACTGTGTACCGATGTGCACCGTGGGTATTTTTTTATGGAAGGCGAACCGTGTTACACAATATTTTGAATTTGATCGTCAGTAGTATCGCAGGCGTATTTGCAGGGTTCCTGTTACTCCGCTTTTGGATGCAGGTGCAAAGAGTCAGGCCGCCGGCGCAACTTGCACAGGCAATATTCCAGTTGACGGATTGGATTGTTCACCCGATACGCCGTATTGTTCCCGGTTATCGTGGATATGACTGGGCGAGTCTGATCGCTGTCTTGTTAGTAGCTTTGCTGACGGTGTCAATTACCCGCTGGAATCTGTTAATGATCGCACCAGCGCAACTGATTGTCTATGGCTTGATTCAGTTAGCGCAGTGGATCTTGTACAGTTTATTCATGCTGTTGATTCTGGAAGTTGTTTTCAGCTGGGTTAACCCGCATGCACCGATTGCACCATTTGTTCGCGCATTGAATGAACCCTTACTTTCACCGATCCGGCGCGTAGTGCCAGCAATTGGTGGAATTGATTTTTCACCGATGCTGCTACTGCTTTTGCTGAATACCATTAATATGGTGCTGACTGCTTTTTAACACCAGCCAGCAGCGAGTTATTTTATTCCGGCAGGTCGTGATGTTGACTGTCTGATTACCAGCTCTGGTGTCAGCATGGTACGCCGGACTTGAGAGTCAGGATTACTGATTCGCTCCACCAGAGTTTTAGCTGTCAGCTGTCCAATTTGGTACTTTGGCTGTGCAATCGTCGTGAGTGGTGGTGTACTGAAACTAGCCAGTGCAATATCATCGTAACCAATTACTGAAAGATCCTGGGGAATTTTGACGCCAGCCTGATTTGCTGCGCAAATGCCACCGATTGCCATCAGATCATTGCTTGCAAAAATTGCGGTTGGCTTCGAATCGAGTGTCAATAGCTTTTGGAATGCATTAAAGCCGCCTTCACTGGTAAAGTCGCTGTGCACAATGAAGTCGTCACAGACAGTGATACCCGCTTCTTTCAGTGCCCTTTGATAACCTGCAACACGCCCGCCACTGGGCAATAGTGTGTCTGGGCCGGCGACACAGGCGATGCGTTTGTGACCGAGGCTGATCAGATAACGTGTCGCTTCATAGGCTCCCTGCACATGGTCAGCTTCAATCAGATCAGCCGCGACACCGGTTACCTCCCGGTCAACGAGTACTTTCGGAATAACTTCATTTGCGAGCAGCATATTCAAATCTTCATCTGAGCCAGACGAGACAAGAATCAGGCCATCTATGCGCTTCTCCATTAACACCCGGATATACGCAGCCTGTTTTTTCGGATCGTCGTATGAATTACATAGAATAATGTTGTACCCAAGCTCGAAAGAAGCATCCTCAATTCCCTGAATTAATTCTGCAAAATACGGGTTTGAGTTATTCGGAATCATCATGCCAATCGTATGTGTACGATCATTTTTCAGGCTACGTGCAACGGCGCTGGGGATATAGCGCAATTCCTGAATGACCGACAATACTCTTTCACGCGCGTCCTCACTGACCACGCGTGTATTGTTAATCACGTGTGAGACGGTTGTTGTAGAGACGCCGGCTTTTTCAGCCACCTGTTTCATCGTTGCCATGTATGATTCCTGCCTTTCCGGGCGAGATTATGATGCAGTTACGCGACTGCGGTTAGAATTTTTATCTCTCTCTTCATTACAAGGATGCGCTATGCACGATCTCTTGATCAAGAATGCAAGTTTACCTGATGGTCAGCGCGGAATCGACATTCTGATCAGGAATGGAAAAATTTCGGCGATTGGTCCGGCGATTTATGCAGATGGTATACCGCAAATTGATGCGGGTGGAGATCTTGTTTGCTCACCATTCGTTGATGCGCACTTCCACATGGATGCGGTTTTGAGCTATGGGTTGCCTCGGGTTAATGAGTCTGGAACTTTACTTGAGGGAATCTCTTTATGGGGTGAGTTAAAGCCTCAACTGACGAAGGAAGCGTTGATTTCACGTGCACTGAAATACTGTGAGTGGGCAATTTCACAAGGTTTGCTGGCGATACGCAGCCACGTTGATATTTGCGATGCAAGTTTGCTTGCAGTTGAAGCATTGCTGGAAGTTCGCGAACGAATGAAAGGACTCATCGATATCCAGTTGGTCGCCTTCCCGCAGGATGGTTTATTGCGTAGTAGCGGAGCCTATACGCAGTTAATTCGCGCACTTGATATGGGTGTGGATGTAATTGGTGGGATTCCGCACTTTGAGCGAACAATGTCTGCCGGCGCGGAATCAGTTCAGATTTTATGCAGACTGGCAGCTGAGCGTGGACTGATGGTGGATATGCACTGCGATGAATCAGATGATCCATTATCGCGCCACATTGAAACATTATGTGAGCAGACTATTCATTACAGATTACAAGGCAAGGTGGCTGGGTCACATCTGACTTCAATGCATTCAATGGACAATTATTACGTAAGTAAATTATTGCCGTTGATGAAGGAGTCAGGTGTCGCCGCAATTGCGAATCCACTCATTAATATTACTCTGCAGGGGCGGCATGATTCCTATCCAAAGCGACGTGGTATGACGCGTGTTCCTGAGATGCTGAATTATCAGATACCAGTCGCATTCGGTCACGACTGCGTGATGGATCCGTGGTACAGCCTCGGGAGCGGAGATATGCTGGAAGTTGCGAGCATGGGCTTACATGTCGCTCAGCTGACCTCCCAAAAAGGGATGCGCGCCTGTTTTGATGCAGTAACAACTGTACCTGCTGAAATTATGGGGTTAAGTCAATTTGGCTTGCGGCCTGGTTGCGAGGGCAGCTTGGTTGTACTCGATGTTGGTGATCCGGTTGAAGCTTTGAGGCTGAGACCGGTCAGGCGTTATGTTATCCGGCGGGGACAGGTCATTGCGAAAACTGAAGCACCGAGAACAAGGCTGATGATGAATGGAAACACCAGCGATATAAGCCGGCGTTTCCATGACTGAGTAAATACTGGACGCGGATTATGCGCCCATATACTTATCAAAGTTTTGCGAATGCAGAACTTGCCGCTTCCAGGGTGGTGTCTATTATTTGATCAGTATGCTGAATAGACACGAATCCGGCTTCGAATGCTGAAGGGGCGAGGTAAACGCCTTCATTCAGCATCAGATGGAAGAAGCGGTTGAACTTATCCTTGTCGCTGGACATCATTGCCGCATAGCTTGCAGGAACTTCTTCACTAAAATAAATCCCGAACATTCCGCCAACAGAGTCTGCACAGACAGCGTGTCCGGCTGCGCGACCTGCTTCTGCTAGACCTGAAGCGAGACGGGATGTTTGTTTGGTCAGTACGTCATAAAATCCGGGTTGCTGGATTAGTCGCAAAGTCGCCAGACCGGCTGCAACGGCGACCGGGTTGCCAGAAAGCGTACCAGCCTGATAGACGCCGCCGACAGGTGCCATGTGCGCCATGATGTCAGCACGTCCGCCGAATGCAGCGACTGGCAGTCCGCCACCAATAACTTTACCCATGCATACGAGATCAGCCTGGATGTTATACAGTGCCTGAGCCCCATGTAAACCGACCCTGAATCCGCACATGACTTCATCAAAAATCAGGATGCTGCCATGTCGTGTGCATAAATCACGCATGGTTTGCAGGAAGCCCTGAGTCGCGCGGATAAGATTCATATTGCCAGCGACAGGCTCAACAATGACGCAGGCAATCTGATCGCCGATCGATGCAAAAACCTCTTCTAACTGGGCGCTGTTGTTATAGTCGAGAACAACAGTGTGCTTGCTAAAGTCTTCTGGAACGCCTGCAGAGGTCGGGTTGCCAAATGTCAGCAAGCCGCTTCCCGCTTTTACCAGCAATGAGTCTGCATGTCCGTGGTAGCAGCCCTCAAATTTGATTATTTTGTCGCGCTTTGTTGCGCCTCTTGCGAGACGCAGTGCGCTCATGGTTGCCTCTGTGCCAGAGGAAACCAACCGTACTTGTTCAACACCCGGAACTAGTCTGCACAGTTCTTCAGCCATGATTACTTCTGCTTCTGTCGGGGCTCCAAAGCTAAGTCCCAGTGCCGCAGCTTGCTGCACTGCATGTATGACTTCCGGATGTGTGTGACCAACAATTGCAGGCCCCCAGGAGCCGATATAGTCGATATAGCGCTTACCATCAGCGTCCCAAAAATACGGGCCTTCCGCACGCGTGATAAAGCGCGGAGTGCCGCCAACTGAGCGGAATGCACGTACCGGAGAGTTAACGCCGCCTGGTGTAGAGCGTTGAGCACGTTCAAACAGAGTTTCGTTTTTACTGGTCATAACTGGTTATTGAATCAGATTGAGATAGTGGATCTTTGGCAGAGTCTGCGATTTCTTTCGCCCAGAAGAAACGGTCGGGGACGCGTTTTCCCATACCGAGCTGCTGTGAGTGCCTCAGTGTGGCATGGGTATATTCTTGTGCTTCAAGCACGGCATCCGTCATGTCCATACCATTGGCGAGCAGCGCTGCGATTGCTGCAGACAGCGTGCTTCCGGCGCCGCAATGTGTTCCGGGAACGCGGGGCCAAACGTACTTTTTTATCAGGCCAGATGGACCGAATAATTGATTTTCAATTTCTCCTGCACCTGACGGTGTGCCGGTTACCAGGACATACTCGCACCCACTGTCAATGACAGACATGACGCTAACAGACAAATCATCGGAAACCGGATTGTCGTCGCCCGAATCAGACATGCGAGCCAGTTCAACTGCAGAAATAAGCAGCAAACTTGCCTGAGGTAAAAGTAACTCCTGTATCGCGGTCAGCAGATCCTCAGCATCAGGGGTTTGCTCGTCAAGTTCGGTATGTACAGGATCCAGTATTAGTGGCTGGTCAGGGTAGTCAGCAGCAATCTCCGCGATTACGGTCACATTTTCTACGCTTCCAACGAGTCCTACCTTGATGGCTGCGACCTGCATATCTTCGAGAACCGTTCTAGCCTGATCATCGACTAAATCTGCCTCAACGGGATGTAGATTGTCTGTCTGTGCAGTGTCGCCGGTGAGAATCGCCGTCACGACAGGTAGCCCGTGACAACCCATAGCAGCAAAAGATGCCTGATCTGCGAATAGTCCTTGTGCTCCAACCGGGTCCGTGGCACCAAAGCTGACGATAAGTGGTGAAATTTGGTTTTGCACGTTTCGTAGATTAATATAGTCGGCTCAGTGAAGCTCCGCGAGCATGATAGTCGCTGGTCACTGGGTATGGTTTGTAGCAACGCAATATTCTACTTGATTGAAGGGTTGAAGTCGTGAGTGAAAATATGAATGGTGCAGCAGAGTGGAAAACCTGGATGTGTCTTATTTGTGGCTGGGTTTATGACGAAGAGCAGGGGATGCCTGAAGATGGCGTCGCACCTGGTACTCGTTGGGAAGATGTGCCGCTGAACTGGACCTGTCC
Source organism: Cognatundibacterium luofuense (assembly GCF_018139685.1). Lineage (GTDB taxonomy): Bacteria > Pseudomonadota > Gammaproteobacteria > Burkholderiales > Burkholderiaceae_D > Undibacterium > Undibacterium luofuense. The sequence continues at coordinate 110,131 of NZ_JAGSPN010000006.1, forward strand.
TGAGTGCGGTGCGCGCAAGGATGATTTTGAAATGGTTGTGATTTAACCGCAATTTGTCCGCAATTCGTCTGATTTTCCTTGTGTTGAATGTTTATTCGGGGAAAATAAGAGGATTATGTAACGGGATCTCTGTTACAGTTTTCCGCAGGAAAATGACTTGTCTGGATTTGTCGGGAAGAGATTAGTTTATGTCAACAGTGACTGGTAATGAAAATGTCAGAATCATGGTGATCGACGATAGCAGCACAATCCGTCGTTCTGCTGAGATTTTTCTGGGGCAGGCTGGCTATCAGATTGTTCTGGCTGAGGACGGTTTCGATGCACTGGCGAAAATTAATGACTCGCATCCGGATTTGATTTTCTGCGATATTCTGATGCCGAGGCTCGATGGGTATCAGACTTGTGCTCTGATTAAAAAAAGCGCCCGGTTCCGTGAGACCCCGGTCATTATGCTTTCATCGAAAGATGGTTTGTTTGACCGTGCGCGTGGCGCAATGGTCGGCTCAGATGAATATCTGACCAAGCCATTTACGAAAGACAGTTTGTTGAAAACTGTGCGTCACTACACCGTAGCCGGGCAAGATAAATAATCAGCTTTTATGAGGTATTGTTAAGATGGCTATTCAAAAAATTCTGGTAGTAGATGATTCTCCTACCGAACGTTATTTTCTGACAGACGTGCTCGTCAAAAATGGATTTTCAGTCTCTACCGCTGAAAATGGTGAAGAAGCGCTGTTGAAAATCAAAGCTGATAAGCCTCAGTTGATTCTGATGGACGTGGTTATGCCGGGTCAGAATGGCTTTCAGATTACGCGTGCGATCGCTAAAGATCCTGATACTCAGGATATTCCGGTCATCATCTGCACCAGTAAAAATCAGGAAACGGATCGCATCTGGGGATTGCGGCAAGGTGCCAGGGACTATCTGGTTAAGCCTATCGATCCGCAGGAATTACTGACGAAAATTGCCGCGCTCGGCTGATGCGCGATTGACTGTGAATTCTGACCCCGGATCCTGTTATGACAGAGATTGTGAATGAAACAAACCCGGCAGACCGGGTTGTACGCGCTTCTGATGGACGTAAGCATACCCGTTTGCGAGAGTTTCAGGCGCAGCTTGTTGAACGTATGCAGGCTGCTCAGCGTAGTGGATTTGTTCAGCTAAGTCAGTTGGGTGTCATGATCGGAGGCAGCCGTTATCTGCTCGACTTGCGCGAGGCGGGTGAAATTGTGAGTGTTGGTACTTTATCTTCCGTTCCGCTTACGCGTGACTGGTACAAAGGTTTATCCAATATCCGGGGGAATCTGACAAGTGTTGTTGATCTATCCCGCTTTCTGGGTAGCGAGCTGACTGAAGTCAATCCTTCCTGTCGCATTGTTGCGTTTGCACCGGCACTGATGTTTAACGCAGGCTTGCTTGTTTCTCAGGTATTCGGCTTAAGGAATCTGAATGACATGACATTGCTGGATGGTGATGTTGCCATCCGGGAATGGTTGCCACGTCGTTTTTCTGATCAGGATGGACACATCTGGTCTGAACTGAGTCTTTCGACTCTCGTTCGTGATCAGGATTTTTTACATATTGCGTTGTAATGCGGTTTGCGAACGCAACCGCAGGCTTTTCAATCGTTTAGGAGACTTAGTAATGGCATTTAATCTACCGTTCTTGTCCAAGGGAAAAGAAGATCCGGAAGTTGACGGAACAGAGGCTGAGGCAAGGTCACCTTTGAATGCCGGCACGGCAGAGATTGAAGAAGCTGCGAATGTACGTATTGTGACGGCGGAAGCTGATTCAGATGCGACAAAAGCAGCTCCTGCAACAGAGCAGCATGCTGATGCGACATTTATCGGTGACGCACTTGAAAAAGGTGGTGATATTCGTCTGCCACTCATTGGTCATTTACCGTTGCAGCGCCAGTTGCGTATGTTGTCTGTCGCAATGGGTATTTCATTACTTGCAGGTGCAGGGTTTGTCGTTCTGAATGCCAGTCAGTCCTCGCTGATGTCTACTCAGGTGCAGATCGCGGGTGACGTACTGATGCACTCTCAGCGTATCGGTAAAGCAGCGCCGAATGCGATTCAGGGTAATCCTGAAGCGTTTAAACAGCTCGAAGACAGTCGTAAAGAAGTTAATAATGATTTGAAAATTCTGCTGGAAGGCGGCTCGTATCAGGGGCGTAGTGTAAGTAGTGCAAATTCCAAGCTGACTCCGGTACTTGAGGATACGGTCAAAGCCTGGCAGGCGTCTAATAAAGCTGCTGAAACGATCCTGAAGTATCGCAAGGAACTGACTGGTTTCGGTCAGACGCAGCAAAAGCTGAACGCTTTGTCCCCGACACTGCTTGAGCTGACAGAGCAAATCTCCACGCTGAAGGTGCAGGGCGGTGGTTCTGCGCGTGAAATTTCGGCCTCCGGTCAGTTAGTGATGCTTACACAGCGTCTCGGACGAAGCGCCAATGAATTCCTGACATCAGAGGGTGTGAATCCTGAGACAGCGTTCTTGCTGGGTAAAGACTCAAATACTTTCCATGATCTGGTTGAAGGCTTCCTGAACGGTAGCGAAATTTTGCGTCTGAATCCGACAAAGGATGCCGATACTCGTGAAAAATTACAGGAACTGAAAAAAGTCTTCGAAGAATACCAGGTCGGTGTCAGTGCGATTCTCAGCAATCTGCAAAACTTTATTGCGACGAAACAGTCCGAGCAGCTGATTTTTAATGAAAATGAAAGTCTGAAAACCAAGCTGACCAAGTTGCAGAAAACGTATACCGACGAGCAGGATTCGATCAGCCTGAGTTTCGTGATGCTGATGGTGTCTGCACTTGCCGCGCTGGCTTCTGCGGTTGGTATCGCACTTGTGCTGTTGCAGGATAGCCGTAATCGCGCTAAAGAGGCGAATGAGCGTCGTATGGAAGCTGCTGCACAGATGCTTCAGGCGCAAAAGCAAGAAGAAGAGGCTAAACAGGCAAACGATCAAAATCAGGCCGCGATTTTGCGCTTAATGAATGAGTTGCAGGAAGTTGCGGACGGTGACTTAACCATTCAGGCTACAGTTTCGGAAGATATTACCGGTGCGATTGCTGACTCGGTTAACTACACGGTGGAAGAGTTGCGTGGTCTGGTAGGGCGTGTTACCAAAACAGCGGAAGAAGTTACATCAGCGTCTGAATCTGCGCAGAGCGTATCTATTGATCTGATGAATGCGTCTGAACAGCAGTCCCGGGAAATTACAGATGCCGGTCAGGCGGTTCTGGCGATGGCGGCGGAAATTACCGATGTATCCCGCTCTGCAAATGAATCTGCTGAAGTTGCACGTCAATCCGTTGCTGCGGCAGAGCAGGGTGCGCATGCGGTGGAAAATGCGATCAAGGGTATGAATGAGATTCGCGAGCAAATTCAGGAAACGTCGAAACGTATTAAACGACTGGGTGAGTCCTCTCAGGAAATTGGTGAAATTACCGAACTGATTTCTGACATTACCGAGCAAACCAACGTACTGGCGCTGAACGCGGCGATTCAGGCGGCGTCTGCAGGTGAAGCAGGTCGTGGTTTCTCGGTGGTTGCGGAAGAGGTTCAGCGACTGGCGGAACGCTCCGCTGAAGCGACCAAACAGATCGGTGCGCTGGTTCGTACGATTCAGACCGATACCCACGATGCAGTAGCTGCGATGGAAAAATCGACTCAGGGGGTTGTTGAGGGAGCGAAACTGTCAGATGCTGCGGGTACTGCGCTGGCAGAAATCCGTAGCGTTTCTAACCGTCTTGCTGAGCTGATTCAGGGCATTTCGCTTGCGACCGAACAGCAGGCCACATCTGCGAATGGTGTTGCGCAGAATATTCAGCACATTTTGGAAATTACAGATAATACCCGTACTGGTACGCAGCAAACTGCTGACTCGATTAAACAATTGGCGATGCTCGCGGAAGAACTGAAGAACTCGGTATCCCGGTTCAAAATTGCCTGATGCCGCTGATGCGGTAAGTATGATCAAATCTTTCTACTTCGCGACAGAGCTGGCTCTGTCGCGGCCAGCATTTGTGGGGTATGCATGACATACGACGTATCCAGTCCGGCGGAGTTTCCGCAGGAGCAGTTTGATACCGGACCTCTGTCCTGGGTAATCGCAGACATCAGGGAAGCGATCAATCAGGCCGGGAAAAAATTATCTGAAGCACTGAAACAAGATGAGGAAAGTCGTGCCACATCTTTGTTGCATGCTAAAAACTTCTTGCATCAGGCTCACGGTGCTCTGCAAATTGTCGATATCGATGGTGTCGCGCTTCTGACAGAGTCAATTGAAGACGTACTGGAACGATTACAGAACGGACAATTGGTCATCAGCGAAGAAGTAGTGACTGGTGTGCAGGACGCGTTTCACGCGGTACTGCGTTACCTTGAGGACTTGTTATCTGGTGCGCCGCATCAGCCAGTTCGTTTATTTCCCTACTACCGTACTGTCCTGGAACTGAAGGGGGCAGAGCGAATTCACCCTGCGGACCTGTTCTTTCCTACACTTGCTGTTCAGGAAAAGATTCCGGAACTGACCCTCAGCTATCGCGGCTCTGCACCTGCATACACTGGCTTACGTCAACGTTTTGAAAAATTGCTGTTGACGGTGCTGACCAGCAAGGATGCCGAGGCTCAGTTGAAAGCAGTTCTGCAGATGCGTGACCTGATTGCAGAAATTGATCAGGTGCAAAGTACTCCGCAGGCGAAGGCGTTCTGGGTAGTAATGCGTGCGTTTACTGAAGCCGTTGAATCGGCGCGCATCCAAAATGAACAATACGTAAAACAAATTCTCGGCCGCATAAATCTTCAGATCCGGCGTCTGGTTGATGGCGGCACTGCTATTCCCGAGCGTTTGCTGCGCGATGCATTATTTTTTATTGCCCAGATAAAGCAACCGACACCTTTGGTTGCCAGCATTCGTCAGGCATATGCGCTTGAAAATGCAGTGCCCGCAGATTACGACAAGAAAAATTATGGCAGAGTTGCTGCGAGTGCATTGTCTACAGCGAAAGAACAACTGACTGCCGTAAAGAATCTCTGGGGACGAATTGCCAACGGAGAACAAGGGCTTGCTGAAAAATTCTCCCAGAAAATGAAGGATCTGGCGGAAACAGGTGAATCCCTGAGTACCCCTTCGTTGTCAAAGCTCTTGCGGGAGTTGAGCGGGATTGCCAGACATGTTGCGCACTCCGAAGAAGGTAGTAAGTTCGGTCTTGAGCTTGCGACAAGCCTATTGTTTGTTGAGAATGCTCTTGATCAGATTACCCGGCTGCCAGCACATTTTCAGGATCGTGCAGAGGAAATTACATCACGCTTATTGTCTGCGGTATCCGGCGATGAGCTGACATCTCAGGCTGCATGGATGGGAGAGATCTCCCGCGAGGCTCAGCAGCGTCAGACCATGCATGTGCTGGTGACCGAGATGCAAACAAGTCTGCGTCAGATTGAAAAAAATCTTGACGAATACTTCCGTGATCATTCTCAGGCAGATTTACTGAAGCCGGTTGATAGCGTACTGCATCAAATCGGTGGTGCTCTCGCTATTCTTGATCAGGATGATGCGATGCGTGCCGTTGAGCATACGCGCCATCTTGTTGGACAATTTGATGAAGCGCTGCTCTCTGCAAGCGAAGCAGAGCAGAATACGCTGCATCAGAAAGTCGCGCAGAATATTGGTGCGCTGAGTTTTTTCATTGAGACGATTCAGAGTCAGCCGGAAACAGCTAAGAAAAAATTTACTTTCGATGCGGACACGGGTGTGTTCCGCTCGCATTTGCTGGAAAGCGGTAGCCAGAAGGAATTGCTTCCGAATGCTGATCAGCTGGTGATGCAGGAAATTTATCCGCAAGAAACCGTACTGACGGCAGAAGAGGAACTCGCACATCAGCAGCAGGAAAGTGTTCGTCTGGCCGAGTCTCTGGCTAAAGCACCTGATGACGAGACTATTCGCGAGCAGCTGAAACATTCGCTGGAAGCGGAACGTTCTGTTGCAACCTTGCTGGATGACACTGAAGCCGGTGAACGGGCAAAATCTGCAATGGCAGCGCTGGCACAAACCGGTGCCTCCGAAGTGCCGCAGCTCGTAGTGCATGCAGCAGTTCCTCAAGCACCAGTTTCAGCACCTGTAGTAATGCCGGAATCTGATGACGCAATCGATGCTGAGTTGCTGGAAATTTTCCTCATGGAGGCAGAGGAAGTTCTTCAGTTCGTGCGCGACACTTTACCGCTGTCACGTCAGGACACCGATAATCAGGAATATCTGACAAGTCTTCGTCGCTCTTTCCATACGCTCAAAGGCAGTAGCCGCATGGTTGGCTTGAATGTCTTTGGCGAAACAGCCTGGAGTATTGAGCAGGTAATGAATCTGTGGCTGTCTGAGTCGCGCCATGGGACTGAAGCATTGTATAAGCTGCTTGACCATGTCACAGGTGAAATGACTTTGTGGGTGGCAGAGCTGCGTGATTCCGGTAACTCCTTCCGTAACGGTCACGCAATTGTTGCTGCTGCTCAAAGGTTGAAAGCAGGTGATACATCCGTTGAGCTGATTGCAGAAACTGAGCCCGCAGTGAACGCTGAAGCTGAAATCGTTTCCACAGTGCCTGATCAGGTAATCACTGAAGCAGATACTGAACCATTCGATGGTCCTGCACAAGATGCAGGCAGCGCTTTTGAAAGTTCTCACATTTCGGAAACTGTCAATTCAGAGATTTTTGCAGAAGAAGACGGAGTTGCAGGGCAGAAAGAGACAGCGCTGTTGCCTGATGTACATACAGAGCATGTAGTTGAGCCGCTTTCCGATGTGGTGGAGCTGTCCGCAGATCCCGCAGATGATTTTGCATACCACACAGAGCCCCATGTATCTTCTGAGCCGATTCCGGCTGAAGAAAAATTGACTGTTGCTGTAGACGATCTTCTTGCAGAAGGCGCCCCGATATTGCAGGCAGAGTCGTTAACATCGGAAATACAAATCGACGAATCTGCAGCACAGCATTTACCAACAGAAGCAGCAGACTTAGTTGATGCTGAGACGACAGATGCTCAGGATGCTACGGTTGCTGTATCGGATCTGCATGTAGAGCTTCACGAGTCCGCCGAATTGTCAGCAGACGATCCTGACAAATTACTGTCCGCTTCCGAAGTAATGGGAGTCGCTACGGATGAGTTTGTATCAGACGAGTCAGTGGCGGTTGCTGACGAAGCAGCAGAACATATTACGCGGTCTATTGAGGTCGCTCCTGAGCAGGAAGCCGGGTTTAACGATGGTCTGTTGGCTGAGTCACCGTGTGATCAGGGAGCGCCCGTTGAAACTGAAGCGGAAACAATTATCTCGGAAGATATTTCAGAATTGGAATTGCCTGATGATATTGGTTTATCGTCCGAGGTTCAAAGTGAATCTGTTACTGCGCCGGATGTCGTAACAAGTGACGAGCTTGCCGATATTGTCGTTGAGGAAGTTGGTTCAGATGCCGACGCCGAGATAAGCCTGCATCCTGAACCGGTGATATCCGGACTTGCATCAGATGAGACTCCCGAATCAGCACAGGATGAATTGCTGACAGAGCAGATGTCAGATCCGATTGTATCCGAAGAAATGCCTGCAGAATTGAATCCGGATACGCATGAATTGGATGATCCTGTTGAAATCGTTGCAGAGACCGGTACACCGGAAACTGAAATTCAGGGTACTGAATCTGAAGCTATCGCGTCTGGTGATGAAACGGCGGAAACTGCACAAATTATCGAATTCCCGGATGTAAATAAACCGGCAATTGTTCTCGATGATAATGTCAAACGTATCGGCGGGCTTGAGATCAGTCTGCCGCTGTATGGCATTTACATGGCGGAGACGGATGAAATCGTTCGTTTCCTGACGCAGGATTTCTCTGAATGGCGTCACGAACCGGAACGTGTTGTGTCCACACACGCAATACATGCAAGTCATTCTCTGGCTGGCAGCTCAGCAACCGTCGGCTTACGTCAGCTGCAAGAACTGGCCCACAGTATGGAGCTGGTGCTGCAACGTTTGCAGCGGCACCCGGTCGTATTGCATTCAAGCGAGTTTGATGTACTTGATGAAGCGCTGGATACCGCAAAACGTATGTTGCAGAAATTCGCGACATCGGAATTGCCGGAAGCAGCGCCTGAACAAATTCAGGCGCTCGAACACCTGTTGCAGGGCATTATTGCCCGCTCAGATGCCGGTGCGGATGAGGAATTCATTACGTCGACAAATGAGCGACTGAATCTCGAAGATCTTGAACATCTGGCGCAGGAAAATGGTGATATACCGGAAGCACCGGTAATGCAGGAATTTGTCGAAGTTGCGCATGCAGACACAGTGGCTGCAATAGCACCGCCTGAAGTCAGTCAGCCCGCGGTTGCCAAGCTGAATGATGAGATTGACCAGGACTTGTTGCCAGTCTTCATCGAAGAAGGTCAGGATCTCTTGCCTATGGTCGGCGAATTGCTGCGCAGCTGGCAGGAGCATCCGGCTGACGGAGGCATTCCGCAATCCATCGCGCGTCTGATGCATACCATTAAGGGTAGTGCACGGATGGCTGGTGCAATGACGCTGGGGCAGCATATTCACGATATGGAAAGCCGTATCGAGAGTATGGCGAATACCGGTGGTGCGGTGCGGCAGCCATTGCTCGACGACTTGCTCGCAAGGCACGATCTGAGCATGCAAATGTTCGACCAGTTGCAGAATCCACAGGCTTACGTAACACCGGAAGTTCCTGAAGTACTGACCGCAGCACAAGAGCTGGATCGTTTCCAGGAAGAACTGATCGCAGGTGCAGAGTCTGCAGTGCCGGAAACTAAAGTACCGGAACTTGTCAGTCTGAACCCAGTTGTTCCTGTGAATACAGGTGCGCAGGTTAGGGCGATGCCGGCAGCAATGCCACTGAATGCGCCGTCGCAACCGGGAGCGCCGGTTCCGCTGGTGCGTGTGCGTGCCGACGTGCTTGACCGACTGGTCAACCAGGCTGGTGAAGTGTCGATCTCCCGTTCTCGTCTGGAAAATGAAATTTCCACATTGCGTGCATCGCTGTCTGAACTGACGGGTAACGTGACGCGTTTGCGTGATCAGTTGCGTGAAGTGGAAATTCAGGCGGAAAGTCAGATTGCGGCACAAATGTCACATGCTGCCGACCGAGATTTTGATCCGCTCGAGTTCGATCGCTTTACACGTCTGCAGGAACTGACCCGCATGATGGCAGAGAGCGTCAGCGACGTGGCGACAGTTCAGCAGAACTTGAACCGTACTATCGATGGCGCATCCAGTGATTTGCTGACTCAGGCACGTCTGACACGTGAATTGCAGCAGGATCTGATGCGTGTGCGTATGATTCCGTTCGCCAGTGCGTCCGAGCGTTTGTATCGTGTGACACGACAGACGGCTAAAGAGCTCGATAAGCGTGTGAATCTGGATATCCGTGGTGCAGGCGTTGAAATGGACCGTGGCGTTCTGGAAAAAATGGTCGGTCCGTTTGAGCATTTGCTGCGCAATGCGATTGTGCATGGTATTGAAAGTCGCGAAGAACGTCGTCAGGCCGGAAAAAATGAAACCGGTGAATTGCTGATTGAAATTCGTCAGGAAGGTAACGAAGTTGTTATCCGCTTCAAAGACGACGGACGTGGACTGAACCTGCCTTCGATCCTGAACAAAGCACGCCAGTCTGGTCTGATCGGGCATGATGAACAACCGGGTGAAGCGGAAACCGCAGCACTGATCTTCGAGCCGGGCTTTACAACGGCGTCGGAAGTGACTGAGCTGGCGGGGCGGGGCGTCGGGATGGACGTGGTTCGTTCTGAAGCATCTTCGCTTGGCGGACGTGTTGAAGTGACCACTTCCGCAGGTCAGGGCGCTGAATTTACTATTCGCTTGCCATTGACGCTGGCAGTAACGCAGGTGGTATTGCTGAGCGCCGGTGGCAAAACCTATGCGGTTCCGTCGGTTCTGGTAGAGCAGGTACAGCATTTGAAAGCCAATGCTCTTGCAAGTGTCTACAATGAAGGCGCGGTTATGTGGCAGGGCCAGCGCGTGGGCATGTATTTCCTGTCGACGCTGCTGGCAGACCATCATGCTGTGCCAATGTCTTTGCAATACACGCCGGTACTGATACTGAAGAGTGGTACAGACCGCGTTGCACTGCACGTCGATGAAATTCTCGGCAACCGCGAGGTGGTTGTGAAAAATATCGGTCCGCAACTGGCGCGTATGGCCGGTATTGCAGGTGCAACCGTACTGGGTTCGGGTGAGATTATCCTGATTCTGAATCCGGTTCCACTGGCTGGCCGTTTTGAGCAATTACAGCTTGCACGTTTACCGCATCATGAAGCAGAAGCAGTTCAGGGCGCTGTAGCGAATCTGGAACAGCCAGAGTCTGCACTGCGTGTTGCTTCTGAACCAGTTCAGGGATTGCGCAAGCAACATACCGTGATGGTGGTGGATGATTCGCTGACCGTACGCCGTGTGACCCAGCGCTTGCTGACCCGCGAAGGTTATCAGGTCATTCTGGCAAAAGATGGTATTGATGCGCTGGAGCAGTTGCAGTCCGTTACGCCGGACGTGATGCTGGTTGATATTGAAATGCCGCGTATGGATGGTTTCGATCTGACACGAAACGTACGCAGCGATACCCGTACCGCGCATATTCCTATCATCATGATTACGTCACGCACTGCGGATAAACACCGTAACTACGCGAAAGAACTGGGCGTGAACGAGTACTTCGGTAAGCCGTATCGTGAAGATGATTTGCTGGAGGCAATTGTCCGGTTTATTGGTCAGGAAAATGCAATCATTGTCTGATCTTAATAAGCGCATTAATAATATTGCGAGGTAAAAAAAGCGGAGCCGTGTGCTCCGCTTTTTTGTTGCTGTCAGAAATAAATGGTTTGCAGCTTTTGTTCTCAGGTGCTTTGCTTAACGATGGCATAGCGGTCCAGCGTGCGCTGACGGGCATCTTCATGCTGTACCAATGGATGAGGGTAGTCTGCTCCAAGTCTGATGCCCGCATGGCTGAGTAAAAGCGCACCGGCTTTCCATGGCGCATGAATTGTTTTGTGATCCAGATTCGCCAGTTCAGGACAGTAACGCCGGATAAATTTGCCATCCGAATCAAATTTTTCCGATTGTGTGACCGGATTAAAGATACGGAAATAGGGTTGTGCATCACAGCCTGATGACGACGCCCACTGCCAGCCACCATTGTTTGCAGCCAGATCAAAATCCAGTAGTTGTTGCGCGAAATACGCTTCACCTCGACGCCAGTCTATGCCCAGATCTTTGATCAGAAAACACGCGGCTACCATGCGCAGACGATTATGCATGTAGCCGCTTTGATTGAGCTGGCGCATCGCTGCATCGACCAGCGGATAGCCTGTTTTTCCTTCGCACCACGCGGCGAAATCAGCATCAGCCTGTGCACCGCTTTCCCAGCGAATAGCATCATACGCAGGCTTGAACGAAGCGTGCGTAACGCGCGGATGGTGGTGCAGGATCATGAAATAGAAATCACGCCAGATCAGTTCACTCAGCCAGGTTTGGGCACCCTCACTGTTATTCAGCGTGATTTCCTGCAGTGCGAGTCTGACCAGATGGCGTATCGAAACTGTTCCGAAACGCAGATGCACGGATAAATACGACGGGCCTTTCACTGAAGGGAAATCACGCCGGGTATGGTAGCTGTGAATCCGTGTCAGGAAATCGGCAAGTAATTTTTCAGCAGCGCTGCTGCCGCCATGCACACCGGCCGGAAGCGCATCTGGCTGAAAACCCATTTCCGCCAGCGTAGGGCGTGCAGGCCAGAGGTGGCTGGCCAGGTTGCCTGCATACTTTTGTACCGGATAGGCGCGACTGTAAAAGTCGGTATCTTGAGCAGCCAGTTTTTTCAGCCAGGCATTTTTGTAGGGAGTGAAAACAGAAAAGGGCGTTCCGGCCTGCGATAACACTTCATCCTGCTCAAAAATCACCTGATCTTTGCTGGCAAAGAACCGGCGACCACGTGTCTTCAGTTCATCTGCAATGTGCTGATCGCGCTGGATGGCTTGTGGCTCATAGTCACGGTTAGTAAATACAGCATCGATTTGCAAATCAGCCGCCAGTTGCGGAATCGCATTTTCCGCATGGTCAAACAAAACGATCAGTTCACCACCGGCGTCACGTAAATTGTTTTGTAATTCAGTTACCGATTCATCGATGAAGGCCAGACGCCGGTCTTGTGATGGCAGGGATTGCAGGATAGTTTTATCGAAAACGAAAACGCAATACACTTGCTGACTGTTGCGTAATGCGTGGTAAAGCGCAGCATGGTCATGACAGCGCAAGTCGCGGCGGAACCAGACCAGCGAGCGTGAAAATTGTAGGTTAGACATGGTGATGACAGGAAATCAGCGGTTTTCTGACAGGACTGCCGGAAGATAGCACACATCGAAAAAGCCCGCCAAAACTGCTAAAATGGCGCTCTATGGCGAAGCAAATCCCCCCTTTTTCCGATGACTCCGGCGATGACCTGCGTGCATCGTCCGATCCGGCTGTTTCTGATCAATCTGCGGCATCTTCTGAATCTGTCTCTTCCGGTGAACTGAATCTGACCGATCACTTTCTGATCGCAATGCCATCGGTGCAGGATTCGGTGTTTGAAGGTTCTGTGGTTTATCTGTGTGAACACAATACCCGCGGTGCGCTGGGTATCGTGATTAATCACCCGACCGATATAACGGTCGCCTCTCTGCTGGACAAAATTGACCTGACGGTCTCCGGTGATCCGGATCTGAATCCCTTGCATAAAATGCAGGTAATGTCCGGCGGTCCAGTACAGGAAGACCGCGGATTTGTGCTGCATGAACCTGCAGGAAATTACAGCTCTTCCCTGAAGGTCACGACGGATGTGGCATTCACGACTTCGCGCGATATTCTGGAAGCGGTGGCTGGTGGCACTGGCCCGGACCGTTTGCTGGTCAGCGTCGGTTACGCTGGTTGGGGCGCTGGTCAGCTGGAAAAAGAATTGCTGGCCAACAACTGGCTGACCGTACAGGCGAACACAGAAATTCTGTTTGATCTGCCGCTGGAACAGCGGTTCGAAGCGGCGATCCGTCTGCTGGGGATAGACCCGTGGATGCTCGCAGCAGAAGCGGGGCATGCCTGATGAATCTCTCCGGCGGAACCGTACTGGCTTTTGATTTCGGACTCAAGCGTATTGGTGTTGCCGTCGGTAATACGGTCACACGCAATGCCAGTCCGCATAAAATTATTCACGCTCCCACCAACGACGGTAAATTTGCTGAGATTGCTGCACTGATCAGCGAATGGCAACCTTTTTGTCTGGTCGTCGGCGTCCCGCGTCATCCTGATGGTGCCGAGCATGAAATGACGGTGCGTTGCCGTCGCTTTGCGAATCAGCTCAATGGTCGCTACAACCTGCCGGTGATGCAGGTGGATGAACGTTATTCTTCAGCAATTTTTCAGGCCGGAAAAGGCGAATACATCGACGATGCGTCGGCGGCCGTCATTCTTCAACAATACTTCGACGAAAACCCATGACGACGGACACAACTTTGCATGCAGAACACCTGTATCAGCAATTGCTGGAACAGATCCGGCCGCTGGCGGCGGCTCACCCGCAACTGGCGGTTGTCGGTATTTATTCCGGTGGTGCGTGGATTGCAGAACGACTGGTGCGCGATCTGCAACTGACGACGGCAGCTGGCTCAATCGACGTTTCTTTTTACCGTGATGATTACGCGGAAAAGGGATTGCGTTCCGGCGCCAAACCGAGCCATATCCCGTTCTCTGTCGATGGCGCGCAAATTTTGCTGGTCGATGATGTGCTGTACACCGGCCGCACCACTCGAGCGGCGATCAATGAATTATTCGACTACGGGCGTCCTGCCCGTATCTGGCTGGCTGCGCTGGTCGACCGTGGTGGTCGTCATTTGCCGGTTGCGCCGGACTTTGTTGCACAGGTTTCTTCATTTGAATCCAGTGTGTCCGTCAATCTGCAACGCGCAGACGATGGCACCTTCCGTATCTCTATCGACCATGCATAATCCACAGCTCAATAAACACGGTGAGTTACAGCATTTGCTGACCACCGAAGGTTTGCCGAAGGCCGTGATCCATCATATTCTGGATACCGCCTCATCGTTCGTCAGTATCGGCGACCGTGAAGTGAAAAAAGTGCCTTTGCTGCGCGGTAAAAGTGTTTTCAATTTGTTTTTTGAGAACTCCACCCGTACCCGCACCACGTTTGAAATCGCTTCCAAGCGTTTGTCAGCAGACGTGATCAATCTGAATATTTCGGCATCCAGTACCAGCAAAGGTGAATCGCTGCTGGATACCATCGACAATCTGGCAGCGATGCATGCAGATATGTTTGTGGTGCGTCACTCGATGTCCGGTGCGCCGTTTCTGATTGCCAAGCATCTCAACGATACCCGCCAGAACCATGTACACGTGGTGAATGCCGGTGACGGCCGCCATGCACACCCGACCCAGGGTTTGCTGGACATGTACACCATCCGTCATTACAAAAAAGAATTTCATAACCTGACCGTGGCAATTGTCGGCGACGTACTGCACAGCCGTGTGGCGCGTTCGGATATTCATGCGCTGACCACGCTTGGCGTGCCGGAAGTCCGTGTGATCGGTCCGCGTACGCTGTTACCGGGCGGACTGGATCAGCTCGGTGTGCGCACTTTCCACAATATGGATGAAGGCCTGAAAGGCGTGGACGTCATCATCATGCTGCGTTTGCAGAATGAGCGTATGAACGGTGCGCTGCTGCCTTCCGCACAGGAATACTTCAAACACTATGGCCTGACACCGGAACGTCTGGCACTGGCGAAACCGGATGCGATTGTGATGCATCCGGGACCGATGAACCGTGGCGTGGAAATTGATTCTGCGGTTGCGGACGGTCCGCAGGCAGTGATACTGCCGCAGGTAACTTTCGGTATCGCAGTGCGGATGGCGGTGATGAGTATTCTGGGCGGCAACAGTGGTGAGGCGTAAGGAGCGATGATGAAAACAGTAATACGAAATGGTCGTGTCGTCGATCCTGCCAGCGGTCTGGATCAGATCGCTGATCTGGTGATCGAAAACGGAAAGATTGCCGCCATCGTCGCAACGGGCACGGACGCCGGTGATGCGCAGGTGGTGGATGCAAGCGGTAAGATCGTTGCGCCGGGTCTGGTCGATCTGAGTGCGCGTCTGCGTGAACCGGGTTTTGAATACAAAGCCACTTTGGAATCGGAATTGCAGGCAGCGGTACGCGGTGGCGTGACCAGTCTGGTTTGCCCGCCGGATACCGATCCTGTACTGGATGAAGCCGGTCTGGTGGAAATGTTGCGCCGTCGCGCGGACATGCAAGCCAAGGCAAATGTGTATCCGCTGGGTGCGCTGACTGCCGGTCTGAAAGGTGAACAACTGACGGAAATGGCGGCGCTGAGTGCAGCCGGTTGTATCGGTTTCTCGCAAGCAGAACAAGTCATCCGCGATACGTCCACGCTGCAGCGCGCACTGGATTACGCGGCGACGTTCGGCTTCACCGTCTGGCTGCGTCCGCAGGACCCGTATATCGGCATGGGCGGTGTTGCGCACAGCGGTGCATATGCATCACGTCTGGGTTTGTCCGGCGTGCCGGTGATGGCAGAAACCATTGCGCTGCATACCTTGTTTGAGCTGATGCGTGCCACCGGTGCACGCGTGCATCTGTGCCGCGTATCCTCAGCGGCGGGGCTGGAACTGATCCGTCAGGCCAAACGTGAAGGCTTGCCGGTCAGTTGCGACGTCAGCGCACACCATGTGCACATGACGGAACACGACATCGGTTTCTTCGATCCGAACGCACGTGTCACACCGCCGTTCCGTTCTCAGCGTGACCGCGATGCGATCCGTGCTGCGCTGGCTGACGGCACGATTGATGCGATTTGTTCCGATCACACACCGGTCGATGATGATGAAAAACTGCTGCCGTTCGCGGAAGCATCGCCGGGCGCAACGGGTCTGGAATTGTTGTTGTCACTGGCGCTGAAATGGTCCGCTGACAGCCACGGCGAAGTCAGTCTGTCTCAGGCACTGGCCAAAATCACCAGCGATGCGGCACGTACCGCCGGTATCGATGCAGGAAATCTGACAGTCGGCGCAGCAGCGGATCTGTGTGTGTTTGATGCAGACAGCCACTGGAAAGTGGAAGCAGCGGCGCTCAGCAGTCAGGGCAAGCATACGCCTTTCCTCGGTTATGAATTGCCGGGTGTGGTGCGTATGACCATGGTTGGCGGACGCATCGTGTACGCGGTGTAAGCTCTGTTGTCAGACTGACTGCAAAGACGGAAGGCGGTGGGTTCGTCTTTACGGGTTAACGCATGCTAAGGCAGCATCGAAGGCAGCTTCGGCTGCCTTTTGTTTTTCGTGCAAAATTTTTTTCGTTTTTGTTGTTCTCTTGCGCAAAAAAGCACCATTCTGCAAGCCCTTGCGTTGACGGATGCAACAATGCACGCGGTATTGCTGGCGCACTGCCTTGTTTCTGGTAAATAATAAGAACCCTTTTTTATTCACCGCTGTATTACCGGTCAGTTACGCTGTGAGCGTGCTGTGCAAGTCGCTGAAAACCGGTAAACAGACAGGCAGTTTCTGATTCTTTTCTTTCCACTATCGGGTTTGGCGGATACGGTATGATCGTTTGGCATTATGTGCGGGTAACGCTGCATTTACTCGCAGGGCTGATGACTTGCGCATTTTTATTCCCTGTTTGCTCGCAGATTTCCCGCGAAAAACTGGTACAGCGCTGGTCGCGTCAGTTGCTCGGCATTTGTACCGTGGATGTGCGTTTTATTGATCAGAGCGAAGGCCAGCATGCTGAACGCGCACTGATCGTTTCCAACCATATTTCCTGGCTCGATATTTTCGTCATCAACACCCTGCATCCCTGCCATTTTGTCGCGAAGGCTGATATCCGCTCGTGGCCGCTGGTGGGCTGGTTATGTGAACGTGCCGGAACCATTTTTCTGGCCCGTGGCAAACAGCGTGAAGTGCGCCGTATTTACGAAGGTCTGGTGCATCAGATTGAAGCTGGTAAGCGCATTGCTTTCTTTCCTGAGGGCACGACTGCCGCGCAGGGAACGGTACTGCCTTTCCATGCCAACCTGTTTGAAGCGGCGATTGAAGCGAAAGTGCCTGTGCAACCGTTCGCGCTGCGTTATGTTGATCAGCAGGGACGCTTTCATCATGCCGCTGACTTTATCGGCGATATGAGTTTCGCCGAAAGCATGAAAATTATCCTGAAAGCGCCACGTATGACCGCTGAGCTGATTCGTCTGCCTGCAATTACTACATGCGGCGCACACCGTCGCGATATCGCGACCCAGTCGCAACAGGCAGTGCGCGACGCACTGGGCATTCAAGCCACACAGGCTGCCTGATTTTCCCTCTGTCACACCACAGCGATTGTGCAGAAATGCGCATTCGCTGAAAACCCACCCCCTTGGAAAGCCAGAGAATTCGCGGACGTCCGCCGGAGCGCTGGCTTTTTCTGTGTTGAACTCCGCATTTTGCACTATTTTTGTGCGATTTCTGAGCCCTGACAGCCAGCTCAGGAGGCTGTGAGCAGCAAGCGCTGGCGCTGTGCTTCCGTATGGCGTATCAGTTCCGGATAAAAGCGCAGGAAACCCTGTTCCAGTATGCTGTCGTTCGCCTGCAAATGCGGTAATCCCGCAATCAGATGTTCGCCATGACGCGATAAACGACTGGCGGTGCGCCGCACCGCACGCTCCAGTCCTTGCCAGTGACCATAAGATGCCAGCCAGTCTTCCTGCACCATGCGTGGCAGCAGACTTTGCAGACGTGATGGCAGCATCGATTCTCTGTATCGCAGATGCTGATAAAAGTCCGAAATCATCACCGTGCGTGACTGCGGATACCAGCGCTCCCAGTGGCGGGTCAGCAGCAAATCAAAGTAAATATCCAGCAGAATACCGGCGTAGCGCCGCGCCGGGCTGTCGAAACCGGCTTTCATCGCGAGTACTTCGGGATGCTGATCGGTGAAGGTATCGACCAGCCGGTGCAGTTGTATTTCGCGCCGAATGTTAACCGGAAGCAGGGCTTCGTCGCTGCGGCTGGCAAAGTCGCCGAGCAGTGCACCGAGCATCGCATCCGCATCGTGGCTGGCCAGCGCAATATGCGCGAGAAAATTCACAGACTTCCTTGTTCTCTGAATGCGTCAGGCACCGGGGCGTTGCTGCAGCGGGCAGTCAATCTGAAACACTTGCAAATCCTGCAAACGCACGGCGGTCAGCTTGCCGCCCCAGACACAACCGGTATCCAGACTCAGTAAATTGTTTCGCACAATCAGCCCCAGCGTGGACCAGTGACCGAAAGCGATCTTGTCATTTGTGCTGGCACGTTCTGCCGCAAACCACGGCATTAAACCCTCAGGTGCATTCGCCGTACCTTCTTTCAGCGCAAAATCCATCTGACCATCGGCGCTGCAATAACGCATACGGGTCAGCGCATTAATGATGCAGCGCCAGCGTGCATGGCCTTGCAGATTGTCATCCCAGCGATCCGGCTGATTGCCGTACATCTGCGCCATAAAATCCAGCCAGTCCGGTGCCTGCAGCATGGCGCTGACTTCTGCCGCCAGCGCCAGTGTTGTTGCCGCATCCCATTGCGGATACAAACCGGCATGTACGATCAGCCAGCCTGCTTCTGACCACGCCAGCGGGCGCTGACGCAGCCACAGCATCAGTTCCGGCAAGTCCGGAGCATTCAGTAAGTCGTTCAGCGTATCCTGCCGGTGCGGCGGACGCAGTCCCTGCGCTACCGCCAGAAAATGCAGATCATGATTGCCGAGCACGGCTTCGGCGCGGCCTTCCTGTTGCAGCGTCCGTATCGTGCGCAAAGCCTGCAGCGATTCAGGGCCACGGTTAATCAGGTCTCCGGCAAACAGATAACGGGCGCCCGGTGTGTCGGCTTCAGTCAGCGCCAGCAAACGGTTTAATTCGGTGGCGCAACCCTGAATATCACCGACCACATACACAGCCTGCGTCATCAGTGCGGTGCTCCCAGGCGTTTTGCTTCGGCACGGCTGATCAGCGCCTGCTGTTTTTGATCATCACGCATACCTGCAGTGAACATGGTTGCCCAGCCTGCCAGATGCTGTTCCGAAATTTCCGCCATCGCACGCAGCCACGCCGGAGATTCGTTCAGGCAAGGGATGTAATGGAATTCTTTGCCACCGGCAGTCAGGAAAGCTTGTTTGACTTCGACTGCAATCTCTTCCAGCGTTTCCAGGCAATCAGCAATAAAGCCCGGGCAAATCACATCAATGCGTTTCACGCCATCTTTGGCCAGTTGCTGCACACTCGGTTCTGTGTAAGGTTGCAGCCATTCCGCTTTTCCCAGACGCGACTGGAAAGTGACCAGATACTGATCTTTGGTCAGGCCCAGTTTTTCAGCCAGCAAGCGTGCGGTTTTATAACATTCGCAATGATAAGGATCACCGCGCAGCAAAAAGGCTTTCGGCAAACCGTGGAAGCTCATCACCAGCTTTTCAGGACGACCGTTTTGCTGCCAGTGTTTCAGCACGCTCTGGCGCAGTGCTTCAATGTAGGCCGGATGATCATGGTAGTTACGCACAAAGCGTAATTCCGGCACATTGCGAACCTGCTGATAATGGCTGAAGACCGCATCCATATTCGATGCAGTGGTGGTGGCGGAATATTGCGGATAGGCCGGCAGAATCAGAATCCGGTCATAGCCTTCCTGTTTCAGCTTTTGCAGCGCAGACGGAATCGACGGGCTGCCGTAACGCATCGCCCAGCTCACATGTACATCATGGCCGCGTTCGCCCAGATAACCTTTGAGCAGCATCGCTTGTTTTTCGGTATGGATTTTCAGCGGCGAGCCGTCTTTGGTCCAGATCGTCGCATATTTTTTTGCCGACTGGCCGGAGCGGAACGGCAGAATGATGCCGTTCAGAATCAGCCACCAGACCGGGCGCGGAATTTCCACTACGCGCTGATCCCATAAAAACTGTTTCAAGTAACGCTTCACCGCACCGCGTTCCGGTGCATCCGGCGTACCCAGATTAATCAGCAGGATCGCGGTTTTGCCGGTTTTGCCGTGTGTATATTCCGGTTCTTTCAGAAAAGGCATAATCAGACCTGATGAATGTAAATTGAGATATTGAGAATTCTCTACAGCGCCAGCAATTCACGCGCGTGTTTGCGTGTGGTGGCGGTAATTTCCAGACCGCCCAGCATACGCGCAATTTCTTCCACGCGCTGTTTGCTGTCCAGTCGGGCAATCTGCGAACTGGTGCGGCCACCGGTCTGATCTTTGCTGACCTGGAAATGCTGATTCGCCTGCGATGCCACTTGCGGTAAATGCGTGACACACAATACTTGTCTTTCCTGCCCCAGACGCTTGAGCAGGCGGCCAACTACTTCTGCGACGGCGCCACCGATACCGCTGTCGACTTCATCAAAAATCAGTGTCGGCGTGGTGGTTGCACTGGAAGCAATCACGGAAATCGCCAGCGAGATACGCGCCAGCTCACCACCCGAAGCGACTTTCGCCAGTGGACGTGGTTGTACACCGGCATGACCTGCGACCAGAAATTCGACTTGCTCCAGACCATATGAGGCCGGATCGCAGGGATGCAGCGCGATGGCAAACTGACCGCCACGCAGGCTCAGATCCTGCATCGCCACGGTCACTGCTTCGCTCAGATGCTGTGCAACCTGCACCCTTTGCCGGCTCAGGCTGCGCGCCTGTTCCAGATAGGCTTGCTGTGCTGCCTGTTCCTGCTTGCGCAGGCTGTCCGGATCGCTGGCCAGACTCATTTGTTCCAGCTCGCTTTGCAAACGCGCAAGCTCACCGGGCAATTGTTCAGGGCTGACATGGAAACGGCGCGATGTACTGTGGATTGCATCCACACGCAATTCCACCTCACGTAAACGTTCCGGGTCCAGATCGGTGCGCTGCAGGTAATCGTTCAGCGCATAACTGCTTTCCTGCAATTGTATGCAGGCGTTTTCCAGTGCTTCCGCTGCCGGACGCAGTGCCGCATCAAATGACACCAGCTTGTATAAACGTTGTTGCAGGCTGTTGAGTTGCGACAGCACCGGATGATCGGATTCCGAAATCGCCGCCAGCGCCTGCTGTACGCCTTCCATCAGACTGGCCGCATGGGCGAGGCGGCTGTGTTCCTGCTGAATACTTTCCCATTCACCGTCACGCAGTTGCAGCTTTTCCAGTTCACCGGTTTGCCATTCCAGCCGTTCTTTTTCCTGCAGCAGATTTTTTGCATCGTTTTCAAAACGCTGCAATTGTTGTCTTAACTGATTCCAGTGGCTGTAGCGTTGCGCGACATCGCGTGCCAGTGCTGATAAACCACCCTGATTATCGAGCAGTTCGCGTTGCGCGTCGCTGCGCAGCAGCGACTGATGCGCATGCTGGCCGTGGATATCGACCAGCAAATCACCGAGTTCACGCAACTGGCTGACGGTGGCCGGAATGCCATTGATCCAGCCTTTGGAGCGGCCGGCGTTATCAATGGTACGGCGCAGTATCAGCTGATCGCCTTCATCGCTGAGGTCTTGCTGCTGCAGCCAGTCGCGCGCAGCATCATGCAGCGCAAATTCGGCACTGATATCGGCACGGGCGGCGGATTCGCGCACCATGCTGCCGTCGGCACGTCCACCCAGCACCAGACTCAGGGCGTCAATTAATATCGATTTACCGGCACCGGTTTCGCCGGTCAGTACGGTGAAGCCTGCGGAAAACTCAAGTTCGAGCTGATCCACAATCACAAAATCTCGGATGGCAAGCGTCCTCAGCATAGGAAACCCGGAAAGTAAGTCACAGCGCGGTATTGTAGCAATCTGGCATTAATTCAGTGCACCGGTCACGGTAGGATATTCATTCCAGTGCAGCTTTTCGCGCAGGGTGTGGTAATAGTTCCAGTCCTGCGGGTGCAGGAAGGTCACCGTATGTGCAGAGCGGCGAATCACAATACGGTCCTGACACATCAGACTGGCAAAGGTCTGCATATCGAAGTTCAGACTCATGTCACGGCCAGCCGCAATCTCAATCACGATTTCACTGCTGTCCGGCAACACGATAGGGCGATTCGATAAGGCATGCGGTGCAATCGGCACCATCGCAATGCCTTGCAGACTCGGGTGCAGCATCGGGCCACCGGCGGATAAGGCGTAGGCGGTGGAGCCGGTAGGCGTGGAAATAATCAGACCATCGGAGCGCTGGTTGTACATGAAGTGCTGATCGACTTCGACCCGCAATTCCACCATACCCGCACCGGCACCGCGCGCCACCACAATATCGTTAAACGCCACGCCGCTGAAAATCTGGCTGCCGTCGCGTAATACGATGGCTTGCAGCAGCGAGCGTTTTTCCGCGATGTATTTACCGTCCAGCATATCGGTCAGCACCGGAATCATGCGTTCGCGCGGAATGTCGGTGATAAATCCCAGCCGTCCCTGATTAATACCGATCAGCGGCACCGGATATGGTGCAAGCTGTCGTGCAACACCAAGCATCGTGCCGTCACCACCGAGCACAATCGCGAGATTCGCAACCTTACCGATTTCTGCCACTGATAAATGCTGCAGACTGTCGATGCCGCAGGTGCGCGCAGTTTCAGTTTCCAGCACCACGGTGACGCCGTGTTGCTGCAAAAAAACAATCAGTTCACGAATGGATTCTTCTATGCCGCTGGCCTGGGTTTTGCCAACCAGTGCGATGGTTTTCGGTGTTGTCATCATTATCAGATCAGCCTGTCGGGCGTTGCGTCCGCATCTGTGCATGACGCAAAAGCCCAGATTAGACCATAATTAGTTCAAGATTGATGATATTCCCACAGCATTATGACAATTAAAGCCATCCTGTTCGATCTGGACGATACCTTATGGCCGGTTGGTCCGGTGATTCGTCATGCGGAACAAACACTGCATGACTGGCTGGCGGTACACACACCGCAGGTTACCGAAGTCTACGATATTGAGGCTTTGCGCCAGCGTCGTCAGTCGCTGGTAGTAACCGATCCGCGTTTTTCTTATGACTTGTGGAGTTTGCGCCACCGCTTGTTGCAGGAGGTGATGGCAGAGCAGGGCGCTGATCCGGCGCATGCTGATGCCGCGATGCAGGTATTCGCACATGCCAGAAATCAGGTCAGTTTGTATGAGGATGTCATCCCGGCGCTTCAGCAATTGCAGGCGGATTTCATTACCGGCTCAGTATCCAACGGTTTTGCGGATTTACACAGTATCGGACTGGCGCCGTATTTCCGTGTTTCGCTGGCGGCACACAGTTTTGGCTGTGCGAAACCTGACTCGCGTATTTTTCTGGCTGCTTGTGACGCCTTACAAGTGGCCCCACATGAAACCCTGTACGTCGGTGATGATGTGCTGCTGGATGTGCACGGTGCAACGCAAGCTGGTTTGCAGGCAGTCTGGATGAACCGTCACAGCATCAGCGCAAATAAACCGGAGTGGCAGCATGTGACCATTCCGGCACAGATTCGCGATTTACATGATCTGAGACAGCGATTAACACGCGTCTGATGTTCATTTGAGGATTGCTCGCATACAATGTCATTATGCAACTCGATATCCGTGCCCAGACCTTGCTGAAAGCGCTCGTAGAGCGATACATTGCTGACGGCCAGCCCGTCGGCTCACGTGCCTTATCCCGCATTTCCGGACTGGATCTGTCACCGGCGACGATACGCAATGTGATGGCGGATCTGGAAGAGATGGGATTTGTCTGCAGCCCGCACACATCGGCGGGGCGCATTCCGACGCCGCGCGGTTACCGCCTGTTTGTGGATGAATTGCTGACGGTGCAGGAAATCGACGAAGTTTCACTGGAATCCCGTTTGCAACCGGGCATCGTGGCCCAGCCTGCACAGAAAATCATTACCAGCGCAGCACAGATTTTGTCATCGCTGTCGCAGTTTGCCGGTGTGGTCATGACACCGCGTACCGAGTCCACATTTCATCAGCTGGAATTTTTGCGTTTATCCGAAAAAAGGATTTTGCTGGTCGTGGTGGGGCCTTCCGGCGAAGTGCATAACCGCTTGCTGCAAACCGAGGCGGATTACACGCCGTCGCAACTGACGCAGGCAGCGAATTACCTGAATCAGAATTTTGCCGGTCTCAGTTTTGAAGAAGCGCGTCGCCGCTTAACCGCGGAAATCCGTCAGTTGCAGGGCGATATGACCAGCCTGATGCAGGTCGCCGTACAGGCGGGCAGTGATGCGCTGGCGCAAGATGATGAAGGCATGGTGATTTCCGGCGAGCGCAATCTGCTGAACGTACAGGATTTGTCATCGAACATGGGCGCACTGCGCAAAATGTTCGATCTGTTTGAGCAGAAAACCGGCCTGATGCAGTTGCTGGATGTGTCCAGCAAAGCAGACGGCGTACAGATTTTTATCGGTGGCGAGTCGCAACTGATGCCGGTGGATGAAGTCAGTATTGTGACTGCGCCATATGGCGTCAACGGCAAAATTGTCGGCACCCTCGGTGTGATCGGCCCGACTCGCATGGCATATGAAAGGGTGATTCCGATTGTGGATATCACCGCAAAATTACTGTCGAACGCGCTCAGTCAATAGGCTTGCTATGAAACCTGAAGAACTTCGCATACTGCTGATTGATGATAACGATATCACCCGCGAAGTATTGCGCGTGGTGTTGCGTGGTCAGGGATACCAGATCGTCGGTGAAGCCGGTGACGGCGATCAGGGCTTGCAAATGGCGCTGGAGCAAAAGCCGGATCTGATTCTGCTGGATGTGATGATGCCGCAGGTCAGTGGTCTGGATATTCTGCCGCGTATCCGTGAACAATTGCCGGACACCCGGATTTTGCTGGTGACTGGCAGCGAAGACCATGAAACCCTGCGCGAAGCGGCACGCAGCGGGATTGACGGATTTATCATGAAGCCATTCCGCGCCAGGCATATTACGGAAGCGGTCAGCAAAGTGATACCGGGACTGACATCTGCAGGCGATGCGTCTTAGTCTGGCGGAACGGGTGATGACGGAGCGCTTTGCGGGCGTTCAGAATGACCTGAAATCACCGGAAAATTGCTGAAAAATCCGGTATTTGCAAAGTACAAAAAACGGAACCCGCGGGTTCCGTTTTTTTATGCAGGCTGAAAAGGCCGGTCAGCCTTTGTGTTCGCAGTTTTCTTTGGTGCAGTTACCGTAAATGGCCAGCGAATGATCGGTGATTTTAAAGCCGCGTTCGAGAGCAATCTGGTGCTGGCGCTGCTCGATTTCCGGATCATAAAACTCTTCCACACGGCCGCAATTCAGGCAAACCAGATGGTCATGATGCGAGCCTTCATTCAGCTCGAAAATTGCCTTTCCGGTCTCGAAATGGTTCCGGTGCAGCAGCCCCGCTTGTTCAAATTGGGTCAAAACGCGATACACTGTCGCGAGTCCGACATCCATGTTTTCTGTCAGCAGGATTTTATAAACATCCTCTGCAGTCAGATGGCGGACCTTACTGTTTTGAAATATTTCAAGTATCTTCAGGCGCGGCAAGGTGGCTTTCAGACCGCTGGCTTTCAGATTTGTCGTACTGTTAGTCATGTTTTCCGTCAAAAGAGAGCTATCTGCTTTATGATATCGGGTTTTAGGGCTTACTGCTCATTTACTGAGGTTTTGTATGCGAAAGTTGTTCACGGGTTCTGTTCCTGCCAGTCTGGGTCGCATTGCGGTCGTTCTGGCGGCTGTCAGTCTGGGTGCCTGCGCCTCGCGTTCGGTGCAACTGACAGATGAAAATCTGAAAACCGAAGCGGTTGCCGGTAAAGACGGCACACAGGTGTATTCGCCGACCGGGACACGTAAGTTCCTGGGCTTCTTCTCGCCTTACCGTATCAGTGTGCAGCAGGGTAACTTTGTGTCGCAGGAAATGATGGCGCAGATCAAGGAAGGCATGAACCGTGAGCAGGTGCGTAACGTGCTCGGTACTGCATTGCTGACGGATCCTTTCCATGAAGACCGCTGGGATTATCCTTTCCGCCTGATGAAACCGAGTGGCGAACTGATCATCAGTAAAGTTTCGGTGCATTTCAAAAATAATCTGGTGTCCAAATTTGAAGGCGGTAATCTGCCGAATGAACAGGAATATCTGGCACGTGTGACCGAGTCTGCGCTGGCAAAACAGCGTATTGAGTCCGTGAACGATATCGATGGCAAACCGGCCCGCAAAGAAGGCAAATAATCCGTTTTCATTACTATGAGTAAATTACGTGTGGCAGTGGCCGGTGCTTCCGGCCGTATGGGCAAAATGCTCATCGAAGCAATTCTGGCTTCGGAGGATATGGAACTGGCCGGTGCGCTGGATGTGGCAGCTTCGGTCGCTATCGGTACTGATGCAGGCTTGTCTGCCGGTAAAGCTACCGGCGTGCTGATCACATCTGATCTGGCAACCGGTCTGAAAGATGCGCAATTCCTTATCGACTTCACCCGTCCGGAAGGCACGCTGCACCATCTGGCTTACTGTGCAGAGCACGGTATCCGCATGGTGATCGGTACGACCGGCTTTGATGATGCTGGCAAAGCGCGCATCGCGGAACTGGCGCAGAAAACCGGCGTGGTGTTTGCGCCGAATATGAGCGTGGGTGTGAATGTGACGCTGAAGCTGCTGGAAATGGCGGCGCGCAGTTTCTCTCATGGCTACGATATCGAAATCGTGGAAGCACATCACCGTCATAAAGTGGATGCACCGTCCGGCACAGCGCTGAAAATGGGTGAAGTGATTGCGAATGCGATTGGCCGTGATCTGAATGAAGTTGGTGTGTTTGCACGTGAAGGTGTGACCGGTGAGCGCGATCCGTCCTCGATTGGTTTTGCTACCATCCGTGGCGGCGATATCGTCGGCGATCATACCGTGCTGTTTGCCGGCATCGGTGAGCGCGTCGAAATCACGCACAAATCCTCCAGC
Organism: Cognatundibacterium luofuense; assembly: GCF_018139685.1. Classification (GTDB taxonomy): domain Bacteria; phylum Pseudomonadota; class Gammaproteobacteria; order Burkholderiales; family Burkholderiaceae_D; genus Undibacterium; species Undibacterium luofuense. The sequence goes on from NZ_JAGSPN010000006.1 coordinate 137,122, forward strand.
CGCGTGACCTACGCGCACGGCAGTCTGCGTGCGGTACGTTACCTGCAGGAAAAACAAAGCGGTTTGTTCGATATGTTTGACGTGCTGGGTCTGAAGGCACTGTGAGCATCCGCTGACATTTGCTGTACATAGCAGAATCTGAAAAGGCCGCTGTTCGCGGCCTTTTTGTTTTGCGGTTCCGCAGCCTGTCGGGTGGCGACTGCCTTGGGAAAGCCTGTAAGAGAACGGACGGGCCCAAAGGTGTCCGAAGGAGTCCGAAAGTGCCTGAAAAAGCCTCAAATGCGGTGTTCAGCACAGCAATCCGGCGGTTGTCGGCAGAAAGTCCGGGCCTCCGGAAATGGCAGATGACGAAGTTTGCACAATGCAGCCTGCGCTGCGCTTGTCGTTGTGACGAGCGCCAGCCGGTTCATTAACAGCGTCTCAGCCGTGTTTTCCTGCGCTTCACCGGTGCCGTTCTGGTTCAACTTGCTGCGCTAGCGGTTATAATGAAAGATTGTGATTGATAACTGCATTCCTTTCCGGCCCACGCTATGCAAGAAAAATATTCCCCATCCGACGTCGAACAAGCGGCGCAATCTCACTGGAAAAATACTGAAGCATACAAAACGGTAGAAAACGATCCCCGTTTCCCGCAAGGTAAGTATTACGCCTGCTCCATGCTGCCTTACCCATCCGGCAAGCTGCACATGGGTCACGTCCGTAACTACACCATCAACGATATGCTGGCGCGTCAGCTGCGTATGAAGGGTTACAACGTGCTGATGCCGATGGGCTGGGATGCATTCGGTCTGCCGGCAGAAAATGCGGCAATCGCCTATAAAAAATCGCCGGCGGAATGGACTTACGCCAACATCGACGACATGAAGTCGCAGATGGAACCGCTGGGTCTGGCTTTCGACTGGACGCGCGAAGTCGCGACCTGCGATCCTGACTACTACCGCTGGAATCAGTGGCTGTTCCTGAAGATGCTGGAAAAAGGTATCGCCTACAAGAAAACCCAGATCGTGAACTGGGATCCGGTCGATCAGACGGTGCTGGCGAATGAGCAGGTGGTTGATGGCCGTGGCTGGCGTTCCGGCGCACTGGTGGAAAAACGTGAAATTCCGGGTTACTACTTCGGTATTACTCAGTACGCAGAAGAATTGCTGTCCAGTATCGATACGCTGGATGGCTGGCCGGAACAGGTCCGCACCATGCAGCGTAACTGGATCGGTAAGAGTGAAGGCGTGCGTTTCGCATTCCAGCATGAGATCCGTGACGAGCAAGGCCAGCTGATTCAGGATGGCAAACTGTACGTGTTCACCACCCGTGCTGACACCATCATGGGCGTGACTTTCTGTGCGATCGCGGCAGAACATCCGCTGGCGCAACTGGCGGCACGCAGCAATCCTAAACTGGCAGAATTTGCGGAAGTCTGTAAAGCCGGTGGTACCACCGAAGCCGAAATGGCGACCAAAGAAAAAGAAGGCATGCCAACCGGCTTGTTCGTGACACATCCGTTCACCGGTGAGCAGGTCGAAGTCTGGGTCGGTAACTATGTGCTGATGAGCTACGGCGACGGCGCGGTGATGGGCGTACCGGCACATGATGAACGTGATTTTGCGTTTGCCCGTAAATACGGTATCGCGATTCGTCAGGTCGTGGCAGTCGAAGGCGAAACTTTCAGCGCCGACGCCTGGGCAGAATGGTATGGCGACAAACAAAAATCCGTGACGGTAAATTCCGGCCGTTTCGATGGCCTCAGCTATAAAGCGGCAGTGGATGCCGTGGCTACAGAACTGATCGCCAAAGGTCTGGGCGAAAAGAAAACGACATGGCGTCTGCGTGACTGGGGTATTTCCCGTCAGCGTTACTGGGGTACACCAATCCCGATTATCCATTGCGAATGCTGTGGCGCCGTACCGGTTCCTTACGAAGATCTGCCTGTCGTTCTGCCGACCGACTGCATTCCTGACGGTTCCGGTAATCCACTGAAAACCCGTGCTGACTTCCTGAATGTGGATTGCCCGACATGCGGCAAACCAGCGCAGCGTGAAACGGACACCATGGATACCTTTGTGGATTCCAGCTGGTACTTCATGCGCTATACCTGCCCGGATGCACCGGACATGGTTGATGGTCGCAATGATTACTGGATGGCGATGGATCAGTACATCGGTGGTGTGGAACACGCGGTACTGCATTTGCTGTACGCCCGTTTCTGGACCAAAGTCATGCGCGACATGGGTCTGGTGAAGATCGATGAGCCATTCAAACGCTTGTTCACACAGGGCATGCTGCTGAATGAATCCTTCTACCGTGAAGTCGACGGTGGCAAAAAAGTCTGGTACTACCCGAATGAAATCGAAGTGCAGCACGACGACAAAGGCCGTCCTGTTGCAGCGATTCTGAAGAGCGATGGTCAGCCAGTGCAAATGGGCGGCATCGAAAAGATGTCCAAGTCCAAAAACAATGTCGTCGAACCAAAAGACATTATTTCTCAGTTCGGCGCGGATACTGCCCGTCTGTTCACGATGTTCGCCGGTCCTCCGGATCAGAGTGCAGCATGGAGCAACAGCGGTGTGGAAGGTGCTTACCGCTACCTGCGTCGTCTGTGGGCGACAGCGCAGAAACTGGCACCGGTGATTGCATCGGGCCAGCAAGCAGCGCCAGAGCTGGCAGCAGATGTCAAAAACTTCCGTCGTGAAGTCCACCTGACTCTGCGCCAGATCGATTCCGATTACGAACGTCTGCAGTACAACACCGTTGTTTCCGGCGCAATGAAATTGCTGAATGCGATCGAAGCATTTAAACCGGAAGCGGCCGGTGGTGCGGCAGCACTGCGCGAAGCCTTCAGCATCCTGCTGCGCACGCTGTATCCGGTGTGCCCGCACATCACGCATGTGCTGTGGGTGGAACTGGGTTACGCAGCCGAGCACGGTGAGCTGATCAACATGGCGTGGCCACAGGTTGAAGAAGCCGCACTGGTACAGGATGAAATTGAGCTGATGGTGCAGGTCAACGGTAAACTGCGTGGCAGCATCAAAGTCGCCAAAGATGCTGATAAAGCGACGATTGAAGCGACAGCGGTTGCCAGCGAGGCAGTACAGAAATTCCTCGAAGGTGCGCCGAAGAAAGTCATCGTCGTGCCGGGCAAACTGGTGAATGTTGTTGGCTGAGAAGGAAGCTCTGATGCGTCAATGGATTTCTGCACGCTGCCTGCGTTTGTTGTTGTCACTGACTGCCGCAAGTATGGTGCTGGCAGCCTGCGGTTTCCATTTACGTGAACCGGTTGCCCTGCCGTTCAGCAGTATTTACATCGGCCTGCCAGTCACTTCCCCGCTTGGTGCGGAACTGAAGCGTCAGATCCGGGCAACCAGTCCGGCGCAGATCAGTGACGCTCAGCAAAGCGCGCAAGTGGTGCTGGAAGTGCTCAGTGAAAAACGGGATAAGCAGATTCTGTCGCTGAACAGTCAGGGCCGTGTACGTGAATACAAACTGATCTATGAATTCAGTTTCCGCGTCCGCACGCCGGATGGCAAAGAGCTGATGGATACCGTGAATATTCAGCTGTCACGTACGCTGACGTTTAACGAAGCTCAGGTCAGGGCGAAAGAAGCAGAAGAAGCCCTGTTATTCCGCGATATGCAGAATGATCTGGTGCAGCAAGTTCTCAGACGCCTGAGCGTGCTGAAACCGGAAGCTTAATATGCAGTTACGCGCTGACAGCCTCGATCAGCATCTTAGCAAAGGCTTATCTGCTTTGTATGTCATTACCAGCGATGAGCATTTACTGGCAATGGAGGCAGCTGACAAAATCCGTAAGGCAGCGCGCGGACAGGGTTTTTCCGAACGCGAAGTGCTGACGGTAGAGCGCAGTTTCAAATGGGGCGCTTTGCTCGCGGCAAATCAGTCGCAGTCTTTATTCGGAGACAGAAAACTCATCGAGCTGCGCATTCCTTCCGGTAAACCCGGTAAAGACGGTGCGCAGGCACTGCAGGAATACATCGCGCATCTGTCGCCGGATAATCTGACACTGATCAGTCTGCCAAAACTGGACTGGGCAACGCAAAAGGCTGCCTGGGTCACTGCGTTGCAGCAGGCTGCGGTCTACATCGATATTCCTTTGGTGGAAAGGACGCAGTTGCCGGTTTGGCTGCAGCAGCGTCTGGCCATGCAACAGCAATCGGCGGATCGTCAGAGTCTGGAATTTATTGCAGACCGCGTCGAAGGCAACTTGCTGGCTGCGCATCAGGAAATACAAAAGCTGGCCTTACTGTATCCTTCCGGTAAGCTGAGTTTTGAACAGGTACATGACGCCGTGCTGAATGTGGCGCGCTACGATGTTTTCAAGCTCAATGAAGCCATGCTCAGCGGAGATGTCTCAAGGCTGGTACGTATGCTGGAAGGTCTGAAAGGTGAAGGCGAAGCCTTGCCGCTGGTGTTGTGGGCGGTGGCTGAAGAAATCCGGACCTTACTCAGAATTAAATCCGGACTGGTACAGGGAAAACCCTTGCCGGTACTGCTCAAAGAAAACCGGATCTGGGGGCCACGCGAACGTCTGGTTGAACCTGCGCTGCGCAGGGTGCAACTGGCAGTATTACGCGAAGCGCTTCAGGAAGCAGCTCAGATCGATAAGATGGTCAAAGGGCTGCGGGCGAAAGCATTTGCAGGCGATCCCTGGGATGCCTTGTTGCAACTCGGTCTTAAGGTGGCGCGCGCACGCTGAATCCGGTCTCTCTGACCAGCAGCGCAGTGCACAGCCCTTGTTAATCACATACTGAAGGCTGGTCGCACCAGCCACATTTGAATCATGGATATCAAAGCAAATATGCAGGCTCTCGGGCAACGTGCCCGGATCGCCTCTGCGGCGATGGCGAAGGCCAGTACTGCTGCAAAAAATCAGGCTTTGCAGGCAATCGCTCACGCTATCCGCCGTGATGCGGCAATCCTGCGTGCTGCCAATGAACAGGATCTGGCTGCTGCCAGAACAGCCGGACTGGAACCGGCGATGCTTGATCGTTTAACGTTGTCGGAGCAGGCAATTAACACCATGGCGGAAGGCCTGGAGCAAATGGTGAAACTGCCGGATCCGGTGGGTGAAATCACCGATATGAAATTCCGGCCTTCCGGTATTCAGATCGGAAAAATGCGTGTGCCTCTGGGTGTCATCGGCATCATTTACGAAGCACGGCCGAACGTGACCGTGGATGCCGCAGGGCTGTGCATCAAGAGTGGGAATGCGACGATTCTGCGTGGTGGCTCCGAAGCAATTCACTGTAACCGTGCACTGGCCAAACTGGTACGCGAAGGTTTAAGCAGTGCCGGTTTGCCTGCAGACGCAGTGCAGGTGGTGGACACAACCGACCGTGCAGCGGTTGGCGCCTTAATCACCATGCCGGAATATGTGGATGTGATTGTTCCTCGCGGTGGTAAAAGCCTGATTGCCAGACTGATGCAGGAAGCCACCGTACCGATGATTAAACATCTGGACGGCATTTGCCACGTTTATATCGACGATAAAGCGGATCTGCAAAAAGCCGTGCCTGTTGCATTCAATGCAAAATGTCATCGCTATGGCACCTGCAACACGATGGAAACCTTACTGGTGGCACGTTCGGTTGCGCCGGCTTTCCTGCCTGCAGTCGCTGCGCAGTATCAGGAAAAACAAGTCGAGCTGCGCTGTGATCCGGAAGCCGCCGCAATTCTGCAGGCGTATCCGTATCTGGCGACTGCGACCGAGGAAGACTGGCGCACGGAATATCTGGCACCGGTGCTGGCTGTTAAAATCGTCGCAGACGTGGACGAAGCGATTGCCCATATCAACCGCTACTCGTCCAAACATACGGAATCGATCATCACGGAAGATTACACCCGTGCCATGCAATTCCTGCGCGAAGTGGATTCTTCATCGGTGATGGTGAATGCATCGACGCGCTTTGCCGATGGTTTTGAATACGGGCTGGGTGCGGAAATCGGTATTTCGAACGATAAATTGCATGCGCGTGGCCCGGTCGGTCTGGAAGGTCTGACTTCACAGAAATACGTGGTGTTCGGCTCCGGTCAGATTCGTCAGTAAGTTTGAATACTCATCAGGAGTGCATGCATGTTGTATTTATGGGTTAAGACATTTCATCTGTTATTCGTCATTTCCTGGTTTGCAGGGCTGTTTTATCTGCCGCGGATTTTTGTGAATCTGGCGATGGAGCATGAACCTGCGGTGGTGCAGCGCTTATTGCTGATGGCACGTAAGTTGTACCGCTTTATGACGATACTGGCCGTGCCCGCTTTGATACTCGGTCTGACCTTGTGGCTGGGTTTCGGTGTAGGGCGCGGGCCGGGCAACGGCTGGATGCATGCCAAACTGACTTGTGTGATTTTGCTGATCGGCTATCACCATGCCTGCGGCAGTTTGCTGAAAAAATTTGAAGCCGGTCAGAATCAGCGTTCCCATGTCTGGTTCCGCTGGTTTAATGAAGTACCTGTCATCATGATGCTGATTGTATTAATCATGGTGGTGGTGAAGCCGTTTTAACGGTGTTGTTGAAGCTGGACTATTTTGAAATCCGGCTGACATTTTGATACGAATGTCGTGCAAGGTGTCTGACCGGAATGTTTTTTACTGAGGAAAAAGGGAGCCCCTGAGATGCAATATTCTTATTTTTGTCCATGCCCGCGCGGTCTGGAAGCTGCACTGGCAGAAGAGCTGCAGGAAATCGCTGCAATGAGTCGTACCATGAGCGTCCACAATCAGGTGCCGGGTGGTGTGCACTGTTCCGGCGCGATGGAGGACGGCTGGCGTATTAATTTATATTCACGTATTGCTTCGCGCGTTCTGTTGCGTATGGCAAATACAAGTTACGCCAACGAAAATGATATTTATGATCTGGTTCTTGGCACGAAGTGGGAAGACTGGTTTGGTATTGATCGCACGATTCGTGTCGACGTGACTGCTGTGAAGTCTCCGCTGAAAAGCCTGGAATTCGTTACGCTGAAAATTAAAGACGGTGTTTGTGACCGCTTCCGCGATATGTACAACCAGCGTCCGTCTGTGAATACCCGTAATCCGGATATTCGTATTGCAGGTTTTCTGGATGCGCGCAGCTTTACCTTGTATCTGGATTTGTCCGGTGAGCCACTATTTAAACGTGGCTGGCGTATGGAAACAGGTGATGCACCTTTGCGTGAAAATCTGGCAGCAGGTCTGATCCGTACTTCGGGCTGGAAACCGGGCGTGCCTTTGCTGGATCCGATGTGCGGTTCCGGAACGATACTGGTAGAAGCCGCACAAATGATTGCCGGTATTCCACCGGGTTACAACCGTAGTTTTGCATTTGAAAAACTGAATCAGTTTAATAAGAATGCATGGCAGGCAATTAAATCGGCGGTGAAACTGAATACTGTGACAGATGCAAAACTGTTCGGCAGTGATATTTCCGGCGACATGCTGGTCATGGCGAGAAACAATCTGCGCAATGCAGGAATTCCGTTTGAGGTTCCGCTGAAACAGATCGAGGCGCAGGAAGTGAAACCACTGGTTGAAGGTCCGGGCGTTGTGCTGACGAATCCTCCGTACGGCGAACGTATCGGTGTGCGTGGTAACAGCCAGCTGGATTCCGATGAAATGGCCAATGCATTTTTCACTGCATTCAGCCGTACACTGAAACAACGTTTCGCTGGCTGGACGGTATTTTTATTTACCGCAGATCTTGGCGTTCCTAAATTACTGCGCTTAAAAGAATCACGCAAAACGCCGTTTTTTAATGGTGCGCTTGAGTGCCGTTTGTTCCGCTTTGATATGGTGGCGGGCTTTAATCGCCGTGAACAGGCGAAGCCACAGTCGGCCGGCGATCGGGCAGAGTAATTCGCGTAACGGCCGGCATGTTTCCGGCCGTTGTTGTATCTGATAACACTCAACGAATACGGTGATTGTGCCGGGGATAACGAAATGGATTTACTGAAAAAGCTACATGATCCTTCTTTGCTGAAAACAGGTTTGATGATTGCCGGTGAGTGGCATGACAAAACAGAAGTCACGCCGGTTATAAATCCCGCCAGCGGCGATGTAATCGCACATGTCAGCCAGTCTCAAGAGGCGGATGTGGAGCATGCCATTTCAACGGCCAGCAAGGCATTTCCAGCGTGGTCTGCAATGACAGGTAAGGAGCGTGCCTCTGTTCTGCGTCGCTGGTTTGATCTTGTGATTGCAAATGCGGACGATCTGGCGCTGATCATGACAACCGAACAAGGTAAACCACTGGCAGAGGCGCGGGCTGAAGTGGTGTACGGGGCTAGTTTTCTGGAATGGTTTGCAGAAGAGGCTAAGCGCGTCAGCGGTGATGTGATGTCATCTACATGGCGCGATAAGCGTACACTGGTACTCAAGCAGCCGATTGGCGTATGCGCTGCAATCACACCGTGGAATTTTCCGGTTGCGATGATTACCCGTAAAGTGGCTCCTGCCATTGCAGCAGGTTGTACGATCGTAGTGAAACCCGCCGAGCAGACACCGCTTTCAGCTCTGGCAATTGCAGAGCTGGCACAACGTGCAGGTTTGCCTGCCGGGGTCCTGAACGTGTTACCTGCAGATAGCCAGCGCTCAGTTGCAATCGGCAAAGTACTTTGCGACAGTCCGGTCGTACGCCATTTGTCGTTTACCGGTTCTACTCCGGTCGGCAAGATTCTGATGCGTCAGTCCGCATCTACGGTAAAAAAACTGGCACTGGAACTTGGTGGTCACGCGCCGTTTATTGTGTTCGATGATGCTGATCTGGATGCAGCGGTAGAGGGAGCTGTGCAATCCAAATACCGGAATGCCGGACAGACTTGTGTTTGTACGAACCGGTTTTACGTTCAGGATGGTATTTACGATGCATTTACGGAGCGCTTTGCGGAAGCCGTCAAACGTATCCGTGTCGGCGATGGTATCGCTCCCGAAACACAGCAAGGACCTGTCATTGATGAGCAGGCGATGCAAAAAATTGAGTCTCATGTTAGTGACGCAATTGCGAAGGGGGGACGGTTGCTCGCGGGTGGACGCCGGATACAAGCTGATACTTTGTTCTTCGAACCAACCGTGATCGCCGATGTCCCAGAACATGCACTGATTATGTCGGAGGAAACATTCGGTCCGGTGGCGGCAATCGCCCGTTTTACCGATGAACAGCAAGCCGTGGTGGCCGCGAACGATACGGATTCCGGATTGGCAGCCTACTTTTTTACCCGCGATATGGCGCGGATCTGGCGAGTGGGAGAACAACTGGAGTACGGCATGGTCGGCATCAATACCGGCCTGATGTCGAATGAAGTTGCCCCATTTGGCGGTGTCAAGCAATCAGGGCTCGGTCGAGAAGGTTCATCCTATGGTATGGATGAGTATCTCGAGATGAAATACCTTTGCATCGGTGGCATACGCTGAAACCCGGAATGCTGACATATGAAAGGCGGAATTTCCGCCTTTTGTTTTTTATGTCCTGATCAGGTGCTGAGTCGGCAAAACCGTTATGCCGGAAATTTTGATTAAGTAAATTTATGCGTCATCACCTTTCTCTTCCTTATCCCGCACTGGCAACCTTGCTGGCTGCTTTGTCGATGCTTGGACCTTTTGCCATCGACACGTACCTGCCGGCTTTTCCTGCTATTCAGGCAAGCTTACTCGCCCACGAGCTTGAAGTGCAGCAAACGCTCAGTGCGTATATGCTGGCTTTTGCTGTCATGACTTTATGGCACGGCGCTTTGTCCGATTCGTTCGGGCGTCGCAAGGTTATTCTGATCGCACTACTCGTGTTTGCTGCAGCAAGTTTTGGTTGTGCCGGAGCTGTCAGCATTCACTACTTATGGGGGTTCCGGATTTTACAGGGCATTTCTGCGGGTGCCGGGATGGTAGTGGGCAGAGCAATTATCCGCGACCTTTATCATGGCCCGGAAGCAGAGCGTCTGCTCTCGCTTGTGACCATGATTTTTTCGATTGCGCCCGCAATTGCTCCGGTTTTGGGTGGCTGGATTGTTGAGATATGGAGCTGGCGCGCGATATTTTTGTTTTTGTGCTTATTTGCCGTATTGCTGTGGATGGCCTGCTATCGCTGGCTTCCGGAAACCTTGCCCCAGCATAAACGGCAGGAATTCAGTGCCGCATTTTTGTGGAAAAGTTACCGGACAGTTTTTTCGTCAGGGCGTTTTTATCTGAAGTCAGGTACTGTGGCACTGAATTTTGGCGGTCTGTTTTTATACATTTCTTCTGCGCCGGTATTTTTGATTCAGCATCTTCATCTGACCTCGTCTCAGTTTGCCTGGCAGTTTGTGCCTACTGTTGGAGGGATATTTTTAGGGGCACTCGCAGCTAACCGACTTGCTGGTAAATGGAATATCTGGAAACAAGTCAGAACTGGTTTTGTGTTTATGATCGCGGCGGCAGGGATGAATGTGCTTTACCACGCGTTTCTTCCTCCGGCGTTACCATGGTCTGTCAGTCCTTTACTGTTCTATTCTTTTGGTATGTCTCTGGTGGCACCGGGTGCAACTTTGCTGGCGCTGGACATGTTTCCTGAAATTCGCGGTGTTGTTGCATCGTGTCAATCTGCATCATCCACACTGATCAGTGCACTGATTGCGGGCCTGATGTCTCCTTTATTGAGCCATTCGGTACTGTATCTTGCGCTCGGCCAATTAGTTTGCTGCTGCGTAAGCGCTTGCCTCTGGTCTGCGATAAGATATATCCCGAAGCAAAAGAACTGATTTCGCAAAAAGGAATTTTGTGCAGTGATCAGGCCGGGGTCTTGAAATTGAGTGGGACTGTCCCCAAATCATGATGCTGTGCAGCATAGGCGAAAAATGCCTATAATGTCACCTTAGGTTGCGATCAGGGCTGTATTTGCAGCTGACTGAAGCCTGAAAGGTGTTTGCTTATTGCAACGCATTCAGGTTACTTCGTTGAAGTAGCGGTTTGAATTCATCAAACAGTCATTTTCAGCAGGTAATGTGGCGTTTGACGTTGAATCAATTTGGTTCACAGCTGTAAAAAGAACCTGCAACTTTCTTTTTTGTGAAATCAGATCTCCTCTGTGCACAAAAATTAACTTTATCTTAGGATATTAGACAAATGAAAAAATCGATCCTCGCGCTCTCTCTGCTGGGTGCATTCTCCGGCGCAGCTTTTGCTCAATCTTCCGTAACTATCTACGGTATCGCTGATATCGGCGTTCAAGGCACCAGCGCTGGCCTGGGCAAAACTGCTAAAGTCACAAGTGGTCAGGAAGCCGGTTCCCGTCTGGGTTTCAAAGGTACTGAAGATCTGGGTGGCGGTCTGAAAGCTAACTTCGTTCTGGAGCAAGGTGTTCTGATTGATACAGGTGCATCCGATCAAGGTGGTCGCACTTTCGGTCGTACAACTCTGGTTGGCCTGTCTGGCGATTTCGGTTCCGTAAATCTGGGTCGTGACAAAACAACAACTCTGAAATTCTTCGACAAGCACGACCCGTTTGCATCCGCACTGGTTAACAATGGTTCCGGCACACGTGCTCTGTACTTCGTTGCTGGTAAAACAGCACAAGATACAACTGGCCGTGTAAGCAATGCGATTTTCTACAACACTCCGGATCTGAGTGGCTTCACTGCAAACGTTTCTTACGGCGCAGGTGAAGTGACTGCTGACAACTCTGCTAACCGCTCTGTTGGTCTGACAGCTGGTTACAAAGTTGATGCACTGGAAGTTGGTTACAACTACGCAAAAGACAATGTTGTTGGTAACGCAATTTCCGCGAACACCGTTGCTGCTTCTTATGACTTCGGCGTTGCAAAACCAGTATTCATCTTCCAAAAACAAAAAGATGACAAAGGTCTGGATCGTAAGATCTACACTCTGGCAGTTGCTGCTCCAGTAACTGCAACTGGTAAAGTACTGGCAGGTTTCACAAAACTGTCTGACTCTGCTGCTGCAAGCGATGTTAAACAATTCAATATCGGTTACGTACATGGTCTGTCCAAACGTACAGATCTGTACGCAGCATACGCGTACTCCAAACAAGACGACAAAGCAACTATCGTTAGCTCCCTGTTTGGCGGCGTAGCAGGTGCGAAAGTGCACGAATTGACAGCAGGTATCCAGCACCGTTTCTAATCGGTTGCCCGATCTGTTGATTGAAAAAGAGCAGCGTTTCGCTGCTCTTTTTTTATTTTCAGTCAGAAATATATGTTCTGACGCAGGTTTGTTACAATCAAACCATTGAGTTGATAACGTAGAAAAAATCATGAAAGCTGTTTATCTGGCCGGTTTTATTGCAACTCTGTGTCTGAGTACTCAGGTCATTGCACAAACTTCTGCATCTGCGGTAAAAGCCGATGCGCCGCCACCACCACGTATAGAGAAACTGGAGGAAGGTCCTTCGGTCAAGCCGGAGAAAAATCCTTCCTTTGGCAAGCAAGAAAATAAGAAGATAACCGAGAAGCGTAACAACGCTGGCAAGGTCACTGAAGTTGAGGTCAAAACGGGTAGCACGAGCTACACACTGAAAGCCGATCCTGAAGTGGGAAATGCGCCCGCCGGAACTGTGCAGGGACAGGGAAATCGTCCTGCTCAGTGGAAAATACTCGAATTCGGTGGCAAGCCTGCGCGTCCTGCTGATGTGAAGGAAGTAGCGCCACCTGCACCTGCTGCCAAGCCGGCAACTGCCAGCCAGACGCAAACAAAATAATCAGAGGTAAGAATGGCAGTATTTACATCCGTCTCGCTGGATGATTTACAGGAATGGATCAAACAGTTTCCCGTGGGGCAGGTCAGTGCAGTTCGCGGAATTTCATCCGGAATTGAAAACAGTAATTTCTTTATTACCACTGACAGTGGCGAGTTTGTTCTGACCATTTTCGAAAATCTGGGTTTCGAGCAACTGCCGTTTTATCTGAAACTGATGAAGCACCTTGCCAGTCGCGGTGTACTGGTACCTGATCCTGTGAGTAATCAGCATGGTGATCTGGTGACCGCGCTGCACGGAAAACCGGCGGCAATTGTCAGTAAGCTGGAAGGCAGCTCCCAGATGTCACCACTGCCTGTGCATTGCGCAGAAGTGGGGGCGATGTTGGCCAAAATGCATCTGGCTGCATCCGACTTTTCTATCCGTCAGAAAAATCTTCGTGCAGCGGAATGGCGTCACGCGACCGTTCCTGAAGTATTGCCGTTTCTGGATGCAGACAGGCAACGTTTGCTGAAAGCGGAAGTGCATTTTCAGGATGCACTGGAAGCCTCTCCGCTGTACCGAAGTTTGCCGAACGGGCCTGTTCATGCCGATTTGTTTCGTAATAACGTCATGTTTGACGGTGAACGGCTGACTGGTTTTTTTGATTTTTATTTTGCCGGTTGTGATACCTGGATTTTTGATGTTGCCGTGACCGTCAACGACTGGTGTATTGATCTGGAGAGTGGTGCGCTGGATGAGGCACGTACACTCGCTTTGCTGAATGCGTATCACTCTGTCCGTCCGTTCACCGAGCCGGAATCGCTGGTCTGGCAGGCTATGCTGAGGGCGGGAGCGCTCCGGTTCTGGCTATCCCGTTTATATGATTTCTATATGCCGCGCGAAGCTGAAATCCTGACGCCGCATGATCCCGGTCACTTTGAACGTATTCTGCGTTTGCGTGAAACCGGACCGGTTCCACCTTTACCTTATTTTTCTGCATGAAAGTACTATCCGCAAGCGCAGGCTGGCACTGGTTTTCTGAAGCAATCAAGCTTTTCCGCCAGCAGCCATCGCAATTGATTTCACTGTTCTTCCTGTACATTCTGGCGATGGTCGTACTGAGTATTCCGCCTTATATCGGGCCGGTATTACCTTTGCTGCTGACACCGGTCTTTAATATGGGCTTTATGGAAGCAGCACATCAGACAGCGAAAGGACAAAAAGTCACGCCGCACACGCTGATCACCGGATTCTATTCACCGGCGCTGCGTCGCCTGACAACGCTCGGCGCGATGTACGGCATTTCGCTGATGTTCGCGTTATGGATTGCTACCTTGCCGGGTGAAAACGGCTGGGAAATGGTCCTGACAGCGCAGGATAAAGTTGATCCGGCATTGCTGGATAAGCAGGAGTTACTGACTGGTACGCTGTGGGGAATGGTGGCGATGTTACCTGTGCTGATGCTGACCTGGTATGCCGCGCCACTGGTGATGTGGAAAAATCTGCCTCTGATTAAGGCGATGTATTTCAGTTTTTACGCGACTTCGCGAAACTGGCGGGCTTTTCTGGTGTACGGAGTCTGTCTTGCGATGTTTGCCGGATTGTTGCCGGTGATGCTGATTGAAGTGCTGATGCTGATATTCGGAAAGTCCGCAGTGATTGCTTTCCTTATTTTACCGTTGCTTGCTTTAATCACCTGCATCCGTTACCTGACCTATTACCCGAGCTACACCGATTTGTTCGGGCAGCCCGGTGCAGAAAACTGAAATCAGCCCTGTTGTTCGTGAGCGGATGGCAGAGTCAGATCATCAATAATTTCAAAGCTGTGTGTCATGCTGGCAGTTTTTGCCAGCATGATCGAAGCAGAGCAGTATTTTTCGTGTGACAGTTTAACGGCACGTTCTACCGTAGCCTCTTTCAGATTGCGCCCACGCACCGTGAAGTGGAAATGAATCTTGGTGAAGACTTTCGGCTCTGTTTCTGCACGTTGCGCAGTCAGCTTCACATCGCAGCCGCGCACATCCTGTTTGCCGCGCTGCAATATCAGCACCACGTCATAGGCGGTACAGCCGCCGGTTCCCAGTAATACCATTTCCATCGGGCGCGGGCCCAGATTTTTGCCGCCGCCTTCCGGAGCGCCATCCATAATAACTGCATGGCCTGAGCCGGTTTCTGCAATAAAAGACATGCCGCCGTTACCGGTCCAGCGTACTGTAGTTTCCATGTTGACCTCATTAATAAAATTTCGTTTGCAGGCAATCATATCCTAATCCGCAGGATTTAGAGGAAGTCCTCCTTTCTCGCGGCGCATTTTATCTTGCGCTGCACAATAGGATTGTCTATTATTGACTCGTGAGTTAGTTACTGATGTGACTGACTTTGCAGTTGTCTCCTCCACCTACTCCTTTGGTGGATTCAGGCCTGAAGCACAGACTTCAGGCTTTTTTTTGCCTGCGGCATTTGCCCGTCAAAATATTCTGCCTAAAAATTAAACAGTTCTTGCACTAAGTCTTTGAAAACCCTATAATTTCCGATTCCCGATCCGCCCGAACGGGAAATATAAGGGAGAGTCTGCAGGAAGTGATGCAGAACCACCACAATAGGGCTTATTTATTTGATTAGGATTCAACATGAAAACCTTTTCCGCTAAGGGCCATGAGGTTCAGCGTGACTGGTTCGTGATTGACGCGACAGACAAAGTACTCGGACGTGTTGCCAGCGAAGTAGCACTCCGTCTGCGTGGTAAACACAAGCCAGAATTTACTCCACACGTCGACACCGGTGATTTCATCGTTGTTGTTAACGCAGCTAAACTGCGCGTGACTGGCACTAAAGCACAGAACAAAACATACTACCGTCACACTGGTTACCCAGGCGGTATCTATGAAACCAGCTTCCAGAAAATGCAACAACGCTTCCCAGGCCGTGCTCTGGAAAAAGCAGTTAAAGGCATGTTGCCAAAAGGCCCACTCGGCTACGCAATGATCAAGAAGCTGAAAGTGTATGCTGATGCAACTCATCCGCATGCTGCACAGCAACCTAAAGTTCTCGAAATCTAAGGATAAGCCATGATCGGTAACTACAACTACGGTACTGGCCGTCGTAAGAGCGCGGTAGCGCGTGTATTCCTGAAAGCTGGCAGTGGCAAGATCGTTGTTAACGGCAAACCAGCCAATGAATACTTTTCTCGTGTAACAGGTCTGATGGTTATTCGTCAACCTCTGGAACTGACCGGCAATATCGAAAAATTCGATATCATGGTTAACGTTCACGGTGGTGGTGAATCCGGTCAAGCTGGTGCCGTTCGTCACGGTATCACACGTGCCCTGATCGACTACGATGCAGCGCTGAAACCAGAACTGTCCAAAGCAGGTTTCGTCACCCGCGATGCACGTGAAGTTGAGCGTAAAAAAGTTGGTCTGCGCAAAGCACGTCGCGCAAAACAATTCTCCAAGCGTTAATTTATTTCCGCTTGTGGTACAAAAAAGCCGCCTTTTCAGGCGGCTTTTTTTATCGGCTTTTTTCCGGCGCTGGATTGTCTGTCACAGACTGCTGTTAGAATAAAGCACATTGTTTCTTGCAAGGAAAACCCATGATTAAAGTTGGTATTGTTGGTGGAACCGGTTACACCGGCGTTGAATTGCTGCGTATTCTGGCGCTGCATCCTGAAGTACAACTGACGGCCATTACGTCGCGTAAAGAAGACGGCGTGAAAGTCGCTGATATGTATCCGTCGCTGCGCGGCAAAGTGGATCTGGCGTTTTCTGCGCCGGACAAGGCAAATCTGACGGAATGCGATGTCGTATTCTTTGCGACGCCGCATGGTGTGGCCATGGCGCAGGCGCAGGAATTGCTCGCCGCCGGGGTGAAAGTGATTGATCTGGCGGCTGATTTCCGCCTCAAAGATGTTGCGCAGTTTGAAAAATGGTACGGCATTCCGCATACCTGTCACGATGTACTGGAAGAAGCCGTGTATGGTTTGCCGGAACTGAACCGCGCTGCGATCCGCAATGCGCGTGTGATCGGTAATCCGGGTTGCTATCCGACCACCATGCAGATTGGCTATGCGCCGCTGCTGCGCGCCGGTCTGATCGAAGCCGACAGCCTGATCGCCGACTGCAAATCCGGTGTGTCCGGTGCCGGTCGAAAAGCGGAAATCGGTATTCTGTTCTCTGAAGCCAGTGACACCATGAAAGCTTATGGCGTGTCTGCGCACCGCCATACACCGGAAACCGTGGAGCAACTGCAGAAACTGACGACGGAACCTGTCAGCCTGCAATTCACGCCGCATCTGATTCCGATGATACGCGGCATGCATTCCACGCTGTATGCACGTCTGAAAACGGATATCAGTAACGAAGCGCTGCAGCAATTGTTTGAAGATGCGTATAAAGACGAGGAGTTTATCGATGTGATGCCATTCGGCAGCCATCCTGAAACCCGTTCAGTCCGTGCATCCAATATGCTGCGTCTGGCGCTGCATCGTCCTGGCAATGGCAAGAATGTGATTGTGCTGGTGGTACAGGATAATCTGGTCAAAGGTGCGTCAGGTCAGGCAGTGCAATGTATGAACCTGATGTTTGGTTTGCCTGAGCAAACCGGTCTGCAGCACGTACCGGTACTGCCATAACATGCGCCGCAGCCGCTTCCTCCAACGGCGTTATCTGGCGCCGAAAATGACGATTACCCACGAGCGTCACTGGGCGGTCAAATGGGCGGTGGTTGCTGCTGCAGTTGCAGCGGCAGCGGCACTGGCTGGCTGGACTTACCATCTGGGGCAGCGTTACGCAGCCGGTGGCGCTGCGCTGGAGGAAGTCGGTGAGTTGCGCGAACAGCGTGATCAGTTACTGGCGGAACGCGATAAGCTGCAGCGTGCTGCCAGTACGGTCGACAGCAAATCCACCATCGAAAAATCGGTGCAGAAAGAGCTAACTGAGCAGATCCGCACACTGACCGCTGAAAACCAGAAGCTGAAAGACGATTTGTCGTTCTTTGAAGGACTGGCGCAAGCCGGCACCCGTGCAGATGGTATTTCGCTGCCGAATGTGAAGCTGGAAACGCCGGTGCCGGGGCAATTGCGCTATCGGGCGCTGGTGGTGCAGGGGGCAAAAGCGAACAATGATTTCTCGGGGGAAATCCAGTTTTCGCTGAATTTGGTGCAGGGCGGAAAACCTGTTACGATCACTTTCCCCGATTCTAAAAACCCGGAAACGCCACCGCTGAAACTGACTTTCCGTCATTACCAGCGGGTTGAGGGCAGCATCCCGCTGCCCGAAGGCAGCGTGCTGAAATCAGCGCAGATCCGGATTCTGGAACGCGGCCAGCAACGCGCGCAGCAAACCGTCAGTTTCTGACAGTGATGCGCCGGCAGGCCGATTAACCAATATTTTGGAGAAGCAATGTTCAGTCGCAAATCTAAACGTAACACGATAGACAGCCTGATCGGCACCGGTATCCGTATCGAAGGCGATCTGCATTTTCAGGGTGGCCTGCGTATTGATGGCCGCGTCTGCGGTAATGTGATTGCAGATCCTTCCCAGCCTAGTATGCTGATTATTTCCGAGCAGGCCGTGGTGGAAGGTGAAGTCCGTGCCGCGCATCTGATTGTGAACGGCGTGATTCAGGGCCCGGTGATTTCCACCGAATTGCTGGAATTGCAGCCAAAAGCGCGGATTGCCGGTGATGTGCATTACAAAGCATTGGAAATGCTCAGTGGTGCGCTGGTCTCCGGTACCTTAACCCATGACGAGGAAGAAGAGCCGGTGCTGAAACTGGCGGCCTCGAATGCATAGTCCGGTGAGCAGGTCTATAATGGCGTTATTCACCGAAAACAG
Organism: Cognatundibacterium luofuense; assembly: GCF_018139685.1. Taxonomy (GTDB): domain Bacteria; phylum Pseudomonadota; class Gammaproteobacteria; order Burkholderiales; family Burkholderiaceae_D; genus Undibacterium; species Undibacterium luofuense. Next base: position 155,603 of record NZ_JAGSPN010000006.1, read on the forward strand.
GAGTTTGAAATGAGCGAAGTAGCAGAAATGCCGGCACCGATTAACTTCACTGAAAGTGCGGCAGCCAAGGTAGCGCAACTGATTGAAGAAGAAGGCAATCCTGATCTGAAACTGCGCGTTTTCGTGCAGGGTGGCGGTTGTTCCGGCTTCCAGTATGGTTTCACATTCGATGAAATCACCAATGAAGACGACACCACCATGACCAAAAACGGCGTGCAATTGCTGATCGATTCCATGAGCTATCAGTATCTGGTCGGCGCAGAAATCGATTACAAAGATGATCTGGAAGGCGCACAGTTCGTGATCAAGAACCCGAATGCAACCACCACTTGCGGTTGCGGTTCTTCGTTCTCTGTGTAATTCAGACAGCTTCCGCTGCACACAACAGCCCGGTTCGCCGGGCTGTTTGCTTTTTGGCGGTAATGAAAGTCTGCTGCCGCAATCAAGAGGCGTTTATCGCAAAATCGCAAAGCATTGTCGGTGGCCGCAACCAGATTGCGCAGACGAGAGGCAGGCCATACAACGCTCAGGCAAAGGCAAAACCAGCTTTCCCGCAGTCCGCTTCCGGCAACGGATCTGCACCTGCTATTGTGCAGGTATCCGCATCTGGTATTTCCGGAGAACCGGACTTTCTGCCGGCGACCGCCGGATCGTTGTGCTGAACACCGCATTTAGGGCTGTAAAAGGCATTTTCAGGGCTTTCACAGTGCCTGAGCGCTTTGATAACGTATGGACAGCGCATTGACCGCACTCAGCCCGCGCTGGTACGCATGATGACGCAGGCGCAGTTGTTGTTTATTGCGCTTGAAAACTATTCAATTCGATCCGGATAAACAATTCATCTCAGGCTGTTGATTCCCCGATACACTGTTTTCATTCCAGACAGCACAGACAGCGCCCGGCGGGGATGCGTGATGCTGTTGATTTTCTGCGATGGTGTGAGGAGACGATGGCAGAGCACAATATGAATCCGGTCGCGACAGCCGACCGGAAAACCCTGGTCCGGGCGCTGGCGCAAGTCTTGCCAGCCCATGCGCTGTTGCACAGCGAAGAAGAAATCCGGCCTTATGAATGTGATGGGCTGACCGCTTACCGGCAATTGCCGCTGCTGGTCTGTTTGCCGGAAAACGAAGCGCAGATTCTGGCGATATTGCAGATTTGCCGGCGCTTTAACGTACCGGTAGTGCCGCGCGGTGCAGGGACGGGTTTGTCCGGCGGCGCGATGCCGATGGCGCAGGGCATCGTCTTATCCACCGCTAAACTGAACCGGATTCTGACGATTGATGCGAATGCCAGAACTGCACAAGTGCAGCCCGGCGTGCGTAATCTGGCGATTTCCGATGCGGTGGCACCACACGGTTTGTATTACGCGCCCGATCCCTCATCCCAGATTGCCTGCACCATCGGTGGCAATGTCGCCGAAAACTCCGGCGGTGTGCACTGCCTGAAATACGGCCTGACGCTGCATAACGTGCTGCGCGTGCGTTTGCTGACGATGGAAGGCGAAGTCCTGGAAGTCGGCAGTGAAGCGCTGGATAGTCCCGGTTTTGATTTGCTGCCGCTGGTGATCGGTTCGGAAGGCATGCTCGGCATCGTCACCGAAGTCACGGTGAAACTGGTGCCGAAGCCGCAACTGGCGCGCGTGATCATGGCATCGTTTGATGATGTGGTACAGGGCGCGCAGGCAGTGGCGGACGTGATTGCCGCCGGCATTATTCCTGCCGGTCTGGAAATGATGGATCAGACATCGTCGCAAATGGTGGAGCCTTTTGTGCAGGCTGGTTATGACACGGCGGCTGCAGCGATTCTGCTGTGCGAATCGGATGGCACACCGGCGGAAGTGGAAGAAGAAATCGCCCGCATGAGCGCTGTGCTGCGCAACGCCGGTGCACGCCGGATTGCGGTATCCGCGACCGAAGATGAGCGACTGCGTTTCTGGTCTGGCCGTAAAAATGCATTTCCGGCCGCCGGACGGATTTCACCGGATTATTACTGCATGGATGGCACGATTCCGCGCAAACGCCTCGGCGAAGTGCTGCTCGGTATTGCTGCGATGGAAAAAACCTACGGCCTGCGTTGCGCCAATGTCTTCCATGCTGGCGACGGGAATCTGCATCCGCTGATTATGTTTGATGCGAACCAGCCGGGTGAGTTTGAACGCGCCGAACAATTCGGTGCGGCGATTCTGGAATTGTGTGTGGAAGTCGGCGGCACGATTACCGGTGAACACGGTGTCGGTATCGAAAAAATTCAATCCATGTGTGTGCAGTTCACACGCAGCGAACTGGATACTTTTTTTGCCGTGAAACGCGCGTTTGATCCGGCCATGTTGCTGAATCCGGATAAAGCGATTCCAACCCTGCACCGCTGCGCCGAATACGGTCGCCTGCATGTCCGTCAGGGTCAGTTGCGTTTCCCTGAACTGCCCCGTTTCTGAGGATGATTCCGCACATGACGCAAACCACTCAACAATTTTCTGCACTGGCAGAACAGATACGCGATGCGGCAGCGCGCCGTCAGCCACTGGCAATTCGTGGCGGGAATTCGAAAGCCTGGTATGGCCGCGCCGTCGATGGTGAAACACTGGACATGCGCCCGTGGCAAGGCGTACTGGCCTATGATCCGACTGAACTGGTGATTACTGCCTGCGCCGGTACGCCTTTGCGCGATATTGAAGCGCTGCTGGCAGAACATGGTCAGATGCTGGCGTTTGAGCCACCGCATTTTTCTGAACACAGTACCGTTGGTGGCACGATCGCCGCCGGACTGGCCGGGCCGCGTCGTCCGTATGCCGGATCGGTGCGCGATTTCGTGCTCGGTGCAGGCATCATCGACGGGCAGGGACAAATGCTGGAATTCGGCGGGCAGGTGATGAAAAACGTCGCTGGCTACGATGTATCGCGCGTGCTGGCCGGTTCGCTCGGTTGTCTGGGCGTAATCACTCATGCATCGCTGAAAGTGTTGCCGCGTCCGTTTGCCGAAGAAAGTCGCGTGCTGATGCTGAGCGAAACCGATGCGCTGCGCACTGTCAGTCAGTGGTGCGGACGCGCCTTGCCGGTCAGTGCTGCCAGCTGGCATATGGGACGCCTGATCGTGCGTTTCTCCGGTGCAGAAGCAGCGGTGCGCGAAGCCGTGCGTCACAGCGGTGGCGAAGAATTGCGTGATGCGGGCAGCTGGTGGCGTTCGCTGCGCGATCAAAGCCACGCCTACTTTCAGGAAGACAGCAACCATATTCTGTGGCGCTTATCGCTGCCAGCCACCGCACCGGCGCTGGCGCTGAATGGCAAAACCCTGTGGGAGTGGGGCGGGGCGCAACGCTGGCTGCGTTCGGAAGAATCTGCCGGCAAAATACGCGAAGTCTGCGCAGTTGCAGGTGGTCATGCCACCGCATTCCGTGGCGCGGCTGCCGGTGATGAAGTGTTCAGTCCTTTGTCCCCCGCACTGATGCAGGTACACCAGCGTCTGAAACAGGCACTGGACCCGCAGCGTATTCTGAATCCCGGTCGTCTGTATAAGGAGCTCTGAGTCATGCAAACCAATTTGCTGGCCTCGTTACTGGCCACCCGCGAAGGGCGTGAAGCAGACGAGATTTTGCGTAAATGTGTGCATTGCGGTTTTTGTACCGCCACCTGTCCGACCTATCAGGTTACCGGCGATGAACTGGACGGTCCGCGCGGCCGGATTTATCTGATCAAGCAAGTGCTGGAAGGCAAAATGCCGACCGAAGCGACGCAAACCCATCTGGACCGTTGCCTGACTTGCCGCAACTGCGAAAGCACTTGCCCGTCCGGCGTGCATTACAGCCGCTTGCTGGATATAGGCCGTCATATCGTCGAGCAGCGTGTCGGGCGTTCACCGGCGCAGCAATTGCTGCGTAAAACTCTGCAAACCGGCCTGACGCGCCAGTGGCTGTTCCGTCCGGCTTACCGCACCGGCATGTTACTGCGCCCGCTGCTGCCAGCCGGATTGCGCAATAAACTGCGACCTGCCGCCACGCAGACAACGGGTAGCGCACAAGCGGCGCGTACCCATCAGCGCAGCATGTTGCTGCTGGATGGTTGCGTGCAGCCGGTGATGTCGCCGGAAATCAATGCCGCTGCCGTGCGTTTGCTGGATAAGCTCGGCGTGCAACTGGTGACCGCGCCGAAGGCCGGTTGCTGCGGCGCGATTCATCATCATTTGAATGCAACCGAAGCCGCGCTGCAGGATATGCGTAATAACATCGATGCTTGGTGGCCGCTGATTGAAGCCGGTGCCGAAGCGATTGTGATGACCGCGTCCGGTTGCGGTGTCACCGTGCGTGATTATGGCTATATGCTGCAGGATGATCCGGCTTATGCTGCCAAAGCACGTCAGGTATCGGCACTGTGCAAAGACATCAGCGAAGTGCTGGAAGGTTTCGCCGACGATCTGATCAAACTCGCACCTGCTGCAGCGGATCAGGAAAAAATCCTGTTCCATCCGCCGTGTACCCTGCAGCATGGCCAGAAGATCCGTGGCAAAGTCGAACGCCTGCTGGCGCAGCACGGCATTCAGGTCAGTCTGTGTGCCGACAGCCATTTGTGCTGCGGATCTGCCGGTACGTATTCGATCCTGCAATCCTCGCTGGCGCAAACCCTGCGTGACCGCAAACTAAGCGCCTTGCAGGCCACCACGCCGGACCGCATCGTTTCCGCCAATATCGGTTGTATCGCCCATTTGCAATCGGGAACGGAAACACCGGTAGAACACTGGATCGTCCTGCTGGAACGCCGCCTGTCTGCCGCCACCAGCGCTGGCTGATCGCTGTCTCCGCATCATCAGCCCACGGGGACTGTGCAGAATGCCGCATCCGGCATTTTGCAAGCCCCGGACTTTCTGCCGACGACCGCCGGATCGCTATGCAGAACTCCGCAAAACAGGGGTTTTCATGCTTTCCGGCAGCGTCCTGCAGAGCCGCAAGCTGACTTTACTGTTTGCTCCATCCTTGAGTTTTTATTTTGTTAATGTTGTAATCGGGAATTGTTATTCATTCGGAATGATTTGACGCTGTTGCGTGGATGATTTTTCTGCAGAAATGCCAGTGTCGCACTCCGGCAAAACACCAGCATCACCAAAACTCGATATGCGCGTAAAACAAATAGCGATCTTTGTAGCGGTAGCCGCCATTGGTGGCATGCTGGCGTACTTGTACCCAACCGACGGACAGGAACGACATCCGGTAAAGCTGATCAGCACCGGTAGTACGCCGCCGTTACCTGAAGCGCATCCCGCCACGCAACCTGTCAGTTCGCCCGCGCAGCCAGCGGAAGATGGCATGGCACAAATGTTCGCCAAGACCAGAAATATGCGGGCTTTTGTCGAGTACGCAAAACAGCATCCGGAAAAGGGCGGCTACGCCTATGCGATGAAGGGTTTGCAAAAGTGCTATAACGCCAAACAGCTTACCGATGCACTTCCCAACCTGCCCTTTGATCAGATTTTCCCTTCAGAGGCATATGCTGCCAGACAGAAGGCATTTACTTATCTGCAAAATCTGTGTCAGGGGTTATCAAAAAGTGACTTCGACAGAGGTGTTGGAAGGTCATTGCGAGAAGAAGGTCTGAAAAAAAACGATCCTGTTGTCAAAATCATGACGATCGCATCGGGCATTTCATCAAGAAACGATCCCGAAGGGGCGTTAAGAGCAAAAAATCAGATTTTGCAGGCGATATTTACTTCCTATGATCCTATTCTGATCGGCGACTATGGCATTCGCGGGAACGCTATCGAGAATGATATGAAGAGTATTCTTTTTCTCAACGGAAAAAGTTACCTCTTTGCTTCAGAGGATGGGCAGATCATGTTCCGAGCATGGCGCCTGGCAGCCTGTGAGCTGGGCGGCGATTGTTCTGCAACCAACGAATACGTTGTAATGGCATGCATTATGGCTGCACATTGCCATCAGAATCTGGCAGATCTGATTAAAGATGAATTGGAGGATCTCGGCGATAAAGACGGCCAGTGGTTTCAGCGTGCGGTCATGTATGCCAGACAAATCGTCGATGCCATCCGGCGCGGGGATCTGCAGGCATTCCGGCCACCGGCCTGAATCACTTGGATGGTGCATTTCTGTTCTGACCCGGCGCGAGAAAACAAAAAAGCGGCTGAGCGCCGCTTTCTCTTTCTTAATTACTGAGCATTTTCCGCAGACAACGTAGGTTCAGATACCCAGCCCGAGTAATTCACGGACTGCGCTTTCCAGTTCTTCCGGTTTGGCTTGCGGTGCGTAGCGACGTACGACTTTGCCGTGGCGGTCGATCAGGAATTTGGTGAAATTCCATTTGATCGCTTCCGTTCCCAGCAAGCCCGGCGCAGCCGATTTTAATTGCTGATAAAACGGATGAGCGGCTTTACCGTTTACCTCAATTTTTTCAAACAGTGGAAAGCTGACGCCGAAGCGCAGTTCGCAGAACTGGGCGATTTCTGTAGCTTCGCCCGGTTCCTGATGGCCGAACTGATTGCAAGGGAAACCCAGCACCACCAGTCCCTGATCGCGGTAAGTCTGGTACAGGCGTTCCAGACCTTCGTATTGCGGTGTAAAACCGCAGCGGCTGGCAGTATTGACCACCAGCACGACTTTTCCTGCATATTGTTTTAAATCGACCGGACGACCCTGCAGGTCGTTGACGGTGAAATCCAGCGTTTGCATCAGACAATTCCCAGATGTTGTGTGCCGGCGCTCAGATCACGCGATTTTGCTTCTTTACCGTTGAGCATGATTGCCAGACGCAGTTCATTAACAGAATCCGCATTACGTAATGCGTCTTCGTAGGTAATTTTATCCTGTTCGTGCAAATCGAACAGCGCCTGGTCAAAAGTCTGCATGCCAAGCTCACGCGACTTCTTCATGATCTCTTTGATTTCATGCACCTGACCTTTGAAAATCAGGTCGGAAATCAGCGGACTGTTGAGCATGATTTCCACTGCGGCAACACGACCTTTACGGCCTTTCAGCGGAATCAGACGCTGAGAAATCACACCTTTTAAGTTCAGCGATAAGTCCATCAGCAATTGCGCACGGCGTTCTTCCGGGAAGAAGTTGATGATACGGTCCAGCGCCTGATTCGAGCTGTTCGCATGCAGCGTCGCCAGACACAAGTGACCGGTTTCAGCAAACGCAATCGCGAAGTCCATGGTTTCACGATCGCGAATTTCACCGATCTGAATCACGTCCGGTGCCTGACGCAGCGAGTTTTTCAGTGCCGTGCCCCAGTCTTCAGTATCAATGCCGACTTCACGCTGAGTGACGATGCAATTGCCGTGCGGGTGCACATATTCAATCGGATCTTCAATTGTGATGATGTGACCAAAGCTGTTCATGTTACGGAAGCCCACCATCGCTGCCAGTGTGGTGGATTTACCGGAGCCGGTCGCACCGACCATGATCACCAGACCGCGCTTGGTCATGGCCACGTCCTTCAGACCTTCCGGCAAACCCAGATCTTCGAATTTCGGAATGGCAGTGGTAATCGTCCGCAAGACCATACCGACGCGGCCTTGCTGCATAAATGCAGAAACGCGGAAACGTCCCATGCCAGCGGGATTAATCGCGAAGTTACATTCTTTGGATGCTTCAAATTCGGCGGCCTGCTTATCATTCATAATCGCACGCGCCAGATCAATCGTATGCGCCGGTGTCAGCGGCTGATTCGATACCGGCGTGACTTTGCCATCGATTTTGAAGGCGGGTGGGAAGTCTGCTGTGATGAATAAGTCTGAACCGTTTTTGTTCAGCATCAGTCGCAGCAGGTCGTGCATGAATTTGGTGGCCTGATCGCGTTCCATGTTTTACTCCTGTCCTTAACCCGGGAAGTTTTCCGGGATTTTTGCGGCGGCACGGGCAGTGCCGACAGCGATCACATTGCGGCGTACCAGATCGGTCAGATTCTGATCCAGTGTCTGCATGCCAACGTTATTGCCGGTCTGAATCGCAGAATACATCTGCGCAATTTTCGCTTCACGAATCAGGTTACGGATCGCTGGTGTACCGATCATGATTTCATGCGCTGCCACACGGCCGCTGCCATCTTTGGTTTTCATCAGGGTTTGCGAAATGACGGCTTGCAGCGATTCCGACAACATCGCGCGTACCATTTCTTTTTCTTCTGCCGGGAACACGTCGACGATACGGTCAATGGTTTTTGCAGCAGAGGAAGTATGCAAGGTACCGAACACCAAGTGACCGGTTTCAGCAGCGGTCAGCGCCAGACGGATGGTTTCCAGGTCACGCAACTCACCGACCAGAATCGCATCAGGATCTTCACGCAGTGCAGAGCGCAGCGCATTGTTGAACGACATCGTGTGCGGGCCGACTTCACGCTGGTTAATCAGACATTTTTTGGATTCGTGCACAAATTCGATCGGGTCTTCCACAGTCAGAATGTGACCGTACTCATTTTCATTGAGGTGGTTGATCATCGCCGCCAGTGTGGTGGATTTACCGGAACCGGTAGGGCCGGTCACCAGTACCAGACCACGCGGTTTCAGCGCCAGATCCGCAAAAATCTTTGGCGTGTTCAGTTGTTCCAGCGTCAGGATTTTGGATGGAATCGTACGCATAACCGCTGCCGGGCCACGTTCCTGATTAAATGCATTCACACGGAAACGGGCGAGGCCGGGAATTGCAAACGAGAAATCGCATTCCAGTGTTTCTTCGTAAGTTTTGCGCTGGCCATCATTCATGATGTCATAGATCAGACTGTGCACATCCTTGTGTTCCAGCGGTGGCAGATTAATACGGCGCACATCGCCGTGCACACGTATCATCGGCGGCAGCCCGGACGATAAGTGCAGATCGGATGCATTGTTCTTGACCGAGAATGCGAGCAGTTCAGAGATGTCCATTTATAATTCCGGGAAGATAAGTAAAGTGCAGGCAAACCAATTTGCGCAGACTGCGCAGAACTCACGATTATGCCAAAGAAGGTAACTGATTATGTCCCCAATTTCTGACAACTTGCAAGCAGTGAGAGCGCAGATAAACAGCGCTGAACAGCAGGCAGGACGCGCGCCGGGCAGTGTTTGTCTGGTCGCGGTTTCCAAGACATTTCCGGCTGATGCCGTGATTGAAGCGGCCAGAGCCGGACAACGTGATTTCGGTGAAAACTACCTGCAGGAAGCGCAGGATAAGCTGCTTTTGATACGGAATCAGCATCCTGAGCTGGCGCTGTGCTGGCATTTTATCGGCCCTTTGCAGAGCAATAAAACCCGCCCGGTCGCTGAATATTTTGACTGGGTGCATTCCGTTGACCGCTTAAAAATTGCGCAAAGATTATCGGAGCAGCGTCCGGATCATTTGTCGCCGCTTAACATTTGCTTACAAATTAATGTCAGCGGGGAAAGCAGTAAGAGCGGTGCCAGCCCGCAAGAGGCGCTGGCACTGGCGCAGGCAGTGAAGGCGTTGCCCCGCCTGCGTTTACGCGGACTGATGGCCGTGCCGGAAGCAACAGAAGATCCGGCCGCGCAGCATGCCGCATTTGCCAGCCTGCGTGTACTGGCAGAGCAAATCCGCAGTCACGGCATCGCGCTGGATACCTTGTCGATGGGAATGAGTGCAGATATGCAGGCAGCCATCAGCGAAGGCAGTACCATGGTCAGAATCGGAACCGCAATTTTTGGAAAGAGACATTATGCAGCGTAATCAGAACATCGCATTTATCGGTGGCGGCAATATGGCTGTCGCCCTGATCCGTGGCTTGCTTGGTGCAGCCAATCCGCCAGCCAGTGTGCATGTGGTGGATGTCAGCCAGCAAACCCTCAGCCGGCTTGAAAGTGAGCTGGGTGTCAGTACCGCTTTACAGCCGGATGCAACGCTGGCAACAGCGGACGTGATTGTGCTGGCGGTGAAGCCGCAGCAGATGCGCGATGTGATCGCCAGTATTCAGCCGTGGCTGAAACAGCAGTTACTGATTTCGGTGGCGGCGGGTATCCGCGCTGCTGATATGTCGCGCTGGCTCGGTGATTATCCGGCCATCGTGCGCGCCATGCCGAATACACCGGCGCTGGTACAAAAAGGGATCAGTGGTTTGTATGCTTTGCCGGATGTCAGCGCTGATCAGCGTGCAGTTGCGGAGCAAGTCGTATCGGCAGTCGGTCAGTACGCATGGTTTGAGCAGGAAGCGCAGCTGGATGCCGTAACGGCCATTTCCGGCAGCGGCCCGGCCTATGTGTTCTATTTCATTGAAGCACTGGAGCAGGCAGCACGAGACATGGGATTCACACCGGAACAGGCCACCCGTTTTGCGATTGCGACATTCGAAGGCGCTGCCAGCCTTGCAGTCCATGCTGACGAATCGGTGTCAGTATTGCGTGAACGAGTCACCTCAAAAGGTGGTACGACGTTTGCCGCGTTAACCGCGATGCAGGAGGCCGGTGTTGCGGCATCCATCATCATTGGTGCAAAGGCTGCTGCTGCACGTGCGCGTGAACTGGGTGACGAGCTCGGTAGTCAGGACTAAGCAGTCCGGTTTGATCAGGTAGCATTTCCAGCTACTCATCGTACAAAAAAAGCCGACCTTGTAACAGGTCGGCTTTTTTATTTGTGAGCGCATTTTGATAACTTATTGTTTCTCAAGGGAAAATATTTGAAAAATAGAGAATTTTCTCTGTTGCAGAGTGTTACATTGCGAGGCTTTGCATATACAATGCGTTACTTTTGATGTCCCGCGCAGTCAGTCAGCCGCTTCCGCCAGCTTGCTGCAGGATGAATAGACGCTTTTGTTTGTGTTCAATCCATGCTTAGCCCACGTTTTTCTGTTCCTGCGTTTTCTGAATTTGCTTCCGTCAGCTTCCTGATTCAGGCGATGCGTCGTCATGGCCGGCTATTATTCTTCTCTCTGCTTTATCTGATCCCTGGGCTGACCGGGCATGACCCGTGGAAGCAGGATGAAACCTATGTGTTCGGAATTATTCACCATATGGCGGAAACCGGTGACTGGGTTGTTCCTGCAATGGCAGGTGAGCCGTTTATGGAAAAACCGCCGCTGTACTACTGGATTGCGACAATTCTTGTACACACGTTCGATGGAATCTTGCCTGCGCATGATGCGGCTCGTCTGACCAGTGGAATTCTGATGAGTATCACCGGTGTTTGCGCAGCAGTTTGTGCGAGGCTCTGGTGGGGACGCGAATTCGCAGCATCCGCATTGCTGGCATTATTCGGATGCCTCGGCCTTATTTTTCATGCACATTTGATGGTGACGGATGTCCCGTTGCTGACTGGGTTTGCCTTGTCTGTCACTGGTTTTGCGATGTGGAATAAATCACCTGATCTTAAGTCTGCCGTTGTACTTGGAACGGGTGTCGGCGTCTCGATGATGGCGAAGGGTATTCTCGGACCCGGCGTATTTTTTGTGGTCGCAGTGTTGCTGCCGTTCTTGTTCCCTGCATGGCGCAGACGCAGTTACTTTCAATTTCTGCTGACAGCATTCATGGTGGCTTTGCCATGGCTGCTGATCTGGCCCGTCGCTTTGTGGCAGACTTCCCAGCCATTATTTATGGAGTGGTTTTGGGAAAATAATATAGGTCGTTTTTTTGGTTTTTCCGTTGCCAGACTCGGCGCGCCGCATACGGAGAATTTCTGGATTACGACGCTACCCTGGTTCACCTTTCCAGCGATGCCACTGGCGTTACTGACGCTCTGGCACTGGCGTACACGAATACTGAGTCATCCCGCGATTCAGGTTTGCAGCCTGGTTTTCATTGTGATGCTGGCAGTCCTGGGTACCGCCGCTTCTGCGCGCGACAACTATGCGTTGCCCTTGTTGTTTCCCATCGCTGTACTGGCGGCTCCTGCTGTCCGGTATGTTGGTGAACGCAGCTTCAGCGTAGTCATCGGTATCATGTTCGGCGCGATTTGCAGCGTATTGTTATATGTCTGGTGGCAAATGGTGTTTAATCAGGCGCCAGCATGGAAGTGGCTGCTGCGTATCTTGCCTGCAGATTTTTCTATGCCGGTCAGTTACGCACATATTTTCATTGTTGCGGTTTGCTTTGTACTCGCAGGCCTGTGCTTGTGGCAAGTCCGGCATGAACGCGGAAATCCATTGCGTATCTGGACAGCCGGGCTGAGTTTGTGCTGGCTGGTGCTGTGTACTTTGTGGTTACCGTGGCTGGACTATGCAAAGAGTTACCGCAGTGTTTTTTCTGATATGCAAACAGTGATGCCGGGTGATTTTCATTGTATGGCAAGTCAGAATCTCGGTGAGTCCGAACGGGCGATGCTGCGCTATTTCTCAGGAATCATTACACACCGGCAGGAAACTGAACCGTATCGGGAGTGCGACTTGCTGATCGTTAACGGACTTACCGATAGCGCACCGGAATCTTTGTTGTCAGACCGGGACTGGGAGTTGGTGTGGGATGGCGCTCGCCCGGGAGATGCACGGGAACGTTTGTGGTTATTTCGTAATCACCATTTGGGTCATCGCCTCGCAGTTGGTGACAGGCCGCAGCATTTACGCTGAGCCGGAGTCAGCGTGGAGGAGGGGGATCTGTACGTGAAGCAGACAAGTCCTGCCATAAACGCCATGCCTGCAATCCGGCTTGTGCCAGCCTCAGGGCACGACCGGGCTTCAGCACCGCTAGTGCAAGTATTCCTAATCCTATTGTCAGCGGACGTTTTTTAAACGTGTCGCCCGCTTGTCCGATTACACGCTGTGCCATGTCAGCCAATCTGTGTTCCGAACGGAATTGTTCAGTCTGCAGATGCCATAACTGGCGTTGCGCCTGAATCTTTAACAGTAAGGCTTGTTTGCGTAACTGCAGTTGAGGATCAGTTTGCATTTTCCTGCCTTTCCTCTGGTGCAGCACCGCGTAAATGTGCTGCATCTTTCTCCAGTTCGTCCAAGGTCGCTTGCAGCAGGCGCGGTTTGCTGGCCAGCTGATTGCGGATATGTGCAAACATCCAGTACGAGGCACCGCCGAACGCGGCAATCATTCCACCGATTAACGGCAGACGGTAGTGGTCCCAGAATAAAGCGATCAGCATTACAGCCAGCAACACAACGGCAAAGCAGGCGCAGAAAAAAGCAGCCAGCGACCAAAGCAGTAGCTGCAGAAAGCGCTGCAACTCCTCTTCGATCTCCAGCGAGGCCAGCGCCAGCCGGGTTTGCAGGATATCTGTCATGCTGGCCGCAAGGCGGCCTACCGAATCCAGCAGTGCCATCGGGATCAGCGGCTGCGGCCGATCAGTAAGCCAACCAGCAAACCGACGCCGGCAGCGATACCGGCAGATTGCCAGGGATTTTCACGGACGTAGACGTCGGTTGCTTTGGCGGTTTCGCGTGCACGTGTTACCACCATGTCTTCGATGCGGGCAACTTCCGCTTTTGCATGGCGCAAGGTGTGCTCAAAGCGAGCTTTCGCAGATTGAAAGCCTTCACCGGATTGTTGCTCTGAATGCCGTAACAAATCTTCGGCATCGCGGATGACTTGCTGTAAGTCCTGCATCAGTTTGTCTTTTTGCTGTTCAGTGCTGCTCATGGTTTTTCCTTTCACAGTGTTAGCAATACAACGTCACAATACGTCAGGTTCAGTGTAGAACAGTCATCCGGGCGGGTGTTGTCTGATCGCAAAACCGATTGCACTCAGTATAGCCCTTGCAAGGAAAGTACGTTCAGCGAATTGCGTAGTCGATAAAAATACCTGCAAATATGACCGCTCCTAACCAGTTATTGTGGCGAAATGCCGCAAAACAAGCCATACGTTCACGATGCCGTATCAATGTGTAGTGATAGACCGCAAACAGAGCAGCCACTGCCATCCCGGTTAAAAAGAAAATACCCAGCCCGTATTGCAGTCCGGTCAGTGTGATCAGCGCAAAGCTGAAGGCATAGCAAAGCATCACAGCCAGCACATCAAAACGACCAAAGGTAATGGCAGACGTTTGAATACCGATTTTTAAATCATCATCGCGGTCTACCATTGCATATTCGGTGTCGTATGCCACGGCCCAGAAAATATTGGCTACCAGTAGCGCCCATGCCGCCACCGGGATCTGGTTCTGAACGCTGGCAAAAGCCATCGGAATTCCGAAGCCGAAAGCGATACCGAGATAGGCCTGCGGAATTGCAAAGAACCGCTTGAAGTAAGGATAGGTCCCCGCGATGATCAGCGCGGCGACAGACATTTGTTTGGTCAGTGTGTTGAGCGGAATGACCAGGCAAAACGAAATGATGGCGAGTAATCCTGCGACAACCAAAGCTTCTTTTCCGGAGATTTTTCCGCTGGTTACCGGGCGGTCAGCGGTTCGTTTTACATGCTTATCAAAATCCTGATCTGCATAATCATTAACTGCACAGCCAGCGGAGCGCATCAACACCGTACCAAGACTGTAAATAACAACCAGTCGCCAGTCGGGGTGCCCGTCAGATGCAAGCCAGAGGGCTGTCAGCGTGGGCCAGAGCAGTAACATAATACCAACCGGCTTATCCAGTCGTACCAGTCGGAAATACAGAAATAATCTTTCTTTCAGCATAGTCAGCGTGCGAAATGCGGGAACGCCAGCATTATATGACTCTTCCGCTGTTACAGGCATCCGGCAGCAACTGCTGAACCTTGTTTTTATGAAAATTTCAGGAAAATCGGTACTGGTTTTTGATTCGAAATGAGTTAATATTTGATTGTGGTATTAAATTTTGAAACTTCATTCGTTCAGAAAAGGAGACCAAATGAGTTCCCCGGAATTGATTTTGCAAGTGTTGCGGTCTGAGCTGCGTGCGGCCGGCGTGACGTATAAGATGCTTGCTGAACGCATCGGTATGAGTGAGTCCAGTGTTAAACGGATGTTTGGTCAGAAGGATATGAGCCTGACCCGTCTGGCCGAAATTTGTAAAGCAGCGGGTGTGGCGCTGGAAGATATTCTGCGTCAGTCCGCCGACGTGACCCCGCCTAACGATACGCTGACGCTGGAACAGGAAAAGTCGCTGATGGCGGATCCGAAATTGTTGCTGGTCGCTATTTCCTGTCTGGGTCACTGGACGCTGGAGCAGATCGTTGAGACTTATCAGATGACAGAAGCAGAGTGCATTCTGAATATGATTGCACTGGATAAACTGGATGTGATTGAACTGCGGCCTAACAATAAATACCGGCTGAAAGTATCACCGGCATTCCACTGGCGTTCTGACGGCCCGGTGCAGCAGTATTTCCGCGAACATGTTGTGGCAGATTATTTCGACGGTCGCTTTGACGGCAAGGGTGAAACTTTACTTTGTGTACCTGCTCGTTTGTCGGATCGCAGCGCTCAGGAAATCGTGCTGAAAATTCAGCAACTGGTTGCAGAGCTGGCGCGTTTCCATCAGGAAGAGCGCCGCTTGTCACCGGAACAGAAAGATGGCTATACGCTGGTCGTCGGTTTCCGGTCCTGGGAATTTTCTGCATTTACAGCTTTACGTCGTCCACAAACTAAACCGGAACCGGCGTCCATTACTCACCATATCGGACCAAGGAAAAGGTAAACACCTGAACCGGCCCCACGGGTTGCACCTGCACCCAGATAGACGGGGCCGAAGCGCGTATCCACCGATAAGCTGGCGCTGGCAGCCTGTCTCATACGACCGAACGAATACGGCTCATTGCCGCCGTAGCTGCCACCCAGTTCCATAGAGAATCCCAGGCGTACTGCGCCGCCAATTGTCGAAGGCAGAGCACCAATACGCCGCGCGACAACGAGGCGGCCAAACAGCGTTGTATCGCCATACAATGAGTTTCGCGGCAGACCGGTCAGTCGCAGAAATCCGCCCAGAGGCGACGGAGTGGTCGTGTTTTGCGCACGTGTCCATTCGCCGTACAAATGACCTGCCCATTCGCCGAAAGACAAAGCTTTCATCCCGGAAAGTTCAGCACTTGCCTGTCCGGGTTGATTTCCGTCGTTTCCCGGAGAGCTTTGCCAGACGAAATCCATCATTGATCCGCTGGTCGGGAAGCTGATGGAGTCCAGAGTATCCGCATGAAAATGGATAAACCGTGTCGTCGCAAAATAGCGTGCTTTCGGATCGTTTTCAATCGTACTTGGCAGGATCGCATTGATTTTCTGAAAGCCGCGCTGAATACCTGCTTCGACACTTCCCCAGTTTCCGAGCTGACGTCCGAGTGCGAAACTCATTCCAGTCTGACTGCTGTTGATACGGGCGATGCGTGTTGTGCCCTGATAAAAATCCAGACCGGAGGCGTTGTATTCCAGTCCCGGTGCCACATACCATGCAGATGCCGGTGCTAAAGGCTGCCAGAATTGAGTACTGAATTGTTGTTGGCTGCCGACTTTTGCCAGCGTACGTAATTCAGCACCATATCCATTCAGACTTGATGCAACATGCATCAGACTCAGTGCGAAGCGACTGTCGTCATTAAAGTCACTGGACAATTCCATGCCCAGGCGTAAGCGATTGCGACTGGATTGCGATTCTCTCGTCATGATGGTGACTTTACGTTCATTGCCGCTGTCATCAATCACCGTTTTCACTTCCTCCAGATCTCCTCGCCCGTACAATCGTGTTGCAGCCTGACGAATTTCATCCTGAGTGAGATTCTGACCTTCCTGTAGTCCGGTTTGCGCGATCAGAGCATCCGGATTGACATACTGTGTGCCTTTGACATCCAGGCTGGCGATCGGGAGTACCCTTACGGTATCTTTTGCGTGTCTTGTATTCAGAACCCGGAATTCTTCCAGCTCTGCATAAGCCTCACGGGGGATCGCCAGTTTTACCAGTTGCTCACGCGCCAGTTCCACAGCTTGTTCTCCTGCTTTAATAGCCCGAGGAAAAGCGGAGAAGTCGAGAAAACTGATGCCATCCAGTTTTGGTGCGATCAGCACATCCTGCTTTTGTAATTGTTTAATCGAGCGCTGAACATTCTGTTCAGTCAGAATCTGCAGCATCTGGTTGGCAACATCAAATGCACTGTGAATATCTTTTTCAGGAGAAAGCGGAGTTCCGACATTGACCGCAATCACAATATCCGCACCCATACTGCGAGCCAGTTCGACAGGCAAATTACTGACCAGGCCACCGTCAACGACAAGTTTCTCCTTAATACGAACAGGAGCGAAAACGCCCGGTACAGCAAGCGACGCTCTCATTGATGCGAGCAGCGGTGTATCGTTCAGTTCTACCAGGTCACCGGTCGTCAGGTCTGACGCTACCGAGGTGAATGGAAGTGATAACTGATTTACCGGCTGATCGCGCATACCATCCGGGAGTAAGCGCGTAAGCGCATGTTCGAGACTGGCATTGCCGGCTGCCGCTTTTGGCAAATATACGCCGGATTTCGTGACTGCCATTTCGATACGGGTCGGCAGTAATGTGTCTTCGATTTTGCGGCGGTACTCCAGCTCATTTCGCGCCGGACGATCAGCGAGGACTTCATCCCAGCGGGTGCTGCGAACTATTTCTTCCAGTTGTTCAGGTGTACGTCCTGCAGCATACGCACCACCGACAACTGCGCCCATACTGGTTCCGACTACCATATCAATCGGGATTTGCATGCGTCTTAATGCCCGGATGACACCAATATGTGCGAAACCACGCGCACCACCGCCTGATAAAACCAGTGCGACTTTCGGACGGGCAGATGATGAATCAGTTGTTTTTGATTCTGTTTGCAGCGTTTGACTACTGGCGTTGGTACAAATGAAAACAGACAGCATGACCATTGCGGTCATTCGCAAAGAAAGTGCCATAGCGGTTATTGGTGTGCGTCTCGGATATTTGTAATTTTATAATGACTTACTCGTCATCACGGACTTTTGCTGTCAAAACGTGATCGCACCAGACACCATTAATTTTCAGGTAGCGTTTTGCAAAACCTTCACGTTCAAAGCCCAGGCTGTCCAGCAGTGCCGCACTGCGGAGATTTTCCGGACGATAGTTCGCCATAATCCTGTGTAAATTTTGCTTTTCAAACATGTAGTGAATACCGGCCTCAACGGCTTCACGCATCAGACCTTTCCCCTGATGTGCAGCTGAAATGGCATAACCGAGATGGCAGGCCTGAAAAACTCCGTGTACGATGTTGCTGAAGTTGCAAACTCCAATCATGTCCCTCCCCATAAACAAGCTAAAGGGGATCGCTGTACCAGCTTCAGTGTGCTGATGCATCAGACTAATGCGGGCAATACATTCTTGATCACTGAAAAAACTCTCAGTCCGTTCCGGTTCCCATGGACGAAGATGTTCGCGGTTTTGGGTCAGATATTGCCGGTATGCAGTCAGGTCTTCAGTTTGCAAAACGCGCATCTGCAAACGGGGAGTAGAGATTTCAGGAAACATGGTTACTGTGATTCCGGAGATGCTTCGACCATGGTTACGCCGGGTAACTGGCATGCCTGAACTGCACGTCGTATTGCCTCGATAGCAGGCTGACGGGTAAAGCTTTTGCGCCATGCAATCACAATACGGCGGTTTGGTGCCGGTTGTTCAAAAGGAATGTATTTCAGCAGTGTTTCTGCATTCTGCCTGACCACTGAAGCGGCTGGCAGTACAGTTAATCCTATGCCCGAAGCAACCATGTGGCGTATAGTTTCCAGCGATGATCCTTCAAAGGTACGGGCAATGCCATCACCCGTTGTCGAAAAGCGCGCCATTTCAGGACACACCTCAAGTACCTGATCTCTGAAGCAGTGACCTGCTCCAAGGAGTAGCATCGTTTCTGTTTTCAGTTCCTCGGCGGAAATCATGTCGCGTTCTGCCCATGGATGCTGATGCGGGACCGCAACCAGAAAGGGCTCGTCATACAAGGGTTGTACCATCAAACCCTGATCCGGTATCGGCAGCGCCATGATTGCGGCATCAAGTTCACCCTGACGTAATAACTCCATCAGTTTGACTGTGTAATTTTCCTGCAGTACCAGTGGCATTTGAGGAACTTGTTCAATCATCGTTTTGACGAGAGACGGAAGCAGGTAAGGGCCAACGGTGTAAATAACGCCAAGACGGAAAGCGCCAGCCAGCGGATCTTTATTTTGTTTGGCAATTTCTTTGATTGCTGCAGTTTGCTCCAGCACCCGCTCTGCCTGAGCGACAATTTGTGCACCGATTGGTGTCGTCGAAATTTCTGTGCCACCGCGTTCGAAAATGGTGACCCCCAGCTCATCCTCGAGTTTTTTAATCGCGACGGATAAAGTCGGTTGCGCGACAAAACAAGCTTCCGCAGCATGGCCGAAGTGTTTTTCGCGGGCAACCGCCACAATGTATTTCAGTTCTGTCAGAGTCATAGCAGCTCACAAACCGGAAAAGGTGCGCCTGATCAGGTTTAGCACAAATACCGTAAAAAAGAAAATGGATTCGCGCGCAGATTATTTGCGGTGCTGAAATGCTTTGCCCAGCTCAAGCTGACCCTGTGCCAGACCGCTTTCCGGTACGACCGACTGATCCCGGTTTTGTACTTCGGTCAGTCGCGAGGCAAGTTGCTCAGCGGTGTCTTCTGATTGTGGCAACCAGATACCCTGAGTCAGGCTGATGTGGGCTGCTTCAAAACCTCCGGCACCGGCACAGAGTATTTGTCTGGTCGGCGCATCTTTTCCTGCCAGTACCAGCATCGCGGGAACGACATCGGCAGGTTGCAAGGCCTGTAAAAATTCTGCGGGGAACAATGATTCCGTCATGCGGGTAGCAGCTGTCGGGGCCAGACTATTCACCCGGATATCATATTTTGCACCTTCCAGCGCGAGCGTTTGCATCAGTCCGACTAAGGCCATTTTAGCTGCGCCGTAATTTGACTGGCCGAAATTGCCAAACAGACCGGACGAAGAAGTTGTCATCACGATGCGGCCGTATTTTTGCTCCGTCATTACCGGCCAGACGGCTTTACAGCAATGCACTGCACCCATCAGATGCACTTCCATCACAGTACGGAAATCATCTAACTCCATCTTTGCAAAACTCTTGTCGCGCAAAATACCAGCGTTGTTAATCAGAATATCAACGCGCCCCCACTGTCCCATCGCGGCACTGACCATGTCCTGAACAGACGAAAAATCAGTGACGGATGCAGTACTGGCGATTGCTTCACCGCCGGCTGCACGGATTTCATGCACGACGGATTCAGCTGCAGTTACCGAGCCGCCACTTCCGTCACGTGCGCCGCCGAGATCATTCACAACAACTTTCGCACCACGCTTTGCCAGCGCGAGCGCATGTTCGCGTCCCAGACCGCCGCCCGCGCCGGTAACAATCGCAACGCGTCCAGTGAAATCCAGAGTCATGATGAATCCTTTCGGTGATTGACAGTGTGAGATAAGAAAATCAGAATTTTTTCTGAAGCATCAGTGCGCCGCCCATGGCTGGATCGAGCGCATATGGTGCAAATCCTTCCGCAGCATAAAGTGTGCGCGCAGGATGGTTGCCCTCAAGAACTTCCAGCGTGATTTTGCAGTAATCCTGCTCCTGAGCAAAGCGGGAAATGTATTGCATCAATTGTTTTCCCAGTCCGTGGCCACGAAAGTCCGGATGTACGGCAAAGTCATGAATATTCAGTAAGGCTTTGCATGCAAATGTCGAAAAGCCTTCGATCGCGATAGAAAACGCGGCAGCTTTGCCATCTGCATACAGTAAAAAAGCATGTGCGGCAGGACGTTTTTGCAATTCCTGAATCAGGTGATTCCTGCAGTATTCAGTCAGTGCTTCGCCACCACCCATAGGGTCACTGGCATAGCTGTCCAGCAGTATGACTAAGTCAGAAGCATGCTGAGCATTGCTGAGCTCAGCCTTCAGAATGGTGATGTTCATATGGTCGAAGATTCCGGATGGAATAGTAAGTAGTGGTCAGACCCGCAGGTATTCTTCTTTGTTCCCCATCCATCGTTCCAGATGGGCCGATACCGTCGCCGTGTCGTTGCGCAGAAGATAGTCCGCCAGATCGCGTGCTTGTTCAACCAGCCATTGATCAGTTTCTAAATTGGCAAATTTCAACATCGCCTCGCCAGACTGTCTGGCGCCGAGAAACTCACCGGGACCCCGCAATTCCAGATCGCGACGTGCAATTTCAAAGCCATCCGTGCTTTCGCGCATGATGCCCAGCCGCTGCTTTGCGACTTGCCCTAGTGGCCCTTGATACATCAGCAGGCATACCGAAGCCGCAGCGCCGCGTCCTACCCGTCCGCGTAGCTGATGCAACTGCGACAGGCCGAAACGTTCTGCGTGTTCAATCACCATCAGGCTGGCATTCGGTACATCCACCCCGACTTCAATCACGGTGGTGGCGACCAGTACCTGTACGCGGTTATGTAAAAAATCATCCATCACCTGCTGTTTTTCTGCCGGTTTCAGGCGTCCGTGTACCAGTCCGGTGCGGATGTCCGGTAGGGCCTCTGCCAGCATCGCATGCGTTTCTGTTGCGGTTTGCAGCTGCAGGGTTTCGGATTCCTCAATCAGCGGACATACCCAGTAAACTTGTTTGCCTTCGTGGGCGGCAGCATGAATACGTTCGATGACTTCGTCACGCCGGTTCTGGTCAATGACGCGGGTCACAATCGGCGTTCTGCCCGGCGGAAGCTCATCAATGACCGACACTTCCAGATCAGCGTAGTAGGTCATTGCCAGCGTGCGCGGAATCGGTGTGGCGGACATCATCAACTGATGCGGAATCAGTCCGGCCTGCGCTTTGTGCGATAAATCCAGCCGTTGCCCGACGCCGAACCGGTGCTGTTCATCAACCAGCACCAGCCCCAGTTTTTGAAACTGCACATTATCCTGAATCAGAGCGTGAGTGCCGATCACCAGTCTGGCTTCACCGCTTTGTATCAGCGCCTGTGCCTGCTCTTTTTCTTTTTTGCGCAAACTGCCGGTCAGCCATGCAGTACGAACCCCCAGCGGTTCCAGCCACGCGGCGATTTTGCGGAAATGTTGTTCTGCCAGAATTTCAGTTGGTGCCATCAGTGCAGCCTGATAGCCGTTATCGATTGCCTGTGCTGCAGCCAGTGCAGCGACGATAGTTTTACCACTGCCGACATCGCCTTGCAGCAGCCTTTGCATAGGATATGACTGACCCAAATCTGCGCGGATTTCCTTCAGGACTTTTTCCTGCGCGCCGGTCAGGGTAAAAGGCAGATTCAGTAAAAAGGCATTGCTGAGCTCACCAACCAGTGGCATTGCCGGTGCACCTTTGGCACGGCGGCTTTTCTGAGCACGTTTCAGCGACAATTGCTGAGCCAGCAATTCGTCGAATTTCATGCGCGTCCAGGCCGGATGTTCACGTTCGCTGAGCGCATACTGGTCGACGTCCGGTGGCGGGTTGTGCAGTGTCCGAATACTTGCTTCGAAGCCCATCAGATTCAGTTGCGTCAGATAGCGCGGTGCCAGCGTGTCCCGCCAGTGGGTTCTTTGAATCGCATTACTGATTGCTTTACGTAGCAAAGCCTGCGGGACGCCTTCTCCGCTGTGATAAACCGGAGTCAGTGCGGAAGGCAGTGGCGTATCATCCTGTACCAGCTTATAGGTCGGATGTACCAGTTCTGCGCCAAAGAATCCATGCCGTAATTCGCCGCGCGCCCGTACGTGAGCACCGGTGGCTAACTGCTTGGTCTGGCTGCCGTAAAAATTCAGAAAGCGCAGATGTAATTCACCGCTGTCATCACTGACTGTAACTACTAATTGCCGCCTTGGACGGTATTGCACTTCCTGATGCGTAACAATGCCCTGAATCTGTACTTGCGACCCGCCCCGCAGACTGGCCTCTGCGATACTCAGAATCTGTGTTTCATCTTCATACCGCATCGGCAAATGCAGTAAAAAATCCATATCTTTGCGCAAGCCGAGTTTTGCC
The DNA here is from genome assembly GCF_018139685.1 of Cognatundibacterium luofuense. Classification (GTDB taxonomy): domain Bacteria; phylum Pseudomonadota; class Gammaproteobacteria; order Burkholderiales; family Burkholderiaceae_D; genus Undibacterium; species Undibacterium luofuense. The sequence continues at coordinate 178,382 of NZ_JAGSPN010000006.1, forward strand.
AGCTTTTCGCTGGCTTTCATTTGCTTGGCCGGCGTTTTTTTTGCATTTTTTCCGGTTGACGCAGTCGTATCTGCGCCGTCGGGCTGCGCGGTTTGTTCCGGATTGCTTGGGGCTTCAGCTGCCATAAGTGTACAATGGTGGGTTTTGCTGCAGAACCGGGTTGGTCACTGAGAAACTCAGTAGCCGGCTATAACCGGGATGCGCAGACTGATAGTTTTATTCTACTGAGTTTTTATACAGTATGTACAGGGCTTTAAGCCGGCGCCATGGTGACAGTGTTGGATACGCCGGATGATCTGCCATCAGTAATCCGCGTACTGATGTCGGCCCGGTATCCACCATCGATGTTGATGACCATGACAACTTATACTCTGAGTGATTTTGATTTTGAATTGCCTGATGATCTGATTGCGCAAACTGCACTGCCTGATCGTACTGCGTCACGCCTACTGCATGTTGAACCGGAAGGGCAATTACATGACCGTGTATTCGCTGATGTTACCGGATTAATCCAGGCCGGTGATTTGCTTGTGTTTAACAATACCCGTGTTCTGAAAGCTCGTTTTTTCGGGCAAAAAGAATCCGGCGGTAAAGTGCAATTGTTGGTAGAGCGGGTACTGAGTAACACCGAAAACGATCGCCGCGTTCTGGTGCAGATGCGTGCATCGAAGTCGCCGTTGCCCGGCAGCCGAATTCGTCTGGCGGATGCATTTGATGTGATCGTCGGTGAACGTGCTGGTGAATTCTTCTCCCTGCATTTTCCTTCCGATATATTCGAGTTGCTTGAGCAGTATGGCCGCCTGCCGTTACCTCCGTATATCGAGCATGAAGCAGACGATTACGATGAAGAACGTTATCAGACCGTGTACAGCAAAGTGCCGGGCGCGGTCGCTGCACCGACTGCCGGTTTGCATTTCGATCAGGCATTGCTGGATCGTTGCGTGGCAAATGGCGTGCAACTGGCCTACGTCACACTGCATGTCGGCGCGGGCACTTTTCAGCCAGTGCGTACGGAAAATCTGCAGGAACATCAGATGCACAGCGAGTGGTACACCGTACCGGCAGAAACTGCAGAACTGATCGCCAAAACCAAAGCCGCAGGCAGATCGGTGATTGCTGTTGGCACCACCAGTATGCGGGCGCTGGAAAGTGCATCGCAAAGCGGGCAACTGGTGGCTGGCAGCGGTGATACCAAACTCTTTATCACACCGGGTTATCGCTTTAAAACAGTGGATCGCCTGATTACGAATTTCCACTTGCCGAAATCGACGCTGATGATGCTGGTATCCGCATTCGCCGGTTATCAGCAGATCCGGGATGCCTATGCGCACGCGATTCAGCAACGTTACCGCTTTTTCAGTTATGGCGATGCCATGATGTTAACGAATACTTCAGGGAAGCAAGATGCTTGAATTTACCCTTATTAAAAAAGATGCGACGACAGCTGCACGTCGCGGCCGTGTAAAAGTAAATCACGGTGAAATTGAAACGCCGATTTTTATGCCGGTGGGTACTTATGGCTCTGTAAAAGCCATGTCGCCACTGGAACTGAAAGAAATCGGTTCGCAAATTATTCTGGGCAATACTTTCCATCTGTGGCTGCGCCCGGGTCTGGAAGTGATGAACCAGTTCGGTGGATTGCATGCATTCATGGGCTGGGATAAACCGATTCTGACCGACTCCGGTGGTTTTCAGGTGTTCTCCCTCGGTGCTATGCGCAAGATTACGGAAGAAGGCGTGAAATTCTCTTCCCCGATCAGTGGTGAGCGTTTATTTCTGTCTCCGGAAATTTCGATGCAGATTCAGCGTTCGCTGAATTCCGACATCGTGATGCAGTTCGATGAATGTACACCGTATGAAATTGATGGCAGACCGGCAACTACCGAAGAAGCCGGTAAGTCTATGCGCATGTCATTGCGTTGGGCGCAGCGTTCGATTAACGAATTCAATAATACGGAAAACCCGAATGCCCTGTTCGGTATTGTGCAGGGTGGCATGTATGAACATTTACGCGATGAATCTCTGGCCGGTCTGAGTGAAATGGGTTTCCACGGCCTCGCCATTGGTGGTCTGTCGGTTGGTGAGCCAAAAGAAGATATGATGCGCATCCTCGCGCATACTGGCCCGAAATTGCCGGAAAATAAACCGCATTACCTGATGGGCGTCGGCACACCGGAAGATCTGGTGGCGGGTGTATCGAATGGTATTGATATGTTCGATTGCGTGATGCCGACCCGTAATGCGCGTAACGGGTGGATCTTCACCCGCTTTGGTGACGTTAAGATCAAGAATGCACGTTATAAAAACGACAAAGAGCCGCTCGATGCGACCTGTTCCTGCTACACCTGCCGGAATTTCTCGCGTGCTTATCTGCATCATTTGCACCGTACCGGCGAAATTCTCGGCGCACGTCTGAATACGATTCATAACCTGCATTACTACCTGGATCTGATGCAAAACATCCGTGATGCGCTGGATGAAGACCGCTTCCCGCAGTTTGTTCAGCAGTTCCATGCTGACCGTAGCCGTGGCGTATAAAAGACCGCTGATCTTCTGTACGTCGGTTTACACAAGCTGAAAAACAGGTATTTTCGCAGGGCGGTGCTAGAATGTGGCGCCCCGCGGATTGAAAAATGCTGTAAAGGCATGATATATCGTAAGGTTTCCCCTGCAGAAAAGCAGGATTACTGAAAAAATGATAACGAACGGAGTCTGATTGTGTTTATTTCGAATGCTTATGCCCAGGCCGCAGGTGCGGGTGCTGGTGCTGAAAACGGCCTGATGAGCTTCCTGCCACTGGTGCTGATGTTTGTGGTTCTGTATTTCGTCATGATTCGTCCGCAGATGAAACGCCAGAAAGAACAGCGCGCGATGATTGATGCGTTGAAAAAGAATGATGAAGTTGTGACCGTTGGCGGTGTAATCGGTCGCGTGACTGCAGTCAGTGAAAGCTACGTTACTGTAGAAATCGCCGACAAAGTCGAAGTAAAAGTCCAGAAAAACGCCGTATCGGTGGTATTGCCGAGCGGAACGATCAAGTCAGCTTAAGCCTCACACACAACGCAGTCGCTTCGTGACTGCGTTGTACTTTCCGGCATTCCAAATCAATTACTATGAATCGCTATCCAATCTGGAAGTACATACTGATACTTATTGCGCTGGTATTCGGTGCGCTGTACACAGCACCGAACTTCTTCGGAGAGTCTCCGGCAGTGCAGATCAGCAGTGCAAAATCCACTGTGAAAGTGGAGAACAGCATGTCAGAGCGCGTGGAAACCGTGCTGAAGCAATCCGGCCTGCAAAACACTGGTGTGTTTTTTGACTTTAATGGCGCACAAGGCAGTGTCCGTGCCCGCTTTGCCGATGTCGACACCCAGTTCAAGGCAAAAGCTGCACTGGAACAGGCACTGAATCCTGACCACGATAATCCGACCTATACCGTCGCATTCAACCTGTTATCAAATACACCGAAATGGCTGCAAAACCTGCGTGCACTGCCGATGTATCTGGGGCTGGATTTACGCGGTGGCGTCCACTTCCTGATGCAGGTGGATACCAAAGCGGTTCTGAACAAACGTGTTCAGGGCATGCAGTCGACTATCAAATCGGTGCTGCGTGAAAAAGAAATTCGCTACGCTGGCATTGCACGTGATGGCGATGCGATTAATGTACGTTTCCGTGATGCAGATACCCGTAACTCCGCGAAGAATGTACTGACATCGCAGATGCAGGAAATCGCTGTACAGGAATCTGTGGCAGCGGATAACGGCGAATTCGAACTGAAAGTCGGACTGAAACCGGAAGCATTGAAAAATGTTATTACCGAAGGCGTTAAGCAAAACATTACCGCGCTGTCTAAGCGTGTGAATGAACTGGGCGTAGCAGAACCGATTATTCAGCAGCAGGGCCCGGACCGCATCGTGGTGCAATTGCCCGGTGTGCAGGATGTCGCTCGTGCGAAAGAGATTATCGGCCGTACTGCAACACTGGAAGTCCGGTTGCTGGATGACTCTGTGGTCGGAATTGTTGATCAGAACACTGCAGCGCCTTACGGTTCCGAATTGTTTAAATCGAATCGTGATGGCGAATGGATTGTGCTGGTGAAAGATCCAGTCGTGACCGGTGATTACATTACCGGTGCAGCACTGAGTTTCGATCAGCGTCAGCAGCCTGCGGTTTCCGTTGATCTGAACGGTGACGGCGGCCGTAAGATGCGCGATGCGACCCGTACCCGTGTTGGCAAACGCATGGCGATCGTGCTGTTTGAGAAAGGTAAGGGCGAAGTGCTGATTGCTCCGATGATTCAGGAAGAGCTCGGCTCCCGCTTCAATATTACCGGTATGGGTACTGCGACAGCTGCGGCGGATCTGGCATTGCTGCTGCGTGCAGGTTCGCTGGCTGCGCCGATGGAAATCATCGAAGAACGCACCATTGGTCCGCAGCTCGGTGCTGAAAACATCAAGCAGGGTATGCATTCCACGCTGTATGGATTCATCGCGATTGCGATTTTCATGATGCTGTACTACATGCTGTTCGGCTTCTTCAGTGTACTGGCGCTGGGTATCAACCTGTTATTGCTGGTTGCGATTCTGTCGCTGATGCAGGCGACACTGACCTTACCGGGTATGGCAGCGATTGCGCTGGCGCTGGGTATGGCGATTGATGCGAACGTGCTGATTAACGAACGTATCCGCGAAGAGTTACGTGCTGGCCGCACACCGCAAAAAGCCATCGAAGAAGGTTTTGCGCACGCATGGGATACGATTCTGGATTCCAACGTCACTACGCTGATCGTTGGTCTGGCATTGCTGATTTTCGGTTCCGGCGCGATTCGTGGTTTTGCTGTGGTGCACTGCCTCGGTATTCTGACCTCGATCTTCTCGTCCGTATTCGTATCGCGTGGCGTCGTCAATTTCTGGTATGGCCGCAAGAAAAAACTGGCTTCGATTTCGATTGGTCAGGTCTGGAAGCCACAGGAATCGACAGATTCCACACCGGCAGTTAAATAAGCGAGGCGCACATGGAATTATTCCGTATTAAAAAAGACATTCCTTTCATGCGCCATGCGCTGATATTCAATGTCATTTCCGCGTTAACTTTTGTCGCAGCAGTCTTTTTCCTGTTGTCCAAGAGTTTGCATTTTTCCGTTGAATTTACCGGTGGCACTGTGCTGGAGGTTTCCTACAGCAAGGCAGCCGACATCAACGGCATCCGTAAGATGGTGGAAGATCTGGGCTATATCGATGCACCGGTGCAGCCTTTCGGTAAAGCCGAAGATGTGGTAATTCGTCTGCCGGTATCGAAAACCATGTCTTCTGCGCAGCAGGCTGATCAGGTGATGTCTGCACTGAAAGCCAAAGATCCGGCGGTGAAACTGCAGCGTGTTGAACAGGTCGGTGCTCAGGTCGGTGACGAACTGGCGCATGACGGTCTGATGGCGTTGCTGTTTGTGGTGATCGGTGTGATGGGCTATCTGGCAATTCGCTTTGAATGGAAATTCGCGGTGGCGGCGATTATCGCGAACTTGCATGACGTCGTGATCATTCTCGGTTTCTTCGCGTTCTTCCAGTGGGAATTCAACCTGTCAGTGCTGGCAGCGGTGCTGGCTGTACTCGGTTACTCGGTCAATGAATCGGTGGTTATTTTTGACCGTATCCGTGAAAACTTCCGTAAGCAGCGCAAGATGTCGGTGAAAGAAGTCATCGACAATGCGATCACCAGTACCATCTCCCGCACTATCATTACCCACGGATGTACGCAGATGATGGTCTTGTCCATGCTGTTGCTGGGCGGCCCTACACTGCATTATTTTGCCATCGCGCTGACCATCGGTATCTGCTTCGGTATTTACTCGTCGGTGTTCGTTGCTGCAGCAATTGCGATGTGGCTGGGTGTATCGCGTGAAGACCTGATTAAACCTGTTAAAGAAAAAGACGATACAGACGGCGCTGTAGTCTGATCGTGTTTTGTAACAGAAGGTTTCTCACAGAAAGCCGGCCTTAGCGCCGGCTTTTTTATTTGTTAGCATGTCTGCGCCTGACACAGTCACTCATGCTAACTCTTGCGCATAAAGTCTGACCCATTGCGCGCTGGTTTAGCGCAGTCATTCTTCCGGAATGCTTTTCAGTTTTTTGATCTCAGTACTGGCAATCAGCGCTTTGACTTTGTAATTCTGTCGTCAGATGACGCAAGGATAATCCGGGCTCAATCCGGTGTCTGTGTTACGAGGCACCATCATTTCAGAACTTTCTGCCGCACAGGCGGTCAGAAGGCGGTCTGCACAGGGAATACCGTTATGAGTAAATTAAAAACATTGACAATCGTTGCGGCCATCGCCGCGATCGCAGGTGGCAGTTATCTGAAATGGGGCAGTACGCCCAAAGCAGAAGGAAGCGCGCCGGCGGCCGGTGCCAAAGATCAGAAGCCTGCACGTCCGGTCAGCGTTTCATTAGTGAGTGTTCAGCAAAAAGATTTTCCGGTCACGATTACCGCGAATGGTGTGGTTTCGTCACCGAATATGGTTGATATCCGCCCGCAAGTCACCAGTACGATTACCAAAGTGCATATTAAAGAAGGTCAGTTTGTGAAGGCCGGTGATTTACTGTTCAGCTTTGACAGCCGCGCGGACGAAGTGAACCTGGCAAAAGCGCAGGCCCAGCTGGATAAAGATCTGGCAACGCTGGCAGACAACCAGCGCCAGCTGACCCGCAGCAAAGAACTGGTAGCACGTAAGTTCGTTGCCCAGAGTGCAGTGGACACTGCACAGGCGCAGCTTGATGCGCAGACAGCGGTCGTTGCCTCGGACAAAGCGGCGGTGGCAGCTGCAAAAGTAGCGCTGAGCTATCAGCGCATCGTCGCGCCTTCTTCCGGCCGTACCGGTATTGTGGGTGTGTATCCGGGTTCGCTGGTGCAGCCGGGTTCGGCAGCACTGGTCACAATCACGCAGATGGATCCGATCACCGTGACCTTCCCGTTACCACAGCGTCATCTGAGTGCTGCTTTGCAAAGCCTGCAGCGCAGCGACAGTTATGTGTACGCCAGCCTGCCGGATAACGGTGGCAAGTTCAAAGGCAAGCTGAAGTTTGTTGATAATGTGGTGGATGCTTCCTCCGGTACTGTCAAAGTCAAAGCCGAATTTGAAAACAAAGAAATGAAGCTGTGGCCGGGCGCGTATGTAAATGTCGATTTCAGTGTACAAACTCTGAAAGATGCGCTGGTCGTGCCGCGTGAAGCGGTGATCGTCAATCCTAAAGGTTCCGCCGTGTATATTGCCGGCGCCGAAGGCAAGGCCGAACTGAAACCTGTGCAAGTGGTAACCAGTCTGCAGAATGATGCAGTGATTACCGGTATCGAAGCCGGTGCGCGGGTTGTTGTGGATGGTAAGCAGAATCTGCGTCCGGGATCACTGATTAAAGAACGTTCCGCAGAAAGCAAAGACGGTAAAGATAAATCCGGTGCAAAGGACGGCAGCAAAGAAGCCAAAGAGGCAAAAGATGCCAAACCGGCACCGGCCGGGTCCGCGAGTGCTTCAGCAGCGAGTGCATCATGAATTTGTCTGAATTGTTTATCCGTCGTCCGGTGATGACGGTATTGCTGAATCTGTCGATTGTGATCGCCGGTATTCTGGCGTATCGCTATATCCCGATTGCAGCATTGCCGAGCTATAACACGCCGGTAATCAACGTAGGTGCAAACTTGCCGGGTGCGAGTCCGGAAACGATGGCGACTTCGGTCGCGTTGCCGCTGGAAAAGCAATTTGCCACGATTCCCGGTTTGTCGGTGATCAGCTCGAATAACACGCTGGGCAACACCTCGCTGACGCTGGAATTTGATCAGAACCGGAATATCGATGCCGCCGCAGTCGATGTGCAGGCTGCATTGCTGCGCGCGCAACGTTCGCTGCCGGTGGAAATGACATCGCCGCCGTCTTACCGCAAAGTGAATCCGGCGGATGCACCGGTGCTGTTTATTGCACTGCAGTCTCCGTCGCTGAGTCTGGCGGAACTGACAAGTTATGCAGAGCATCTGATTTCGCCATCGCTGTCCACGCTGGAAGGTGTGGCGCAGGTGAATATCTTCGGTATCAAGCGTTATGCCGTGCGTATCCGCGTGAATCCGGGCGCGCTGGCAGCACGTAATCTGACACTGGACGAGCTCTCTGCGGCAATCCGCACAGCGAATGCCAACACGCCCGCAGGAACACTGGACGGCGACAAACAGACGCTGACGATTCTGGCAAACCGCCAGTTACAAAGTGCAGCGGAATTTGCCAATCTGGTGGTCAGCAATAAAGGTGGTCAGGTTGTGCGTTTGCGTGATGTCGCAACGGTGGAAGACAGTTACGAGCAAGTCAAAACCGCGGCCAATTTCATGGGTGAAAGTTCGATTACGCTGGCCATTCAGCGCCAGTCAGATGCGAACACGGTGAAGGTGGTGGATTCGATCAAAGCGGCGCTGCCGGGCTTCCAGGCGCAGTTGCCGGAATCCGTCAAAATGACGCTGGTGAATGACCGTTCCGTATCGATCCGCGAAGCGCTGCATGACGTGAATCTGACCATGATCCTGACCATCGTGCTGGTGGTGGTGGTGATTTTCCTGTTCCTGCGCCGTCTGGTCGCCACCGTGATTCCTACACTGTCTTTACCGGTATCTATTGTTGGTGCCATCAGTTTGCTGTGGGGCTTTGGCTATACGCTGGATAATATTTCGCTGCTGGGCCTGACACTGGCGGTCGGGCTGGTGGTAGACGATGCGATTGTGATGCTGGAAAACATCATGCGTCATATTGAAATGGGAGAAAAACCGTTTCAGGCCGCGCTGAAAGGCTCACGCGAAGTTGGTTTTACGATTATTTCGATTTCCACTTCGCTGGTGGCTGTGTTTATTCCTATCTTCTTTATGCCGGGTGTCATCGGTCAGTTGTTCCATGAATTTGCGGTGATTGTCAGTCTCGCGATTCTGGCTTCTGCCTTTGTGTCGCTGACACTGGTGCCGATGCTGGCAGCGCAATTCCTGCGCAGTGAGCATGAAATGAAGGAGCCGCCGAAAGCGATTGCTGCGATACTGCACAGCTTTGAATCTGCTTTCGACGCGTCGCTGAAGTTTTATACGCGCTGGCTGGATGCAGCACTCGCGCATCGCAAAACTGTGCTGATGGTTGCGCTGGGTACGTTCGCGGCAACCGCCTATCTGTTTAACGATATTCCGAAAGGCTTTTTCCCGCAGGAAGATATCGGTCAGATTAACGTAACAACGGAAGCTTCTGAGGAAACCTCTTTCCCGGCCATGGTGCAGTTGCAGGACAAAGTGGCGCGCATTATCCGTGAAGACCCGAATGTGGCAACCGCGACCTCGTTTAATGGTGGCAGTGGCGCGCAGAATAACGGCCGTATGTTTATTAACCTGAAGCCGCGCGGTGAACGTAAGCCGATGAAAGATGTGGTCGATGGCTTGCGTAAAAAAGTCGCGGAAGTGCCGGGTATTACCGTGTTCTTCCGTCCGACGCAGAATCTGCAACTGGGCGGACGTCAGAGTAAGAGTCAGTACCAGTACATTCTGCAAAGTGTGGAAGCCGGTGAACTGAATGGCTGGGCGAACAAGCTGCAGGAAAAACTGCGTACTGATCCTGGCTTTAAAGACGTGACGACCGATGCGCAGCTGAAAGGTTTGCAGGCATCGGTGGATATCGACCGTGACCGTGCGAATACCTATGGTGTTGGCATGGATGCGATTCGTTCTGCGCTGTATAGTGCATTTGGTGAGCGTCAGGTTTCGACCATGTTTACCAGCGTGGACAGCTATCAAGTCATCATGGAAGTCGCGCCGGATCAGAAAAAAGATGAGAACGCAATTGAAGGGATTTACGTCCGTACCAATACCGGCAGCCTGATTCCGCTGAGCAGTGTGGCGACCGTGCGCCGTACCGTTGGCCCGACCTCGATTAACCACGTAGGTCAGTTGCAGGCGGTCACGGTATCGTTCAATCTGTCGCCGGAACTGGCGCTGGGTGAGGCGACCACTCGTATTGAAAAATTCCGTGATGAAATCAAAATGCCGTCGTCCATTATCACCACATACGGTGGCGATGCGGCGGTGTTTAAAGATACGCAATCCGGTCAGGTGGTACTGATTGTGGCGGCCTTGCTGGTGATTTATGTGCTGCTGGGTGTGCTGTATGAAAGTTATATTCACCCGATTACGATTCTGGCCGGTTTGCCATCGGCAGCAGTGGGGGCTTTGCTGACACTGAAATGGTTTGGCGAAGATCTGACCCTGATTGCGACGATTGGTATTCTGTTGCTGATCGGTATCGTCAAGAAAAACGCGATCATGATGATTGACTTCGCACTGGACGCGCAACGCCATCACGGCATGACACCGGCAGAAGCGATCCGCGAAGCCTGTATTCAGCGTTTCCGTCCTATCATGATGACCACGCTGGCGGCAGCGGTTGGTGCGCTGCCAATTGCTTTGGGTCTGGGTGCAGGTGCAGAATTGCGTCAGCCGCTGGGTCTGGCGGTGGTCGGTGGTCTGGTGTTTTCACAGGCGATTACCCTGTTCATCACGCCGGTGATTTATCTGGCGCTGGATAAATACAGTGGTAAAGGCCCGATTACCGGCGATGATCTGCACGACGCATCGTCTTCATCTGCCAAAGTCTGAAGCAAAGATACACTGAGCAGAACAAGCCTGCAGGACAAAAGCCCCGCTTTCTGAAAAGACAGCGGGGCTTTTTTTCGGACAATGCGAAGGCGTCCGGCAGGCCGGAGCAGGCCCAGAATGCCTGAAAAATGGCTAAAAACGGGTCAAATGCGGAGTCTGGCACAGCGATCCGGCGGTCGTCGGCAGAAAGTCCGGGCTTCCGGAAATCACAAATGACGATAATTGCACAATGGGTGCTCGCAAAGCAGTTGCAGACAGTGCCGGATACGGGTGTTCCGGCAGAACAACCAGCGGCAGGTAAGGCGATCAGGTGGCGTCGCTCAGATGCTGTTTCAGCTTGATCAGCGCCTGTTCCAGCGTATCGAAATCTTCGTCTGCGTAATCGGTAAAGCGGCGTGCGCCGGTCGCAACCACTTGCGGGAACACTTCATCAAACAAGCGCTCACCTTCCGCTGTCAGGCGGATAAATAACTGGCGGCGGTCATCATTGCCGCGTTCACGGTGTATCCAGCCTTTTTGTTCCAGCCGGTCCAGCACGCCGGTCAGCGTACCTTTGGTAATCAGGGTTTTTTCGCCGAGTTCTTTGCAAGTCATGCCGGGCGTGTTGCCAAGCGTGGCGATGATATCGAACTGGGAATGGGTCAGCCCGAACTGGCGCACCGTGCGTGCCGATGCCAGTTCAAACAATTGCATACATTCGGAGAGCAGACGGATGCTGCGCAGATAGTTCTTAGCCATAAGGGAGGAATAATCAGGTTTCCGCACCGGGCATCATGTCTGGCCGGCAACTGCGGTAAAGCCCGCATTATACGGACAGGGTAGCGTTGCAGCCAGATCGCTTTGTCAGATGGCAACCGGCGCTGCGACAGGCAGCATCCGGTTGCGTGCTGAATGCAGCCTGAAGCTGTATTCAGCTGTACTCAGCGTTACTGAGCTTAGTCAACTTTCACTGCTTCAACCTGAATCGACAGGCGTACTTCCGGTTTGAAGCCATATTGCAGACCGTAAGTCAGACCGAAGTCAGCGCGGTTAAATTCTGCAGATGCGTCAGCACCGCAGACTTCTTTTTTCAGCATCGGATGCATGATGCACTTGAACTGATTGATTTTCAGTGTCAGTGGTTTTGTCACGCCCATGAATGTGAATTCACCGTCAACAGCCACTGGCTTGTCGCCTTCAAAACGTACGGCACTGCCTTTGTAAGTTGCAGTCGGGAATTTTTCAACATTGAACATATCCGCAGATTTCGCGTGATCGTCCATTTTTTTCATGCCGAAGTTCACCGATGTTGCATCGATAGTGATGTCAACAGTACCGGTTTTTTTCGCTTTATCCAGCGTGATTTTGCCGCTGGATTTGTCGAACTTACCGCGCCATACAGACAGACCGCCGAAATGGTCTGCTTCAAAGCTTGGGTAAGTGTGGGTTGGGTCGATAACGTAGTTATCAGCGAATACCGGTGCAGCAGCGATCAGGGATAAAGCGGCAACGAGTTTTTTTACAGACATGAGAAACTCCAGTGGATTGGTGGGTTGCGTTAATCCCGTCAGTTTTTCTGACGGGTATCTTAATAAAACAATTGAATTTGAGTCGACTTGGTTCAGATAAATTCGGATGAAGTCGGCTGAATTCGATTTGATCGGGTAAAACAATACGTACAGCCTGCACGTATCGCGACTGATCACGGATTCGTCACGATATGGAAGCGGATCACAACTTCATCCGCCACCATGCTGGTATCTTTCCATTCGCCTTCGCCAATGTTGTAGGTCAGGCGTTTGATTGGCAGCGTGCCGTCAAAAATCTGGCTGTTACCTTCTTTTTTCAGAGTGACCGGAAAGCTGACTGCAGTGGTTTTTCCTTTGATGGTCAGGTTGCCGGTCACTTCCAGCTTGCCGCCCGCAGCCTGCTTCATGCCGGTGCTGACGAAATTCGCTTTCGGAAACTGCGGTGCGTTAAACCATTCTTTTTTTTGTACTTCTTTGTTGTACTGCGCATCGCCCAGATCAAAGCTGGCAACATCCAGATCGAAACTGGCTTTGGATGTGGTAACTGCAGCGGCATTGAAGTCAATGGCAGCATTGAATTTCTTAAAGGTGGCATCGACCGGTACATTCATTTGTTTGAATGTAATCGCAACCTGGCTTTTCGCTGCATCGACTTTCAGTGGAGCAGCCTGCGCGAGCAAAGGCAAACCGGCAACGAGGCTCAGGGTGATGGCGGAGCGGGTGATTTTAGAAACGAGTGACATGTTTTATTCCTTGTCAGATTGAGTGCCTGGCATCATGCGCAGGAAAATACGGTCTTTATCAATGACCTGATGTTTGATGGCGCCGGCGATATGCATCAGCAAGGTCACCAGCATCAGTTTGGATAACACTTCGTGAATTTCTTCCAGTGTATGTTTCCATTCCGGTTGCGGAGGAAACGGTGCAGGCAGTTCAAATATGCCCAGATACACTACCGGATAGCCAGCGGCATAGGTATGCAGATAACCGGAAACAGGCACTGCGAACATCAGCACATACAAGGCCAGATGCGTACCGGCTGCCAGTTTTTCCTGCCATGCCGGTCCTGCTACCGGTGCAGGTACCTGACTCAGCAAGCGGCTGATCAGACGGAAGGCCGCCAGTCCGAGAACGGTAACGCCCAGCCATTTATGCCAGGCATAAAACTGCAGTTTGGTCGGACTGATGCGCATATCGGTCATAATGAAGCCGAGCGTGAATGCGCCGATAATCAGCAAAGCCATCAGCCAGTGCAATGCGATCATGACGGGGGAATAACGGGAAGGCGTAGCCATACTATCCTCTGCAAAACAAATAATTGGTTCTGATTAGAACTAATATAGCGCAAATTAAAAAAGTTTGCACAAGTCCGCTGTATTTTCCGGAAATGCACCAGTACCTGCTGCCGGACGTGGCGTTCAGCAATGCTGTACTGATACCGGAAACACAGTTCTCATTAGGATAGCGGGGAATGCAGGAAGTTCAACAATTTGCCGATAAAGTGGCGCAGATCAGTGCAAATCAGCGTGCTTCAGCTTGAAGCAGCAATGCAGCCGTAAAGAGTGCGGCCAATAAAAAAGCCAGCCTTTACGACAGGCTGGCTTTTTCTGACGCGGATACCGATCAGATGGCTTTTGCCAGTTTGACCGCGATACCGGTGTAGCTGGCTGGTGTCATGGCCAGCAGCAAATCTTTGGCGTCTTGCGGAATCGCCAGACCTTCAACGAATTCACGCAGCGCTTCTTTAGAAATGCCTTTGCCGCGTGTCAGTTCTTTCAACTGTTCGTACGGATTTTCGATGCCGTAGCGGCGCATTACGGTTTGCACCGGCTCTGCCAGTACTTCCCATGTCGCATCCAGATCAGCTGCAAGACGTTCAGGATTGGTTTCCAGTTTGTTCAGGCCGCGCATGCAGCTGTCGTACGCCAGCAGGGTGTAACCCAGTGCCACGCCGATGTTGCGCAGTACGGTGGAGTCGGTCAGGTCACGCTGCCAGCGCGATACCGGCAGTTTTTCCGACAGGTGGCGCAGCAGAGAATTGGCCAGCCCCAGATTGCCTTCAGAGTTTTCAAAGTCGATAGGATTGACTTTGTGCGGCATGGTGGAGGAACCGATTTCGCCGGCTTTGGTTTTTTGCTTGAAGTAACCGATGGAGATGTAACCCCAGATGTCGCGGTTCAGATCCAGCAGGATAGTGTTGGCACGGGCAAAGGCATCAAACATTTCTGCCATGTAGTCATGCGGTTCAATCTGAATTGTGTACGGGTTGTACACCAGACCCAGACGCTGCTCGATCACGGCTTTGGAGAAACTTTCCCAGTCGTGTGCAGGATAGGCAGACAAGTGTGCGTTGTAGTTACCGACTGCACCATTCATTTTGCCGAGGATTTCTACTTTCGCGATACGGTCTGCAGCGCGGCGCAGACGTGCAACCACGTTGGCCAGTTCTTTACCCAGTGTCGTCGGGCTGGCTGGCTGGCCGTGGGTACGGGACAGCATAGGGATTTCTGCATTCAGATGCGCCAGTTCCGCCAGTTTGCTGATTAGCTTATTCAGTGCAGGCAGCATCACTTCATCACGTGCCGCTTTCAGCATCATGCCGTGCGAAGTGTTGTTGATGTCTTCAGATGTGCAGGCGAAGTGAATGAATTCGCTGGCTGCAACCAGTTCCGCAGAACCTGCTACTTTTTCTTTGAGCCAGTATTCAACGGCTTTGACGTCATGGTTGGTGACGGCTTCGATTTCTTTGATGCGCTGTGCATCAGCTTCCGAAAAATCGCTGACCAGACGGTTCAGCAGTGCAACCGCATCCGCAGAGAACGGACGGATTTCGCTGAAGCCGGCTTCGGACAAAGCTTGCAGCCACGCCACTTCCACTTTCACACGGTGGTGCATGAAACCGGCTTCGGACAGGGTGCTGCGCAGAGCGTCAACTTTGGCGGCGTAACGGCCGTCAATCGGGGACAAAGCAGAAAGTGGAGATAAGGACATGATGGTCAGAATGAAAAGTGAAAAAGATTTGCTTGCGCAAAATACAACAACGGGTGGAAATTTTGTCTGTCTGATCAGATTTTCCACTAAGCTTGCAGGGAAAACTGCCGCTTTGCTGTACCGTGCGCGACAGCCAGCATTTTAGCATTCCGCTCTGTTCTGTATCGGAACAGATTACGCATCAACTGTATCGTACGGAGGTTGAGATACGCAGTGCCGAGACCGCCGGGCCGCAAACTGGCCGGTGTTATAATCCAGACCAAACTTTACTGTGAAACGCTATGAAACTGATCGGATCCACTACAAGTCCTTTTGTTCGCAAAGTCCGCGTTGTGATGGCGGAAAAAAAGCTGGATTATGAGTTTGTACTGGAAAATGTGTGGGCAGCCGAAACACAAATCCAGCAAACTAATCCGCTGGGTAAAGTTCCCGCGCTGGTGATGGAAGACGGTAAAACCATGGTCGATTCGCGCGTCATTGTTGAATATCTGGATACACTGACGCCGGTTGGTAAGCTGATCCCCGGACTGGGCCGTGAACGTGCCGATGTCAAATGCTGGGAAGCAATTGCAGACGGTGTGCTGGACGCGGCGATTCTGGTGCGTCTGGAGAAAACCCTGCGTCCGGCAGAGCAGCAAAGCCAGAGCTGGACAGATCGTCAGATGGGCAAGGTGGACGCCGGTTTGCAAACCCTGTCAGCACAACTCGGCGATCATCCGTATTACCTCGGCAATCATATGACGCTGGCAGATATTGCGGTCGCGTGTACAGTGGGCTGGCTGAGTTTCCGTTTCCCGGAATATGACTGGCGCACGCCGTACCCGAATCTGGCAAAGTTGTTCGAAAAATTATCGGAACGACCGTCTTTCCGCGACACCGTGCCGTTTGCCTGATCATCAGCACACAAATCAAAATGGACGCCGCAGCGTCCATTTTTTTATCCGACTTTTTATCTGCCGCCAGCAGCAGAAAGCGCTTATTCGTCCTGCGCCATTTGGGATTGCAGATAATTCTGAATACCGATTTTATCGATCAGTTCCAGCTGGGTTTCCAGCCAGTCGATATGCTCTTCGGTATCTTCCAGAATCGCTAGCAGTAAATCACGCGATACATAATCGGCAGCCGCTTCGGCCGCAGCGATACCGTTTTTCACGGTTTGCTGTGCGCCCTGTTCCAGCTTCAGATCGCATTCCAGCATTTCTTTGGTGTCTTCACCGATCATGATTTTATGCAGCGCCTGCAGATTCGGCAGGCCGCCCAGCATCAGGATGCGGTCGATGAGTTTATCGGCATGTTTCATTTCACCGATGGATTCGTCGTATTCTTTCTTGGCGATTTTGTCGAAACCCCAGTGCTTATACATGCGGGCATGCAGGAAATACTGGTTAATCGCGGTCAGTTCATTGGTCAGCTGGGCATTCAGCCACTGGATGACGGTTGCATCGCCTTTCATACGGCTTCCTTTCTGCATGGTTCAGGTGAAATCCGCTTCATCATAGCAGTTGCGCTGATGCATCGCTACCGCGCTGCAACAGGCAGCGAAACGGGAAACGCGGACAGCAGCGACAGTGCCGGGGCGGCGGATGTTGTGAAGAAAAAATAAAACGGGATGTGGCCGGTGCTTGCCGGTCCGCATCCCGCAAAGGGTAAGTCAGGGAATTGCTGGCTCAGTTATCGATGGAAAAATTGATGGTTGCAGTCGCAATCATTGCCAGGGCTTTGCCATCTTCAATATACGGTTTGAACAGCGCGCGCTGAATCGCGATACGGGCTGCATCATCCAGACGTTGCGAACCGGACGATTGCTGGATATCGATTTTTTCAGCCTGACCTTTGTCATTCACCAGTACGCGCATCACGACTTTGCCTTCTTCTCCCATACGGCGTGCCATGGCCGGATATTCCGGACGCGGCTGGCGCAGGTATTCGACGGCGGAAACCACTTTCGGGCCTGCGCTGACCGGGGCTGCCGGTGCCGCCACGGGTGCGGCTGGCTGATGGCTGCTGACCGGTTCTGCACGCGGCGCCGGTTCCGGACTGGCGCTGATGGTGGCAACCACCGGTTGCACCGGTGCTGCAGCAGGCGCAATCACGGCCGGTGCAGTGGTGGTCTGGGTAGTTTTTGGTTTTGGCAGCTCAGGCTGCATTTTCGGTGGCGCGGGTGGCGATGGCGGTGCAATCAGCGTCATGACCACTTCTTTAGGCTGACTGGCAGGCACAGTAATGCCTTGCAGTAAGGCCATGGCGAGACCGACGTGGGCCAGCAGAATCACGCCGACGGAAATCCATTTACCGGAAGCCGGCGCACTATTCACATGAAAACTGAGCGAAGGGCCGGAAGAGAGGGCGGGGGACATCATGCTGCGACAGCTCCTTGTCCGAGTTGCAGGCCATTCAGCAAACGCTGAACGCCGGGGCTGAGAATAATGGCTGGCTGATGTTCGCGCAGAATCTGGCGTGCGCAGCCTGCGCATTTGCCGCAGGTGCTGCCGATCTGTAATTCCTGACGTAAATCTGCAAAGCTTTCCGCGCCGGCATCAATGCTGCGGCGGATACGCGAATCAGAGACGTTATGGCAAACACAGACAATCATGGTTTCCTCTTGGTTAAATCAGTTTTTCCGGCATCAGCCAGGAAAATCGCTTTGTTCTTGCCGGCGGCTGCGGGCGTTGCACCACAGCCGACCATTGTTCTGCCAGTTGCTGACAGGTGGCTCTGAGTACCGGCGTCAGTTCCGGCAAGCCGGATAACACATTCAGATGCCGCTCAATCACCGGCGCCAGATTCTGGCAAGCCTGCTGCCGGTCCGGTTGTCTGGCATGCACGCTGTAATGCGACATCAGGTGCAGTACTGCCGAGACCAGAATTTCCGGCTGGGTTGCATGACCGTTTGGCTGCATTTCAGTGCCGCTGTCATTTCGGTGGTGCATATTCACACTCCTTCATTGGCGCGGTGTCTGACTGGCTGAGAGGGGGAGACTCTCCGGCTGGCGACCCGTGGAACGCTGTCAGGCGGTCAGAATCAGCTTGTTCAGCTGGGTCACGCGCAGACGGTAAATCCGGCCTTCGTGGTCGATTTCCAGTTCGCGGGATTGCTGCATCAGATCCTGACTTTTCAGACGCGGGACCACGCGCTGTTCACGTGGCAGGCGCGTTGCACCGGTATTACCGGCTTCAGCATGTTTCAGTTCAGCCATCGCTGCTCCTCTGAATATAAATGAGAACAATTCTTATTTAGATTATTGTGTATATTTCTTTTTTTGGCAAGCGTTTTTCCGGGTTTACTGCTGAAAATTTGTGCGGGATCAGACCGGCGGCACAGGCGGGTCGTTTGTTTGCCTGCAGAGCTTTGCATTGCTGGCCGGATTCGCTGTTTTGTGACGGGAAAACAGTCACATGTAATGCGGGTTGTTTGCGGGTTCGTTTGACTGTTTGTTCAGCGGTTGTGGCGAAGGGTTGGCGTTTGCTTAGCTGTTTGCCGACGGACTTCTTCATGCGACAGCAAAGAATGTGCTGCGGACAGTAGGGGGGGGACAATGGCTGAAAATCGTCAAAAACAGCCAAAATGATGCGGATTTCGATAAAAAATACTCCCTGGGGGTATGTGTCTACAGACCAGACTTTCTGCCGACGATAAGCCTGCAGGGAGGGGGAGTATCTTCTTTGGAAACGAAATTAAGCTGATTTAAACTTCAAACAGGATGAAAGCAGCACGAAACAAGTGCGGACTAGCGTGGTAAAACGACAGGGAAGGTGCAGGCAAAAGCACCGCGAAAGCACAGCATAGGTGCAAGCGCATCGCCGGTTCAGAATGGCTTCATGCAGACAGTGCAGAGCCGCACGTAAGCGACGAAGCACAAGCGCAGATGCGCAGAATCGCAAACTGTATCAGCACTGAGGTTTATGACGATGTTGCGGCAGCAGAGCGCAGGAAAGCAGAATCAGAGGAATGCAGCAGACAGGCGCGGCGGCGCAGGCCGCCAGCGCCGTGCGGAAGATCAGGCAGGCTGGTTCGCCATGCTTTCACCCAGACGTACCGGACGTGCCGCCGTCCATTCCGGATTGAATTGCAGATTATTTTGCGGGAACAGCAAAACCACCGTAGAGCCGAGCAGGAAACGCCCCATCTCTTCGCCTTTTTTCAGCGTGATTGACTGATCGTCGTAACGCCATTCGGTCACTTGCGGCAAACGCGGCGGATTGACCACGCCGTGCCAGACGGTTGCCATACTGCCGACGATGGTCGCGCCGACCAGTACTAAGACAAACGGGCCGTGCTCGCCGTCAAAGTAGCAGACCACACGTTCATTACGGGCAAACAAGCCCGGTACGCCACGCGCTGTGGTCGGATTGACCGAAAACAAATCGCCGGGCACATACACCATGCGCGTCAGTTTGCCATCGCAAGGCATGTGAATACGGTGGTAATCGCGCGGGCTCAGGTAAATCGTGGCGAACTGACCGCCGTGATAGCGTTCCGCTTCCTTGCTGTCGCCAGCCAGTAAAGCGGTGGCGGAATAATCGTGGCCTTTGGCCTGAAAAATCTGCCCCTGACGAATCGGCCCGAACTGGCTGATCGCACCGTCAACCGGACATACCAGATCCGCATCGGCCAGCGGACGCACGCCCGGTTTCAGCGCGCGGGTAAAAAAAGCATTGAAGCTCGGATAACTGGCGAAGTCCGGATTGGCCGCTTCCTGCATATTGACCTTGTAACGTCCGGCAAACCAGCGTATCAGCGCGGTGGTCAGGCTACCGGCTTCGGCACCGGCGACGAAACCGGCAAACGCGGTCAGTGCTTTTTTCGGCAGCAAATACTGGGGTAACACGGCCAGACGATCAGACATACTCAAATTCCTCGCATTTCAGTTGGTCGCGCATTATAACGTTGACAGCAGTGCTCTCCTACGATTGCGCCTGAGGAAATCGTAGTATGTTGCGGAATTTTCAGAACTCATTTCATAAATAGCCACGAGTGCGAACGCGAGGTGCCGGGATGCGGTGCGCGGCGGCGTAGCAGGACAAATGGATTGCACCGCAATCCACCTGCGAAGCGACTTCCGCATATTTGCGGAAGGCTACACGCAGTTGCACAGGCTGGTGCCTGTGCAAGCGACGCAACAAAGCAATGCGCCCGGCACCTCCGTTCCCGGAGGGTTTGCCTCATAGCGCATGCTGGTCAGCGTTGGACGCGTTGTGAATAGCACCGCTATTCACTGCCTTGTCCCCTTGCAGGGCGCACGTGCGCTGGTAAGCGCACATCGTTACGCAGGCATGCAGCTTTGCTGCATGAATTCCCTGCTGCACCCTTGCCAGCCTGCGCTATGAGGCAAACGCATCTCGCAGATATTTATGAAATGAGTTCTATGCTGCGCCGCAGTGGCCGCTGACACAACGGCTTCATCAGAATCAGGTATACTTAGGGCTATTGATAGTTAAATTTAATCGTAATGATAAATTTAATTGTCTTTATTAATGTGCTTGTCTGTCTTAAGATGTGCACATGTTCATCAACAACGTCTGACACGAAAGGAAAGACCATGTCTCTGATCAATACTACGATCAAACCATTTAAAGCAACTGCATACCACAACGGCAATTTTGTTTCTGTTTCTGACGCAGACCTGAAAGGTAAATGGGCTGTTGTTGTGTTCTACCCGGCGGACTTCACTTTCGTTTGCCCGACTGAACTCGGCGATCTGGCAGACAACTACGCTGAATTCAAAAAAATGGGCGTGGAAGTGTACGCAGTATCGACAGATACTCACTTCACCCACAAAGCATGGGCTGACGCATCCGACACTATCCGCAAAATCGAATACCCGATGATCGGCGATCCTACACAAGCGATCTCCCGTAACTTCGGCGTTCTGATCGAAGAAGAAGGTCTGGCACTGCGCGGTACTTTCGTGATCAATCCGGAAGGTCAGATCAAAGTAGAAGAAATTCACGATCTGGGCATCGGCCGTGACGCAAAAGAATTGCTGCGTAAAGTACAAGCTGCACAATACGTTGCAAACAATCCAGGTCAGGTTTGCCCTGCTAAATGGACTCCAGGCGCAGAAACTCTGACACCATCCCTGGATCTGGTTGGCAAGATCTAATGTAACAGGCGGTTAGCGCCTGTGTAGTCAAAGAGCTCCGGGTGGTCCGGAGCTCTGAAAAAATTATCAGGAAGCATCATGTTAGACACGAATCTCAAAACGCAATTAAAAGCTTATCTGGAACGTCTGACCAGACCCGTACAGTTGATTCTGACTCCGGATGACAGCGACAAGTCCCGTGAAATGCAGACACTGCTGAGCGAAATTGCTGAGCTGTCTGACAAGATTTCAATTGCTGAAGATGCAGATCCCGCACTGCGTCGCCCGAGCTTTGCTGTGACATCGCCGGGTCATGATATCGGCATCCGTTTTGCCGGTATTCCGATGGGACACGAATTTACCTCGCTGGTACTTGCTTTACTGCAGGCCGGCGGACATCCTCCGAAAGCCGATGTAGGCGTGATTGAACAAATCCGCGCCATCGATCAGGAGATGCTGTTTGAAGTGTATATCTCGCTGAGTTGCCAGAACTGTCCGGAAGTCGTGCAGTCGCTGAATCTGATGGCGGTACTGAATCCGAAAATCCGAGCTGTGATGATCGACGGCGCACTGTTCCAGTCCGAAGTCGAGCAGCGTGAAATCATGGCGGTACCGACCGTGTTCCTGAATGGTCAGGTATTTGGTCAGGGCCGCATGACGGTGGAAGAAATCCTCGCCAAACTGGACAGCAGCGCCGGCAGCAAAGCAGCAGAAAAACTGAATGAAAAAGCACCTTACGATGTACTGATCGTCGGCGGTGGCCCGGCCGGTGCCGCAGCAGCGATTTACGCAGCGCGTAAAGGTATCCGTACCGGTATCGTGGCGGAACGCTTCGGCGGCCAGACGCTGGACACAATGGCGATTGAAAACTTTATCTCGGTACAGGAAACTGAAGGCCCGAAATTTGCGGTCGCCTTAGAGCAGCACGTTAAAGCCTATGATGTGGATATCATGAATCTGCAGCGCGCTGAAAAGCTGACGCAGCAGGATGGTTTGCATCAGGTACAGCTGGTCAGCGGTGCAACACTGAAAGCTAAAGCCGTGATTCTGGCGACTGGTGCGCGCTGGCGCGAAATGAATGTGCCGGGTGAAAAAGAGTACCGTAACCGTGGCGTGGCTTACTGCCCGCACTGTGATG
The DNA here is from genome assembly GCF_018139685.1 of Cognatundibacterium luofuense. Lineage (GTDB taxonomy): Bacteria > Pseudomonadota > Gammaproteobacteria > Burkholderiales > Burkholderiaceae_D > Undibacterium > Undibacterium luofuense. The sequence goes on from NZ_JAGSPN010000006.1 coordinate 200,764, forward strand.
GCCCGCTGTTTAAAGGTAAGCGCGTGGCTGTCGTCGGTGGAGGTAATTCCGGCGTTGAAGCCGCGATTGATCTGGCTGGCATCGTACAGCATGTGACTTTGCTGGAATTTGCCGATCAGCTGAAAGCCGATGCCGTGTTACAGCGCAAATTGCACAGTCTGCCGAATGTCACCGTGATCACCAATGCACCCACTACCGAAGTACACGGTGATGGAAAAAAAGTGAATGCGATCAGCTATGAAGACCGTGTCAGCGGTAGTCTGAACAAGGTGGAGCTGGAAGGTGTGTTTGTTCAGATCGGTCTGGTACCGAATACCGAATGGCTGAAAGGCACGCTGGAATTGTCGCGTCACGGTGAAATTCAGACCAATGCGCATGGTCAGACTTCCGTACCGGGTGTGTTTGCTGCCGGTGACGTTACCACCGTACCGTACAAACAAATTGTGATTGCGGTTGGTGAAGGTGCGAAATCTGCGCTGGGTGCGTTTGACTATCTGATTCGCCAGTAAGACAGGTTTTCAGCCAGCCGGAACAGCATCTGAACTACTGCTTGCTGTCAGCCACGCTGAAAATAAAAACGCCGGAGTGATCCGGCGTTTTTATTTTTCTACTCCGTTTTATTTACGGATAGGGTCTTGTGTTGGCGGCGGCAGGATTTTAATTTCATTGACCGGCACTTCCATGATGCTGGCCAGTACGATAACCGGATCTTCTGGTCTTTTTGGTGGTTCTTCACCGCCGCTGACCATGTGGATTTCTGCTTCATCGAGAGTACGCATTGTCATTTTTACGCTCCTGTTAAATTTCCTGATGGAAACATTGAAGCAAAAAAAAGTGCATTTGTAAAAGAAATTTAATGAAAAGTCTGCGATATATCTAAAGAATATTATTAATTTGAGATTGTTGTAAATCAGATATTTATAGGAAGATAATTGTTTTTTAGTTACAATTGTAACGAATTTAATCAATTTCTTTCTTCAGATCATGAAACCTGCTCACTGGGTAAGACGATTTCTGGGGCTGGATTTGCCCGAACGCATACACAGTATGCCCTGCACCTTACCGGTCGTGCGCTCTGCCCGTAAGCCGGTGCTGAATGAAGCATGGCAAATCGAAAAACGTCGCCGTGGTGATGCTGACGATGAAACGCTGCTCAGTATTTTGCTGAAACAGGTACGTTTACTGAACCGCGCACGTCTGCGTCCTTCGGCCCGGCTGACACTCAGTGAAGATATCGCGCGACTGATGATACAGCCTGCTGGCAATGTGGTTCTGCGTTTTTCCAGTGAAGGTGGTTTGCCGGATTCTGCGCAACGAGTGCAATGGCTGGATACGGTCATAGAGTTATGTGCAGCGCTCGGATTATCGTATCGTGCGCTGGTTCAGCATTATCAGAGTCTGTCCCGCTTTCGCTATGCGCGTACGCTGAAAAGACTGGATCTGGTCAGTTTCCGCATGATGGAGCTGGCCTATATGGAGCAATCGGCGCGTGCTTTACGTTACCAGCGTCTGGAAGGACAGACCTGGGAGGGCTTGCATACACTTGCTTACATTTTGCATCAGTCACAGCGCTTTGATGCCGTACAGCAGCCACTGTTGCAGGTGCCGCATTTCAGTGGACGTCAGTCTCATTTCTTTTTGTGCAGTCGTGATTTATATGCCGCAATTCATACGGTTGAGCGTCTGAACATGCTGCACTGGCCAGTACTGTGGCAAAAACTTTTGCGTGCTTCTTTGTATCAGCGTGTCTGGCGTCCTGTTGCCGGAACTTTTGCTGAGGCGGCAGGTGCGCGCGTGAAAAGCCGGATTGTCTGTGGCGACCATCAGGCAGTGCGCCGCGTCGTGACGCAGGAGAATGACGGTCTGTACCTGATCTGGGATCAGTTGCAGCAGCGCATCGTGTCCGATCTGGCGGAAGTTGTCCGTCATCCGGTGCAGTCGGATGCATCACGTTTGTCCGCACATTTAAGCCTGCTCGGCAGCAGCGATCGGCTGGCTGCCGCTGAGTTACAGTATCAGTGTATTACCCAGTATGAAGAACATCCTGCAGAGCCGCCACTTCGCCAGCGTCAGTTGAAAGAGTTGCGGATTTTTATTGGCATGGAACAGATTTATCCATTGCTGCGCCATATCGAAAGCGGTGGTGCAATTCAGGCCATCGGCGAGCGTCTTGCAGACCGGCTGGCGCAGCATTCAGCGGTTTTTTCTGATGATCAGGATGCGCATCACGAAAGTCAGTGGTTCCTGCTGGCACAGACGGTGGAAACACTGTTGCTGTCAACGCTGGAGACGAATTACACGACGGCGATGCAAATCGGTGATCTGGCGGCAGTTATGCTGGATAAACAAGACTGGCAACGTCCTGCACTGGCCTGCATCCGGCGGATAGAGCGCCGTGCGAACGGGCAGGCGATCATACTTTTTCAAATATTATCTTCAGAAATAAGACCGGTCACGGTAGAAGCTGGGGCGGATCCGCGTCATCCGGCCGGAAGAGCGAACACTTTTGCAGCATTACTTGGTACCCATCAGACGATGCGTCAGCTGATCCTGCCAGCTGGTTATCGCTTGCAACCCGGCACACGCTTGCGTATCGGTTTGCAACAGAGTCAGGCTGATGCAGAACTCGGACACATCGTGCAGGCAGGAAAAACTTTTGCCGTTACCGCATTACGCCAGTGGCATGCACCGGCGCAAGCGGTCAGTAACGAAAAGATTCTGAAAACATCATCGCTGTGACGGCGCTGTTTCCGGGCGGGCATTTCCTACATTCAGAAAAGGAATTGCACCGCCGGTTGTAGTCGGCAGACGACCATCCCATTTTTCAATTGCGCGGGTCTGGTTTTCAACTTCACGTAAGCGCAGCAATTCCGGAGTGACTTGCTGGCGCTGCAATGCCAGTGCTTCTGCTTCAGCACGGGCCCGGGATACTTTTTGTTTTGCCTCCACTTCGATTCGCTGCAAGTCGCGCTCTGCCTTCATTTTTAACTGATCTGCCGTGGTTTTTGCTTCGATCGCTTCATTGAAGGTTTTGCTGAAGTTGAAGTTCACAATCGAAAACTCATCGACGATTAAGCCGTGTCTCGCCATGCGTTCGCGCAGCGCTTCCACAATTTCATTGCGCACCTGCGCGCGGTGCGTGATCAGCTCTTCTGCGGTAAACCGCGCTGTCACGGCTTTCACAGCCTCCTGCACGCTGGGGATAATAATCCGTTCACCCGGCTCATTCCCAAGGTCACGGAACACCGATACAGCAGCATCCGGACGGATGTGATAGTTGATTGCGATACGCGTGTGTACGGTTTGCAGATCACGTGATGCGGCGTCGCCTTCGCCTTCGCCTTTTTGTATGGCAACCTGCACTTTGTGCATGCGCTGCGCAACCGGCCAGATGAAATGCAAGCCTTCGCCGTAAACCGTTTCCGCCGGTTTGCCGAAGGTGGTGATCACGCCGCGATAACCTGCAGGCACAGTCGCAAACGGGTTAATGATGAGAATGCCCGCAATCACACCCAGTCCCAGTGCGCCGCGTTTGATCAGGTTTTGCATGAAATACTCCGTTCGTATCAAGAAGACAAGCGGAGTATAGAGCCTGAGCATGAAGGTGGCTGCGGTAATCGGTATGCAGATTTACCAGGCTGTAAAAAAACCACAATACGCAGTGTTACAGCTGTCAGGGAGAGGATTGCAGGAAGATCAGCAGAAGCATTGCGGTTGCTGCGGATACGGGATAGCGCCTTGTTGCCGGTATCCGTGGCGAATTAATTGTCGCGGTAAATCGCGACTTCCGGTGCGCTGGCACCGCGTACCAGTCCGCGGTACATGCCTTCACTGTTGAAGCTCAGGCAGATTTCACCGGTAGCGCTGACACCGATGATGCCGCCGCTGCCCTGAACGGCCGGCAGGCTGTGCATCACCACCTGACTTGCTGCAACGGTCAGGGTTTCATTCAGATAGCGCATGCGGGCGCTGATATCGTGCAGCGCGACACTGCGGATAAAGGCTTCGCCGGTCCCGGTTGCTGACAGCGCTGCTGTGCGGTTATCCGCATAACATCCGGCGCCTGGGATTGGTGTGTCGCCGATGCGTCCGGCCAGTTTGTTGGTCATACCCCCGGTAGAAGTCGCTGCCGCGAGATTGCCGTGCTGATCCAGTGCGACTGCGCCGACAGTTCCCATCTTGCGATCTTCATCAATCGGACGTGCCTGATGGTCAAGCATGACTCGGTTTTGCTGGCGTGCCTGCAACCATTGCTGGTAACGGAAATCGGTGTGAAAGTAGTCAGGCGCAGCGGTTTCCGCACCGTGCTTGCTGGCAAACGCTTCCGCACCCGAACCGGCCAGTAATACATGCGGACTTTTTTCCATCACGAGTCTTGCGGCTTTGACGGGATTGCGCAGTGTGCTGACGCCGGCTACCGCACCTGCTGCCAGTTGACTGCCATCCATCACAGCGGCATCCATTTCATGCGTTCCTGCAGCGGTATAGACAGAACCTTTGCCGGCATTGAATAACTCACAGTCTTCCAGCAGGCTGACTGCCAGTTCGACGGTATCGAGGGCGCTGCCACCCTGTAGCAGGCATTTCTGCGCTGCCCGCAGTATCTGTGTCAGTGCTGATAGGTACGCTGCCTCTTGCGCAGCACTGATTTTGGTGCGCAAAATCGTGCCTGCGCCGCCATGAATGACGCAGACAGGCGTGATCATGCGCTGTAAGGATGTTCGGGAAAAGCCGCCTCTTCTTCAGCACGGCGACCCGCCTGATGCGACGGGTCCTGATACAGCCATGGCAGCACGAATTTTGTCATTTCGGATGCGGCGTGTACCGGTGCAGCGGACTGGTGGGCAACAGCGCTGCAGATCGCTTCGATCAGACATAACGCAGCACCTTCGGAATTCGGAGAAAACTGACGGCGGGTTTGTGCAAACAGTGTGATATCCGCCAGTGCCGCCAGAGGTGAACTTGGCGCATCCGTCAGCGCCAGTATCGGAACCCGCTTTTCTTTTAATTGCGTCAGAATAGTGACAACATCCGCCGCGTAGCGCGGGAAGGAAATGCCGATCACCAGATCTTTTTCTGTGAATTTAAATAATTGGCGCGCCACTGTTGACGGTCCGGCGGTACCCATCGCAGATTGTACAGTTTTGCAATACGGGTCCAGATTGTGTGCCATTAAGCCTGCGAGAAAACCACTGGCACCATAGCCGATGATGTAAATCCGCTCTGCATTCAGAATCAGGCGGGCAGCCTGCTCGCACAGCGCTGGGTCAAGACCACGGCGGGTCGCTTCCAGATTGGCAATATCTTCGTTAAGCGTGCCGGCAATAATTTCTGCCGGTGTGGCAGGGCGTTGCACTTCATTGCGCAGGTTATCAATCGGTACCAGCATCGCTTCAAATCCGCTGACCAGTTCGGCGCGGAATTGCGGGTAGCCTTCAAAACCGAGTGCTCGCGCAAAGCGGTTAGCGGTAGCGACAGAAATCCCGACGGCATTCGCCAGTTCATCGATCGACATCGTGGCGGAGCGGAATACATTTGACAACACATAATCCGCTGCTTTTTTATGCGCTTTCGACAAGTTCATATATACCTTGCCGATACGGGCGTTGACGGTGCCGCCAAGTGCTTGTGTGTCAGGACGATTCATAGTCTGTGGATAAGTCGGGAAACCGGTTTGTAAATATAGTTTCGGGTATTTGAAATGTAAAGAAATAAAACATTGCATGCCCTGTCAGTCAGTTGCTGACACGAGACAGACCACTGTACTGTCGTTCAATACCAACGCTGACCTGACACGCTGCAGCGGACAGCAGGCCAGATAGTCGCACCGTTGCGGCGGAATTTAATTCTTTAATGCGGAAAATAGCCAAATGATATTCTTGAATTGGCAGGTTTTATGGTGGTGCAGGCTGGCGCACGGAACAGGGCAGGAGATCTGCGACAGAGAAAGCAGATGTGATGCAGTCTTTCAGGTGATCTGAAAATACAAACGGCAGCCGCAGGGCTGCCGTCGTAATAAGGAAACAGTGTTTAGCGAGTGGCGCTGTGAATGATGCCGCCACCGAGGCAAATATCGCCGTCATACAGCACGGCCGACTGGCCGGGCGTCACTGCCCATTGTGCTTCCGGAAATTGCAAACGGAAACTTTGTGCATCGCCGCTGAGATGGCAGGCAACATCCGGCTGACGATAGCGGGTTTTTGCGGAGTAGTTGCCGGTTTCCGGTACTGAGCCGGCGACCCAGCTGGTCTGGCTCGCTTCGAGCTCTGCGGAAAGCAGCCACGGGTGATCATGCCCCTGCACCACATACAGACGGTTGTTTTTCACGTCTTTACGCGCGACATACCACGCATCACTCGAACCATCGGCTTTCTGATGGGTTTTGATGCCGCCGATGCCGATGCCTTTGCGCTGACCCAGCGTGTAAAAGCTGAGTCCGACATGCTTGCCAATGACTTGCTCTTCCGGCGTACGGATTTCACCCGGCTGGAATGACAGATAGCGGTTCAGGAAGTCACGGAAAGGGCGCTCGCCGATGAAGCAGATACCGGTGGAATCTTTCTTGCGCGCATTCGGTAACTGCAGGCGTTCTGCAATTTTGCGGACTTCGGTTTTCGGGATTTCACCGAGCGGAAACAGGGTATTAGCCAGTTGTTTCTGGTTCAGCCTGTGCAGGAAGTAACTCTGATCCTTGCTCGCATCCAGCGCTTTCAGCAATTGAAACTGACCATCGACTTCACGCACCCGCGCATAGTGGCCGGTGGCGATGTAATCCGCACCCAGTGTCATTGCATGGTCGAGGAAGGCTTTGAATTTGATTTCGGCGTTACACAGCACATCCGGATTCGGTGTGCGGCCTGCTTCGTATTCACGCAGAAATTCAGCGAATACGCGGTCTTTATATTCAGCGGCAAAATTGACCGCTTCGATATCGACGCCAACCACGTCTGCCACGCTGACTGCATCAATCCAGTCTTCGCGGGTGGAGCAGTATTCGGAGTCATCGTCATCTTCCCAGTTTTTCATAAACAGGCCGATGACTTCGTAGCCCTGTTCTTTCAGTAACCAGGCGGAAACGGACGAATCCACGCCGCCGGACATACCGATCACAACACGTTTTTTACTCATAAAGCACTTGGATGGGTGAAGAGCAGTGACAAAGGTGCACGTTTGCCACGCAGGTAATCATCAATACATTGCAGCACCAGCGGACTGCGGTGCTGATGTTCACAATTCAGGATCTCAGCATAGCTCATCCAGCGCGCGGCGCGGATGCCATGATCAAGCGGACGGTCTGTCAGCGCACCGGCCTCACCGGTAAATGCAAAGCGCAGATAGGTCACGGTTTCACCGCTGGATGGCGATACAAACGTCGATAAGTAGGTACCGACCAGCGCTGCCGGCTGAAATTCATACGCTGTTTCTTCCAGCGTTTCGCGAATCACGGCCTGTTCCAGTGATTCTTTCGGTTCCAGATGACCGGCTGGCTGATTAATGCGCACGCCGTCCGGCGTATCTTCTTCAACCATCAGAAAGCGGTTCTGACGTTCGATGATGGCCGCAACAGTGACGGAGGGTTTCCAGATGGTAGACATAGTATTTCCTGTTCAGGCCGGTATTGTACTTGGATGCGCCCTTTTCTGCGCGTTCACTGCTGTAGCGCAGCATGAACAGCATTAGCTAATGCGAATTTTGTCTTTACGGATAGTACGTAGTGCTTTGATAAAAACAGCGGCTTTGCTGACGGCAGCGAAGTGTCCGTGGTTTCTGTCTAAGTAATTGAATATAAAAGATAAACAGAATTTTTTGCGCACTTTTGGTGCATTTGTCTGGCTCAGAATTGAGGCGAAATTGCTACATTTTCTGAAAAAAATCAGCGTTGTTCGCGCTAATGCTTGCATGTAATATCGTTGTCGAATATGACATGTAAGCTTGTGGTAAGCATTTGTGGTGCACCAGTGTGCGCTGCCGCAAGCAGGGTGATGCGGACCGGCGGGATGCCGGGGCGCCAGTGTCATGACCGGTTTTAACAGCAGTTTTCGAAAGATTTTATTAATCAACAGGGAGCAGTGCTATGAGAATCGGCATTCCAGCCGAGATCAGGCCGGGGGAAACCAGGGTGGCGGCCACCCCCGAAACGATCAAGAAGTATGTGGCCGCGGGACATGAGGTCGTGGTGCAGAGCGGTGCAGGGATTGCATCCAGTATCACGGACGATGCTTATCAGGCCGCCGGTGCGGTACTGACCGATGCCGCCGGTGCTTTGAGTGCCGATCTGGTGCTCAAAGTCCGTGCGCCGGATGCCAGTGAGCGGGCGCTGATGCGCAAGGACAGCGTTTTAGTAGGAATGCTCAATCCTTATGACGCTGATAATAATGCTGCCATGGCGGCAGCAGGATTCAGCGCTTTTGCACTGGAAGCGGCACCCCGCATTACCCGTGCACAGTCGATGGACGTGTTGTCCTCGCAAGCCAATATTGCCGGTTACAAAGCGGTAATGCTGGCAGCAAACACCTATCAGCGCTTCATGCCTATGCTGATGACGGCAGCGGGTACGGTGAAAGCCGCCCGTGTGCTGATCATGGGTGTCGGCGTCGCAGGCTTACAGGCCATCGCGACCGCCAAACGTCTGGGGGCAGTGATCGAAGCGTCCGACGTTAGACCTCCGGTCAAAGAACAAGTAGAATCTCTCGGTGCGAAATTCATTGATGTCCCCTATGAGACCGATGAAGAACGCCAAATCGCTCAGGGTGTTGGCGGCTATGCACGTCCTATGCCCGCTGCCTGGATGCAACGTCAGGCGGCTCTTGTCCATGAGCGGGCCAAACTGGCTGACATCATTATTACTACTGCTCTGATACCTGGCCGCAAAGCACCGGTGCTCATTTCCGAAGAGACCGTGAAAGCGATGAAACCGGGCTCCGTAATTGTGGATATGGCGGTGGAACAAGGCGGTAATTGTCCTTTATCTGAACCGGGCAAAACCGTCACCCGCCACGGTGTACACATTATCGGAGAACCAAATCTGGCTTGCCTGGTGGCAGCGGACGCTTCGGCGCTGTATGCCCGCAATGTGCTGGATTTCCTGAAACTGATCATCACCAAAGATGGTGCACTCGCGATTAACCGCGAAGATGAGATCGTCGCAGCGACGCTGGTGTGTGCCGGCGGGGAGGTACTCAGAAAGTAGCGGATAAGGTCAGATTCCGTAACTTGTACCTGAAAGTTGAAAGATCATGCAAAGAAATATGCTCCGCGCCAAAATTCATCGCGCAACTGTGACCCAGTGCGACCTCCACTACGAAGGCTCCTGTGGAATCGATGAAGATCTGCTTGATGCTGCGAACATCATTGAGAACGAGCAGATTGAGCTGTACAACGTCAATAACGGCGAACGTTTTTCCACCTACGCGATTAAAGGTAAACGCGGCAGTGGTGAAATTTCCCTGAATGGCGCCGCAGCTCGCAGGGTGCAACTGGGCGACCTGATGATTATCTGCACTTACGCGCCGATGACAGAAGAAGAAGCGCGTAACTACAAACCGAAAGTTGTGTTTGTGAACGGTAAAAATCAGATCACCAGTCTGAAGGAGTAACGGCAAGCCCGTTGCAGCATGGTCCGGTCGGCAACTCCGGCCGGAACCTGCGCCCCGCAGTTTGAACGGGAGTGCTTCTTTTGCATGTCAGCTCAGAATAAATTATCCAGAGAGGACATCATGGAAGTCAGTCATACCCTTACCAACCTGATCATTTTTGTGCTGGCCGTTTATGTCGGCTACCACGTGGTGTGGAATGTCACACCTGCTTTACATACTCCCCTGATGGCGGTCACCAATGCGGTATCGGCCATTATCATCGTTGGCGCCATGCTGGCTGCCGGCCTGACCGAAGGCGTACTCGCGCAGGTCATGGGCACGGTCGCGGTTGCGCTTGCTGCAGTGAATGTATTCGGCGGTTTTCTGGTCACCCAGAGGATGCTGGAAATGTTCCGTAAGAAAGAGAAGAACACTGCAGCGGAGGGCAAATAATGAGTATGAATCTGGTCACGATGCTGTATCTGATTGCATCGGTCTGTTTTATCCAGGCCTTAAAAGGCTTGTCTCATCCTTCCACGGCCCGTAAAGGGAATGCGTTCGGTATGGCCGGTATGGCAATTGCCGCACTCACGACCGTGGCGCTGATTATCAAACTGAAATCCGAAGCAACCGGCGGTGGCATCGGCTACGGACTGGTCACGCTGGGCGTGGTGGTCGGTGGCGGTATCGGCGCCATTCTCGCTAAACGCGTGGAAATGACCAAGATGCCGGAACTGGTAGCGGCGATGCACTCGCTGATCGGTCTGGCGGCAGTCTGTATCGCGGTAGCAGTAGTGGCAGAGCCGTGGGTATTCAATATCACCGGTCGTGCAGAAGCGATTCCGGTCGGTAACCGTGTGGAATTGTTTATCGGTACCTTTGTCGGTGCGATTACCTTCTCCGGTTCGGTGATTGCATTCGGCAAATTGTCCGGCAAATACAAGTTCCGCCTGTTTCAGGGCGCACCGGTGAATTTTGCCGGTCAGCACATGCTGAATCTGGTGCTGGCGCTGCTGATGATCGGCCTCGGTGTTGCGTTCTGCGTCACACAAAGCTGGACACCGTTTGCGGCGATGACGGCGATTGCCTTCGTGCTGGGTGTGCTGATCATCATCCCTATCGGCGGTGCGGATATGCCGGTGGTGGTGTCGATGCTGAACAGTTATTCCGGCTGGGCTGCAGCGGGGATTGGCTTCTCGCTCAATAACTCAATGCTGATTATTGCCGGTTCGCTGGTTGGTTCATCCGGTGCGATTCTGTCGTACATCATGTGTAAAGCGATGAACCGCTCGTTCTTCAACGTGATTCTCGGCGGCTTCGGCGGCGAGGCAGCAGCAGGCGGCGCAGCAGCACAGGCGCAGCGCAATGTGAAATCCGGTTCGCCGGACGACGCAGCCTTCCTGATGACGAACGCAGAATCCGTCATCATCGTGCCGGGTTACGGTCTGGCGGTGGCGCGTGCGCAGCATGCACTGAAAGAACTGACCGAGAAACTGACGCATGCCGGCGTCAACGTGCGTTATGCGATTCATCCGGTGGCTGGTCGTATGCCGGGTCATATGAACGTGCTGCTGGCGGAAGCCGAAGTGCCTTACGATCAGGTGTTTGAAATGGAAGATATCAACTCTGAATTCGGTCAGGCTGACGTAGTGCTGGTGCTGGGCGCGAATGACGTGGTGAATCCTGCTGCGAAAGATCCGAAATCGCCGATTGCCGGCATGCCGATTCTGGAAGCTTACAAAGCGAAAACCGTGATCGTGAACAAACGTTCTATGGCTTCCGGTTACGCCGGTCTGGACAATGAATTGTTCTACATGGATAAAACCATGATGGTGTTCGGTGACGCGAAAAAAGTCATCGAAGACATGGTCAAGGCAGTCGAGTAATCCGGCTGGCGCTGAAGCTGCGCAAGCGGCTTCAGCCAGTGCTACTGGTCAAACGAAACCGTCCCCAGGGACGGTTTTTTTATGGCTGACCGGTGTCAGCGGCGGGAATCGGAGAAAACGCCTCAAAACTGCCTGAATTGCGGACGTCCGCGAAAACAGTGGCTGAGCGGGGTGCTCTGAAAATGCCTGATGACGATATCTGCACAGTACACGGTAAATCAGGGTGGCCGGATTCCGGTAAACGAAAAATCAAAGCGCCGAAAATCGGGCGACATCAACCGAAATCTGACATTAAACGAAGCCTGATAAATATAGCCGGATAAAACAAAACGCCGCAGAACGCGGCGTTTGTGTTTTGCAGCAGGCAGAACAGGATCAGTTGCGTACCAGTGTCGATTTGCCGAACAGACTTTCGATCAGATCGACCGCCAGCGTCGCGGACTGATTGCGCACATCCAGCGCCGGATTCAGTTCCACCACATCCAGCGAACCGAGCAGGCCGGTATCTGCGATCATTTCCATGCACAGCTGCGCTTCGCGGTAAGTCGGGCCACCCATCACGGCAGTACCCACGCCCGGTGCGATGCTAGGATCGAGGCAGTCGATATCAAAGCTGACATGCAGATGGGTATTTGCATCCAGACCTGCCAGTGCGGAACTCATCACATTACGCATGCCGTATTCATCGATGTAGCGCATGTCGTAGACCTGAATATTCAGTTCGTGGATGAATTTCTTTTCACCCTCATCCACGCTGCGGATACCGATCTGGCGGATGTCGGAAGGCTGAATGGCCGGAGTGAAACCCGCGTAATCAATCAGCTCTTTCGGGCCGTGACCCATCAGGCAGGCCACTGGCATACCGTGGATATTGCCGGTCGGGCTGATGGTCGCCAGATTGCTGTCGGCATGCGCATCAAACCACAGTACGCGCAGCTTTTTACCCTGACGGCGGCAATGTGCCGCCACCGCGCTGATAGAGCCAATCGCCAGACAGTGATCACCACCTAACATCATCGGGAATTGGCCGTCGTTGAATGCAGCTTCGACGGCATCATACACAGCCTGATTCCAGTCGATCGCTTCTTTCAGGTGGCGCAGGCCGTTGACCGGTTCCTGCCACGGATTGGCAGGGCCGTGCAGATTGCCGCGGTCGATCACTTGCAGGTTCAGACCCTGCAGTGCTTCGGCCAGACCGGCAACACGCAGCGCGTCCGGTCCCATACTTGCGCCTTTGACGCTGGCACCGACATCAGTTGGCGCCCCGATAAGGGTAATGGTTTTCATTCTATTCTGTTGATAAAGTGGCTCAGTCAAATGCCTGTGTCAGGCGTGTATCGGCACTGCGGGTGCAATGCCTGTTTTTTCGGAACTGATGTTCAGATCAGCCATTCCCATGCCGAACAAATCTTTTGGATCCATCATTTCGGGAATCAGGTCCAGCATCGGGGTATCACGGTGCAGCACGAATTTTTCCAGATAGCGCATCGCAGAAAAATCTTCCAGCGCAAAACCGACGGAATCAAACACGGTGACTTGCGCGGCGCTCTGGCGGGCAGCAACGCTGCCGTTGACGATGCGCCAGAATTCCGTCACCGGGAAATCGGCCGGCATTTGCTGCACTTCACCTTCAATTCTGGACTGCGGTTCGTATTCTACGACGACAAAGGCCTGATGCAGAATATCTGCATGCAATTCTGTCTTGCCCGGACAGTCACCGCCAACGCCGTTAATGTGCATACCCGGTTCTATCATGTCCGGTGTCAGGATGGTGGCATTGGTTTTGTCTGCGGTCACCGTGGTCACGATATCTGCACCGCGCACGGCTTCTGCTGTGGATGCAGCACGGATCAGGCGCAGCGACGGATAGCGGCTGCTCAGGTTACGGATCAGTTTTTCGGTTGCTGCCGGATCGACGTCGAACAAACGGATTTCGTTGATACCGAGCATGGTGTGGAAGGCAATCGCCTGAAATTCACTTTGTGCGCCATTGCCGATCAGCGCCATGCTGCGCGAATCCGGACGTGCCATATAGCGTGCTGCCAGCGCCGAAGTGGCAGCGGTGCGCAGTGCGGTGGTCAGAGTCAGTTCCGACAGCAGACGCGGATAGCCGGTATCCACATCGGCCAGTACGCCGAATGCAGTCACGGTCAGCAGACCGGCGTGGGTGTTTTTCGGATGGCCGTTCACGTATTTGAAGCTGTAATGGGTGCCGTCAGAAATCGGCATCAGTTCAATCACGCCAACCTCAGAATGGCTGGCAACGCGCGGGGTTTTGTCGAATTGTGACCAGCGCAGGTAATCCTCGCGGATCATTTCTGCCATACGGGAAATCGCCGTTTCCGGTCTGGCTTGTTGTAAATGCTTTTGTAATTCTCTGGTGCCGATATAGCTAACCATGATTGTTCTCCTGATCGTTATAGATAGTGAGAACACAGCCAATGAACTTAGCCCGGTCGTGCGGGCATGTCCCGAAGCCGTTGCGAGATTTATGAAATCTTCAATTTCGCAAAAGCCTCCTGCATTCGCGCGGAGTGCAGTGAGATTGTCGTGTTCCGTAGAATATTGTAGCCACGGGACGAAATAATTAGATTGCTAAATACCATGTTATTCGGCAAGATAAGGAAATAAGGTTTCATGGTTTATGAAATTTCGTCTGAAAATTTCATATTTCATTCTGATGACAAAATTATGCTGTTTTGCAGCAAAAATCCGGAGGTTTTGTGGATCACTACGATCAGAGTATTTTGCGCATCCTGCAGGAAGATGGTCGCACCAGTAATCTGCACTTGTCTGAGCGCATCCATTTATCGCCGCCGCAAACCCTGCGCAGGGTGCGGGCGCTGGAAGAAAAAGGCGTTATCCGTTCTTATGTGGCGCAGATTAATCCGGAATCGGTAGGGCTGGGCGTGATGGCGTTTGTGAATCTGTCGCTGGACCGTGAACAATTCCGCAATGTGCGGGAAGTGGAGGGCAAGCTGAAAGCGTTTGAAAACGTGATCGAATGCCACACGATTTCCGGCGACTTTGACTACATTCTGAAAGTGGTCGCGGCGGATCTGAAAAGCCTGTCGCAGTTTCTGACCGATACGCTGATGCAGGTGCCGGGCGTCGCATCGCTGCGTTCCATGATTTGTATGGAAGAAATCAAACCACCGAGCGGCTTGCCGATTACCGAAGAATACCGCTGAAACACCGTACTCAGCCGCCGGCGATTGTGCAGCGATCGTCATCAGGCAATTACGGAGGCCCGGACTTTCTACCGACGACAGCGCAATCGCTGTGCAGAACACCGCATTTGAGGCATTTTTGGCCTGTTTTGCGCTGCCAGCCGGTCACAGCGAGGATCAAAGCAGGTATAAAAGAAAAGCACCGCAGACCATGACAGTCTGCGGTGCTTTATTCTGCTCGCCGGCGACTTGGCGGGTATGCCGGCGGATGGTCGTGATTAGCGAACCACCACGAAGCGGAATACGAACTTGCGGAATGCGCGGTAGCTCTGGCCCAGTTTCTGGAAAGCCGGTGTTGCAGCGTCCAGATTGCCGCCGTCTTTCAGGAATTCTGCTTTGAATTCTTCGTAAGCCGCTTCCAGTACGGTGGCCAGCTGGTGGTTGTACAGACGGCCATAGTTCATCAGGCGGCGACGTTGACGTAATTTCATCGTATTTTCCTTTATAAAAAATTCCGGCAAGGCGCTCAGTTGCGCCAGCCGTACATCATATGCCCCGCCAGCGCATGTCTGGCAGGAGGCAACATATCCAGTAAGGCCAGTCCGGAGCCTAGCAGCGTTTGCCGCAGGCTGCCGTCCGGCGAACTGGCAAAAATTCTGGCCAGCGTATCGGTCAGACCGATGGTCAGCTGGCGGTCGGTGCCGCGCAGGCGCATGAAATCCTGAATCGCCGCTTCGGTTTGCGTGCCGTTTTGCAGAATGGCGCGTGCCAGCACGCTTACATCACGTAAGCCCAGATTCAAACCTTGTCCGGCAACCGGATGCAGGGTTTGCGCTGCATTGCCTATGCTGACAATACGGGTGCTGGCGCTGTGCTGGGCATTCAGCCCGAGCGGAAACGCATTGCGCGCACTGATACTGCTGATGCTGCCCAGACGCTGTCCGAACGCTTGCTGCAGGGCGGCGCAGAACGCTGCGTCATCCAGCTGCATTAACTGTTCCGCCAGTTCAGGGCGGACACACCAGACCAGCGCGTAGCCGTCGTCTTCCGGCAATAATGCCAGCGGGCCCTGATCGGTAAAGCGTTCAAATGCACGGTGCGCAATGCTGCCACTGAAACAGACATGCGCAATCACGGCAGTCTGGCCGTAATCGCGACGCTGACCACGCGCTTCCTGATCGGTAAACGTACCGCCTTCAGCCTGAATCACCATGCCGGCGGCGTACTGACGGGTTTGGCCATCGGCGCTGATGGTCTGAATCTGCACATGATCATGCTGCTCCTGCAAGCCGGTGATTTTTACCGGCCGCAAAAACTGCAGCTTACTTGGCTGCAAAGCCTGCTCCAGAGGGCGGATGATGTCGCCGTAACGCGCCACATAACCGAGTGCAGGCAGCTGGTAATCGTCATGGCGGATCAGCGTGCGGCCGAAATGCCCGCGCCGCGAAACATGAATTTCATGAATAGCGGTCGCCCGCACCGGCCAGCCACCGGCTTGTTCCAGAATCTGGCGACTGCCGGCAGACAGCGCAATCGTACGCACATCCTGCTGCGACTGTTCTGCGGTTTTCGCATCGAATACCGCAATCCGCGCCGCCGGAAAGCCGCCGCGTATCAGTAAGGAAGCGAGTGCCTGACCGGCTGGTCCGGCACCTGCAATTGCAATGTCTGCATCATTCAGTATCGCTGTCATGCTGAAATTCCATCATCTTCGGTGCGCGCATCATGCCACGCGCTGCCGGTTTCTGCTTTGCCCGCAGACAAGTTTCAGATCGCCGGACGGAATGGCTGATTCAATTGCGCCAGTTGTTCCGGTGTGCCGACATTATGCCAGTCGCCGCGATACAGCTCGCCGCCTATGCGTCCCTGATCAATCAGTTCACGCAGCAGCGGGCCGAGTTTCGCGTAATTGCCGGCGGGAATCTGGCGGAACATTTCCGGCCGATAGACGCCGATATTCGCAAAGGTGTAACGCGGTTCGCCTTCATTGCTGAGACCCATCAGGTTCAGTGCAAAGTCGCCCAGCGGATGGAAGTCCGGATTTTTGACCATGTACAGCCAGGCCAGATCGCGCTCGTCTTCCGGCAGCGGATTGCCCCACGGATCTTCATCTTCCAGCGTATTCAGACATTCGCGGAAATCGAAGTGCGGGATATAAATATCGGCAGACACCACCACAAACGGCTCATCACCGAGCAAAGGCAGCGCGGTCGCGATGCCACCTGCGGTTTCCAGCGCTTCCGCTTCGCGTGAGTAAGTGATGCTGGCGCCGAACTGACTGCCGTCGCCGAGCGTATCTTCAATCTGCTGACCGAGGTAAGCATGGTTGATGACGATCTCGGTAATACCGGCTTTGACCAGATTCAGAATATGCCAGACGATCAGCGGTCGGCCGCGCACTTTCAGCAAAGGCTTGGGCGTGCTGTCGGTCAGCGGACGCATGCGTTCGCCGCGTCCGGCGGCAAGTAACATGGCTTTCATTGCGGCCTCAGAAGGTATAACCGACCTGGGTGGCGCTGCCTTCCAGTTCTTCAATCAGACGCCACAGCGGTACCAGCTCTTTATAGCGATTGGTGGTGCGGCGAATGTAATCCATGACGGTAGGAATATCGTCCAGATACTGGGTTTTGCCATCGCGGTGGGCGAGGCGGGTGAAAATGCCCAGAATTTTCAGGTGGCGCTGCAAGCCCATCCATTCGAAATCACGGTAGAACGCATCCACATCGTTCGACAATGGCAGACCGGCTTTGCGCGCCATTTCCCAGTAACGGATCGCCCAGTCCAGCACCAGTTCTTCGTCCCACTGAATGTAGGCGTCGCGCAGCAGCGAGACTGCGTCATAGGTAATCGGGCCGTATACCGCATCCTGGAAATCAACGATGCCGGGATTGCCTTTGTCCATCCACATCAGATTGCGCGAATGGTAATCGCGGTGCACGAATACCTGCGGCTGGGCGAGGGCGCTGGCCAGAATCTGGTCAAACACTTTGTTCAGCGTGGCTTGTTGTTTTTCATCCAGCGTTTTGCCCAGATGGCGGCCGATATACCACTCGGTAAAAATACCCAGTTCGCGTGACAGGAAAGCGCGGTCATATTCCGGCAGCACATCCGGCTGGCTTTGCGTCTGCATCAGCACCAGTGTGGATAGCGCATCCAGATACAGTTTGTGTGTGGTATCGGGATTCAGAATTTGTGCATAGGTGTGCTGACCCAGATCGGTGACCAGCAGGAAGCCTTGTTCCAGATCACTGGCCAGTACGTCCGGCACGGTCAGATTCATGCTTTTCAGCAGCGCTGCGACTTTGATATAGCCGGCAGAATTTTCGGTTGCCGGTGGCGCATCCACGGCGATCAGGCTGCCGCCGGTGCTGGTCTGAACACGGTAAAAGCGGCGGAAACTGGCATCCGAAGACGCACTTTGCAGGGTATCCGGCAACAGATCGTGGCCTTGCAGGCTGCTCAGCCATAATTGCAGATCATTGCGGCGTGCAGCCGCATCCGGCGCAGTCGCCTGAGAGGAAGTTGGGGAAGTCATGAGTAATATTGCAAAGAAAACTGTTTATGATGCAAGTTCGGATGGTTTCGCTGACATTTCACCTATAATAAGCGGCTCATTTTCCGTCAGTCCGCCATCGGGCAGCACTGCCGGATCGCTTGCAGAAATGTCAGGATCGTCAATTTACATGCGCAGCAAACCTCTATTATCGCATTCGCCGCTCTGGTTTCCTACTGTTCCGGCGATTATCGCTTCGGTCCTGTTACCGGCGGCGCTGGCACATGCTCAGAGTCAGGAGCAGGCTAAGCTGGCAACTCCCGCACCAGCGACGTTTGCCGAGGATATTGCACAGCGCCGCAGTTCAGCTGCGAATCCCGTGAAGCCGGAACCGCCGCTGGAAGTAACCGCACTGAAAGTCTGGGGACGCACCGATCGCTTTGTTCACTTTGAAAAAGAAGTGGAAATGACACGCGGCAATATGCGTCTGACAGCAGATAAGGCAACTTACCGTTTTCTCGAAGATGAAGCCGAGGCCGAAGGTCAGGTCAGCCTGACCCGCAACGGCGATTGCTATGACGGTGACCGCGTACGTGTGCAGCTTGAACGCAGCACCGGCTTTGTTGAAAATCCGGTTTATCGTCTGGTGCGCAATCATGCGCAGGGACAGGCGAAGCGCATCGATTTTCTGGATGAAGAACGTTCGGTTGTACATCAGGGAACCTACAGTACCTGTCAGGGTGTGAGTCCCGACTGGTATCTGAAAACAGAAACGCTGCAGCTGGATACCGGTCTGGATACGGGAACCGCAAGCCGTTCTGTGTTGTATTTCAAAGATACGCCGATTCTGGTGGCGCCGTCGATTACTTTTCCGCTGTCCAGCGCACGTCACTCCGGCTTTCTGCCGCCGGTGACCGGTGCGACTTCTAAAGGCGGTGTTGAATTCGGTTTGCCGTACTACTGGAATATCGCTCCGAACCGCGATGTGACGCTGTATCCGAAAATTATCAGCCGTCGTGGTTTGCAACTGGGAGCGGAAGCGCGCTATCTGGGTGAGCAATACCGCGGCGAATCAACGCTTGAGGGTATCGTCGGCGATCGTCAGACCAGCACGAACCGCTATGCGCTGACATCCCTGCATGAGCAGTATCTGATGCCGGATCTGAAATTATCGTGGAACCTGAACATGGCTTCCGATGACAATTATCCGACCGATTTTTCGAATTCGATTACCAAAACCTCGGTTCGTCTGCTGCCGCGCGATCTGCAGCTGAGTTACGGTGGTTCGTTCTGGAGTGCCTCGTTTCAGGCCAGCGGTTATCAGGTGCTGCAGGATGTGAATGCACCGATTACGCGGCCGTATGACCGCTTGCCACAGTTGCAGTTGCATGCAGAACAACTGGATGTCGCCGGTTTTGATATGAGTGTCGACACCATGCTGACACGCTTCTGGCACCCGGATCTGGTGCGCGGCGACCGTGCTGTTGTTGCCGCCAACCTGTCGCTGCCTTTCGTGCGTTCCGGCTATTTCATTAAACCGGCTGTCAGTGTCCATGCCACCAATTATCATCTGGTGAATCCGTCGGAGAAGCAGGATGCGGATGCGCATCGTATCGTACCGATATTCTCTCTCGACAGCGGCCTGGTGTTTGAACGCGATACCCGTTTGTTCGGACGTGATTTCACGCAAACGCTGGAACCGCGTCTGTATTACGTGAATATTCCGTATCGTGATCAGAGTCGCCTGCCAAACTTTGACAGTGCCCCTGCCGACTTTAACTTTGCCCAGATTTTCACGGAAAACCGCTTCGTCGGTCAGGATCGTATCGGTGATGCGAATCAGGTGACCACGGCGCTGGTATCCCGCTATCTGGAAAGTGATGGTTCCGAACGCCTGAAACTGGCGGTTGGTCAGCGCTTTTATTTTAATCATCAGCGCGTAACGCTGGACAATACACCAAGTCCGAGCCGGTCAGATTTATTGCTGGCGGCAACCGGTCGCTGGTCATCCACACTGAGCGGCGATCTGGCATTTCAGCTGAGCCAGAGTAACCGTCGCGCTATTCAGACCAGCTACTCTGTGCAATGGCAACCGGAAGCGAAAAAGGTGCTGAATCTCGGATATCGTTTCCAGCGTGATTCGCTGGAGCAAGTCGATATTTCCGGTCAGTGGCCGCTCGCCGACCGTTTATACGGTGTCGGAAGGTTGAATTATTCTCTGATGGATAAACGTATCGTCGACGGTATTGCCGGACTGGAATATAAGGCTGATTGCTGGTCGCTGCGTTTTGTGGCCCAGCGTTTTGCCACCAGCAGTACCACCAGCAATACCGGATTTGCATTGCAGCTGGAACTGACGGGTCTGGCACGCCTTGGCGTCGGCGGAAATCCGCTGGAATCGCTGAAACGGAATATTGCCGGTTATCAGTCTGTTTCAGAACGTTAATCAACGGATATCATGCTGGCTGTCGGCTGCCACCGGCTAACTGATGGCAGAAAATACATTTTGTCCGCATGAACCGTGATGCGGTACTACCGGAATCAGTTGCCGTGCCGCTGCTGTTTCCGGTTTATGAATTGCCTGTCAGCGTGTATATTGCAGGCTTTGTGCTTTAAGAGGGCGTTTTGCCCGGGTTGCTTCAATCAACTATTATTTATGCGACAATTTTTCTTCATGAAACAACGCACTCTGTTTTCCCTGATCGCAGTATCAGCCGGTTTGTTCGCGCAATCTCCCGCCATCGCTCAACTGAAGCCGGCAACCTCGGTTTCTGCACCTGTCAGCAAACCGAAGCTGGTGAACAGTATTGTGGTGGTCGTCAATGATGAAGTAATCACCCGTCAGGAATTAAATGAGCAGATCAGCGCGCTGGAAAAACGGCTGAAAGCACAAGGAACGCAGCCGCCAAATCGTGCCGAACTCGAGAAACAACTGGTCGAGCGCATGATTCTGGACCGTGCGCAAATTCAGCTGGCAAAAGAAAACGGTATGCGTGTTGATGATCTGACACTGGACCGCACGCTGGTCAAAATGGCAGAACAAAACAAAATGTCTCTGCAGGATATGCGTAACCAGATCGAACGTGAAGGTACGCCATACGCAAAATTCCGCGAAGAAATCCGCGATGAAATTATGATGCAGCGGATTCGTGACCGCGAAGTTGAAAGCAAGCTGTTTATTTCTGAAAGCGAAGTTGATAACTATCTCGCTCAGGAAACTGCCGGTAAAGCGGCGAAGCAGGAATTGAACCTGGCGCACATTCTGGTACGCCTGCCGGAGAATGCGACAGCGGAACAGATTGCCGCAAAACGCGCACGTGCTGAAGAAGTCGTCACAAAACTGCAGGCCGGTGAAGATTTCGGTCGTCTGGCAATTACCTATTCCGACAGCGCTGAAGCGCTGAAGGGCGGCGATATCGGCTGGCGCGAACAGGACAAAATTCCGCAACTGTTCCTTGATGCAGTGGCAAAACTGCAGCCGGGTCAGGCCTCGGCGATTATCCGCAGCGCGAATGGTTTCCACATTCTGAAACTGAATGGTAAGCGTACTAATGACGGCAAAGCAGGCAGCGATCTGGTGCAGCAATCACGCGTGCGTCATATTCTGATCAAACCAACGCAGATTGTGCCGGACGCGGAAGTACGTCAGAAACTGGCGGATCTGAAAAAGAAAATTGAAGCAGGACAAATCTCCTTTGAAGATGCGGCGAAAGCTAATTCTGTCGACAGTTCTGCTGCTAAAGGCGGTGAACTGGGCTGGATTTTCCCAGGCGATGCACTGGTACCGGAATTCGAGCAAGCGATGAACAAGCTCAAAGTGAATGAAATCAGTGATCCGGTACAAACCCAGTTTGGCTATCATCTGATTCAGGTGCTGGAGCGCAAATCGGACGAGCAATCGAAAGACCGCAAACGTGCAGCTGCACGTCAGGCGCTGCGTGAACGTAAGTTCGATGAAGCACTGCAGGAATGGTTGCGCGAACTGCGTGACAAAACTTATGTTGAATACCGTACGGAAGAAAAATAATGTCTGAATCCGGATTGCCGGTTCTCGCTGTCACCACAGGAGAACCGGCAGGTATCGGGCCGGAGATTTCTCTGCGCGCAGCCTGGTCGCTGCGCCATGAGGTCCGGCCCGTTCTTATTGGTGACGCCGCTTTTCTGGCGATGATTGCGTCAGAACTTGATCCTGAAATCCGCCTGCAGGCAACGAATATGGCGGCAGTCCGTCATACCGGTTTGCCGGCTGGTTTGCCTGACCGGATTACGGTACTGGATTGTCCGTTGAAAGCCCATGTGCAGGCTGGTATTCCGGATCCGCGTAACGGACGCAGCGTTGTTCAGACGCTGGATATCGCGCTGGAAGCCATCCGCGATCGCTGGTGCGATGCGATGGTGACTGCACCGGTACAGAAATCCGTGATCAATGATGCCGGTGTACCGTTTTCCGGTCACACCGAATATCTGGCTGAAAAAACGAACACGGATCGCGTGGTGATGATGCTGGCTTGTGAAGCCAATGCGCATTTACCGTATCCGTTGCGGGTTGCGCTGGCTACCACGCATCTGCCATTGCGTGCCGTACCGGATGCAATTACCGAAGCATTGCTGATGGAAGTATTGCGTATCACCGATACGGATTTACGTACCAAATGGGGTATCGCAGCACCGAAAATTCTGGTTTGCGGACTGAATCCGCATGCCGGTGAAAACGGTTATCTGGGACGCGAAGAACTGGATGTGATCATACCGGCGCTGGCAACAGCGAAAGCGGCGGGTATCGATGTACACGGCCCGTATCCGGCAGATACCCTGTTCCAGCATAAATATCTGGCGCAGGCCGATGCGGTGCTTGCGATGTATCACGATCAGGGACTCACGGTGCTCAAGCATGCCAGCCTCGGACAAGGTGTGAATGTGACGCTGGGCTTGCCGGTGATTCGGACGTCAGTCGATCACGGCACGGCGCTGGATGTGGCTGCGCAGGGAACGGGTCTGGCGGATGCCGGCAGCATGCAGGTCGCGATGCGGGTTGCCGCATCCATGATCAAAAAATAATGGAATTTTCATGAAACATATTGCAAGAAAACGCTTCGGCCAAAACTTTCTGACCGACGATGGCGTATTGCATCAGATTATCCGTGGCATTGGTCCGGGCAAAGATGATGTGATGGTGGAAATCGGGCCGGGTCTGGCAGCGATGACGAATTTGTTATTGCAGGCGATGCCGCATATGCACGTCGTGGAGCTGGATCGCGATCTGGTCGCACGCCTGAAAAAATCATATCCGGCGGAGCGCCTGACGGTTCATGAAGGTGATGCACTGAAATTTGATTTCTTGTCGATTCCGGTGCCGGAAGGGAAGAAACTGCGTGTGGTCGGTAACCTGCCGTACAACATTTCCAGTCCTTTGCTTTTCCATCTGGCGACGATTTCCGAGCACGTACTGGATCAGCATTTTATGCTGCAAAAAGAAGTGGTCGAACGCATGGTGGCCGAGCCGGGTTCGAAAGTGTACGGTCGTTTATCCGTGATGCTGCAATGGCGCTATCACATGGAGTTGCTGTTTGTGGTGCCGCCGGAAGCGTTTGATCCACCGCCGAAAGTAGACTCCGCCATCGTGCGTATGATTCCGCGTAAGGATGTACCGGCTTGCGACGTCGCTGCGCTGGAAGAAGTCGTAACCAAAGCCTTTACTCAGCGTCGTAAGGTGATTCGTAACTGCCTGAGTGGCATGTTCACTGAAGAAGAATTGTTGCAGGCGGGTGCGGATCCGCAGGCAAGACCGGAAACCATTTCCCTTGAGGTTTATGTTGCACTGGCCAATCTGTGGTCGCAAAAAACACCGAAATCCTGAGCACAATGAATATTACTAAAACGAATGCATGGAATGCTTTGCTGCAACATCGTGAACGTTTGCAGCATGTTCATTTGCGCCAGTTATTCGCTGAAGACACGCAGCGCTTCAGCCATTTTTCTGCGCAGCTCGATGGCTTGCTGATCGACTATTCGAAACAACGCGTCGATCGCGGTTGCATGGTCAGCCTGATTGATCTGGCCCGCGCAGCCGATGTGGAAGCCTGGCGTGACCGTATGTTTGCCGGTGAGAAAATCAATGTAAGCGAAGACCGTGCAGTATTGCACACCGCGTTGCGCCATATGGATGCAACACCGTTTCCGTGCAATGAACAGGATGTGATGCCGCAGGTGCGTGCTGTACGCCGCCAGATGCGTGACATCGTGGAGCGCGTGCGCAGTGGCTTGTGGCGTGGCTTTAAAGGTGATGCGATTCAGAATGTGGTGAATATCGGGATTGGCGGTTCCGATCTCGGCCCGAAAATGGCAACCCGCGCCTTATCGGCATTCGCCCATCCGCATATCAAT
Organism: Cognatundibacterium luofuense; assembly: GCF_018139685.1. GTDB lineage: Bacteria > Pseudomonadota > Gammaproteobacteria > Burkholderiales > Burkholderiaceae_D > Undibacterium > Undibacterium luofuense. The sequence goes on from NZ_JAGSPN010000006.1 coordinate 225,272, forward strand.
TTTTATTATGTTTCTAATCTGGACAGTGCGCACTTGTCGCCACTGCTGGAGAAGCTCGATCCGCGTACGACTTTGTTTATCGTCGCGTCCAAAACCTTTACCACACAGGAAACCAGTATCAATGCGCAGACCGCGCGTACCTGGCTGATGGCGGCGGCAATGGAAGAATGGGCGATTGCGAAGCACTTTATCGCCGTATCTGCGAATACTGCCAAAGCAGCTGAGTTCGGTATTCCGCCTGAAAATGTTCTGCAAATGTGGGACTGGGTGGGTGGCCGTTATTCGCTGTGGTCGGCGGTCGGTTTGTCGGTGGCGTTGTCGATCGGCATGAACGGGTTTGAGCGCATGCTGCAGGGCGCGCAGGCGATGGATCAGCATTTCCGCGATTCACCGCTGGAACAGAATCTGCCGGTACTGATGGCGCTGATTTCGATCTGGAATACCAATTTCCTCGGCGCGGAAACGACCGCGATTCTGCCTTACAACGAATCGATCCGTCATTTGCCAGCGTTCCTGCAACAGCTGGAAATGGAGTCAAACGGTAAAACTGTGGGGCGCGATGGTGAAGCGCTGGCTTGCCCGGCGAATCCGATTGTCTGGGGTGAAATCGGGGTCAATGGTCAGCACGCGTTCTTCCAGTTGCTGCATCAGGGCGGCTGGCTGATTCCTTGTGATTTCCTCGTAGCCGCTTCCAGTGATCATCCTTTGCCCGGACATCAGGCGCCATTGCTGTCGAATTGTCTGGCACAAAGTGCTGCGCTGGCGTTTGGCAAAACCGAACAACAGGCACGCGAAGAATTGCAGCAGTCTGGCATGAGTGCAGAGCAGATTGCACGTTTGCTGCCGCACAAAGTGTTTGCCGGTAATCAGCCATCGACCACAATCCTGTTGCCTGCGCTGGATCCTTTCCAGCTTGGTATGCTGATTGCGCTGTATGAACATAAAGTGTTTGTGCAGGGCGTGATCTGGGGGCTGAATTCCTTCGATCAGTGGGGCGTGGAGCTCGGCAAGCAACTGGCCAGCCGCTTGCTGCCGGCGATCATGGGGCAATCCGAGGCAGATGCGCAGCTGGATCAGTCCACCCGTGGCCTGATTGACTATTTCCGTCGTCACGGTCACGTCTGATCAGGCATGTAAATGACGGTCTGCTGCAGCCTTTTGCAGCAGATTGCCGCCATTAACGACACTTCCGCAAAATTTGCTTTGATTTGCCGCAAGTTTGTTGACCGGATCTGTGCCGGATTGCTATAAAGAGCCTGTTGCTTTCAGGAATGATGGAATGGCTTGGTTAGGTTTTCTGGCAGGATTAGTGCTGTTATGCGGATTGTGTATCTGGTTTTTGTTGCAGGCGATACGTCAGGTGACAACGACGGAACCACCACCGTATATGCCACTGACACCGGCTGAGCCGCGTACTTCGGCGGAATAAATTTATGAGACGGACAGTTGCGCAGACTTGTCCGCACGAATCAGTAATCTGAGATGAAAAAGCACGGCTTTCCCCCAATGGAAATCCGTGCTTTTACTTTTTCAGCGAGCGCAGTTTCACAGCCACCGTTTGCATCTCTGACTCGCGCTTGCTACTGGTAGCTGATGGCGCTGTTTTCAGACCAAAAATGCCTCAAATGCGGTGTTCAGCATAGCGATCGGGCTGTCGTCGGCAGAAACTCTGGTCGTCCGGAAACAGGTGATGACGATCGCTGCACAGCAGTCATTGCTTGCGAAGCGTCCGTGCCACAAAAAAACGGGTTGCGTCATGCAACTCGTTTTCTTATCAGTGCAGATTTGTTACTTGGGGTCCCGTATCAGAGCGTGACTTCGCTGCTGCGCTGAATCAGTTCGATTTTGTAGCCATCCGGGTCCTGTACGAAGGCGATGACCGTAGTGCCGCCTTTGACCGGACCGGCTTCACGGGTCACGTTACCACCTTTGGCTTTTACCGCTTCGCAGGCGGCATAGGCGTCCGGCACCGCGATCGCGATATGGCCATAGGCCGTACCCATGTCATAGCTTTCCACACCGTAGTTGTAGGTCAGCTCCAGTTCCGCATGTTCAGGATTGCGGCCATAACCGAGGAAAGCCAGCGTGTATTTGTATTCCGGATTGTCGGAGGTACGCAGCAGGCTCATGCCGAGTACGCTGGTGTAGAAGTCGATAGAACGCTGTAAATTGCCGACACGCAGCATAGTGTGAAGAATACGCATAGGTTTTCCTGTCATGAATTGCGCCGGACTGCAGTGCAGGCCGGCAGATTAAACAAAGCCGCTGCTACAGCGGCAGGGAAGAAATCGGGTATTGCTGTAATTGTTTGCGCACATTCCGGTAATCCGGATAAATCGCCTCCACCTGCGCCCAGAAACGCGGACTGTGATTCATTTCGCGGCGGTGCGCCAGTTCATGCGCCACCACATAATCCATCATGGTTTCCGGCAAAAAGATTAACCGCCAGTTCAGCCGGATATCGCCTTGCGTGGTGCAGGAACCCCAGCGCGTGCGGGCGGATGACAGACTGACCTGACGCACCGTCACGCCCAGCCGTAACGCGAAGTCTGCGATTTTTTGTTCAAAGATCTGCAGCGCTTGTTGCTTCAGCCAGCCTTCCACCAGCATTCTGATCCTGCCTTCATCGCTTTGTACCGTTGCCGGTAACTCCAGCCGTTGCGCACCGGCCAGACCTATCCGTTTGCGGGCCGGATCAAATCCCAGTTGCAGCGCAGACCCCATGAAGGGCAGCGAGGCGCCGTCAGACCACTGTTGCACGCTGCGCTGGCGTGCGGACGGACGATTTTGTTGTTCCTGTATCTTATTCCGTATCCAGCGCTGCTTCGCGATGATCGCTTCTTCGACGGTGGAGATGGTCACCCGGTGCGGTGCGGTGATATGCAACTGACTGTCGCGGACAGACAGCCCGATCGAACGCCGGCTGCTGCGCGATAAAGTATACGAAATCATCTGATCGCCGCAGCGACAATGGCGCAGACGTACATCCGGTTTGATAGCATCAGAACCTGTATCCGGCGCAGGCTTCTGTACGGCAGGAGGATTTACAGGCGGAGCAGACGAAACGGGTGAAACCGGAAGCGTCGGCAGGATAAGCGGAGTGACAGGAACAGAAGCAGGAGCTGCTTCCTGAACAAGCGGATTGGCAGTGTTTCCGCGGGTTTTTATCTGCGCCGGTGTGACCAGATCGCTGAATAAATCCAGCTGCAGTGCTAATTGCAGGGCGCGGTCAAAAACCTGGGAAACGGGCATGAAGGCTTGGCTGTTTGTGCGGACAAACGCCAACTTTACAGGATTTTTTGTTTATCTGCAGAGCCAGCGGCACTGGATGCAAGTGATTCCGGTCTGTCAGATGGCAGACCGGAACGCAGGAAAAACTCAGGCAGCGGCTTTGTCGCGATAGACATCCGGAGAAATAACGCGCATTTCAGATTCAATCCAGCTTTCGACTTCCTGCATCAGCTCACCTGCATCTTTACCTTCACTGGAAATCGGTTTGCCGATCGAGACGATGACTTTGCCCGGATGCTTGATGAAACTGTTTTTCGGCCAGAACTCACCGGAATTCAGTGCCACCGGAATCACCGGTGCTTTGGTTGCTACCGCAAGGCGGGTTCCGCCCATTTTGTAGCTGCCTTTTTTACCGACAGGAATACGGGTACCTTCCGGAAACATCACAATCCACTGACCATCAGCCAGACGACGTGTGCCGTGACGCACGACGTGGTTGAACGCATCTTTGCCTTTGCTGCGGTCAATCGGAATCATACGCAGCAAAGCAATCGCCCAGCCGAAAAACGGCAAATACAGGATTTCTTTCTTAAACACGAATACCAGCGGACGTGGTGTGACGGTCATCAGGAAAATGGTTTCCCATGCAGACTGGTGTTTTGCAAGCAGAATTGCCGGGCTGTCCGGGAAATTTTCTTTGCCGCGCACTTCGTATTCAATACCGCAAATTACACGTGCCGCAAAAATGATGAAGCGGTTCCACATCGCGGTGATTTTGTAGCGCTGAACATAGGGCAGAAACGCAAAGCACATACTGACCGGCGCCCAGATCACGGTCGCTGTGATCATCACCAGTAAGAAAATCAGTGAACGGATAAATAAAAAAATACGATACATAAAGTCCCCATACTTGCCGGTGGTTTATTCACCGGACAGGCTGTTGTTGTGCTCGAGTAAATGATCGACGACGCTGGCGAGATCCGCAAAAACGCCGGTGCCTGGTGGCAGGCCTCCTTTTTCCAGCGTTTTCTTGCCTTTTCCGGTTTGCACCAGATACGGGCGGCAACCGGCGACAAAGCCGGCTTGTAAATCCCGCAGCGAATCGCCGACGGTGGGTACACCTTTCAGACTGACATCGTAACGACGGGCAATCTCATGAAACATACCGGCGCGTGGTTTGCGGCAGTCGCAGTTATCGTCTGCCATGTGCGGACAATAAAATACGGCGTCTATCGTCGCACCTGCTTGTTGCGCCAGCTGATGCATCTTCTGATGGATGGCATTCAGCGTGGTCATATCAAACAGACGGCGTCCGACACCGGACTGATTGGTGGCCACCACCACGGTATAGCCCGCCTGATTCAGACGGGCAATTGCTTGCAGTGATCCGGAAACCGGCACCCATTCTTCCGGTGATTTGATGAAGGCATCGGAATCATGATTGATGACACCATCGCGATCTAAAATAATCAGTTTCATCGGTGCTCTCCCGGACGTTTGCATCAGGCCGCCAGTTTAGAAATGTCCGCTACCTGATTCAGCATGCGGTGCAGGCTGGCCAGCAGTGACAGACGGTTCAGACGCAGTGCAGGATCTTCTGCATTGACCATCACATCCGCAAAGAACTGATCAACTTCCGGACGAATCGCCGCCATGGCTTTCAGCGCCTGTGTGAAATCGGAACCGGCAAACGCAGCATCCACTTGCGGACGAATCTTTTCAACCGCTTGTGCCAGGGCACTTTCCGCTGCTTCAGTCAGCAATGCCGTGTTGACTTCGCCCGGTGTGATATCTGATTTTTTCAGGATATTGGTGATCCGTTTATTGGCAGCAGCCAGCGCTTCCGCTTCCGGCAAACCGGCAAACACTTTCACCGCTTCCAGGCGTTCATTCAGATCCGCCAGCTGATCCGGCGTCTGCGCAACAACTGCTTCGACTTCATTCTGTGCAAAACCGCGTTCACGCAACTGACCACGCAGACGGTCGTACAGGAAGTTCAGAATATCCACGCGGTTGTCGGTGAACTGTGCATTACCGGCAAACAGTGCCACAGCCTGATCCAGCAGCGTGTTCAGGGATAGTGGCAGGCGTTTTTCCAGCAGCATACGCAGGATACCCAGCGCATGACGGCGCAATGCGAACGGATCGCGGTCACCGGTTGGTTGCAGGCCGATGCCCCAGATACCGACTAAAGTTTCCAGTTTGTCTGCCAGCGCAACGATGGTGCCGGTGGTGGTGGCAGGCAGTGTATCACCGGCAAAGCGCGGCTGATAATGTTCTGCCGCAGCAGCAGCGACTTCTTCATGCTCACCGTCATGGCGCGCATAGTAAGCACCCATGATGCCCTGCAGTTCAGGGAACTCACCGACCATATCGGTCAGCAGATCGGTTTTTGCCAGCAAGGCTGCGCGTTCAGCCAGTGCCACATCGGCCTGCAGGCTGGTGGCAATCTTGCCTGCCAGCTGACGCACACGTTCAGTACGTTCTGCCTGTGTCCCCAGTTTGTTGTGATACACAACGCTGGCCAGTTGCGGCAGGCGGGATTCCAGGGTTTTCTTTTTATCCTGTTCGAAGAAGAATTTCGCATCGGATAAACGCGGACGGACGACACGTTCGTTACCGCCGATAATATGTTCCGGCGTGCTGGTTTCCAGATTCGATACGATCAGGAAGCGGGAACGCAGTTTGCCGTTGCTGTCGGTCAGTGCAAAGTATTTCTGATTGGTTTGCATGGTCAGAATCAGGCATTCCTGCGGAACGGACAGGAATTCCTGTTCAAATTCGCAAGCGTAGACTACCGGCCATTCCACCAGCGCACTGACTTCATCCAGCAGCGATTCCGGCATCAGTACCAGATCGTCGCCTGCAGTTTCCAGCAGTGCAGTGCGGATGCGTTCTTTGCGTTCCGCAAAGCTCGCAATGACTTTACCCTGCTCACGCAGTGCATCAGCATAAACGGAGGCGTTGCTCAGGCTGATCTGACCCGGTGCGAGGAAGCGGTGGCCTTCGGTGATGCGATCGCTTTGCAGACCCAGCAGCGACAGCGGTACGATCTGCTCGTCCAGCAGCGCAGTCAGACGGTGAACCGGACGTACGAAATGTACGGTGTGACCATCCGGACGCTGATAGCTCATCACTTTCGGAATCGGCAGCTTGGCAATCGCTTCTTCCAGTGTTGCCTGCAAGGCTGGCGCCAGCGCAGAGCCCGGTGCGGTATAGCTGTAAAAGAAGGCTTCAGTTTTGCCATCCTGTGCGCGTTCCAGCTGTGCCAGTGTCACATCCGGGAAACCCATTGCGGCCAGTTTCTTCGCCAGTGGCGCGGAAGGATTGCCTTCTTTGTCCAGCGCTACATTCACCGGTAAAACTTTTTCGCGCATCGCTTTATCCGGCGATACAGCGCGTACACCTTTGATGCTGACTGCCAGACGGCGCGGAGAAGCAAAGCTGTCAACGCTGAAATCTTCGTCCAGAAAATCGCGGGTTTTCAGGCCTGCCACCATTGCAGCAGAAAAGGCTTCACCCAGTTTCGCCAGCGCTTTCGGCGGCAGTTCTTCCGTAAATAATTCAACTAATAATGTCTGATTCATATTGATGTCCTGATGACTTGCTGTGCAAGTACGATTCTGAATTTAAGCCTCAGTGCTGACCGGTGCCGGTTTGTGCGGATCATTTTCTGCGCACATCGGGAAACCCAGCGCTTCGCGGGATGCGTAGTAAGCCGCAGCAACAGCACGTGACAAATTGCGGATACGGCCGATATAGGCAGCACGTTCGGTGACGGAAATCGCACCGCGCGCATCCAGCATATTGAAAGTGTGTGCTGCTTTCAGAATCATTTCGTAGGCAGGCAGTGCCAGCGATTTTTCGGTGACAGCCAGCAGGCGTTTTGCTTCTGCTTCGTAATTGGTGAACAGGGAAAACAGGAATTCGGTATTCGAGTATTCAAAGTTGAAGGTCGATTGTTCGACTTCGTTCTGATGGAAGACGTCGCCGTAACGCAGGCGCACGGTCTGACCATTTTCTTCTCGTTCAGTCCAGATCAGGTCATACACGTTTTCCACGCCCTGCAGATACATCGCCAGACGCTCCAGACCATAGGTGATTTCACCCAGAATCGGTTTGCAGTCCAGACCGCCGACTTGCTGGAAGTAAGTGAACTGAGTCACTTCCATACCGTTCAGCCAGACTTCCCAGCCCAGACCCCATGCGCCCAGGGTCGGGTTTTCCCAGTCATCTTCAACGAAGCGGATATCGTTTTGTTTCAGGTCCAGGCCCAGCGCCTGCAGCGAACCCAGATACAGTTCCAGAATATTTTCCGGTGCCGGTTTCAGCACAACCTGATACTGGTAATAGTGTTGCAGACGGTTCGGGTTTTCACCGTAACGGCCATCTTTCGGACGGCGCGAAGGTTGTACATAGGCTGCACGCCATGGTTCAGGACCGATAGCACGCAGGAAAGTGCCGGTGTGCGATGTCCCTGCGCCCACTTCCATATCGTACGGTTGCAACAGGGCGCAGCCTTGCTTGTCCCAGTATTCTTGTAACTTGAGGATAATTTGTTGAAATGTGAGCATCGTTTGATCTGCCTGATACGCCCCGTCCGGGGCTGAGTTAATGTTCGTGAAACCCTTGATTTTACCCCAGAAACAGCGGGTTTCAGCGGTTCCGGACTCAGTGGAGCACGCTTTTACGCTGCACTGCCGCACGGCTTGTCGCATCTGCCGCGCTGCATCCTCTGAACTGGTTGCCACAGACGTGGTCAGAAGGTATAAATTCTGACGCCCTGCATGATGAAAATGATAAGTTCACACGGAAATGCTGTATATCCGGTGAAAAACGGGCGTATAACAAACAATAAACCAGAAAAAACCGGCACAGCCGGAGGGAGACTACCAGCGCATGGAACCGAACCAACCGCAAGGCAGCGATATCCGCGAGCATCCAGTGTGTGTCTGGGTGGCCCAGCTCGGGCAGTTTTTGCAACTGAATGCGGAAGAGACAGACCGACAGACGGTGGCCAGCCATTTGTTGCAACTGATCGTTGCGATGCCGGGTGTGCAGGAAGCCAGAATCTGCTGGCAGGATGCGACCGGCGCGGGTGAAATCGGTTCGGTCAGCGCCGGTGATGGCGACACGCCACCGCTGACTGTGCGCTACAAAGGAGATGACGGATTCAGTCTGCTGCTGCACTTACGTGCACATCCGCTGATGCATGCCACCCTTGAGTGCTGGCTGCAGGGCATGTTGCCGGTGGCTGCCGGTCTGATGGCGGGTGCAAAAGCAGATGAAGATGCCGCATTGTTCGCCGCACTGACAGCACAAAGCCCTTTTTCCGTGCTGATACTGAATGCTGCAGGCGAACTGATTTACGCCAATCAGGCATACGCGATCAGCAGCGGCTACTGTCCGGACGATCAGCGTGGTCAGCCAGTGTTATGGCGTTCAGGAGATGGCTTTGATAATCGCTTGCGCGGTCAGTTACTGGCGCTGAAGGAAGGTGAATGCTGGGAAGGAGAAATTCTCACCAGACGTGCTGACGGCCGTCATGTCTGGGAGCAGCAAACGGTCAGTGTACTGACGCGTCAGGGTGTTGTGACGCATCTGATTGCGATACGCCGGACGCTCAGTCATGCGCAGCGTCAGTTACGTGAAGTCGAGCAAGCCTTGTTGCTGCGTGAACAGGCGCTGGTATCCAGCAGTAACGGCATTATGATTACCCGCAGTGACGCAAGCGATCACTCCATTGTGTATGTGAATCCGGCATTCGAAAAAATCACCGGCTACAGCGCAGATGAAGTGATTGGCCGTGAAGGGCGTTTTCTGGTGCGCGACGATCTGCAGCAGCCCGATCTTGAAGAGATTCGTACCGCTTTGCGTGAGAAGCGTGCTGGCACTGCGCTGTTACGCAATTACCGTAAAGACGGAACCCAGTTCTGGAATGAATTACACATCTCACCGGTGAAAGATGCGCAGGGCGCTGTCACCACCCATTTTGTCAGTGTGATTAATGATGTCAGCGAGCGTGTGCGTTATCAGAAAGAGCTGGAGTATCAGGCCACGCATGACAGCCTGACCGGACTTGCCAATCGCAGCTTACTGAATGACAGGATTGCGCAGGCGATTGCCTGGGCGAAGCGCAGTGGTTTATTTGCCGGTGTGCTGTTGCTGGATCTGGATCACTTTAAACTGATTAACGATGCATCCGGTCACGGTGCCGGTGATGAAATGCTGCGTCAGGTCGCAGCGCGTCTGACGCAATGTGTGCGCGATACCGATACGGTTGCCCGTCTCGGCGGCGATGAGTTTGTCGTCGTGCTGACAGATCTGGCGGACACCGCAGATATTGATGTGGTGGCAGAAAAAATTCTGCAGACGCTGGCACGGCCTATCGACATTCAGGGACAGGAAATATTTGTCACCGCCAGCATCGGCACATCGGTTTATCCGCGCGATGGTGATCACGGCGAAATCCTGTTACGTTACGCCGATATTGCGATGTACCGCGTTAAAGAGCATGGCCGTAACAGCGTGCGTCAGTTTATTCCTGAAATGGGACAAAACGCGATCAGTCGTCTGAATATGGAAGCCGCCATGCGTCGCGGTCTGGAGCAGAATGAGTTCCTGCTGCACTTTCAGCCTAAGATCGATTTAACGTCGCGCAAGGTGGTCGGTGCGGAAGCGCTGATTCGCTGGCAACATCCGCAAATCGGGCTGATTCATCCGGTCGAATTTATCGGTATTGCGGAAGAGAGCGGTTTAATTATTCAGCTTGGCGAATGGGTGTTGCGCCGCGCGTGTGAACAGCAGGTGCGCTGGCGTGAGGCCGGACTGGCATCGCTGCAAATCGCGGTGAATATGTCATCGCGGCAATTCCGTCAGGATGATCTGGCCAGTAAAGTTGCGCAGATTATTCTTGATACCGGCATTGATCCTGCGCGACTGACACTGGAGCTGACGGAAAGCATGGTGATGCAGGATCTGAACAGCACGCTGGCAACCCTGCGCTCTTTGAAAAATCTCGGTGTCTCGATTTCGCTGGACGATTTCGGCACCGGTTATTCCAGCTTATCGTATCTGCGCCGCTTCCCGATTGATGAACTGAAAATTGATAAATCCTTTATCAATGATATTCACACCAATCCTGATGATGCAGCAATAGCCAGCGCGGTGATCGCGATGAGCCTGAGTCTGGGATTGGATGTGGTAGCGGAAGGTATAGAAAATGCAGAGCAGGCTGCACAATTGCGGGAAATGAAGTGTCATCAGGGGCAGGGCTATTATTTCTCACGCCCGGTGGATGCGGAACAGTTTGCGGCATTTGTCAGGCGACAGGAGGGGTGAGTTATGCCGGTACTCGAATGGCAGAAAATCAGTGAAGAAGCACTGGCACGCTTACTCAGCGATGCCGAGCTGAAAAGTTCGGCAGCCGTGGGTAACGGCACCTTATATCAGCTGCAACACGAAGGGCAGGATCAGATCGTGATCAGTTTGCCCGCTGGCGAAGTGGTTCTGATCAGGCATGCAGCAATCAATACAAAAGGAAGAAGGAAAGTGGATATTCATGAGGGGTGAGCGTCAGCAAGTGCAGATGCAGGATGCTGTGAGCACGGACGGCGCGGAAAAAACAGCAGTCGCAGCGGAGCCGGTTTTGCCATTGTTTCCGGGTTTGGCAGCATCGCATATTCATGTGATTACCGGTGCGGATCAGGCAGAACAGGCAGCGCAGGATTTATTGCAACAGGCAGTCATTGGTTTTGATACAGAAACACGTCCGGTATTTCAGCGCGGTGTGCAGCATACCGGGCCGCATTTAATTCAACTGGCAACGGAAACGGATGCATATCTGATTCCGGTAAAAGACCAGAATGATCCGGCGATCGTTGACATGCTGGCGCAGGTGCTCGCACATCCTGACATCATCAAAGCCGGGTTCGGCTTGTCCGATGATTTACGTTCGGTACGTCGCAAACTCGGTATCAGTGTGGAAAATGCGCTGGATTTAGCGCGCTTGCTCCGGGAGCGCAAGCAATCCGAAGTCGGTGCAAAGAAAGCCAGTGCGGTGTATCTGGGCGTTGACTTGCCGAAATCGAAACGGATCTCAACCTCTGACTGGTCACAGTTTCCACTGAGTGAAAAACAAATACAGTATGCCGTGAATGATGCGCTGAGCGCTTTACGAATTTATCTGAGCTGGAAGCGGGATGGCCGTAAGCCTGTGCGCTGAACTCTGGCCGGAATTTTTTGTCCAACCAGTCTGTTTTGGAAAATGATGAATATGTATCAACTCTGGAGAATATCGGGACTGGCTTTCGTATCGCTGTCTTGCGGTCTTGCCAGCGCCGATAGCCTGACCGATCTGAAATCAGCGCTCGGGCGCTATCCCGGCACCACAATGCTGAAAGCAACGGTGGAAGCGAAAGTCCTCAATCGTAACGGCGAAGGAAAAGATCAGGAAGAAATTAACGGCAGCGCCAGTCTGACGGTGGAGGACGGCCCGCGCGGTTTACAAATGCATTTCGGGCGGGAGACTTTGCAGCGTGTTGAACAGGAAGAGCGCGCCAAAGAAAAAGACAGTAAAGCCCGCTCACCGGTCAGTGTGGCGATGCGTGAACTGGGCGTTTCTGACTTGCGCACGATGACTTCGTCTGCGCCGCAAATCAGCCGGCGACTTGAAAAAGCGGTACTGCGCAGTGAGCGACCGGACGTACTGAACGGAAAAAATGTGCGTGTGCTGAACTTTGAGATTCCGATCGATAAGCTCAGTGAGAAAGATAAAAAGTATATTAAGAAATACGACGGAACGCTGGAAGTCTGGATCGACAATGATGGTACGCCATTACAGATGAAGGCAACCGAAGTGATGTCTGGTCGTGCTTTTGTAGTAATCAGTTTTGAAGCCAGAGATGAAGAACAGCTGACCTTCAGTGTTGCCGGAGACCGTCTGGTGGTGCTGAAAAAAGAGCGTCGTACCAGCAGCTCCGGTGCCGGTGAGCGTGCAGATAGTCGAGTGAATAAATCTTTACAAATTTTATCCTGAGTTTTCAGGGGGAGTCGCAGTCTGACCGACTGCTTTTTTGGGGAAATTAGGTCTTATGAATACCACTACATCCTTTTCCGGATGGCGTTCTGCCTGTGCTGCAGCGCTGCTGATTGGCCTGCTGGCCGGTAACTGGACACCGGAAGCGCATGCGCGCAGTCTGGCAGCAGAAGCCAGCATTGCCGCGCCAGTGCCTTCGACAGCAAAAAAAGTGATCACCCATGATGTGTATGCGAACTGGCGCTCGGTGCAGGGCACTGTGGTGTCGCGTGATGGTCAGTGGGCCGCATGGGCGCAGTCTTCACCGGATGCCGATGGTGAACTGGTGGTGCGTAACCTGAATGATCAGCGCGAAATCCGTGTGCCGCGCGGCGAAAAGCCGGTATTCAGTCAGGAAGGTAAGTTTGTCGCGTTCAGCGTGCGCCCGCTGAAAGCAGATCTGGATAAAGCGCGTAAAGAAAAGAAAAAGCCGGAAGACAGCCCGAAAGCCGGAGCAGGTTTGCTGAATCTGGCGACAGGTAAAACTGAATTGCTGGAGCGCGTCAAACAATTCTCATGGCCGCAGGAAGGTCCGGCCATACTGGCAGTGCTGATGGATGCGCCGGAAGCGAAGAAAGAAGAAAAGAAACCGGAAGCAGCCAAAGATGAAGACGACGATCAGGCACGTCCGGCCGCAGCGGCTGCCGCAGCCGGTGCGCGTAAAAAAGATGCCGGTAACGAATTTATCCTGTGGCATGCAGCCGATGGCAAGCGCGAAAAATATCAGGATGTAACGGATTTCGCATGGGCGAAAAACGGTGGTCTGCTGGCGCTGAATGTCAAAACAACGCCGAAAGAAGCACCGAAAGACGCGGCGAAAGAAGCGAAGAAAGACGATAAAAACGTCAAAGCAGAAGCGACGTCAGATGCGAAACCGGTAGCAGAAAGCACTGCACCAAAAGCCGCAGAAGCAAGCCGTGACGGCGTCTGGATCATCGTGCCGGGCAGCGCGGCCGTGCAGGTATTCAAAGGCGCTGGCGTAACGAAGCATCTGGTTGCCGATGAAAAAGGAACGCAGATTGCCTTCCTGAGCAGCCGTGAAGATTTCCAGCGTAAGCAGGCGGAAAAAGCCGCAAAGAAAGCTGAAAAATCTGAGAAATCCGATAAACCTGCAGATGCCGCAGCGGAAAAAGAAGACCCTGCCGTGTTCGATTTGTATCACTGGCAGCGCGACAGCAAAACCGATGCAGTGATTGCAGTGAATGCCGCTACCGCTGGTATGCCTGCAGGCTGGGGCGTCAGCGAATTTGCTGAGCCGGGTTTCAGTGAAGACGGTGCACGTCTGTTCTTTGGCACCGCCGCTTTACCGAAAGCAGAACCGAAAGATGCGCCGGAACCAGTGAAAGTGGATCTGTGGCACTGGAAAGATCCTGAGCTGCAATCGGTACAAAAAATCCGTGCGGAAAAAGATAAGCAAAAAAATTATCGCGCTGTTTTCCATCTGGCGGATAAACGTTTTGTACAGTTAGGTAATGCGGAAATTCCATCGGTACTGGTCAATGAAAACGCCGCTTATGCACTGGGTGTCAGCGATGTACCTTACAAGCAGCTGATGTCATGGGATGGTTCTTATCGTGATTATTATGCGATTGATCTCAAAACCGGTCAGTCGAAAAAGCTGGCGGAAAAACAGCGCGCTTTCCCGAGCTTATCGCCATCCGGCCAGTATGTGCTTGGCTTTGATGTCAATACCTATCAGTGGAATGCATGGCGTACCAGCGATGGTCAGCGTATTGACCTGACCAGCAAAACCCGCGCCCGCTTCCAGGATCATGAACATGACACACCGGAGCCACGCTCTGCTTATGGCTATGCAGGCTGGACAGCGAATGACCGCAGTGTGGTTTTGTATGACCGTTATGACCTGTGGGAAATCGAACCGCAAACCGGCAAAGCAGTGAATCTGACAGCCGGTGCCGGACATAAAGCGCAAACCCGTTTGCGTTATGTAAATCTGGAAAATAACCGTAATGAGCCGATGGATGATGGCCCGGTAGTGGACAGCAAAGCTTTGCCAGCAATGCCGTGGATGCTGTCTGCGCTTGCAGATAAAGATTTATCCACCGGTTTGTACCAGCTGACCACAGCCGGAAAAGAACCGCGTAAGCTGGTGCAGGATGCACACTTGTACAGCAGCCTGATCAAAGCGAAAAATGCAGATCGTGTTTTGTTCGCACGTCAGTCGTTCACAGAATTCCCGAATCTGTGGAGCACCGATCTGAATCTGAATACACCGAAACAGATTTCTGATGTGAATCCGCAGCAGAAAGACTATAACTGGGGTACGCAGGAACTGATCGAATACACCACAACCGACGGTCGTAAACTGCGCGCATTGCTGGCGAAACCGGAGAATTTCGATCCGGCGAAGAAGTACCCTATGATGGTCTACATCTATGAAAAGATGACGGACAATCTGCATTTGCATGTGCCGCCTGGCCCAAGCCAGAACATTAACGTCACCCGTTACCTGAGTAATGGCTATGTTGTACTGCGACCTGACATCACATACACCACCGGTCATCCGGGTCAGAACGCGCTGAAAGCGGTGACCGGTGCGGTGAATAAAGTGGTAGGCATGGGCTTCGTTGATGCGAAACGTATCGGTATTCAGGGACACAGCTGGGGTGCGTATCAGATCAATTATCTGATCACGCAAACCAATATGTTCCGCGCAGCCGAAGCCGGTGCATCGATGGCGAATATGACCAGTGGTTACGGTGGTATCCGCTGGGGGGCTGGTGTCAGCCGTGCCTTCCAGTATGAAACCGGCCAGAGCCGCATGGGTGGCACACCGTGGAATAAGACGAAAGAATATATTGAGAATTCGCCGCTGTTCCATATCGACAAAGTGCAGACACCGTGGCTGACCAAGCACAATGATGAAGACGATGCAGTGCCGTGGTATCAGGCGATTGAATTTTTCACTGCCTTGCGCCGTCTGAATAAGGAAGCTTACTGGTTCAACTACAACGGTGAAAAACATGGCTTGCGTGACCGTGAAAACGTTAAGCATTACACCGTGCACATGGCAGAATTTTTCGATCACTTCCTGCTCGGAAAACCGCGTCCGGAATGGATGGAGAAACCGATTCCGTATCTGGAACGCGGCAAACGTGATGTGACACCGTTGTTTAAACCGGCGCTGAAAAAAGCCAGTGATCCGACGGTGGAAAAAGCTGCCGCAAATGCCACATCAAGTACTGCAACAACATTAGCAGAAAAAGCAGCAGCAACAACGCAAAAAGCGGCAGAATAAAGCAGCACGCCGCACGCAGTAATAATCGCCAGCCTGTGCTGGCGATTTTTTTTGAGGAAATACGATGAGCAATCAGATCAGCGCACAGGAACAGCAAATGCTGCAACAAGGCATACAAGCGGTTGCCGCCCATTTGCAGCAAAAGATGCATGCCGGAGCAGACAGCATCAGCGTGATTCGCTTTGTACATCAGCAACTGGATCAGATTGCCGATGCACCGGGGCCGCAAGGCATGACGCTGGCCTGCGCTGCCGGTTGCGACCATTGCTGTCGTCAGTTAAAACAAATTGAAATCAGTGAAGCGGAAGCGGATCTGATGCTCAGCGTTTTCACAGAACCTGCGCAACAACAGGCTTTACTGCAACGCCTGCAGCAAAGTACGGGCGCAGCAGCGCATCAGCCTTGCGTGATGCTGGAACAGGGGCGGTGTTCTGTGTATGCGGTGCGCCCCGGTGTTTGCCGTAAAGCGCATTCGTATGATGCAGCAGCCTGTGCCGCACTGAGTGAAGATGTACCGCAGAATCTGGAGCGGGTGCTGCGTTCAGAAGCAATGCTGCTGGGCTTGCGCGCCGTGCTGACACCGGCGCAAAGCAGCGTTGCACCGGTGAATCAGGCGTTGCTGGCAGCCGCCGCCAGAGCAGGCTGGTTCAGCGCCGACGCCAGCCAGTCCTGACGGTGGATCACATAGGTATCCACGTCCATTTCATACCAGCGTTCCAGCCCGCGATACTGCATGCCGAGTTTTTTCATCACATGCGATGAGGCATGATTGGCAGGATCGCAAATCGCAGTCAGCAATTCACCCTGCAAAGTATGGAACGCAAAGTTCGCCATGCAGATCGCTGCTTCAGTCGCCAGACCCTTGCTCCACTGATCTTTGCGCAAACGCCAGCCGATTTCCAGCGGCTGCGCCGGATCACGGTTTAAATGCTGTATGCAACCCGCACCAGCCAGCTGACCGCTGTCTCTGTCTATCCACGCCCACCACGAATACCCTAACCGCTGCCACGCCCCCTGAATGCGTTCGATACCGGCCAGCGTGTCAGCCTCCGTATCCGGCTTACCGGTGATGTAACGCATTACCTCCGCATCGCTGTTCATCGCACGCAAACCGTCAAAGTGCGCCATGCTGATCGGTTCCAGACGCAGTCTGGCCGTGTGCAGTATCGTCATATTACGGCTCCTGAAATGGGGAAACACAGACTGCGCAGCGTAATCAGAAGATGCTGAAAAGTAAAGTTGTTCGCGGACGGGAGCTCATAAGCGGCTCAGAAGCACCGAAAATGTCTCAAATGCGGAGTTCAGCATAGCGATCCGGCGGTCGTCGGCAGAAAGTCTGGTTGTCCGGAAATGGTGGATGCGGATTCTGGCACAGAGAAGATTGTGCTATGTCGGCAAGCACCAGCTTGAGCTTAACAATGTGCACTAAGCAGTGCTCCAGTTTCTGAGAAATGAAAGGAAAGATGGAGTAACGTCGTCAGAGTATATTAAAAAGCAATGATTTGTTTTTTAGGATGTATACTATATTTTTTGATAAAAATGCGGAGTGTATATGTCGTCTTTGGAATTTGATATCGAGAAATCTATTTTTCGGGATTTTCACACGTCAAACCATAAATTGCTTGAGGATGCAAAAGATTAATTTATAGCGCTTATAAATGCTCTGTTGATTCATGCTGGTTCCATAGCAATTTCAAAAATTGAAGGACGAGTAAAAGATCGGGAAGAATGCATTAAAAAATTTAGTCGAAAATATCTTACGACACTTGAATCAAATGGTACCCAATATGCTATTCGTGATTATATTACTGACCTCATTGGTTTGCGAGTTGTGTGTCTTTATGAAGACGATATAGAAAGAGTTGAAAAATGCCTCGCTGAGCATTTTTATGTAATTGAAAAAACGAACAAAATTGCACAGATAGAAAATACTGAGGGGTCTTTTGGTTATAAGGGCCTCCATCTCGATTTGCAACTTAGTGAGCATAGAAAGAATATGCCGGAGTATGTCAAATATGCCGAATTTAGGTTCGAAATTCAGATACGAACAATCATTCAAGATTCGTGGAGTGTCCTGGATCATAAAATAAAGTACAAAAAATCAATTCCAACGAGACTTAAAAGACGTATCAATACGCTAGCAGCATTATTTGAACTTGCAGATAGAGAGTTTCGAGAGATTAGAGACTCGACAGTTGATGAGATCAAGAAAGAGCAAAATTCAGGTGAATTGCTTGATAATGAGAAAAGTGAAAATCAAGATAAGTCAGAAAGTGAAAAAAATAACCAATCTGTATTAAATGCTTTTAGCTTTTTGAGAATTGCTAAGCATTTCTTTAATGATTTTGAATTTGAGGCTCACAAAGTTGATGGTTTTGCACAGGAAATAATTGGCTTGGAGCCTGAAATTAGTAGGGGGAGATTTAACGCATACATTCGAGATAATATCTCAAAGGTTAAGCGTTACCAAGAGTATTTTGAGAATTCAAATCCAAACGATAGGCTTAATCCTTATACACTTATAAGGCACTGTTTATTCAATAGTGATAAAAGAAAATTTGATAGCATTTTAACAAATGCTGCCAAGGAGAATTTTTTGAATTGGTTAAATGAAAATCAATGAGAAGTGAAATTATTTAATTTTTAATAAATAATGGAATTGGGTGGCTATGTGTTAATAGCGATTCATGATTTTACGGAATTCCGTTGATTGAGTCGTGTGTGGTGTTGTGCGAAATCAGATTTCTTTTGATGAATGCTATGGTATTTCTTTAATTCTCGCGGATTAATTCTAATTAAACCTCCAAACAAAAATGCCGTTCCACTCTGAGGCGGAACGGCATTCTTTTGCACGGTTTGCAGAACTGATCCGGCATTACCGGATCAGCAAACTGGCGGGAATTACTTGCGGAAGCGGGCTTCTGCTACCTGATCGGCAACGACGCTGGTTGGCAGGTTATCTGCGTCAGCGCGCTGGAATACTTCGGTCAGGGTGTCGGCGATGCGGCGTACATGGGCGTCCATGCCGTCTTCCGGTGTGTTCATGTATTCGTAGCAGACTTTGATAATGCCGCCGGCGTTGATCACGAAGTCCGGTGCGTACAGAATGCCTTGTTCACGGCAAGCGATACCCATGTCCGGTGTGGACAACTGGTTATTCGCTGCACCAGCGATGATTTTCGCTTTCAGACGTTTCAGAGTGTCCGGATTGACAGTTGCGCCCAGTGCGCATGGTGCGTAGATGTCAGCCTGTACGTCGTAGATTGCATCAGTACCGACGATTTCTGCGCCCAGTTCTTCTTTGGCACGTTTCAGTGCGCCTTCATCGATATCGGAAACGATCAGTTTTGCACCGGCTTCTTTCAGGCGGCGTGCATAGTCGTAGCCAACGTGACCCAGACCTTGCAGTGCAACGACCAGACCTTCGAGGCTGTCGCGGCCCAGTTTGTGTTTTACCGCAGCTTGTGCACCAACGAAACAACCCAGCGCAGTGAACGGAGACGGATCACCGCGATCGCCCAGACCGGCAACGTATTTGGTTTTGCCTGCAACATTCGCCATATCAGCAGGGCTGGTACCGACGTCTTCTGCCGTGATGTAACGGCCACCCAGACGTTCCAGTGCTTCGCCCAGTGCTTCAAACAGTGCAGGAGTTTTATCGGTTTTCGGATTACCGATAATCACGCTCTTACCGCCGCCGATAGGCAGGCCGGCAACGGCGTTTTTGTAAGTCATACCGCGCGACAGGCGCAGTACGTCGCGTACTGCTTCGGCTTCGGTCGCGTAGTTCCACATACGGCAACCACCCATGGCTGGGCCGAGGTTGGTGTTGTGAACGGCGATAATGGCTTTCAGGCCGGACTTGGCTTCAGACGCAAAAACGACTTGTTCGTGATTGTCAAAATTGATTTCGTTAAATACAAAAGCGGTCATGCTTATGGCTCCGCGTGGAAGAACTGAACCGGAATGCCGGATAAGGCGGGCTCATCTGTCCACAAAAAGTGAATGAAAAAAAGGTAATTAAGCGACTTCTGATGCTGAAAACGGGTGTCCCGGCATGCGGGTTGATGCCTGACCGGGGCGGGCGGTGATTGTGTCACGCGGGGCAGAGTATAAAGCGAAGCCCCTGTCAGGGGCAAATGCGGATGCTGCGTAGTGCAGCAAATTTATGCAGCGTCGTCGAGTGCGGGCTGGTGAATCAGCTGATGTAATTCCTGCAGGAAACGATCCTGAGTTTTGACGCAGGAACCGGCGGAGTACACATTCATAAAACCGTGGCTGGTGCCGCGTATCAATTCAGCCTGATGGCCGCGTTTATATAAGTCCGCCACCAGTTCTGCCGGTTTGAAAGCGACTTCCTGTTCCGCAAACACTAAACGGGTCGGGCAGACCGGCCGCACATTGCGCGCATCACGGATACGCGAGCCATAAAACAACACTGCCTGTTGTATACCTGCAAATTCAGTATGGGCAGATGCCATCCAGACGGCACTGGCTCCGGCACTGAAAGCAATGATGTAACGCAGGCTGGATTGATAGCGTTGCTGGATATCGCGCACTTTGCGTGCATAGGCGGCAACACCACCGTTGACCACAAAGCTTTGATAGGCATCTGGTTCGGTATCGAAATGAAAACCGGCTTCATCGAATGGCGACACGATGACCGCTTGCACATTCAGCGTGCGCAGCATTGCATCCACCGCCGGTGTGTGTCCGAAGACATCGGTGACCAGCATGACAACAGGGGCAAGTGCTTCAGCAGACATCCGTACTAACAACCATTACAAAGAAAGGTCGCGAAGGGTACAAGAGTTTGCGCTCACTGGCAAGTAGTTGCCCTAAAGGCGCGTTGACATATGGCAGAAATGCAAACGATACTTGCAGGAATTTGCCGGATTTAACGACAAATGGAACTAGTCTGGGCGAAATTTGTCTCAGCCCGTTTGTATTTTCCCCGCCTTACCCCGGCTTCGCAGCTGTTTTTACCGGAGAAATTCTTATGTTACGACCTGGTCTGTTGTTAGTGATGATTGCGCTGATGTTGTCGGCCTGTTCCAAAGGCGATAAAGCTGCTGAAGATAAAAACGCCAGCGCAAGTGCCAGCGCGCAGGCGGCGAAAGCACTGCAAGTCACGCCGGAAGATTTGTATACCGTCAAAACCAGTGCCCAGACATCCGGCCCTGTGGTGACGGGAACCATACAACCAGAGCGTAAAGCAGATCTGCGTGCAGAAATCAGCTCGGTGGTATTGCAAGTGCTGAAAGAAAACGGCGATCCGGTTAAACGCGGCGATTTGCTGGTGCGTCTGGATGACACGGCGATCCGCGACAGCCTGCGTTCGGCAGAAGAAGCGGAACGTGCTTCCGGCCAGAGTTTTGATCAGGCGGAACGTCAGTTGCAGCGCTATAAAACTCTGCGCGCTTCCGGTATGGCATCGGCGCAGCAATTAGAAGATGCAGAAGTGCGTCGCAATAATGCGCAAAGTGATCTGGTTGCTGCGAAGGCACGTACCGTACAGGCACGTCAGCAATTGCAGCGCACGGAAATCCGCGCACCGTTTGATGGCGTGGTCAGCGAACGTAAAGTGTCTGCCGGTGATACCGCTGCAATCGGTAAGGAAATGCTGAAAGTGATTGATCCGGCCAGTATGCGTCTGGAAGGACTGATCTCTGCTGACCGCGTGGCCCAAGTGAAAGCCGGTCAGGATGTGAGTTTCCGTATCAATGGTTATGGCGGACAGACCTTCACCGGCAAGGTGAAGCGTGTGGATACCAGCGCCAATGCAACCACACGCCAGCTGGCGGTGCTGATTGGTTTTACCGATGGTCAGGCGCCGGGCATCGCCGGTTTGTATGCGGAAGGCACGATTGCTTCCAGCAGCCGCGAAGTACTGGCGATTGAAAGTTCGGCACTGGTACGTGAAGGCGACAAAACTTTTGCATGGCAAATGAAAAGCGGCCTGCTGAAGAAAGTGCAATTGCAACTGGGCGAGCGCGATCAGCGTACCGGTGACTACGCTATTGTCAGCGGTCTGGCAGTCGGTGATCAGGTGATCCGCACCCCGATTTCCACCTTAAAAGATGGTCAGGCAGCGACTCTGGTACCGTCTGCGAAAGCGAATACTGCAGCAGTACCGGCTTCTGCAACAGCAGGGAAATAATCATGTTCCTTTCCGATTTCAGTATTAAACGTCCGGTGGCGATGATTGTGATCATCATCGCGCTGATGGCATTTGGTTTGCTGGCGCTGAAAAAACTGAAGGTCAATCAGATTCCGGATGTTGAGCAGCCGCTGCTGGTGGTGAATGTGCCGTATCCGGGCGCATCGCCGGAAACGGTTGAGCGCGAAATCATTAACCGGATTGAAAAATCGCTGCAAAGCATTTCCGGTGTTGACCGCCTGACTTCCACTGCCAGTGAAGGCAACGCCAGCATTCTGATTTTCTTTAACTTCAAGAAAAACATGGTGGAAGCGGCGGACGAGGTACGCAATTCGATTGCGGCGGTTCGCTATAAATTACCTGTGGAAATGCGCGAGCCGGTACTGCAGCGGATTGATCCGTCGGCGCAACCGATTATGCAGCTGGCTTTATCTGCCAGTAAGCAAACCCATGCGGAAATTTCGCGGATTGCGGAAGATGAATTGTCGGATAAGTTCCGCGGCATTGACGGCGTAGCGACAGTCACGGTCAACGGTTCGCTGAAGCGTGAACTCAGCATCCTGATCAGTTCGCAGAAACTGCGCGAATTCAATGTCTCTGTGGCAGAAGTGGTGGCGGCAGTACGGGCACAAAACACCACGGCGCCGGTCGGTAAAGTCAAGGGTGAGTTGCGTGAACAGAATATTCGTCTGATCGGCCGCATCGGTTCACCGGCGGAATTTCAGTCCATCGTGATTAAGCGTCGTGGCAATGAAATCGTGCGTCTGGCGCAAGTTGCGGAAATTCAGGATGGCTTTGCTGAGCTTGGCGGTTACAGCATGCGCAACGGCAATCCTAACGTCGGTATTTCGATTACCCGTTCGCGCGATGCAAGTACGGTGTCGGTGGCGAAAAAAGTGCGTGAACTGGTGGCTGAAATCAATAAGTCACTGCCACAGGGAACCAAACTGGAAGTGACGCAGGATGGCGGTAAGGATGCGGAAAGCAGTCTGAACAACGTGATCGAGTCGCTGATCTTCGGTGCGGTACTGACGATTTTTGTGGTGTATGTATTCCTGAACAGCTGGCGCTCCACGCTGATTACCGCGCTGAGTCTGCCAACGTCCGTGATTGCCGCGTTTATCGCAATCTGGTTGTGCGGCTTCACGCTGAACTTCATGACGCTGCTGGGCTTATCGCTGGCGATTGGTGTGCTGATCGATGATGCAATTGTGGTGCGTGAAAATATTGTGCGCCATATGGAGATGGGCAAAGACCGTCGCACTGCTGCATCTGAAGGAACGCAGGAAATCGGTCTGGCCGTGGCTGCAACCACATTCTCGATTGTGGCAGTGTTTATTCCGGTGGCGTTTATGCCGGGCGTGTCTGGTGAGTGGTTCCGTCCGTTTGCGCTGACTGTGGCGACTTCGGTGCTGGTCAGTCTGTTTATTTCCTTCACACTGGACCCGATGCTGTCTGCGTACTGGGGTGATCCTCCGGGACATCATCATGCGCCGAAAAAAGGGATCAGCCTGCTGCTCAGCCGCTTCAATGACTGGTTCGATCATCAGGCCGACCGTTATGGCCGCGTGATTGCATGGGCCTTACATCACCGTAAATCGATGGGTGCCATTGCCGTGGTGTCGCTGGTCGGCGCGCTGGTATTGCATGCTTACAAGGGCGGTTCTTCCTTCCTGCCATCGGCGGACAACGGCACGATTTTCGTCGATATCCGTACGCCGCCGAGTTCCAGTCTGGAATATGCGCGTCTGAAAGTAGCGAAAGCAGCCGAGCTGGCACAAACCCTGCCGGAAGCGAAAGCGACTAATGCGACGGTGAATATCAACGGTGGCCGCGTCTATGTGGATATCGGCAAGAGTACTCAGCGTAAGCGTTCTGCACAGGAAGTGGCGGTTGAACTGCGTCAGCGTGTCAGTAGCTTAATCGGTGCGGAATATGTGGTGCAGGATGACCTGAATAACGGCGGCGGCAAGCCGGTGCAGATTCAGTTCTCCGGCCCGGATGCGCGACGCTTGCTGGAACTGACCAATGAATTCATGGATAAGCTGCGTCAGGTACCGGGTGCGGTGGATATCGGTTTGTCGGAACAGGCGCCGAAAGATGAATTGCAGATCGAGTTAGACCGTGGTCTGGCGAATAATCTGGGCATTTCTGCCAATGATGCCGCGCAGGCTTTGCGCGTGGCATTCGCCGGCGTGGAAGTCGGTGACTGGGTGGATCCGACCGGAGAAACCCGCGATGTGGCGGTGCGTCTGCAACCTTCTGACCGCGTCAGCCTGACCAATATCGAATCTCTGCCAGTCACCGTGACCGGCAGCGACAGACTGGTACCGCTGGAACAAATCGCGCGTATCACAATGGGTAAAGGCCCGTCGCAGATTCAGCACTATGACGGCAAACGTATGGTGTCGGTATCTGCCAATGCGCAGGGCCGCTCTGCCGGTGAAGTGACTGCGGATGCGCTGAAAATTGCAAAAGCGATGAACTTCCCGGCCGGTTATGCGCTGGAGCTGGGCGGTGCGGCGCGTAATCAGAAAGAGTTGTTCACCGAAATGCTGATCGCGCTGGTCATGGGTATCGGCCTGATGTATCTGATTCTGGTCATGCAATTCGGCTCATTCACTGCGCCGATGCCGGTGATGGTATCGCTGCCGCTGAGTCTGATCGGTGTGGTACTGGCGCTGATTCTGACCAAGGGTACGCTGAACCTGATGAGCTTTATCGGCATCATCATGCTGATGGGGCTGGTCGCGAAAAATGCGATTCTGTTGCTGGATTGCGCACGCGAACTGGAACGGGAAGGCATGGACCGTGAAGATGCGCTGATGATGGCGGGCCGCAAGCGTCTGCGTCCGATTCTGATGACGACATTCGCGCTGATTGCAGGTATGCTGCCGGTCGCGCTGGGGCTGGGTGAGGGCGGTGAGTTCTATCGTCCGCTGGCGATTGCGATTATCGGCGGTACCATCACTTCCACACTGCTGACCTTGCTGGTCGTACCGACGTTCTACGATGGCGTGGAAATTGCGCGTGACCGCATGGTTGCTAAATTCCATCGTCGCGAACAACGCTGGAATACCGGTGTGGCCTTTGTGCTGACCGGACTGGAAGTACTGGCAACGCTGACTTTACTGCGTTTCCTGTGGCGTTTGCCACGCACTGTTTTCAGAGCGGTGACCGGTCGCAAACAGGCATCCTGAAAGACAAACCGGCTGTAGGGGCAGCCGGTTTGATGTAACGCCGGACTGCTTCGCGCAGTCACGGAAAAAATAAAATGTTTAACTCGGAGAGACAGATGACAGACACCACTGGGCAGACCAAGCCTAAGATGCCGGGACAAATCCCGTACATTATTGCGAACGAAGGGTGCGAGCGCTTCAGCTTTTACGGCATGCGCAATATCCTGACACCGTTCCTGATCACCAGCCTTTTATTGTCGATTCCTGAGCATTTACGTGCAGCGATGGCGAAAGAGGTATTCCATACTTTCGTGATCGGCGTGTATTTCTTCCCATTGCTCGGCGGCTGGTTATCTGACCGTTTCTTCGGTAAGTACAACACCGTGTTCTGGCTCAGTCTGGTGTACTGCTGCGGCCATGCCTGTCTGGCGATTTTTGAAAATAATATCAACGGGTTTTATTTCGGCTTATTCCTGATTGCGCTGGGTTCCGGTGGTATCAAACCGCTGGTGTCATCGTTTGTCGGCGATCAGTTCGATAAGAGTAACCGCAGTCTGGCGCAGAAAGTGTTTGATGCGTTTTACTGGATCATCAACTTCGGTTCCTTCTTTGCATCGCTGCTGATGCCTATTTTCCTGAAAAAATTCGGCGCCAGCGTGGCCTTCGGTATTCCGGGTATCCTGATGTTCATTGCGACTGTGATTTTCTGGTCCGGCCGTAAAAAATATGTACACGTACCGATTTCCGCGAAGAATCCGCATTCTTTCCTGAACGTGGTGCGTACTGCATTGTTTGGCAATCAAAAAGGTGCCGGTACCGGCATCGCTGTGATCGGTATGATTGCTGCAGTCGGTTCGCTGACGCTGATTCCTGCGATCGGTATTGTGGCCGCATTCTGTCTGGCACTGGTGCTGGTACTGGGCTTCGGCGGTATCGGCGCATGGATGCAGCTGGAAACAGCACGCGGTACGCATCCTGATGAAGCCGTGGACGGCGTGCGTTCCGTGCTGCGTATTCTGGTGGTATTTGCGCTGGTGACACCGTTCTGGTCTCTGTTTGATCAGAAAGCATCGACCTGGGTATTGCAGGCGGATGCAATGACCAAACCGGAATGGTTCCAGTCTGCACAAATGCAGGCACTGAATCCGGCGCTGGTGATGATACTGATCCCGTTCAATAACCTGATTCTGTTCCCGCTGTTCAAAAAACTGGGCATCGAACTGACTGCACTGCGCCGCATGGGTCTGGGGATTGCATTCTCCGGTCTGGCATGGATTGTGGTCGGCTTTATGCAGCTGGCGATTGACGGTGGTGATGCGATTTCTATCGTCTGGCAAATTCTGCCATACGCTTTGCTGACGTTCGGTGAGGTACTGGTATCGGCAACCGGTCTGGAGTTCGCATACAGCCAGGCACCGCTGGCGATGAAGGGCGTGATCATGAGTTTCTGGAACCTGTCCGTGACCATCGGTAACCTGTGGGTCTTGTTGTCGAACTCCAGCGTGAAGAGCCCGGCCGTGACCGAGCAAATCAAGCAGACCGGCATCAGCGTGACGGCATTCCAGATGTTCTTCTTTGCAGGCTTTGCGCTGCTGGCAGCTTTCCTGTTCGCCCTGTACGCACGTACCTACAAAATGCAAAACAATTACCGTTCAGCCTGATGACCGGCTGTTGCGGCAAAGGCTGACACAGCCCGCCGCTGATGGAAAACAAAAACGCTGCCTTGACCGGCAGCGTTTTTTTATGGCGATTGACTGTGGCAGGTACCGCGTCCGCAAAGCCATTTTTTTGCCCGAAAATGCCCCAAATGCGGAGTCCGGCACAGCGATCCGGCGGTCATCGGCAGAAAGTCCGGGCCTCCGGAAAATGGAAATGACGATCTCTGCACAAATGTGGTTATGCCCGGCGCTTGTTGCTCCGCTTCAGATGCAGAATGCAAAACGGGCTGGTCAGTGCCAGCCCGTCATGTGTTGTCACCCGTTCCGCAGGCTGCAGCCAGCGGAACGGCAATGCGACAGGATTACTTCAGCGCTTCTGTCAGCACGCGGCCATCGGCTGCAGCGGTCGGACGCAATTGCAGGATGTGCGCCAGCGTCGGCGCAATGTCCACCACTTCAGCGTACTGGCTGTAATAACCGGGACGAATCCACGGTGCGCCCATGATCATCAGCGGCACATTGGTGTCATACACATACGGCGAACCGTGCGATGTGCCGGATTTGCCGGAGCCGAAATACCAGTAAGGCTTGGCAACCAGCATCAGATCACCGGATACCTGACGGTTCCACGCACGCTGCATCAGTTTGGCCAGACGGGTATCCGGCAATGCGCCCTGTTCCAGCTGGGTACGGGTGAAAACCTGTGCGATGCCCGGACGTGTCAGCAGAAATGCCGATGCGGTGTTTTCCACATCAGCCGCTTTCAGATTTTTCTCTTCGATCAGCGCATAGTTCAGCAGCATGGTCGGGCCCGACCATTTGCTGACCAGTTTTTCCACGCCGAATTTCTTCAGCAATACCTGATTCACTTCGTCCACCAGCGCCTTACCGTCAACACGGCCGGCATCACGCTGCATGTTTTTGGAAAATTCCGGCACGTTCGGGAAACCGTGGTCAGCTGTCAGCAGCACGATGGTATTGTTCAGGCCGACTTTTTTATCCAGATAGCTGAAGAATTGCGCCAGCATACGATCCAGACGTTGCAGATGATCATGCGACATGCGGCTTTCCGGACCAAAAGCATGGTTCACATAATCATGGCTGGACAAGCTGATACCCAGAAGGTCCGGTACACCGGCAGGATTATTGCCCAGCTGTTCACCTTCCATTGCCGCGCGGGCAAAGTCCAGTGTCATTTCATCGACAAACGGGCCGGTCATCAGTTGTTCGTAATATTCCGCGTCTTCTTTGCCGGAAGCGCTGCCGTAAGTTACCGGCATGGTTTTCTTGTCACCGGCAATCAGGCTGTCCGGCGCATCCATTTTGTAAGCGCTGTCAGCCAGCAATGGTTTCCAGACTTGTCCGTAGAAACGGTTTTGCGGATTACCTTCATGGTATTTGGTCACCCATGCCGGATGCTGCTGCATGTAATAGGTCGAGCTGGCAAACCGGCCGGTCTTATTCATATACATGTACGCCGTACCGGTTTTACCCGCCAGCAGAATTGCACCGCGGTCTTTGCCGGAGACGGTAATGACCTTACTCATGTTACCGGTGGCGTAGCGCAATTCATCGCCAATGGTGGCAACGCGCAGATTGGCCGGAGACGTTCCCGCGCCTTTTTTGGTTTCTTCACCGATGTAAGTATGGGCTTTGTCCTCGGTGCAGTACATTTGCTCCAGCGTGTTTTTATCCACCCATTCGTTGGCAATAATGCCGTGCTGGTAAGGGTAAGCACCGGTCAGAACCGCAGAGTGACCAACCGCCGTTAATGTCACGCCGTGCGCCTGATGCGCCTGACTGTACCAGGCTCCCTGATCCAGCATGCGACGCAAACCGCCTTCACCGAACTGGTGTTTGTAACGAGCAATCTGCTCCTGTGGCAAACCATCGACGACCAGCACGACCACCAGTTTCGGTTTGCTGTCTTTGGCAACGGCAGGCTTATCAGCAGCCACTGCGTGTAAGGCGGGGGCCAGTACCATCAGACTGGCAACGGCAGAAAGCCAGGTTCTGCGAGAATTCTTCATAATGATCCCGGAAAAATAGTTGGGCGAAAAATGACGGGCAATGTAGGGCAAAACCCGGTACGGGATGATATTGCAACTGTGCTGTATTGACCATTGTCATTGCATATTCCGGCAGTGTGCCAGTATCAGATGTCATCCTGATGAAACGCTGCGTGATTGTGCGATTTGCAAACGCTGTGGTACTCCACCAATTCTGTGACAGGGGGTACAATGATCACTGCATATTTTCTACTAATACAGGTGTCTCTTGAGCCTCATACCGGAATCCCAGCTATTCAACGACATTTTGCCTGCCGCCGTCATTATTGCGGTGGAAGGGCGTTTTGAAGAGGCCAATCAGGCAGCGCTGAATTTGCTGGAAGCGCAGGATATCAGTGAGCTGAAAGGGCGGGAGTTGTCGGACTTTGTGCATCCGCTCGATCAGCCGCGTTCTCAGGCACGCGTTCGTCGCGAGGGTGAGGATTTTGTCAATCCGGCTGCGAAATTCCGTATTCGTACCGTCAAAGGCGCTTACCGTATGGTGTTGCTGAGCAGCCGTGCCTTCAGTCACGAAGGCCGCGATGCGCTGATGGTCACCGGACTGGACATGACGGATCACGAGGCGCTTGATGCGCAAATGCGCGAAAGTGAACACAACTTCCGCCGCTTGTTTACCAATATGCAGGATGTTTATTACCGCACCGATGTGCGCGGTATGCTGGTGCAGGTCAGCCCTTCCGTCGAGGCGATGCTCGGTTACAGCGCCGAAGAACTGAAGGGCGAGGACGTGCGCCGTTTCTATACCGATGATACGGATAGCGAAGCTTACCTGCAGCGGATTCTGCAACACGGCCGCGTGACTGATTTTCCGGCCAGAATGCGCAGTAAATTCGGACGTGTCGTTGATATTTCGATTAACAGTCAGGCAATCCGCGACGACGAAGGTAAATTTGCCGGTATCGAAGGCATATTCCGCGATGTCAGCCAGCGTCTGGAAATGGAGCAGGAACTCAAGCGCCTGGCCACCACCGATGCACTGACCAATATCGAAAACCGCCGCGCTTTCCTTGAGCATGCCGATCACGTTTTCCGCAGCGCACAGCGTTACGGTACGGTTGTCAGTATGCTGATGCTGGATCTGGACTTATTCAAGACCGTCAACGACGAACACGGACACATCGTCGGCGATCAGGTGCTGGTGCGCTTCGCTGAGCAGGTCAAGCGTGAATTGCGTGAGATTGATTTGTTCGGACGTCTCGGCGGCGAGGAGTTCTGTGTCCTGCTGCAGCACACGAATGCTGAACAGGCTGCAATCGTCGCAGAGCGTATTCGCAAACGCATTGCGCAGTTACGTTTCTTCGATGATGACGGCGCAAACTTCAGTGTTACGGTCAGTATTGGCATCAGCGCCAATCAGGCAGAAGACCGTCAGTTGGAGCGACTGATGGAACGTGCCGACCGGGCTTTGTATCTGGCAAAGCATGAAGGGCGCGATCAGACACGGTCGGCCTGATCCTCCGGCGCGGAGCGTTCCGCTATTGCGCCGTATCAAACACCGGAAGTGACGCCGGAGTAAATTGGTGCCATACCGATCATTACTTACGGAGTAACAATGACACTGACCAGTGCACAATATGACGTCCTGAAACAAAAGCTCGATGCCATGAAGCGTCGTATTCAGGAAGAGCTGAAACACCGTGATCCGGCCCAGTTCGCCCATATCGAAATCGGTGATGCTTCTATCGACGATACGCTGCAGCATGAAGCGATGTCTCAGTATCTGCATCAGCATGCTGAATGGGAGGCTGTGCAGCGCGCTTCAGCAAGAATGGCCGAGAATATTGCCGATGTCTGTAAAGAATGTGGCGAAACGATCCCGTTCGCACGGCTGGAAGTGGAGCCGACAGCAGAGCGCTGTATTCGTTGTCAGGGCGAACTCGAAGCAGATGATCGCCGTTTGCATCTGAATACGCATTCCAGTATGTAAATCTGCTTTTGTCAGATATTCTTGGCTGAAGCAATATGTTCACCGGTACGGAATGAAATAAGCAGGCATAAATAGCCATTAAAAAAGCAGGAGCCTTCCGGTTCCTGCTTTTTTATTTTCTGTGTCAAAGCAAGCTGAAGATGCTATGAAGGCAAGGTTTACTGTACTTTCGCAAACCCTTCTGTAATCTGCGTGATGATACGAACCTGACGGTAATCGCCGACGCGTGGGTCGAAAATGTTTTTTGTCTCGTACTTCAGTGTCACCGTTTTACCGGTCATGCTGCTATAAATCGATGGCAAATCGAGACCGCCTTTGGTCGGGAACAGCCAGACATACTTTTGCGTATTCCCTGCATTTTCTTTTACCGAGAACGTGACAAATCCATCAGAATCGACTTTGATGATGTTGCCGGTCACACTGCCGCCGGAGCCGGCTTCTTTTGCGATGGTAGATAATTTGACAACCGTAGCCGGACAGATTGCTGCCATTCTTGTACCAATCAACGCACCGGCACGCTGACCGTCCTTCATCGGGTCATTGATGTTGATCTTGTAATCATTCATTATTTTATCGCGGTCATTCGGGCCGACCGATTGCAGAATACAAACTCCCATCTGCATCGTGATTTCATTTTCGCCTAAGCCGTTTGTCTGCACTTTATCCACACAGGTGCATGCGCGCTGTGCAATTTCATCCAGATAATTCTGTTGTGCCATAGCAGTGCCACTCATCATGAAGCTGGAGAGCAGTGCGATTGTTGCGATCAGTTTTGTTTTCATTTTTGGTTCCGGTTAAAAAACATTTGGCTTAGTGCAGTATTAAAGGCTGAACACCAGTAAAGCCGTTGCATACAGCGCCAGTGAAATAAAGGCAGCAAAAAGTAACGTCATCGTACGCCACGCTGCCTGAAAACTGGTGAGCAAATAAGCGCCCCTCAGTTGCCGGTACATATGCAGCGGCATCGCGGCACATATCAGTGTGAACCCGACGCCGGCAAAATTCGCTAATGACATCAGCGACAGAATCATCATGGCACAGGCGGCGAAGCTCAGTGAATATAAAATGAACACGCAGTGATCAAACATGACATGCCTGCGGCTGAACGGAAATAAAAGCCACATCACAGGTAAGGCCAGCGGGAGCAGTAACAGTGCGAATTTCGACGCACTGCCTTTCATTTTGTAGAAAACCAGCTCAGGATTAGCAGCTGCGTGGTTCAGTTTTTCCTGCATCCAGTGAGGTGTATTTTTATAAGCTTCCGAGTCATTCTCCAGGTCAGCAACAATTTTCGGAATAGCGGCAGTTGCAACATCTTTGTGTTTTGCTGCAGGTTCAGCGGTCTGTTCGTCCGTATCCGAAGCCGTTGCGGCGGCGACCGAAGATGCGGGTGCTTCGGTAGTAGTCTGTTTTTCTTTGATAAGTTCAGTAACCGCAGCTTTTGAACTATCACCGTTTTTGTCTTCATGCCCCGAGAATTGAGCCGTCATCGAAAAGACGAAAAACATCAGGAAAATCAGAAACAAATACAGAGGGAGTGGGGCGACATAACGCACCCGTTTTCCATCTATATATTCTCTGGTGAGTTTCCCGGGGTAAAAAAACAGCGCCGGAATGGTGCGCCACATTTTGGTGTCAAAGTGGAACAAACCATGCAACAGTTCTTCTGCGATATGAAACAGCGAGCGATGTACGTGTGATACCTGTCCGCACTCATGGCAATACTTGCCAGCCAGGGCAGCACCGCAGTTTTTGCAGCTGCCGTGCTGCTCGTGCGTGGATGCTGCAGGCTGGTTGTCTGAAATAATTGCTGCTGCGACGAGGTCTGTATCGAATTGAGGCGAGGGCACTTTAGCTCCTGAATATGATTCTGTTCCTTCGGCTAATTGTGATCTATGCACAATCCGCCATCAATGCTTGTGCGGTGGTGTTGTAATCCGGTAAAGAAAAACGACTCTTTTTATCTTTTTTGCTGAGGCTTGTTGACATTGGGTGTGCGAATCGTCATAATCTCGCTTCTCTGCTGCTGACGAACACAACGCTTCGAAGCGATAGCAGAAAAGAATACAGTTCTTTAACAACCAACAGCCAATAAATGTGGGCACTTAATGAGAGCGAACCGGTTTTGCCGGGAAGCTTAAAACATATGAAGTGCTCGCAAAAGAAACAAGATAAAGAAATTTATCTCGTCAGTATTTTGAGAGAGGTCTCGCAAGAGACAGTCGAAAGACACCAACAGAGATTGAACTGAAGAG
>NZ_JAGSPN010000384.1 GCF_018139685.1 Cognatundibacterium luofuense
GATCAGCAAAATACTGGCATATTTTATGTCTGCGGCGTACTTCACAGCACTGTACACTGAGGTTTGATGCGGTTCTCAAAGCAAAAACTGGCCAGAAGGCGCGCCAAACCTGGAGATTCAGAAAAACAGCGTCAACCCACAAGCCACTCAAAATAAAAAAACTGCCCACTTTAGGGGCAGCTTAGGAACAACTTAAGGTCAGCGCAACAGTTTGCTTTACTGCGCTTGCGGGCGTATCAGCACAAACTGCGATGCGTTTTCGCGCCTCACCAATAACACGGCAGGTTTTTTCGGGTCCAGCTTGGCCAGCATCGCATTGAATTGCTTGGTATCTTT
>NZ_JAGSPN010000385.1 GCF_018139685.1 Cognatundibacterium luofuense
GCTGTGCTTCATGTTTATTTTGCGATTTATAAATTGCTACGGGCATGAATTTTTTTGTGGCTAAGCCTTGAATTACTCGGCCGTGTCGAAACATCACCAATCCTGGATTATTGATGTAGCTACCAATTTCCCATAGGCATATGAAACCATAAATATTAATGCCTTGAAAGTTGATAGAAATGTCGACCTTCCATTCCTTCGGAGCGCCTATAGCATACACTTTTCCTTTTACCTTCTTAAAGATAGGCTGCCTCATTACGTCATATGTTTTTTCAAACTTGAGCGGGAACTTTTCACCATCATAGTAAGCATTCAAAACCAGACGAGATGAGTTTC
>NZ_JAGSPN010000386.1 GCF_018139685.1 Cognatundibacterium luofuense
AGTCAAAAAAAATCTTGCCAGACAAACACATGGACTGATATTTTTTTGTTATTATTAAAATTAACAGAAAATAATCAGGGCTCATCCGCTCATCCCGAAAGTGATTGCCAGCTTCTGTCTACGGTGATGCAGATACAGTCCTCAATGCCACCAGGAGACTGTCATGCGCAAGCACTATTCAACATCCCTACTGAAACAAAGCGGTATCGCGGGCATGCTGCTGAGTCTGAGCGCCTGCGGTATTGGCTCCGATATTGCCAACGATATGGGAAACGCGCTCGGTGCCGGGATTGCCTGTGCCTTGACGAATTGCAAAGACTCAGCGGATGTGAGCTT
>NZ_JAGSPN010000387.1 GCF_018139685.1 Cognatundibacterium luofuense
GGAAAAAAAGAACTGGTCAGTTTTTTCACCTCGGGCTGCAATCTGTGCGCACGTGATTTTCGCTTAATGCGTGAATTTTATGTTGGCAACGCAAAGCGAAATTTTGTACAGCTAGGGATCAGCCTGGATCAGAATCGTCAGGATTTCGATACGTATCAACAGCTGGTTAAACTGGCGGTTCCGGCTGATCAACGTTTTCCTGTGTACTGGCGCAATGCGCCGGGCCACAAGGATAATTTTGGTGTGATACAAAGTCAGCCTACCCACTTTGTGATCAACACCAAAGGACAAATCGTCTGGAAGCGCGAAGGTTCATTTCAGCCTGAAGACTGGGAT
>NZ_JAGSPN010000388.1 GCF_018139685.1 Cognatundibacterium luofuense
TCATCCATTCAATTGAGCTGCCTGCTATTTTGCAAATGGTATTCATAAGGAAAAATTGCCTGTTAAATATTTATCGGTGTTTTCTCTGTGTTTATTCTGTGTCTCTCAATACGTTCAGCGCATGCCCTTGGCATAGCAACTATCAGAATTTGACCTACAACAAGACTTCTGTTTCGTTTCGGTTTCAGACTGCTTGAAATCAGCATTGCTGCCCCAAATTGGGTGTTAATCAACTATTCAGGAGCACATCATGCGTCTCGACAAACTCACGACCAAATTGCAGGAAGCGCTGGCTGACGCACAAAGTCAGGCAGTGGGCAATGATCATCCTTATAT
>NZ_JAGSPN010000389.1 GCF_018139685.1 Cognatundibacterium luofuense
GCAAGATACGACCGGTTTATGCCCGGTAGATACCTTCCACAAACAAGCACTGTATGCACTTGACCAGTTGCCTGATCAGGCCGAAGTGCAGCGTCGTATTCAACACTACTGGCAGCCCTACCATCAGCAATTGCAAAATGAGCTGGAACGCTTGCTGGCGCTGCATGGGCGCGTGGTGTTATGGGATGCGCATTCTATCGCTTCCGTCGTGCCACGCTTTTTTGAGGGGCGGTTGCCGGATTTGAATTTTGGTACCGCGGATCAACAATCCTGTGCCCCGGCACTGCAACAGGCACTCGCAGATTGCCTGCACAGCACGCCGGCTGCGGCTGCCT
>NZ_JAGSPN010000390.1 GCF_018139685.1 Cognatundibacterium luofuense
TTGGATTCTGTTTCCAGATCGACGCCATGTATTTCGCACAGGTAGCTGGCGCGCTTCAAGGGTTTTTTCAGAGTCTGGTAGGCTTCGTTGGCACGGGTCGCCCATTGCATGGCAACCCGTTTCTCAGCTTCGCTGGCCTGCACGAATTTATCCGGATGCACCTGGCTCTGGACTTCGCGATAGGCTGCATCGAGCTGCGCCATGTCCAGCGAAAAGCGTGGTGCTAACTGAAACAGCTCAAAATGATTTTGCATAGGACGCAGTCAGGCTAGTCTCAGATACGGAAGCTTTCGCCGCAACCGCATTCATCTTTCACATTCGGATTGTAGAATTTA
>NZ_JAGSPN010000391.1 GCF_018139685.1 Cognatundibacterium luofuense
GCATTAACTGTTATATTTAACGCATCTTTGTAGCCTCTTTCCAGCGACTGTATTGCTGACTCAGTACCCTCAAACAATGATGGATACATCAGGCGAAGTTGGCGCAACAGGCAAAAGTTGGCAAGCTATTATTACCCAAAGCTTTGGATACTCCTGTGGTCTTTTGGTAATCACATAGATGGAAATGATCAATTATGAGTAATCAACAGCATTTGGTGGTAGTGATCACCGGCGCATCGGATGGCATAGGCGCGGAAATGGCAAAACAATTGGCCGCTAAATATAAGCTTGGACTCGCCCTGGTACTGGCTGCCAGAAACGAAGTGGGCTTACGT
>NZ_JAGSPN010000392.1 GCF_018139685.1 Cognatundibacterium luofuense
GCTGATTTTTCCTGATAGCGGGCAAATGACTGTATTGATGAAACCAGTAAACCACTGGCACCATCCGGACGTAAGGCAATGTCGATATCAAACAAAATACCTGCCGGCGTATGGCTGGTCATCCAGGTAATGAAGCGCTGGGCCAGTTTCGCATAATTCGCTGGCGCATCCTGTTCTTCATCATCGTACAAAAAGATCAGATCCAGATCAGAAGCATAGCCCAGTTCCTTGCCACCCAGTTTGCCGTAGGCGATCACTGCGAACTGTGGCTTTTCACGATGACGTGTTGCAATCGTCTGCCAGACAGCGTTTATCGTTGCCGCGACCATTAAATC
>NZ_JAGSPN010000393.1 GCF_018139685.1 Cognatundibacterium luofuense
TGGCGTTGTCCTTACCAGGTGCGTAAGTGACGGCGTAGGCCTGCAAAATGCGGTGTTTTGGAACGATCATGTCTGCTCTCCTTGCTGCGCCACAGACAAAGCTACCGCCACCGGCTGCACCCAGATCGGGGCGGCCGACAGCACGAAGGTTTCACCGGACCAGGCCAGCAACAGGGTCGTCCCCATCACTTCCGCGATCGCGGTGGCGGCGTCAGGCGGCACCGCGTTGCCGATGCGCTCGCGCCAGTTGCTGTCGCTCAGCCCTTCCAGCTCCAGGTATTCCTCCGGCTCGATCAGCGATTGCAGGGCGGCCAGCTCCAACGTGGTGAAAGGCC
>NZ_JAGSPN010000394.1 GCF_018139685.1 Cognatundibacterium luofuense
TTAGGCTTGGCTACGGTTTTTTCGCAGACGTAAGTCAGACCCATTTCGTACACACCACTGGCGCATTTAGGGCAAGGTCCCAAGGCGGTCTGCTGAGAAAAATCGACGCCTTCGGCATCTTCATCATCATCCTGATTCTGGCCAAAGTCGAATTCCAGCTTCAAGTTATTGTGTTCGGTATCCGGCACGATTTTCAAAATCGCAGCAAACGGTCTGCCCATTTTTGAGCGGAAGCCTTGTAAAGGACCAATTTCCCGCTTAGCCAGCAACTCCTCCACTTCCGCAACTTCAAACTGGCGACTACCCGGTACTTTACTCATAGAGAAACTACATTG
>NZ_JAGSPN010000395.1 GCF_018139685.1 Cognatundibacterium luofuense
AGCAGATAGACCGATTTGCCCAAGGCGTGCGTGAGAGGCTGTTGGAAAAGCAAGAGCTGTTAACTGCTACAGAGCCTGAACTGCCTGAAGACATTGATGCCACCTCCACCGCAGTCTGGATACACAAGGTCTTAAATCAGGAGTTGCCTGTTCCGGCGAATATCGCAGAGCAAGTCAGGCTGTGCGTCAGCATCAGTCGCCGGTTACATGGGCTGACAGCGAACGCCGTTGAGTATTTAGCACAGTAAGGCTTAGATAAATAAAGCTACGCTATTCGCAGGGAGGGGCGTAGTGTCTAAAAAAAATGCACCGGTTTTAAAGCCAGTGCATTTTT
>NZ_JAGSPN010000396.1 GCF_018139685.1 Cognatundibacterium luofuense
TCAGCAGCGCAGATACGATGGTCTGGGTGTCGTTACTGCTGATGGCGTCGCGCAAGGCATAATCCTTAGATACGATGGTGGCAGCCTGCACCAGATTCTGTGCATTTTTTTCTATGATACGCTGGAAGAAATTTTCATTGGTATGCAGCTCTTTGTTCAACGTCTGGCGCGCATTTTTATCTATCGCCTGATCAATAAAGCCGTAGGCAGCCAGTTGCAGTAACAGCAGCAGGCTGATGAAGAGCGCAATAATTCTTGCTTGCAGGCTGTGAAAACGCATAAATTCTCTCGTGGTTGAACTACTGGCTGGGGTAAGGGTTTGCTTAGTCGAATT
>NZ_JAGSPN010000397.1 GCF_018139685.1 Cognatundibacterium luofuense
GATCTGAACACCAGACAGAATCAGCTGATCGATGATGCAGGCAAAGCCGGTGCCGGCAATCATGCAGAAATCGTCTGGTCGCCGGATTCCAAAACCCTTGCGATCGTGCGTTCTGCAAGCAGTATCAAACGCAATCAGATCGCCTTGTATGCGCTCGATACCCGTCAGCTGCACTTTGTGACCAGCGACCGCTTTGAGTCGCAATCACCGGTATTCTCACCGGATGGACAATGGCTGTATTTCCTGTCTGAGCGCAACTTCCAGGTAGCGAACCGTTCCCCCTGGGGTGACCGTAATATGGGCCCGGCCTTTGACAAACGCACAGGCATTTAT
>NZ_JAGSPN010000031.1 GCF_018139685.1 Cognatundibacterium luofuense
GCGACCGGCCGCCGCCGGGCGCACTTCCACCGTGGCGGTGCGCCGCGACCGGCTCCGGGACGGCTGGGAAGGCCCGGCGGGGAAGGTGGCTCGGGGGGGGCGGCGTCACCCGTGGGCGCCGGACCACCCCGCCCCGAGTGTTACAGCCCCCCGGCAGCAGCGCTCGCCGAATCCCGGGGCCGAGGGAGCCGGATACCCGTCGCCGCGCTCTCCCCCCGGCCTCTCCCCTCCCGCCCCTCCCCGTGGGGTGGCGGAAAGGGGGGCGGTCGCGGGGGCCGGGCCGCCCCTCCCACGGCGCGACCGCTCTCCCACCCCCCGTCGCCTCCGTCGTCCCTCTCGGGGGTCCGGGGGCCCGGGGGGCGGGGCGGACTGTCCCCAGTGCGCCCCGGGCGTCGTCGCGCCGTCGGGCCCGGGGGGGCCGTCGTCACGCGCTCTCCCTCCCCTTCTCGGGGTGGGGGGGAGCGAAGCCGAGC
>NZ_JAGSPN010000398.1 GCF_018139685.1 Cognatundibacterium luofuense
GTCAGCACGACGGAGTCGGTACCAGGACATCAAGCTCACATTAGAAACCGGCAAACTGGATGCAGTTGGGTCAGATGGTGTTTGCTTCAAGGCTGCGACCAGACGGGCCATCAAGCTTAATTCGTCCGGACTCGGCAAACGACGCTCGCCTGGCTGCAGACTGGCAGCCATGAAATCACCATCATCGCCACTGTGTTCGATACCCAAAGCATGACCATATTCATGCAAGAGCACAGAGAGCATATCCATCTTGCCATCGGCGGCTGAACCTGCTTTGGCGATCCAGACATCCGGATTGGAAGTCGGTAAGAACTCGTCGTTTTGATCTGGTGT
>NZ_JAGSPN010000399.1 GCF_018139685.1 Cognatundibacterium luofuense
GCGTGACTGCCAACGCGTCATCGGAACCGGTGCGCTCGGAGGGATCTATGAGAGTAATTAACTCACCAAAAATGCGAGAGATATTGCCACGATTGATTTCATCGATAATCAACACATATGGCTCTTTGATCACCTGTTGAGTAAACTCCGGTTTGGCAGGCAAACCGCATTCCGACAGCAAGTAACGAAGCACGCCGTCGACATAAGACGGGTTTGACATTTTACTTTTTGGCTCACCAGAATAGAGCTTTTTTACGTTCTCCATTTTGATCGTATAGTAAGAATCAGTTTTAACAGAATTTAATGGAAATATGTGTACCGTTTTTCTACCAT
>NZ_JAGSPN010000400.1 GCF_018139685.1 Cognatundibacterium luofuense
TTTCTAATATCACGATGGCTTCCGCACCGGAATCGCTGAGCTGATGTTCCAGTTCACGCGGCGTGTACAGTGGATTCACATTTACCACGGTATATCCGGCGCGCAGGATACCAGCCACACACACAGGGTAATGCAGCACGTTGGGCATCATCACTGCCACCCGCGCACCAGGTGCCAGGCCACGGCTTTGCAACCAGGCGCCAATACGGGCGGAAAACAGATTCAGGTCACGATAGCTGAGCCGCTGCCCCATACACAAATAGGCATCACGAGTCGCATAGCGTTGAAATGATTCTTCCAGTAAGGCGGTCAACGATGTGTACTGACTGGTAT
>NZ_JAGSPN010000401.1 GCF_018139685.1 Cognatundibacterium luofuense
TAAATTTTATGAATAATCTCAATCAAAAACTGGTAATACGACTGGGCTTTGCTGGCCTGATTCCGTTTGTTTTACTGACGGTACTGTGCTGGATCGTGCATCCTGACTGGCTGGGGTATTTCATCAAAGCGCAGCTGGCGTATGGCATCGTGATTTTGTCTTTCCTGGGTGGTTTGCATTGGGGCGTGACGCTGATGGCTCAGGGTAAGGACGACGAAGAAACCCGGCGGGCAATGATCTGGGGTGTCATCCCCACGCTGATTGCCTGGTGTTCTCTGAGTAATATGCTGTTCGGTTTTGTGGTGCAGGTAGTTGGCTTCATCGCAGCCTAT
>NZ_JAGSPN010000402.1 GCF_018139685.1 Cognatundibacterium luofuense
GTGAGCTGTGACGCGCTTTGGCCCGGCTCAGAAATTCAGGTAAGCCGCTGGTATGGTTGAGCAACTGACTAACCGTAATACGTTTGCTGACGGCCACAGGCAACCAGCTCGCATCGAGGAATTTATCCAGCGTATCATCGTAGGAAAGGCGTCCCGCTTGCACCAGCTGCGCGATCGCCACCGCTGTGAACATCTTACCGACTGAGGCGATATTGAATTTTGTATCCAGCTTATTCGGCACATGGTAGCGCTGGCTGGCTTCACCGCACACCGATTCAAATAAAACCTGGCCATGTTTTGCAATCAGCACTGCACCGGAAAATTCATCAGCC
>NZ_JAGSPN010000403.1 GCF_018139685.1 Cognatundibacterium luofuense
TTCCTTGTTTTCAAATGCAACCATCGCTCTGATCACTGCATTCAAAGCGTTGCATTTAAGTGGTGAAGTTATCACAACGCCATATTCATTTGTCGCGACTTCGCATGCATTGATGTGGAATCAGATTACTCCTGTGTTTGTCGATATTGACCCGCTCACTTTGAATCTGAATCCTGATCTGATAGAGGCGGCTATCACTGACAAGACCACCGCGATTTTACCTGTGCACTGCTATGGCATACCCTGCAATATAGAGGCGATACAGGCGATAGCAGATAAACACGGTTTAAAAGTTATCTATGATGCTGCGCACGCATTTTCTGTGCGTCAGG
>NZ_JAGSPN010000404.1 GCF_018139685.1 Cognatundibacterium luofuense
GACTACCAGTGGCAGGCTCAGCGCCATTACCATTTCCCCTCCCAGCTCAGGCGCCACTGACGGCTGCTGGCTTGTGTCGTCTGTTCAGTCCAGCGACGCTCACTCAGCTGAAAATAATCCGCATTGCGCAGATCCTGCTGCAGCAGATTATTCACGCTCAGCCGCCACTGGCTATGCGCATGTGCACTGAAGCTCAGGTAAGCATCGAGATGACGGCGTGGCCCGCTCAGCGACAGCATGCCTGCTGTATCGCGATAACGTTCGCTGGATAGATAGGACGCATCAAGGCCCATTTTCCACGCCGGGTTGATCGTGTAATCCAGGCCCAGCCT
>NZ_JAGSPN010000405.1 GCF_018139685.1 Cognatundibacterium luofuense
TGTGAGTCCCGACCCACAGGCACAGACACTGATACAGCAGGCTGTGAGCAAACAGCCGCATGCCAGTTATTTGCTGGTGCAGCGTGCGCTGCTGCTGGAACAGGCGCTGGTGGATGCCAACAGCCAGATTGCGGCATTACAGGCGGATTTACGTGAGCAAAAAGCACTCAATCAATTGAATCAACAGACCAATAGCCAGACATCACAGCGTTTTCTGGATGCGGGCAATACAGGCTGGGGCAATAGCGCAGTGACGCGTCCGACGACAGCGACATCCTCATTGGCGGCAAACGCCTATCCACCTGCGACGCCTTCCACTCCGGCCTGGAATC
>NZ_JAGSPN010000406.1 GCF_018139685.1 Cognatundibacterium luofuense
CGTTAAGCGTGACGGGCGAGAGGGCGGCCCCCTTTCCGGCCGCACCCCGTTTCCCGGGACGAATGGCTCTCCGCACCGGACCCCGGTCCCGACGCCCGGCGGGGGGACCCGCCCCGCACCCGGGGGGGCGACGAGGCGGGGACCCGCCGGACGGGGACGGACGGGGAGCCGGCTATCCGGGGCCAACCGAGGCTCCTTCGGCGCTGCCGTATCGTTCCGCCTGGGCGGGATTCTGACTTAGAGGCGTTCAGTCATAATCCCACAGATGGTAGCTTCGCCCCATTGGCTCCTCAGCCAAGCACATACACCAAATGTCTGAACCTGCGGTTCC
>NZ_JAGSPN010000407.1 GCF_018139685.1 Cognatundibacterium luofuense
ATGCGCTCGCCTCAGGTCCCGTCATCACTGGTTCTGTCCAGCCGGAACGCAAAGCCGATTTACGCGCTGAGGTTCAAGCCATCGTGCTGCAGGTATTGAAGGAAAACGGCGACATCGTCAAGCGTGGCGATATCCTGGTCAAACTGGATGAAACCTCGATCCGTGACAATCTGAATTCAGCCGAAGATGCAGCCCGCAGTGCCTCGCTCGCACTCGATCAGTCAGATCGCGCTTTGCAGCGGTTGAAGACTTTGCGTGCCTCCGGCATGACTTCCCTGCAAGCGCTGGATGACGCTGAAGTTCGCGTCAATGCAGCACGCAGTGAGTTATC
>NZ_JAGSPN010000408.1 GCF_018139685.1 Cognatundibacterium luofuense
CGAACAAACAACTCGTCATTGGAGCGGCTATTCCATGCTGAACTGACAGACTGCAATATATCAGGGCGGAACATTCCCAATGCTTTGAGCCATGTGCTCGCTTTTAAAACAAACATTCCACTGTTCCAGGCGTAATGACCACTACTCAAGTACTGCACTGCGGTCTCAAGGTCTGGCTTTTCCGTAAACTGCAGAACTTTATGCTTGCCTGATGCACCCAAATCTTCATCGTAGTGTATGTATCCGTAACCGGTTTCAGGGCGGTCCGGCTTGATACCAAGTATAACGATCTCTCCACTGAGAGCAGCCTGTACACTTAAACGCAATGCGG
>NZ_JAGSPN010000409.1 GCF_018139685.1 Cognatundibacterium luofuense
TGATGCGTGGTCGTGAATTCACCATGAAAGATGCTTACTCTTTCGATCGCAATGTCGACGGTCTCAAGCAGTCTTATCAGGTGATGTACGATGCATATACCCGTATTTTCCAGCGCTTTGGCTTGCAGTTCCGCGCGGTCGCGGCCGATAACGGTGCGATTGGTGGATCCGGCTCTCACGAGTTCCATGTGATCGCAGAAACCGGTGAAGATGCGCTGGTGTACTGCCCAACTTCCGATTACGCTGCCAATATGGAAGCGGCTGAGGCTTTGCCGCTGGTGACATCACGCCCTGCCGCACAGGCAACACTGACTAAAACAGCGACACCGGG
>NZ_JAGSPN010000410.1 GCF_018139685.1 Cognatundibacterium luofuense
GTGGCATCGGACTTTCGAGTCTATGCGCTTTTCACTGATACTGATTTTGGCACGCTCCAGCATATCGATGGCAGCCGGGCCACGCATCAGGGTCACTGCAACGGCCAGCGCATCGATATAGGTTAGATGCGCCAGGCGTGAAGTCATGGGTGTGTAGATATCGGGATCTTCTTCCACGTCGACGCTGATATGCACATCGGCCAGTTCCGCCAGCGGACCGCCACTGGCGCACAAAACCAGTACCTTGGCACCGGCTTGCTTAGCCAGTTGTACGCTGTTAATCAGATCGCGCGTGCGGCCGGTACGTGAAAACGCCACCACCACGCAATCG
>NZ_JAGSPN010000411.1 GCF_018139685.1 Cognatundibacterium luofuense
GGCAATTGGTAT
This sequence comes from Cognatundibacterium luofuense, assembly GCF_018139685.1. GTDB lineage: Bacteria > Pseudomonadota > Gammaproteobacteria > Burkholderiales > Burkholderiaceae_D > Undibacterium > Undibacterium luofuense. The sequence continues at coordinate 13 of NZ_JAGSPN010000411.1, forward strand.
TTCCAATTTACATTATTCTAACATTGACTGACACCGATGGTCAGTAAGCTTGTTGTCTGTTGACACCTGCAGGCAACAAGCCCTGCTCGCGATAACGCTTTACATTGCCTGCGACTATCTGTGCCGCACTCTCTTTATCCGTCGGTGCAGAACAATGTGGCAGAACGGTTACAGCAGGATGTGTCCACTGCCAGCTGTCCGGCGGCAGCGGCTCGACCGCAAACACATCCAGCACCGCGTGCTGCAAATGCGTGGCATCCAGCGCTGTGCGCAAATCCTGTTCGACCACGATGGGACCACGTGCAAAATTAATCAGACT
>NZ_JAGSPN010000412.1 GCF_018139685.1 Cognatundibacterium luofuense
GTTTTTTGAGAGCGCGAAGCAATGGCTGGATCAGGCACAGCAAATAATTCCTGATAAGCGTTTTCTGGACGGTTGCGATAGGCTCAATGCAGACAATTTGCAGACTTGCTTTAAAAAAGATCAGTCTGCCGTGTTGCCGCAGGCGGCTAGCCTGTTCCCCGAACTGAAGGCAGCCTTGCTTGCATTTGAACCAGTGCAGCATGTGATGCTCAAACATGCGGCAGTGCGGGTGGCCCAGCGCATGCAGCAGCTCAAGCAAATGAACCGTCAGTTTGGTTTTGCCGATATGCTGCAACGTTTGCGGCTGGCGCTGGAATCGGCCAACGGAGC
>NZ_JAGSPN010000413.1 GCF_018139685.1 Cognatundibacterium luofuense
TTTGCAGGCGAATTCGCTGGCCACCATAGCACTCACACTGGGTTGCATATTGGCGGGACGACTGATCGATAAAATTGGTGGCGGCTGGACTTTTATTCTGGGCAGCAGTTTGCTTGGCACGGTGATTTACTATTTCTACAGCACGGTATTGCAAGACCCTTCCACACTGTACGGTGCTTACGCACTGGCTGGTTTTTCAGTTGGTCTGGTTGGCGCGGTACCCTATGTGATGGCCAATGCTTTTCCGGCCACCGTACGTTTTACCGGCCTGTCGTTTTCGTATAACGTGGCCTATGCCATCTTCGGTGGGCTGACGCCGATGATGGTCTC
>NZ_JAGSPN010000414.1 GCF_018139685.1 Cognatundibacterium luofuense
ACAACGTCATATCTGGCCAGGCCTGTTCACCAGTAAAATCGATCACACAGAAAAATCCTGGCAAGCCGATGAAATCCTGAATCAGGTCGATGCACTGCGTGAAAAAGCGGGCACTGGGCATATCCATTTCAGCATGGTCAGCCTGAGTCAGAATCGTAAAGACATACGCAAACGCCTGGCGCAGGAAAAATACACTTCGGCCGCTTTAGTACCGGCTACGCCCTGGCTGGAAAACACCAATATCGCGCCGCCGCAGCTGCAATGGAATGAAGAGCAAAAACTGTTACGGGTACAACTGGCCGATCCGGAAAACACACGCTGGCTGGCGAT
>NZ_JAGSPN010000032.1 GCF_018139685.1 Cognatundibacterium luofuense
CTGCAAGTGCGTGCTGCCATCTTGAATCGCTTCAGCATGCTGGGCCGTCCATGCACGGTGGCGGTGGCGTAAATCGGTCTGGGGGAAGGGGTGTCTCGACCTGTTCAGGATTTGTGCAACAGCGCCCTTTGGAACTACTAACTACACCGGCGCGCAAGAAGCGACGTCCCAACTATTCACCGGAATTCAGGAAGCAACTGGCGCAGCGAGTAGCAGAACTCGGCGTTTCAGTCTCTCGCCCGGCACAGGAGAATGGCATCTGTACATCCGATTGACAGACCTGATGCTGTCACAGCTCAGGAAGTTCTCACGGATCGTTCCGGTGTGATCGAAATCCAGATGGCCGGTGCTGTCGTGGGTAATCATCCCGAAAATTAACAGGCGCTAAAAGTAGAATTTTCTCGTACTATCAACGCAGGAGATTCTTCATGAAAACATCCAAATTCAGTGACAGCCAGATACTGGCTATCTTAAAGCAGGCAGAAGCAGGTGCACCTGTACCTGAACTTTGCCGTGAACATGGCATGAGCTCTGCCACTTTTTACAAATGGCGCGCCAGATTTGGCGGGATGGATGCTTCTATGATGGCGCGTCTGAAAGAGCTTGAATCGGAAAATGCCCGGCTGAAAAAAATGTATGCCGAAGAGCGACTCAAAGCGGAGATTCTCAAAGAGACCATTGAAAAAAGTGGTGAAGTCGTCGCGCCGGCGGGAGCTGGCGCAAAAGGCGGTGCAGGAAAAATCCATTCCGGTCAGACTGGCCTGTACGATGTTTGGTATCAGCGAAACCTGCTACCGGTATCAACCCCGGCTGGCAGATGAAAATGCTGAAATTGCAGACTGGCTGCTGCAGTTGACCACAACTCACCGTAACTGGGGTTTTGGCATGTGCATCTATTACCTGCGAAACCTCAAACGCTTTGACTGGAACCATAAACGCGTGCGAAGGATTTATCGTGAGCTGGAGCTGAATTTGCGGATGAAGCCAAAGAAACGCTTGAAACGCGAAATACCGGATGCACTGGTGGTACCTGAAGCCATCAATCATTGCTGGTCGATGGACTTTATGCATGATCAGCTTGAAGATGGCCGCAGCTTCAGGTTACTGAATATCATTGACGACTTTAATCGCGAAGGACTGGCGATTAAGGTCGATTTCTCACTACCGTCAGAGCGGGTCATCCGAACGCCAAATCAGGTGATTGAG
>NZ_JAGSPN010000415.1 GCF_018139685.1 Cognatundibacterium luofuense
CACCAGCATAATTGTTGTTTCATTGAGTTTAGTAGGGTGATTGCCACCGGCCGACACCGCTTCCAGTATGTGCTGTAAGGCGCTTTGGTTACCCATGGCAGCGCCAATCAGATCAATCAGCTCGACCCAGAAATGAAATACATAAACGCACTGGGCGAGTATCAAACCCAGATACAGAGGGAGTTGCAGCCAGCGGCTGAAAAAAATGAGGCCTGCCAGTGGTGACAATTTGGTGAGTGGTTTTGGATTTGACATAGATCAATTCTGAAGTGAGAACAGTGCAAAAGCATAAAAGTGCTATTTTACATCCGGGCAAGTCAGTCGTGTCAT
>NZ_JAGSPN010000416.1 GCF_018139685.1 Cognatundibacterium luofuense
GGATATTTTCTGAAAACGTAACCGATGGTGCGAGTAAGGTCGCACTGGAACAGCTTTTAATCGCGGACAACAACGCACCGAAGAACATCACCTGCGCCAGCATAGGCACCTTGGTCATGATCAGGGTAGGTAAAATCAGCTGGGAATCCTTGTCGATCAGGCTGGCCACCATGGAGGGATCGATCAGCGTGGCCGAGTAGGCCAGGAACATAGGGATAAACGCAAAACCGAAATACAATAAGCCGCCCAGTACCGAAGCACGTCCGGCGATAGTTTCATTTTTTGATGAGGCCACACGCTGGAATACGTCCTGCTGCGGTACAGAGCCCA
>NZ_JAGSPN010000417.1 GCF_018139685.1 Cognatundibacterium luofuense
CTTCGGTACCGGCTTATCGGCGTTCATCGGTCAGTCTTTTGTGGGCCAGTCGCTGCCTGCAGTCAGCCACGGCATTCCCGTGCTGAATCAATTGCCCTTTGTCGGCAAAGCCTTATTTGATCAGCATCTGGCGGTGTATTTCAGTCTGCTGCTATGCGCCGGACTGATCTGGTTTTTATACCGCAGCCGTACCGGACTGGTGTTGCGCGCAGTCGGCGAATCGCCTGAATCAGCCCATGCGCTTGGTTATCCGGTATTGCGTATCCGCTTTCTGGCCCTGTTGTTTAGCGGTGCCTGCTGCGGTATCGCCGGTGCTTATCTGTCGATTAT
>NZ_JAGSPN010000418.1 GCF_018139685.1 Cognatundibacterium luofuense
CTGAAAGAGCGCGAAAAAGCGGATAAGCAAAAACTGGCCGATCAGAAAGCACGCGAAGCGAAAGATAAAGCCGCTTCCGATAAGCTGTTCAAAGAGCAAATGCAGCGTTTGAATGCGCAGGCAGGCATGACCGGCAGCGGTGGCAGCGGCACGGCAGAAAAATCGACCGGCAATAATCGTGGCGACCCGAGCTATCTGGCCAAAATTGCGGCTAAAGTCCGTTCGAATATGAGTTACGGAGCGGCTGAGACGGCGGGTAGTAATCCCACTGTAGAGTATCGTATCGAGCTGTTCCCGGATTGTTCTTTGCGTGGCGGTCTTCGCAAAT
>NZ_JAGSPN010000419.1 GCF_018139685.1 Cognatundibacterium luofuense
ATCCTCTGTATTCACCCATGTCTTTTTTGGCAGAAGGCAGTGCCAACTACGGTATAGAAATCGCGTTTCCGCATGCTGAACGTATGCAGTTTGAGAAGTCAGTCTTATTTCCGCTGGCGGGTATCGATCCGGCTAAGGCTGAGCTGTATTACCAGATACAGGCGGTGCTGCAGCAATTATCCTACTCAGGCAATATGGTCGCAAAACGTTACCTGGATGGTGAGATTGATCGTGACGCAGCAATAGCGATGCTGATGAAGTACAGTCTGTCAGATGCAGAGCGCTCTGCGCAGCGCCTGCGTTTCATCGAGCATAACCGTTCCTATGT
>NZ_JAGSPN010000420.1 GCF_018139685.1 Cognatundibacterium luofuense
GATGGCACGATTCCACGCAAACGGCTGGCTGAAGTGTTGACCGGGATCGCTGCGATGGAGCAGAAATATGGACTGTGCTGTGCCAATGTGTTTCATGCCGGTGATGGCAACCTGCATCCGCTGATCATGTTTGATGCGAATCAGGAAGGCGAGTTTTTACGTGCCGAGGCTTTTGGTGCGGAAATCTTGGAATTGTGCGTTGCTGTAGGCGGCACCATCACCGGTGAACACGGTGTGGGAATAGAGAAAATTAACTCCATGTGCGTACAGTTTACACAAACCGAGTTAAACGCTTTCTTTGCCGTCAAAAAGGCATTCGATACGGCTG
>NZ_JAGSPN010000421.1 GCF_018139685.1 Cognatundibacterium luofuense
CCAGTTCATACCGGAAGGCAGATTTTTCAAGCCATGGATCTCATCTGAGAAGCACAGATTGCAACTGGCGGCACGTGTGACGCCACCGCTATACATGCGGTAACGCTGATCCCGCATCATATTTCGCAATACCAGCAAACTCCAGGGTTTGTCTGCATTTTTGTCGTAGGCAATTTCGGAAAACGGTATCCGGTATTCGGCACTCCAGCCATCATCCTGTATTGCCGTCGCCACCTGGTAATCATAGTCCGGGGCAGTATCGTCGCCCGTCATATCCGAGTACATGCCATCCATAATCGCGCCACGCGCATTGACATAAAACACTTG
>NZ_JAGSPN010000422.1 GCF_018139685.1 Cognatundibacterium luofuense
TGGAAGAAGCAGTCGGCAAGCGCAAATTCACCAAGGTTGCGATTCTGGCAGATTCCACCAACTATGGACAGCTGGGCCGCGAAGATCTCGAAAAAGCACTGGCGGTGAAAGGCGTGAAGCCAGTTGCAGTCGAAAAGTTCAACATCAAAGATGTGGACATGACGGCCCAGTTGCTCAAGGCGAAGCAAGGTGGTGCGCAAGCCGTGCTGACCTATGGCATAGGCCCTGAGCTGGCGCAAATCGCCAACGGTATGGAAAAGCTGGGCTGGAAAGTACCGATGATAGGCAGCTGGACGCTGTCTATGGGGAACTTCCTCGACAACGCC
>NZ_JAGSPN010000423.1 GCF_018139685.1 Cognatundibacterium luofuense
CAGCAATGTATACCAAGTCGTCAAACTTCGCTCTGCAGGCCTGATTTGCACAAAAAAAAATGCCCTGATCACAGGGCATGAGGGCAGACTTATTCTTGGTAGACTTGCGGTGAAATCACCCGCATCTCAGCTTCTATCCATTGTTCCACTTCCAGCATCAGCTCAGGCGCTGTTTTTCCTTCAGACGAAATCGGCTTTCCTACAGAAACGGTGACAGTACCGGGTTTTTTGATGAAAGAATTTTTCGGCCAGCATTCACCTGAATTCAGTGCGATAGGAACGACCTGCGTGTTGGTCTCTACCGCCAGGCGTGCGCCACCGCCTT
>NZ_JAGSPN010000424.1 GCF_018139685.1 Cognatundibacterium luofuense
GATGATGTTCTTTTGAATTTCATTCGAACCGCCATAGATGGAGGTCTTGCGGAAATTGAAGTAATACGAAGCCAGCGGCGCAGCATCATCCTGTTCAGACACGCTATGTGCCTGTTCTCCGTCCAGATAGGCCGGGTCAAACGGCAGCGCATAGGGGCCAACGGCTTCTACCATCAGTTCGGTTAAGCGTTGCTGAATTTCTGTGCCCTTGATTTTGAGCAGAGATGCTTCCGGACCGGGCTTGCCACTGTCCTGAGAAATCACACGTAAGACCGTGATTTCCAGCGCCATGATTTCTATCTCCAGCGCTGCTACTTTGTGCGCA
>NZ_JAGSPN010000425.1 GCF_018139685.1 Cognatundibacterium luofuense
CGAAGCCCGCTTTGATGCTTACTATTTTGTCGGCGGCTTGCCACGTATACTGGATGCCTATACCAATCTGACTGGCAGAGCAAAGTTGTTGCCGCGCTGGGCACTGGAATTTGGCGATGCGGATTGCTATAACGACGGTGACAATATCAAAAAGCCAGGCACAGTACCAGCGGGCTGGTCGGACGGGCCAACGGGAAAAACGCCGGATGTGGTGCAGTCAGTCGCAGCACGCTATCGTGAGCACGATATGCCGGGTGGCTGGATATTGCCAAATGATGGTTATGGCTGTGGCTACTCGGATTTGCCAACGGTCGTCAGTGGTTTG
>NZ_JAGSPN010000426.1 GCF_018139685.1 Cognatundibacterium luofuense
TGATCACTATGTGCTGAATGGCACCAAGATGTGGATTACCAATGGTCCGGATGCCGATGTGCTGGTGGTCTATGCCAAAACTGACCTGGAAGCAGGCCCACGCGGTATGACTGCCTTCCTGATCGAAAAAGGCTATAAAGGTTTCTCGATTGCGCAGAAACTGGACAAGCTGGGTATGCGCGGTTCGCATACCGGCGAACTGGTATTTGATAACTGCGAAGTACCGCTGGAAAATGTGCTCGGTGGCGTCGGCAAAGGCGTCAATGTGCTGATGTCGGGTCTGGATTTTGAACGTACCGTATTGTCCGGCGGCCCGCTCGGCATT
>NZ_JAGSPN010000427.1 GCF_018139685.1 Cognatundibacterium luofuense
GGGCAATTTCAGCACTTACCAGACGCGTAAAGAAGAACAGCTGGAAATCGAAGAAACCGAAAATGCCAAGTTCGATAAGCTGCTGGCCCAGGAAGAAGTCTGGATACGCAAAGGCGTAAAAGCACGCCGCTGCCGCGATGAAGGACGGGTACGCCGGCTGGAAGATCTGCGTCTGCAGCGCAGCGCCAGACGCGACCAGCAAGGTCAGGTCAAACTCGATATCACGACCGGTGAACGCTCAGGCAAAATCGTGGCGGAACTGGAAAATGTATGCAAATCCTTTGGCGACAAAGTGATCGTCAACGACTTCTCCAGCATCATCCTG
>NZ_JAGSPN010000428.1 GCF_018139685.1 Cognatundibacterium luofuense
GAATTTGAACGTCATTTCTGGTCAGGTGGCAATCTGGTTGAGCTGTATCAGACTGCGGCCGCCAACCGTCGTAATGGGCGCGATAAAACCGGTTCGCTGGAACGTATTTTCGAAGCGGGTATGAGTGAATACCAAAAGGTCAAGAACGCGAATAAAGCAGCACTGGATGCCGGTGCCATGCTGGATGGTGCACGCCGTGCGATGCGCGCAGCCTACCAGCGCGAAATGGATATGCTGGAATCGCATTTGTCTTTCCTTGCCTCGGTGGGTTCGGTCTCTCCTTACATCGGTCTGTTCGGTACAGTGTGGGGGATTATGAATGCTT
>NZ_JAGSPN010000429.1 GCF_018139685.1 Cognatundibacterium luofuense
CCGGGATAACGATACGCATATTGCCACATTAGGGCCGGCTAACATGCAAATTACCTGCAAACGCGAAGAAAACTGCGTGGAGCCAGGTATCTTCGTCGTGGTAATGTGGTCACTTTCCACGAGGGGCAACAACGCCAGGTGACTGATTTATTCCATTCCCTCCGTGCCAAGCCAAAACCGGTGCCTGACCAAATTCCACAGGGCCGCATAGACAGCCATTCGCACGCATTTTCCCAAGCTTCACTCCCTCAAAAAAAATGCCACGGTGCGATGTCACACCGTGGCATTTTTCATTCTTCGCCGCTTATTTTTTCAGCACCAAAT
>NZ_JAGSPN010000033.1 GCF_018139685.1 Cognatundibacterium luofuense
TAACAAGGTTTCCGTAGGTGAACCTGCGGAAGGATCATTAACGGAGAAGGCCGAGGGGGGTCGTCGTCCCGTCCCCTCTTGGGCCTGTGTGAGTGTTCCTCCTTCTCGCCGGGAGGCGCGTCCCCGGGTGGGTCCCCGTGTCCGGCGTCCTGGCGTCGTGGCGCGTGCCGTGGCCGGCCGGCGGAGCGGGCGTTTCGGGACAGGTGTGCGGTGGCAGGGTGTCGGGTCTGGTCCGCCGCGGGACCTCCTCCGTTTTCTCGCTCTTCCCTCGACGCCTCCGTGCGCCCGCCTCCGCCTCCGCCGCTGCCGTCGGCAGCCCGAGGGCGTTCTGCCTCTTTCCCGACCGGCTCCGTGATCTCGTGTGCACCGGGGGTGGTACGTGATCTCTTCCCGGGCGGTGGCCGGGACGCGCTCGCTCTCCTCGAGGCGCCTGCCGCTCCTCCCCCGCCGCGGCTCTCCGGCACTGACGGTGCCGGGGTGGCTCCGCCGCGTGCGGGGGGGGGGTGTGTGTGCCGGTGCCGCGGGTGGGCTCGCGCGCCCCGCCGCGCCTTCTGGGCCTCGCGTGTCCGCCCCGCTCCTGTCCGGGTACCTAGCTCTCGCGTTCCGGCGCGGAGGTTTAAAGACCCCGGGGGGGTCGCCCTACCGTCCCCGGGGTCGGGGGGGCGGTGGGGCCCGTAGGGACGTCGGTCGTCCGCGGGAGGGCTTCCCGGTCCCTCCCCACGTCCGGCGCTCCCTCAGACTCAGCGGGGCACCCCTCCGGCCGCCGGCGCTTCCCGAGGCGGCGGTTCGGGGGGGCGTGTCGCGAGCCCCCTCTGGGCGCCCGAGGGGTTCCCGGCCCGAGCGCCTGGCTTGTCCCGCCCGTTGGCGGGCCGCCGCCGGGTGCCGGGTTCGTGGCGTCCCGTGTCCCGTGTGTCCCGCCTTTCCGTCTCCGACCCTGTCTTTTTTTTTTTTTTATTTCTTACGTGTGTCTCGTTTCGTTTCTCGCTGGCCGGCCTGAGGCGGAGCCCCCTCGCCGTCGGGCCCCTCCCATCCCGCGCAGGAGGGGCGGGCGGGGGCGCTTGTTGCGGTCGTCAGCACCCCGTGTGAGTCCGCTCACACCTCAGATTACCGATACGACTCTTAGCGGTGGATTTA
>NZ_JAGSPN010000430.1 GCF_018139685.1 Cognatundibacterium luofuense
TGCTGCATCAGCGCCTGAACCATGCGCAGCGGGCATTGGAGAGCAGTGAGCTAAGCATAGAACAGATTGCGCTGCAAAGCGGCTTTGGCTCGGCGCTGATGATGCGGCGTTACTTCGCGCGGGAACTACAGATATCACCATCCACTTACCGCCAGCAATTCCGCACGAATGTGACTGTCTGACCTCGCTCAGAGCGTGCTTTCACCGCGCTCCCAATATCGTTGTGTTGCGCCCACAAGCCGACTGACGTAAAGCGTTTGTCGTTGTAACATCACATAAAAAGTGGAATGCAGAAAAAAACTGTAACACTGACTGAACACAACC
>NZ_JAGSPN010000431.1 GCF_018139685.1 Cognatundibacterium luofuense
AGATCGGTGCGTATGCACGCGAGTCCGGCATCACCCATCTGTACTTGCTGGGCGAGCTGGTGGCGCATGCGGTCAGCGCTTATGGCGCAGGTGCGCAATATTTTGCCAACGTAGAGGGGCTGCAAAGCGCGCTGGCAGCCGCACTCACAGCAGACTGCACTGTGCTGGTGAAAGGCTCACGCTTCATGAAAATGGAAAGGGTCGTGCAATATCTGGCGAGCCAGACCGAATTTGTATCAACACACCAATAACAAGAGAAAGTTTTTAGCATGTTGCTTTGGTTAGCAGAATATTTTAAGTCAGATCTGGGATTGCTACGCGTCT
>NZ_JAGSPN010000432.1 GCF_018139685.1 Cognatundibacterium luofuense
TGACTCTCGCCACCGGCATGTACACCGGAACCGTAAGGTGTGCGCTGCATCAGAAACGGGTAAGTCTGGCTACTGTCTTTGGGAACATACACCACAGTAAACAGCTTAACGCCATCGCGCATAGGAATCTGGTATTCGTATTTGGTATAGCGTTCCCGGACTGTATTGACAGGTACTTCAGCACCATCTGCAGCAGCGTTGACAACGGCGGTGGATGTTGCCGCTTGCGCCAGGCCGACATAACTCTGTGTCACGGCAAACAGTGCCAGCACAAGTGCCTTATGTTTGAAGCTAAGGTTTATTTTCATTATTGCTTCCCTAGAT
>NZ_JAGSPN010000433.1 GCF_018139685.1 Cognatundibacterium luofuense
AGTTTTTGCTGCTCCGGTGTCAGCGTGCCATAAAAAGTCTTCAACGCAGCCAAACGGTTTTGCAAACTGGCCTGATGCTCTTTCATCCGCTCCAGCGAACGCTCCATGCGTTCCGGCGTACTGAGTTTATCCATCTCTCTTGGATCTTGCGGCTGCGGCATATTCTTGAGTTCCATGCTCTGAACATACGTTTTCCAGGCAGGTTCCTGCGCCGGCGTAAGCTTTAGCAACTCATGCAATTCAGCCTGACGCTTCGCCATTCTTTCCTTCATTTTTTCCTGCCATTTCGCCATATCGATCGCATGATAGCCAGGTGCACCTTCC
>NZ_JAGSPN010000434.1 GCF_018139685.1 Cognatundibacterium luofuense
CAGCCTGGAAGATGTGCCAGCCTGGGTCAGACCGGCGACTGAAATCACCACCCTCAGCGAAGTCGCACCGGTGGTGGTCCATAGCGATGATTTGTTTGGTGACAGCGGCTTACCCGCCTTATCGCTGATCGGTACCTCGTTTAGCCTGCGCGGTAATTTTGTGCCTTTCCTGAGCCGTCATGTCGGTGCGCCGGTCGCTAATCTGGCGAAAGATGGCGGTGCCTTCGACGGTGCTGCGCAAGCTTATTTCCATAGCAAGGAATTCAGTCAGGAAGCCCCTAAGCTGGTGCTGTGGGAAATACCGGAACGCATGATACAGCGCCC
>NZ_JAGSPN010000435.1 GCF_018139685.1 Cognatundibacterium luofuense
GGCATCGACCCCCATGTCGTTAGCCAGCATGTAGTAATAGGTATCACAGGAATGCACGATAGATTTATACATGTCGACCATACCGTGACCACCAGGCCTATCGTCTTTGAAGGTATGGTTACCGAAAGTAAAATAGCCGGGATCTGCAATAGTTTGATTCGGGGTACGCTTACCGAGCTCCAGCGCAGCCAATGCCATGAAAGGCTTGTAGGTTGAGCCAGGCGGATAAGCTCCGGTCAGCGGGCGGTTCAGCAGGGGCTTGTCTTCGGAAGTATTGAGTTCATTCCAGCTTTGCTGATCAATACCTTCGACGAACAGATTCG
>NZ_JAGSPN010000436.1 GCF_018139685.1 Cognatundibacterium luofuense
CATTACGCAACGCACATGATCAAATCGAACGCGCGGAGCTGCGCATGATAATTGACGATTTGATGCGGCGGGATATTGTTTGCAGTGTGGGTGGCGCTCGCATTGCCCATGGGGGAATTGCATGAGCAGCATCAGACGGTGCTGTATTGCATTGCTATGCATGCTGGAAGTGCTGCTTTGTCATGCAGCTCTGGCAGAGCAGCAACCAGCTCTTCTGGATGTTGCACACTTATGGCGCGACATCCACTACTTGCATCCCGCTCTTGCTGACGGCAGCATAAAGTGGGATGAGGCGCTGGCAAAGCAACTGCCTGCCTTGGCTG
>NZ_JAGSPN010000437.1 GCF_018139685.1 Cognatundibacterium luofuense
CCAGTTCTTCACTCGAGGACGCATTTTGCTGAGTGATCTGATTCATCTGATTCATCGCGGTATTGATTTGTCCGACACCCGCAGACTGTTCCTGCGAAGCCGCAGCAATTTCCTGCACCAAGTCGGAAGTGCGGCCTATACCAGGCACGATTTCATCGATGAGTTCGCCGGCGCGTTCTGCAGTTTTCACACTGCCACTGGCCAGATCACCAATTTCACGCGCAGCTATCTGTGAACGTTCGGCCAGCTTACGCACTTCTGCCGCAACCACGGCAAAGCCTTTACCATGTTCACCGGCACGTGCTGCTTCAATCGCCGCATT
>NZ_JAGSPN010000438.1 GCF_018139685.1 Cognatundibacterium luofuense
GCGGCGCCATACCAACACTTGCTCATCGCCATACTGGGCGGCTGTTTCCGCTTTGTTGAGGCCTTGCAGGGCGCCATAATGACGCTCATTCAGGCGCCAGTCGTTAACCACAGGCAGCCACATCATGTCCATCGCGTCGAGTGTGCCCCACAGGGTGCGGATCGCACGTTTCAGTACCGAAGTGTACGCCAGATCGAAAGTGTAACCCGCTTCCTTGAGCAATTTACCCGCCTGCGCGGCTTCCGCTACACCTTTCGGTGTCAGATCAACGTCGGTCCAGCCAGTGAAACGGTTTTCCAGATTCCAGGTGGATTCGCCATGG
>NZ_JAGSPN010000439.1 GCF_018139685.1 Cognatundibacterium luofuense
GTTGGCGCGGCGGATCTGATCACTGTCAGCAAAAAAACGATTCCTGAAGTAGATATCAGTTACTACTTCACACCTAATATTTCTGCAGAACTGATCCTGACTTACCCACAAAAACATGATGTGGAACTGGCGGGTAAAAACATCGGTGCTTTCAAACATCTGCCACCAACCCTGACTGCAAAATACCACTTTGCACCAGAAGCGCAATTCAGTCCGTATGTAGGCGCTGGTGTGAACTACACCCGCATCTCTGATGTGAACCTGCTCAACGGTGCAGCAGATCTGGAAAAAAGCAGCTTTGGTCTGGCTCTGCAAGCGGGTA
>NZ_JAGSPN010000440.1 GCF_018139685.1 Cognatundibacterium luofuense
GTTTCAAAGGCGCGTTCCGCGTAGTAGCGAATGACGGTCAGCTGGGTGGCACTTTAGGCCGTTACGCAGTACAGATTTCCAAAGCGAAGAAAATCGCTGTGATCGACGACAAAACTGCGTATGGTGAAGGCGTCGCTAAAGAATTTATGAAAGGCGCAAAAGGTAAAGGCGCAGAAATCGTGGTGCAGGAACATACAACTGACAAGTCCAATGACTTTGCAGCGATCCTGACCACCATCAAAGCAAAACAGCCTGACCTGATTTTCTTCGGTGGTATGGATGCGGTTGCCGGTCCTATGCTGCGTCAGATGAAAGCACTGG
>NZ_JAGSPN010000441.1 GCF_018139685.1 Cognatundibacterium luofuense
GGACGAGGCATGCAACTACAAGCCTCTGCGGTCAAACAATTTGCGCTCAGCCACAATTTGCCAGTGGCGCAGCCAGTCTCGCTGAAACTGGATGGAAAATATCCGGACGTGGCGCAAAGTGCCCATGAATTATTACGCACGACCCCGCACGATGTCATGGTGGTTGCGGCCTATGGCCTGATCCTGCCGGTATCCGTACTCAGCATTCCGCGCTTAGGCTGCCTGAATATTCATGGCTCCCTGTTACCGCGCTGGCGCGGTGCTGCGCCGATACATCGTGCTATAGAAGCTGGCGATGCCGAGACCGGCATCACGATTATG
>NZ_JAGSPN010000442.1 GCF_018139685.1 Cognatundibacterium luofuense
TGGCATTATCCGGTGCGCCCGGGAAGCTGCTTAGGAACCACAGCAAGACCATGAGTGCAAGAATGATGGTGCCGACCCGGGTGGTAAACACTTTGACGCGCTCCCACAAACCTAGCAACAAATTGCGGCCATTTGGCAGGCGGTAATCGGGTAATTCGAGCATTAAGGGATGCTTTTCAGCGCTACCCCATTTTTTCTTGAACACCAGCGCCACTAACATGGCAGAGACAATACCCGCCAGATACAGTGCAAACAATACCAGCCCCTGCAGGCTCAACACCCCCAACACTTCGCGCTCAGGGATGAAGGCGGCAATAATTA
>NZ_JAGSPN010000443.1 GCF_018139685.1 Cognatundibacterium luofuense
GTTGCAGCAGCCAGGCGCTCAGTGCAGCTGCACCTGCCCACAAGGCTGACTGGGATTCTTTGCCGCCAAAGCCACCACCCATGCGACGGCATTCCACCTGCACACTGTGTGAGGGAATATGCAGTGCATGCGCGACGACATGTTGCATTTCACTCGGATGCTGGGTGGAGCAGTAGACGTGCATACCCTGCGCTTCTTTAGGAATGGCGTAGGCAATTTGTCCTTCCAGGTAAAATTGTTCCTGACCGCCGACCTGCCATTGCCCCTGTATGCGATGCTTAGCTTGCATGAGTGCCTGTTCTGCATCACCGCGCTGCAAAG
>NZ_JAGSPN010000444.1 GCF_018139685.1 Cognatundibacterium luofuense
CGGTGTGGCACCTGAACTGGTGGAAGAAGTTTTGTTCGGTAACTGCCTGATGGCCGGTCAGGGTCAGGCTCCTGCACGTCAGGCTTTGCTGGCAGCCGGTTTGCCGATGTCCACAGGTGCTGTCACGCTGTCCAAGATGTGCGGCTCCGCGATGAAAGCGACCATGATCGCCTTCGATTCTATCAATGCAGGCAGCAATGAAGTGCTGATCGCCGGTGGTATGGAATCCATGACCAACGCGCCTTACCTGATCCCGAAAGCCCGTGGCGGCTATCGCATCGGTCACGGCATGATGTATGACCACATGATGCTCGACGGTCT
>NZ_JAGSPN010000445.1 GCF_018139685.1 Cognatundibacterium luofuense
TTACATGCTGTTCCCGTTTGTGTTTTCGGTATGCATTGCTTTCCCCCGACGTTTTCTTGCTGGCTTGCTCACCTTCATCGTAGCGATACTGTTATGGCGTTTGTACCTGGTGTATGGGGTGGGTTTGGATCATCTGCTTCATTATCGTATCTATAAGGCCACCGATACGCGGGCAGATTCGATTATGTACGGAACCTGCTTTGCCTTGATACAGGCGCGTTACCCAGTTTGGGCAGCGTACTTCGCACAGCGCAAAGCAGCCATAGCCGGATTGTTGCTCATGCTGGCTTCTTTGTTGATACGCGATGAGAATTTCCGTG
>NZ_JAGSPN010000446.1 GCF_018139685.1 Cognatundibacterium luofuense
ATGACGAATTCAAGGAAATGTTCGACCGCTATTCGCGCGAGGCAGGCAAAGAACAGTATCTGATCCCCTACTTCATCGCCGCCCATCCGGGAACTACCGATGAAGACATGGTCAATCTGGCGCTGTGGCTCAAAGAAAAAGACTTTAAGCTGGACCAGGTGCAAACCTTTATGCCTACTCCGATGGCATTGGCGACCACCATGTACCACACACGCAAGAATCCACTCAAAAAAATCAGCGATGAATCTGAAGTGGTGGAAACCGCGCGTTCCGGTAAGGTCAGAAAATTCCATAAAGCTTTATTACGCTATCACGCACCT
>NZ_JAGSPN010000447.1 GCF_018139685.1 Cognatundibacterium luofuense
GAAGCTTGGTGTGATGAGCAAATCCTGCTGAGCAATCTGGTGCAATCTATCGCTGACGACGTCGTCCAACAGGGCAGTTTTGCCAACGCGATTGAGCGTGCCGCTCGCTTGCCCGGTTTTTCGCGTTTCTTTGAATATGATCCAGCGGATCCTGCCGCTTCTTTCCGCCCCCATCAGCAGTTGCTTTTTCCACCTGATAAACCGATCGATATGCTGTTGATTTCTCCGGACGTAAGCCGTGCAGACGCATACGCGGAACAGCGTTGCCTGCTGTTGACTACATCAGAAATGGTGCGTCAAGCCACCGATACTCTAGCGTG
>NZ_JAGSPN010000448.1 GCF_018139685.1 Cognatundibacterium luofuense
GCGGGATTTTTACTTCATGATACTGCACCACCATCCGAGAGTAGCACAAGGCGCTTTCAAGCCCGCTTATGACGCAATTCAGTGGGAACAAGGTGCGCAGGCAGATCAACATTTTGCAGCCTGGTGTAGCGGCAATACCGGCTATCCGCTGGTCGACGCCGCCATGCGTCAGTTGAATCAGTCTGGTTACATGCATAACCGCTTAAGAATGGTGACCGCCTGTTTTCTGATTAAGGATCTGGGCATAGACTGGCGGCGCGGCGAAGCTTACTTCGCACAAAAATTACTGGACTTTGATCTGGCGGCCAACAATGGCGGC
>NZ_JAGSPN010000449.1 GCF_018139685.1 Cognatundibacterium luofuense
TTTATCCTGCTCTTCCAGATAAAAACTCAGATTTGCCTGATCGTTGTCGACTTTTATTTCAGCACTGCCACCGACCGTTAATACCGTACCGGCCAGACTTTGTGCATAGACAGGAATTGCAAAGCTCATTGCAGCAGCAATCAAGATCATTTTTTTCATCGTACTCTCCGACAGTGTAGTTAATACCTATGTAAGACTGGATTCAGAAATCAAAGTTGCATCATCTGTTCATGATTTACTTTTTTTAACAACTTTGCAGCAACCTCAGCTTAGCGCAGAATGTCAATGCATATAAAAAAAGTCGCCCTTGCAGGCGACT
>NZ_JAGSPN010000450.1 GCF_018139685.1 Cognatundibacterium luofuense
TTTGAAAATTGTTTCTGGTAAGCCTTTATCAAATGATGAGATTAATTCGTATTTTTCTCAGAGTATTGTAGTGTGGAATGCTTACCGACGTTCGATGCAAAGTGGTGTTTTACCAAAAGCGTTTATGTTCGGAACTCCGGTGCTTATATCTTCGAACAATCGAAGTGAATTTTTTGAAAACAATAAGACTGGGATTGAAATTTCTTTAACATACCAAAAATCAGAAATTTATGAAGCGATTTATAGAATTCAATCTGATTTTCAAAAATTCTCAAATTTAGCTCGCGAAAAATTTTTGTCAAATTTTTACTATAAAGCT
>NZ_JAGSPN010000451.1 GCF_018139685.1 Cognatundibacterium luofuense
GGCAGCGCTTGCACACAACGCCTGCTCTGGCTATGGTGATTGTGGCTACGCTGACCGGCATTGCGCTGCCGGCCGCTGCAGCACAGGATGGCACTTTCGGCGTCGCTTTAAACCGCCAGGACAGACTGCAGATAGAACAGCTTGCTTGTGGCGCTCAGTATGGTCTGGCATTAGCGGATGCGGACGGGCGTGCATTTGATGCACGCAGCCCGGCCCAGTTCGCGGAAGTCCGCTGTCGTCCGCATGCACAGCTTGGTGGCCAGCCGCTGTATTATGTAGCTCAGTGTGCACGGGATAGCCAACGCTGGCAATGTAGTC
>NZ_JAGSPN010000034.1 GCF_018139685.1 Cognatundibacterium luofuense
GTCACTTTACCTGCTGCATCGACAGTAGCAACCGCCGGATTGCTGCTGGTGTAGGTCACTGCACCGTAGCTGCCGCCGGTTAATGTGGAACTCACTGCATTCGTCAGGCTGTTGCCCAGAATGATTTGCAGCGGACCAGCTTGTGTGAAGCTCAGAACAGGTACCGGGGTCGGGTTCACGGTCAGGCTGTACGACTGTGTTGCCTGTACGTTCACACCGACTACCGCAGCTTGCGTTGCTGTGATCGTTACTGTGCCTGCAGAAACAGTGGTGACTTTACCTGCTGCATCCACGGTTGCGACCGCCGGATTGCTGCTGGTGTAGGTCACTGCACCGTAGCTGCCGCCGGTTAATGTGGAACTCACTGCATTCGTCAGGCTGTTACCCAGAATGATTTGCAGTGGACCAGCTTGTGTGAAGCTCAGGACCGGAACCGGTGTCGGGTTCACGGTCAGGCTGTACGACTGCGTTGCCTGTACGTTCACACCGACTACCGCAGCTTGCGTTGCGGTGATGGTTACTGTGCCTGCAGAAACAGTGGTCACTTTACCTGCTGCATCGACAGTAGCAACCACCGGATTGCTGCTGGTGTACGTCACTGCACCGTAGCTGCCGCCGGTTAATGTGGAACTCACTGCATTCGTCAGGCTGTTGCCCAGAATGATTTGCAGCGGACCAGCTTGTGTGAAGCTCAGAACAGGTACCGGGGTCGGGTTCACGGTCAGGCTGTACGACTGTGTTGCCTGTACGTTCACACCGACTACCGCAGCTTGCGTTGCTGTGATCGTTACTGTGCCTGCAGAAACAGTGGTGACTTTACCTGCTGCATCCACGGTTGCGACCGCCGGATTGCTGCTGGTGTAGGTCACTGCACCGTAGCTGCCGCCGGTTAATGTGGAACTCACTGCATTCGTCAGGCTGTTACCCAGAATGATTTGCAGTGGACCAGCTTGTGTGAAGCTCAGGACCGGAACCGGTGTCGGGTTCACGGTCAGGCTGTACGACTGCGTTGCCTGTACGTTCACGCCCACAACAGCTGCCTGTGTTGCGGTGATGGTTACTGTGCCTGCAGAAACAGTCGTCACTTTACCTGCTGCATCGACAGTAGCAACCGCCGGATTGCTGCTGGTGTA
>NZ_JAGSPN010000007.1 GCF_018139685.1 Cognatundibacterium luofuense
ATCTGGAATTTATTGAGCCGGGCATGCCAATGCAAAATGGTTTCATTGAACGTTTAAACTGCAGTTACCGGCAAGGTGTGCTGGATATGTACGTGTTCAGGAGTTTGCAGGAGGTGAAAGAGCGAACAGAACAATGAATGACCGATTACAACGAGCAATGCCCGTATGATTCACTCAACGGGATGAAACCTGTTGAATACCGACTGTTCCATCAGCCTCAAAACTCTGGTAATACCTGGCACTGATTAGGGGAGGTTTACATGCACCCTTCAATTTAACTTTCGATGCAGCTTTGAGCCACTTACGCAGTGTTTGGTCACTTAAGCCCAGTTCTTTGACGACGACTGTGACCGCTTAACCGTCAATTACACTTTTGACGGCTAGCTCTTTAAACATGGTCGTATAAGCTTTTTTGAGTATCCTGTTCATCATTTGTCTTTCCAAAGTTTCGTTGATTTTACGTTACCTTTGGGGAGCTAAATTTCAGGGGAAGCTCACAGCGTATTACCTGTACGTTAGTAGTAAAATATGCCAATATCACTTGGAACCTACTATTTCAAACGGGCTCCAGAATTCACCAGATATCCGATTCGAATTCTTTAAGGAGGCTTGTTGTGAAAATGAAATTCAAATCTCGTTTGCTCGGTACACTTGTCATTAGTAACTTCTGCGTGATCCTGCTTGGGACATCTTCCTATTTTTTTCTCAGCTCTATTAATGACAAACTAACTCTATTTACTCAAGGTATTTTACATAGGCTCGAAATCGCCAGCGACCTAAAACGATCCGCAGATGGACGAGCGATCGCAGTCAGAAACGCTACAATATTAGAGGATAAAGCACAATTATTAGTTGCATTCAGAGAATTTGAAAAATACCAAGCTGACACGAAGCAAAATTTAGAAGCTTTAGATGCTGCTGCGAAGGCTGCTCAACTTCCCAAAAATGTAATTGACAGTATTGAACGAATTAAAGCGGTCGAAACCAGATACAGACCCGTCGCAAAAGAAATAGTTGACGACCTTCAAGGCGGTAGAAAAGTTGAGGCTGTAAAAAAAATTCAAGAAATTTGTACACCAACCCTTTCCGAGCTGACGCAAGCGATCAATGACTACGAAAGCATTACTGACGAAAGAATCAAATTATTTATCAATGAAGCAACATCAACGGCAAACACGGAAAAATTGATCCTAGCTTTAACTGCTTTCTTTTCTCTGACTTTGTCCGCATTGCTCGGATTAATGCTTTTCAGGAACATACGCCAAACACTTGGTGAAGAACCTGAGTTGATAAATGAGCTTCTTGGCCGCATCGCTCATGGTGATCTACAAGCAATTGACAGCTCCAAACTACTGAGTTCCAATAGCATCCTTAATTCGATTGCAGAAATGCAAGATCGTATGGCGCATGTTGTCTCACAAGTCCGGCACGGCGCTGAAAATGTTGCGACATCAAGCAGAGAGATTGCTCAAGGAAATCAGGACCTGTCCGCGCGAACAGAAAGTCAGGCCGGATCATTAGAAGAAACCGCTGCATCAATGGAGCAACTCAATTCCCAAGTCAGTCATAATGCCGAAAACGCCCAACAAGCAGACTCACTGGTAAGCAATGCCTCGGTTGTTGCAGCCAGAGGTGGAGAGGTTGTCAGTCGAGCTATTGGCACAATGGATGAAATCAATCT
Organism: Cognatundibacterium luofuense; assembly: GCF_018139685.1. GTDB lineage: Bacteria > Pseudomonadota > Gammaproteobacteria > Burkholderiales > Burkholderiaceae_D > Undibacterium > Undibacterium luofuense. The sequence continues at coordinate 1,682 of NZ_JAGSPN010000007.1, forward strand.
TTCATCCAAAAAAATTGCGGACATTATCGGCGTGATTGATGGCATCACCTTTCAAACTAATATTCTTGCGCTAAATGCCGCTGTAGAGGCCGCACGTGCTGGCGAGCAAGGACGTGGATTTGCAGTTGTCGCAAGCGAAGTTAGATCATTAGCTGCCCGTAGTGCATCGGCGGCAAAAGAAATTAAAGACCTGATTAATGCCAATATGGCACGTGTTGAACAAGGTAGTATCATGATCAATGATGCTGGTAAGACCATGGCCGAAATTGTAGATTCAATCAAGGGCGTTAGCGCATTAATTTCGGAAATCAGCACCGCCAGTAAAGAACAGGCTATGGGTGTAGCTCAGGTTGATCGGGCAGTAACGGAAATGGATCAAACGACACAGCAAAATGCCGCACTGGTAGAAGAAATGGCTGCAGCAACACTCAGCCTAAGTGCACAAGCTTCTGAGCTACTTCAAACAGTCGCCATTTTCAATACTCGCAATAATATAACAAAAGCAATATCTAAGACCACTACCATTTCAAGTTAAGTGTTCAAGAACACTTTTGAAACTCAAGTTTACCAAGCACTCCTTGATAAATATACTTTTTCGAATAAGATCAAGAGTGCTTTTTTCATGCTAATGTATATCGGTTACGGCCTGCCAATTTCGACTGGTACAAAGCTCCATCAGCAAATTTCAGTCCGGACTCTCGATCAATAGAACCACCGGAAATCATGCAACCACCAAGGCTGATCGTGACATGTCCCACTGTGGAAAAAGTGAACTGGGAAACATTTTTACGCAACTTCTCAGCGACTTCTGCAAGTTCATCGGGAGTGGTTACTGGGTAGAACATTACTGCAAACTCTTCGCCACCATATCTTGCTACGAAATCCGTCGTACGTATTGATGCGGTAATTTTTGAGGCAATTGCTGCTAGCACCTGGTCGCCCACGTGATGCCCGTAGTTATCATTAACCTGTTTAAAGTGATCAACATCAATAATCAATAAACCATAGGCTTGCCCAGTTCGCGCTGATAGCGCGTGCAACTCAGACTGTTTCATATCGAATGCGCGTCTGTTTGCAACATTGGTTAAACCGTCCGTCATAGCTTGACGTGCCAATGCATCATTTGCCAGTTCTAACTCTCTGGTACGCTCTTCAACACGCCTTTCCAACATCTCGTTGGCTTCAACGAGTTCCTGCCGGCTGGCAGTCAAATCTGTGGATGCTATCTGGATGGCATCGGCTAGTGTGCGTAATTCTTGCGGTAAACGTTTTGGCACATCAACTTGGTTTGTATCTACCCCCAATCGTTGAACCGCCTGAACGAGCAAAGCAATTGGAGCATTGACAAAAGCGGCTACTCGATAGGCAAGCCACGCTGCACAAATCGCCATAGCCAAAGTCAGGACGATCATCTGCAACGCCAGGGTTTTCAATGGCGCGTAAGCAACCTCTACAGGCTGGCGAAGTACAACACGCCATCCCAAATGCTGCTCTGGCGTTTGTGGCAAACCAATCTGTGCCGTGACATAGGCTTTGCTGTCACTCCACACGATTTCAGTGGCAGAGTTCTTGAGATCTTCATTCTGGCGGAATGAAATCTTTCCTGTGTCAGCAAAGGGGTATAGCGTCACGCCGTCACGACTAAGGATATATACCTGGATTTCACGTACAGAAGCATCTTCAGGAAGCACCGATTCGGCTAATGTCGTGACCCAACTCCAATGAAGGTGCGCCCCCAATACACCTATAAGCTCACCCTTTGTATTTTGTACAGGAGCAGCAATGTCAATAAAACGCAACGGCTCGTTTTCATTTTCGCGGGGAAGCAAGCGGCTTAACAGGACTGCTTCATGTACGTCGCCTAACCAAGTGGCAGTCCGCCCCACCTTAAACCAATCGCGGCTCGTTACATCTTTCCCAAGTAACATTTTCCCCGCGGCAGTAATGACTTTGCCATCTGGATTAGCAACTCCCATCCAAGCATATTCCGATTTGAGAGCCCGTTTATTGTTCATCCGATCTTGCAACTGAGCAATTGCATCCTCGGATTTGAGGAGGTCCGGAGTACGAGAGAGATCAATAATTTCAGCAGTTCGGTCTTTGAGACTCTGCATTACTAGCTCAGACGCCGCATGAACTCGCGCTTGTAACTCGTTTTGGATAGATGCTTGATGTAGTCGAACAAACCAGAATCCAAATATCAAGCTTGCGGTGACCAGTACAACAAAAGTGACGATACCAAAGGTTATTGCGAGCTGAGTTCGAAAGCTGAATCGATAAAAATACGAAATTTTCATTTTAATAACTATTTTCGTTTGGCATATATACTCTGCTACACTTTAATGCAGAAAGTGGTATGAGTAACTAGCGTCAATGACTTTAGTGGTGGTTCCGTTGAATCTTTTTTCATCCAAACTCTCAAAACTGCGAACACTTCTCGTAGTTCTTATGCTAGTAGCGCTATTGCCCTTGATCACGGGAATAACGTTACTTTTTTCCCACATGCTCCGAGAGCAAGATCGGCATGTCCGTACAACAGCAATTATTCAGGCTCGTACCATCATGGCGGTAATTGATCGGGAATTTATGCGGACCCATGCAGTGTTGAAGACACTGGCAAATCAAGGGTTGGGGGATGATCAAAATTTAGCAGATTTCCACAGTAGAGCTGGAATGTCCGCCCGAGATTTGGGGGCGAGTACGGTTGTCCTGCTAAAAAGTAACGGAAAAATGGTTTTATCGACGAAACGTCCTTACGGTACCACCCTCCCCTTGTTTAGTAATGCGCCGTTATTAGAACGTACATTTACAACCGGGCTCCCGGGCGTCTCCAGCTTGTTTGTAAGCCCGATTGACCGCCAGTTTATTTACGCATTATCCGTTCCAATACGAATAGACGGAGAAGTAGTCTATTCCCTGAGCGCGATTTATACGCCTGATGCACTGAATGAGATTCTTAGATCGCAGCGCCTACCTGCTGGATGGCGAGCTGCCATTATTGATGATCAGGGGCGCATTGTGACACGTACACATGAAGCTGCACACTTTACAGGACGTACAGTGTTGCCGAAATTAAAGGATCAATTACATTCAAATAGCGAAGGCGCGTTTGACGACATTACGCTTGATGGCATTCTAGTTATGACTGCATTTAGCAAATCCCCCCTATGCCACTGGAATGTTGTCATCGGCATACCGCTTGAAGAAAGCGCTAAGCCAACGCGCGCATATATCTTGCAAGTGGTTATCGTGTTTGGAGCAACGCTTCTGGTTGGAGCTGCAATTATCTGGTGGCTTATGGATTACTTGACCAAATTAATCGCTGTAAAATCCCGAGACACAGAAACATAAAGTAATGTCGAACTTACACTTCTGGTCGAACATTTAAATATGCCTACATGATGCAAAGACCAGCCGCCAAGCCCCTCACAATCCTTTTAGATAAACAATAGTATATTTCTGTTTCCTGCTGACATAGCCAGCGGCGAAGCACGTCATCCCCTACAACAGACAGGGGGATTAAATCACAGCTATTACGCTCCCAGCCCTCCTAGCGAACCAAGTTGAAAATCTGAGGGCTTCGGAAAAGCATCATGACCCACTCTCAGCTTCTTTTCCTCAAATAATGGAGCCGCCTACTTTCCAAAAGCCATTTACTGGGAATATCGGGCGATTACTATGATCACCTAAAAACCGGTCATGGTGCCCAGCCATTCACTCTTGACCGATACTTATTCTGTCAGGCCGAAGATCATGAATTTGATCAAAAACTGTTTATCGTTAAATTACGCACCAGACGCAATTATCGGCCTAATTTTTAATTCACATCTCTAAAGAGATCCGTCGCAGATAATATTCGAACATCACATATCCTCAAATATTGCATCGTTTTATATTTCCTATCAGTACCTCAACGAAGATTATTTTCGCAAATCGACTTTCTCGCCGAATCCATTTAGCAAACGCGACATTTTTTATATTCCGTTGTTTAAGCTGCGAATCACTCTTACTCAAATTGAGCTCAATCAAACAAGCACGAGTTGAAAATGATTGTCGCGCTTGCCATTAGGGATTAAAATGATAATCATTCGCATTAACTGAATTTCAACAACAATTTCCCCTAATAATGGCCGATCAAAAAAATTACACTTTTTCAAGCAGAGTGCCAACCTATAAACCCAACTTCAAAAATTCAATTTTTAGCTTCGTTTTAATAATGCTGGTTACAGGCTGCGGAGGCGGAAGTGCGCCTAGCCAAGTTGCAGCCGGTGATGCGGACAACATGAGCGCTGCTGCGCGTCTTGGTGAAAAAATCTTTAAAGACCCGTCGCTGTCTGCCTCAGGAAAAATGTCCTGCGCGAGCTGCCATGATCCCTCAGCAGCGTATGCGCAAACCAACAATCTGGCGGTGCAGCTCGGTGGGCCGAATCTGGATCAGCAGGGTTTGCGCGCCGTGCCTTCACTGCGCTATCTGCATCTGACACCGGCATTCGGTAAAAATGCCGAAGGCGATTTTGTCGGAGGTTTCACCCATGACGGCCGCGCCGATACGCTGGCAAAGCAGGCGGAAGCGCCTTTGCTGGCAGCTAACGAAATGGCGAATACCGATCGCGCCGATGTGGTAGCCAAGCTGCAGCGCGCTGCGTACGCTGCAGAATTTAAAGCCGTATTCGGTAATCAGATCTTCAGTCAGACCGATGCTGCGTTTGAACGTATCCTGTTCGCGCTGCAGCAGTATCAGAAAGAAGATCCGGATTTCCATCCTTATGATTCGAAATTCGATTACTTCATGGCCGGTAAAGCCAAATTCAGCGATGCAGAGCTGCGCGGACTGGCACTGTTTAATAATCCGCAAAAAGGGAATTGTGCCGCTTGCCATGTCAGTGCACGTGGCAGCGACGGCAGCCTGCCGGTATTCACCGATTACACCTACGATAATCTGGGTGTGCCGCGTAATCTGAAACTGGCTGCAAATGCCGATGCAAATTTTTATGATTTAGGGTTATGCGGCCCGAACCGTCAGGATCTGGCTGCAAATACGGCGCTGTGCGGTAAATTCAAAGTGCCGACGCTGCGCAATGTCGCGACCCGCAAAGTGTTTTTCCATAATGGTGTGATCACCAGCCTGCGCGATGCCGTGAATTTTTATGTGACCCGCGATACGAATCCGGAAAACTGGTTCCCGCTGATGGCTGACGGCAGCGTGATCAAATTCAACGATGTACCGGCGCTGTATGCCGCCAATGTAAACACCAGCGAAGTGCCTTACAACCGCAAACGCGGGATGGCACCGGCATTATCACCGCAGGAAGTGGACGATGTACTGGTCTTTCTTGCGACGCTGAATGATGGCTATAAGCCGTAAGCATGAAACGATAAAATAAATATACGTTAATAAAATATTCTCAGGGAATCTGAACATGAACTTTCGTACACTGAATAAAACCCTGCTGGCGGCGATGCTGGCTGCCGGTATCTGCATGCCAGCCCACGCAGGCGAAGCAGAACTGTTACAAAGAATTGATAAGCTGGCAGCGGAACTGGAAGCGATCAAAGCTGAGCTGGCTGCTACCCGCGCCAAAGCTGAGAAAGCACAGACGGAAGCGAAAGCCGCCAGTGATACGGCAGCGCAGGTCAGCCGTGCACAAGTGGCTGCAGCGAATCCGGATAATGTCGTCGAGCAGGTTGCCGCATTGCGCCAGACCGTGCAGCAAACCCGCCTCAGCAGCTACGGTGAAGTCGCGTACACCCGTCCGAAAAACGCATCCGATCAGGCGCAAACCGATGTTGCGCGGGTGGTACTGGGTGCAACGCACCGTTTCAATGAAAAAATCAAAATGGTGGCGGAACTGGAAGTTGAGCATGCAGTCACTTCCAAAGATGACAGCGGCGAAGTCGCGGTTGAGCAGGCTTATGTCGAACACGAACTGATGCCGGGCCTGCAAGCCAAAGCCGGTTTATTCCTGATGCCGGTTGGCTTTATGAATACCAGCCATGAGCCGACCGCTTATTTTGGCGTGCACCGTAATCTTGTTGAAACCACGATTATTCCGACCACCTGGCGTGAAGCCGGTTTCGGTTTATCCGGTCAGCTGGACAATGGCCTGAGCTGGGATGCGGGCCTGACGACCGGCTTTAATCTGAATAAATGGGATGCGACCAAAACTGAGGGACGCGAATCGCCGCTGGCGTCGATTCATCAGGAAGGTCAGCAAGCCAAGTCGCGTGATCTGAGTGTGCACGGCGCGCTGAATTACCGTGGCATTCCGGGTGTACTGGTCGGTGGTTCGGTATTTACCGGCAAGCTGGGTCACGGTACTGCTGATTTCCCAGGCAATGATGCACGCCTGACGCTGTGGGAAATTCACGGTCGCTACAATCCGGGCAAGCTGGATCTCAGCGCACTGTTTTCACGCGGCAGTATCAGCAATACCGCTGTGCTGAATCAGACGCTGGCGGGTCAGCCGGCACCGGTGCCGTCCAGCTTTGACGGCTGGTATGTACAGGCAGCGTATCAGTTGTGGAAACAGGGCGATTACACCGTATTGCCTTTCCTGCGTTATGAGCGCTTCAACACCGCTAAATCCTATGAAGGTCTGGTGACAGGCTTTGGTATCGCTCCGCTGGCAACAGAAACCGTGACGACACTGGGCCTGAGCTTTAAAATCACGGATGGCGTGGTGCTGAAAGCCGATTACCAGAAGTTTAATCAGGATAACAGCCGCGATCGTTTCAATCTTGGCGTAGGTTATTCCTTCTGATGACACTCCGACTGACACCGGTTTTATTACCCGTTACCGCGCTGGCGCTGGCCGGCGTGGCGGGTTCCGCGTTCGCCACCCAGTATCTGACGCCGGAACAGGCGCAACAGCAAATGTTTCCGGAAGCTAATCAGTTCCGCGCTCAGCCGCTGCAACTGAATGGCGAACAAATGAAACAGGTGGAAAAGCTGGCTGGTGTGCCCGCCCGTTCAGTGAACTGGCGCGTGGTCGCGGCGTACAAAGACGAGAAATTACTCGGCTACGTGGTGCTGGATGATGTAATCGGCAAATTTGAACTGATCTCTTACGCGGTGGCGCTGCAGCCGGATGCGACCGTGCGTCAGATTGAGATTCTGACTTACCGCGAAAGTCACGGCTTTGAAATCCGCAATGCCAACTGGCGTAAGCAGTTTGCCGGTAAAACGGCGGCAGGCGGTCTCAGCGTCGGTGACGGCATCGCGAATATCAGTGGTGCCACCTTGTCCTGTACCCACGTGACCGATGGCGTGCGTCGCATCGCGGCAGTTGTACAGGTCGCGTTGCGCAAATGAGGCGCCGTGCTCAGCCCTGGCTGGGCACACTGGTCGACATTTCTATCCCCGATATCGCTGAAACGGACTTTGCCCGGCTCAGCGCTGCCGCCTTTACCGTTATTGCGGAGGTGCAGCGTGATCTGAGTTTTCATGATGCGGCCAGTGAATTATCGTGCTGGAACCGCTTAGCCGCCGGTGCCTGCCACCTTGCCGGGCCACATCTGGCTGCGGTGTTGCAACTGGCTGGTCTGCTGTTTGAGCGCAGTCAGGGCTTGTTCGATGCCAGCATCGCGGCACAACTGGTCAGACACGGATTTTTACCGGCGCTGCCACAGACAGCAATGCCGCCACTGATGTCGCTCAGCGATTGTGGCTGGCGCTGGCTGGATGCACAGACCCTGCAAAAGACCCGTGCGCACTGGCTGGATCTCGGTGGCATCGCCAAGGGCTATGCAGTCGATTGTGCAATCAGCGTACTGCAGCAAACCGGTGTGCAGAACGCGATTGTGAATGCCGGTGGCGATGCACGTTGCCTGGGTACGCAAACCTTTTATCTGCGTCATCCGCAGCAGCCGGATCAGATTGCGTATCAGCTGGCCCTGAGCGATCAGGCGCTGGCGACGTCGGCAGCGTATTTTTCAGCCCGCGAAACCGCTGAAGGCTGGCGGCAGCCGCTGGTGACTCCGCAAGGTCAGCTGGTTAAGCCGGATGGCCGCAGTGTGACCGTGGTAGCGAACAGCGCCATGGTTGCGGATGCGCTGACCAAGGTAGTGGCAATCAGCGGCGATGCGCAGCATCCTTTGCTGGCAGAGATGCAGGCGCAGGCGTTTATAATCTGAGTTTTGCCAGCCGCGCTTTGTCGTCCTTCACCTGCCATGCGTCACCATAAAACCAGTCTGCATTCTTCAGCCCAGCGCGCACAGCCGCGCTTCCGGATCGAACGCTGGCACCGCTACAGCTTGTACGCTTTGCTGGCCGGCTTGTGGATCAGTGGCGCCGTCTGGCTGTTCGTGCGTTATCTGTTACGCACAGTCACCGAATTCGGCGAAGTGCCGCATCCAGCCGAACATCCGCTGATGCAACTGCACGGCGCCTTACTGTGGTTCTGGCTGTTTTTGTGGGGCAGTTTATTGTTGCAGCATATACGCCGCGCCCATCAGGCACAGCGTAACCGGCGCAGCGGCTGGACGCTGATCAGCCTGTTGCTGATTGTCAGCCTCAGTGCCTATGGTCTGTATTATCTGGCAGCAGAAAACAGCCGACAGGTTTGGTCGTGGCTACATGCTATTTGCGGCTTGTTTTTACCTCTGGTGATTTATCTTCACATAGTTTGTGGCCGGAATCAAAAAACTTAGCCTTACTTTTTGTCATGTTGGTCTGGTTGCAGCGCAAACTTGATCTCGCCCGGAATGTTTCGCCGCATACAGTGCTTGATCAGCTGCCCGAATCAACTCACTTGGACTATTTAAGTCTTTAATAGGTATCATGGCTTGAACACCAGCACTTACTGTTACGATCCCTGCTTCGTTTCCAGAATGCAAAAGCCCTAAATTCTTAATTGCTAGTCGAAATTTCTCCGCAACTGCAACTGCTCCGTCAATATCAGTGGTTGGAAGAATGACCGCTAGCTCTTCACCTCCATATCGAGCAGCTAAATCACCAGCGCGGCTTTGACACGATTTAATTGCAGCGCTAATTTTTTTTAAGCAAACATCGCCTTGTGCATGTCCATATAGGTCGTTGTACTGTTTAAAATGGTCGACGTCTATCATAACCAGTGCCAATGAAGTGGAATTTCGAATAGCCCTGCTAAATTCCTCTTCTAGGGTGATATCAAAGTTCCGCCGATTAGCAAGTTCTGTTAATCCGTCCTGTAACGAAAGACGCTCTAAGGTCTGATTCAATGCTTGTAACGCCGCCTGACTTCTAAGCATTTCCACTTCAGCGCTTAAACGCAGCTTCATTTGCTTAACAACATAATAACCAAATGCAGCCAGGACGGAAATTAGCATTGCAACAGTTACTAAATGCAAATATGTGTCATTAAGCCATTCTTTCAAAACCTCATCTTTTGAAAGCGCGACTGAAACAAACAATGGATATTTGCTAAGACGCTGAAATCCATTCAAACGGACAACGCCATCTTGTGCCGATTTTACGACAAATGTCCCCTTTGGATTGACACTGCTTTCTTTAAAGACCGTGGTAGTCAACATATTCTTACCAATGGAGTCAGCCAGAACTGGCCGACGAGTCAACATAATTCCCCGATTTAATACCAGAACGATTGCACCGTTTTCGCCAATATTAAAACTATCATAAAATCTATTAAAATAGTTAATATCCAATGTGGCAAGAACAACTCCTGCGAAACTCCCATCAGGGTTATTAATTCTTCTTGAGACAGTAATTACCCAGGAACCACTTGAACGGCTTTGAATAGGATCTCCGATATATGTTGAATCATTGTGATTATCCCTGTGATAAATAAAGTAGCCTCGATCCGAATTATTCAAATTCAACGGTGGATTAGAAAGAGAAGTAACAAGCCAATTTCCATTTTTATCAAAGACAAATAGCCCTTTGATTTGAGGAAGTTCCTCAACACGACTTTGAAAGACAAGATGTAACCTTTCGAGTGATCTCTTATTTACCCCATCGCGCTCCACCCTCTCCACAATACCCGAAATAGTTATTTCGGCCGATTTGATGGTATCGTCAGCATGCTGAGCGATCGCCTTAGACATATTTGCTGTGGCAATTTCTGCTTCACGAAGTTGAATTGCACGAGCAGACCAGCTTCTCCAAGCATCGATTCCCAAGATAGAAATACAAACGAATATGACAAACAAGCTTGTTAAGCTAACGAGACTCTTTCTTGAGATTTTTGAATCGAAGTTTTGAATTTGTAAAATTTGCGTGTGCATGGATATCTCAAGCTATACGCTATTTGGAAGCTCACTCCAAACCGAGCTGCACCACTTCTACTAGCAGAAAGTGGGTTTCAATCTAGTTCCGACATGTTTTTATATCATCAATATTTTACATGTTTACCCAACGCAACTCATCAAAAAAGATTAGAAAATGAGCATATTGGTTCGAATAAATACGCTGCAAATGTTCCATTTGTATTGCCCCCCCAATCAGTGCCAGGTCTTACCAGAGTTTTGAGACCGGCGGAACAATCGGAGCTCAACATGTGTAAGAATCGCCCCATCCTCTCTAGATACTTTACGGTCGCAGCCAATACAAACGCAGAAATCGAAAATCGGGCTCTAAGTGATTGCTCTGGACGATGAGCCAACACGGTGATTTCCGCGTAAATGGCAACTTAACCTCCGAATGCGGACTTTCAGTTAGTGGCTCGATGTGATCAGTTCACCGCTAGGCGTACAAACCGTACAACTCGCTGATCAGACGTGACGCATTAGGTGTGCAAGTGGTATGCTGGCACCAAATAGTGCCGCCGCCAGCAAGGCGTAAATGAGACCGTTATGCATGTGAGATGAGTGGGTAGGTCAATAAGCCGATTAAAGCAGCTGCCGCCACAATTATCGGTTCATGCAATTTCTTGAACTTCCAAAGCAGTCCTATACTTATCAGGGCAATCACAGCGGTCGGGATGTCGATAATCGATCTCTTGGCAATCACGATAACAGAACCGGCAATCGCACCTATGGCTGCTGCGGTAATGCCGTCAACAAAGGCCAGCACACCAGGAACTTTGCCGTATTTCTTGAAGTAAGGTGCAGGTATGACCGTGAACAGGTAACATGGTAAGAATGTGGCCAGCGCGGCCACGCTGGCGCCAGGCAAGCCGGCCACCAGGTAACCAATAAACCCAACCGTGATCACAACCGGCCCAGGTGTGATCATGGCCACAGCGACAGCATCAACAAATTGTTTATCAGTGAGCCAGTGATGTTCCGTCACCACGCCGCCATACAGAAACGGCACAATCGCCAGACCTGAGCCAAACACGAAAGCACCTGCCTTGGTGAAGAAGATGCCTATCTGGGTCAGCAGTGTCACGTCCAGATTGCCAAACAGGTCCGCCATCAGCGGCATGGAAGCACCGACAGAATTCACCGTGTTCTTGCCCGGGAACTTGGGCGGCGCACGCAAGAACCACACAAGCACACCAGCGGCAATAAACAGCCAGGCAACTTCTGACTCTGTAATCACAGTGACAGCAGCCAGCAGCAGGAAAATTGCCCACAGCAGCTTGTCTTTGCCCACGCTTTTTTGAGTCAGTTTCTGGGTACTCATGACGATGATGCCAATGACGGCAGCACCCACGCCATAGAACACAGACTGCATCCACGGCAAACCGCCAAAATGCATATAGGCCCACCCTAGTGCAACGACCATCAAGAAAGACGGCACCACAAAGGCAATGCCGACCAGCGTCGCGCCCACAATCCGGTAATGAACATAGCCCAGATAGATTGCCAGTTGCGCAGCCAATGGGCCAGGGGCGAGCTGGGCCAGCGCCAGACCTTCTTTATAATCAGCTTCACTGATCCAGGAACGTTCACCCACCAGGTCACGATGCATATAACCGACCAAGGCAACCGGACCACCAAAGCCCAGCGTACCCAGACGTAAGAAATACAAGATGAGTTGCCAGAGCGTGTAGTTGGTAGTCGGGGTTTCTGTCATGGTGTGCTCCCTTTATGGTTTAGTTTTTTGAAAAGAAGCAAGCAAGCCATCAAACACGGCACTGGCTGCCAGCAAGAGCTGATCATCGTCTGTAATGGCAGTGCGCATGCCAGCCAATACGCTTTCTATTCCAGTTGATTCAGGAGGCTGCACACCGCCCACATCCAGGTAATGCACCAGTGCGCCGAGTCGTTTCAGTGCAGGCGTCTCTAACGCAAAACTTTCCATTAGCACTTCAAAACTGACGCGGTTGCCTGTATGACTGAAACTCGCCCCATCGAAATCAAAGCCCAGCGCATCTGCTGGACGATCACCCGGTGAGGCCAGCCACAAAATCGTTGCATTTGCATCAATGAAGCGGCGTATCAGCCAGGAACAGGCCAGCCTGTCCACCCAGGGTCTAGCACGAGTCGCCCATATCCGGCCTTGGTAAGCAGCCACAGAAAGTTTGTTAATTTGCGCAGAAACCGGGTGCGGCTCATCAGGTGCCAGCATGCGGGCAATCTTTAATTCCAGTTCGTGCAAGGCGACATCAGCCTGACGTTGCGCTTCACCGGGGAAAAAATCTATCTCTGCAACGGTAGCAAATGCCTTACGCAGTTTGCGGGCCTGTTTGATCCCGTCTTGCAGCGTGTCAGCAGACAAGGCCTGGATGGTCTGGGCAACTTCCGTCAGCAGGCGCGCATAGTCTTCATTGCGGTCAAACAGCGAAGCGAAATTCACCTGTTCCGGCTCTTCCACACGCAAAAGCATGGATGTGCCTCCCGCCGACAGTACATCTGCGGCAATAGCCTCCATGTTTTCCCGGCAGGAACCACATTCCGGCATTAAATACACACCGTCGCGCAAGACCACGGCACCAGTGGCTTTCAAGGCCCGCCACGCACGCATCCTGACGGTAGCGTTCTCTGTGGGCAGGCTGATAATTAGTAACATCCATTTCATATAGTAGATTATTCTACACGTATGTAATTTTTACTACAAATAATTGTAATCGACTTTACGCGAACGATAGCGTTGATTTCGGGCACCCTACGGCCGTGTTAAAGCATGGCAAGCGTTGCCAAAAATGAGGAGATGTGAAAACAGAGAGGAGTGATTATTTGGATATTTTTAGCAGACTGCTGGATAGCATAAACTGCTCCAGTACCGCCATCGCCGGTGCATCAGTTGTGTCCACCCAACATGCCATGAGGCCAACAATGCTGACTGTAAGCCAGCGTGCCAGCATAGGTCGCTGGTCTTCAGCGATGTTCTGTTTTGCCAAGTCTTGCTCTACTAGCTGAAAAACCATCTCCATGAACCTACGCTCGACGCCAAAACCACTGCGGCGTCCGACGACATTTCTGAATACCAGGCAATTTTCTTCCATATGCGCTAGTAAACCAGACAAAAAAGCAAATGGTTGCTGTGGGTTCCATCAGTTGCAGTGGCGATGGTCAGGGCATCACGCAATGCCAATCGGGTCTTGAGAATGCGCCGGTGAGGTATTGTTTCTACGGACATGGTGTGGACCTCCTGTACAAAAGTGAGGGAAATGTCTGTAAATGATCGCGAAGAAGAATTTGGTTATTCTGGCTGACATTAGAGAAAAAAGTTTGACACAAGATAAAAAAGATTGACATAGCTCTGTCAGAATTAAAATTTATCTGGGATTTAGGTGTTTGATCTGGCATGTCAAAATATGTAAATTGACGTTCCGAACAACTAAAATTGCAGAGTGGTCATTAATGGCGCAATCTAAAAATCCTTAAAAAATGCCCGAATTTGGAATCTCAAGTTTGGGCATTTTTGTTTCTGAATTTGGTTATGATTACCTGAGACCAGTAAAAGGACACTATTTTCGATGAGTTTAATGGTCACTTTCTGTCTCATCCTGAAGTCTTTAGCGGACGAAACGCAGGAGGCGCTAATTTTGCGATAATATTATGTCAAGAATTGTGTGGGGGGGGGAGACATGCTGAAGAGTATCGCTAAAATCAAGGGGCTCGGCGTCTATCAAAGCTACAACAAGCCTGCAGGTACTCAAGATTTCGGGATCAAGAATCTCATTTACGGCTGGAACTACTCGGGAAAGACCACTCTTTCTCGGTTGTTCGCTCAGCTTGAGACCAAATCAGTCAATCCTGATTTGTCTGGCTGCGAATTCATACTTGAAACAACTGACGATTCGATCACAGAGAAGAACTTCAGTAGGTGCAGTCTGTCAGTTCGGGTCTTCAATTCGGATTTTGTCCGCACCAATCTGCACTTCGACGGTGGAAGCTTCAACCCCATCCTGTTGCTTGGTCAGGAATCCGAGGAAGCGCAACGTAGGATCGATCAGTTGAATGAGCGAATCAAGCGCTCCGACAAAGTCCAACGCGAACTGAACGGAAAGCTCGAAGCAATAAAGACGCAAATGGCGCAGGCTAAGACTGATAAAGCCAAATTCATTCGGCAACACCTGAAGGTTGATCCCTATACCGCCTCACATCTCGGACAAGATCTCATCAGGGTCGGCGTTCTTGAGTCCCAACTCTTGGCGGAGAAGGAACTCTCAGATACTATCGAACTTGCGCTGACGCCTGACTCTAAAAAGCCCAGCAGAGTTGAGGAATTGCATGCAGTTCCATCGATCCAGGATCTTTACGAAGAAGCCTTCGAGGTGCTCGCAGCGACGCCAAGCTTCTCCAATACGATCAAGCATCTTGAGGATAACCCTGCCGTCGAACGCTGGGTCCAAGGCGGTCTGGCCCTGCATCCTGTTGCCGGGACGTGCGAGTTTTGTGGAAACGACTTGCCTCAGGATCGCCTTGAAGCATTTCGCGCACACTTTTCAAAGGATTTAGCGGAGCATAAAGAGCGGGTCGAAGGACTTCTTACACGTGTAAAGGCGGCCATTTTTAGCGTGAGCTTACCCAAGGTCGCTGAACTCAATCCCCAGTTTCGCGAAAGCTACACCACCGCCATCGAAGCGCTACCCACCTCTATTGACGCATTCAACCAAGCGGTGAGAAAGCTCGCGGCTGAAGTCCAACTTAAGGTGGACGATTCTCGCAAGGCCATGGCGCCTACACCATTATCCGGTGGTCTGGAAAATGCGATTATGGATGCAGTCGACGCTGTTAATCTCGTAATCAAGCAAAACAATGGTTTAGCCAAGAACTTCACGCAGGCCAAAGCCGATGCTGCTAGGCAGGCCCGATACCACTATGTACAGCAATTCTTAGACGAACAGGCTGCTACAGGCCAAGAGCAACAGATTACGCGCTTGACCAATCGATCCAACCTTCTGAAGGCATACACCGCAAAATTGCGGCCGGAGATAAGTAACCTTCAGGCCAAGATCAGTCAGGCACAACAAGGACGAGAAAAGATCAACGAACGCCTGGCATCTATGCTGGGTACCGAGGCCGTCCAGATTCAAGTCGTCAAGGATACGGAAGGCCAAGATCGTTTTCAGCTGATCCGGAAGTCAGGAGCTATTGCGAAGAACTTGAGCGACGGCGAGCGAACAGCCGTTGCCTTTTCATACTTTTTGACCAAGCTGCAAGAGATCAAGCCCAAAGAATTCAAGGAGACTATCGTCTACATCGACGATCCCATCTCAAGCCTAGATGCCAATCACATCTTTCAGGTAACGGCCGCCATCCGAGCACTATTTTTCAAGCAACAGAACAAGAATGCACCTTGGCAGACCACTTGCAAGCAACTGTTCATTTCCACGCACAACTTTGAGTTCTTCAACCTGCTTAGAGAAATCAAGCCGGTGGCGAGCGACAAGGGAGCGGAGTTATACTTGATCAGAAGGATCAGCGATACGTCATCAACACTAGAAAACATGCCGAACTCGCTCGCGCGCTATCAGTCTGAATATCACTTCCTATTCGAAGTCATCCATCGTTTTTACAAGGCTCCCGACAAGACTGTCCATGAAGTGCTGATGCTGCTGCCAAACGCCATGAGGCGCTTCATCGAACTTTACACTTACTCCAGGCTTCCTGGGCCGAAGGGCTCGGAACAGGTAGACGAGCGTGCCGAAATTTTGTTCGGTGTCGAACGTGCCAAGCGAATCCTCAAAATCTTCCACTACTTTAGCCACGGCAACACGTTAGATCGGCTTGCGGGAAACAACGAACTGATCTTTGACCTGGAGCATGCGGTCAAAGACTTGATAAATGCCATCACCGAGACGGACAAACTGCACATGGATGCACTGCTCGCTTCCATGGGACCATGAGATGGTCATCGATTTAGTCTACAACCAGCTATCGATTTGCCGGGAGAGCGGACAATTTCTGAAGAGGATCCAGCGCAAATCCAGAAATTCGATTTGCGGGCGTATGCCTATGACGGCGACGTTCAATGGATAGCTGCACGGTTGTATCAGCAGAAAACGACCAATTTCCGCACGCCATTAGGAGGTTTTGCGCTAGTCTATGTGGCCCATTTTTAGGTGAAAATGAACTCGGGGATGTTTGAGGAAGCGTGCTTGGCACCCTGAAGTTATGCTTCGCTCATGTCAAAGTTTCTTTGACGAAGCTTTCCTGCGATTTACTCTTCAATAGACCGTCCGGTGCGAAAGCCCATCCGACAAATCCGAGTAAAGAGATTGCTTGCAAAGAGAATAGTTCGCAACCATAATCAGGGTCGGTCCCATGCAAAACACGATGTCGACTCAGTTTTCCGGGGCGAGGTTTGCTCATCGGATGCTGTTCGGTGAGTGAAACCAGAAATGCTTTGGTTAGCTTAGAAATATCCTGGTCATCCAACCATTTCGCAATTTCTGGACGATTTTGCTTAATGTTAAAAATCGACTTTTCTGTGACCTTATGGGCGATTCCTTCAGCCGCAATCAATGCCAGAGGAATGGCCGCCAAATAGCGTTGTTCATCATGCAGTTTGCTCATTTCTGCGATGAGGGGCGCATGTGCCGTGTGGCTGCACGTTAGGCGCTCCATAATCTCTGATTTAAATGAACGAATCATTGCACTAAACATCTGGTCTAACAAAGCTGGATCACCGTCACATTTGTCAATCTCTGCGGCAAAAGTGCAACTAGTCTCTGGTTGAATAAACCAGTTATGCTGAGCCGCAAAACGTAATGCGCGTTCGTCGCGAGCATTAATTGCATCCCAGTCAATGTCAAATGTGGGTAGGTTGAGCTTTAGTTTGGGCAGAATGACATCGGAAAATTTTGAAGAATGGTTGGAAATAACGTTCGTTAAACCAAGCGAACTGGATAGCGCATTGACAGCAAGAGGCAATTGAAAACTTTGCTTTAATTGCTCCATAGTATTTCCAAGTTCAGCCCATTTTTCGCTCAACTCTTGAGCTTGCTGAATCGCCGATGGCGGCAGTTTCAAACTACTGGCGATAACAGTGTCTGGAAGCGCAATATTATCGAGGATATTAGGTACTTGAGTCCGCAAATCATTGGCAAGGCTATTCAGATCGGGTAACGTTTTTGTGAGGGATAAACAATTTTTGGCAGATTTTTCGCTTTTCATTTTTGGCTGTTTTATTTACTGCGGCAATATTTTATTCGTGATATCGAATTGCTGGTCACGTTGAACCGGAATACCCAGCAGGTAACTTTTTTAATGCGGTTGGGTGGTACAGGTGAAATGAGAATGAGTGGTATTTTTAGACGCCACTGGGTGGCATATTTAATTCAAATATGCACATTTTGTGCAAATTTACCCTCCTCGTACGCAAAAATTAAATTTTTTCAACCACATATCCCCAAGTTGAGCAGATAGAAAATTGCTATCTGTGGATACCACAAGCCGGTATCTTTAATTACTCTAACCTGAGGAAAACCATGAATCATCAATGCCCAAAATGCAAATCCACATTGATCGAAGCACGCCATATTGGCCGTAAAGTCGGCGGCGCAACAGGAGCAGTCGCTGGCGCTGCAGTTGGCGCTGCTAGTGCAGCTGGGGGAGCGGAACTCGGCGCTAGCCTTGGTCTGATAGCCGGGCCAGCAGGTGCGCTCGTCGGTGGCATTGCCGGCGCTTTACTTGGCGGATTGTTAGGTGGCTCAAGTGGTTGTATTGCTGGAGCTAAAGTCGGCGATGTTGTTGATGGTCACGTTATAAACAATTACGAATGCCATGACTGCCATCACCAGTTTCATATTCCCGTTACAGACCAATCCATTCAATAAGCAGTAGTTCTATACCTTCAATTTACTCATAACGAAGCAATGTTATTTGCTTCGTTATGTTGCTTAAATCTCCTTACTTATCTTAGTTAAAGCTCGCCGGATGCCCCTCAACTGGCGTTCCGGCGAACTGTATCCATTGCCTATTTTAAGGACCTATCAATGGCACACGAAATTGAAACCATGGCTTACGTCAATGCCAAACCTTGGCATAATCTAGGAGTCGAATTATCAACCAATCAACCTATTGAGGTATGGCAGAAACAATCAGGAATGAATTTTACGATCAAGGACGCCCCGGTTCAATTTTCAACGAACCTTACCGGACACGAAGCTGTCTCTTCGTTCCCAGAGCAAAAAGTCTTATATCGATCCGATACTGGTGCCCCGCTCTCAATTGTTTCAGCAAGATACCAAATCGTTCAGCCGAGTGAAATTCTTGAATTCTATCGTGATTTAACTGAAATCGCCGGTTTTGAACTCGAAACAGCAGGGGTCATGAAGGGTGGGCGCAAATTATGGGCACTCGCACGGACACATCAGTCATCATCCGTCAAAGGTAATGACCTTATGCATGCCTATTTACTGCTGGCAACTGGATGTGATGGAACATTAGCAACCACAGCACAGTTTACGAGTATCCGAGTCGTTTGCAATAACACGCTCGCCATTTCACTTGATGAAGGTGAAAACGCAATTAAAGTACCTCACAACACGCGCTTTAACGCTGCTGCCGTCAAACAGCAGCTCGACATATCGATTCCTTCTTGGGATAACTTTATGCATCGCATGAAAGTGCTCTCAAACAGACAATTAAAGATATCTGAAGCGGACAAGCTGTTAGAGCGTATTTTTTCCGATGCAAACAGCGCCAGCGAAAAGCAAAAGAATGCGCGCGCAATGAAAAGTGTACAGACGCTATATGAAGGCCACGGTAAAGGTGCTGAACTGAGCTCGTCAAAGTCAACCGCGTTTGGACTTTTGAATGCTGTCACTCAATTTGTTGATCATGAACGACGTGCAAGAAATGATGATTACCGGCGAGATTCCGCATGGTTCGGACAAGGCGCGAATCTGAAGCAAAAAGCATTCGATCAAGTTTGGCAATTAGTCGAATAGCAAAGAAGGACGTATAGCCGCAAAAGGCTATCTCGAACAAGTGTCTTTTAGTGTATTTGGGGCACAAAAAACTGCAAACACTCGTCATTGCCCGGCAGCCATGCCGGGCATTTTTATTCTCTTAGTTCTAAACGTAACCACCATTCATATCAAGGAGAACATCATGGCAACAATGTGCACACTACTTCAAATATTAGATCAAAAATCGAACGAACAAACCAAACGCGATTCAAAATTTGTATCAATCAAATTTCCACTAGGAAAAATAGTTGCAACTCGCGATGCGTTATCGGCGATTCAGCATGATGAAGCCATAATTATGCAATTACTACTTAGGCATCAATCTGGTGATTGGGGCATCGTACACGATGAAGATCGACTTGCTAACGATAAAGCTGTACTTACGGGTGCTCGCATAATCTCGAGCTATCACCTGCAGCCATCGGATCAGTTATTGTGGGTAATAACAGAAGCTGACAGATGTACAACAACCTTAATTTTGCCAGATGAATATTAACTTTAACACAACAGTCAACTGCATGCTTTTGATTAAAATGGTATGGGTCGGTACCAAACTTTAGTTTTTATTTTTGAGGCCAAGCCCATCAATCAAATTTTCAAGTGTTTTCAATAGTATTGATCGTTGATGTTGAGGAACTCCTTCAAGTAAAGCAGCTAGATGACGTAGTTGATCAAGTTGACGACTTGAACCTTTAGTCAACAATTCCTCGGTCCCACACTCAAATATTTCAGCCAACTCAGCCAACCGTACAATTGATGGAACAGAGGCACCTGTTTCCATTCTCGAAACGGCTTCTCTACTCACACCCAGAATTTCAGCGACTCTTTCTTGAGAAAGTCCAACAGTTACTCTTCGGGACGCGATTGCCTCCCCAACTTCCTTCACAAATAAAGTTTTCTGAAATTCGTTCATTTGCAACCGTTTGCTCACCTCTAAAATGATGAGTTAATTGATGCAATAGCATCAACTTTCTGACTGTAAGATCTTTTTACTTTATTTCAAGACTTTAGCAATTGGGGAAGGCTAAAGACTGGCTGGGGATTCTATCGACGAAAGAAGTTATCTTAAACGGGACTTCGGAATTTTCTGAACAGATTTTGAGGAATTATTCTTACGAGATATCCCATCAGGCTTCAGGGAAACATTTACAGGTTCGAATAGCTCCGACAAAGTTATACCAAGCGCGAAGCATAAATTTGCCAAAGTTAAAACTGAAGGATTTCCGACACCTCGTTCGATCTGAGAAATGTAAGTTCTATCCACTTCCGCATCAAACGCCAACACTTCCTGCGACTTGTTAGCCGCAATCCGAACCTTTTTAAGGTTTTGACCTATCGCCGTACAAACAACATTACGTTTATCAGCAGTTTCTTTCTTGTTCGCAGCATCCATGGGCAGTAATGATGCCCATCTGCCCCTCAACACACGACGGAATATATTCTACGTTTACTTGTCGTTTATATTCCACATATAATATTTAAAAAACATCACCTTCAAGGAATTTCAATAATGATCAAACTTGCTATAACAATCACATTTATTGCAACATTGATTTCAGGATGCTCTTCGGAACCTCCCATAGGCGTAGAACTAAAATCTCGCGTTACGCATTACCCGCCAATGGGCGATGCATTAACAACAGAAATTCATGTGTCCGCCCAAGTAGATTCGATCAAAGTGAATTCAATTGTCGTTAACCGCGGGAATTGCAAGGCAAATGGGCAAGGAAAATTATTGAATTTTGGGGAACATGCAAAATTCGAAGTCAACGGATATAGCTGCGATGTGAAAGAAATTGAGGTCGACACAGAAGAAGGCAATTTCAAATTTACTTTCTAAATCCACCTTCAATATCCGCAGGCGATACAGCCACATGATCAAACTTTACCGTCTAGCGATAGATCGAATCACGTTTAAACAAAATCGTTAACCGTATAAATTTCACATTTAAAAATCATGCACTCAGATATTCATACGCCAAAGTCAGATAGTACATCCGTCTCTTCAGCGACCTTCAACATTCACTTTACAGGACTGCGGCAAGACGTAGACGCTTCTCAAGCAACAATCAGATTGGCTAGCTTATTCAAAATCCCCGTTGAACAAGTCGCAAGCTTGGTGGCGCTTCAGGGATTTATGATCAAAAAGTCTGTATCAGAGGGGATAGCGCAAAGCTATCGACAAGCGATTGAAGCTGCCGGAGGTGTTTGCGAAATTCAACCCGAGATCCAGCAACTTCAGCATATACCAGTGGATTTATCGCCATCGATGGGCTCTGGCGAAACGACGACTATCGAAATCGACCACCCCGATGGGCGTTCAACAAGCAGCGTAAACCAATCAGAGTCAAAGCCGATGGCAAAAATAAGGCACGACACTGAGCCCAATGCAGCCGAACTGAAAGACCAAATCAATACCAAGACATGGCATTTCGTGCTGCTCACCGCTGCTACGGTCGGCATCTATCCGCTGCTATGGCTAACCCGTCATCATGAAATTTTTAACAAAGTCACAAAGAAACAGACAGTAAGTATGCCGATAATTGTTTTTTTAGCAATTTGTATTGGCATTAGTCTCGCATTAAACGGTACACGAAACCAAACTGGCATTTTAGTTTTTTTAGCAACTTATCTTCTTACTGTAATTCTCTACTTGGTATTGGCATTTCGTGCAAAGCGCGCATTACAGGAGTACGCGTTAAATACACTCAAGATCGATCTCAGAATGTCGCCCGTTTATACCGTCCTTTTCACGTTGTTCTACATCAACTACTGCATTAACGATATCCCTGAAGTTCTGCGTCGCCAACAAATCTTGACCAATCAGCGTCCAACATAATGCATTCAACGACAATTTTTCCCGGAAGATCACTTTCATGCATCGTCTAGTTCTCGCACCTATTCTCGGCTTTTTCACCATATTGACCATCACGGCATGCCAGTCCAAACCACCTACTTGCGGAGATGAATCCACGCAAACCGAATTGCGCAAAGCGATTATCGAGGAAATTGAAAAGAAGGCGTCTCAGTTACCTTTTGGGGAGCACCTGGCGACCAATCAAAATTTTCAAATTTTTTTGGCTGGTATAAAGATCACTCTGAGTGAGATTACTTCTGATGGCTACAACGCTGAAGCAAAAAAATATAGCTGTCAAACAAAAATCAACATTTCTGGAAGTGGTATACCCGATCTCCCATCTGAAAAGATCTCGTTCTCCAACCAGTCGACCGAAGACTCTGGTCCGCCTGGTTGGGTGCTGCAATTGAACGACAATACGCCATTAGTCAGTAAATTAGCGCAAATCGCCCTTAACGTTTCATCCGCTCAAAATTCCTCGAATGGGCAGTCAAATTTGCCATTTGTCGAAAGGTTATATTTGGCACAACAGGCTGCAAAAAATACGGACAGTTCGCAGAGTGTAACAACCCCTTTTGGCACCCTCTCCATCAGCGATGAAAAGAAATTGCTGTTTAACGGTGTTCCCACTGATCCAGTCCTTGAGGGTAATAGCAACCTGAGTTTTCTGGATAAAAAGTCGTTAAATGGTCAAAGCGTGATATTGGTGCAAAACACTGGTGGTACTGCTTGTCCGGCGACTTTTACGTTTGTTCAATTGTCTGCTGCAGGTGCCAAATTATCGAAGGAATTTGGTACCTGCTCAGATCTTTATCAGCTAGAGCAAGTTGGAGGCAAACTGACGCTCACCCTACCCGGCTTTACCGGACCTTACGAGCCGGAAAGTGCGCAGCAACAGGCCGCCAAAAAGAAGGTCATCTATACCTTAGAAGGTGGTGTCTTGAGTGAAGATGGAAAACCAATGTAAGCAACACTTGCATTTGCATCACATTTCACCAGGTCGCTCTATCAATCATTTCTCCTTTAAATTCAGCAGCGCACAATCTCGTGAATTCATATTTTTCAAAACAAGCACTGGTGACTTTATTACAACGTTACCAGACGTCGGACATGTATATCGCAGACCGATTCCCACCGCAAAAATTGCAGAATGCGGTGGCCTATTTTCCGATACCCCGTCAATCCGTAATTGTCGGCCTCATTGACTGCACCGTCTTCGGTTCGTGCAAGGTTGGTTTGGCAATTACACTTGACGGATTCATCTGGAAAAACGATTGGGCCACAGAGACGCATCAGACTTCGCTAACCTGGGATCAATTACTTCAGTGTGAGAATACGTTACGCGCCGTAAATTCAGACATTGAATTTTATCCTGGCATACGTTTTGGTATGGCCGGCTGTTCAATGACACCAGCCGCGTTTATTCAACTATGTTTAGCAATCATCGACTTGCTCTCTCGACAAACTGAATCGCAACCTGTCCAAAATGAGGATCAGCAACTTGATGAGCAATATTTAATTTTCATTGGTGCGATCGCCGTACTTCTCGCTAAATTCGCTAAGATCGACGGCGCTATTACACAAAATGAGATTGAATACATTGAAGAAACATTCGATGAGCTCAGTGGTGGAGACCCATCGACCAAGTCGATGCTCATCACTATTTTTAATAAATCGAAGGATGAGCAAGTTGACATTAATGAAGTACTCGAACATTTGATTTCGAACATTCCTTGCTCAGAACCCGCAGAGAGCCAAGACATGCTCCTCTCACTGTACGTAACACACTGGGAGCTTGCGATGGTTGATGGTAAGTTAAGTGCTATCAAACATGCACTACTACAAGAGCTGCCTAACATGCTCGGCCTTCCGATGTCTGTTTATCACAATGCATCCAAACAGTTTCTGGGCATACAAAGCTCGGAGAACAAAACCCAATCGCGCCAGACTCAAAACACCTCCGACTTACATGCGAGTTATTTTGCTTTACTCGGCTGCAATCCAAATTGCACAGATGATGAACTTCGAATGGCATATCGTCGGAAAGTATCCTCACTTCACCCTGACAAATTGCAATCCAAAGCGCTAGCAGATGAATTGTTGCAATTTGCTAATGAGCAGGTACAAAAAATCAACCACGCATATGCTGAAATCGTGAAGTATCGCAATCGATAAGCTACTGCAGTCTTTACAAAAAAGGATAAACCTTGAATCTTAAACAAAAATTTGTATCCGCCTATCTGGTCATTGCAGGGCTATTCGCGATATACAGCTCTTCGTTCGGCGCCACCAGTCACAAAGGTTTTTTTTACAACTTGGGTGGTTCCCTATTTTGGCCAGCAAAACTTTTTCCAGAACTGGGTAATGTTGTCTCTACAATCGCGATTGTATCGGGTGTGATTCTTCTGATCATGTTTGGGAAGAAATAATCAATCCAAAAGCTTCTATCAATAGCAAACTATTTTTTCCTGTATTTTTGCGAGCCGATAAGTGCGGACAGGCACTACCCTATCGGCTCGCAATTTTTTGACCCATTTACGTCAGTTGGCGTGGTCGCCCTTTCTTGGTGACCATCGGAGCACACTGTCCACGACGTAATAACTTGTACCTTTCCGCCCCCTTCGGCTTAAAAAATTGATCATTTTTCAATAAGTAATTCAGGACCTTCTCCAACAGGTTCTTGCGCATTTCTTGATCAGACCAATGTATAAGTCCAATTCCGCAAGTTCCTTGCTGAACAAAATCTTGGATGTGTGCATTGGAGTTCCAATACACCCCCGCGCCCTTAGTAATTTCATTTTTCCAATATTCACCAATTTCCTTCGCCAGATAGACGTGTGACCCGCCATGTCGTTCTGAACCGTTAAAGAAGAGCAAGGCATGAAAATGAATATCTTTCATGACCCCTAATTCTGTTTTAACGATGTAACCTTTCATCCCGTCAAACAGTTTGTTCGAGCGACGATTAGCAAGCAAATGGTCTAAATCTGACGACGCCCTGTCAAGATTTAGCGCCACAGCTTGTTTAACTGCATACCCCAGATCGATCCGGATAACGATCAAACGATCGTTATGCTCAAATAGGGTATTGATGTATTTAGCATAGTCTTGATAGCGCACTCTGCTTTCACGTTGTCGTGCCGATAAGAGCGCCTTGAACGATCGAGTCTGAAACCTACAGTTCAGCGACCACACAAGCTGATGATACATTTCCTGATTCAGCGAGTTTTCAACAAATTCGTAGCTCCGCAATATCTCACGACCAGGCCCCGACATCATCGAATACACTTTGAACACACCTAAATCACGGCATAGATCAATCAACACGTTGAGTTGGGGGGAATATACATATTTGTTTGGCAATCCTGCAACAAGGCGTAAGTACTTAGAAAATTCCTGGTATTGAGAACTAACCCATTGCTGACACTTTCTATTTTGCAAATCCTCATCTTTCAGAGCAGATAAATGAGATAAAAATTGTTCGACTTCCGAGAGAGACGCTGCCATTTGCTGTGGTTCATTATTCTGAGTATCAATCCCCAACAATTCCTCAATAAGATTGATATGCATAACTTTATTTTCGAGAAACATTTTTCACCTTTTTAGTTAATAAAATCCACCATTAAATTTCATTTCTTCAACGAATTCCAATAGGAAAAAACCTTCCTTCACCGAATCTTCTTCATGATTGGTTAAATGAAATATTTTATAGATTTGGATGCTTACTAATAGCTAATTTGTGAGCTCAGATGTAAGCGAGATAGGGAAATAGAAACTTAAGAATATCGCAATTTACTTCTAGAGGCCTGCTAAGCAGTACCGCTTCAACCAGCAAAGTTAATCAGCGAATATATTTCAATACTTTAAATACGAAGCTATATTAGCAACATAGATAATCCAACTCAAATTTTTAATAACATAAATAACCGAAAATAACGATTACACTTTATCGACAAATACAAATGAAATTTATCTTCTCTCATTCGAATTAACACATTAAATCAAAATTTATCGACATACAGAGTTAGCACATAAGATTCAATTAAAAACATCGCCTCTGGATGCAATGATTCGTCCTTGAATCCAGGCCATTACCTCCACCTCTAACCATGCAACGCTGCCACGATTCGTTGGCGATAATGAAATTGGCCTTGGAAATGTTTTATCAAATTGTTTACAGTTTGGATTCAGTCGACCGTAAATACTGCTTCTTTTCAAACCAGTCAGTGCTTCTACTTGAACACGCCTAAGCAATCGAATTTGGGAAGATGAACTCATGAAAACTCCTAAGAATTGAAAATTGTAAAGACGAAAAAATTATCGTCACAACATCAATCTCGATATTTTTATTTAACAGATAAAAACCATTCAAAAAAATCAACCCAACGCCACTTAAACTTTACGACACCCAAAAAACCATCAAAAATATCGCACCACCTTGCCCCCTCAAAAACAATTGTAAAACGCGATGAAATTCATAATTAATACAAAGTAAAAAATCATGCTTAAACTTTCCTCCCTATGCAACTCAAACATGCTTTCACTTGTCCATGTACCGTTTTATTCGCATAGCACAATAACTCAACCAATAAAAATACATACCGTTGTGACACACTTCATAAAAAACTAAGTTAATCAGAACTTCCTTAGATGCATCACCCAAATATGTGATCCAAATCATCTATCTTCGCAACGAGCGCTAATGAACCAGAACCACCATAGATTGCATGGTGAACTGAGTTAGTTTACATGCTTGAAAACCTCCAATTTTTAAGTATTACTTAAGGTAAAATTTATGTTTTCCATAGATAAAATTTGGTATTTTTTTGGTAAGTATTAAGATTTTTTTGTATATTTTTAGATTTTTCTAGGCAGATTTTTAGCACATGTTACAATAGAGATAATAAACTCCAGTCATATCATGGTATAAAATTTACCCAACCAATTTTAATTAATAAATTATGATAAAACCTGATGGATTACCATACATTCCAAAAAGAATCGTTATCGAAGAAAAAAGGGAGAAAAAAAGAATAGCGAGAATTGAATCAAAAGAACAATTCGAGTTGGCACTCAACCAATTTTTAGATACAAAAAAGTATGAGAACTCGAAGGCCGGATCCAAATTAAATTTAGGTGATGGATTAAGCTTACATGTAAGCAAAAATAAAATAATGAAATTTTATTTCATCTACTGCATACATGGCTCAGGAAGCACATCACCAATTGGAAAATATCCAACGATAAGTTTTGATGAAGCAAGATCAAACGCAGACGAGCTAAAAAAAGAGCTACTAGAAGAAAAGGGGAATTCCGCAAAATTGAAATTTAGGCAAAATATAAAGAATAAATCAAAAAAATTAGAAATTGAAAAATCAAATGAAAATGAGATTCAAAAATTAAGCAAAATATTTTTCGCCCTAATAAAAAACATTGAAAAAATAAAAAATTATTACGAACTAGAGATAAACGCAGCAATTTATTTAATATTACATTTTCCGGAATATGGCATCGAAACACTAAGAATGCAGAAGGATCTTTTTAAATGCCCACCATTTATTCGGACAGTATTACAGAAACATGAGTATGATTATATTGACGACATCCTGGATTTCAAAACAAAATCAATAATTGCAACAAATTCAAATGGCGCAGATGTTCGAGATTGCCTAAAAAACGTACTAATTAGTTTAAATAATATTTATCGTAACAATGAAGACGATGGAATTTATTTTTTCCCGAACATGAAAGATAAAAGCGAAAAAGAAATTCATGCCGAATTAAACAATTACATTTCAACTATCTGCCCAAATACAAAACTAGACTTCAATAGCCTTCCAAATATTTTTCATAATTACTTAATTTATCACAGCGGATTCACTGACGAATTCATCAATTCAATTTTCCAAAAAAATCAATTTGGCGGAAAAATTTTTGGGCATGACCACGAATTTTATCGCCATCAAATTAAAGCACTAAGATCTTGGTGGCATGAAAGACTTCTTGACATTTACACTAAGAGCTCACAATTGAATTTTTCTAACACTTTCTAGCAACATATCTCTCAAAGACAAACCATTAGTAACAAAAAATTAAAAATAATGGATAATTATCTTTCGAAGAAATATCCTTACTATATTTCACTATGTGGAGTGAAATAAAAATAAATCACGGCGCATGTCAATGCATTATTTGAGGGAGGAAGTGTTTTCCTGCACATGAACAGGTACAGGTTTAAAATTTTTGGAGGGATGAGCTGAACTCAAGAGGTCGTTAGTCTAGAACTAACCGGGAACAATGCACTCGATAGGAGCATTTTCTTTAACAATCCGAGCAGAACGTTCAGCGCTGGTCTTGTCCCGCCACATCAATGGCATACCAAGTGGCATACCAAGCGGCATACCAATCAACTCGAGAAACAAAAAAGCCCTTGAAAATCAAGGGCTTATTGCATTATCTTGGCGGAGAGGGGGGGATTCGAACCCCCGATAGGTGTTACCCTACGCCTGATTTCGAGTCAGGTACATTCAACCACTCTGCCACCTCTCCGGCTTGGGTTGTTCGCTTTTGCGAAGCCTCGCATTATAGCAAGACATTGCCGGCAATTCAATCTCAGGCGTCTTTTTCCGTTTGACTGTGCGGAAACCGCTGCTGAAATATTGCGGTCATAAAACTTGCATATAGTTTTACCTCAGAGAAACAAGTTTCGGATGGGGTTGTTTATGGAAAGCACATTGTATGCACAAGACCGTGGTGTGCTTCAGGATTTACTGAATTCGGCGGCGATTGTCAGCGCGCCGCCGCAACCGTCGCTGCACCAGCATCTGAAAGATATCGTTCACCACCGCCAGCTGACCGCCCGCTTCCAGCCGATTATCGAGATGAGCGACGGTACCATCCTGGGGTACGAGGGTTTGATTCGCGGCCCTTCAGATTCGCCTTTGCATTCACCGATCAATTTATTCAAAACCGCAGCTGATTTTCAGATGACGGTGACAGTGGAACATTTGTGCCGCCAGATTGTGATGGAGCAGTTTGCCGCGCAAAAGCTGCCGGGCAAGCTGTTTTTAAATGTGAGTCCGGAAACCCTGATGCAGCGTGATGCGCGTTATGGCGAAACGCTGGAATACATTCATCATCTGGGTATTGCACCGGATTCTGTGATTATTGAGCTGACGGAAAATCAGCCAACCCACGATTATGCGCTGCTGGCGGATGCGGTGATGCATTACCGCGATATGGGTTTTGAAATTGCGATTGATGATCTGGGCGAGGGTTTTTCCAGTCTGCGGTTGTGGTCTGAGCTAAAACCGGATTACGTCAAAATTGATATGCACTTCATCCAGGGCATCCATCAGGACCCGGTGAAAGCGCAGTTTGTCCGTTCGATACAGTCGATTGCAGAAAAATCCGGTACCCGCGTGATTGCGGAAGGCATTGAATCACATCAGGAATTGCTGACGCTGCGCGATATCGGCGTGGCTTGCGGTCAGGGTTATCACATCGCCCGCCCTCACCCGCGCCCTACGCATTCTGTCTCTGCGGAGGTGGCAAAGGTGCTGTCTGCCAATCAGTGGGCGCAACGTAAAAGTACGCCGAAAGTGCAACATACGCTGATTGAACGCATTCTGCGCGACGTGCCGTCAATTCCGTCCACCATGCGTAACCGCGATGTCGAGACCATGTTTCTGGAAAACCCGAAGCTACAACTGATTCCGGTGGTGGATGACGGCGTTCCGGTCGGCATTATCAATCGCTATCGCTTAATCGACAGTTTTGCACGTCCGTTTCAGCGCGAAGTTCAGGGCAAAAAAGCCTGCAAAATCTTTATGGATGAAAATCCTGTGATTGTTGACCGCTGCACGACGATGCAGGAAGTCAGTCAGATCATCGTTGAAGCGAATCCGGATCATCTGATTAACGGCATTATCATCACCGAAAACGGCCAGTACGCCGGCATTTGCACTGGCCCGGATCTGATGCGGGAAATCACGCAAATGCAGATCAACGCGGCGCGTTACGCGAATCCGCTGACTGAATTGCCGGGTAATGTACCGATCAATGAGCATATCGACGAGTTACTGGAAAAGGAAATCGCGTTCTGCGCCTGTTATTGCGATCTGGACCATTTCAAGCCATTCAATGATGTGTACGGCTATCGTCGCGGTGACGACATCATTCAGATGACCAGCGCCCTGTTAAAGCGCCATTGCGATCCGAAGCGCGATTTTATCGGGCATATCGGCGGCGATGACTTCATTATTTTGTTTCAAAGCGACGACTGGCATCAACGCTGCGAGCAGATTCTGACGGAGTTTGCGGAAGATATTCAGAACTATTACAGCCATGAAGATCTGGAGCGTGGTGGTTATCTGAGTGAAGACCGGCAAGGCACACGGGTTTTCTGCCCGTTGATCAGTTTGTCGATCGGCGCGGTGAAAGCCAGACCGGGTCAGTTCTATACCCATCACCAGATTTCGATTGCGGCAGCGGATGCGAAGAAGCAAGCCAAGAAGGTGCGCGGCAACAGTTTGTTTGTCGATCGCAGGCAGGATGGCTCGCAGACCTGAGCAGCATCTTCGTCTGCGTATCAGCGAGCTGCACTAGCCCGTCGTTTCGCGGATACAAAAAGCCCGTCTCGCTCCGGCCTGACGGGCTTTTTGTTGCCAGCTATTGTGCAGCTATCGTCATTTCACATTTCCGGAGAGCCGGACTTTCTGCCGACGACCGCCGGATCGCTATGCAAAACTCCGCATTTGAGGCATTTTTGACCTGAAAATGGCTGCCAGGCGGCTGCTAGGCTGCTCCGTCACCCTTCCCTGCCAGAATCACTAACACCACAAACAAAAAGCACCGTTTTGCAGTAGCAGAAACGGTGCTTTTTTGGGGGCACTGCGCCGGATCAAGCGCAGTTCAGCCGGAATGCTTCAGCAATTAAGCCGCTGGCGTCAGTTTTTCCAGACCGCCCATATAAGGACGCAGTACTTCCGGAATGATCACAGAGCCATCGGCTTGCTGATAGTTTTCCAGTACAGCAACCAGGGTACGACCGACTGCCAGACCGGAGCCGTTCAGTGTGTGTACGGCTTCCGGTTTGCCAGCCGCGTTGCGGTAACGGGCTTGCATACGACGCGCCTGGAAGGCTTCCATGTTCGATACGGAAGAGATTTCCCGGTAAGCGTTTTGCGCTGGCAGCCACACTTCCAGATCGAAGGTTTTGGTGGAGCCAAAGCCCATGTCACCGGTACACAGCAACAGGACGCGGTATGGCAGACCCAGTTTTTGCAGAACCGCTTCTGCGTGCTGCACCATTTCATCCAGCGCTTGCATGGAGGTTTCCGGTTGCACGATTTGCACCATTTCTACTTTGTCGAACTGATGCTGACGGATCATGCCGCGGGTATCACGACCATAGCTACCAGCTTCGGAACGGAAGCATGGTGTATGCGCAGTCAGTTTTACCGGCAGTGCTTCTGCTGGCAGAATTTCATCGCGTACTGTGTTGGTCAGCGACACTTCAGCAGTAGGAATCAGGTACAGGTTTTCGCCGTCACCTTCCTGGCCGCCTTTTTTCACCGCGAACAGGTCTTCTTCGAATTTCGGCAACTGGCCGGTACCGCGCATGGAATCTGCATTCACGATGTACGGTGTGTAGACTTCGGTGTAGCCGTGTTCGCCGGTTTGCAGATCCAGCATGAATTGCGCCAGCGCGCGGTGCAGACGGGCGATGCCGCCTTTCATCACAGCAAAACGGGAACCGGTCAGCTTGGTCGCAGTATCAAAATCCAAACCCAGACCTGCGCCGACATCGACGTGATCTTTGACTTCAAAGTCAAAGGTTGGCACCGTGCCAAAACGGCGTACTTCAACGTTACCGGTTTCATCCTGACCAACCGGTACGGATTCATGCGGCAGATTCGGGATATTCAGCAGGAAAGCCTGCATTTTTTCCTGCACTTCGGCCAGACGCACTTCCGATGTTTTCAGTTCATCACCAATGCCATCCACTTCGGCCATCACGGCACTGACGTCTTCGCCCTTACCTTTGAGTACGCCGATCTGTTTGGACAGATTTTTACGTTTGCCCTGCAATTCTTCGGTGCGGGACTGAATCTGCTTACGCTCAGACTCCAGCGCATTGAATGCTTCGGTATCCAGTTTGAACTTACGGGTTGCCAGACGCGCGGCAACATTGTCTATATCTTTGCGTAACAGTTGAATGTCTATCATGATGATCTGATATCAGCGACTAAAAATCTCGAATCCGGTATTGTAGCAAGGCCACCACCAAATCCCTAGTGTTGCGTTGCAATACCGCGGACGATTATCCCGGACAAAACAACCGGTCAGCGCTGTGCGGCAGCCGGTGAATCTGAGAGAAATTTCAGCAAAGCACGGGCATTGAGCCAGTCGCCTATTTTCAGCTTCGTCGGTTTCAGTGTGATTTTCGTCTGATTGAGTTCGGCTTCGCTCGGCTGAAGCGCGAGATACAAGGGTTTCAGACGCGCATACACTTCGCGCCGCATGAAGCGATTGCGGTTGTAACTGACCGACAGGTAGAGCAAACCCGCAATGCTCACACCTGTGATACCAGCCGCCCAGAGCGGATGATCGACTAAAGGAATCAGCAAACCGCTGATCGCCGCACCAAGTACGATAGCCCCGGCACCCGTCAACAGTCCGGTCAGCGTGATATTAGAACCCTGCTTTTCCGCCAGATACGACAAATGATACAAAGGCTGAATCAGCAAATGCTGGCGCTCGGCGGGAGTGAGCTCTTGCGGACGCTGACGCATTTTTTCACTGAGCGCCACATCTTCATGCCAGATTTCCATGCAGTTCGGGTTGGTTTCTTCAATCAGCAAATCCAGTGGCTTTGATTCGCTGGCTGTATGAAACGCCTGATCGATATTTCTGTAATGTTCCGCGCCACAATGCTGACAGGCAAATGTGTGTCCGACTGGTTCGCCCTTGGAAAAACTGATGTAGTACACATGACTCGCGAGATGAATGCGTGTGACTTTAAATTCACGTATATCGTGACAAACAGAGCACCAGTTTGCGATATAACCTTCCGGAAAGCGCTTTTGCTTCTTACCCCAGATAATGAACATTCGTATCCCCCGAAACTAGTCAAGTCGAAATTTGATTTTTATCTTAATTTATTACTTAACAATCAGGCAAAAATTTTTTCTTCTGAGTTCTGCACTGAGAACTCAGAATACACTGCCATGATTATTTATGGCTACGGCTGCAAATACATCTCTCTGCATAGCTGAATTACTCGCTGTCCTGATCCAGCTTGCGTAAAAATGCCAGCTTATCAGCGATCTTCAGTTCCAGACCGCGCGGCACTGGCTGGTACCAGTCGGGTTTAGCGATGCCTTCAGGGAAATAATTCTCACCAGCTGCATAAGCATGCGGCTCATCATGTGCGTAACGATAAGCCTTGCCGTAGCCAAGCTCACTCATCAGCTTGGTCGGTGCATTGCGCAAATGAACAGGTACTTCGCGGCTTTTATCCTGCTTCACAAAAGCGCGCGCCTGTTTATACGCCATATAGCCCGCGTTACTTTTTGCCGCCACCGCCAGATAAATCACAGCCTGCGCCAGCGCCAGCTCACCTTCGGGGCTGCCAAGCCTCTCAAAAGTCGTCGCCGCATCATTTGCAATTTGCATCGCACGCGGATCAGCAAGTCCGATGTCTTCCCATGCCATCCGCACGATACGACGCGACAAATACTGCGCATCCGCACCGCCATCCAGCATACGGCACAGCCAGTACAATGCTGCATCCGGATCAGAACCCCGCACTGATTTATGCAACGCCGAAATCTGATCATAGAAATTGTCACCACCTTTATCAAACCGGCGACTGTTCAGACTCAGTGCGTTTTGCAGAAACTCAGCATCAATCTGCGTTTTTCCGGCAGCAGACGCTGCGGAGGCGATTTGCTCCAGCAAATTCAGAAAGCGTCTGGCATCGCCATCGGCATAGCCAATCAGAATCTGAATCGCAGGTTCATCAAACGCTAAATCGTGAATCACTTCCGTACGTGCGCGTTCGAGCAACTGGCGTAATTCGTCATCCGTCAGAGACTTAAGCACATACACCTGCGCACGGCTCAGCAACGCTGAATTGACTTCAAACGAAGGGTTTTCGGTGGTTGCACCGATGAAGGTGATCAGGCCGCTTTCTGCATAAGGCAGCAGCGCATCCTGTTGCGACTTATTGAAACGGTGAATTTCATCAACAAACAGAATCGTCCGGCGACCACGCTGCAGATATTGCTCAGCCTGCTCCATCGCTGCACGTATATCTTTGACGCCGGAAAACACCGCCGACAGTGCAATAAATTCACAGTCGAAAGAATGCGCAGTCAGACGCGCCAGCGTGGTTTTCCCCACACCGGGCGGTCCCCAGAAAATCATGGAATGCGGTTTGCCGGACTGAAAAGCCAGCCGCAATGGCTTACCTTCGCCGAGCAAGTGGCTTTGCCCGACCACATCAGTCAATTTTTTTGGACGCAGGCTTTCCGCTAAAGGCGCCTGCGGTTCCTGCGAAAACAAATCGTTCATACCAGATTACGGGCGCAGTACATCGGCACCGGCTGGCACCACAAATTTGAAATAATCCGGCTTCAGCGCAGGATTTTTTTCCATATTTTTCAGCGTGACCAGCGAGATTTGTCCAAAGCTGTCACGCAATTCCAGCGCATACGGCAAGCCATCTTTCATACCGACGCCAATATGCTCAAATTGCGAATCTTTGGCTTTAGGAATGGCATCCAGCCATTCCATTCCCTGCTTCTGACCGGCTTCTTTCAGCGTAAAGTTTTTATCCAGCTCAGCAGCGCCGGAGACCCCGAATAAAATCGCTGCGGGGCTGGAGCCGAGTGAATTACCCAGATCACGTATCGTGACCTGATTTAAATCTTTATCGTATAAAAAAAGTTTCTCGCCATCAGCCTGCAACACTTGCTCGTAGGGCTTCTGATAAACCCAGATAAATTTACCCGGACGCGCAAAAACAAAAGTGCCGCTGAGTGTTTTGGTGATTTTCGGTGTGCCGTTTGTCATGCGAATCTGCTGTTGCACGAACTCGCCTTTGGCACTTTTTGTTTGTGCTGCAAACTGACGGAACTGTTCAACAGCCGAAGCAAATGCTGCTTGCGACAACAATAAACCCGATGCGGTTGCCATCAGCAAACCGGCTTTGATCAACATACGACGCAAAAGAATTCCTTTCGATTTTGCTGGTCTTGCACTTACTTAACTTCCTGCTTAATTTTTTGCTTAATTTTTTTGTTTAATTTGCTTATTCCTGATTATTTCCGGCAGGAACAAGAATTTCGCGATTACCGTTCGACTGCATAGAAGAAACGACGCCGGAAGCTTCCATTTGCTCCAGTAAGCGCGCGGCGCGGTTGTAACCAATCCGCAAATGGCGCTGCACCAGCGAAATCGACGCGCGGCGATTTTTGAGAACAATCGCCACAGCCTGATCGTATAAGGCATCTGACTCGGTTCCGCCTTCCGCACCACCACCCGCTGCTGCACCACCCTCTTCTGACAAGGTGCCGCCTTCAAGTATGCCTTCGATGTAATTCGGTTCGCCCTGCTCTTTCAAATGTTCAACCACACGATGCACTTCATCGTCCGCCACGAACGCGCCGTGCACACGAATCGGTAATGCAGTACCCGGCGGCATGTATAACATATCACCCATCCCCAGCAAGGCTTCCGCGCCCATCTGATCCAGAATGGTCCGGGAATCAATCTTGCTACTGACCTGAAACGCAATACGAGTCGGGATATTGGCTTTGATCAAACCGGTAATGACATCGACGGACGGGCGTTGCGTAGCCAGAATTAAGTGAATACCTGCTGCACGGGCTTTTTGCGCGATACGGGCAATCAGCTCTTCAACCTTTTTACCGACCACCATCATCAGATCTGCCAGCTCATCAATAATAATGACGATGGTTGGCAGTTTATCCAGCGGCTCCGGCGCATCCGGTGTCAGGCTGAACGGATTCGGAATTTTCTCTTCTTTGCGGGTAGCTTCCGCAATTTTTGCGTTGTATCCGGCCAGATTACGTACACCGAGCTTAGACATCAGCTTATAGCGGCGCTCCATTTCTGAAACTGCCCAGTTCAGTGCGTGCCCTGCCTGACGCATGTCTGTGACCACCGGCGCCAGCAAATGCGGGATGCCTTCATAGACCGACATTTCCAGCATTTTCGGATCAATCAGAATCATCCGCACATCGTTCGGATCAGATTTGTACAACAGCGACAAAATCGTGGCATTAATACCGACCGATTTACCGGAACCAGTCGTACCGGCAATCAGCAAATGCGGCATTTTGGCCAGATCAGCGACAACCGGATTGCCGGCAATATCCTTACCCAATGCCACTGTCAGCGCAGACTGACTGTCGTTGTATACCTTAGAGCCGAGAATTTCTGTCAGACGAACAATCTGGCGTTTCGGATTCGGCAGCTCCAGACCCATGTAATTCTTTCCGGGTATGGTTTCAACCACACGAATCGAAGTCAGTGCAAGAGAGCGGGCCAGATCACGCGCCAGATTCACAATCTGGCTACCTTTCACACCCGTGGCAGGCTCAATCTCATAACGGGTAATAACGGGTCCCGGATAGGCGGCGACGACCTTGGCTTCGACGCCGAAATCGGAGAGTTTCTTTTCTATCAGACGGCTGGTGAATTCCAGCGTTTGCACGCTCACTGTTTCCTGCGCTGGCGGTGCGTCATCCAGCAATCCCAGGGGTGGCAAATTTGTATCAGGCAGTTCGTTAAACAGCGACACCTGCTTTTCTTTTTCAACGCGTTCAGATTTCTGAACAGCAACAACCTGAGGTTCTATGCGCACTGGTGGTGTTTCTATGATTTTGGCACGTTCCTGAACTATCGCTTCCTCGCGCTTGACTGCAGCAGTCTGTCCCAGCCTGCGATCCTCGGCTGCAGCAATCTGATCCTGCACGGATGAGAACATCCACTCAACACCTGCGCCGATTTTCTCAGCAATGGTGAGCCATGACATTTGAAAATAAAGACTCAGCCCCAGCGCCAGCATCAGCAACAACAATAAGGTTGCACCGGTAAAACCCAGTATGCCCTGAAGCAGATTACCAACAATATTTCCGAGCACACCGCCTGGTTCCAGCGGTAACGGTAACCTATGGGAATACAAACGCAGATACTCAATACCCATAGAACCGGTAAGAATCATCGCGAACCCCAGCTTGCGGCCGACAATGTGCAACAGGTTTTCCTTGTCCTCTTCCAGTTCCGGCTTTAAGGCAAGACGTCCTGATAAGGTTTTGTATGAAACCATCACTTGCCTGATGCCACCGACAATCCACCACCATGCGGAAGCACCGAATACGTAAAACAGTACATCAGACAGCCATGCTCCGAACTTTCCGCCAAGGTTATGGACGCGCAAAACATCACGCGCCTGTGACCATCCCGGATCCAGTTTTGAATAACTGCCCAGTATCAGTACCAGACAAATGGTCAGCGCCGCGAAAATAATCCAGCGCGCCTCCATCAGCAAAACAAACATCCTGCCGGGCAATGGTGGCAATGCTGTTGTCTTCTCTGAACGTTTATAAGCTTCGTTACCTGATGTCATAAAAACCTGAAATGCATGCTGCAACAGCAAAATGACAAGATAGCATGTAAGCCAGTGCGGCAGCAAACCCGCTCAGCGGTTTGCTGCCGCTTGGTCTATAATTCGGCCTGCTGAGCGCCGCCCGTTTGGGCGCAGTGCTTTACGCCCGTGACAATAAAACTGCAGCGGGCTTTTTTATACTTTCATTTTTGACAGGTTTATCCATGGCGACTACGAAACATGCACGTGTCCTGATTTTAGGTTCTGGCCCAGCGGGCTACTCGGCCGCAATTTACGCTGCCAGGGCAAATCTGAATCCGGTTCTGATTACCGGTGTTGAGCAAGGTGGTCAGTTGATGACGACTACTGACGTAGAAAACTGGCCTGCAGATCCAAACGGCGTTCAGGGCCCGGAACTGATGCAGCGTTTTCTGCAGCATGCCGAGCGCTTCAATACCGAAATGATTTTTGACTACATCCACACTGCAAAACTGACAGAAAAACCAATTCGTCTGATTGGTGATGCAGGTGAATACACATGCGACTCTCTGATTATCGCAACCGGTGCGTCTGCGCAGTATCTGGGTTTGCCTTCAGAAGAAGCGTTTATGGGCAAAGGCGTATCTGCATGCGCCACTTGCGACGGTTTCTTCTATCGCGGCAAAGAAGTTGCCGTGGTTGGTGGTGGCAATACAGCCGTTGAAGAAGCGCTGTATTTGTCGAATATTGCAAGCAAAGTGACTGTTATTCACCGTCGCGACAAATTCCGCGCTGAAGCCATTCTGATCGATCGCCTGATGGCAAAAGTTGCAGAAGGCAAGGTAGAAGTAAAATGGAATCACACGCTGGATGAGGTCAAAGGTGACAACAGCGGCGTAACTTCCGTCAACATTCGTTCCGCGGAAGCCGCAGTGACTGAGGTTCCGGTTCACGGCGTATTTATCGCAATCGGCCACAAACCGAATACAGGCATTTTTGATGGCCAGCTGGACATGCAGAACGGCTATATCAAAACACGCATGGGCAATGAAGGCATGGCAACTGCAACCAATATTCCGGGCGTATTTGCAGCCGGCGACGTGCAGGACCATATTTACCGTCAGGCGATTACCAGCGCTGGCACAGGTTGCATGGCGGCTCTGGACGCGCAGCGTTATCTGGAAGAACACTGATATCGGCAAGCAGTTATGGCAAATCTGAAAAATTTTGCAGACCTTAAATCACTTTCTGCCCAACTAAAAGCCGAAAGTGAGAAAAAGGCGCGGGAAAAAGCGATACGTGAAGAAGAATTGCGCAAAGCAGCCGCGGAAGCCAATATTTTCAGAACTGCCCTATCCGGCGTAACACCGGTACGTGCTGCAGAGCGGCACGTACCACAGGCACTGCGCCCTGCTCCGCTTCCGTTCCAGCATATTGCTGACGAGCAAGCGGCGCTGATGGAGTCGCTTTCTGATGAATTCGACGCAGAATCTCTGCTGGAAACGGACGAGTCACTGAGCTACGCCCGCCCGGGGGTTGGTCCCGATGTCGTTCGTAAGTTGCGCAAGGGAAACTGGGTGATTCAGGCGCAACTGGATTTACATGGCATGCGCCGTGATCAGGCAAGAGAGAGTCTGGGTGAATTTTTAAGAAGATGCTGCAAAAACGGAACCCGTTGCGTCCGCATTATTCACGGAAAAGGTAACGGATCGGTGAATAAAGAACCGGTACTGAAGCACAAAGTCCGTAACTGGCTGGTACAAAAGGAAGAGGTGCTTGCATTTTCTCAGGCAACTGCGGCCGACGGCGGATCGGGCGCCCTGATTGTGTTACTGCAGTCCTGATTCAAAACTCAGTTTGCAAATGACTCTGAAAGTCTGAAAGCGCAGCTACGCTCTTTCAACTCTCAAACTAGTTTTTGAACTTACCGTCCTTACCGATAACAGTCATTTCAACGAATTTTGAACCGTTATGACTGGCGTGCGAGAACTGAATATCAAACCCGCCCAAGGTGTAAGTACGTGTGTTTATTGTCTCAAGTGCAGAAATAAACTTCTCTCTGGTAAGACCAGGGCCTGCTCTCCTTAAACCCTCCACAAACACTTTTGCGGCAATGTACCCTTCGAGGCTGGAGAAGTTCAGCGAGTTATATCCGGCCTTCCTCATCACGGTCGCGCATTCAGCAACCAAAGGATTCGAAGTTCCCCAGGGAAATGGAACTACCTGAGATATCACAACGCCATGTGCATCTTTTCCAAGTAAATCCATTAAAGCCTGACCACCTACAAACGACACGTTATAAAACTGTCCGCTGTATCCTTGTTCTCGCATTTGTTGTATCAATGCAGCAGATGAACTGTAAGCACTGATCTGAACAATTACTTCGGGTTTTTTGTTAACCAGCTTTTGCACTGCTGCACGCACATCCGTACTGTTGCGCTCAACAGTTGCTGTTTCAATGATGCTCAGATTGCGTTTTCTGAGAGCACTTTCAATACCACTGAGTCCCGTTCTGCCATACGCGTCGTTTTGATAAAAAACAGCTATTTTCCTTACGCCCATACGAACAGAGCGATCAATCAGAAACTCTGTTTCATCGTTGTATCCGGCACGGATGTTAAAAATATAACGATTAAATGGTTCGCGCATCGATGATGCGCCCGTTAGTGGAGCAAAAAAAGGAATCTGGGCCGAATTAACAATGGGAACTGCAGCATTGCTTGTCGGCGTTCCCACGTATCCGAACAATGCAAAGACATTTTCTTTACTAATCAGGATACGTGTATTTGCTGCGGCGTAGTCAGCTTCATACTGATCATCACGAGTGATTAACCGGATTTGACGTTTATGAATACCACCGAGTGTATTTACATAGTCAAAATAAGCCTGCGCACCGGCGCGGTATTGCGTACCCAGTTCAGCAGCTGGTCCTGAAAACGCTGCAGATTGCCCCACTACAATTTGAGTCGGCGTCACCCCGGGCACATCCGCGCCAATGCCGATTCGTGGCAGTAGCACCACGAATGCCAGCATAGTCCGGAATAGCTGACGCCTGACTGAAAACATACTGGATCAGACGGCGTCCGGACCGGTTTCACCCGTACGGATGCGAATCACTTGCTCAACGTTCTGTACAAAAATTTTACCGTCGCCAATTTTTCCAGTGTGTGCTGCCTTAATGATTGCATCAACAGCATGATCGGCAATTTTGTCATCCACAACGATTTCAACCTTGATTTTCGGTAGAAAATCAACGACATACTCGGCTCCCCGATAGAGTTCTGTATGCCCTTTCTGACGGCCAAATCCTTTTACTTCGGTGACAGTTAAACCAGTGACGCCGACCTCTGCGAGCCCTTCACGAACCTCATCCAGTTTAAACGGCTTGATAATTGCTGTAATTTGTTTCATGTTGCACTCCTTCGCTACTCAGTCTCTGAATTTAGATGTAATCGGATGGCGCCAGTCACGTCCAAACGCACGGTGGGTAATACGAATACCAACAGGCGCCTGAC
Organism: Cognatundibacterium luofuense; assembly: GCF_018139685.1. Classification (GTDB taxonomy): domain Bacteria; phylum Pseudomonadota; class Gammaproteobacteria; order Burkholderiales; family Burkholderiaceae_D; genus Undibacterium; species Undibacterium luofuense. Next base: position 42,920 of record NZ_JAGSPN010000007.1, read on the forward strand.
GTCGTTTATATTCATTTAATTTAATCAGACGTGTCACTTTTTCGACGTCTTCGAAAGTAAAGCCTGCCGCAACAATGTCTTCGCGCGACTGATTTTCTTCCATATACATACGCATAATTGCGTCAAGAATTTCGTATTCCGGCAAGGAATCCTGATCTTTCTGATCAGGTCGCAGTTCAGCAGATGGCGGGCGCGTAATAATCCGCTCAGGAATCACATCGGATAAGCTATTTCTGTAATGACATAATTTATACACCAATGTCTTTGCAATATCTTTAATCACCGCAAAGCCACCAGCCATATCCCCGTACAAGGTGCAATATCCGACTGCCATTTCACTTTTATTGCCAGTAGTCAGAACAATAGAGCCGTATTTATTTGACATCGCCATCAGGATCGTACCCCTGATTCGCGCCTGAATATTCTCCTCGGTCGTATCTGGCTTCAAACCATCGAACTCTTGCGCAAGTGTCGCATTAAATGCCTCAAAACAAGGATTAATGGAAATTTCATCATAGCGAACTCCCAGTCGCTGAACCATATCACGCGAATCTGTCAGCGAGATATCTGCGGTGTAAGGCGAAGGCATCATGACAGCACGGACTTTTTCAGCTCCGAGTGCATCGCATGCAATGGCGAGTGTTAAAGCAGAATCCACTCCGCCGGACAATCCCAAAAGAACGCCGGGAAAGCCATTTTTGCGTACGTAGTCTTTCACACCCAAAACCAGTGCCTGGTATATCTCAGCCTCTTGCGACTGCGCAGGTGAATTTGGCACATCACTGCTGAACGAATGGCCATTCCATTCAATCAAAGCAAAATCCTCTGCACAATGCGAGAGCGACGAGACGATCGTACCTTCCGCATTCAACGCAAATGAATTCCCGTCGAAGACCAATTCGTCCTGACCACCAATCAGGTTGCAATACACCAACGCCATCCCCTGTTCGGAGACATTCTTGCGCATCACATCAAGGCGCTGCGATTGCTTACCCATATGATACGGTGAGCCATTCGGAACCAGTAAAATTTCGGCACCGGCTGCCTTTGCCATTGCTGGCGCTTCAGGAAACCACGTATCTTCACAAATATTGATCCCGAGTTTTACACCTTTGACTTCGAAAACACACGCGGCTGTGCCTGCAGAAAAATAGCGTACTTCATCGAATACCATGTTATTCGGCAAGTTTCGCTTAAAGTAGGTAGATTTAACTACTCCATTCACCAGTACGGAAACTGCATTGAAGTAATTACCGTCAAAAGCAGCAGGGTAACCTACCAGCACATGAAGGTCTGAAAACTCTGCTAATCTTCCAGCCAGATCGGCAAGCTGTCGCTCCGTTTGTTTATAAAAACCGGGCCGCAACAGCAAATCTTCGGGTGGATAACCGGCAATACTCAGTTCGGGCGTTACTACTACATCCGCACCACATGCCGATGCTCGCATTGCTGCCTGAAATATCTTATCGGCGTTTCCAGCCAAATCACCAACAAGGCTGTTAATTTGTGCAATTGCTATCTTCAAATTCATAACTAATTCAAAAAATTCCGGTCAGCAAGAAGCTGGCATTATCGCATGCTGAATCGAGGTGTACAAAAGACGTTAGAAAAGAAGCGGCTCACTGACTGCAATCATGCTCGAGAGACCATTCAGAATGCTGAGGCAGCCTTTTTTACTTCCTAATTTGAAGAAAGATGCCCGACCATGTGTCATTGAATTAACAAATCACATATTGAATCACATGCAGACTTGAAATTTTGTAAGCTTCAGTGCATCCTCCGTACATGCAATCAGAATCAAACTTTGAAAAAGACCCGAATTCCCTCACTCCGTTGAATAAACGGGCCGGACGCTTTCTGCTTACTGAAAAGCTGGGAAGCGGGACCGATGGCACAGTCTACAAAGGGCATGATCCGGTCATAGACCGGGATGTCGCAATCAAAATCCTGACACCACCAGCAAACCCCGCTGAACGCAAGTCACGGGAGCAACAATTTATTAATGAAGCCCGTGCTGCTGGCCGATTATCGCACCCGAATATTGTGACCATTTTCGATACATCTGTTGAAAACGGGACCACATTTATTGCAATGGAATTTTTGCCGGGACGCGATTTACGCGGAGAACTGAACTCTGGCAAAAAATTCGATATCATCGAAGCAGCAAACATTGTTCAGAAAATTGCAGACGCACTGTTTTTCGCACACCAGAATGGTGTTATTCACAGGGATATCAAACCGGGGAATATTTTTGTTTTGCCAAATGGGCAGCCCAAAGTCGTGGATTTTGGAATTGCGCGTGCACCTAACCGTATCCATATGCCGGGAAATACCGGTGGCGCAACGCTGTTCCATAACAATGTTATGGGCACACCAAACTACATGTCGCCAGAGCAAGCGATGGGACGAAATGTCGACGAAAGAACAGACATATATTCCCTCGGTGCCGTTTTGTATGAATTAGTTGCAGGCGTAAAACCATTTCCAAGTCAGGACATGGACAAACTGCTTCAGCAAATTATCCACAAATCACCGAAACCAATTGCAAACTATGCCCCGAATGTACCGGAACAATTGGTCAGAATCATTGTAAAAGCAATGCAAAAAGATCCAAAACAGCGATATCAGAATGCAGGGGAAATGTCTGCTGCACTTACGCTGTTTTTAGAGCGCGATAAAAAACTTAAGCGAAAGCGTAAAACCAGCGAGAGTGGCACAACTCCAGTGCAAAATCCTGCATTGCCGTGGGTTAGTATTGTCGCCATTGTTATCGCCATTGCATGCATCGGAACTTACTACATTCTTCGATAGCTCGTCAGGCACCGTAAAATAAAAAAAGCGCGATAGTTAATCATCGCGCTTTTTTATTATTGCAGGAATATATTACTTCTCAGCAGCATCAAAATTCTTAACACCATCCAGAATTTCCTGCTTAGCCTCTTCTGCACCAGTCCAGCCTTCAACTTTTACCCACTTACCTTTTTCCAGGTCTTTGTAATGCTCGAAGAAATGCTGAATCTGACGAAGAGTCAGCTCATTGAGATCTTCAGGTTTCTGAATGTTGCTGTAAATTGGCAGCAGTTTATCAACCGGAACGGCCAACACTTTAGCATCGGAACCGCCTTCATCAGTCATACGCAGCATACCAACTGCACGACAACGAACAACAACGCCTGGCAGCAACGGGAATGGAGTAATTACCAGTACGTCAACAGGATCACCATCGCCAGCAATAGTTTGCGGAACATATCCGTAGTTGCACGGATAATGCATCGCTGTACCCATAAAACGGTCAACGAAAATTGCGCCAGACTCTTTATCCACTTCATATTTGATTGGATCAGAGTTCATCGGAATTTCGATAATGACGTTAAAGTCATTTGGCAGATCGCGCCCTGCAGGAACGTTATTCAGACTCATTGCATTCTTTCTGATAGAAAATTTTAGTCAACAAAACAGACAATTAACGATTATATCGGGATTTAAGTGTATTTGGCGCATCGCAACAAAAGCTTTTACAGCGTGGACGCCAGTGCGCAGCGTTTATAGCAACGTGCAGCATCCTCTTCCTGTCCAAGCGAATCAAATAACTGAGCAAGCTTAAGATTCGCTTCACGCACCGTATCACCAGCAATTGCATCATCAATTGCCTGCTCAAAATGTCGTTGGGCCTTACCCCAAAGTTTTTGGCGATGGCACAGAGTCCCCAACGTCAATGCCAGCTCTGCATCTGACGGATGCTCTGATACCCAACGCTCACAATTCTCGATCTGCGCCAAAAGCGCTGCTGATCCCTCAGGAGCCGCTGCGTCACGATATGGTTTCAGCAAGCGCTCATCCCATTTTTCTTCCATCGCTTTTTCAACAACCGCTCGAGCTTCATCAAATAAGCCGCGTTCGTTAAATGCGGTTGCTGCATGCAATGCAACCGACACCCGCTTTCTTTCCGATGACGGAATCTCAAACCACACGCGCTTCAATGATTCGCCATCATGACCGTGATCTTTCAGCAGATCTTCATATGACAAGTCTTTCAAGCGCGCTGCCAGCGCGGGATGAATTGCGTGATGCTTCTCGAGGGTCTTCACCAGCTTTAAAACATCTTGCCAACGGCGTGCCTGCTGATTTGCCTTGAGAGCCCAACGAAGCACTTGAATGTGGCGACTCCCGTTTGCCTGGAGTTCTTTAATCGATTCAAGTGCTTTTTCTGAATCATGCTGATCAACATGCAATTCCGTCGCCGTTACAAGCCGGGCAACCTTGTGACTATTGTCTGTCGCCGCATCCTCCAACCATTGATCACGACGACTAAACTGTCCCATATGATGGGCCGCACGCGCACCGATAAGCGATGCGATACTGCCATTTTCAGGCAACTCAGCTGCTCGGCTGGCAGCTTTCTCTGCATAACCAAACCGCCCTTCAAATAAAGTACGAATCGATTCACGAAGAGCCTTGTTTGCATCCCGCTCTCTTTTTCCCTGACGGTATTCAGCTACTTTAGCCGGCATTCTCCGCGCGGACTCGATTGCATTCAATGCTAAATGGAACGCAACAAACAGCAGTAATAAGGCAATTATCGCCAGATTCAATGAAAGGTCTATCCTGTAAGGAGGGAAAAAGACAACAATATTACCCGGGTTATACCGTGCTCCGATTGCCAATCCGACAGCAAAAGTGAATAAAACCAGAAGGCGAATAAAAATACGCATAATTTCAAGGCTTCACTTTGTAATTACGAACTGCAGTCAGACTCTCTGATAAGTTTGGCATTTCAATCGATAAATTACTGCCCTGAATTTGCCTTAACAATGTCTGCACTGTCTGCGTTTGTTTTGCACGACTATCGAAATATTTACCAAGCACATCCTGTGCAAGGATAATGTCATTACGAAAAACACCCTCATTACGCGACAAAAGGGCAAGGCGCGCATTTAACAAACGCAACTTCAGATTTTCGCGAGCGAAATATGCCTGTTCCGGCGCAAGCAATAATGCATCAGGATGCTCAACATTACGTACGCGAACCAACTGTTTTAACTCAGCCCACATTTCAGTAGAAAAACTCTGCCACCCGTCCTGCAATTTTGCTGAAAAAGTCAGCTCTTCGGACACAGATTGTTCATTCTTACCTGATTTCATGCTGTTCGACTTCGGCAGCACCCGCAGTGGTGCCTTAGGTGCAGCAGCCACCGGAACAGTCTTCTCTGCAGACCACAGAGGAATATGATCGACTTGCGCAATTACGCTATCAAGCCGCAGTGCAATCCCGGGCAAATCCAGGGCTGGCAAAGATTTAAGCCGCTCAATATCTTTGGCGATGGCTCTCCGGATAGCAATAAACTGCGGTTTCTCTGATTTCGCCAATCGGTTATCTGCATTTTGCAATGCAATCAGTGCACCCGGCACATTGCCTGCAAGCTGAAGCTGCTGACTTGCGGTAGAAAGGACCTGTTCAATTTCAGCCAGCGCCCACTCATCACGATTACGGGATAAATCCTGATAAACCTGCTCTAGTGCAAGCTGCTGGCTTTGCGCCTCTGTTTGCTTTCCTTCAAGCAAAATGATTTTCGCTTGCATTTCTTTCACGGTTTCCTGTGCGCTTTTAGCCAGCACACGGGTTTCATTACCGCTCAGATCAGAGGATTGCAAGCGACGTGCAACTTCCTCCCGCAACGAAGAAATCTGGTTTTGAGAAGTCCACCAATTTGCTGCCAAAAGAATTGCCAGCACACCGGACACAACATATGCCGGATGCACCCACCCACCCTGCGGAGAGTGGACGATTGCTGGCGTCGCAACCGGAGACGCGGTAGTCGGAGCTGATACTCCGTTTGGATTTTCCTGTTCGTTCATACTATGCTTGAAAGTGCGATCATTAAATTCTGATCACCAGAGCCTGTCAGTTCAATTCGGGAAAACCCGAGCTGCCTGGCAGTTTCTGCAATTCTGACATGCGGGACAAAAAGCCGCTGCGATTGCAATTTTGCCACGAATGCGCGATCTTCACCGAGTCTTTCCGCAAAGCTTATCAGGAAACGCAGTGATTCCGAGCTGGTTATGACCCATTCGTTTTGTTCTGACAACAAAGAGGCAAGCAATTTCGCGCGGGTGATATCAAACACTGGCGGCTGTCGGTGATACGCTATCAGCGACACCACTTCCATACCACGGGCAGTCAACTGGCTGAAAAGTAATTCACGTCCGGTCTGCCCTCTCACTATCAATGCTTTCTTACCGTCGAAACGCGATGCATCGATCAATTCAAGCAGCGCCTCCGAATCCATCCTGTCTTCAACGCCCGGTGCAATCACCTCAAAAACCTGCCCATGCAAATGCCTGCGTATTGCCTCAGCTCCGGAAAAACCAACTGCAGCAGCAACGGTCTGCAGCGGCCAGGTTCTTTCATGCCCATCGAAAAAAGTATCGACTGCATTTGGACTGACGAATACAACTAAAGCGTATTTTTCCAGGTCAGCCCAAACAGAATCAATTTCAGATTTATCCTCTAACGCCGTAATTTCCAGCATTGGAAAAGCAACTGCCCGGAAACCGGCAGCAGAGAGCGATTCACACATGACCTGCGCTTGCGCAAACGGTCGTGTCACAATAACTGTTGAAGAAGTCATGTGCAGCGCTGTTTTATTTTTACTCAGTTGCCGCACGACATGCCGCCAGAATTGCAGCAGCATCCTGTTCGGTCAGTAACCGAATAACCGAACTGGTAAGTTGATCTATTTCTGAAACGCTGGCCGACAAATCAGCCTTTGCAACCCTTGCCCCGTCAATATCAGCGATCATTGCTCTGAAACGTACATTCCCATCTGCAATTTGCACATGCGCAGCCAACGGAACCTGGCAACTACCTCCGAAAGCCCTGGAGACAGTGCGTTCAGCATTAACACTGATTGCTGTATCAGTATGATTCAACGGCGCCAGCAAAGCAGCAAGTTCCGGACGTCCCGCAGGGATTTCAATTGCCATCGCACCCTGCCCAGCTGCGGGCAAACTATCCTCCGGATCCAGAACTGCACGAATACGCTCCGGCATTCGCAATCGTTTCAAACCAGCTGCCGCCAGAATGATTGCCGCATATTCACCTTCATCCAGCTTACGCAAACGGGTACCGAGATTACCTCTCAGCGGACGAATTTCTAAATGCGGATAGCGTTGTGCAATCATTGCCTGACGACGAAGGCTGCTGGTGCCCACGACACTGCCCGGAGGTAATTTTGATAAATGCGCAAAAGCTGAAGATACGAATGCGTCGCGCGGATCCTCGCGCTCCAGTATGGCTGCAAGCTCAAATCCTTCCGGCAGCTCCATCGGAACATCTTTCAGCGAGTGAACAGCAAGATCTGCACGCCCTTCACTCATCGCCACTTCAAGCTCTTTGACAAACAAGCCCTTACCGCCAACCTTTGACAATGCGCGGTCAAGAATCTGATCACCACGCGTCGTCATTCCTAAAATTTGTACATCACATGTCGGGTACAAAGTTTTCAGGCGATCTCTGACATGTTCAGCTTGCCACATTGCAAGCGGACTTTCACGCGATGCGATTACGAGCTTTTCAGGTACGGAAAAATTCAAGATAGGCTTCCTAAATCAAAACAAATGTCGGATAAAACCGGATGCGGCGCATTCTAACACTGGCAGCATTGACAATCCCCCCGTTTTGATCAAAGTTTCAGGTTAAAATTGAGACAGGTTTTGCAATTTGCAGATCAAAGACCAGCGTGGATGTGTGCTCCGATAATAATCAATGTATGCACCGTCGGTCGATTTACTTACTGTACTTAATGAGACTGAGCATTTTTGCTCACAATAATTTTTATGCAAGAAACAATTCAAACAGAAAAAAAAGAACACCTGATTCTGACCGGCGACCGCCCTACCGGCCCACTGCACATTGGTCATTACGTAGGTAGTTTGCGAAACCGTGTCAGCTACCAGCATCAGTACAAACAGTACATCATGATTGCCGATGGACAGGCACTGACCGATAACATGGATAATCCGACAAAGGTACTGAATAACGTGCTCGAAGTTGCACTCGATTATCTTGCGGTTGGTATCGATCCGTCCAAAACTACCATCTTTATCCAGTCTCAGATTCCGGAACTGACTGAACTGACCTTTTACTATATGAATCTGGTCACGGTTTCACGCCTGGAACGCAATCCGACGATCAAACAGGAGATCGTCATGCGCAATTTTGAACGCGATATCCCTGCTGGTTTCCTGACCTATCCGGTCAGCCAGGCCGCTGATATCACAGCATTCAAAGCATCACTGGTGCCTGTCGGGGAAGATCAAATTCCGATGATCGAACAAACCAACGAAATTGTGCGTCGTTTTAACCGTCTGGTGAACAAAGACATTCTGGTTGAATGTGAAGCGTTTGTTCCGGAAATTGGCCGCTTACCAGGCATCGACGGCAAGGCAAAAATGAGTAAATCGCTGGGTAATGCGATCAATCTCTGCTCCACTGCACAGGAAGTAACAGCTGCCGTACGTAATATCTACACCGACCCGCTGCATCTGAAAGTCAGCGACCCCGGCCATCTGGAAGGCAATGTCGCATTTATGTATCTGGATGCGTTTGATCCTGACAAAGAAGGCCTGCAGGCAATGAAGGATCACTACGTACGCGGCGGCCTGGGTGACTCCGTTGTTAAGAAGCGTCTGGAAGGCATAATGCAAGAATTACTTGGCCCGATTCGTGAGCGACGTGAAGAATTTGCCAAAGATAAAGGGCAAGTAATGGAAATACTTCGTCAGGGAACAATGCGTGCACGTGAAGTTGCTGCGCGCACGACGGATGAAGTGAAATCTGCAATTGGCCTGAAGTACTTCTGACCATGACGGTGCAGGAAATTTCGCAAAAACATGCCCGTTTCCTGCACCTGAACGCGCAGGGTCTGCTGCGCTACCCGCAAGGAAAACCTGAAAAGACTCATGTGCTGGCGTGCATACGCCAGATGGGTGTACTTCAAATTGACACGATCAATGTAGTGGCACGCAGTCCGTATCTGGTACTCTGGTCACGACTCGGGAATTACAAGCCGAATTTCCTGAACGAGTTATTGGCAGAAACAAAGCTTTTTGAGTACTGGGCGCATGAGGCAAGTTTTCTTCCTATTGAAGAATTTGCGCATTTCCGACACCAAATGCTTGACCCCGCCCATCTTGGATGGCGTTTTAATCACCGATGGCTGAGCGAACAGTCAGAAAACATTCGTCAGGTTTTAGAAAAAATCTCTGAGACGGGCCCGATGCGATCAAAAGACTTCGAACATCGCAGGAATAGTACAAGCGGCTGGTGGGACTGGAAACCTGAAAAAAAATCACTTGAAGTACTGCTCACAACGGGGCAGTTAATGATCCGGGAACGCGACCAGTTTCAGCGCGTGTATGATCTTACATCGCGCGTACTGCCAGACTGGCGCGACACGGACAACCCCTACTCTCCCAAAGACAGTGAAAAACACTTGCTGCACAAAGCAATTGAAGCGCTCGGAATAGCATGCGCAGAGTGGATACCAGACTATTTCAGGATGCGCCTGAAGCACGTTAACCTGGAAAACTTCCTTGAAGAGCAAGTCAGTTCAGGTAATTTGCTTGCGGTAAAAATTGAGGATGATACGCGTCGTTTTTTCGTCCATCAGCAATTCGCCTCCCTCTTAATCAACCCGCCGGCTCTTTCAAGCACAATGAAAGGGACTCGTATTCTTTCTCCATTTGATCCTGTTGTGTGGGACCGACGCCGGGCGAAGGAATTATTCAGTTTTGATTACCGCCTCGAATGCTATACGCCTGAGCACAAACGTCGTTACGGTTATTTTTGTTTGCCCGTTCTGAGAAATGGTCAGTTCGTGGCCCGCCTTGATGCTAAAGCGCATCGCCAGCAAAAGATTTTCGAAATAAAGTCTTTACATCCTGAGCAAAGCATCCGGCAATCTGCTTCTTTATTTGCTGATGTTCACAAAAAACTCACGGAAATGGCGTCATGGCATGGTTGCGAAAGCATACGTTACGGCGCCGGTATACCTTCTGAGTATCGACTTACCCACGAATGTTAAGTTAACCAGCAGCCTCATCATCATGCTGTTTTTTTACATGATGAAATGATGAATATCTTTCCGGTCAGAAAACTTCTTTCCTTCTTATAAACCCGATACAATGCACGTCTGTATTGTTCGACTCCGTACTTTGTAGACTGCCTGACTATGATCCGAATTCTGATTGCTGACGACCACACCATTATGCGCGAAGGCCTTAAGCGTATTCTGGACGGTATTGAAGATATTCAGGTTATCGGTGAAGCAGTGGATGGATTTGATACGCTGGACAAGGTACGACACAATGAATTTGATGTCCTGCTGATGGATTTATCCATGCCAGGTCGTAGCGGAGTTGACCTTATTCGCCAGATTAAAGATGAATTTCCCAAGCTGCCTATTCTGATTCTGACAATGCACGAGGAAGAACAGTACGCAGTCCGCGCCATTCGCGCCGGTGCACGCGGATATCTGACGAAAGAGAGTGCAGGTACGCAGCTGGTGACTGCCTTGCGCAAAGTCGCTTCCGGCCGCCCTTACATCAGTATTGAAGTCGCTGAGCAACTGGCCATGAATGCTATGCCGGCAAGCGACGATATGCCGCACACTGCCTTGTCTGACCGTGAATTCGAAGTCTTTTGCCATCTGGTGAAAGGAAAATCGATTACCGAAATTGGTGACATGCTGCATCTCAGCGTAAAAACGGTCAGCACACACAAAATGCGTATCATGCAAAAGATGAACATGAGTAATCTTTCAGACATGGTTCAGTACGCAATCACACATAACCTGCTGCAATCCTGACTCTGCGCTTGTAGGAATATTCCTATAACAGCGACGCGGAATCTGACATTTCAATTCAGCATCCCCCTGATTTAAATCAAGCCTGCATTTCCTGATAATACTCATACGCAACAAGCGGTGATGTGTATCAAGAAATCATGAATTTATTTATCGTTGAAGACTCCATTCTGATTCAGAACAGGCTTGTCAGATTTATCGAAGAAATCCCTGGCATGCATGTTGTTGGCGTAAGCGCTGACATCCGTTCTGCGTATGAAGGTGTTATGCGTCACAACACTGACGCCATGATTCTCGATCTGCAACTTGGTGAAGAAAGTGGTCTGACTCTGCTGCGGGAAATCAAAAAAACCCGTCCGGAAATTAAAGTTGTCGTACTGACCAATCATTCAACTGAGGATTACCGCGCACAGGCATTACGTGCCGGCGCTGATGGTTTTTTAGATAAGTCCCGGGATTTCGGCGAAATCCCTGCTTATCTGATGCGCTGGCAAGGACCGGATTTCAATTCTCAGATTAACTAACTTTTTCGTGCGGAGACTCAAAATGACGACTGCAGCATTTCAAAGCCAAGGCGGCACAACAAAACGTATGGTCAGCATGGGCGGATCGAATGAAGCCGGCTGGCGCTGCCACGGCAATCTCTGGTCAAATCTGCGCGAAATATGTGATCTGTTGCATATTCAGGCTCCGGTAGCCTGTCAGGATGACGAAGTTCTGTTTCAGCACGTACGTTTCAAAGCAGGTCAGCGCGTTCATACTATCGGCCAGACATTCGATACGCTGTATCTGGTGAACTCCGGGTTCCTGAAAACTGTGCTGATCGATGAATACGGCAATGAGCAAGTGTTGAGCTTCCCGATGAAAGGTGACTTGCTGGGCATCGATGGCATCCATTCGCAACATCATGCTTCAGAAGCGGTTGCATTATCTGATTGTGACATTATCCTGATTCCATACAAAGTATTTGCAGCGCTGGGCCGCAGCCATGCTGAGCTGGAACATGCGATGTTCTCTGTGCTGAGCCGCGAACTGGTACGCGAACAGATTATGATTGGCATGCTGAGTGCGCTGAGTGCAGAAGCCAAAGTTGCCCGCTTCCTGACAAATCTGGGTGAACGTTTTAGTATGCTGGGCTATTCCGGCAAATCGTTCAACCTGCGTATGACCCGCCATGAAATCGGCAGCTATCTTGGTCTGACGCTGGAAACCGTCAGCCGTACACTGTCTGCGTTTAATGAAATGGGGCTGATTCAGGTTGATCAGCGCGAAATCACCCTGCTGGACACGAATGCACTGAAAACACTGCGTCGTCTGCCACCTGCGAAAGCACGTGCAAAAGTAACAGATAAAGTACAGGCACTGGTCGGCAAAAAACTGATGCCGCAATGGAGTGGCGACGCAGTTGCAGCCTGATACTGGTATTTAAAGCAAAAAAGAGTACATTTCCGTCACCTGCAATTTCGGGAGATTAACATGGCTTACAAAACCATCCTCGTCCACGTCGATGAATCAGAGCGTTGCCAGTTGCGTGTTGATATTGCTGCCGATATCGCGAGAAAATCAGAATCTCATCTGATTGGCGCCGCGATTACCGGTGTGTCACGATTTATCTATCAGGACGGCAACCTGGGCGCTGCAGATCCGAATCTGTCGTTGCACCTGAACTATCTGAAAGAACGTGCTGAAGCAGCAGCGGCAAAGTTCCGCGTGCGCACTGATGCACTGGGCGTGCGCTCGTCTGAGCTTGCGGTTGTCAACGATGAAGCCGGTGGTGGCATGGGTTTGCTGGCACGTTACAGCGACTTGCTGGTCATTGGCCAAACCAACCGTGATGAGCCATCGCCAAGCGTTTTGCCGGATTTTCCAGAATATCTGGTGTTGAACACAGGTCGTCCGGTACTGGTTATTCCTTACGCAGGCAGCTTTCCGACCATAGGCAAGCGTCCGATGATTGCATGGGATGCAAGCCGTGCCGCCACCCGCGCATTGACCGATGCACTGCCTTTGCTGAAAGAAGCAGATCTGGTGCAAGTTGCGATCTTTAATGTCAAAGCGGATCCGGATGCTCACGGTGACCAGCCTGGTGCCGACATTGCAACCTACCTCGCCCGACATGGCGTCAAAGTGGAAGTGTCCGTTCACAAAACCAAAACGGATATTGGTAATGCCATTTTGTCACTGGCACATGATCTGGACAGCGACTTACTGGTCATGGGTGGTTATGGACATTCCCGTTTCCGCGAAATGATTATGGGTGGCGCAACACGTACCATTCTGGAAAGTATGACGATTCCGGTACTCATGTCGCACTGACCCTGCGCTGACAAAACAAAGCGTATTTATTGAGCCGTTCACTGATTTTCAGTGAACGGACTTTTATTTTTTACGACACAAAAAATAGCGCTGCAACCAGTCCTTTGCAAAAAAACGAACTTACCACCAGCGGCAGAACAAAGAGATTGTGCTGAAATCAGCATTTACATTTTTCGGAGAGCCGGACTTTCTGCCGACGAGCGGCATTTCGCTATGCAGAACACCGCAAATAACCCAAAAACAGGCTCTGAGAACAGATGATCCTGCTCCGATGAGCCCCCTCGTGCCGAACTAAGCGCTTTGATAACAATTTTTCGCTACAATGCAAACTTTTGATTTCCGGAACATCGATATGACCAGCACGCCCCGGTCAACTGCACCTGCCCTGCGCCAGGCAATGACAGCTGCAGCCTTTGCATTCATAGCATCCCTGATTTTATGGACCAACCAGCAACACGTCTCGCGCTTCTTCATGCTGTCGCCTTTGCTGGTTCATACGCTTCTGGAAACGATTACGATCACCATTTTTGTTTCCGTCTTTATCGTTTGCTGGAACGCATTTGGCGGACACCGCAGCCGCAGCAGTGTCGTTCTCGCAGTCACCTTTCTCAGTGCTGCGATTCTGGGTTTTGTACATGCGATCAGTTTTCAGGGCATGCCGGAATTTACTGGCCCCTCCGACATGCACAAGTCGTTTTCAGCCTGGATTGCGTGCAGAGCGATCATCGCCATGACGCTACTCGGCTTGTCACTGAACCCGAAAGATCCGAACCTGTCTCAAAAGCAGTCCGATATCTTTCTGGGAGTGGGCCTCGCGCTGACTGCCATTATCTGCAGCGTGATTTTCTTTTTCCCGCATGCGATACCACTGATGTATTCCACAGAAAGCGGCCAGACTAACTTCAAAATAGGCTGCGAAATTATTCTGATCGTCATTAATATTGCATCTGCAGCACTGTTTTTGAGGGATGGTGTCAAAGGTACTGATCAACAGGTTGAAGATCGTCTGGAAATTGCCCGCATTCCTCTGTTTCTGGCGAGCTGGCTGATGGGTATTTCGGAAGTCTATTTTTCACTGTATGCGGAACGCAGTGACGTCAATGTTGCTATAGGGCACTTTTTGCAACTAGCTGCTGCCGTTGCCATTTACCGCAGCATGGTGGCAATTAACATTCACAAACCTTACACCCGGCTGGCAACACAAACGATTGAAATTGCACGTGCTGCAGGCGAACTCGCTGCACAGCGCGAACGCTTGCACCGCATGATCGATACTGCTATTGACGGCATCATTACCGTCGATGAACATCAGTCTATTCTGATGATTAATCCTGCAGCGGCAGCTATTTTCGGCTATGACGCAGATTTTCTACCTGGAAAAAGTCTGACACTACTCATCCCAGAACGTCATCGTTCCGGACATGGCACTCATCTGAAGAAATTTGGCGAAACCGGCTCCACACGACGCAAAATGGGAAGTCACTATGAAGACTTCTACATTACCGGCCGTCGCTCAGACGGAGAAGAGTTTCCGATGGAGGCGTCAATTGCCCATCAACTGGAAAATGGAGCGCGGATATATACCGTCATTTTCCGTGACATCACCGACAGGAAAATCGCCAAAGAAAAAATGGCTCAGTATCACGAAGAGTTGAGTCAGCTCTCTGCTGCGCTGCAGTCTATCCGCGAAGAAGAGCGAAAACATATTGCCCGTGAGTTACACGATGATCTTGGTCAGTTACTGGCTGCGCTGCGTATGGACTTAACGCTGGTACAACGTGATCCTGAACTTGGTAACAAAAGCCAGTCGGCGATTCAGAGTATGGATCAGCTGATTCTGACAGCGATCACAACCCTGCGCAGGATCGCAACCGATCTGAGACCACGTGCATTAGATGAAGGGGGCTTATTTTTTGCATTGCAAACCCTTCAACGTGAATTTTCACAGCGCCACCGGATCGATTGCGAACTAATTGCCGATGAAGACCGCTTAACACTGGATGATGCACGCAGCACTGCGATTTATCGCATTGTTCAGGAGTCTCTGACGAATGTAGCGCGCCACGCGGAAGCCAGCACAGTAACAATCGAATTTGAACATTTCCCTGACAAGATTATTTTCAGCATCTGTGATAATGGGAAAGGCATTGACGAAGAAGATATGAAAAAGTCGCGGTCTTTCGGCCTGGTTGGTATGCGCGAACGCGTTAAAGCCATGCATGGGCAATTTCATGTATCTGGCAATGCTGGAGAAGGTACATGCCTGCATGTAGAGTTACCGTTTTCCCGGCAAACGGCATAATACGGTGCTACACTGGTTTAAATAACGGGAGAAAGCCATGAGTATCGGAGCAATTTCAACCGGCCTTTCCGGCCTGCGGTCGGCGCAATTATCGCTGGATGTCAGTGCGCATAATATTGCAAATGCCAATACTGCCGGATTTAAACCTCAAACAATTCAGCATCAGGAATCTGCAACTGGCGGCGTTACGTCCAGTGTATCTGCCGTCCCGCAGACTAACGAGTCAACAGAATCAGGGACAGATCTCGCAACTGAAACCGTCAATTCACTGGTATACAAACACCAGTTCGGACTCGACGCGAAAGTCATTCAGACTGCAGATCAGGACCTCGGAACCCTCATTAATATCAAAGCCTGAAAGCACCTCGTATAAGGTGACAAAACGTTCAGTTTGACGGCACAACACAGAGCCAGTCGGGCATATGGCCCGACTGCAAGCCTGCGATACCTGCAACCGCAAGACAAATCAATATAATCCCGGCGCCGACTGAAAACCATTTTCGGTTATCTCCAATGCCAATCGTTGCCAGCAGCTTTTGAGACACTAACAAATGCGGCAAAGCTGACAAACCGAATACTGCCATTAAGACAGCTCCGGAAAGAGCGTCACCTGAAAAAATCGTCAAAGGAACTACGGAGTACAGCAAACCACATGGGAGTATCCCCCAAGCCAATCCAGCAATAAATGGCTGACGCTGTACCATTCGCTGACCAGCTGCTAAGCTCCGTTCTTGCAAATTGCTGAATATGGACGGTGTCCGTAATACCGGCAACGAAATTCCTGTAAGACGAAATCCGAGTATCGCAAGCGCGATATAGCCAGCCGCCATGATCAGGATATGCGTCTGTTTTCCCGGAAACAACAGACTTTTCTGTCCGGCAAATCCCAGAATTGCACCTGAAGCCATATAAACACTGATTCTGCCTGCATGCAGCCAGAAGATCATCAACCAGCTGACTGGCTGCTTTGCGCTGGCAATTGGAATCACTTTTTGTGACTGTCGCTGTGATCGTATCAGCAAGCTGGTCAGGCTACCGCACATAGCAGCACAGTGGATCCCTCCCAGCAGCCCGGCAGATGCCGCCGCCGTCAGCAACGGTATTGTCAGCATTTCAGATTAACTTAGAATACCGTGCTGTCGTTTGTTGCTGCAAAAACGCATCAAAAACCATTCCAAACGCACGGACAAAGAACCGTCCTTTTGGTAGGACTGAAATGTTGTGATCTGTTACTTTCAGTAAGCCATGCTCTTCATACTGCCGCAAAGACGCTATCTCTGATGCGAAATGCGCAGAAAGATCACGCCCGGATAAATTTCCCAGCGCGGCAAAGTCAATCCCGTTACTACACATCAGATCAAGAATGATCTGCCGGCGCAGTACATCTTCGTCACTCAGATGTATACCTTTCTCAACTGGCAATTGTTGCTGGTCGATTGCGGCATAATATTCATCGAGTGTACGAAGATTTTGTACATACGATTTACCCAGCTTACCAATTGCAGATAACCCCAGTGCAATCAGATCACATTCCGCACGAGTGGTGTACCCCTGAAAATTTCTGTGCAGACTGCCATCATCCATCGCTTTGGCGAGTCCATCATCCGGTTTTGCAAAGTGATCGAGGCCAATATAAACATAGCCAGCCTCTATCAGTCGACGCAAGGACATGAAGAAAATTTCGAGACGCTGCTCGGCGGTTGGCAAATCGGCCTCTGCAATGCGGCGCTGCGGCTTAAAGCGCTCTGGTAAATGGGCGTAATTGTACAAAGCGATACGATCAGGACTGAGCTCGATAACCTGATCAAGAGTGCGGGTAAAGCTGGAGAGATTTTGTTTCGGCAAACCGTAGATCAGATCAAAGTTAATCGAACTAAAACCGTGCGCCCTGGATTGCTCAATGGTTCGTTTCACCATTTCAAAATCCTGAATACGGTGTACTGCTTTCTGCACATCAGGATCAAAATCCTGAACCCCCAGACTGGTGCGATTAAATCCAACATCCTGCAACAATGCCAGCGTCGCATCATCCACGGTACGCGGATCGATTTCAATTGAAATTTCAGCGTCAGGTGCAAAATCAAAGTGCTCACGCAACAAATTCATTAAACGGCGAATTTCATCGTGGCTCAAAAACGTCGGCGTGCCGCCACCTAAATGCAGCTGACTCAGAGTTTCACGTTTCTTTAAGTGTGCTAACACAAGGCTCAGTTCTTTTTCCAGATAATCCAGATATTTTGCCGAACGTCCGTGATCCTTGGTAATTACTTTGTTACAAGCACAGTAGTAGCAAAGCGACGCGCAAAACGGGATATGGATATACAGAGAGAGCGGTTTCTTTTCCACTTGGGCAGATCGCTCTTGCAGATAAGAAATGTAGTCTGCCGCCTTGAAGTCAGCGTGAAAGCGATCCGCAGTAGGATATGATGTGTAGCGAGGGCCGAGCTTGTCAAAGCGGCGAATTAGTTGCTCCGGAATATCCAGAACAGAATTATTCAGCATCGATGTCATTTTATTTTTGCTTAACGGGCCTTTTGTACCAGCAATACAGTAAGGCCACTAGAGAGTATACCAAGCAGCCAGAAAGCGAAAAAACCAATCGTATACACGCCGGTCGTATGCATTTGCAAGCGCTCATCAAATATGATCAGCTCCATCGGGTCAACCAGACTGAATACCAGTCCAGTCGCAGCACATGCCATCAAAAATGCTGGCCACAACACAATCATCATCGCCGGACCGAAGAAAAAACGTCCTGATTTTCGGGTTTCCATGCTGTCTCCCCCCTCTGTTATTGAAGCTGTTTTCAATCGCCAGGGAAGCGCTGACTTTTTACAGTGCAGATAGCTGAGCCACCTTCACTTCTGGGTTATGCCAATCCCCTGTCAGTCGCCATTCTGTAGTCTCTATCTTGATATGAAACAATTTAACAGAACCTGAAGAAAGTTTCGATATGAAATTCAGATCACCTTCATAGCTACCGTCTGTGTTTCTGGAAAGTGGCAAACGATGTATCACCTCGTTAACACTAGAGGCATTATCTGAAGCCCGGGCCAGGCTCAATTGCACTTTTTCCGGCAAAACGGTTCCAGGCATACCACTATTCAGCTGCATGCGAATTTTTGCCGTTTTAAGATCAATATACAGACTCGCACTCAACACCAACTCTTTTGCTTTGGCATCTCGCTGAATATCCTTGTTAATCATTAAACCTTGCTTATAGTAGTCGTCAGCCACAACTTTATCGGAGCCTTTGATTGCAATATATCCGGTAATAATGCTGGCAACGACCACAAATGCGGGACCACCTGCGACAAGCAACAACCACGGTTCTTTGTACCAGATATCGCGTTTCTTTGGTTTCAGGCTCAGTGTCGCTTCCATTTAACTCTCCGGTTGATCCGCCAGCTTATCGCGGAACGATAAATACGGCTTTTTCACTTACTTTAATAGACGGCTCATCAGTATCCACAACTTCAAACCGGATACGGTTTGACCCGGGCTGCACTGACGAAGCTGGAATCCGCACTCGAACAGGGAATGCCTTTGTTGTCGCAGCATTTACTTCAATCTGTTCATTCATCAATAACTCTGCACCGGCAGCACCCGTGACTTTAACGGAGTAATGCTGTTTCTGTTCTTTGGTGTTCATTACCTGCAAACGATAGACGTTTTCAATTGCCCCGGTTTCTGTGATTTTTGGCATTCCTCGATCTCTGAGTACATCGACTTTTAACGGAATATGCATATAAAGAGAAATTGCGGCCAGGATAATAATCAGTAGCAAAATGCCGGAATAAATCAACGTTCGCAAACGGAAAACCCGTTGCCACATGGCTTTTTTATCGAGCTTGCGAACGAGCGCGTGTTCAGTTGTATAACGGATTAACCCCCGTTCATAGCCCATCTTATCCATAACCTGATTACAACTGTCGGCACATAACCCACAGGCAATACACTCATATTGCAAACCATTACGGATATCAATCCCCATCGGGCAAACCTGTACGCAAATACCGCAATCGACGCACGAGCCCAGTCCCTGCGCTTTATAGTCAACTTTCTTATTTCTGGAGCCGCGCGGGTCACCACGCTCTTTATCGTAAGTGACAATCAGTGTGTCCTTATCAAACATTGCACTCTGAAAACGGGCGTACGGACACATGTACTTACAGACCTGCTCACGCATCCAGCCAGCATTGCCATAAGTTGCAAAACCGTAAAACAAAAGCCAGAAAATCTCCCAAGGGCCGAGTGTGAAGTTAAGGATTTCAATCGACAGATCACGAATAGGCGTGAAGTAACCTACAAATGTGAAACCGGTCCACAAACTCACTGCAAGCCAGATGAAATGCTTCAGAAATTTCAGCGAAAACTTGCGGGCTGACAGCGGCGATGCATCCAGTTTCATCCGGGCATTCCGGTCACCCTCGACTTTATATTCAATCCACAAAAATATTTGCGTGTAGACCGACTGCGGACACGCATAGCCGCAAAATACACGCCCGGCCACTGCCGTGAACAAGAATAATGACAAAGCTGAGATAACCAGCAATACAGACAGATAGATAAAATCCTGCGGCCAGAAAACGAAGCCGAATATGTAAAATTTCCGGGTAACCAGATCAAACAAAACAGCCTGGCGCTCGTTCCAGTTGAGCCAGGCTGTTCCGTAAAATAGTAATTGAGTAAATGCGACCAATACCCAGCGCCAGGAGGCAAACCAACCGGTCTGGTGGCGGGGATAGATTTTTTTTCGTTCCTCGAAAAGTGCTATTTCCTTCTCTTCGGGCTCAATGGGTATGATCGGGATTTGCTTCATAAGTCGCTTCTCAAAAAAAATGAGTTACAGTCTTCCTCATAGACAGGAGAGACTGTAACCCAATTTTGTCTTACT
This sequence comes from Cognatundibacterium luofuense, assembly GCF_018139685.1. GTDB lineage: Bacteria > Pseudomonadota > Gammaproteobacteria > Burkholderiales > Burkholderiaceae_D > Undibacterium > Undibacterium luofuense. Next base: position 63,300 of record NZ_JAGSPN010000007.1, read on the forward strand.
TAGATTGTGCTACATCAGTACCAGCTGCGATTTGCTTTACGGAATCCATTTCCGCTGCAGAAACTTTTGCGCCGTTATTAGACAAGCCCCATACATATGCTGCCAGTAAGTGGATTTTTCCTTTGGTCAGAATGTCCTTATGGGCAGGCATCTGGTTGTTGCGACCTTTGTTGATTGTTTCCATGATGGTGTCGATACTACCGCCATACAACCAGGTTTTGTCAGTCAGATTCGGAGCACCGATTGCCTGATTACCCTTACCATCCGCACCATGACATGCTGCACAAGCTGCAAACTTCGGTTTACCGAGTGCAGCCTTAATCGGATCATGCGCTGCACCAGACAAACTGAGCACGTAGTTAGCAACGTTTTTTACATCTTCGTCACCACCAATTGCCGCACCCATCGGAGGCATCACACCATGACGGCCCTCAGTAATCGTTGTTTTGATGACTTCAGGATCACCGCCGTAGAGCCAGTCTGTATCGGTCAGATTCGGATAACCTTTTCCGCCCTGCGCGTCAGAGCCATGGCACTGGGCACAAGTATTCAAAAATAAACGCTGACCAATCTCTTTTGCCGCAGGATCTTTCGAAACGTCCTTCAGATCCATTGCGAGATACTTATCGAAAATTTTGGCGTACTGCTCTTCACCCGCCTTCATTTCCTTCTCGTATGCACCAACCTGACTCCAGCCAAAAGTACCCTGACGATCACCGAAACCCGGGTAAACCACCAGATAACCAATACTGAACACAATTGTCAGATAGAACATCCATTGCCACCATTTTGGCAAAGGATTGTTCTGTTCCATCAGGTCAGCATCCCATACGTGACCCGTTGTTTCCGCTGGCAATGGTTTACCGTCGGTACCGACTTTTACCTTAACGTGCGATTGCGACCAGAGTAACAATGCGCAGGCCAGAATACTGATGGTCACCACAACGGCAATGCCGATGCTCCACCATTCACTAAAAAAATCTGCCATGACTATTTTCCATTCTCATTATCAATTGGCAAACGTGCCAGTTTCTCGAAGCGCTCTTTGTTGTCCGAACTGAATGCCCAGTAAACAATGCCCAAAAAAACAAACAGGCTGATTACTGTGACAACACTACTGATAATCGTAAAATTCATGGTAATTCCTTCCGGCAACAAAAAGCGTTTTCAATCAGTTTTTATTCTTGATCGCAGTACCCAGCACTTGCAGATAAGCAATCAGTGCATCCAGCTCAGTCTTGTTTTCGAGCTCAGCGGCACTCGCCTGGATTTCCGCATCTGTATATGGAACACCAAGTGTTTTCATTGCAGACATCTTCGGAGCAACAGCCTTCGGATCAAGAGGATTTTTTGCAAGCCATGGGTAAGCAGGCATATTGGATTCAACGACCACTGAGCGCGGATCATTCAGATGATCACGGTGCCAGTTATCGCTGTAACGACCACCAACACGTGCCAGATCAGGACCAGTACGCTTACTACCCCACTGGAACGGATGATCATAGACAGACTCACCAGCAACCGAGTAGTGACCATAACGCTCAGTCTCTGCGCGGAACGGACGAATCATTTGAGAGTGACAACCATAGCAACCTTCGCGCAGGTAGATATCACGGCCAGTCAGTTGCAGCGCTGTGTAAGGCTTCAGGCCAGCAACCGGCTGGGTCGTTGATTTTTGAAAGAACAACGGAACGATTTCAACCAAGCCACCAACACTAATGGTCAGAATCACCAGGACAAGCAACAGTCCTACGTTACGTTCAATCAAATCATGTGTAAATTTACTCATTCTATTTCTCCTTCCGGTTAAGCGTGCGCAGACACAGCAGGAATTGCATTGTTTGCAGGCTTCGCTGTCATCAGGGTACGAACAACGTTGTAACCCATGATTACCATGCCGGACAGATACATCAGGCCACCAGTCAGACGAATCAGGTAGTACGGATAGGTAGCTTTTACAGATTCAACGAAGGTGTATGTCAAAGTACCGTCTTCATTGACAGCGCGCCACATCAGACCCTGCATAACACCGGCAATCCACATCGCGGCGATATACAGAACTACGCCAATTGTCGCAACCCAGAAATGAACTTCGATCAGGCGTTTGCTGTACATCTGCGTTTGACCGAATAGACGTGGAACCAGGTAATACAAGCTACCGATAGAGATGAAGCCAACCCAGCCCAGAGCACCAGAGTGCACGTGACCTACAGTCCAGTCGGTGTAGTGCGACAATGCATTGACGGTTTTGATTGCCATCATCGGACCTTCGAAGGTCGACATACCGTAGAAAGACAGCGACACAATCAGGAAACGCAGGATAGGATCAGAACGCAGTTTGCTCCATGCACCAGACAAAGTCATGATACCGTTGACCATACCACCCCAGGACGGTGCCAGCAAAATCAGGGAGAACAACATACCCAGAGATTGCGCCCAGTCAGGCAATGCTGTGTAGTGCAGATGATGAGGACCTGCCCACATGTATGTGAAAATCAGCGCCCAGAAGTGGACGATGGACAGACGATAAGAGTACACAGGGCGTTCGATTTGTTTAGGAACGAAGTAGTACATCATTCCAAGGAAGCCCGCTGTCAGGAAGAAACCAACCGCGTTATGGCCGTACCACCACTGAACCATCGCATCCTGAACACCTGCATATGCTGAGTAAGATTTGGTCAGGCTTACTGGCAACGCAGCGCTGTTTACAATATGCAGAACAGCAACGGCAACGATGAACGCACCGTAAAACCAGTTAGCAACGTAAATATGTTCAACCTTACGCTTAACCAGCGTACCAAAGAATACGACGGCATAAGCAACCCAGACGACCGCGATCAACAGATCGATTGGCCATTCCAGCTCAGCATATTCTTTACCCTGAGAAATACCCAACGGCAAACTCACCACTGCGCCCAGCAAGACAAGTTGCCAGCCCCAGAAGGTGAACTCTGGCAACCAGCCCCCAAACAAGCGTGCATTGGTAGTACGCTGAACCACATAGTAGGAAGTTGCAAATAAAGCACAGCCACCAAATGCAAAAATAACTGCATTCGTATGTAACGGTCGTAACCGCCCATAGCTCAGCCATGGTATGCCACCCAGGAATTCGGGCCATGCCAGCTGGGTTGCAATAACGACACCAACCAGCATGCCGATAATGCCCCAGATAACAGCCATGACCGCAAATTGACGCACAACTCGATAGTTGTATGTGTTTTCTTTAGTTATCGTCATGATCTCACTCTGTTGTAACACTCTGTTGTAAAAATCCACAGCTAGAATAACAATCGCACTGTGTAAACATCTTGATACAAGTCAAACGTCGCCGGAATCCAAATCAGTATGGAATGCCGAACAACAAAAGCAAGCATAGTCTTGCAAAAACGTGACGAAAATAGAAACGGCGCCACAAGGGCGCCGTTTTTTTGATCTGAGACAATTCAGCTTAATTTGCTGGCTGAGGTGCTGTCAGTGCAGTCTTATTAAGCGTTGTTTTAGCTTTCTTTTTCAAAGCTTCAACATACGCAGATAATTCTTGTTCAGCATAAATAGAAGCCAGTTGCTGTTGTTCCTGTGAGCGTCGCGCCTGATCTGGTGTGCCGTCAGAAACCTTGTTAACACGGATCACCGCATAACCCATTCCCGGAATCTCGACACCAGTCATTGCAGGCAACTGACGTGTATCCGCCTTCATAATTTGCGGAACAGCCATTGCCGGAACGCCTTCAGGCTTGGTGCGTGAAATTGTTACAGGTGCAGCAAATCCCTCTGCTGACGGAGTCTTTTGCAACGCAGCAAGCCTGTTCTTACCTTCTGTCGCAGCAAGCTTAGCAGACTCTTCTTCCGTCAGTCGGGTGACGATTAACTGGCGCACCTGATCCAGCGGACGACGGGACGCCGCCTTGTATTCCGTCACGTGAGCAGCAATGACATTTCCTCCACCGATATCCACTGCCTCAGTGTTGTGATTTTTCTTAATCACATCATCAGCAAACAAGGCTTTCAGAAATTTCGGATTATTCAGTGGCAGTGTTGCGGGCGCAGCAGGGATACCTTTACGGGTAATGCCTTCAGCTGTTTCAATCTTCAGCTTCCACTTATCCGCAACACCTTTCAGGCTGTCTGGCTGCTGATAGACAGCATCAGTAAATGCCTCTACCGCTTCACCGTAAGCTTTGGCCGCCTTTTGTTTCTTAATATCCGCAACAATCTGATCTTTTACATCAGCCAATGGCTTGACGCTTCCGGCACTCAATGAAGTCAGCTGAATAATGTGATAGCCGTACTGAGTTTGCACCAGATCACTGATCTCGTCTTTCTTCAGACGGAAAACTGCATCTTCAAATGGTTTTACCATGGCATTTTTTGCAACAATACCCAGATCACCACCTGCTTCTTTAGAACCAGGATCGTCAGAGTTCTCTTTTGCCAGCTTTGCAAACACATCAGGACTTTTGCGAATCTGCTCCAGCAAAGCCTGCGCCTTAGCACGTGCCTTTTCCTTGTCCGCCGGAGCAGCTTTATCAGAAACTGCAACCAGAATATGGCGTGCAGAGCGCTGCTCTTCAGTAGTGAACTGTTTTGCGTTTGCCTTATAGAAATCACTGACTTCAGTATCGTTAACGCTTACCTGTGCAGCAAGTGCTTCCGCATTCAGCGTGACATACTCAGCCTTTACCGCTTCAGGCACTTCGAAGTTCGCAGCGTTTTTCTCGTAATACGCTTTTACCATCTCATCAGTAATATTTACTTTGGAGGCGAAATCCGTATTTTTCAGAATCATCAACTGCACTTCTCGTTCCTGCTCACTCAGCAAAGCAATACGCTGTGCGACGGATTTCGGAACGATCGCTGTATTTTGTACCGCACTGATCAGTTGCTGAAATGCCAGTGTCTGACGACGCTCGTATTCGTAACCGGCTTTGGTATAACCACTGCGGGCCAGCAATTGTTCGAACTTATCTTTATCAAGCTTTCCATCTGCGCCGACTAAAGCAGGATTGCTCATATAGTCATTGACCAGAACGCGATCCGGAATGACGATACGCTCTTTCTGAATTTCCGCCGTAATTGCGCGTTGCGCCACGATTTCATCCAGAATGGACGCACGTGCTTCCGGTGTGTTCAGCATTTTCGGGTCAAACTGCGGACCGTATGCCTGACGTAAAGAATCCGCTTTATTACGAACGGCAACTTCGAGCTCTTGCTGCGTAATTGCCTGACCGGCAACCGTAGCAACTTCAGCGCCAGCCGCGGCTTTAGAACGCGTATAGCTTTCGACGCCAAATAAAGCAAAAGACGGGAAAATAATCAGCAACAGCAAAAATTGCATTAAACGCTGATGGGTACGGATGTATTCAAACATGTTCAACCAATCAAATGACTGAAAAAATAAACACGGAAAACAGATATAAAAAAAGGCGAACATATGTTCGCCTTTTCGGAATCTGGCGGAGCGGACGGGGCTCGAACCCGCGACCCCCGGCGTGACAGGCCGGTATTCTAACCAACTGAACTACCGCTCCGAATATCTGTGTACGCTGGTGGGTGCTGAGAGGCTCGAACTCCCGACCTACGCCTTGTAAGGGCGCCGCTCTACCAACTGAGCTAAGCACCCAGCGCTTTGCAGATGCGCCGCATTATAACATAACGCGGCAACAAAGGCATTAGTTTACTGCATCTTTCAATGCTTTACCAGGTTTAAATTTAGGCACCTTGGCTGCCTTGATCTTGATTGCTGCACCGGTTTGCGGATTACGTCCGGTACGCGCCGCACGCTTACCAACAGAAAATGTACCGAAACCAACCAGTGTCACTGTGCCGTTTTTCTTCAGCGTCGTTTTAATTGCTCCGACCAATGCATCCAGCGCACGTGCAGATGCCGCTTTAGAAATATCTGCCGTTTTCGCAATATGCTCGATCAACTCAGTCTTATTCACTTAAAGCCCCCTCACAAAATGTAATATCACGCCATTATTTTATCTGCCAGATCTTATTGCCGGCGAATTCTCAGGAAGCCGCCGCGACTGCGCACAGTATTAGAACAAGTGCCAATCTGCCATGTCAAGCAAATTACCTGAGCATGTAATCAGCCTGTAGGTTTGTCACATAAATAGTCGCTATAATCGCAGATTCGCGCCGGATGACCGAAAGACACGGGCAAGTGCCGCGCGGAAACACCGGAGACTCTGAAAAGCAACGCGTTATGAAAACCTATGATGTCGTGATTGTAGGCAGTGGCCTGGCCGGATTATCGGTCGCACTGCATCTGGCAAAATCCCGCAAAGTGGCGGTGATTACCAAACGAAAATTGCTGGATGGCGCCAGCGACTGGGCGCAAGGCGGCATTGCCGCCGTACTGGACTCTCATGACAGCCATGAAGAACATGTCAGCGATACCCTGATTGCCGGTGCTGGTCTGTGTGACGAAGGGGCAACCCGCTACATCATTGAGCACGGCCGCGAAGCCATCGAATGGCTGATTCAGCAAGGAGTACCATTCACCCGCGATGACGAAGCAGAACTGGGTTTTCACCTGACTCGCGAAGGTGGCCACAGTCAGCGCCGGATTATTCATGCTGCAGATGCTACAGGGCACGCAGTGCAGGTAACGCTGGAACAGAAAGTCCGCTCGCATCCGAATATTGCACTGTACGAACATCATTACGCGATTGATCTGATCACCAGCGCCAAACTCGGGGACAGCTCCCCGACACCGCGTTGCCTGGGCTTGTATGCACAGGATATTAAAACCGGCGAGGTGCACACCTTCTCTGCCCAGCACACGATTATGGCGACCGGCGGTGCCGGCAAAGTGTATTTATATACGACGAATCCTGACACCGCGACCGGCGACGGTATTGCGATGGCATGGCGCGCAGGATGCCGCGTCGGGAATATGGAATTTATTCAGTTCCATCCGACCTGCCTCTACCATCCGTATGCCAAATCTTTCCTGATTACCGAAGCGGTCCGTGGTGAAGGCGGCGTACTGAAATTACCGGCAGAAGCAGGCTCCGCTGCTGGCAAACGTTTTATGCTGGACCATGACGAGCGTGCTGAACTGGCGCCGCGTGACGTTGTAGCCCGCGCAATTGACTTTGAAATGAAGAAACGCGGTCTGGATTATGTGGAACTGGATATTTCCCATCAGCCGCCGGAGTTTTTGAAAGAACACTTCCCGACAATTTATGCACGCTGTCTGGAACTGGGCATCGACATCACGAAACAAGCGATTCCGGTTGTGCCGGCGGTGCATTTCACCTGCGGCGGCGTGGTAACGGATACGGATGGCCGCACCGACATTCCGGGCTTATATGCGATTGGCGAAACCGCTTACACCGGCCTGCACGGTGCAAACCGGCTGGCATCGAATTCGCTGCTGGAGTGTCTGGTCATCGGCAAATCGGCAGCAACGTTTATCGAAGGTCAGGAACGCGTAAATCCTATCGCCCTGCCCGACTGGGATGAAAGCCGGGTGTCGGATGCAGATGAAGAAGTGGTCATTGCACACAACTGGGATGAGCTGCGTCGCTTCATGTGGAATTACGTGGGCATCGTGCGCACTACTAAACGTCTGGAACGCGCCAAACATCGTATCCGCTTACTAAAAGAAGAAATTGACGAGTATTACTCGCACTTCCGAATCTCCAGCGATTTGCTTGAGTTGCGCAATCTGGTGGAAGTTGCATCACTGATCGTCAATTCTGCGCTGTCCCGCCGCGAAAGTCGTGGCCTTCACTTCAGTCGTGATTATCCTGACACGTTGCCGAAAGCGCTGCCAACCGTGTTATCACCAAAACGCAAACGCTGACTGCTTGTATTAATAAGCTCTGACAAGCACCAGCGTATCGTGCGCCCGGCTCCATGCCGGGCTTTTTTATGCCAGACAACCTGAAATGCAGACTTCAGCACAGCAACTCTGCGCTTCACGGCATAGAGTCCGGGCCTTCCCTGAGATGCGATGACGATTCCTGCAGTACACGGGGCAAAATAAACGGAAAATTACAGGGATCAGAACGCATAAAATTCAGAAAAATTTCCCGATTGAGGCAGAACTGAGCGCACTGGTCGCCGGTTGTGCTGCCAATGTGCATTATAGTGAGCTAGAAAATTTCTGGCTGTTCAGCTACACCTTAGCGCTCTGAACGGGAAGTTAACAAAATTCTTTACGGCAGGCTGTCCGGACTGCTCAAACACTGTCTGATGCGGACTTCAGCATAAGCATTACTCTCTCGCCAGCGGAAATCCTGGCTGTTACAAAACCATGCATGACGATATCTGCATCATGCATGGCATTTTTTGCGACTGAATGACATAAAAAAGCGCTGCGGCTTACACAAATATTGACTTTTAGTCTTTTCATAGTCACATTGTCGGATCTTTCTTTTCAGCACCGTTTTTTCAGCGCATTCTGCCTGATCAGCGGGCAGAAACTCCGCGGTGAACACGGCATGATTCAGCTAGACAATATACAGCGTCACTACAAGCAGGGCAGCGGCACCATACAGGCCTTACGCGGACTCAGTCTGCGCATTGCGCCCGGTGAGTTTGTTGCTATTATGGGTTCCTCCGGTTCCGGCAAGTCCACCTTGCTGAATATTCTCGGCGCCCTCGATAAACCCAGCGCTGGCAGCTATCGTCTGAATGGCATTGAAGTTGGCGAGATGGACGACGACGCGGCTTCCGCATTACGCAGCCGTCAGATCGGCTTTGTATTTCAGTCTTTTCACCTGCTGCCGCGCTTAACCGTGCTGGAAAACGTTTTGCTGCCGCAGCGCTATTTACCAGAGCAAGACCCGGAAGCACCGCAACGCGCCCGCGCGCTGCTGGAGCGTATGGGTCTCGGACATCGCATTGATCACCGCCCCGGTGAACTCTCCGGCGGACAATTACAGCGTGCCGCGATTGCACGCGCCTTACTGAACCAGCCTTCCCTGCTGCTGGCGGACGAACCGACCGGTAATCTGGACAGCAAAAGCGCAACCGACGTTCTGCATCTGTTTTCTGAATTGCACAGTCAGGGGCAAACGATAGTTCTGGTCACTCATGATCCGAACGTGGCAGCAAAAGCACAACGCACGATTCTCTTAAACGACGGTAATCTGGTTTCTGCATGAAATCTTCCATGTTCACTTTAACGCGGCTGGCCGGCGCCACCGCGATCGCCCTGCTGTCCATGCAGGTTCAGGCTGCCGCTACTGAAAAGACAGCGCCAGCCAAAACAAACAACGCAGCGCAACGGCTGGTGATTCTGAATGGCAGCGTGGAGTCGCTGAACAGTCAGTCTCTGTTTATTCCGGCATCGGATAACAACCCGGTTCCTTTGAAATACTTTGTACCTGAGGGTAGCAAGGTCAAAAAAGGCGATGTGGTTTTATCGATCGGCACACCGGGTAACAATACGCAGGAAATGCAAACCCGTCAGGAACAGCAACAGGTAAAAATGGCGCTGGAGCTGGCGAAACTCGAAGTTGTCGCCATCGATGCTGAGCGCGCATTCCATACGGCGCAAATTGCGCTTGCAAAGGCGCGTCTGGATGCCAGTTTGCCGCAAGGTCAGATCAGTGCGCTGGATTACGATAAATATCAGACTGAAAAAGAGAAAGCGGTCAAGGAATTAGAAATCCGCAAGGCTGCAGTTGAAATCGCCCGCAAAAACATCAGTAAAACGAAAGCAGACGGCGAGCTGGAAGCGCGTAAAAATCAACTGCAAATGGCTTATCTGCTCAAAGAAAACGCCAATACTTCCGTGCATGCCGAAGTCGATGGCGTGGTGATTCATGCGTTTAATCCGTGGCGTGGTGAACGCTATGATGAAGGTGTGCCGGGTTTTTCCGGCCACCGTGCCGGTCAGGTCATGACCGACGGGCAATTCGAGCTGATCGCATGGGCGCTGGAAGCAGACCGCATTTCGCTGAAAGAAGGAATGCAGGTATTTCTGACGCCGGATGCCTATCCTGGCAAAAGCTTCGCCAGTACGATCAAGCGCATCAGCCCTGCGCCGGAAAGCGGCCCCGCCGGTGAGAAAGGCCGCTTTTTCAAAATCACCATTCCTTTACCAGCGCAGGCGGAGCTAGCATACGCTCCCGGCATGAGCATCCGCGTCAGTACTGCTTCAGCCCCGGCCAGACACGCAGCGCAATCTCTGCCGGTAAGCCTGACGATTGACGGGGAGGTTTTATCGCGCAACAACAAAGCGATCTCACCGCCATCGATTCGCTATATCTGGAACTACACCATAGGCCAGATCGTACCGGAAGGCACTTATCTGAAAGCCGGTGAGCAAATCATGCAATTGCAATCGACAGAAGTACAGGAAAGACTGGTCACGTCGCGCAATATGCTGAATGAGAAAAACAAAGCCTTAGAAAAACTGTTACTCGAACAAAAAGAAGCGGAAAGGCTGGGTGAAATTCAGGTGGCAGAAGCGCGCGCAGCGGCCGAAAAAGCTGCCCGTAAAGCCACCATGCCCAAAGAACTGATACGCCGCATCGATTACGACAAACTGGTTATCGATAAAGAAGCGAGTCAGGCTCAGTTCGAATTACAGCAAAAACTGGTTGCAGCACAGTCGGCACAGCGTCATGCTGAAAAACGGTTCCTGCAGACAGAAATGCAGATGGAGCAAAAAAATCAGGACAGTTTGCTGGCCGGCATTAAAGCGCTGACGATCACCGCACCCACGGCAGGCATCGTGCAGTACCGCACATCCTATGATGATGAAAAATTTAAAAAAGGCAGCAAGATCTGGGTCGGGCAGACGATAGCCGGGCTGGCAGATCCTGACAGCATGTACATCAAAGCCAAAGTTCCGGAAGCACAATACGGCTTGCTGCGCATGGGCCAAACCGTCACCGTCAAACTACCCGGCGGCAATCAAACCGTACAGGCAAAAATTCTGCGCCCGGGTCTGGCGTTTCAGTCACGTTCACATACCGACAGCAGTGTCGTACGTGATCTGGAACTGGAATTTACCCAGCGCCCCGCCAATCTGAAACCGGGTTCAGCAGTACAAGTCATTATTCCGCTGGCAAAAGCGGCTACCCCTGCTCAGGCCACTGCAAACGTCAAATGAAGATTCCATTACCTTTATCCGCCATTACGCTCGGCAGCCTGCTGTTACTCAGCGCATGCAGCCAGCCAGCTGAGCAAAACGCCACAACAGAAATAGTGGCTGAATCTGCCTGGCAAGAATCCATGCAGATTGAAGGCCAGGTGATCGCGCCTGAAAAAACACCAGTGAATGTACCCGGCTCCGGCTGGGCGCCGCGCATTCTTGAATTTATTGTGCAGGATGGCAGCGCTGTCAAAAAAGGTGAACTGATTGCACGTTACCGCGCTCCCCGCTCAGAAACAGAACTGGCAAAAGCGGAACTCGAACTGGAACGTAAAGAACTGGCCAGAGAAGAACTGGAACGTAACGATACTAAGCGCCGTACCGAAATTCACGCTGATCAGAGCAAAGTCAATGCAGATTTGCAGTTAAGTGATCGCTACTCCGGTGCGGACCAGCAATTATTTTCGCGCAATAAAGTACTGGATACGATTCAGGATCAGGCATTTCTGAAACAGAAGCAAGGCTATCTGAACTGGCAATTGTCGCAAACCAGCGTACGCACGCAGTCAGATCAGGCTTTGCTGAGGTCGCAGGTAGAGTCTGTAGCGCAAAAACGGGATACGGAGGCGAATGCTTTAAAGCAATTGGAAGTCCGCGCACCGCACGACGGTTTTCTGAATCTGGAAAAGAACTGGACAGGTAACACGCCGATGGCTGGCGCGACTGCACGCCCGGGCGATGTGGTCGGCAACCTGCCCGATCTGACCCATCTGGTGGCCAGTTTTCAGATTCCTGAACAACGCACCTTCGCGCTGCAAGCTGGCCAGACAATTGAAGCCAGACTGATGGGTAATGGTCAGCATGTACCTTTGAAAATCACCCGCATCGGTAAAACGGCTAGTCCGATCGGCGAAAAATCGCCGGTAAAATTTATCGAAGTGGAAGCTGCTTTCAGCCAGCAGCAAATCGAACAAATGCACCTGACGCCGGGCCAATCCTTAACCGGCAAACTGATTTTTGCTGATAAACCGAAAGTCTTGTCAGTGCCGAATATTGCATTGAACGAAGAAAACGGTCAGTTTTTCGTATTCCGTCTGGAACAGGGTAAGCCCGTTAAAACACCGGTAAAACTGGGTTTGCGCGGCCCTACCCGTTCTGAAGTCAGCGAAGGATTACGCGCTGGCATGCAAATCAGCCTGATTCCACCCAACGAACAAAAAGAAAAAAGCGCATCATGAAAATTCCGTTTGCACTGATTACAGAAGCGGTGGATGAACTCAGCCGCCGCAAACTGCGTACTGGCCTGACCCTGCTTGGCATGCTGTTCGGCGTTGCATCGATTGTGGCGATGCTGGCGGTTGGCGAGGGCAGCAGGCGCGAAGCTTTGCGCCTCGTGTCGGAACTCGGTTTGCAGAATCTGATTATCGAATCAAAAAAACTCAGCAATGAGCAGTTAAAAGAAATCCGTGCACGCAGTCTCGGACTCAGCAGTGATGATGCCAGTGCGGCATTACTGGCCGTGCCCGGCGCAGAATCGGTGGCCTTGCGTACTGAAATTAAAACAGACCAGATTGTGTACGGTCAGAAAGTCGAAACCGGCCATACCTTTGCGGTGACAGAAGCTTATGCGAAACAGTCTGGTTTGCAAACCGGTGCAGGCCGCTGGTTTGAATCCGGCGATTTTGCAACACAAGCGGCGGTTGCGGTGATCGGTCCGCGCATTGCCACACAGTTATTCGGCAGCGCTGATCCGGTGGGCGAACTGATTCGCGTCAACAATGTCTGGCTGCAGGTGGTGGGTGTGCTGGCTGATCGCGCAAAGGGGAAATCAGAATTTGAAGGCATTAAGCTGGGGCTGGATGATGAACGGATTTTTGTACCGTGGGACAGTGCCAAAATGCGTTTTCCCGTGCGTGAACTGGAAGATGAAGTCAGTTCGCTGAGCCTGCGTTTGCGCGAAGGCACGTCGCCGGAAGCGGCGGCCCGCGTACTGCAACGCCTGATCGAAGCGCGCCATAACGGTGCCGACGACACCACGCTGATCGTACCTATGGGTTTATACCGCCAGAATCAGCAAACCCAGAAAATTTTTACAATCGTAATGAGTTCGATTGCCGCCGTATCGCTGCTGGTGGGCGGCATCGGCATTATGAATATCATGCTGGCCAATGTGCTGGAACGTAAAAAAGAAATCGGCTTAAAACGCGCGCTGGGCGCCACGCAACGCGATATCGTCAGCCAGTTTCTGGCCGAGGCGCTGGTGATTTCAGGAATGGGGGCCTTACTGGGATTGCTTGCCGGGATTGCTGCTGCCTACAGTATCGCCGCGCTGGCAGGATGGTCTGTAGCATGGTCACCGCTGACGCTGATGATTGCGGTGTCCGCCTGTGTTGCAACCGGTCTGGGCTTCGGCGTATTCCCGGCTAAACAAGCGGCAAAACTAGATCCGATTGCGGCTTTGCGCAGCGAGTAAATTAAAACTAAATCTTTAGCCTATATGGAAACTTATTTATTCCAGATATAAGTTTCCAAATTTACAAACAATATGAATATTCAAACAAATCTCATCAGGAAATCTCGAAATACCCTGGTTGACCCGAGATAATTTGGATATGCTTTTTTAAGATTTTTTACATCTTTTGCTGCAACTAATACAGCCGCGACGACATCTGTTGATGATTCACTCTCTGCCAATTTCTTGAGCGCCTCATCCTTATTTACGCGGCGGTACGGAGTGACGATACCTTTAAATTTAGCGCTATCAACCCTATACAGCCTTACCAAGTACAAATCGTCAGGCAAACTTTTTCTTTTATTTGTCTTCGCATCATTTGTTGTGAGCTGCATAGCAACATTATATTTTGCCAGTCGTTGTCGAACTTGAAGCCTTTCCTCCAAAGCTTGCAGCTCTTCAATTTTATTTGATAACTCTATCAGATCAAGACTTATCGCACCTTCCGATTGGGCAACCAAAATACCAGCTACCTTAAAAAACTGTCTCCACTCATCATGCCCATCCATTGAAGTTTTCAGATTGAAACCTTCCAAAGTATCAATAATTTCAAGTGAAGTTGCCCAAGCATGTTGCAGCTCTGTTCGTAGCTGAACCTCTATTTTTGTATTCTTCCACTCACTTTCCTCTTCAACACCTGAGAAACAGGAATAGACCAAATGGACGCCACCGTATCCACTATCTTTTGGTGACAAATAATCATAGGTTCTGATGATTCGATGAATTGAACGACTTTTCTCAAGATACCCAAGCAATTCTTTAAGTTGTTTAATATCAGCAACAATTGATCTACATCCGCCAATATCGTGCATTCTTGTTATATCTATTGTATTTTCCACTACTCCATCTAGCGTCGGCCGTTCCAATTTATTGATAATTGTCGAGAGCATTTTGAGCCTTCTTGCGACGGTAGCTCTTTGCGAAACACGCTTCGTTGCCTTATCAATGTGATTTTTTATCAGCATTAGCGGATATAAATGAAGCTCTCGAAAATTTTGAATCTTTTCAATCGCATCTTTTCGCTCCTCACCCTCACATCCATGCCTGATTGACTGCCCAGCTTTTTTTATCTCTTTCTTTGAAAATTTTAATGTTATCTTTTGATTCTCATAGACGCGATTAACCATTCCCTGGGCTTTCTATTTGAAATAAATACATTCACATCTGCTGAAACAAATGCGTGTGGTTGCGGCTGACTTCCAGTTTCTCAGAACTGCCTTTGATACTGACTAACTGGCGGCCACGAAAATCGCGGGTAACTTCTGAAATCGCAGAAACGCGTACCAGTGACGAACGGTGAATACGCCAGAATTCATCCGGGTCCAGTTCATCTTCCAGCTCTTTCAGCGATTTACGAATCAGATACTGCGCCTGTTCAGTTTGTACCAGCGTGTACTTTTCATCCGACTTAAAAAACAGAATTTCTTTGGTGCTGATCATGCGCAGACTGGTGCCGACACTGGCCTGCACCCAGCGCAGATAATCACGCTTCTGACCTTGTTGCATTTGTTGCTGTATCAGTTGGGTCAGCATGCTTTGCACATCGGTGGCAACAGGCAATGCATCCGCTTCCTGCGGCGCTGCTTTTGCTGGCGCTGCCGCTGCCGCTGCGGCACGGCGTTTTTCTGCGATGCGCTCTTTCAGACGCTCACAGGTTTGAGCCAGGCGCTCCGCATCCACCGGTTTGAGCAGGTAATCCATCGCGCCACGCTCAAACGCAGCAATCGCGTATTCGTTGTAGGCAGTGACAAACACCACCTGCGCCATCGCTGCCAGCTGGGCGGCTGCCTCAATGCCGTTTTTACCCGGCATACGGATATCAAGAAATACAACATCAGGATGCAGTGCCTGTGCCTGCTCTATGGCGGCGATACCGTTACCGGCTTCACCGGCGATTTCCAGCTCCGGCCAGACCTGCGCCAGCCTGCTGCGTAACCAGTCGCGCATCGGCGCTTCATCATCTACCAGTAAAGCGCGCACTGCTCCTTGATTCGCCATATTCATGTCACACTTTCTTAATTTAATTAATTTTCTTAACTTGTCTGACTTGCTTGACTTGTCTGACTGGCAGATGCTGGTGATGGTACACGCAGAATAAATGTCGCGCCGCCATCCGCCGGAATTTCAGTCAGCAAACTGGCCTGACCTTTATACAAAGCACGCAAACGCTCACGAATATTCGACAAACCCACCCCATCATCAGCATGCATATCCAGACCGACGCCGTTATCCGTGACTTCGACTTCGGTAAATCCATCCTGCTGTCTGGCGCTGATCCGGATTTCGCCGCCTTCAGTGCTGGGTTCCAGACCGTGTTTAATGGCGTTCTCCACCAGCGTCTGCACCATCATCGAAGGAAAAGCTTCCAGCGCCAGCGCTTCCGGCACATCAATGCTGAACTGCAATCGCTGCTGCATACGCGCCTGCATGATATTCAGGTAAGCGCGTGATAATTCGATTTGCTGACCCAGCGTCCCCATTCCCTGCTGGCGCATTTGCGGCATGGCGGAACGCAGATAGCGAATCAGATCCGCATGCACTTTAGCAGCCTGTTGTGGTTGCGTTTCAATCAGCTGACCAATCAGTGCCAGCGTGTTGAACAGAAAATGTGGCTCGATTTGTGCCTGCAGCGCTGCCATCTCTGCTTCCAGCACCCGCCTTTCCAGCGCTTCCATATCGGCCCGCGACGCTGCGGCAACGGCTGCCAGCTCCGCACGGTGCTTACCACCGGCCAGACTCTTGATCAGGATGGAAACTACAATCAGCCAGAAAGCCAGTCCACCCAGACTCATGATGCCGCCGATGATCAGCACCAGAAACGAAACAAAAAACAGATACTTCCATGAAATAACTGCCAGCCAGTCAAAAAACTTCCACCAGCCCTCGCGCAACAAATCACGCACCTCCAGCACGATACTGCGTAATGTCGGAGGTGCAATTTCAGGCTTATTCATGATCTTCTTTTTTCTCGCTGTCAGGTGCTGGTAATGCCATCGCAGCAGGCTCTGTCTTTGTTGCGCTGTCTTCTGCCGGATTCACAAAGCATTTTACCAACAGCGCGGTCAGAACAAAGACATTTGCCAGCGGCACCATTGCCAGAATGCCACTCAGTATCCATACCAGCAAAATGACAGCGAATAAACGCAGCCAGCTCATCGCAACAATTTTTGTGACAAACCACATCCAGCAATAATGGATGGTTTCGCCGGTTTGAATCACAGTTTCCAGAATCGGGTTACGTTTTACGCTGTTCATGATCTCTCTCCTTGGGTGTGTGTTGAACTATGCTGCTGATGGACACAGTGTGCACCGCCCCCGCCCCTGCTTCCAGCTGCCTGCGACCAAGTGCAGCAGCAACGGGTTTAATGGCAGGATGGCGGGTTAAACGGGAGAGAAAAAAGGCAGGTGTGCTGGTTGCGATTCTGTCATCGCGGTGTGAAATATCCGGTTACGGGCGAACCAGTTTTGAAAAATCCCGTGTCCGGAACGCATTTACGATGACGTCACGTAATATGATCAATTGCTCGAAAATGCCGGGTTGTGTAGCGTACTTATCGCGATAGTACAGATCAATGCTGTCGAAGCATTTGCTATCGCTGGCGCAACGGGTCAGCAGAATCAGACTGTTAGCACCGCAATCGACACCCAGGTAGCAGGAAGCCCAGCTCCATGCATCCTCAATCAATGCTCTTCTTTCTCTGGTTGCATACGTTTCGCCACTCACCCAGAAGCTCAGTTCATTTTTTTCGTTAAAGTACACACTCGCACCGATACCAAATCGTGCAATCGTGTCCGGGTCCTGCAGATCAGCGAGATCGATCAGGAGTTTTTGACGCTGTTCAGCACTGGGAGCTTTCTCCTGAGCGAGGCCACCCATCGTTTGAAAATAGCCATCTCTTTTTTGCGCCAGTAAGTCTTTTGCATCGCTCATTGATTTTGAAAGCTCACTGAGTCCTTGCTGCGTCAGCTCTTTTGACAGGAAGCCCTGACAGCGGTAACGCAAATCATTCAGCGCCGACTGCTTCTTTCCGAACAAGACGGCATCGGTATAGTCGCTTGCCTTGATATCAGGAATTTTCTGGATATCGATACAAATATTGATCGCATTAAAAGCATACGTCGCACCACCTTCCTGCGGACGTTTTTTCGCCATTTCCGCAAAGGCGCGCAAATCCTTGCTGGCGTAATACGCTTTCGCAATTTCCAGCGTTTTGCCTTTGGCTTGTACGGGCGTAGAAGCAGACCGAGGCACTGTCAGAACCGGTGCGACAGACTGCCTGCTGTGAGCCGCTGTAAGCGCAGGATTTGGCGCTACGACAGCAATGTCCGGTGCAGCCTGATACCAGCGCCATCCGGCAAAGCCACCCACTACCAGCAGAACCACGACGCCTGCAATGCGCTTATTCACCGGTTTCTCCCATTCTTTGTGACGATTAACTGTGTACGCCGCGCAGCGAACACTGTCAGCGACATTGTCTGCGGCAAAACAGACCAGAATTTCGCATCGCAGTCATCACGCTTAGATGTCTGTTTTGAGTTGCCTCGTACCGATTACTGTTATTACGGCTTAATCAGCTTAGAAAAATCTCGCGTACGAATGGCATTAGCGATGATGTCGCGCTGTGTAGTCAGCTGTTCAAACACCGCCGGTTGACTGGCGTATTTGTCGCGAAAATACAGATCTGAACTATCAAAACACTTATTGTTTGTAACGCAACTGCCCAGTAATTCCAGACTGTTTGCAGTGCAGTCTGTGCCAAACTGACAAGCAGCCCAGACCCAAGCATCCAGAATCCGGTCAGCATCGGCCTTGCCCGAGTACAACTTACCATCGAACCAAACGGACTCTTCACTCTTTTCATTGACGTGCAGTCCGCTAATCATGCCGGCACTACTGATAGCAACAGGGTCTTGCAAGTCGACCATCTCATTCAGCAGTTTTCGCCGATATTCTGCGCTCAGTACTTTCCCCCGCGCCAGTTCTTCGAGAACCTGATCAAGCTTACTCCGGTTTTGTTCCAGCACATCTCCGGAACTGCTCTTATATTTAAACTGCTCGCCAAGTCTGATTGGTGTCAGCTCATCCGGTAAAAAACCCTTGCAGCGTTCGCGCAACTCATTCAACGCAGTTTGCTTCCTTGCCATCAAGGCCTGATCAGCGTTATTACCTGATGTGACGTCAGGGAAACGCCTTACCTCCGCGCAAGTAAATGCCGCTTTGAATGCATAGGTTGCGCCGCCGTCCTGCGGACGTTTTTTCGCCATGTCGGCAAAAGCGCGCAAATCTTTGCTGACGTTGTAGGCGTGCACAATCTCCGCTATCTTAGCGCCGGCTTTTTCAGATGTCGCTGCTGACTGCGATGCTTGCGCGGCTGATACGGCCTGAACCGGAATTCCGGCTGCAACAGCACTGAATAAGATGAAAGCCGCGATTCCTGCGTTGCACTTACCCATTTGATTCCCCCTATTTATCTGCACTCTGTACGGTGTTTTCATGGCAAGTCATATCACCAGAGAAACATTTTCTCAGCAGATTAACGTTGACGTGCAAAAAGCGCAAGAAAACAGGTGAAATGCGGTGTTCTGCACAACAATCCGTCGGTCGTCGGCAGAAAGTCCGGCTGTCCGAAAATGGCAAATGACGATAGCTGCATATTACCTAGCCTTATTGCCATAAAAAAACCACCGCAGACCAGCAGGTTTGCGGTGGTTTCCAGAGAGCAGACTGAAGCTGAAACAGCGGGCTTAAAGCACCGGTTACAACACGCGCAGCGAGTAATCGGTGGCTTTGACGTCTTTGGTCAGGCTGCCGATGGAAATGCGGTCGACGCCGGTTTCGGCGATGGCGCGCAGGGTGGAATGATCGACGCCGCCGGAAGCTTCCAGCAAGGCGCGGCCTGCGTTGATGCTGACCGCTTCGCACATCATGTCGGTGCTGAAGTTATCGAGCAGAATCGATGTCGCACCGGCGTCCAGTGCCTGACGCAGTTCATCCAGATTTTCGACTTCTACCTGAATGCTGACACCGGCATTCAGCGCGAATGCCTGTTGCATTGCCGGCGCGATACCGCCAGCGGCGGCGATATGATTTTCCTTGATCAGAATGCCGTCGTACAGCGCCAGACGCTGGTTTTTACCACCGCCGACACGTACCGCGTATTTCTGTGCCAGACGCAGGCCAGGCAGCGTTTTGCGGGTATCCAGCACCGCTGCGCGGGTGCCTTCGGTCAGTAGCGCGTAGTGACGGGTTTTGGTAGCAACACCGGACAGCAATTGCAGGAAATTCAGCGCAGAACGTTCTGCGGTCAGCAGCGCACGTGCCGGTGCTTCGATGCGGCAAACCACGCTGTCTGCGCGCATCAGATCGCCTTCGGCATATTGCCAGTCGACGATGATGCTGGCGTCGCAGGCTTGCATCACTGCATCAAACCACGGCGCGCCGCACAGTACAGCATCTTCGCGCACAATCACTTGCGCTTTCACACGTTCTTCCGCCGGTACCAGCAGGCCGGTCAGATCGCCGCTGCCGACATCTTCTGCCAGTGCGTCGCGGATATTGCGCTCAAACGCTTGCTGCAAGTCTGCATCAAACGGTGCATGCGCATTGTTGAGGTTGCTAGACATAAGAGACTTTCTCTGAAAATAAAGGGGATCAGGCCGGGCCAATGTTCTGGAACAGCGCACCGTCTTTGGCCAGATCGCCGGACGGACGCACATTCGCTTTCTTCGCGGCTGCAAAGTCCAGCATGCGGTCGATACAGGTTTTGGCTTTGTAGGCGATGGCGGTATCTACGGTGATTTCATTGCTGCCGGTTTCCAGCACGTGCAGCAGATTGCGTAAGCCATTCATGGCCATCCACGGGCAATGCGCGCAGCTCTTGCAGGTGGCGCTGTTACCGGCAGTCGGCGCAACGATAAAGCGTTTGCCGGGCGCAGCCATTTGCATTTTGTGCAGAATGCCGTTGTCGGTCGCGACGATGAATTCCTGCGCATCCATGGTTTGCGCAGCATGAATCAGTTGCGAGGTGGAGCCGACCACATCAGCCTGCGCCACTACAGACGCTGGTGATTCCGGATGCACCAGAACTTTGGCGTTCGGATATTCAGCCTTCATCACATCCAGTTCCACGCCTTTGAATTCATCATGCACCAGACAAGAACCCTGCCACAGCAGCATGTCGGCGCCGGTTTCTTTCTGGATGTAGCTGCCCAGATGTTTATCCGGTGCCCACAGAATTTTTTTACCTTGTGCATGCAGGTGGCGCACGATGTCCAGACCGATGCTGGAAGTCACCATCCAGTCGGCACGGGCTTTGACCGCGGCGCTGGTGTTGGCGTACACGACCACGGTGCGGTCAGGATGGGCATCGCAGAATGCAGCAAATTCATTCGCATCGCAGCCCAGATCCAGCGAGCATGTCGCATCCAGATCCGGCATCAGGATGGTTTTTTCAGGGCTCAGGATTTTGGCAGTTTCGCCCATGAAACGCACACCGGCCACGATCAGGGTTTTGGCTTCATGATCACGGCCAAAACGTGCCATTTCCAGCGAATCAGATACGCAACCGCCGGTTTCTTCGGCGAGATCCTGCAAGTCCGCATCCACATAGTAATGCGCAACCAGCACGGCTTGCTTTTCTTTCAGCAAGGCACGGATACGGCTTTTCAGGGCGATTTTTTCTTCCGGTGTCGGCATATCCGGCACTTTGGCCCAGGCATTGGCGACACAACTGCTGCCTTCTTCCATTAAAGGACGTTCAAATTCAACGACTTTGGTAGCTTCCATCATTCTCTGCCTATCGCCGGAAGCGCGCTGGAAGGCGTTCCGGCATCAAAATATACTCCCCGGGGTATATAAAAAGGCCCAGTGTTTACGCTGACAATAGGCCGGTTTTGGCGTATACCCCCTGTTTTTCAGGGAAATTGAGGATAAAAAACGCCGGTTGCGCTGTGGGCGGAACCGGCGTTGGGATCACAGCAAAGGCGATAGTATACGCTGTTACCAGATATTCACACGCTTTGCTTCAGTACGCAGTGGCGAACGCTTGCCTTCGCAACGGAAAGCCGCACTGAATTCCGTCATATTGGCCAGCGGCGCCAGTACGCGGTATTTGTCCGGCGAATGCGGATCAGTGGCCAGCGTCATGCGCAGCATTTCATCGCGGATATTGCTGCGGAAGCTTTGCGCATTAGCGACGAAGAAGCGTTGTTCCGCCGTCAGACCATCCAGTTCCGGTTGGGGATTTTTCGCCAGCGCTTTACGCAATGCTGCCAGCGCAATCTTCATCCCGCCCAGATCGGCAATGTTTTCACCGGCAGTCAGCTTGCCGTTGATATGGAGCTTGTCGATAGGATTGTATTCACCGAACTGCACTTCGATTGCTTTGGCGCGACGTACGAATTCTTTTTCATCCGACTTGGTCCACCAGCTTTTCAGATTCCCTTCGGCATCAAACTGACGGCCTTCATCATCAAATGCATGGGTCAGCTCATGGCCAATGGTGGCACCGGTATTGCCGTAATTCGCTGCCAGATCGCCCTGCACATGGTACAGCGGCGCTTGCAGAATACCGGCCGGGAACACGATTTCATTCATGCTCGGGTTGTAATACGCATTCACGGTTTGCGGCGTCATGCCCCATTCGGTGCGGTCTATCGGTTTGCCAAGGCGCTTAATCATGCGCTGATATTCAAATGCAGACGCACGTTTTACGTTTCCTGCGTAATCATCACGACTGATTTGCAGACCACTGTAATCGCGCCAGACATCCGGATACCCAATCTTCACCATGATGCTGTCCAGCTTTTTGTAGGCCTGCTGCTTGGTGACGTCCGACATCCAGCTCAGGCTGGCAATGTTTTCGCGCATGGCTTCTTTGATGTTATTCACCATATCCAGCACACCGGCTTTGGCTTCCGGCCCGAATTGCTGCGCCACATACAATTGCCCCAGTGTTTCACCGGCGCTGTGATCCAGCACTTCCAGTACGCGCTTCCAGCGTGGCGATAATTCTTTGGTACCGGCCAGCTTTTGGCCGTTGAATGCAAAGTTTTCGTCAACAAAGGCTTTGCTCAGATACGGCGCGTAGCTGCTGACCACATCCCAGCGCAACAGCAATTGCCAGTCGCTGAGCGGCACGCTTTGCATCAGCTGATCCAGACCTTTAAAAAATTTCGGATGAGCGATATTCAGCGGGCCCGGTTCTTTCACACCGGCAGCAGTAAAAAATGCATCCCATGCGGTACGCGGCGTCATTTTTTTCAGTCCCGCCAGATCCGACAAGTGATAACTGGCTTCCGGATCGCGCAGCGCCACTTTGTCCATGCTGACTTGTGCCAGACGGGTTTCCAGCGCCAGTATGCGTTTCGCTGCATCGACAGCCGCCGCTTCGCTGTCGCCGGCCAGCACCAGCATACGGGCCACATGCTTCAGGTAAGCAGCGCGGATGTCTTTGCTTTCTTTATCCTGTTTCAGATAGTAGTCGCGGTCTGGCAGGCTCAAGCCACCCTGCGAGATTTGCGCGATATAACGGCTGGCGTTTTTGGTATCCTGATCCACCACGAAGCCAAAACCACTACCGATACCGTCACGGTGAAATTCACCAATCACTTGCATTAACTGCGTACGGTCTTTGATCGCGGCGACTTTTTGCAGTGCCGGTTGCATCGGTTGCGCGCCCAGTTGCTCAATCCGCGCTTCATCCATACCGCTGGCAAAAAAATCGCCGACCAGTTTTTCGCTGCCTTTTGCATCCGCTTTGTTGACTGCCGCTTCTGCCAGCGTACGTAGGATGTTCAGGTTGCGTTCATTCACTTCTTCATACGCGCTGTAGCGGGAACGGTCTGCCGGCACCGGATTATTTTTCAGCCAGACACCATTCGCAAATTCGTAAAAATCAGTACAGGCATCGGCATTGCGGTTCATGGTATCTGCCTGCAGCACCAGCGCATTCGAGGTGGTAGTGACAGGAGTAACAGCAACCGCAGATGCGGATACACCGGCAATTGCCAGCGCCATCAGGCAAGGTTTCAGCTTTTTCAAAAAGTGGGACTGGATTTTCATCGTGTTAATTTTTTCTTTATATGAATCGTTAAAGCAGTTCGGCTGTTTTTTTTCAAAATCTGCCATTAAGGCTGATGCTGCGTAGGATTGGAACGCTGCAACACCGGTAACACCAGTGCCGAATACTGCCCCGGCGCATGATAGACGCGCTGCGTGGCTTTGACAAAATCTTCCGGTTTAGCGGAAGGAATATGCATAAATTTCTGAGGATTCAGATCCACCAGCGGGAACCAGCTGCTTTGTATCTGCACCATGATGCGGTGGCCGCGACGGAAGGTGTGATTCACATCCGGCAGTGCAAAATGCAGCTTACTGACTTCACCGGGTACAAAAGCTTCCGGTTTTTCAAAGCTGTTACGGAACTTGCCACGGAAAGGTTCACCGCGCACCAGTTGCTGATAACCACCCATTGCGGTTTCCGGTACCGGAATATCCTCACCGCGCTTACGGCGCTGTGGCGCATCCGGATAATCGTCCGGATACACATCAATCAGTTTCACCACAAAGTCCGCATCCGTGCCTGTTGTCGATACAAACAATTGCGGCTGCACCGGTCCGGCGACCGTCACGTCATCTTCCAGTACGTCGGTCATATAGCTCAGCACATCCGGGCGCTGCGAGGCAAAACGTTGATCGCTGACCATGTATTCACGCGGTGCGCCAGTGGCCGGATAATTGATAAACGGCACCGGTTTTTTCGGATCAGCGATGTATTCATCAAACGCGGCACCGGTAGCAGGTTGCTGCCAGCTGAGTTTGCCATCCGCTTGCAAATACAGGCTGACTTGCTTCGCCTGTTTCGGCGGCCAGCTGGCATATTCACGCCAAACGTTAGTGCCGGTTTCAAACGCATGGACTTCTGGCAGTGCTTTTCCCTGCACGCCTTTCAGATGCTGCTCAAAGAAAGGGAACAGAATGTTCTTGCGATAGTATTCCGAGGTTTTGCTGCCAAACTGCACCAGCCCCAGCGATTTTCCATCGGCACCAGCCCAGCCACCATGCACCCACGGGCCGATCACCAGTCCGTTATACGGCGCTTTGGCATTGGCCGGACGATTAGCACGAATCGCCTGATAGGTATAAAACGGGCCCGCCACATCTTCCGCATCGAACAGACCACCTACCGTCAGTACGGCAGCGCTGATATTGCGCAGATGGCGGGAAATATCGCGACTTTGCCAGAATGCATCGTACGTATCGTGCTGTATGGTCGGCATCAGCAACTCGCTCTGTTCCGGCGACATTTGCGCCAGAATATTCCCCAGCGACAATTGCTTCAGGAAAAAGCGGTAACCATCCGGCGTACCGTAATCAAAACTGCGCCAGCCGCGCGGTTCCGGCGTCGGATTTTTTTGCTCGGTAAAACTGGCATAAAAATCAAAGTTCGCCGCCAGCATGAAAGCACCGTTATGGTAGGAATCATCGCCTTTGTACAGATTGGTGACCGGCGCTTGTGGCGAAGCCGCTTTAATCGCCGGATGCGAATCGATGATACTGGCCGAGGTGTAGAAGCCTGGATAGGAAATTCCCCAGATACCGACTTTACCGTTGTTGCCACCGATGTTTTTCAGCAGCCACTCGACGGTGTCGTACATATCCTGACTTTCGATACCCTCACCCGGTTTTTTATCGGGATTCTGGTGCGGCGTTGCTTCCTGCCATTTGCCTTCCGACATGTAGCGACCACGCACATCCTGATTCACAAAGATATAACCGGCTTCCTGAAATTCTTTTCCCGGACCCAGCGAGGAAGGATAAAAATCGACGCCGTAATGATTTTCCGCGCCTGCAAAACTACCGCTGCCGTAAGGTGAACGCACCATCAGAAACGGATACGTTTTGCTACTGTCTTTCGGCACGTACACTACCGTCATCAGCTTAACGCCGTCGCGCATCGGAATGCGGAATTCATATTTAGTGTACTTTTCCTGCACCAGATTTGCCGGTGCTTCGTCTGCCGCCAGTGCCTGAGCTGCAAAAGTCGCTGCGCCGAGCGCCAGCAACATTGCCTGACATAGTCGCTTGAGTTTCATCATTTTCCTTGTTATTCCGTATAAATGCAGAGCCTGCATACCGCCACCTGTAGCAGCCGCCTGTGCGCTGTTACAAAACGCAAAGCTGCAGAATCGCCACTTTGCTATGATGTTCAGATACGCCGCATGAAAGATGCAGTGACCGGAAGTTCGTCAAAAAGTTTCCGGTTTCACCAGAAAAAGCCTTTATCCGCCTCGATTTCCGGAATACGGGTTTCCTGATAGCCGTGCGGTTTTCTTCAGGAACAGGATGATGATGAACACCTTACTCCGCGCCGCCCTCATTGCGGCAATGTTGTGCAGCGTCGATGCTGCGCAGGCAGAAGTACGTACCAGTATTTCGATTGGCGTCGGCACTGGCTGGCATTCACACAGTGCTTACCGCCCTTACTATGGTCACCACTACTACCGCCCTTACCCTGTCTACTTTGGCCCGACAGTCAGGTATTACAGCTCACCTCCGGTTTATATCGCTCCTGCACCAGGCTATACCGTGTACAGCGCGCCGGTTGTCAGCAGCGCTCCTGTCACCGTCTACAACGATGCTCCGGTTGTAAGGGAAACAGTAACGGTGTATGACAGCCAGCGCCCCGCCGGATCTCCGCCGGTTGATGGTTCGGGTGACTGGTGGTATTGCCATCAGCCGGACGGTTTTTATCCGTCTGTAAAATCCTGTCCTGCAGGCTGGCAGCGTGTACCGGCAAGCCGCTGATGCCTCTCAATCTATTTCTGCGTCACAGCTAATAAAAAACCCGCTCCGGATACTACCGGAGCGGGTTTTTTGTTTATGACCGGGATGAAGATCCCGCAGAATTATTTTTTCGCCAGAATATTCCGGATCGTTGCAGCCAGTTCTTCCGCAACAAATTTAGCGACATATGCGTCAGCGCCAACCGCACGAATATGTTCTTCGTTAGTAGATCCGGACAGCGACGAGTGAATAATCACCGGCAAGGACTTGTAACGGTCATCCTGCTTGATCTTACGCGTCAGCGTGAAGCCATCCATTTCCGGCATTTCCAGATCCGTCAGCACCAGTGCGACTTTTTCACGCAATGGCTTACCTTCTGCTGCCGCACCGGCGGCAATCGCCTGCAATTTATCCCAGGCTTCTTTACCGGTTTTAGTCATGATGAACGGTGCATGAATCGCACCCAGGGTTTGTTCGATCAGACTGCGTGCCACACCGGAGTCGTCCGCTGCCAGAATTACCGCTCCCGGATTCAGCTGCAATTTGCTACCGACAGATTCAGGATCAACATCTTTACCTTCCGGCGGCGCAATCTGACGCAGAATCTGTTCTACGTCGAGTACCTGTGCCAGACGGGTGTTTTCAGTATCACCATCCAGACGGGCAATACTGGTGACCAGACCGCCAACTGCGCTGTTTTCAGCCGACAACACCTGATTCCAGTCCAGACGCACAATTTCTTCCACCGATTCCACAGCAAACGCCTGCGTTGTACGGGCGTATTCCGTAACCAGCATAATATTCAGGCCAGTCTTCGGTTTGCAGCCAACCACTGAAGGTAAGTCCACAACCGGAATAATCTGTCCGCGCAGATTCACCACGCCCAGCATATGGGGCATAGAACCTGCAACTGCTGTAATCTCAGGCATCGCAACGATTTCGCGCACCTTGAACACGTTGATACCAAACAGTTCAGAACGGGTTTCCGAAGCATCCATGCCCAGTCTGAACAGCAGCAGTTCAAACTTATTTGAGCCGGTCAGATTGGTACGCTCATCGACTTCTTGTTGTACGGTGCTCATAAAGAATTTCCTATCTCAATTGAAAAGCAGTTTTTCCGGGCCCCAGCTATGTCAGCACTCTGCAAATCTGCACAACTCCGATCGCGCCGCGCCGATGACATCATCTTAGATGACGAAAAGCAATGGGAACAAGATTAACTGTCAAAATACAGAAAGTTGATGTTATTTAACAATACGATAGCAAGGCTGATACGCTTTTCCGGGTAATTTCATACGGTGCTGAGCCACAAACGATGCCAGCAGCGTATCCATTCCTTCCATAATGTCAGCATCGCCGTGAATTTCAAATAATCCGTGCTGCTCAATGGCACGGATTCCCTGCGCTTTCACATTACCGGCAACAATCCCGGAAAACGCCCGGCGCAGTTGCGCTGCCAGCAAGTGTACCGGCTGATCACGCCGGATCGCCAGATTGCGCATGTTTTCATGCGAAGGTTCAAACGGACGCTGAAATTCCGGATCAATATGCAACAGCCAGTTAAAGTAGTACGCGTCCCCTCTTTGCTTCCGGAATTCACGTACACGACGGATACCGTCCACCACTGCGCTGGCGACCTGCTCAGGATTCTGAATAATGATCTGGTACCGTTTCTGCGCATCAGGTCCCAGCGTAGCGCCGATAAACTGATCAATCTGACGGAAATAGGCTTCCGCCGAAGCCGGACCGGTAAAGATCAGCGGGAATGGCAAGTCCTGATTTTCGGGATGCAACAGAATACCCAGCAAATACAGAATTTCTTCCGCTGTACCCGCACCGCCCGGAAACACAATCACGGCATGTCCGATGCGCACAAAGGCTTCGAGGCGCTTTTCAATGTCCGGCATAATGACCAGATCATTTACGATCGGATTCGGCGCTTCTGCGGCAATAATGCCAGGCTCTGTCAGCCCGATGTAGCGCCCTTGCCCGACACGCTGCTTTGCGTGACCGATAGTTGCGCCCTTCATCGGACCCTTCATCGCTCCGGGACCACAGCCGGTACAAATATCCTGTCCGCGCAAGCCAAGCTGGTAACCAACCTGTTTGGTGTAGTCATATTCCTCACCCGAGATCGAATGACCACCCCAGCACACCACCAGATTCGGGTTAACTTGCGGCTGCAATAAATTGGCATTGCGCAGAATATGAAATACCGCGTTGGTCACACCCTCACTATCACTGAGATCAAATTGCGGATTGGAAGTAATGTCTGCATGAATAAACAGAATATCGCGCAGCACCGCAAATAAATGCTCCTGAATCCCCTTAATCATCACACCATCAACAAAGGCCTTTGCCGGTGCATTCTTGACTTCCAGCTTAATGCCGCGCTCACGCTGGATGATATTGACTTCAAAATTCTTATAGCGTTCCAGCAATTCTTTGCCGTCATCCAGACCACTGCCGGTATTTAACACTGCCAGCGCGCAATTTCTGAATACCATGTACAAACCACCATGACTGCTGTCGAGCAGTTTTCCAACCTCTGCTTTCGACAACACCTCCATCCGGCCTTCCGGCGAGATGACACTGTCGATTGTTGCGTATTCCATACCATTCTCCTTCAGTGACCAGCAGACTGTTTTTCAGCATGCGCCTGCCTGTTTGCCCATTATGCACACAACTTTCCCGCACGGAAGCTTGTCACAGAGAAATCATGCAATTTTTTACATCCTGTTTAATTTTACGGAAAGTTCATCCCCAGCCCTTGCAAATCACCGGATGGCTCTATATAATTCATGCCTCTCAGACGCGGGGTGGAGCAGTCTGGCAGCTCGTCGGGCTCATAACCCGAAGGTCGTAGGTTCAAATCCTGCCCCCGCAACCAAATTTGTAGACAAGCCACCGGCTGCCAGTAGCAGCTTATCGGTGGCTTTGTCGTATTCGGCGTAGATCCCGCTCTCTTCTTTTGAAATCCTGATATCACCAAACAGGTCGGCAATGATTTTGCGGGCGCGTTGGGTGTCCTGGTCCAGGGTGGACTGCAGGTCGAGCAGAATGCTCTTGATGCGGGATTTGATTTCTTTGGCGCTGACACTCTGCTTCTCAGCAACCTGATCCAGTTGTGCCTGGATGCGCTTTTGTTCTGCTTCAGCCTCTACCAGTCGTGCGCGCAGTGCGTCAGACATGCCGATGTTCGCGATCGCGTCCACCAGCCGGCTGATCTCTTCAGACAACTCACGGATACGCGCCCTGCCGGCAGCGGCGCCGGAAGCCTCCGCCAGCCTGCCGCCCTCCAGCACCTGCTGCACCTGCGCCTCAAGCTCCTGCATGGCCGCCGGCGACATCAACTCATCACGAATCACTGATATCAAACGGCGATCAGTATGCTTGCGGGAAATATTCAAGCCCTTGCAAATCACCTCGCCACGATCCTTGCGATTGTTACAACCATACAAACGCGAATTGATCGCCACCATCGCGCCGCCGCAATACGGACACTGCAACATGCCGCCAAACAAAGTCCGCGAAGGCGAACCCCGGCCGCCGCCGTTGCGCAAACGGTTACCCGTCAAACGCGCCTGCACCACAGACCATACCTCCTGATCCACAATCCGCAGCTCCGGCACATCCATCACAGACCACTCCGCCTCCGGCCGGTCAGTACGCTGACGCTTACCCGTGTCAGGATCCTTCACCCACTGGCTGCGGTTCCAGATATAGCGGCCCACATACAACGCATTATTCAGAACACCGCTGCCCTTCTTCGCGCAACCATAAATCGCAGACACCGCCCAAGTACCACCCCGGGGCGAAGCAATGCCCATACTATTTAGCTCAGACGCAATCCGCTGCACACTCCAGCCAGCGGCATACTTAGAAAAGATATACCGTACCCAGCCCGCCTGCGCCTCGTTTACCACATAAGTACTGCCCGCGTCCGTCTTCACGATGTCATACCCGAAAGACTTACCACCCGCCACAAAGCCACGGCCAACCTGCCCCGCCTGGCCACGGTGCGTCTTATGACGCAAATCATCCAGATACATCTCATTAATCAAACCACGAACACCCCGCAAAATCTTGCGGCCGCCCATACGGCTGTCATAGCCATCCACCGCACCAAAGATGCGGATGCCACGATGCTCCAGCCGGCGAATTGTTCGCTCCTGCTCCACCTGGTCACGCGATAAACGATCGAGACTTTCCACGATCAGAACGTCAAAACGGCCAGCCAGCGCATCAGCCATCAGCTTTGCGCCACCCGGACGTTGTTGAACTGGGGTACTGCCGGAAACCCCGTCATCGCCATACACGGCAATGACAGAGAGTTCCTGCGAATTGGCGAGGCGCCGGCAAATATCTGCCTGATCCTCGATAGAAGACTCACGTTGCTTGTCGGTACTAAACCGAGCGTAAATGATTGCGCGCATGATGATTTGCGTTAGATTGCTTACAACTATTATCACGCAAATCGGCTTTCGGTTCCGACTCATTGCGCGACAACACATCGCTGGCAACGCGCTCGGCCAGCAGCCTGATCAGCTGCTGCCATGCTTGCGGATCTTTTGATTGAAGCATTATGTTATTCAATATAGCCTAAAACCCGAAGCCCGCTCAGGCCAACGACTCAGCCACGATGGCCGCCACAACACCGGCATCCACCCCCAGCGTTCTGGCCACCTCGGCAAACCGAGAAACATTGTCCCGGCCCGGCGCATACGTCTCCTGATACGCCTGCAGAATTTTGTTCTTCGATACAATCATCTTAGCCCTCCCTTTGCGCATTAACAGTCAGATTTGCACTCATGCCACCACCTCCCCCAAAAGAATCGACTTAATCTCGCTCAGCCCCATCTCCGTCAGCTCACACACGCGCACCACCAGCGAAGCCCCCACCGGCAACCGGCCGTGGCGGATTTTGCTGATCACCGGCGGTGCCACCTCCAGCGCACGCGCCAGTGCTGCATCGTTTTTTAAACCCGTTTTCAACAACACCGCGTCCAGCAAATCATTACTACGCGCCGCATTCAGCTCAATCTCGTAAAACTTCTTCATAAAACACCTTTCTTTAATGAATTAATGGATTCACCGTTACACCACATGCACCAAACCGATCGTAGGCATCGTCAAACACCGCACCAGACTCCGCCGCAATCGCAAAATAGTTGTACTCAGCATTCGCTGTTTTAACCGTCACCCGAAAACGCATCAGATAAGCCCTTTCACAAACGTTCATTGCCTCACCTTTCACGCTGAAACACCCAGCACTTCACCGCCGTCGAAGGTGCAGCCAGCGAAGACTGCCCACCCCGGATACCGCTGTTCACCACCTTCACATCCACAAACTTCCGGCGGCTACTCGTCTTCAACACCTTCTTCAAATCGCGCAAAGGCGGCACCTGCTGCCGGCGCTCCGTCGCAACCTGTAAAAAATGATTCAAATTGACAGCGATCAGGCTGGGATCGCGGGAATGATTCAGGACAGACATATCCCCGTTATCCAGGTAATCAAACGCCTCCCAGAATTCCTGCACCAACACATGATCGTTATTGATGACTTGCTGCCGCTCCGCCGCCATGTCCGTGATCTGCTGCGTCAGCGCCACCTTTTGCGCATCCGATAAGCGAATCACCAGACACAAGGCATCCGCAATCGCCAGCATCTGCGCATGCGTCTCAGCAAGACGCGGCATCTTGATGTGCGGGCTTTGGCGCAACTGCTTCAGATACACCGGCGTTTTCTCGCGGATCACATCCAGAATCGCCTTTTCCCGCTTCGTCGCCGCCAAAATGAACCCCGACACGTTTTCCACCGACATATATTTCAACTGGTCAGCAGCCTCGCCGGATTCAGCAGTCTGGGTAGAACGGTCAAAGTACAGATGCACAATCCGCGACAAAATCGCCTCAGAAGCATTCACAGGATTGTTCTGGCTGATCACAATCGAGCCACGAAACGGCGGCTCGTAAGTCTCGTTACCACCCGTCGCCATACCCCGCGCACGGGTACTGCGGCCGTTGTAAGCGGTTTTCAGCTCATCCCAGTCAAACGACTTCACATGGCTTTTTTCATCGCCCATGCGCTCGCGGTCAGACTCAATCAGCACCACCGGCAGGCAAGACACCTGACTAAAGTTACGCGCACGCGCAGCCAGGCTGGATTTACTCGGATCAAAGCCCTCATAGCCATTGCGGCCAAACAGCTTCCACAGAAATTCGATCAGCGTGGACTTACCCGCCCCCGCCTCGCCCACCACCTCCAGAAATGGATACGACGATTGCGCCGCACGGATCTGCTCTGCAAACAAAGAACCAAACCAGAACGTCAGTGCCGCCAGCCCTTTTGCACCAAAGGCCGTCCACAGCAAATTCACCCAGTCCGTGCGGTACTCATCCCGCGCGCGGTTAATCGTCAGATGCACCGATTTATTCAGCGACTTCAAAGACAACTTACCGATATCGAAAAAATCCTCGCCGTTAATATCCGTCAGCACACCATCCTTCACCGCCACATCGCCCAGCACATAACAACCGTGCTCGATGCTGTAGCCAATGTAATCAATGGTTTCCACACGCTGAATATTGAACAGCTGATCTGCCAGCAACCGGTCCAGCTGCGCACTGTTACCGCTGAACATGGCACCCGCCGCCATACCCAGTAAGCGTTTCTTGAACTCCGCCGAGCTGGAAATCTGCGATGCCGTGAACGTGTTTTTCACCGCCGGGCCATCGTGCGGAAACTCCACCCGAAAGTAGTACCAGCTCTCACCCGTAATCAGGTTTTCCTGAAAATACAGCGCCCTCGGATTGCAATTCGCAATCTGGCGAATGGAATGCGACTGAGCCAGCGCCGCCTCGCGCAAGGCCGCCTCAGACAGCGTGTTATGGTCGTCAGAATTGTCCTGCTCCAGACGCACCTTGTTGTACTGCTCCAGATCCAGCTTGAACCAGTACAAACGATGGGCAAAATCAAAATAAAACTCAGACTGATCGCCGCTCTGCATATACATCAGCATCGCTTTTTCTGCTGCGGTCTTCGCAATCAGCAATGCGCCGTGGTAGCGATAACGCTCGATGTCCTCTGCCGTCAGCGCCCCGCGCTGATGTGCATCATTCCAGTCCTGCTTACTCTTACCCTTTTGCGGAATTTGCGCCGCCGCACACTCCCAGCCTGCCGCCCGTGCACGCTCTACATGCTTTTTGGTATAGGCACGGCCTGCACTGTCCCCATCCAGCGCCCACACCAAAAGGCATTCCTGCCCGCCGCGAGAAGCCTGCAGATACCGCAACGCCTCTTCCGGATAGTTATTGCAAGAAAGCAGCGCCACTGCCGCAATACCAACATGCATCAGCGCAATCGCATCAAAAATGCCTTCCACCAGCCAGATTTCATCCACAGCCTGCAGCACCACAGAATCCGGCTTCCACCAGGTGCCGTAATACTTCATACCAAACTGAAAATTGGCTTTTTTCTTACCAAAGCGGTGCGGCTGATCAATAATCCGCTCCCAGTAGCCATTACCCACCGGAAAACGCACCGTAGCACTGCCTATCTTCAGTTCGCGGTCAAAGTACGATTCCTGCGTGTACATACCCTGCACTTTGGCCAGATCAAACCCACGGCCATGCTTCATGTAGGCATCTGCCGCCGCATTGGGGTTATTGTTTTCCGGCGTCGGTTTGTACCGGTCAGACCAGTTATCAAACAAATCCGGATACAACTCTTTCACATGAAAAATCTCGCCACAGTTATTCAGGCGCCCGCAACGCAATACCCACGGATGATCTGCATTGGTGTACAGCTCTTTTTTCTTACACGAAGGGCACACACCACCACGCAACATGCCACTGGCTTCCGGCTTAAACTTAAATTCCGATAACCGCTCGGTAATCTCTTTGTGAAGTGAAGAATCCATTGTTTACTCGTTATCGCCCGCAGCGCGGCGCTTAAAATCAATCTGTCCCTGCACTGGCAAAGCAGCACCTGTTTTGCCTGCGTCACCCGCTTTGCCTGCCCTACCTGCCCCACCCGCCTTACCCAAACCCGCCACCCACAAATTGGCAGGCACCTTCCCACGCCAGCAATGCGCAATCATTGCCAGCGTTTGCTGTATCAAAGGAGAGGCACTCTCCAAAGGCGCTGCAATACGCAGTGCCACACGCACTTGCTCTAGTTCTTCGCGGCTGACAGGTGGCACAGGCATCATGAATTTCCGTTACGGTGTGACGATAATTCGCCGTTTTTCAAACGCGCCCGGTATTCCCGCTGACGCTGGGCGCCCGACTTGGCATGTGGCTTACGTGGGCGGCCACGCGGCCGCTTTTCAAACACATCCAAAGTAAATTTGTCTTCCGGCTGCTTCATCACCACACCCCCGCCATACCGCCCAGGTCTTGCAACAGTTCACCCAGCACCAGTGCCGAATACACCGGCGTAATGTCCGGAAAACAATTGCGGCGGTGTATCTCCCTCACCAGGGCATCCGCCAGAAACACTCTCGATGTCAAAGACAAAGCCATCTGCAACTCCAAAAATTGCGGGCAAAAAAAGCCCCTCACGCCTGAAAACAGGCATGTTGCCAATCAGAAAACGGGATTAAATGTTCAGTAAATCAGCGCGGTCAGCGTCGTTATCCGACCGATAAATTCAGCGACAACTGATTCAGTGCAGTAGCCCGCACATGCTGAGAAATAGGAATACGCACATCGTAATTAGGCATGGCAGACAACGACACCGTGCGCAACACCTCAAGGCCAGCCACAAACACATGGCCGCAATCTTCGTTATTGCAGCGGTAAGTAATCTCTTTAAACAATGGCGACATGGTGCGGCTTTTAATCGCGCGGACCGTCTGCGCACAATGCGGGCAAGGTAAACCAATCACTCTCATTCTGGATTCCTTTCAACAACATACAACGAACGCCCCCGGCCAGTAATCTGCTTAGACTGCCGGCGCAAACGCCGCTTCACCAACCACTCTGCCGCCTCATCAACCGAGCCCAGCCCCTGCTGCAAACGCACCTGCTCTAACAGTGCCAGCTCTTCGTCATTTACTACTATTGGATGAGAACGCATCTTTTCGGCTGCTCTTAAATGGCTTCAATCACGCAGACCGATGTACTACGCTGTCATTACCGCCTTCCAGCAATGCCTTTGCTTCACGCAGTGCCAGCTGGCGCAATAAGGTGGCCGTTTGTTCACCGTTGTAATTGGCAAGTGCCACAATCAGATCATGCTCGTAATCATCAAACCGCAAGGTAACCCGGTGGTCACGTACACGTTTAGGATCTGGGTACATGGCGGCAACCTGTTATTTCTTAGGCTTGCGTTTAAAGTCTTCCAGACCACGCAAGTACATAGACCGCATAAAGGAGGAACGCGAGCGGTGCTCCGCCATCGCAAATTGATTAGCCTCGTCAAACTCTTCCGGCGACAGGCTGATAGGGGTACGGATAGCCTTTTTGATCTTTGGCGCGCGGCCAAAATGGTGTGTTGGCAGAGACATAAGGTATCATTGTGTGACGTTAGGGATAACGCAATATTAGTGGTCAATTGACCGCATGTCAACAATATTTTGAATTCAAATGACCGATTTTAATACGCGCCTCCGCGAGGTGAGGAAAAGTCGCGGCTTAAATCAAGCTGAATTTGCTGAACTGGGTGGCGTAAAGAAAGACGCTCAGATGAACTATGAAAATGGTTCCCGCAAACCGGACAGTGATTACCTGCAAGCAATCGCAAATGCGGGTATTGATGTGCAATATCTGCTGACCGGGCAGACAAGCACACAGGATTTAAGCAAAGATGAGAATGACCTCCTTGCTGGCTACAGATCACTTGATCTGCGCGGCAAAGCAGGCGTACAGGCGCTAATTGGCGGGATGAATTCCGTCTCTACGCCTCAGAAAAACGTATTTCACGGTAACGTGGGCCAAGTCGTCCAAAACGACGTCACCGCCCCGCAAACCTTTAATTTCGGCGGCAAAAAGAGCTGATTGTTGCAAACAACCTTTGGAGCATCAAATTGCATGAATAAGTTCGCTTTACTGTTTCTCGCCTGCTGCCTGTCACTGAGTTCGTACGCCAATGCCGCTGGCCACAAAGGTTCGCACGCCGGATACAAGCGCCACGCGGCAACACCCAAATACGACCGAATCGGCAAACACTCGAAAGGATGCGGCAGCCGGGGCGGCCCGGGTTATAGAAAGCCAAACGGTAAATGCGCCTCGTGGAGGGACTAAAAATTGCGTTTGCTTAAAACAATTGCTGCGCTGAGTATTTCTCTCGCCTTCTCCTCCTGCTCAGATCAGAAGAATCCTCAAGAACTGATTAACAACGAACATGTTTCCGCCGAGGCAAAAACGGGAAACGTTTTGCCAGTAACAATCACACATGGCTTCAAGTCGAACTCGTTCAATGACGGATTTATGCGAGCCACTCTGGTAGTTACGGTCGATGGCGGAATGCAGAATGACTGGATCGCAACCGCAATCATTTTGGCCGAAGTGCTCGCAAAACAGGGAAGTGACATGATCGAGGTTACAGTCGACCGCAATGACCTTGGATCAGTACCGGCTGCGAATATGCATAAGCACCTCGCACGGGTTTCATATGCTCCAGATCTGAAACGAAGCGTGTCGTTCGACAAAAATTGGCAGATTGCAGCAGCAGAAAACGTCGTGTCGATCGAGATGCTCAATGCCACGAATGACTATTACGCGCTATACAAGAAATACACATCCGAAGGTATGC
The DNA here is from genome assembly GCF_018139685.1 of Cognatundibacterium luofuense. Lineage (GTDB taxonomy): Bacteria > Pseudomonadota > Gammaproteobacteria > Burkholderiales > Burkholderiaceae_D > Undibacterium > Undibacterium luofuense. Next base: position 100,420 of record NZ_JAGSPN010000007.1, read on the forward strand.
GAGATAACGAAGCAGATACAAAAGCGGGAAAAGTAATCGCGCAAAAATATAAGCTCGCATCTGAATGGCGTTTACCCTTGCCAAATCTGCGCGAAACAAAACTCAACCGTAACGATATTTTTATCAAAGGCCAAGAAAAAGATCTTGAATCGGTCATGCGCATTAATGCGTGCATGAAAGGCAAGGTAAACTTTGCTATCAAGACATGCTAAAAACTAAGCGATCGGCTTATTCAAGTGTTTTTTTGGGAAATAGAACGTAGAAATGCCCACTTTCTCTTGCAAAAGTACATAAGGAGACACTGGTTCATTCCAAAAATAGTCGCTAACGCCCAATGAAATTAGCGACTTATCATGGTTTTTTTGAAAAAAAATCGAATTAACCAGTGTTTCCTTAAAAAATCTTATCTATTTGTAGACTCCAGAAATATCTGCCTGCTTCAGTTTCCCTGACTGAAAATTCTTCAGCATTTCTGATAATTTTTTAGCCGAATCCAAATCGAATACAACATCGCTATTTGGATTACAAGGCCCCAAACGACAGTGTCTTAAATACAAATAGTGACTATTTGCACTGCCGCTATGAAATGCAAAAGTCAACTCGACCTCAGACATATTCCCCCAAATTTTCGCGCGACCAATATCTTTGGTAAAGATATCCCCACGTTTTAAGGCCAACGCCTCCCATTCTACATATTTATCAATTAGCGCCACATAATCGCCAATATGCTCTTTTAAAAAACGATTTTCTATTACTTCAAGTCCGTACTCATCCTTATAAATTCTCTTTACACTAATATTTAAAACCTCCGCCCCATCACTCATTTTCTCAATTGAAAAAAACGTCGGGCGCTCGGTATATGTTGATGCAACAGAATTAAAAATACGGCCATTTAAGTTCGATGAAACTCTCGTCTTCTCACTAATCGTCGAACAACCCGAAAAAATCCCAGAAATGACAGCTACCGAGACTATTCTTAAAAAAATATTTTTCATAATTATTCATTTCACATTAAAAAAGATAAAACAACCAATTACCCTTATGAGGTTACATTATTAAAACTACAGGGCACCCGCATCCAGTTTATTCTTTTTAGTATTAAACTGTTGAATTGCATCTTTAAATTCCGGAACAGCTTCTACCATAATATTGACATAACCCTTTCCTCGTGCCACCCCAACCAAATCAAGTACGATCGACTTGGAATTCGTCTTAAAAATTGCCGTCCACATTCCGCAACCTTGATATCTTAGGCATTCATAAAATTCATCTGACTCTTTGTACAATTTCAGACCAACTGTTTTTGTACCCGTTTCCTGCTCACCATATTTTTGCGTTAAAGCGTCATGCAAGTTTGAAAATCTCTCTTTTCCCTTTTCCCCGAAAGCATCATCGAAAATCGTATCTCCAGTCGCCACAATTTTCACAAGTTTTTCGTCCGAAAAAACATATGAATACTCCGAAAATCCAGAAAGAGGCTTAGGAACACTTGAGGATTTATATATAGTCAAATTCTCCTGCTTCTTCTTAAGAACGATTGCAATACCAAGTTTTTCGAAATCATTTTTAGTCATACCCCATTTCAAGCCAAACATTGCATCCTTTTCCTCAGATGCATTTGAACTCATGGAAAAAACAAACAGAAAACAAAGCAAAAAAATTTTTTTATTTAAAACTCTCATAAAAACCTCGGGCAAGATTAAATTTAGGTCAATTTTATTTGACTACACCAATCGCTTTGAGAATACGTTTCGTTTCAACCCTCAAAAGCAATGCATCTTCAAGAGTGATGGGGCGCGCATGCGCATATGAAATACGAATTGGAAAAAGTCGCTGGAATGACTCCTGCACATCCCCTTTGCGGCCAAAGATTCCTTTAAAAACTTGATTCCAGTTTTCATTTTTTTCAATAATTGCCTTGTAGTCAGTAAAGTCAGCGTAATCAATCAATGGAAATTCCGGCTTCCCAGCTTTGATAGCCTTTTGCTTTTTCTCTTGCCACGAGTCGTACATGCCCGACGGTAACCGTTGCACAATCCAATTTGGACCAAACTCTTCGCGCATCACCTTCTCAATAAACCGACGAACGGCGTTCTCAAACCGATGCAATACTTCATGTGCTTCCTTATTGCGACCAAACCCATCGTCATCAAGGCTTTCAGATTGATCATCAGATACCAATCCACCAACTCTCAAACTCTCGTAGAATGCTGGAGAAGTAAAGTGAGTCAGATCAAAATTAAAGCCCTGTCCACGATAGAATTCCGTGCGTAAAATTGGGTTTGTTAGAACTTCTGGCGGTGGCATGGTGACATCACGCCAATCACCAAATTCAGAACGCAGCTTACAAACAAGGGATTGATCATAAGCAGGGTAAATATCAATACCACGGCCAATTGAGACCAATTCAGAAAGTGCTACGACGGATTTATTTACTTCTTCAATTTGCACCCACGGTGAACGAATCTCAGCGAAACATTCTTTCAGCTTTTCCTCAGTTGCCATTACCGTGTGAGTCAAATCAGATGCCATAGCTATGTGGGCAAATGCACTTAATTCCAAGGGCTGAGGTAGACGAAATTGTTGGCGAAAACGTGCTTGATCTTCAAGGATTTTATCAATCTCTGATTGAAAGGGTGTATTCCCGTCGATGAAGCCCAGCCGTCGCATCTCCTCAATCGGCCCCAAAAGTAACTGTCGTTGACGTTCAATATTATCCATCTCATTTTTTATGCTAAATGAGTTAGATACGCTAGACAGTAACTTCTGCCAATCCTCAATTTTTTGAATGGCTTTATATGCGGTCGAGACACTAATTGGATCTTGAATTGATTTAAAGGATTGCGTTAATTGGTCGTGAGGCTTTATCAAATTACGGAACTTCTCTTGTTCCTCCAGTATTTTTTTTATCGTGCCTGACATTATTCCTCCGCATAAATTTGCTTCTATTAAAGATAAGACCATTAAAAATATATATTAATATTAAATTATTTACAACTAATGACCTTTTGTCTTGGATATAATTTCCAATAGCATCGCAGGTTCAGTTCCACCTGCCTTTGAGGTCGCGGTACGATAAGCAAGTTGATTCTTATCCAGACTTATTCCAGCCTCACGCTCGACATCGGCGCAAGCAACCGCCCACTCCGGCCAATTATTTGAAAGGAACGTTTCCAAGTGATCTCCAAATATGGCGACACCATCAAATGCACCTTCTTGTGGAAAGTCCTCCTCTTGTCGACCAAAATAGCGCAAGAGCTTTCGATTCTCTGATACGTGGCCATTTTTCTCTCCAGCGATTTTTTCAAGCGATTTACCACTTGCTCGCCCCTCAAACCCTGCGTCCGCGTCAAATAGTGCGTAAACTGGTACTCCAATAGAACTTAGAATTGCATGTGCAAGCGTAATTGAACCTTTTCCACCAACGGATGTAATAGAAATCCCCTCTGCCTCAAGTGCACCAGGTGTTGACCTGTCCCCTATCCCGTAGAAAACAGAAACTTCCGTAGGCCCTTCCACAAGAAGTACGCGATTCGCAAATAGGGCAATTGCCAGTTGCTCTGCTACGTTATGATCAAGTCTTCTATCGACCACATCAGCACTTACAACGCCTTCCAGTCTAGCTTTGACGTTATCAACAGTCGCATAGTGAACAGAGACCTCAGGGGGGCCATCAGATGAACGTGTCAGTCTTCTTACCTGATCAAAATGTCGCGCCTCAAGAAAATATGGGCTATGAGTGGCATAAGTCACCTGTATGCGCTTTTCAGTGTCCTCAGCAAGATCGCGAAGTACTTTCGCAAACGCTTTAGCTTGAATCGGATGCTGGAATAGCTCTGGTTCTTCAATCGCCAAACATATCACGCCACCAGTAGCGGCAGCCCCGGACTGCGCCAAAAGCTGTAGAGCAGAAATAAGAATTGTGCGTTGGAAACCATGCCCCTGTCTCTCGACTACAGTCTCCGTCTCACCGTCACGAACAGATACCTCAAATGTGGTTCGAGGGGCCTTGATTTCAAATGCTGCAGGCGAAACTCTTAAAGCGCGTCCCGGCGCATATGAAGTAACAACCTGGTTAAGTTTTGCGGTGATGTCAGCAAGCGGCTCCGCAAATTTTTCTTGATAAATTCTCTGTTGCTGCACTCGCGATTCATCAACAACTCTGGCAATTTCTTCATCGGCCGCAGTGCGATCCACTGATCGCTCAAGAATTCTGCCGATGATGCTCGACTTTCCATCTATGGATTCTTCACTAGCGCGCAGGTCAGCGGTGATCAACACAAAATCAAAAAGTCCGCTCATCTTTCCGCCGCTATTAAAACCAAAGAAATTGGTTTGAAGTGCCTCAGGCGCATCTTCAAGCAAATCGGTGTGAGCGGCCTCCCAAGCTGTCATTGCACTTTCAATAGCAGGGCCCGTACCTGCAGCAGGCAGGTCTAACGATGGCTCTGCAGAACGAAGATTCGCGTAAAGTGTTTTCTTGTCTGTAGCAGTAGATGCCGCCTTGATGGCATTAAACTGCGGAAAGCCTTTCGCATTCGCTGAAAGAATCTCCGAGCCATCAGGCGACCGACGCTTCCACGCTGTGAATGTTGTCACTTCGTCGGGCGCGTACTTCCCAAGCGCCTCCCGATCTTTTTCCGAAAGATCACCAAATGTGACTTGTACTTCGATATCCTGATCCGTCGCGCCAAATGAACAGTCAGACTCTGTCAGCGAACCCGGCTTTCCATTAAAAAACCAATCCAACGCGCGTAACACAGTGGATTTACCAGCACCGTTAGGCCCAATAAAGGTGGTAACAGCGTCGAAAGGAATGGATACATCCCTTAAAGCACGAAAGTTCATTATGCGTACAGATTGAATTTTCATTTTTTCTTACTCCTTGATTTTTTTGATCTGAGTATGTTCCGATCCCACCAAAATTCGGCAATTCTTAACGAACAAGTCACGGCTTATTTCAACTCAAATTTCAGTTAAATAGCGCGTTTGCAATGCCACAATGATAAGGTATCATTGTGTAACGCTATCGTCACTTTTTGGTAACAATTAGCTGATGTTTAGCAAAATTTTTTCAGTGCGCTAATTAACATGTAAAAAGATATGCCGATGTTAAGCACTGAAGTAAACGCCGTTTTTGGCCTGATCTTGCAGTCGATGTTTCGCTGTGATTTTGTGGAATCAGTTGGGTGGGTGTAGATGGGTAAGGAATTTCATGGCGACGTTGGCCAGGTGGTGATGGGAGACGCGAAAACCGGCCCGGCGCTGCATAACGTGATGAATGTGAATGTGTCTTCTGCGCCGGAGGCAAAGCCTGTCGAATTTAAGGCGCTCAACATGTTTCAGCGCGCAAAGATTAAGGATCGGGTTAAAGCAGTCAGCGCAAGCACGGGCATGGCAGATCTGGAGGTTTATCGCCACATTCTGGCAGAGTTTGGTGCAGACAATCTGAATAGTCTCAGCGCTGATACGTACAAAGATGTGATCGCCTATCTGGCCGGGCTTGCCGGGAATCATCTTCCTGATGAACCAAGCGAACAGCCAGCCACGCAGGAAGCACCGCTGCCCTGCCCCGTCTGCGTAGAACACAAACACAGCGTAAAGAAATTACGCATCGGCTTAAGCATTCTGGCCATGTTCAGCCTGTTTTGCCTTTGTGGCGTTGTGTGGGCCGTTGTGCAGTCAAACAAAGCTGATACGCCCGCCAGCATCGCCGCAACAGATGAATACTGCCATCAGGATGGCAAAAGCTTTTCAGTCGGCAGCATCGTCAAAATGCCGGACAACAATTTGATGAAGTGCACTAACGCACCCGGTGCATCACCCAATTATTGGGAGCAAATCAAAACACCTTCGATCAAGCCGGTAACAAAACGCAGGCATCAAGAACCTTCAAAATGGTAAATCGGTGGCTCTCATCAGACACACCGTTTCCCAATTTGAAGTCAAATTAACCTGCATATTCGTTATTTTCAGTAAAAAACTACAAATCCATTATTCGCTATCAATCCGCAGGGGATTGTTTAAAGAAAAACAATGCCGATTTCTCTGGGATGGGCTATGCTAATTCCTGATTGCAAGCGTGTATGTGTGATCAAGTATCAGCATTTTATGGGATGCGGTTTTCGACATGACCTAAAATTATAAATATTTAATTTAGTTAATTTTCTTACTTCTGGGAGCACATAATGGATCTGGATAATGCAGTTGCAAAACACGCGGAATGGAAAGTTAAATTTCGCAAAGCTATTACGGCAAAAGAGCAATTAGATGCAGATACCATCGCAAAAGATAACTGTTGCGATTTGGGTAAATGGTTGCACGGTGAGTCCAGAACGAAAATTGGTGGTCTCGCCAGTTACAAAGATTGCGTCAGCCGCCATGCAAATTTTCATGTCGAGGCAGGAAAAGTCGCAAAACTGATTAATAAAGGAGCTTATTCGGAAGCAGAGAAAGCACTTGATGCCGGTACATCGTATGCAACTGCATCCAGCGCTGTCAGTCTGGCAATTGGGAAACTAAAAAAAGAAGCTGGAATGTAATCTATTCACAAGTACATTACTGACAACAGGATTCAATTTGCTTTGCGTCCTGTTGTTGAAGGCTCGTAAGAGTCAACATTTCGATTCAGTGTACCCTCAGTTTCAATGCGCTAACGCTAACTTTCTCTGTTGCTTGACGCGATACATCGCATCATCAGCTGCTTCGATCGCTTTCTCACAAGTGCTCGTATCCGCATCCAAGACTATTACTGCAACACTTGCTCCCCCGTAGTTTATCGAAACCTCACCTAAGTCAAACTTTCCCTCGGTGGCTTTGGTTAGCCGATTTTGCATCATTGCGGCCACGTCAACAGGCCTTTGTTGATCTTTTGGCGATGGCCCAAAACCAACAAACAAAAACTCATCACCACCCAATCTTCCCAGAAAGTCCGTCGCTCTTAAGCAATCAGCGAGACGGCGTGCAATTTCGCGAAGAAACTGATCTCCCACGCGATGCCCGTACTCATCGTTGATATATTTAAAGTTATCCAAATCAATCATACCGATGAGTGTTGACGTACCGTATCTTGTCGCATGGGCGAGTATCCTTTCTAACTGCTCAATCATTGCCCTGCGATTCGGTAAGTCTGTCAGCAAATCCGTTAGTGCTATCCGCTGCAATGTTCTGTTAGTTTCTTGCAGTTCAGATATCAGAATTTCGCGCTCCAGAAAATTAGCAACAATGTTTCCAAATAATTGCAAAACTGTTCTGGCTTTTTGTTGTTGTTCAACTTTTTCGGCACTCGCCGCACACAGTGTTCCCATTAATTTACCACCACTACAAACAATAGGAACCGTCATATAGGAGCAAATCCCGAGATTTTTTGCAGCCTCGGAATCGCTCCACAATTCCTGCACATCGGATGTGGCGGAAATACACGACTCTAATGAACGTTTGCAGAGTGAGTCCCCCCAACTGACAACGATACCCTCGGGAATTTGTAAATTACCAACATTCCGAGCATATTTAACCGTCTGCGTATCGTCATCAAATTCGATTGAAGTCAGGTAAGTCGATTCCATGCCCGTTGCACTGCTTAACATTTCGAGCAAGGGTCTTACGAGCTGCTCTATCGAACGCGCCTCATTTAACGACTGAGCAAGTTGTTTAAGGATGATATCCATGATGTCCTCTGCAATTGCGGAACTGCATTCGTTCTTGGTTTTTTCTATTTTCCATTTACTAATTATCGGATCTATTTTTCGAAAATTTGTTAAACATCGTGATTTCCGCTTTTATCCGTATAAACAGCATTATCAATGCAATTTAAATATTTACCAATTGCCAAGGCAAGCCAAACTCAGTAAATCGCAGATTGACGTGCACTTACTCTCTTGAATTGCATACGGCTTAGTTCATTTGACTTCCAACTCCATTTGACTGCTAAATCCCTGAACTGAAAGCGAATGCGTCGTTTTCACAATCAGCCATTCGGTATTGCCGATCGGGGGTTTAAAGCCCTGTATTTTGACGGGCATCATTGGGGTGATGTCGGGGCGGCCCAGTGCCAGTGTCAGTTGTAGTGTGGCTTTGCCACGTTTTACCCGGTTCCATTCTGCCTGTGCCGCTTTTTCTGCATCTGTCTGGTTGGCGTACACGTGGCGCAGGCGTTTGGGGTTGTCGTCTGTGCCGATCAGTTCGCTTTTTTCTTTTGCGTCGTCTGCATCGTGCCATTGGGCGCGCACGCCGCTGTAAGCGTCCCGGCTGGCGGTGTGGTAGCGGTGTTTGTCGCCGTGCTGGCGGGTCAGCACCATTGTTGGCATTTTCTGGCCTTTGCTGTTGGTGCCTTCGCCTATTGGCAAAAACAGTAAGGCGTCTTTTTTGATGGTGGCAACGGCGTCAAACCGTTTTCCCAGCCGGTTTAGGAAGTGGATATCAGATTCATTGGTCTGGTCGATATGGTCGATCAGTTCTTCCTGAAATTTTTCTCCTATTTTTGGTGTCAGGGCATTGTCTGCGGCAATCTGGCTGACGATGTCGCCCACGGTTTGCTGGTGAAAGCTGCGGCTTTTTTTCACGCGTACATGCTTATCCATGGCAACGCTGCGGGCGCGCAGGGTGATGGTGTCCGGTGCGCCTTCGTGCTCTACTTCGTCCACCACAAAAGTGCCTTTATCCACCATGCCGGCATATTGCCCCTGCCCTTGCCAGCCCAGTTTCAGGGTGATTTTGACGCCTTTGGAAGGGATAGCCACCATGCCATCGCTGTCGTCGATGGTGATGTCGAGCTGGTCCACCGCGTTTTCGCGGGATTCTGTCAGTGTCAGGTTCACCAACCGGGGGTAGATGTTGCCGGTAATATCGCGTCCGGCCAGTGTTACGGCAAATGCGGGTATCGGGTAGGTCATGGTTTAATCCTCCAGCACTTCGTCTCTGCCAGATCCGCTGTGCGAATCGATGCGGTCGCCCCGGTCTACCCGTTTCAGGCTGAGAGAAAACTCAACCCGGCGCGGAAAACCGTCTTCAAAGAACAGGGTGCGCCCTTCTGACAGGTGGGTAATCACAAATTCGCCAAAGATGCGGCCTGTGCCTTCTACCAGCACATTGGCCCTGCCTTCGTCTGCCAGATCGCGCAGATCGTCTAATGAGGTGATGTCGCCGTTAAAGCCCGGCGCAATCCAGCCAGAAAAGGTGATGGTGTCGTCGCCCTCGCCCACGTACTGGTGGGCATCTCTGGCGCCCACGCGGGGTGTAGCCGGATGTTTCCATTCCTGCTGCCGCTGAAAATCCTGGTAAGCCAGTGTGGACAGGCTGAACACAAACTGGCCAATGCTCATCATCATGGAGCTGCTTCCTTATGATTCATCGTAATCGTGCATGCTGGATCGCTTTGCCAGGCTGCGCTGGCGTTCGCGCTTGTCCAGTTCTGCGGCCACGGCTCTGGCAATGGCATGGGGGTCTGCGCCTGCAGGCGGGTTAATAGTGATCTGTATGCTGTTTGTGCTGTGGTGTTGGGCTGGCTGTGCACTGCCCTGTGTTGCAACCGGTGGCCGGCGATCAATACTGACGGGTGCCAAAGGCTTAAACACCGGTGCTTCTGCCGTTACCGGTGTCAATGGCCGGGCAAAGGGTGGGATGATGTCTGTTGCCATGGCTGGCATTGCGGCGGCTGATATCGCCAGCCCGCCGCCCAGTGCTGCCATGCGTTTGGTCAGGCTGCTCAGTTGTTTCAGCGGCTGGTGTTCGCCCTGCTCCAGCCCTACTGATAAGCCTTGCATGGTGAACTGGCCAAGCTCTGCAAACACCACGCTGGGGCTGTGTATGCCCAGCTTTGCTTTGAACCAGCCCACCACATCATCCGCCACATTGCTGATGACCTCGCGCACCGTTGCTGCCGCACCGGAAATACCGTTGATGAGTCCCTGCATCATATTGCTACCAAACTCGCTGAAAGTTGACGGCAGGCCGGAAAACCACGCCATAGCAGATGCGAATATTTGGCGAAGTCGCGCCCAGATACCGTCAAAAAACTGTGGAGCCGGTGCCCAGTTGCGGTACAGGTAATAAGCACCGGCTGCCAGCAGTGCCACAGCCGTAATTGCCAGTCCGATGGGGTTGGCCAGCAATGCCGCACCAAAGGCAAACACTGCCCGCCCTGCCAGCATCAGCCTGCCGCCAAGTGCGGCAAGTACCGGCAAAGCGACGCTGATACCGCGACTTAACCAGCCGATGAGCGTACCTGCCCTCGTGAACACAGCACCCAGCCTTGCCCATATGCTGGCAAGGCCCAGCCCTTGTATGCCGAGCATGGCCATGCCGTAGCGCAAAATAGCAAACGGCCCGATTAACGAGGCCAGCACCAGTGCCAGCCCGCCCAGTACCACCAGCACAACGGCCAGCGCGGCAAATGACACGGTCAGCACTTTGGCAGTGGTCTGGTGTTGGGTAAAAAAACTGTTCAGCCCGCTCAGGGTGCCGATCAGCAGCTTTAAGCCAGTATTGATGACGGGCAGCAGTTGTTCGCCCAGTTGCTGCTCCAGTGTGTTGCGCTTGGCGATTAAATCCAGATACTGACCATTCACGCCCGATGCGGATTCCTGATTCAGTTGGTCAATACCAAATGCGCCCTTGGCGGCCACCCGGTGTTTTTCGATGTTGGCGCGCTCCAGATACATCGAACTCATCAGATTTGCCGCTGTGCGGCTGGAAAACAGGGTGGTGATCTTGCTGATGACCTGGTTATCAGTCATGCCTTCTTTTTTGATCTTGGGTAAAACATCTTCTATCAGATACAAAAATGGGTCGGATTTGTATTTCTCGGCAGATTTCAATGCGTCCGGCATCATTTTGGTGATGTGGCCGGTTTTGCCGTATTTGATGGCATCCGGATTAATCAGTCCATCTTTGTGCAGCTCTTCGGCGGTTTGCTGGGTGGTGCGCCCCACAGCCCAGTTCTGGTAAGCACTCATTAGTGCGGTACCGGTGCGGTCGCCGCCCATTTCCTGAATGTTGTGCAGCATGCCAAAGAAAAAGCTATCGTCAGAAAGCTGTTTGGCCGCTACGCCACCGGTTTTGATCATGTTCAGCAAATCTTCCGGTTTCACCAAACCACCGGAGGCCACATAGGCTTTGGTGGAAAAGTCCAGCACCCGTTTAAAGGTGTCCATGTCTTTCAGTGCGCCGCGCAGCTCTGCGGTTTTGATGAGGTCGCGGAACATGTTTTCTGCGGCCTCGCCGTGGCCTTCGCCGCCACCACGCTGCTGCATGACGCCCTCGATGCCGAACTTCATTTTGGCCAGCAGCGGCGTCACTTCCTGCGCATGGTGAAAGTCGCGCAAAATAGAATGCGCTTCGGTCAGCAGTTTCAGGTTATCCAGAGAGCTGCTGCCCATCATATTCATCCCTTTGGCGAACTGAATGCCTTCCTGCACCATGTCTTCACCAATGCCCAGCGCCCGCAAGCGGGAAACCTGCTGCTGAAACTGTGCCGCCTGATCCACGCTCTTAATCACCGGCACACCCATGGCACCGCCAGCCACGGTCATGCCGATGCCGGTTGCAGCCAAGCTAGTGGCACTACTGCGGGTTTGCTCCATGCGTTTTTTGGCTGCGGCAAATTGCTCCTGTTTTTTTGCCAGCTGGTCCAGCTTTTTATGCTGGTCTTTCAGCTCTGCATTCGTATAGGCAATGCCTTCTTTCAGCCATTTTTGTGCATCACCTAAATGCCGGGTACTGATGCCGGTGCTGTGTAACTTGTCGCGCAGGGTTTGCAGTTGCTGCGTCTGGGCCTGGTGTTGTTCTTTGATGAGTTTTGCTGCTTTGGTAGCCCGGTCAAACTCGCGTTGCAGTGTGCGCGTGGGGTTGACAGTGGCCTGCATTTGCTTTGCCAGCGCATTTGCACGCTGACGTGCAGCTTCCAGCCTGCCTGTGGTTTCGCGCAGCCCAGCGCTTAACTGGCGAAAACTGGATACGTTTTGCTGCTGAGCCTCGAGATCTTTTAAGCGATCGCGCAAGGCTTTCAGTGCTTTACCACCTGCGCTGCTTTCTTTTTGTATCGATTTCAGCGGAGCAGTGACTTTCTCCATCATCGAAAAAACTACCTGAAGTTTTAAGTCACGCTCTGACATTATTCTGCCCCGCTTCTTACTCTGGCGCGTTCACGCCATTCCATTAAATCTGACAGGCTGAGTTCGTGCATGGCAGCGGGTGGCCAGTGAAACACCACCGCGATATCTGCCATGGCGTCTTCTACGATTTCCGGAACACCATACGGTCCGCTTTCTTGACCAAAAAAGAGGCTACCTCGGCACCGATTTCCAGCAGATCTGCCGGATCCAGATTGGCCACATCTTGCGAGGTAAGGATGGGGGTGGAAATGCGTGGCAGTACTTGCTGTAAGGCGACCACGCTGATGTTGCCCAGATCCACCAGCGAAACGCCGCGCAGCTCGCCTGCTTTGGGTTTGCGAATGGTGATTTTTTCGATGAGGCTGTCACCGCGTTTGATTGGTTCATCCAGAACAATGGTTTTATCACTCTGGTTTGCAGTGCTGCTGTCGTTGATGTTGTTGGTTGTGGTCATGATGATGTGTGCTTTCTGGTGGAATGAAACATTGCATTCACCGGCAATTGCTGCTGCTGGTGACGGGTGTTAAACGCCGATAGCGCGGCGGATTTCTTCGGTGCGATCGACACCGCCAACCACTTCAACGCCGTTGATGAAGTCGAGTTCGATGATGTCTTCGCCGTTGACGGTCAGCTTGTAATAGCTGCAGGTCGTTTTGTACTTGTGGTCGGACTTGTCACCCATTTTGGCGTTGCCCATTTCAATTTCTTTGTGGCGGCCGCGCACCACAATCTCCACCGCATCCACTTCGCCGCTGTCGTCGCGCTGGTAGGCACCGGCAAAGCGCAATTGCACGGCGTTATGGGTAATGGCACCGTACTGCTGCAGGGCATCGACCAGCAGGCCGCCGGCTGTCCAGTCGAGTTCGATTTTTTCATTCACGTAATCGACTTCAATCGGGCCGGTCATGCCGCCGGCGACGTAGTCTTCCATCTTGCGGCTTAGTTTTGGCAGGGTGAGTTCCGGTACCTGCCCGAGGTAAGAGATACCGTCGTTGAATAAGTTGAAGTTCTTTAATTTGCTTGGCATGCCCATGTTGGCTCCGGATCAGTGATTGGCTGCCCCGCTACAAAACGGGGCAGCATGGTTATCAGTGCAGGGTTGGTGCAGTCAGGCGGTGATGCGCTGACCAAAGTTCGCCAGATAGCGGTCGGTAATGCGCTGATGCAGGATCAGGTCTTCCAGCGGCGGTACCGGCGTGTAGTCGTAATCGATGGTCAGAGAGCCCATTTTCAGGCTGTCTTTGGTGTTGGATGCCGGGTCAAACCAGGCATGGGCATCGATGATGTAACCCTCTGCCTTGAGCTCGCGGAATTTGGCATTGATCGATTCCAGCAGGTCGCGCACCAGGGACGGATGCACCGGTTTATCGACATAGCTGAAATGCGCTTCTGCAATGCTGTCTGCCAGTACCTGCGCTGTGCGGGTGTAATTTTCAAAGAAGAAAAATTCACCCTCTTCCACGGTGCGCGAACCCCAGAAGCGGTAACCGCTTTTATTAATCAGGGTTGTTACGCCGGACTGGTTGAGAAAGCCGGCATCGGTTGCGCCGCTTTGCAGATCCCAGAAAACATCCCGCGAGATACCCAGCGGGCCGTTAATCACCATATTGGACAAGGATTTATGCCAGCCAATGTCGTTATCGATTTTGGCGCGCAAACCCAGTGCATAGGCCACGGCAGAAATACTGTTGTTGGATTTGGTGACGGGATCCCAGCTGATAAATTCCGGCCAGATCAGCATGAGTTCACGCTGGCCAAACTCTTCGCGGTAATTGACGGCGTCTTCTTTGGTTTGGGCACCCCAGCATGATGCATAGACGAATGCGCGCAATTGCTGTGCAACGGCAACCATTTCATTGGTGACTGCCTGTGTATCCAGCCCCGGCGCACCGAGAATGCGGGGCTTCATGCCAAACTTTGCCTGGGCAGACAGCAAGGCTTTAATGCCGGTGTATTTGCCGTCTGCGGTGACGGTACCAATGACATTGCTGGTTTGAGCGATTTCGTCCTCACCCTGCTCTACCCGCACCACAATGGTAAAGGCATTGGTTTGTTTGCCGATGGCTTCCAGCACGCGGGACAAGGTGCCTTTCTTACCTGCCTTGCCAATGGCGCTGTTGATGTTAGTCAGCAGTACCGGGGTATTCAGCGGGAAAGTTTTGTTATCGGCGTCGTCTGCCGTGGCGATTAAGCCGATTACCGCCGTGGATATGGTGCGAATCGGGCGGGTGCCTTCGTTGATTTCAATGACTCGGACGCCGTGGTGATAGTCTCTGGACATCGTTTTTCCTCCGTTGTATCGGGTTGGTTGGTGGTGCGCGTCAGGTATTCACTTCTGCTGCACCGGTACCGTCTTCCAGCGCTGCGGCGGCCGCTTCTGCTTTGAATTGCGCCTGTGCCTGCTGCTCTTCCGCCAGTTGCTGCGCATGTTGTGCAAGCGCGTTGTCGCGGGCTTCGGTCAGGTGCCGGTATTTGGAATACAGGAGGATGTGCAAATCGGCATTGGTTGCAGTACCGAGAACGACACCGGTTTCCGGATCCAGCAACGGAAAAGGCTCATTACTTTTGCCAAAGGTTTCCAGCAGCGGCATGGCAGGCAGTGGCGCTGTGTAAGGCTGGCGAATGACTTGTCCGCCGATATTGAGGACAATTTCTTCGTTGAAGATGATGTGCGGTGCCTGACCATACGGATTGGCGATCAGCACTTCATTGGCACGTACATAGCTGGTGCCATCTACTTTGGTTGCGCGGTAGTCCATTTTTTCCTCGTCGTGTTTAGCAAATTCACTGGTAAGCAGCACAGCGGCACATCGCATCTGTTCGCTGGCTGTGATCTTCAAAATTTCAGCCCGCTTTGCCGATCGCCCTTACAAAATGCGGTGTACCGAATACGCTGGCGGAGGCGTGCAATAACTGCTGGCTGTGCTGGTTTGCTTCCGCCATTTCGTTGCGGAAAGACTCCACTGCTGCTGCGGTACTGCGTTGCTGTTGGGCGTTTTCGATCAGCAGCACGGGCAACCAGCTCATGGCACAGGCAAATTCATCGACGTTTTCACCGGTATTCGGATTTTTGCCGGCAAGCTTTGTGAACCAGCTGCACTGATGAATCGCGCCATCGCGCACTTCCTGGCATTTGTGGCCCAGCGGGCAAGTCAGTACGGTTTTCAGTTCCATTTATTCCACCTCGCGATCCGGTAAATGCGACAAGCTCAGACGGCGTACCACCCACTGCTTGCCATCCCACGCGGCTTCTTCATCGACCGCGATCTGCTCTGGCGGTGGCGTGAGCGTGGTGCGCGGCGGCAGATGAATGTCTTTTTTGTCGCGGTTGTTTTGAAAGCTATAGGGGCCGATATACGTGCCGTCGTCGCCCCATTGGTAGCCGGTAATGAGTTTTTTCATGGTTAGTTCCGGGTGCAGATAATCATGTCGATGTAGCGCGGTTTCCAGTCTGTGGCGGATGAGCCGTTGTCGGTGGAGCCGGTATGCGTGTGCGAGGACGATTGGCCGGATAAGCTGATGCCAGTCATTGCGGTACCTGTTCTGTTTTGCGGTTGATAGTTAAGGCGGACATAAGCGCCGTATTCGCCACCGATCAGGTTTTGCAGATCGGATTCACCACCGGGATGGGTATGCCCGGGGTCATTTACCGCGTGGGTATGGCTGGCACTTTCATTACCGGTGGTGAAGCCGTGTGTATGAGCGGGCACCACGTTATTGATGATCGGGCTGTGGGTGCCGTTGGTACCGCCGCCAGCGGTTTTGACGACACGCAGCATGCGGTTATCTGCGGCGTCGCTGACATCCTGCGTCCAGCCGGTGGGCGCTGCCGCCTGCGCAAATGGCATACGGGTACCGGATGGGAATATGCCGACATCGTTTTCTAACTGGCTGAGCTTGCTCAGGTTGCCGTCATGCCACAATTTCCGCCATGCGCCCCAGCTGGTACCGTTGATTGCCTGTCGCACTGCCAGACCATCGCCAAACGACATTTGCACCGGTGTTCCGCCACCAGCTGCACCGGATGCGTCATAACCGACGACGGTGAGAATGTATCCGTAGCTATTGTTTGCACGGGCCGGCGGATTATCTACCTTGGCGATGTCTTTAAATTCGATGGTGGCAGCGGCGTTTTGGTAGGTATTGGGTGCTGACGAACTGGCGCGTACATCGGGAATGATCCAGCTACCGCGAAAGCCGGTTTTCGCAGAGATACTGCCCTCTACCTGCAGTTTGTCGAGGCCGTTGTCTGTTGCGCCCAGTAAAAGCCTGCCGGATGCGGTCAGCGACATCCAGTACTGACCGGCTGTGCCCCAGCGCATACCGGTACCGCTGTCCTGCATAAAATTGGCATAACCACCGGCATTGAACTGTACAAAGCCTGTGCGGGTACCGTTGGCAGCGTAGAAGACATATTGCGCAGTGTCGTTTACAGCGCGGAACGATTCTGCCTTTAAGGAGGTAACGCTGCCTTCAAATGTCGCATCGCCGGTGTTGCTGATGGCAGCGACATTTTTGTTACGGGTGAGGTTTCGGAATAGCCATCCGCGCCCGTCATCACCTGTCATGGTGAAGTAAATTGCCCAGTCCAGATTCACTGCACCGTACTGGCCAAAGGTGGCGGTTTTCGCAAACATGAAGCCAAATCGTGGTGCACCGGCTGCGGTACCGCCGTACAGAGAAATGCCGTTACCACCGCCATCTGTTTGTGTAATGCCGAAGTTTTCCAGCGTGCCGCCGACAAAACCCGTGTCGTTAATCAGCTGACTTAATTTGGTGAGATTGCCGCTGTGCCAGACCTGATACCAATCGTTCCAGTTGAAGTCGATACCGTTACGGATATGCAGTTGCGGTAAGCCACCATTGCTGACTGTATTGCCGAATGCCATCTGGTATGAGCATTCACCGGTGCTGGCTGTGGTGCCGTCAAACGGAGCAACCGTCATCACCGCTGCGTATTTGCCGCCAGTGTAAGTGGTGTTCGACAGTACAAAGTCCCAGCGTACAGAGCGCGGGCTGAAGTTCGGCTGCACAAAACTGGCAGACCGCGAACTATCAATCACTTTTATCAGGGATGCCGAGGCTGCAGCACCCAGTACGTCGCCCGCTAACTTACCCGCGCTGTCACGCTGCGCAATGGCAAGCGGATCTGCCTGCGTTGATGGTGCCACACCTTGCAGAGTCATCGCATCGGAAACGGTTGTGGTACTTGCGGTGACGCGGCCTACTGTCGTGACGAATGATAAGTTCCAGCCTTCTGTCAGTGCCTTTTCCTGCCCCTGATAAGCTGCCAGCACATCCAGAATTTCAACTTGCGGAAAATTCCAGCTGGCGTTGTTTGCGCCAATCCAGATGGCGCACTTTCCATCGATATCACCAAAGCGGATATCAAACTTTTTGTAATAGCCGGATGCAGTGCATAAGGCTTTTACATAGCCCCAGCCTGTGTACGATTTATTGAGATAGCCTGCGATTTCGAGCAGGTACAAACTGGCGTCAAGATTGTTATAGATCCTGACTTTCATCACCAGCATGGTGTTGTTGTAACCGACAGGCAAAACGATCTGTAATGCCCCGTTAACGAACTGGCTTGCCGAGCTGAGATAACCACCGGCTGGACGCAGTATGCGGGTGTAATCTTTGGAATACAGACCGGAGCCCATTTGCTCCTGCACGCTTTTTGTTTTGTCGTCGACATACTGGCGCGTGGCGAGGACAACACCGGGATCGATTTTGAGTTCGACCTGACTGATGCTGGAAACGATCAGCACCATGCGGACTACCTGCGTGCGGCCGGAGCCTTCTGCCAGCAGGGGTTTGTAGGTTGGCGGGCAATTGGCGATCGCAATCAGGTTGCCTTCGTCGTCAAACAGACCAAGTTCGCGTATCCACCAGCCACCCACGTTTTCTGGTATCACCTGTTCAGCAATGATCTGGTTGGTGTTGACGGCATCGGTCGATAATTGATTCAGCGGTGCGCGGCGTAATTCATTGACCAGGTGCGTGGCGGCACGGTCTGGCACTGGCAGGTTGCCGCCGCCATCACCAACGGCCATGGCCGTAATTTTGAACGGAATGCCTTGCGCTTTGCACTTGGCATCTTTTGCCTCGCCTGCGGCGGTCAGGATGGCGAAATAGGTCTGTGTCATGCTGTTCCCGGTTGAATGGTCATGGTGTCGATGCTGTGCATGGCTGCGCCGGTGCTGTAGCGGCCAGCAGAGGCAATGACCGGACTGGTGTATGGGTAGATAGTCATTTCATCCCCGCTGTACACGGCAATGCCGGTGCGGCTGTAGCCACGGGTTTGACTGACGATGGCAATGCCTGTCAGGTGCCGGCTTAATGGTTTAGCGTCGTCAATTAATCGCTCGAGCTCGGGGAACATGTCGCCGGAAAAGCCACTATCCAGCACGCTGATCGCCACTTTGAATGTGCCGCGTGGTGCCGGTGGCTGGGCTTGCCACCACTCGGTCAGTTTTTCCAGCGTGCCAAACGGGGCAATCACACGGCGCAGCGCGGTGATGGTGCCCTTCTTTTTGTGCAGGTCGAATGCATTGCGAATGAATGCGCGCTTAATGTCTGCCGTCCAGTCCGGATCCCAGTAATCCACTGAAAATGCCGATGCCAGCATGGGAAGCAAAGCTTCCGGGCATTTGTCCGGATTAATCAGCTCACGCAGTGTTACCGGTACCCGTTCAATCTCTGCAGATGCTTTTGCCAGCTTGCGTTCAAGGGTGCTGGCATTGGGTGGCAGCAAGTCACGCATCTGCGCCTCCGTTGCGAATGGTCACGGCCTCGCAGTAGCCTGCTTGTGTCGGGCTGATGGCAATGTCGTCCGGTGGTGAATGCAGCACGACGCGTTTAATGCCTTCTGCATGCAGGGCGGCAATGATGGCGGAGCGATTAATGTGCCTGCCTAAACGGCGCAGGGTGTTGCGATACACGTCTAAGCGGCGGGCAGCCTCTTGCAGGACAGGTTCTGCCTCTGGCCCCTGATCGAGGTACAGGCTGGCATCGATGTGATAGCGCACAACTTCTGCTGACTGCACGACCAGACGGTCACCCACTGGCCGGATATCTTCATCGTTTAGTGCAAGCTCGACAGCGCGAAGCAGATCCGCTGGTGCGGCACCATCGCCGGCAATCGACAAAATGGAAACCACCACTTCGGTGGGCGCCGGGCTGATGGCACTGGCATCAGCAACACGGCCATCTGCAGAGCGCGCATGAAAGATGTACGCATTGCGCGGGCCTGCAACGGATAAACCTTCAAATGCCTGCAAGGTGCGTTCACGCAGTGCGTCGTCTGACTCCATCACCGCTGGCGTTGGCGGAAAAGCGTTGCTGTTTGCCGGTGTGACCACCAGACGCTGCACATTGACATTGCCAGAAATCTGATCCAGATCTGCGCCGCGTGCAAAGCTCAGCATCACTGCGCGGGCTGCATCGTTCACGCGCTGACGCCAGACGATTTCGCGGTAGGCACTTTCCTGCAGCAGCTTTGCAATGGGTTCAGATTCCAGTGCCAGTGCAGCCTGCACTTCCGCGCGCTGATCGGCGGGATACAACGCGAGAAAGGCGGCTTTGCGTTCTGCGTAAATGGTTTCAAAGTCGATGACTTCGACAATATCCGGTGCTGGCAGGCTGCTCAGGACGATGCTCATGCGGCACCTGTCAGATCAAGAGGAACACTTAAACTGACCTGATCTGCAGAGACTGCCTGAACCAGTTTGCCTTTCAGCTCCAGCAACACGCGCCCTGGTACCTCTGTGCGATAGATGTTGACTTGTGTGAGTTTGAGGCGCGGCTCCCAACGCAGCAAAGCCGTTGCTGTGGCTGCATACAGCCTGAGCTGGGTAATGCCGTTGTCGGGTTGATCGATCAGATCAAACAGCAGGCTGCCGTAGTCTCTTCGCATCACGCGGCTGCCAATCGGCGTGGTGAGAATATCGGCAATGCTTTGGCGTAAGTGGTCCAGCCCCGCCACATGCTGACCGGTTGTCGCAGCCATGCCTTTCATAGCGGCTCGCTCACGATTTCGCCATCGCCTTGTTCACGATGCCGGTGTTTCTGAACGCTGATTTCGCCTGCGGTGATATCTTCCGTGGCGTGCAGACTGCCGTGAATTGTTGCTGCAGATCCGCCTGCGCCGTCTGCGGTACCGTAACCAACCATGCCTGCCTGATAGGTCAGCGTTTTTTCGACCAGCAGGTTTCCGGTACAGGTGGTTTGTGGTGCATCGAGGGTAATTGACTCGGATTTGACGGTAACGGCGCCCGGTACCGTGATCACGGCCGTTGCGCCTTCTGGCAGCGTGACCACCAGCGCGTGGCTCTGGTGGTTGTAATCCATCACCGCGCCATCCGGATACGTTGTGCGGATGTTGTGCTGATCGTCGTCCGGTGCCGGATGGTGGGCACTGTTTAAGCCCGGCAGAACGATACCTGCACCGAGTTCCCCCGAAGGTGAAAACACAATGCACTGTTCCCCTGTTGTGGGCGGATTCCATGTTTTGGTGGCACCGGCACGGGCTGCAACGACACGCAGCCAGTTGGTGGTAATGTCCCCCAGCTTAACGCGCACTCGCGGTGTGCGACTGTGCTTCACTTCAGCAATGGTGCCAAAGCGAATCACATTTTCTAAGCGGCGAGAGAGGTCAGCAAGATTGAATTCCATGCTGACGATGATGACGTGAACCGCTTACAGGGTCACGTTACGGAGGGTTGCTAAAAAGCTTATCAACCTATTGCGCAGCTCACGCGCGCGAGGCTTATGAGATAGTGAGATCAGGACGCGGCGACGTACATGATGCGCTAACATCAGGCACGCCACCGCCCTCGCAGAAAGCCCTGCAAGATTGGCCTAAGACCGCGTCACCTGTGCACAGGCGCGCCAAGGCTATCATATTTTTCGTCACTATGAAAATGCAGGATATCCGTTGTGGAACTTGTTCCAAAAAACTTGGTGAGGGCGAATTTATCGCTCTCACCATTAAATGCTCACGTTGTAAATCGATGAATCACTTGAGGGCCATGAGCTCCGAAGCAGAATGCCATCGCGCATCCTTATCTGGAGTAAATATTGAGCAAACCGATCATTCCCTGGATCGGCGGCAAACGTCGTCTCGCCAAACGTATCATCCCGCTGTTCCCTGAGCATCAGTGTTATGTTGAACCGTTCAGCGGCGCTGCTGCTATCTATTTTTTGAAAGAACCCACCGAAGCCGAAGTCCTCAATGATATTAACGGCGAACTGATGAACCTTTACAGGGTGATCAAATTCCATCTGGATGCGCTAATTGACGAATTTCGCTGGACCTTGGTTGGCCGGCGCCAATTTGAGTGGCATCAGAATCAGACGACCGAGCAACTGACAGATATTCAGCGCGCCGCCCGCTTTTACTACCTGCAAAAAACAGCTTTTGGTGGGAAGGTAGATGGGCAGGCGTTCGGTGTTCAGACTGACCGGGGCCCGAGATTAAATCTGCTCCGCTTACAAGAAGATTTCAGTGCCGCACACTTGCGCCTGTCTGGCACGGTGATCGAAAACTTACCGTGGATGGATTGCATAAAGCGATATGACCGGCCACACACGCTTTTTTATTGCGATCCGCCTTACTGGGGGACAGAGGGTTACGGGGTTGACTTCGGGCTAGAGCAATATGCACTGATGGCAGATATTGCGCGATCCATCAAAGGAAAAATGGTGATCAGCGTCAACGATATTCCAGAAATGCGTTCTGTATTTGACGGGCTGAATATTGAAACTGCTGAGATTAACTACACAATTGGAGGGGCAACCCGATCAAAGAAAAAAGCGAGCGAATTGATTATCCGAAACTGGTAACAAGACGAAATTCAACCATTAGAAAACCACTTACTTTTCGGCCAAATGCCGTAACAACGAATCCTTAATCAATTCACGGTCCGCTGAACTGAAGCCTAGCAGCTGACGTTCGGCGTACTGGACTTCCGGGCCATTTTTGCAAACGGTGTCCCTTAAACCGAACTGGTGGACGCGGGCAATGCGGGCTACACGTCCTAAAAATCCTACTGCTATCTGATTGGCATCGGCATTGAGTTTCAGATGCGCTGATGTCCGTAACTTGCCGAACATAGCTGCTTTTTGCTTTTTGATTCTGCCCTGCTTTTCTCTGAGTTGCTTCCGGGGCTTTCTTGCCGCATAGGGCGTGCCTTCCGGCGATTGCTGTGCTTTGATGCGTTGCTGCTGGCTGCGGCGCAGGTCTTGTGCAACCTGCTGATTGACTTTCCGTCTGGCGGCGGGTTCCAGTCTGGCCAGCAAGGCACCTGCCCATTGTTCCAGCGCGGTTAAGTCGTTAGCCATGCTTTACATGCCAATGTCTGTGGAGAGCTGCCATTCTGCGAGCAGTGTTTCGCCTTTGTAGAGTGCCCAGTACGGGTGGGCGTAATCTGGCGCCAGTACGGGTTCGCCAACGTGTTTGATATCGAGGCGGCCTTGTTGCGCTTTCACGATGACGCGTTCGGTCAGTTCGATTTCCAGTGATATGTCGACTGAATCGTGGTTGTTGAAGTCAACGATGAAGCGAATACCGCGCTGGCGTTTTTCTTCGTTGCCGAGGATGTCTGGCTGGTGGGTGGCGATCCAGTCCAGCAATGGCACCATGATGGCGTCTTCGTCGCCGCCAAAATCGGTGATGATGACGTTGAGCTTGTAGGCGTATTCAAACGAGCGTGATGCAGTGCCGGTGCAGATCAGCCTGCCCTCGTCTGCAAATACCAGCAATTTATCCGGATCGCGCCTGAGATCCGGATTGGCTGTGCTCAGGTGCTGACGCAGGCTGTTTGGCTTGTACATCTTACTCTGGCCTTAAACACAGTTCGCGCTCTGCTGCACGCCGTCTTACCAGCCCTTGCAGGGCTTTGTCGCCTGCGTACACCCATTTCGACATTTCGCGGCATGCGCTGGCGGCATCGCCGGCGTTGATGAGCCTGAGCATGGTGGACGGGCGGCCGGATCTGAGAACACAAAAGCCGTCTTTGACGCCTTCTTTGCCGGGGCCAACGTTAAAGATGAATGAAGTGAAGGCTGCCCGCTGATTGTTATTCAGGGGGACTTTGACGCAGCTATCCAGCACGGCTTTGGCTTTTAGTAAGTCTTGCACTGTCAGCTCGTCGCATTGTTCGATGGTTGCGGTTTGCCCGAGTTTGACGCCGCCGGTATGGCCGCGACAAATGGTGGGAATACTGACCGGATCCAGATAGGCGTTTTGTCTGGTGCCTTCAAAGGTAATGATCAATGACAGTGCAGCTGCAATGCCTGCTGCCGCCAGCCTGTTGCGGATGTTATCGGTCGCCATAATTTGCCCGTTTCAGTGCACGTCTGCGTTCCAGCCAGGGATACACCAGCTTGTCGCGGATAAGAAATATGGTCAGCAAAACGGTGTAGCCGATGGTGCTGATAAACACCCATTCGTTTAACGGAATGCCCAGCAGGGAGATGGTGCTGATTGTGACCGGTGGTGCGGCTTTGATGTACTCGATACGTGGTTCCATCACGTCAATCCCATAGGTTGATCATCTTTTTGGTACTTACCCGGGCAGCTTGCTGCGGCAGTGTGACGGTGATGCCGGTTGGCAGAATCGTTCCGTGGTCAGCAATGCCCGGATTGAGTTTCAGCGTTTGTTCAACGACGCCGGAAGCGGCGCCCAGGTGGCGCCAGCACAGCAGATCCAGTGTGTCGTTTTGCCGGGTGGTGACTTGCATCAGATCAGCTCGACGGTGACGTGGGATCTGCCGATGATGTCGCTGATTGCCCATTGGGCATTGCGACGCTGCTCGTCTGGCCCGCTGGATAGCCAGCCGACCAGTTTTTTGTCGTCCAGTGAGGTGGCTGTTGTGTCGTAGTCTGAATAACGCTCGATCAGGTCTGCTTTGGCGGTGCAATACACAGCCCGAAAATAGTGGGCGATCAGCACACTGGACTGGTTGACTTGTGCGGCGGGTACTTCTGCCATGTGCTGATAGCCTGCATCCGTTTGCTTTTGGCGGAAGGTTTGCAGCTGGTTATTGACATGGATGATGGCGGCCACTGTTGCATCGATCAGGCGGTCGTCAGTCACGGTTCCATCGATACGGGTTTTGTCGCGCAGGGTCTGAATACTGATATCCGGAAAAAAACCGTCATTGCTGATGATGTCTTTCTGGGCGGTACCGGGGTTTGAGGTAGCAATAAATGACATGATCGCTTTCTGTGAGTCGGCGGTGGGCGGGTTGCAGACCTGAATCGTGATTGGTCTTTCACCCGCGCCGCCGTGCGCCGGGGGGCTGCTCTTTATGCTGGCGTCGCTTTTTTAATGCGGCGTTCCAGCCTTTCTATGTCTTTCTTGACGCCGATGCCATTGAACAGATCCAGTGCGCGTTGCAGGTGCTGCAGCGCCTCCCCTGCTATTGGCAACTGCTCTGGTGTCAGGTCTTCTTCACCAATGCTGGCAATGCAGGCATAGCCCAGTGCTTTGTACAGCTTGGCTCTGGCCTGATCTGGCGCATCTGCACCCGTCGTGAGTTGCTCTACCTGTTTCAGAATGCCGATTGCATCCACCCCGGGTATGTCTGCGCCCTGTATGAAGGCATCCGGGATTTCATCCAGCAGCAGGGTTGCTGTGTCGCGGTTGTACTGGTCCGGCAGTTTGAGTTTGTGATGCAGAACGTACTGTGCAATTTGCAGCGCACGCGCAAAATCACCCACGTCGATATGCCAGACGAAGACCGTGGTTAAGACGGTGTCTTGCGCCCCGCTGCCGGCGGATAGCGCGCCATCAATCCAGCTTTGATATTCCGGCAGGAGTTCGCGTTTGACTTCGATTTTGCGTTGTATCGACTGGATTTGTTTCAGGCGCTGACGGTCTGTGATGAGCTTGGCACACATCAGATCGTAAGCGCTGCCTGTAACGACGCTGCCCGGTGCTGCGGTGGCTGCGGCCATTGCTGCCAGCGTGCGCTGGTAGTGCTGTTGTGCGGGACTGGTGCGCGCCATGATTAATCTACCAGTTCAATGTGTTCGATCATGGCTGCCATGCCGTAGTCTTCGATCACGTAGGCATCATTGGACGATTCGTAGTTTTCAATACGATCGCGTTTTGGATTTTCAATCACGTGGCGGCGGCGTGCACCTTCCTGAAAGTAAATGGAGAGGTTATCGAAGCGCGTGATCAGGATGGCGTTGGCCGGGAAGAATGGCACAGTGACAGCCTGCAGCCCGCCGATGCGCTTTTGGCTGATGACGACGTCTGCAGCCAGTGTTTCGACGTTGCCCTGCTGCTTATTGACCAGCGGGAAGTATTTATCGTGCATCAGCTCGCGGCCAACGATGGCAACCAGTTGGGTATCGTCGCGGAACCATGGATCGATCATGGTGATGGCATCGAACACGGCGGCATCCAGATTGGCATAGTCGCCACCGTTACCCACTTTGACGGTGCCTGGTGTTTTGCCGGATCCCAGTACGCGTTGCGGTGCTTTTTCGCGCATGACTTGCAGCCAGCCTTTGTTCACGTCTTGCAGCATGGGGTTGGCTGCCAGATCTGTGTTGGCGGCAACGGAGGTGCCGTTAAAGCCGATAACGATGCGGTCCAGTGCCTGGCGGCGCAGAATAACGTCGCGAATGCGTGTCTGGAAGTCAGCAAACTTTGCCCAGGCATCCAGTTTGGCATACGGGATATGGGTGTCGAAATCGGTTTTAACGCACTTATATTTGTCGTTGCTGAGTTCGCTCAGATCACGCGTTTGGCGTTCTGTCTGATTGGTATCGGTGCGGCCTGCAATGGGGCCGGTGATGCCGAGCTTCAGCTTTTCACCTTCCATTTCGGTGACGCCGATGATGTTGATTTTGCTGAGAAACTCGCTGGATTCCTGAATTTTGGTTTCGAGGGTTTGCTGTACTGAGGGTTCGACGGCAAAGGTTTTTGTGACGTCTGCTACGCCATTGAGTTCGCCAAGGCGGGTTAACAGGGCGTTATAGGCTTTGCGGGTGGTGTTTTTCATTGCGCTTTTCTCCGGGATTCTGCTTGCGAATTGGGTTGCGTTGCTGCCTGTCTGTGAATCAGCAGTCTGTTTGCTGAGTACCGTTGCCACCTGTGGATGGTGGCCGCTGGTGGTGGTTTTCCGGTTCGTTTTCGAGCTGCTGTTTCAGGCTGGCGAACTCGGTTGACATGGTGTTGAGCGATTCCTGCAATGCGCTGATCTGCGCTGTTGCTTCGCTGAATCGGGCTTCCTGTTGTTCGGTGTGCTCTAACAACGATTCCACTGCCTGGGTGATGTCGTTAAAGCGTTCGTCATCGACGCGGGATTTGCTGCCAAAGCGTTTGAGGAGTTCTTTGACTTTGGTGCTGAGCGTGGTGGTTTCGGTGCTGCTCGGGTCGATCTCATCGAATTCGAGAACCGTTTCTGTGGCTGCTGAAAACAGGTTGTCCGGACTGGCCTTGCGGGTTGCGAATGGATTGACGGAAGGGTTTTGTGCTGCAAATGCGAGCACTTCGGTTCCGAGGCTGGCCGGGCTGTCGGTGACGCCGAGCCCTACCAGATAGGCTTCGCCTGTATCTGCGAATTTTTCATTGATTTCGACGCTGGTATAAATTTTTTGCCGCGCTTTGGTCATAGCAACCAGATCCGGCGTTGGTTCAATCTGGGCAAACAGGGCCAGTTTTTTTGCGCCGTCGATCGTGATTTCTTCTGCTTTGACTGCGGTGACATCGCCATAGGCGCGGAAGGTGCTGTCTGGCATGGTGCCGCGAATATGTTCGAGCCAGATCCGGGCGCCATACTTTGCCGGATCAAAGTTTTTGGCCATTTGTTCGATCCAGTTGCGAGCAATGACGCGGCCGTCGGTGGTTGCGCCCTCAACCGCTACGCGAAAAAATTTGGATTTGTATTTTTTGGACATGATGTATTAGCGGAGTTCGCACACGTGATGGGAAATGAAGTCCACATGGTCGACTTTGGTGCCGGATGCATCAACGAGTGAGGGGTTGTTAAAAATCTTATCAACTCGCTAAATCTGACGCCGCGCGCGCGAAGCCCCTACGCTGGCGGCATGATTGAAAATGACGAATCCCTTGTGCTGGAAGATGAAGCAGATGCACCGCTGTCACCGGTGCATCCGGTACCGGAGTCTGCACCTGATGAGCCGGTAACGGATGCGCGCCGCGCTGCCCGTGCCTTGTACTGGCAAGGCTGGCGGGTTTCTTCAATTGCCCGCCATTTGGGGATCAAGCGCAGTACGGTGCAGAGCTGGTGTGATCGGGATAAGTGGGATAAGGCGTCTGTCATTGAGAAGATTGAGACGGCGCTGGATGCGCGGCTGGTTCAGTTGATCGCCAAGGAGGTAAAAACCGGCGGTGACTTCAAGGAAATTGATTTGCTGACGCGTCAGGTGGTGCAGATGGCGCGGGTACGGCGTTATGAGGCGCCGGGTGGTAATGAGGTTGATCTGAATCCCAGACTGGCAAACCGGAATGCGGGCCCGAAGCGTAAGCCGGTGCGGAATGATTTCAGCGAGGAGCAGCGGGATCAGTTGCTGGAGGCTTTCCGCGATTCGCTGTTTGATTATCAGAAAATCTGGTTGCGCAACGGGCATCAGCGAACCCGTGTGATTCTGAAATCAAGGCAGATTGGTGCGACCTGGTATTTTGCCCGGGAGGCGCTGGCGGATGCGTTTGAAACCGGCCGTAATCAGATCTTTCTGTCTGCATCGAAAGCGCAGGCGCATGTGTTTAAGCAGTACATCACGCAGTTTGCGAAAGATGCTGCCGGCATTGAGTTATCTGGTGATCCGATTGTGTTGCCGAACGGGGCGCATTTGTATTTTCTGGGTACCAATGCGCGTACTGCGCAGGGTTACCACGGGAATTTCTATTTCGATGAATTTTTCTGGACGCATAAGTTTCAGGAGCTGAATAAAGTTGCGTCTGGTATGGCGCTGCATAAGCAGTGGCGTAAAACCTATTTTTCGACCCCTTCCAGCATTACGCATGAAGCCTATTCGTTCTGGACAGGCGATCTCTTCAATAAGCGCAGACCGAAAAAAGATCAGGTGAGCATTGATGTCAGCCACGGGAAACTGCAGAGCGGCTTTACCGGTGAGGACAAGATCTGGCGCCAGATTGTGACGATTATGGATGCGGAGCGCGGCGGTTGTAATTTGTTCGACATCGATGAGCTGCGCACTTACGAGTACAGCCCGGACCAGTTCGATAACTTGTTGATGTGCAATTTTATCGATGACACGGAGTCGGTTTTTCCGCTGAGTGATTTGCAGAAGTGCATGGTGGATGCGTGGGTGGACTGGACTGACTTTAAGCCATTTACGACCCGGCCTTATGGTGATAACCCGATCTGGATTGGTTATGACCCGGCACTGACGGGCGATAGTGCCGGGCTGGTGATTGTGGCACCACCAAAGGTTGCGGGCGGTAAGTTCAGGGTTCTGGAGCGGCTGCAGTTCCGGGGCATGGATTTTACTTCGCAGGCAGAGGCAATACGTCAGGCGACGATTCGCTATCACGTGGCATTTATCGGCATTGATGCAACGGGTTTGGGTGAAGGTGTGTTCCAGCTGGTGCGTAACTTCTTCCCGGGCGTGACCAATATCAAATATGACCCTGCGGTGAAAAGCCGGATGGTTCTCAAAGCCAAAGATGTGATCAGTAAGGGGCGCCTCGAGTTCGATGCGGGTGCTACGGATCTGGCGCAGTCGTTTATGGCAATCAAAAAAACGCTGACTGCGAGTGGTCAGCTGGTGACTTACAGGGCCGACCGGAGTGAGGAGACTGGCCATGCTGATCTGGCATGGGCCTGTATGCACGCTTTGGATCATGAACCACTGGACGGTGGTGTTCATAACGGTTCTTCGTTTATGGAGATTTATACATGAATGGCAGTTTGCCTATGGCTTCAGATTCACACGTGCAGGAGCGTGGTGGATCCGGTGCGGCTGCAATGGAGGTGTTCAGCTTTGGGGATCCGGTACCGGTACTGGATCGCGCTGAAATTCTGGATTACATCGAGAGCTGGTCTAACGGGCGTTATTACGAGCCACCGGTCAGTTTTGACGGTTTGGCGCGGTCTTTCCGGGCGAGTGTTCATCACAGTTCTGCGATTTACGCCAAGCGTAATTTGCTGGCATCGACGTTTGTTCCGCACCGCTTATTGAGCAGGGATGATTTCAGCCGGTTTGCGCTGGATTTTCTGGTGTTCGGGAATGCTTATCTGGAGCACAAACGAAACCGGCTGCAGGGTTCTCTGAAGCTTTGCCCTGCCCTGGCGAAGTATATGCGGCGCCGGGTGTCTGATCTGAATGCTTATCTGTATGTGTATGGCTGGAAAGAGGAGCATGAATTTGCCCCCGGTTCTGTCTTTCATCTGGTCGAGGCTGATATCAATCAGGAGATTTATGGCTTACCGGAGTATCTGAGTGCCTTGCATTCTGCCTGGCTGAATGAGGCGGCAACGCTTTTCAGAAGGAAGTATTACCAGAACGGGAGCCATGCGGGTTTCATTTTGTATATGACTGACGCCGCACAGAATCAGACAGATGTGGATGCGATGCGTGAGGCGCTGAAGCAAAGTAAGGGGCCGGGCAATTTCCGCAATGTGTTTATGTATGCGCCGAATGGTAAGAAAGACGGGATCCAGTTAATTCCGGTTTCTGAGGTGGCCGCGAAGGATGAATTTTTCAATATCAAGGGGGTTACCCGCGACGACATGCTGGCCGCGCATCGTGTGCCGCCGCAGTTGCTTGGGCTGGTTCCTAACAATACCGGCGGTTTCGGCGCTGTCGAGCCTGCCGCCCGGGTATTCATTCAAAACGAGCTGGAGCCATTGCAAGCCCGATTCATGCAGGTCAATGAATGGCTGGGTGAAGAGGTAATCCGGTTTGATTCTTCCAAACTCTTGCAAACTGTCGGAGCAGGCAAATGAGCGACCACGCAGACCAGGCTGAACAAAATATCGAAACCTTCCTTCACTCTGCCATCGCCAACGCCCGCCGACACAGCCCGCTACAGAGTGACGGACACTGCGTGTTCTGCGATGAGGCTGTCGCTATCAACCAGTTGTTCTGTTGCAGGGAATGCCGGGATGATTATGATAAGGAGCAGCGGGCTTTGAGGATTGCTGGCGGGTTGTAAGGCAACTCTGAGGAAGAAATTTTCCAGCGCAAACGTTACCGGACTTAATTGACAACATCGTTTGTCTTTCCAAAGTTTCGTTGATTTTACGTCACCTTTGAGGAACTAAATCTCAGGGGAAGCTCAACTTGGCTAATTTAAAAGTAAGAAACCCGACTGCCCACGTTTTTGATTTTGAGACGAAACACATACTGCCCCGTTTTTCCTTCGCTTTCATATGGTAAGGCGAGCGCAAATTCTGTGCCGATCAAATCAGATAAATCCTTAATTTCTTTGGGTGCTTCACCGTTTTTGCGCCAGCTACAAGTATTGAATATAGTTAATTTATCAAACTTAGGGTAAGGATCTATCCAGCGGTTCTCTGTTGGATTGATCTCTATAGGTGTGACAGGGGCAAGCTTTGTAACACGTTTATCTTCTTTACTGATGAGACCAGTCAATATTCCATTCAGTGGAAGTGCTGATAAAGTTTGGGAATCTCGGCCAACACATTTTAATTCGTCGAACCGAAAACGAATAGTTTTGTTAGATTGATTGTGGATAATCCAATTAGAAAAATGACTGCTCAATCTTATTTGCATGGAAAGTGCATCCATCTTCATAGACATTATTGGGAACAAAAGTGAGGAATCTTTGATAACATTATCATCGATTGAAACCGTTTGTATCGGACTTTTTGAGTCTTGCGTGTAATGATCTACTTCGCCTTCAAAATGTATATCGACGACGCTAGTACCATTGCAACCGACTAAGAACGTACCGATAAAAACAAAATGAAGTATCCATCTTAATTTTTGCTTCAGTGTAAACATAATTTATTGCCTTTGGTAAAGTTTGGGATTAAGGGCTACCGCAAAACCATGAAAATATAGTTTCACATAAAAAGCTACCAATGGCATCTAATAGACTACTACAGTTACCCCTACAGTCTCCAGGCGTTCCAAACATGCATTCTAAATGGCTGAATTGACTAACGCAATTATCGTGACCAAAGCATTCACTAGTCCAAACTTGGCCTAAGGGACCTTCGCACCCTATTCCGCATCGTCCACAACATTCCAACGGGTCGCTACAATTACCTCCGGAAGCTGTTAAAGCACTGCCCGCTGGGCTACTCGACTTCAAACAACTAGGTGCTGCAGCTAGTTTGGATGCATGAGCAGGTTTGATGGAGCTCAATACATCAAAAAAACCGGATTTATGTAAGGAAAACATTTTATTAGAAATAATGCATTTTCCTGATACGGAGCAATTGTCTTGTAATGATTTAATTTTGTCGGCGGGGACTAATTGATCTAGATGATCAATGCCATTGTATTGGCTAGTAATGAGTTCCAGTGCGGTGCGAATACCGCCTAAAGGTACTTTGAATTTTTCAACCTCTGGAGTGCTTGCATTCGTTTCCAATACTAGATAAATAGCTGCGATACCATCCATAGTGGCAATGCCTTCATCGCTACGCATAAAAGTTCTTAATTTTTTTAAGTGATGTGACTGAAATCGTTTATTTTTACGACCGAAGGCAATGACTTCCATTAAATCGGTTCCTGCAACCAATAATTTATTTTTTCCATCTACTGCTTTTGTTTCAACTAATACTTCAATTTTTCGGCTCGTTGGGTTGTAATGGGACACACGAAGTTGAAATTTATTTTTTCCTGCATCGATGGAGCGAAAGTAAATTTTCTTACCATCAATGCTTTCATAGATCGTTTCTAATCCTTGCTTTACATCGTATTTGCTATAGCTCAGTTTGTAGCCAGGTGCAAATGATTTTTGCTGTAATTGGGTTTGTAGATCTTGCTCAGTTAATGTGGAATTAAAACTGACATTGGCAATTTGTTGCGCGTTGACGTTATTTAAGACTGCAAATAAGCTAGAAATAAAAAATATAAAATAAAAAAATGTGAAACTCCTAGGTTTTTTCATTCTTAAACTCCTTAAATTTTTTTTGAATGAGGTGTATTTTTCATTGAGTGATAAATGAAAAAATATACTAACCATGGATTTTAGACATTTCATCAATTAACTCAAACTAATATTATTTTATTTGCATTTTTGTTACATGAAAGCCACAAATTCTTCGCAATCGCATTGCACATGCGCACAAAAAAGTGCACATGATAGTTTATTGCATATATTTTCATTTACGATTTGTCTTCATATCTTAAAAATTTTTTTAGTTGATGTATTCGCTGATGCATCAAGCGATTCGCAATATCGTCTTCACTATTTTTAATACACCCGCCTGTGCGAAGGCGAGCAACTCATAGAACAGTTTGCCCTACATCGTCTGCCCTTTTTTAATATTTTCTCGACTGACCTCATCAAGTGGAATTTCACTCCGCACAAGTAGGGGAACTGACGAGTCGCTAAATAAGTCGATTCATCGAGATGAGCTTCCCTCGGTATTTAGCTCACCATCAGGTGAATGTTATGCAGCGAGATTCTCTTAAATTTGTTTCTTTATCCAGTCTTCCAGAACCGGGATAGTTCCATTTCTTCTGGCGTGATGATCTTTGCGCCGGCACCTTTTAATTCACCTTACGATGCTGCTTTGAGCCAGTTACACGGTTGCTGCCAACTTGAGCTTCCCTCGGTATTTAGTTCACCATCAGAACGTCCCCTCGATGCGCCCCGTAGCATTTGTTGCTTTTATGCAACTTTATCGCATTTTCCAGGCTTTTCATCCCCGGCGCGCAGTCGCCCCCCCACCTCGCCTGCCCGCTAAATAGGGTTGTTTTCACTCAGTTTTGCGTCACCGCGCAAACATAGTGCCTGATTAGCTTCACACCGGTTTTTCCACACCAAAAAAGTGACGCAAATTAACGCAGCCAAACCCATTTTCTTGGGCACTGGGTATCCCGGCTCTGGAAGGAGATTTCAGATCATGGTCGGGAAAAAGGTAACCTCAGTAACCGACCATGCAAAGGCACGATAAGTCATTGATTTATAAGGGCTTGCATAGTTACCTTCAAATGGTAATCACAGGTAACTGAAAAGGTAATCTTTTGCCAAGCCTTTGATTTAAAAGGAAATTACATCTGCTCAAAATTACTATTTACTGGGGTAACCTAGTTACTTCTGTATTACCTTTAAGTTACCTTTTATCAAACAGCATTAAACCCTTATGCAACAAAGACTTAGGTTCACTTTCAAAATGATAGTTACCCATGTTACCTTTTTCCCGAGGGGTACTTAATTTTAAAAAATGTCCTGTTTTTGATGCAAAAACGCCTGATGCGTGATATCCTCGCGCCCTTAAATTATTTGGGGTTGTTAGTGGGTATGTGTCTCGAGTCGAAGCAGTTTGCCTCTGAGACTATCTGTACAGATGTGGGACTGATGCGCGATCGAGAATTAACACGCGCTGTCTACAATGTAAGGTGCGTGCCCCCGCAACCAAATCTCTCTTCAGCGTGCGTCCGCACCAACTCAAACAATACTCTTAACACCAACAGGAAATTTTTCTGATGGCGGATTATTGCGTTTTGCGTGATGCGCAGGCTGATTCGTAACCAGGCTGACACGGGTAAATGAAAGATCACAAAGACAACGCGACACTGGAGTTGCCGGGCTTTGAGCTCCCGCTACCCTTTGATCTGCCTGATCAGAAAAAAATAGTTCCGGCAGGACGCAAGCCGCGTCGCCGTCAGGAACAACTGAATCTGCTCGAAGAACTGGGTCCTACCGACATCACCGGCCTGCCCGCATGGATCAAAGATGAATCTCTGGACGACACCGGCTTACCGGTCTGGCGATCTGAAGACGACGAACAGGATCAGTAAGCCGGATTCCGGCAATGCCACGATCCGGAAATCCCTTAAAAGCAAAAAGCCCGCAATTCAGCGGGCTTTTTTATTATTTCCCGCCGTAAAGACGGGACGTTTGCCAATCAACGCACCAGCGGCTTAATCACTGACCACTGACGGCGAGACACCGGCAATTTCTCGGCGCAACCAGCGACCAGCACTTGCCAGCCTTCAGAAACTTTTTCGTCACCATTCGGACGGCTGACCGACTGAACAACCTTTTCGACGCCCGCAATCGCACTGCGACGCACCAGTGCATTACGGTGCACGCGCACGAAACGATCCGGGAATTCTGCTTCCAGCGAAGTCAGCGAATCTTCAATCAGGTAAGAGCGGAAAGGCGTATGAAGAGATACATACTTCTGATCCGCTTTCATGAACAACACTTCGGAGACAGGCACCATTACCACACGACCACGCTCCATAATAGAGAAGCTGGTACGCGCAGGACGGCGATCATCCGAACCATTGATTTCCGGCTGCGGCAAACGTGCACGCACACGGCGCAAGGATTCCAGCAAACGGCTGGCACGCACCGGTTTTAACAGGTAATCGGTTGCCTGCACCTCAAACGCTGGCAATGCAAATTCTTCATATGCGGTGATATAAATGATTTGCGGACGATCACCTTCGCCGGAAGCGGCACGCAAGGCCTTGGCGAATTCAATACCAGTCATGACCGGCATCTGCACATCCAGCAGAATGACATCAGGTTTTACCGATTGCATCAGGCGCAAGGCCTCTTGCGCATCACCGGTCTCGGCCACGACTTCGTGGGGAAATTCATGTGCAATGTCATCCAGCAAGGTGTGCAAACGCACACGTGCAGGGGCTTCGTCATCCACAATCGCTATTTTGAACATTTGCTCAGTTTTCATTTTTTCGCCGGGAAATACAGTTTTACTACAAATTCTGAATTCAGCGCCTCACTGGTCATCCCTGCCTCAACATCGTATAACAAAGACAGTCTTTGTCGGATATTGTCTAGTGCAATCTGATTACCGGACGCTGCATAACCAGGCGTATGCTGCGGATTTTTAACAGTGACATCAACTTTATTTAAACTTTTTTTCAAATGTATCGAAACGGTTGCAACTTGTAACGAAGGCTCGACACCGTAATGCACGGCATTTTCGATTAACGGCTGCAATAACAGCGCAGGTACTTGTATCTCCCTGATATCTGCATCAGTCAGTCCGGTAATCTGCCAGTCTGTTTGCAAGCGCTCTCCGAGACGCACGCTTTCGATTGCCAGATATTGTTTGCAAAGCTGCAATTCATCTTCCAGAGAAATCATAATGCGCGCATCGCGCATCAGTGCGCGGAACAGATCGGACAGATCTTCCAGCACCCGCTCAGCACGACGCGGATCTTGCCGGATCAGTGATAACACAGTATTCAGACTATTAAACAGGAAATGCGGCCGGATGCGGGCTTGCAAAGCCTGCAATCTGGCTTCCGCCAGTACCGGTGAGTAAGCGCGGGTGCGTAATTCGAAATAACGCTGCAGCGCCATGCCTGTTACAAATACAGTCGCCATGACTGGCAAGCGCTGAAAACGCGGATAAATCACGTCCAGCACATCAATCATGCGAAACAATTCCGCCACCAGCCAGATCAGTATGGCGGGCACCATGCCGCACGACAAACGCTGCAACCACGGATGCAAACCTGCTTTCGGCATGACGGTGCGCAGCTTGCACAGAATCAGCACCGAACCCAGCACCACCGGCACCATCAGCGCCACTGCTTCCGCGAAATTTTGCAGGAGCAGCAATCCGGTTTCGCCGCGCGCCGCCAGAATCAGAAACAAACCGCCACTGACCGCCGCCAGAATGCGGAAAAGCACGCCGGCATTGCAACAATCCGGAATGAAGGCTTCTAACACCGGGGTATTTTCTGTTTTCCGCATAGCAAAAAAGGGCTGATTATCTGAGGGAATTATGCGCCATTGCTTTATAATCGTATGGAAATTTCCGACAAAAACGCAGTAATCTACGGCGAATGAGCAACATGACATCACAATTCCAGAAAAAAAGCGAAGCCTGGTCGGCACGCTTTTCCGAACCGGTTTCCGATCTCGTCAAACGTTATACAGCTTCTGTTTTTTTCGATAACCGCATGGCGGAAGTCGATATTCAGGGTTCTTTAGCCCATGCAGAAATGCTGTGCGCGCAAGGCATCATCACAACACAGGATCATGCAGATATCCAGCGCGGAATGGCGCAGATTCTTGACGAAATCCGCAACGGTCAGTTCACCTGGTTGCTGGATCTGGAAGATGTGCATCTGAATATCGAAAAACGTCTGACCGAACTGGTAGGCGATGCCGGCAAACGCCTGCACACCGGCCGTTCGCGTAATGATCAGGTCGCAACGGATATCCGTTTGTATCTGCGCGGCGCGATTGATCAGATCGTTGGCTTACTGAAAGATTTACGCGCTGCGCTGATTAATCTGGCAGAACAAAATACCGATACCATTCTGCCGGGCTTCACTCATATGCAGGTAGCGCAGCCGATTACCTTCGGTCACCACATGCTGGCGTATGTGGAAATGTTCAGTCGCGATACTGAACGTTTGCTCGATTGCCGTAAACGCGTGAACCGCCTGCCGCTGGGTGCAGCGGCGCTGGCTGGCACGACCTTTCCGATTGACCGTGAACGTGTTGCCGCCACACTGGGCTTCGATGCGGTGTGCTACAACTCGCTGGATGCGGTGTCTGACCGCGATTTCGCGATTGAATTCTGTGCTGCAGCTGCGCTGATCATGACGCATATTTCGCGTATGTCGGAAGAGCTGATTATCTGGATGAGTCCGCGCGTAGGCTTCATCGATATGGCAGACCGTTTCTGCACTGGCTCGTCGATCATGCCGCAAAAGAAAAATCCGGACGTACCGGAACTGGCGCGTGGCAAAACCGGTCGCGTGAATGGTCATCTGATCGCCCTGCTGACCCTGATGAAAGGCCAGCCGCTGGCGTACAACAAAGACAATCAGGAAGACAAAGAACCGCTGTTCGACACCGTGGACACACTGGTCGACACGCTGCGTATTTTTGCCGATCTGGCTACCGGTATTCGTGTCAAACCGGATGCGATGCGCGCCGCTGCATTCCAGGGCTATGCCACGGCAACCGATCTGGCCGACTATCTGGTCAAAAAAGGTCTGCCTTTCCGTGATGCGCATGAAGCTGTGGCGCATGCAGTGCGTACCTGCGTTGAGAAAAACTGCGATCTCAGCGAATTGCCGCTGGCAGAACTGCAGGCTTACTCGGCACTGATCGGTGACGATGTGTTTGAAGTGCTGACACTGGAAGGCTCGGTTGCTGCACGTAATCATGTTGGCGGTACCGCGCCGGAACAAGTGCGCCTGGCGATTGCCCGCGCCCGCGCAGCCCTGAACTGATCGCTGTTTCTGCTGAAAAGACGAAAGCCACCTGCGGGTGGCTTTTTGTTTGGCAAGCAGTAGTCAGAATCAGCCTGCGCTCGGGAATATTCAAAAACCCGGTTTGAGCTGGCAAAAATGACCCAAATGCGGTGTTCTGCATAGCGATCCGGCGGTCGTCGGCAGAAAGTCCGGCTCTCCGGAAATGACAAATGCGGATAGCTGCACAATACGACCCGGCATTTCAGGCAGATACGCCAGTCTCAGGCGGCTTACAGACAAACGCTTGCATGGCCTTCAGTGTGTCGGCAAACATGGCGGCAGGCGGACAATCCAATTGCAACAGTTCGCCACTGACCGGATGCTGCAAGCTCATCGCAGTGCATGCCAGCATCAGCCGGTGACAATCAAAATGCTCGCGGAAATAGCGGTTATACGCACCGCGTCCGTAACGCACATCACCAATCAGCGGATGAAAAATATGCTTGAAGTGACGGCGTATCTGGTGCTGGCGTCCGGTTTCAGGAAACACATTCACCAGCGAAAAACGGCTGACCGGATAACGCTCGATCAGCGCCGGAATTTCAAAGCATTGCACACGTTCATAGCGGGTTTGCGCGCTTTGTTTTTCTTCGGTGGTCGCATCGTCATAATCATCTTCCACCCGCCCCAACGCATGATCGATATAACCCTGTGCCTGCACAAAACCACGTACTAAGGCCTGATACTGCTTATGAATGCGCTGCTCTGCGAATTGCAGCGTCAGATGCTGCGCCGTTTCCTTTTTCAACGCCATCAGCAATATGCCGGAGGTCGGTTTATCGAGCCGGTGCACCGGATACACATACTGCCCGATCTGATCACGCACGATCTGCAAAGCGAAACGGGTTTCGTGACGATCAATTTCACTGCGATGCACCAGCAAACCGGAAGGCTTGTGTACTGCAATCAGGTATTCATCGCGATAAATCACATCCAGCGTTTCGGCTGCGGTTTCTGCGGGAGTTTCTGCGGGAGTTTCAGCATTCACGGACATCATCAGCACACCCATTTACTTATCATTTATTTGCTTAATAAACCAATTCAGAAAATCCAGCTTCTGAAAAGCACAACGCGTCCGCTGCGGGACGCGTTGTCGGAAAACCTTCAGGCTGCAGCAGGGTTTAACTACCCGCCACCATCATTTCTTCAATCAGAATCGAGCCGGTTTCTTTGTTGCCGCGTATCAGTGTATCGTTACCGATGCCCGCGATTTGCATGTACATACTGCGCAGATTTCCGGCAATCGTCACTTCCTCAACTGGATACTGAATCACGCCGTTTTCCACCCAGTAACCGGATGCGCCGCGCGAATAATCGCCGCTGACATAATTCACGCCCTGCCCCATCAGTTCCGTCACCAGCAAGCCAGTACCCATTTTGCGC
This sequence comes from Cognatundibacterium luofuense, assembly GCF_018139685.1. Classification (GTDB taxonomy): domain Bacteria; phylum Pseudomonadota; class Gammaproteobacteria; order Burkholderiales; family Burkholderiaceae_D; genus Undibacterium; species Undibacterium luofuense. Next base: position 139,318 of record NZ_JAGSPN010000007.1, read on the forward strand.
AGCATGCCTTCGAAGGTATCTGCTTTACGGGTCAGCTTAGAAGCGAAGCGCAGGTTATGCGAACCACCGGCATTACCGGTAGTGGTCATCCCCAGTTTGCGGGCGGAATACGAAGACAGGAAATAGCCTTGCAGCACGCCGTCTTTGACCAGATCACGCTTTTGCGTACGCACGCCTTCGTCATCGAAAGGCGCAGAGCCGGAGCCGCCGATTACATGCGGATCTTCGATCACGCTGATGTGTTCCGGGAAAATCTGTGTACCGAGCGAATCCAGCAGGAATGTCGACTTGCGGTACAGCGCCGTACCCGCCGTTGCCTGCACCAGTGAACCGAGCAAACCTGCTGCCAGCGGCGCTTCAAATAACACCGGACACTTGCGTGTATCCAGCTTGCGGCCATTCAGACGCGCCAGTGCGCGTTCAGCGGCGTAACGGCCGATATCTTCGGGCGCTGCCAGTTTTTTCGGATTACGTTGCGAGGAATACCAGTCGTCGCGCTGCATTTTTGCGCCGCGACCTGCAATCGGACAAACAGAAATCGTATGACGCGAGACCGGATAACCACCGACAAAACCACGCGAATTTGCATGCACGAAATGCGACTGCTGCAAATGCACGCCTGCGCCTTCGCTATTGGTGATGCGCTTATCGACGGCAAATGCTGCGTTTTCTGCGCGCAGCGCGATTTCCATCGCTTCTTCTGCAGAAATTTTCCACGGATAACAGAGCTTCAGATCGCGCGGACTGGTTTCCATCAATGCTTCATCCGGCAAACCGGCGCAGTCATCTTCTGCGGTGAAACGCGCAATGTTGTAAGCAGCATCCACCGTATCGCGCAGCGACTGCAGCGAAAAATCAGAAGTGCTGGCATTGCCGCGACGCTGTCCCAGATACACCGTTACACCGATTCCCTTGTCACGGTTTTGTTCGATGGTTTCTACTTTCCCTTTACGCACACCAACCGACAGGCCTTCGCCTTCACTGATTTCCACCGCGGCGTCGCTTGCGCCTTTTTCGCGTGCGAACTGCAACACATCAGCGGCGATTTGCTTTAACTGTTCCTGCGTGTGGGTAAATACGGGTTTGCTCATAAGCGGAAGTTTCTGGTTGTAAGAGAAAAGACAGAGATTACCAAAACAATATCAATATTGCCGGACAGCGTGCTGGCGGGCGGGTCTGCGTTATCTTGCCGTACGCCGGATTTTGCGATCTTTTTCAGGGACTTACGGCCTTGCGGCAGCCCAAAATCGCATCTATCCTCAGTAAAACGGTTATCATAGCAGCCGTTTCAATGAGTTTATATAGTAAAGGCGCTGAATTATGCCAAATCCGAACCGTGGCTCCTGCGGATTCCAGTCCAATGAGTTTGAGCAAGAGTACGACCGTCCGTCCAAATCCCAGTTAAAGCGCGAAATGGATGCCCTGCAAAAGCTGGGCGGCGAGCTGGTTGACCAGCCGCGTGACCGCGTTAAACGTGTGCCTATGCCAGAAGATGTGCGCGACGCAATTCTGGAATGCCAGAAAATCAAAAATCATGAAGGCCGCCGTCGTCAGATGCAATACGTCGGTAAGAAAATGCGTTCGCTGACTGAAGAAGAAGTTGCGACTATCCAGCGCACCATCGACAGCTGGAAAGGCAGCTCCAAAGCAGAAACCGCGCTGATGCATTCTCTGGAACGCCGCCGCGACCTGCTGCTGACTGATGAAAATACGCTGACCACACTGCTGTCTGATTATCCTGAACTGGATGCGCAGCAAATGCGCACGCTGATCCGTAACGCGCGCAAAGAACAAGCCGAAAGCAAACCGCCAAAAGCGTATCGTGAAATTTTCCAGATTCTGAAACAGTGCGCACATCAGGCTGCACTGGATGCCAAAGCGGCTGCTGATGCAGCGGCCGGCGATGATGACGAGGAAGACGATGAGTGATGGTCTGACCGAACGCGCTTTGCGCATCGGTCTGGTCTCGGTGTCAGACCGCGCTTCGTCCGGCACCTATCAGGATCAGGGCATTCCCGCGCTGCGCGAATGGCTCGCCAGCGCACTAAGCTCCCCGTTTGAAATCCACGATCGCCTGATTCCGGATGAACGCGCGCAAATCGAAGCCACGCTGGTTGATTTGTGCGACAACCTGCACTGCGATCTGATTCTGACGACCGGTGGCACCGGCCCTGCGCGGCGCGATGTGACACCGGAAGCCACGCTGGCCATCGGCACCAAAGAAATGCCGGGTTTCGGCGAGCAAATGCGCCAGATCAGTCTGCGCTTTGTGCCGACCGCGATTTTGTCGCGTCAGGTGGCGGTGATCCGTGAAACGGATACGCATGCTGCACTGATCATGAATTTGCCGGGTCAGCCAAAATCCATCCGCGAAACGCTGCAAGGATTGCGCGATGCCGATGGCAAAGTCATTGTGCCGGGCATTTTCGCGGCCGTGCCTTACTGCATCGATCTGATCGGCGGCCCGTATGCGGAAACACGCAGCGAAGTCTGCGCGGCGTTCCGTCCGAAATCGGCCATCCGTCCAGCCAAACCTGTCTGAACAGGCGGGCTGCTCTGCCGGATCTGAATACATGCCTGCATCACCGAATCGTCGCACCACGACCAAAGCCTTGCTGGCACTGACGCTGGCAAGCGGTGGTGTTGCCGCAGCGGCGTATGCGGGCATTTCTGCGACTGCAAACTCCACTTCACAACGAAAGTCACGCTCTATGAGTTCTCTGCTGCACTTTACCGAAGTCGAATCCGGCCAGAATCCGGAATTTTCCATTATCTGGATGCATGGTCTGGGCGATGAAGGCCGCTCCTTCGTTTCTCTGGTCAAAGAACTGGATTTAAGCCGCACCGGCGCAATCCGCTTTATTTTCCCGGATGCACCGATGATGCCAGTAACCATCAATAATGGTTATGTGATGCGCGCCTGGTATGACATTCTGGGCACTGATATTGCACGCCGCGAAGATGAAGCGGGTTTGCGCGTTTCGCAAATCGAAATCGAAAAACTGATCCTGCGCGAAATCCAGCGCGGCATTCCGGCTTCGCGTATTTTCCTCGCCGGTTTCTCTCAGGGTTGCGCCATGACGCTGCAAACCGGTTTGCGTTATCCGGAAAAACTCGCGGGTCTGATCTGCCTGTCCGGTTACATGCCACTGGCGGACAAAATTGCTGCTGAACGCGATGCTGCAAATCAAAGCACACCGGTGTTTCTGGCGCATGGCGTGCATGATCCGGTTGTTCCTCTGCAGCGCGCCGAACAGGCACGTGATCTGCTGAACTCGCTCGGCTACTCTGTTGAATGGCACCAGTATTTCATGCAGCACTCGATGAACATGCAGGAAGTTCAGGATATCTCTGCATGGCTGAACCGCGTCTGCGCGGCAATCCGTCAGGGCTGAGGCTGAGCATCAAATCACTCTGCCGGACAATATAAAAATGCGGATGACTGTGCAGTTATCCGCATTTGTGTTTTACGGACAACCAGACTTTCTGCCGACGACCGCCAGAGTGCTGTGCTGAACTCCGCATTTGGGGCAAATTCGGGCATTTTGGGTGCGCTGACAGCCGCCCGAACCAGCGCTGGCAAGGTGCATCCGTTCATGCAAAAAAACAGGGAGCCTGCGCTCTAATGTCGTTCAGTTAAGCGTGATGTTGCTCATTTTAGGTGTGCGCAATTTTGGCTGCCGCAATGAAAAGGCCACTTCGGAATCATCCAAAGTGGCCTTTTTGTTCCTTAACTGAACAGCATTAGAGCCTTCGCTCCCTGTTTTCGTTTTGTTCAGAAGATTCCCGGCAACCGCATTAACCCGGTTGCTTCAGTACTTCCGGCTGCACTTCCACAGTCTGATCGCCGCTGCTGAACCAGATTTGTCCGTCCTGTATCGTGCATTGCAATTGCATGTTGCGGCTGGCAAATTTTTCCAATGCCTGGCTTTGTTCAGACGGAATATTGATGACCTTGAGCACTTTTGCACGGTCCAGACGGCTGTTCATGGCTTTCCACCAGACATCGCTGGCGGACGCATAGCTGTACACCACCACTCGTTCCGAACGACCGCAGGCTTTCAGCAAACGGCGATCATCCGGCTGGCCGACCTCAACCCATAACTGCACGGCATCGGTATAGTCTTTTTCCCACAGATCCGGTTCTTCACTGTCGGAAATGCCTTTACCGAATTCCAGGCGCTCAGATGCATGCAGCGCAAAGGCCAGCACACGTATCATCACGCGCTCTTCGGTTTCAGACGGATGACGGGCAATCGTCAGGGCATGGGTCGCGTAATAACCGCGGTCCATATCAGAAATAGTCAGTTCTGCTTTATAGATGGTGGATTTAAGTGCCATTATCGAAATACAACTGTTTTATGTCCGTTTAAGAGTATGCGGTGCTCGACAAACCATTTCACTGCGCGCGCCAGCACCACGCACTCCACATCACGCCCGATCGCGGTCAGTTCTTCCGGTGTCATCGCATGATCAACCCGCGCCACATCCTGCTCAATAATGGGCCCTTCATCCAGATCCGTGGTCACAAAATGTGCGGTTGCACCGATCAGTTTGACGCCGCGTTCGTGCGCCTGATAGTAAGGTTTCGCACCCTTAAAGCTGGGCAGGAAAGAATGGTGGATATTGATCGCGCGCCCTTCCAGCGCCTGACACATCGATGCGGACAAAATTTGCATGTACCGCGCCAGCACGACTAATTCTGTCTGATGCTGCGCCAGTACTTCCAGTATCCGCGCTTCCTGTGCCTGCTTTTGTGCATCGTTGGCACCGGCTGGCAAAGGAAAATGATGAAACGGAATATTGTAACTTGCCGCCAGCTGGTAGAAGTCGGTGTGATTGGAAATAATTGCGCAAATCTCCACCGGCAGCAGGCCGCTGCGGTAGCGGAACAGTAAATCATTCAGACAATGCCCGATGCGCGACACCAGCAATACCACGCGCGGCTTATGGTGTGCATCATGCATTTCCCACTTCATTTGCATTGATGCAGCGATGGGGGCGAACTGTTCGCGCAAAGCCGGCAATTCGTGCTCCGGCGTTTCTGCAGCAAAGTGAATACGCATAAAGTAGGTATCTGATTGCAGATCGCCGTATTGCGCGGAATCCAGAATATTGCAGCCCTGCTCCACCAGAAATCCCGAAACGCGGTGCACAATGCCGCGCTGATCCGGACAAGACAAAGTTAAGATAAATTCCTGTTGCATAAAATCCTGTTCTGACAAATACGTCTTATTCCACTGAAAAGTCAAAACTGTACCTGATTTTGCGCACTGATTCGAATTTTCTTCAGATTCAAACGCTCTTCGCAGCGCAATATACCCGGCGCTGCATTTCAGCGTATGCGTTCCGGAATCGCCTTTCCAATAGTTCTGCGCATCACCTGCCGCGGGCCACCCGCCTCAATTACCAGTCGTTTTATCCTGCCCGGGTACGGAATCGCCGATACCTTTAATCGGGCAAACATTTCCATTAAGAAACATTATTCATATGCTTACATTTCACACCTTGTCTGCGTTAAAAGAAGCTGGCAAGACGACCGGAAAGAAAAATCCTCGTAAGACCAAATATTGTTTTACAGAAATTTTTTCTTATTTCTGAATTGTTTGCATGCCCTGCGGGCAAATAAAAAAGTTCTGTAAATCAATGATTTCCATAAGGAAATCTCATATTTCAAATGCGCATGCGGCATTCTGCACAGATCCAACAACCAAATATGCGTTAGAGGAAAGCCTCCAAACGGAATTTTATTTACCAAATTCCAGCAAAAAAATTCCGTTCTGCCTTTTTATTCACACAACGAATTTCCGTCATTTCTCAAATGCATATCTCTTTTTTACAACAAGATTGTTTCACCAGTATTAATAATTAGTCGTTTTGTTACATCAATTCCTTACAAACCGGCAACTTCGCACACTTTTTTCAGATTTTTTACAAAACCGCTTTGACTTTCCCCTTCGCTTCCACAAATATACCAATCGTATATTTTACGAATATCGGCAACACAGCTGATAACGAAGACAGATGAACTCTGTATCCGCTATCAGATTTCCACTGATGGAATGCCAGTACCTGCATGAAAACTGCATCAGGCACAGCAAACCTGAAAGGAGAACGAAAGGCTTTTATACGCAAAATATATTTAAAGGAGGTGCACAAAGGGAATGCAAATCACACCCCGGACACGAGCCTGCAGGTTAGCGGTGCAGGAACATACGGGGGAGCCTTCACAGGCGACATAACAAAAAGTCAGTACCTGACATTGAAATAGCAGTACGAAATCTCTCACCTTAGTAAGGAGAACTCAGTGAGTACAAGTAACCGTTTCGTTCCAAACACACGTCTGCTGGCCGTATCAGCAGCGGTGATTTCTGTTTTCGCCACATACAGCGCAGAAGCGTTCGCGGCAGGTCAGCACGATAAAGAAATGCGCGGTCTCAGAAAATCTGGCTCGATGGAGTCCATGGTTTTCGGTCAGCATCATCAGCACAAAGCACTGAGCCCGGCAGAACGTATGCCGAAACAAGCCAGCGTCGCAACCACTGCCAAAGTGGACTACAGCAAAAAGCAAACTGCTACCCTGCAACGCCCTTCCCTGCTGAAAGCCAATCTGTCTGTCGCTGAAAAAGCTTCAGCACCGAAAGGCGTCAGCAAATCTGCCGTCGCCGCATGTGACCGTGCAGCTTTTGCATCCTCCACCGGTTCTACACTGGTCAATCTGATCAAATCTTCCAGCACTGACTGTATCAACGATTTGTTCGGTGTTTCCGGTTCGCAAGCAGCTTCCATCTTCAAAGAAAGCCAGATGGTTTCTGTTGCCAATGCGTTCCGTACAGCAGCAGCATCTTACGATGGTACAAATTCCAGCAGCATTGAACAGTTAGTCATGTTCCTGCGCGCTGGTTATTACGTTCAGTGGTATGACACTTCCGTCGGCACTTACGGTTCTTCGCTGACCACAGCGATTCAGGGCGCACTGGATGCATTCTCTTCGAATGCAAATTTCGGCCTGATCAATGACGTACACGGTGAAATTCTGGGTGAAGTTGTGACACTGGTTGACAGCTCCAGCCAGAACGCACGTTACCTGAACAGCATCGTTAAACGCGTTCTGACACTGAACAGCAGCTACCTGAACTACTGGTGGATGCGTGGTGCAGTGAACAATGCATTTACCGTATTGTTCCGTGGTCATCAGAACACTGACTTCCAGACACTGGTGAAATCGGATACATCGATCGTCGATACGCTGTATAACTTCATGAACACCAACTGGAATCAACTGGGTACAGACAATTCTTACCTGGTATCCAATGCTGCACGTGAAATGGGCCGTTTCCTGCAATATGCTGAAGGCAGCTCACTGAAGAGCGTCGCGAAATCCCGCGTTAAAGCAATGCTGGATCGCAGCACGATCACTGGTCCGACAGGCGCAGTATGGGTTGGCCTCGGCGAAATGATCGACTACTACGACAAAGCCAACTGCAGCTACTACAACATGTGTGACTTCCAGACCAAACTGGATGCCACAATTCTGCCAATCAAATACAACTGTTCTCCGACTCTGCGTCTGAAAGCACAGTCTCTGACAACAGCGCAATTGCAGGAAGCATGTAATATCGTTGGTGGTGAAGAAGGTTACTTCCATCAGCAAGTTCAGTCCGGCAACGTACCTGTTGCGAATGACAACAATACCCAGCTGGAAATGGTCATCTTCAGCAGCAGTGCTGACTACGGCAATTACGCTGGCTCGCTGTACGGTATCGACACCAACAACGGCGGTATGTATCTGGAAGGTGATCCTTCTGCTGCAGGCAATCAGCCACGCTTCATTGCTTACCAGGCTGAATGGATGCTGCCGAAATTCGAAATCTGGAATCTGACACATGAATACATCCACTATCTGGATGGCCGTTTCGATATGTACGGTGACTTCAACGCATCGATCTCTGTTCCGAAAACAATCTGGTGGGTAGAAGGTTTTGCTGAGTATATTTCTTACTCTTACCGCAAACTGGATTACACCGATGCAAAAACGCAGGCAGCAAGCGGCGCATACCGTCTGAGCGATATTTTCGCAAATGACTATAACTCCGGTCAGACACGTGTTTACAACTGGGGCTACCTGGCTGTTCGCTACATGTTTGAGAAACAGCGCGGCAAAGTTTCTTCGATTCTGGGTTACTTCCGTCCGGGCAATTACACTGGCTTCACAGGTTACATGAACAGCATCGGTACCTCGCTGGATTCCGATTTTGCGAACTGGCTGCCATGTGTGAACAATGCATCTCTGCCACAATGTACCGGTGCAACACCTCCGGTCAACAGCGCGCCGGTTGCAGCATTTAACAGCAGCGCAAATGGTCTGACCGTAGCATTTACTGATGCATCCACTGACAGCGACGGCACGATTGCATCCCGCAGCTGGAACTTCGGTGACGGTACAACATCGACTGCAGCAAACCCAAGCAAAACTTACTCTGCCGCTGGTACTTACACAGTGACACTGAAAGTAACGGACAATGCCGGTGCAAGCACTACCATCAGCAAAACTGTGACTGTCAGCGCGACGCAAACGAACAAACCACCGGTTGCTGCTTTCAACAGCACAGCAAGTGGTCTGACTGTGAACTTCACTGATGCATCTACCGATGCAGATGGCACGATTGCTTCCCGCAGCTGGAACTTTGGTGACGGCACAACTTCCACCGCAGCGAATCCAAGCAAAACTTACGCTGCAGCAGGTACTTATACTGTGACACTGACAGTAAAAGACAATGCAGGTGCAAGCACCACCGTCAGCAAAACCGTGACTGTGACTGCAGGTACAACCAATAAACCACCGGTTGCTGCTTTCACTAACACTGTTTCCGGTCTGACAGCGACCTTCACCGATGGCTCTACTGATGCAGACGGCACGATCGCGTCCCGTAGCTGGAACTTCGGCGACGGTACAACATCGACTGCAGCAAATCCAAGCAAAACTTACACTGCAGCAGGCACATACACTGTGACGCTGACAGTGAAAGACAATGCTGGTGCAACTGCAACCGTGTCTAAATCGGTGACTGTGACTTCCGGTGGCGGCAGCTTGCCAGAATGTACAGGCAGCGCTGAAGTGCTGGGTAAAAACTGCACACGCAGCAACCTGAGCGCAACAGCCGGTAACTATGTCTACATGTACATCAACGTACCTGCAGGCACACCGAAACTGACCATCACAACATCCGGCGGTACTGGCAATGCAGATCTGTTTGTCAGCACACTGGGTACATGGGCAACCCGTGATTACTACAACTACGGTTCTTACACCAGCGGCAACAACGAATCTGTTGTGATCAACAATCCGCCAGCTGGTTATGTATTCGTCAGTCTGTACGCAACCACCAACTTCTCCGGCGTGAAGGTCACTACTCAGTACTGATCCTGAACTCCCGATAAGTTCCTGGCCTGACGATCGTCAGGCCACTGCAAAACATAAAGCCGCCGTAGCAATACGGCGGCTTTATTGTTTCAGACGAACTGAAGCTATTCAAAAATGATGTCCCGCCGGGATGTTCATGAGCGTCTGGCTCAGATTCAGGATGGGTACGGTCTGTGGTTTGAACAGCGACGCTATCCGTCGCCGGACACATCAGGATGATGCAGCTATCGTCATTTCCGTTTCTGCGAGGCCCGGACTTTCTGCCGACGACCGCCGAATCGCTGTGCTGAACTCCGCATTCAGGGCAAAATCAGGCTTGCTGATGGCTCATCAGCGAAGATTGCGGAGCCAGCCAAGACCGGCAGAGGTATTCCCTTGCGGACGATACTCACAACCGACCCAGCCGCTGTACGCCAGTTCATCCATTCGCTGAAATAAAAACGGATAATGAATTTCGCCGGTATCCGGTTCATGCCGCCCTGGATAACCTGCCAGCTGTACGTGCGCAATCTGCCCGTACTCACGCGCCAGCCCCTCCTGCAGCCAGTGACTGAGACTGCCTTCTGTGCGCTGACAATGGTAAATATCGAACTGCACTGCTAATGCGGGATGCTTCAGTTCAGCACAAATCTCTGCTGCCTGCGCCTGATAGCGCAAAAAATAGCCCGGCATATCGGCATGATTAATCGGCTCAATCAGAATGCGGCATCCGGCTTGTGCAGCGAGATCGGCGGCGTAGCTCAGATTATTCAGATAGGTGTTCCGGTACGCCAGCGCATCTGCGCCGTCAGGCAGGATACCCGCCATCACATGAATCAGCCGGTTGCCCAGCACCTGCGCATAGTTCAGCGCCAGCGCAATACCTTCACGAAATTCAGCCTCTCTGCCCGGCAGTGCCGCCAGTCCGCGCTCACCGCCATCCCAGTCGCCGGGCGGCGCATTGAATAAAACTTGCTGCAAACCATGCTGTTGCAGCAACGCCTTCAGCTCTTCCGGCTGCCATGTGTAAGGAAACAAATATTCCACACCCTGAAAGCCATCCGCTGCCGCCGCAGCAAACCGTTCTGTGAACGGCACTTCGTTGTACATCATGCTCAGATTCGCTGCAAACTTCGGCATGTCATTCTCCTTCAGTCTGATTCGCGTAGCGTTGCGCCAGCACCGTACATACCATCAATTGCAACTGGTGGAATAACATGATCGGTAACAGCACGATCCCGGCTGCGCCGCCTGCAAACAACACCTTCGCCATCGGTACGCCGCTGGCCAGACTCTTTTTTGAGCCGCAAAATAAAATCGTGATGCTGTCGGCACGGTTAAAGCCAAGCAGGCGCGAAGTTAACACGGCAAAAACCATGATGATCGCCAGTATCAGCGCACTGACCAGCAGCAAGGTTCCGATCAGGCTCAGCGGCAGCTTGCTCCACAAACCCTGCACTACAGCTTCGCTGAACGCCACATACACCACCAGCAGAATCGAACTCTGATCCAGTTTTTTCAGAAATGCAGAATGACGGTCCACCACTTTGCGCAACACAGGACGCAATACCTGACCCGCCACAAACGGCAGCAATAACTGGTTCACAATTTTCAGTACCGGTTCCCACGAAAACGGTCCGGTATCACCGGTTTTCACCAGTAAGCTGACCAGTACCGGCGTGATAAAAATACCGAGAATATTGCTGGCAGATGCGCTGCAGACTGCAGCCGGTACATTGCCACGCGCGACGGAAGTGAACGCAATCGATGATTGTACGGTCGATGGCAACACGCATAAATACATCACGCCAAGATACAGTTCAGGTGTCAGCCATGGTTGCAGCAAGGGCTTCAGCACGAGGCCGAGCAAGGGAAATACCGCAAACGTGATACTCAGCACCAGCAAATGCAGCCGCCAGTGAAATAAACCGGCAATCACCGCCTCACGCGATAAACGTGCGCCATGCATGAAGAACAGTAAGGCAATCATGCCCACCGACACCTGATCAATACCAGCAGCGAATTGTCCGCGTGCCGGAAAAAAACTCGCCAGCAAAATCATGCTGAACAGCATCAGCATCATGGCGTCGGGTAAATATTGTTTTAATTTCATGTTCAGTTTTCCGGAAATCAGCTGCTGATTTTACGCCAATCAACAAAACGCCACCGATACGGCGGTGCCCCGTTATAACAAACCAACGAAGCGACCGCGCAAAGATCGGAAGCGCTGCAAAATCACCAAATTTTCTGTGTATTTTAAGATCATGGCCGGATGCGCGGTGTAACCGAAGTTATCAGGCTACGAAATCCGGTTATATTCCCAAATTCCTGTGATTGTTGATGATGGAGTTTGTAATGAAACCTCGCCTGATTCCCGCGCTGATCAGCCTTTGCCTGTCAGTTCCAGCACTGAGCATGGCTGCGCATCCTAACGATACTGAAGCCTTCCGCTGGAAACTCAGTGATATGTACAGCACGCAGACAGCGTGGAAAGACGATGCCGCGAAAATGCGTGAACAGCTGACACAGTTTCAGCAATGCGCAGGACAGCTGACGGCAACACAGGCGAAGTTTAAAGCCTGTCTGGATCAGTACGCCGATATCCAGAAGCGCTTTGCGCGTCTCGCCGTGTATGCATCGCAATTCCATGATCAGGATACCGGCAACACGGCTGGGCTGGATTTGCAGCAACAGGCAGATATTCTGGGTAACAAACTCGAAGAAGCCACTTCTTTCCTGCGTCCGGAACTGATCGCTGCCGGAGCAAAAAAAATCGACGCTTATCTGGCGAAAGATAAATCCCTGCAAATTTACCGCCAGCCGCTGAATGATATTCTGCGCAGCAGCGCCCACACACTGAGCAAATCCAGTGAACAAATCGTTGCACAGTTCGGTGCAGCCACCGGTACGGCAGCAGCAACCTACAGCACACTGTCGAATGCAGATATGCCGTGGCCGAAAGTCAAATTGGCTGATGGTCAGGAAGTGACAATTGATCAGGCCGCTTACACAAAATACCGCGCTGCCGGTAACCGCGATGACCGCAAACGTGTGTTTGATGCGTTCTGGGGCAAGTGGAAAGAGTTTGAACGCAGCTACGGCGTGATTTTTTACGAGCAGCTGAAGCGTGACAGCGTATACGCCAAAGTGCGCAATTACCCGGATTCACTGACACAGTCACTGGATGGCAACAACCTGCCACGCGCTGTGTACGACACACTGATTTCACAAACACGCGCCAACTTGCCAACGCTGCACCGCTATTTCCGCCTGCGCGCGAACATGCTGGGCGTCAAAGATCTGCAGTATTTTGATATTTACCCGCCGCTGGTTTCCGGCAACTTCGTTTATCCGATTGATCAGGGCGTGAAATTCATGCTGGAATCGGTCAAGCCGCTCGGTGACAGCTACGCGACTGCGATGCAAAAAGCCACCACTGCAGGCTGGATGGATGTCTATCCGCGTCCGCGCAAACGTTCCGGTGCCTACATGAACGGTGCAGCCTACGATGTGCATCCTTACATTCTGCTGAACTACAACGATGACTATGAATCTGTGTCCACACTCGGCCATGAGTGGGGTCATGCAATGCATTCGTATTTATCGAACGGCACACAGCCATTTATCACATCGGATTATCCGACCTTCACAGCGGAAATCGCATCGACCACGAATGAAGTGTTCCTGCTGGATCACATGCTGAAGATCGCAAAAACCGATGAAGAACGCTTGCTGTATCTGGGTTCTGCACTGGAAAACCTGCGCGGCACCTTCTTCCGTCAGGCCATGTTTGCTGACTTCGAACGTGAAGTGCATGCCCGCGTCGATAAAGGCGAATCACTGACCGGCGAAGAACTCAGCAAAATCTACACAGAAATTCTGAAAAGCTATCACGGCGACAAAGAAGGCGTTATGAAAATTGATGACACTTACGGTATCGAATGGGCGTATATCCCGCATTTCTATAACCGTTTCTATGTGTTCCAGTATGCCACTTCAATTGCAGCCGGTTCCATGTTTGCGGACAGCATCCTGCAAGGCAAAGATGGCGCACGTGACCGCTATCTGAACATTCTGAAAGCAGGCAGCTCTGCTTATCCTTACGATCTGGTGAAATCTGCCGGTGTGGATCTGGCAAGCCCTGCCCCGTATCAGGCAGTGTTTAAACGCATGAATGACATCATGGATCAGATTGAAGTAATTCTGTCCCGGAAGAAATAAAACCTCGTCTGAGACACAACGGCCGGCACCCCCTGGGTTGCCGGCCGTTTTTTTATCCTTACAGCTTTGCGCTCAGTCAAAATCCCCTCGTGTCTGTAAGGTTAAATTATAAGAAACGATCCGACGGAGACCACAATTGAGCGCCAGAAACTTTCATCCGATTTCGGTTGATATCATTCAGCAGGAACACGAGCACCTTTCCGCTGTGATTCAGGGCATGCTGTATTTTGTGCGGGCTATCAAAATGGGCAGCACACCACCTGATCTGAAAGTGTTCCGTGCAATGCTGTACTACATCACAGAATATCCGGAAAAAATTCATCATCCTAAAGAAGACCAGTATCTGTTCGCCAAAATCAAAGAGCGCACGCACCAGCTGGATTTTGAGCTGGATGCGCTGATCGAACAGCACAGCCGTGGAGAAATGCTGGTGCATACGCTGCAGGATACGCTGCTGGAATACGAATTCGCAGGCGCACCGGCCTTCGATAAATTTGCGGAACAGGTAGAACAGTATGTGAAGTTCTACTACCAGCATATGCGCAAAGAGGAAGAAGTCATTCTTCCGGTCGCTAAACAAGTACTGCACATTGCTGACTGGCAGGAAGTTGATCAGGCATTCATGGAAAACCGCAAGCGCCTGGATGACAGCGGTGAACGCTATCGCTATGAACAATTATTCTCGCTGATCGTCAACATCAGCCCCGCCCCCATCGGCGTGGCTGATCCGCTCTGACGATTTCTCCGGAGGCGGGTTATTTCAGAAAATAGCCCGTCACTTTCCAGCTGCCATCTTTCGTTTCAATCAGCACCACGGTTTCAGTCACTTGCGGTGCTTTTTCAAACGCAGTCTGATACACCACGAATTTGAACTTACCTGCCGGTGCACCTGGCAAATCTGACTTCACCTCTTCGCTTTTAAATTCACGCTTCAGCATCTTCCCGGTTTGCGCTGCAATCTGCTGCAAAGTCTGCGTCCACTGAATCTCGCTGACATTGGCCTGAAAACCGGCATCCGCATCTTTCCAGGACTGCCCGAAATTCCCCTGATCGATGGTTTGCACCCAGCGGTCAGCCGCTTCATGGGTATTCTGATCCGCTGCCAGCGCGGTTCCGCTCAGCAAGCTCAGGCTGATTGCCATACAAGAAATCCAGCGACGCATTCTGCTTTTCCTCTCAGATGAAGGGTCAGTGACCCGGATGTGTCAGTTTAGCGCAAAAAATTGCCAGAATGCATACTTCAGCACAGCGATCTGCCGGACGACCGCTACAATAGTGGCTCTCCCATAAAAGGAAATGACGAAATGCGCGTAATACTGCCGGCTCTTCTTTTGACTTTATTTCCCCTGACAGCCATTGCGCAGACCCTTGCTGCCGATGGCGCGTGGCAACGGCTGGAAAGTCCGGTCAGGACAGAATTACGCGGCTTGTCGGTCGTCAGCAAACAGATTGCCTGGGCCAGCGGTGCGCAGGGAACGGTGCTGCGCACTACTGATGGCGAACACTGGCAGCAGATTCCGGTGCCGGGCGCTGAGAAACTGGATTTCCGCGCCATCCGTGCATTCAGCGATCAGGTCGCATGGATTATGAGCGCCGGTCCCGGCGAGCAATCGCGTATTTTTGTCACTCAGGATGGCGGTACGCACTGGGAGCCGCGTTTCATCAATACCGATCCGAACGGTTTCTGGAATGCGATCACTGCTTCTGCGGACGGACGATTTACCGTATTTGGCGACCCCGATGCGAGCGGCCTGCAGTTCTGGCAAACCGATACAAACGGCCAGCATTTACAAAGACTGAATACACCTACTGCCTTACGACCGCTGCCCGCTGAAGGCGCGTTCGCCGCCAGCGGAACCTGTCTGTTTCAGCTCAATCCGCAGTCGCTGTGGGCAGTCACAGGCGGTGCAGAACGTGCGCGCATCGCCTATAGCCATGATGGTGGTCTGCAATGGCAAATCCGTGATCTGCCGCTCGCCGCAGGTGCTGCCAGTCGCGGCGCGTTTTCCGTCAGCTTCCGCGATACGCAGCACGGCATCGTCGCTGGCGGTGATTACAAGGAAATTCATTACGACAGCCCCAACATCGCTGTCACGCAGGATGGCGGTAACAGCTGGCAAAGCATACGAGCATTGCCAGCCGGTTTTTTATCGGTGGTCACGCATGTTCCGGGCACGAACAACACTGTCGTTGCAGGCGGGCTGACCGGTTCCGGTGTCAGCCATGATGGCGGCATTCACTGGCGCCAGCTCAGCACTACACCGGTCAATACGATCGCTTTTGCCGATGCGAAGCATGGCTGGGCGATCGGGCCGAAGGGATTGCTGATGCGTTATCAGGGCGCGCCGCTGGATGTTCAGACGGACAGCAAATAACGCAAACCACTGTTACGCCGTGTCACCTGCGCCGTTGCCTGCTGCAATGCAGATGGTGACGGTGTCAGCAATGTAAAACAGGTTTTGGCGCGCGTAATGCCGGTGTACAGCAATTCGCGCGTCATCACTTGCGATTGCTGCGGCGGCAGTATCAGCGCAACGTGACCAAACTCTGAGCCCTGCGATTTATGCACGGTCATTGCATACGCCGTTTCCACGTCACTGAGACGACTGGCCAGTACGCTGTGCAAGCCATCACCGGCCGGAAAATAGACTCTGACCGAGCCTTCACGCAAAGGATCCGGCAGACAAATACCAATATCACCGTTGAATACCCGCAAACTGTAATCATTGCGCGTGACGATGACCGGACGGCCAATATACCAGTCACCCTGACGTTTAATTTTTTCCTGCTTCAGCAAAGTATTTTCTATCAGTGCATTCAGTCCCTGGACACCCCAGTCACCTTCACGCACTGCACATAACACCCTGAAGCGGTCAAAGGCTTGCAGCACCGCCTGCACCCAGCTTTCATAATCGGCAAACGCCTGCGCTCCGGCATTTACGACCTGACGGAAAGCAGCGAATCCGCTGGCCTGCGGATGAGCACCGCGTCCGTTCAGAAACAAGTCCAGACACTGCACCGTCTGCGCCGGTTGCTGCCAGCTCAGCACCTCATCCGCCGATTGCCGCAACACTTTTGCCGCCTGCTCTGCGTTTCCTTCGTTGACTGCCATCGCCAGCTGGCCAATTGCGCCGCCAAAACGACGGCTCTTACGCAGCATCGCCGTGTGCTGCGCCAGCAGATTACGGTCAGTCAGATACTGATCAGGAATTTGCTGCCCCGTCGCTGCCAGCAGCCATTCAGCCGTCGCTTTGCGGTAACCGCCTTCCGTCGCAAACTCACATAAATCCGCCATCACCGCACCGGCTTCCACCGATGCCAGCTGATCTTTATCGCCAAGCAGAATCAGCAAGGTATGCGGTGCCAGCGCATCCAGCAGATTCGCCATCATTTCCAGATGGATCATGGATGCTTCGTCCACCACCAGTACATCCATTTGCAAAGGATTGCCCGCATGGTGGCGCAGGCGACGGGTATCCGGCCGCGCGCCCAGCAGACTATGCAGCGTGGTTGCAGGTGGAATCGCGGTCGCCAGTTGCTCTTCGTTCAGCACACTGCTGAGCACCGGTGCCAGCGCTTTCAGCGCACCATCAATCGATTGTTTCAGACGCGCTGCCGCTTTACCGGTTGGCGCCGCCAGCGCAATCCGGAACTGATCCGGATGCTCCTGCAAAGCCAGTAACAGGCACAGCAAACGCGCCACGGTATAGGTTTTGCCGGTACCGGGGCCGCCGGTAATCACACTGAAACGGCCACGCAGCGATAAAGCGCAGGCTATTCTCTGCCAGTCCGGCCCGTCCTGATCTTCACCGGCAGGGAATAACTGATCCAGCCAGAGTCGTATGCGTTCGGACGGCACATCGTTCTGCGCCGGTGCATCCAGACGCAGCTGTATCGCGTTAGCAATTGCCTGTTCATCCTGCCAGTAACGACGCAGATACAGACGATTCTGATCCAGAATCAGAGGCTGTCCGGCATCGGCCTGTGCGCTGCCAGCGATCCGGACCAGAGGACATTGCGCCAATAATTGCTGCCAGCCCTGCAAATCCGCAGGCATGGTGCCGAAAGCCGCTTTCAGCAAGCTGCGCTGTTCCGCATCAACAGAGGTCAGCAATGTTGCTGCAGCCTGTTCATCATCAACCGTAATACAGGAATGTCCCTGCGCTTCAGCTTCCGTCAGTTGCACCACCAGCCAGATCAGTGCATCCGGCAACACTGCATGTCTTTGCAGATATCGTATGAAGTTGAGTGTTAACAAACTCAGTTTTTTTTCCTGCGCCAGCTGCTGCAGAACATTCATCGTAGATTCCTGCATCAGACCATCTCCTCATTTGCACAACTCAGCATCATTTCCAGCTGATCCATCCATACTGGATCCGGTGCCAGCTGTACACAACCCGCAGTACCGGGGTTTGCCACACCACGCAGAAAGTAAAACACCGCACCGCCCAGGTGCTGTTGCGGATCATAATCCTCACCCAGACGCAGTTTCAGCAAGCGGTGTAAAGCCAGTAAATACAACATGCCCTGCACTTCATACCGGTGCTGCAGCATCGCCTGTTGCAGCGCTGATTCGCGATAGGCATCGTCGTTACTGCCAAGCGCATTCGACTTGTAATCCATTACCCAGTAACGTCCGTCATGCTCAACGACCAGATCCATGAAGCCGCGCAGCATACCTTTGACCGCACTGTCTGCCAGCGCCGGCCTTGCCAGTTCCGGCCAGACAGTTTGCTGACTCAGCGAATCCAGTTCCGCCACCGAGAATGCATCAGCCGGGAACCAGAATTCCATTTCCGGCACGCATTGTCCTGTTTCCGCAAGCGGAACTTCCCAGTAAGGGACGGTGGTTTGCGCAATTTGCTGCAACCAGACAATCACATCTTCCTGCCGGTGTGCCCAGCCCGCACGTTCGCAACGCGCCCGCACCGCATCGGCAAACCAGGCCTGCGTTGTTACATGAAATCCTTCGCCCGCCAGCCACTCCAGTTGCTCATGCAAAAACTGCCCCGGCACCGGCCCACGTGGAAAAGCGTGCCAGACCTGCGATACCGGCGACGCATCCGGAACGCTGTCATCGCGCTCTGCCAGCTTATCCAGCAAAGGCAGCGGCGTGCGCACGGATTCGCCCAGTCCGCGAGTGATCGAGCTGTAACTGACAACGGCCCAGTCTTTTTCAAAACGGGCTGTGTAATCGCTGGCAGGATAAACCGGCGGCGGGCTGCTGCGTGGCTGCCAGTGTGTTTTTTCGGCCTGTTCCGGCAATGGCAATATCTGCATTGCCCCACAATCGGCCGTCACCGCCTGCAGCCGCTCCGTTAGCGAAGCTTGCTGGTCATCACCATACAGCCCCAGCAAATACGCGAGGCCACTGTAACGGAACTGATCTTCCACATCCGCCATCCCCAGCCACATCGCATGGCGTGGACGGGTCAGTGCCACATACAATAAACGTAAATCTTCTTCCAGTTTCAGCAAACGCAGACGCAGACTGCTTTCTTTGCTTTTTGCGAAATCCAGCCGGGTCTGTCCGCCTTCTTCCGGCAATTGATAGAACGCCGCTTTGGCATCCGGGCTTTTGCGCATACCAGCGGCAATAAACGGCAAAAATACCAGCGGATATTCCAGACCTTTGGATTTATGAATCGTAATTACCTGCACCAGTTCCGCATCACTTTCCAGACGCAGCACATGCTCATCGGCTTCGCCCGGGTCATGGATTTGCTCTTCCAGCCAGCGTATCAGTGCCTGTTCGCCTTCCAGCTGTACACTGGCTTGCTGCAGTAACTCGGCTAAATGCAGTAAATCGGTCAGACGACGTTCGCCATCCTGCTCATTCAGCAAGCGGGATCCCAGCGACAAGCCATGTATCATCTGACGTATCATCGCCAGCACGCCCTGTCTGCGCCAGATTTGCTGCCACTGTCTTAATTGTTCCGCCTGCTGTTCCCACGCATAATCGTCTTCGGCATAACGTTGCAACTCGTCCCAGTGTCGGCACGCGCTGCGTGTTGCCAGCGCAGCGCGCGCCTTGCCAGCAGCCAGCGGATCAGCCACAGCCTGCAACCAGTACAACACATCTCTGGCTTGCGGCGTCTGAAAAATCGAATCTTTATCCGACAAATACACAGAAGCGACACCGCGCTGACTTAATGCTGCGCGAATCTCTGCCGCTTCATAACGGTTACGTACCAGCACTGCCATATCGGCTGGTCGCAGGCTGCGGAATGCATTGTCGCTGCGGAATCCGCATTCCGCATCATTCAGTAACTGCACCATCTGTTCAGCACATTGCTGCACCAGCTCGCGGCGAAAATCTGCTTCTTTCAGCTCGGTATTCTGCGGCAGCATCCATTGCAAGCCGGGAATTTCTGCCTCGCCGCGCACCAGCTTTTCCGCACGTCCTTTAGCTTTTACCGGTTCAAACGGCAAAGGATTATCATCGCCGCGACGGAAACAGAACGCGCCGCCGGATTGTCCGGACTCCGGATTTTCTGCCAGCATAAATACATGATTGACTGCATCAACCACCGCCGCCACCGACCGGAAATTCGTATCGAGTACGTAATGACGGCCTGCTGTCGCGCTGCGTGCAGTCAGGTAACTGCGAATATCCGCACCACGGAAACCGTAAATCGCCTGCTTAGGGTCGCCGATCAGAAACACACCGGTATCACTGCGGTTTTCTGCAATCGCATACAGTGCATCAAAAATCATGTACTGATCCGGCGAGGTATCCTGAAACTCATCAATCAGTGCCACCGGAAACTGTTGCCTTATGCGCGCTGCCAGTTGCGCCGCATTATCGCCCTGTAAAGCCGCACGCAAACGCTGCAGCATGTCTGCAAAACCGAATTCACGCGCCTGTTGTTTCAGCATTGCCATACGATGACTGATACCTGCCGCCGCATGTTCATACAGCACCGGTTTAGCCGTCGGAATCGCGGTTAAGGCTTTTTGCAAGTCAGCGATGCTGTCCGCAATGCGTGGCAGACTGCCTTCTTTTCCTTTTTTCCAGCAGGTGTCCAGATGTGAGCTTTCCCATTTATCCAGATACTCAATAGCTTTCCCTGACAACAGCGCACGTTGCGGATCAGTCAGCCAGTCAAATACGTCGGTAAAAAATCCTTCCACCGATGCCGCTCTGAGCTTGTTCCCATTCAGCGCATCGCAATTGTCCTGATACCAGCTGCCCAGCTCTTCAAGCAAAGTTTTCCATTCAGATTTAATCTGCGTCGCCGCCTTCAGCGCTTCCTGATCCGCGAATTGCAGACAGTCTGTCAGAGATCGGTTTTGCCAGTGCTCGTAACGACGGGCGTGCGGCAGCATGGCACGGATTTTTTCTTCCAGCACATACACACTGCCCCATACGCTTTGCACCCGCGCAAAATGATCAGCGCCGAGTGGATACACTTGCTGACGCCAGTAATCTTTACTCGCCTGTTCACGCCAGCCGGTTTCGTCAGCATTCAGCTCTTCATCAAACAAACTGCCACTGTCGAAAGCATGTTCGCGCAGCATGCGCTGACACCAGGCATCAATCGTGAATACTGCACTGTCATCCATTGCTTCCGCCGCCATCGCCAGCCGGTAAGCAGCCTGTTCACGCGCGCTCTGGTCTGCATAATCCTCCAGCAAACCTGCCAGAAACGGATCGGATGCCTGTGCGTCACCACGAAACACTTGTGCAGCTTCGATCAGACGCGAACGAATACGGTCAGACAATTCGCGGGTCGCAGCGCGGGTGAAGGTCATGACCAGAATTTCAGCAGGCTGCAGTGGCCGGATAAACGCAGTTTCGCCACCGTGACCAAGCACCAGACGCAGATACAGTGCGGCAATCGTCCATGTTTTTCCGGTTCCGGCACTCGCCTCTATCAGTCGCGAACCATGCAGAGGAAAAACTGCCGCTTGTAAAATCTCACTCATCCCGCTTCTCCTGTGCTGCCTCTTCCGTATCCAGCATATGTACTGCCACCTGCGATTCCGCCCAGATCAGCAATGGCTGATACAAGGCTTCGGCAATCTCTGTAAATTCATCCGCTTGCTGCATGCTGGCAAAATTCGGCCAGCAACGCGCCAGCGCCAGATCTTTATCCACCTCTCCCGGATTGAACGCATCGCCTTCATAGGCACTCTGCGCAGCACGTAAATCCTGATTTTTACGCAGCCATTCCATGGCGCTGCCGCTGGAAATACCAAGTGGACGTGTCATTCCCTGCATCCAGATTTGCAACAGCTTATTCAGTGACTGCTGCGCTTCGGCCTGTGGCAAGGATGGCATTTCCAGCCAGGCATCCCGTCCAACCATCAATTGCGTTAATGCTACTCCCTGTGCGCTTGCCAGCAATTGCCGTATCCACGGTTGCCAGAGTTTTTCTGCGACCGCCAATGGTTTCTTCTTCTGTCCGTTGGTCAGTCTTGATGGCGTGAAATCCAGCAAGCGCCAGCCCTGCCCGTCTTCAACCAGACCACCGGACCAGTCTTCCACTGTGATTTGCCCGTTGCTGTAGCGCCATTGTTGTGTACCGCTGGCCTCACCGGCTTCCTGCATCAGGCGCTGCCAAGTGCGTAACACAGGCTCTGCTTCGCCAATCAGATTATCCGCGATCTGGTCGCCGGTATGTGACAGTGGCAATACGCCCTCACGCCGTATTGTATCCAGCCGCTGTTGTAATTGCGTATTCAGATCTGAGGCGCTGATCTGATCACGCTCGGTTAAACGACTGATCAGGGCCCAGTTTTCCAGCCCGTCAATTGCAAACGGTTCATCATCCTGGCTTTGCACGCTGTCCTGATCGAAGCGGATTTGCAAACGCTGCGCCATAAACGCTTTCACCGGCTGGCGTAAAAATTCAGCCAGTTGACGGATACTCAGCTTTTGCCCGGCGTCAGGCGGCGTCAGGCTCAAAGGCGCTGCTATCGCCGACTCCGCATGCACGGCTGCCCATTCGCGTGCCCAGGTCAGGCTCGGAGATGTTTCAAAATAACGGCGACTGAAAGGCTGAAGGGGATGTTCGGTCAGCAAGCCATGCGCAGGCAATTGCCAGCATTGCGCAATGTAATCGCGCAACTGTGATACCAGCACCGAAGGCGGTTGCCAGCTATTGTCGCGTATGCTGCGACCGGTCCAGCTGACATACAGTTTCTGACGCGCCGCCAGCAAGGCTTCCAGCATCAGATAACGGTCATCCTCACGTCGTGAACGGTCACCCGGACGCTGCATGCCGGGCATGCGCAGTAAATCAAAATCGGCTGACGGTGTACGGCGCGGATAATCGCCATCATTCATCCCCAGCAGACACACAACTTTGAATGGCACGGCGCGCATCGGCATCAGCGTACAGAAGGTCACGCCGCCGGACATAAAGCGCTGATTCAGATCCGGCTCATCCACCTGCGATAACCAGGCTTCTGCTGCTACGCTCAACTGTAAAGGCTGGTCAAACTGCGCCAGAGCGCAATCGTCCACCCAGCGCTGCAAGCCCTGCTCCGCCTGCAGCAAAGTCATTTTTTCCCGCTCGTCAGCGGCATCAAAAAACTGACTGACCAGCTCTCTGAACACAGCTGCCCATTCCACCGGCGTATAAGCCTGCAGCAAGCGATGACTCCAGTGTTGCAACTGATGAAGCAATTCAGCCAGCGATCCGGACAGCACCGCATCCAGTCCGGCGACTTCGCCGTAAGGTGCAATGCCGTCGAAACTGCTGCGGTCACCATTGGCGTAGCCTGTCAGCATGCGCTCCAGCCCGAACAGCCAGGAATTTTGCGCGCCGGCTGCGCCCAGTCCCAGACGCTGTCTGTGCGCATCATCCAGCCCCCAGCGTATGCCTGCACCTTCAATCCAGCGTGCCAGCAGCGGCAAATCATTTTCACGGATACGGAAACGCTGCGCTAAAGCAGGTACCTCAAGCAAATCACGAATCTGACTCTGACTGCAACGCTGATCCGGCAATTTCAGCAACCATTCGAGTGCAATCAGTAAAGGGTTTTGCTGACGCTCTTTGGTGTCCGCAATTTCATACGGAATATAACGGGTATCGTGACGCGGATACTGGCCGAATACAGCATGAATTGCCGGTATCCACTTTTGCAGATCCGGCACCATCACCACGATATCGCGTGGTCGCAGTGGTGCATCAGCCTCTTTCTGCGCCAGCCAGTTCAGACACTGATCATGCAGTACTTCTACTTCACGCTGCGCACTGTGCGCAACATGAAATTCCAGTGAGTGATCATCCTCCGCCAGCGGCAAACGCGCATGTTCACCGACAGGCCGTAAGTCGCGGATCGCTGCCTGTATTTGCTGCAACAGCATGTCACCATCGCCATCACTGAATAAATCCAGACGCAGACTGTTATATTGCTTGCGGGTTGCATCTGCATCATCAAAGCCATCCAGCATGCGGATAAAATCACGCCCCAGTTTGCCCCACGCCGCCAGCAAAGGATGCGCATGCGCGTGCAATTGTTCCGGCGGCAAAGCGTCCAGCGACACTGCCCGCGTTTTCTCGCGTGCGGCGCGGCGGCGTTCTGCGCGCAGCAATTCACGGCCTTCGATAATATCGCCCCAGTAATACTGGCAAGGATTACTGACCGCAATCACGACCTGCGTATAACGCGCCATCGCACTCAGTGCTTCCATCGTTTGCTGTGGCATGGCCGACAAACCAAACACCACTACACGACGCGGCAAACCATGATGCATTGCCTGATCGGTTTGCAACGCACTGACAAAACGCTGATGAACATGCGAACGGCCCGAAGCACGCTGCTCCGCATCCACACTCTCCGTGACTGCACGCCACAACACCGGTTGCCAGCGCTGATCTTCCGGCACAACCGAGGGCTCGCCGGATGCGCGGCGCAACTGATCCAGGCCCGCCTCCCAGTCCTGCAGCCAGTCAGCACGAAACATCTGATAACCGTCGAATAAGTCCGCAATACGGGTGGCCAGCTGATACACACGAATCTGCGTGCCATCCTGCAGATACTGACGCAACGGTTCGCATTCGGGCAACATAGTCACTTGCGGCAACATTTGCTGAATACGCCAGCCCAGCGCGGATTTATCCAGCGGCGAGCGTTTCGCGACTTGCTGATGCCCCAGCACTTGCCGGTAGGCATCCCACAAAAAACGGGCCGGCAACATGACTTTTGCCGAAGCACATACGCCCTGACGGCGCGCCATGGCAATCTTGAGCCACTCCGCCACACCGTTCGATTGCACGATCATGATTTCCGGTTCCAGCACACTCAGCGGGTTTTGCTGTATCCATTGCAATACCGCTTCACCAAGTTGTTCCAGCTGGTTGCCATGCAAAACAATCAGGCCGGGTTGTATGCTTGTCATTGTGCTTTTATCCATTCAGCTAAGCTGCATTCCGGCAATCAGTAAAGCTGTCTTTCACTGCCTGCTGCCGGACTGCATCGTCTATTTACAAATTGACACAAAATATACCCGATGCGACCTGCTTACACCAGCCTGCACATCGCCTATCCTGCTGCCAGACCATCACCAGCTGACGCAAGCGCGTAGTAAAACTCCATCACAAACTGTTATACTGCCGCATTAACGCGGGCGACTCTGGTCGCCCGTTCGCATTTACCGGAATCTCAGACATGACATCTACCTCCATCTGGCCTGCACTGGCCGAGCAACTCCGCTTTCAGACTGCCCCTTTCCCTGCGGAAGCGATTCAGGCTGTCACAGCGCAAAAAGAGTCTGTGATTCCGGAACTGATTCAGGTATTGCACGACACTGCAAAAGACCCGTCTGCCGCGCTGGATGGCAATTACATGCTGCATTTGTATGCAATGCATTTGCTCGCTGCGTGGCGAGTGACCGATGCGTATGAAGCCATGATGGCAATCGGCGCATTTGGCGATGAGCAGCTGGAACAGATCATGGGTGATGTGATCACAGAAACCTATGGCCGCTGTCTGGCTTCGGTGTGCGATGGCAATACTGCGCCGCTGCAAGCGATGTTTGAAAACAATGCCATTTCGGTCTGGTCCCGCACGGCAGCCTTGCTCGCATGGCAGGTCCGCGTTATCTGCGGCGACAACGACCGCGCAGCTTTACTGCAATTCCTGCAGGAACAGGGCGAAAAGCTGGCGAATCAGCGCCGCCACGAAAGCGAAGGCGATGCGATTCTGCTGGAAACCATCGTTGATGTCGCCACAGCCCTGTGCGCGCATGAAATGCTGGATCAGATCAACAGCTGGTTTGATGAAAACCTGCTGGACCCGCAACTGAGCGACCGCGACTGGCTGAATGAACACATCCACGCCGATTTTCAGGCCAGCCGCCTGCTGGAATTACAGCACGGCAAGAGCTATATCAGCGATGTTGAAAAAGAAATGGGCTGGTGGCCTGTGTTTCAGGAACCGGAAAAACAAACCTTCCGTAAAACCTACACGCAACACACAATACGCAAAGAAGCCAAAATCGGACGCAATGATCCATGTCCATGCGGCAGCGGCAAAAAATACAAAAAGTGCCACGGCATCGACGTTTAATACCGCAACGCATTTCCGCTGATAAGCTGGAAGTGAAAAACAACGGATATCAGGAAACAAAACTGATATCCGTTTTTGTTTCAGGATGCAGATAACAACTCTTCGCCACAATCCAGTCACATTCCCATCTTAATTAAACAATTCAGGAATCTGCGATTCCTGAATTACGGTAAACAGCAAGCACTTAGACGTTTTTCTCAGATCACACAGGCTATTGTGGTTATCCCCAATTCATAATGCGGCACAGCGATGGCATGATGCGCTCGCATCATGCTGTTTCTGCTCTCTGCGTAAATCGACTTCATCTGCGTGCGCAGCCTGCAAAGCCAACGGACAACCGGTCGCAGCGATCACGCTGCAAGCCTGGTTATCCAGCCAAATGCAAGCCCCCACCGGGCAACAATCTGATCGGACCACAAGTCTGAACTGAATTTTCCGTGACATCCGGTTAACGCAGGATGGCATGGCTCCTGTTTTATTTTTTGTGATCGCACATCCCGCGAGGGCGGCGCTCATCCCGAAATAAGTAAGCCACAACAATGACACAGGCAGACGCAGGATGATCTGCTTACTAAGGAGAACTATTGATGAAGAAAAAATCCAATACGCTGATGATTTTCATCGCGATGATCGCCGGTATCGGCGTCGGCTATGCCTGCCATGAAACCTGGGCTGGCACCAAATTCGCGACGGAACTCTCCGGCTACTTCTCTATCCTGACAGACATCTTCCTGCGACTGATCAAAATGATCATCGCGCTGCTGGTGTTCTCCACGCTGTCGGTTGGTATTGCCAACCTCGGCGACACCAAAACCGTAGGCCGTATCGGTGTTAAATCCATGGGCTGGTTCGTGATTGCATCGCTGGCATCGCTGTCTATCGGTATGCTGTTGTCGAATGCCCTGCAACTCGGCACCAATCTGGGTCTGCCGCTGCCGGATGTGCACGCTGCCACCAACCTGAAAACCAGCGCATTTAATCTGAAAGATTTCGTCAGCCATCTGTTCCCGAAATCGCCGATTGAAGCGATGGCCAACAATGAAATCCTGCAAATTGTCGTGTTCTCCCTGTTCTTCGGTTCTGCACTGGCAGCGCTGGGCGAATCCGGTAAAAAACTGACGGCGGTGATTGATGAACTGGCGCACGTGATGCTGAAAATCACCGGTTCCATCATGACACTCGCACCAGTAGCTGTATTTGCTGCAATGGCTTCCGTCATCACAACACAGGGTCTGGGCGTACTGGTGACTTTCGCTAAATTCATGGCCGGTTTCTACTTCGGTCTGGCGATTCTGTGGACACTGCTGATTGCTGCGGGCTTCGTTTTCATCGGCAAATCCATCTTCCGTCTGATGGCACTGATCCGCGAACCATTCCTGCTGGCGTTCTCTACTGCAAGTTCTGAAGCTGCTTACCCGAAAATTCTGGATGCACTGGATAAATTCGGCGTACAACGCAAAATCTCCAGCTTCGTTCTGCCTATGGGTTACTCCTTCAATCTGGATGGCTCGATGATGTACTGCACATTCGCGGTACTGTTCATTGCACAGGCTTACGGTATCGAACTGTCGGTCAGCACACAAATCACCATGCTGCTGTTGCTGATGGTCACCTCCAAGGGTATGGCCGGTGTGCCACGCGCTTCGCTGGTCGTGATCGCCGCTACACTGAACCAGTTCAACATTCCGGAAGCAGGCTTGCTGCTGATCATGGGTGTGGACCAGTTCCTGGATATGGGCCGCTCCGCAACCAACGCAGTTGGTAACTCGATTGCCGCGGCGGTGATTGCGAAATGGGAAAACGGTATCGACCCGAACGTCAATGTCGCCAATATTGAAAACGCGAAATCCGGCAAAAAAGTCGCCTGATTTCAACACCCCCTGCCTGCCGTTTCGCTCCTGAGGCGGCAACAGACAACGCCCCGGTTTTCTCTGAAAACCGGGGCGTTTTGTTTTGATGCTGACGTCTCACATCTCAGCCAGACAACACTGGTCAGGCTGGGGGCAATGACCAGACAGCTGTCGTCTGCTGCTGAGCTGAATTCACATTGGTGGTGACGATACACGCTGTGCCGTGGGTTCCATCCGTTCCGAGTGACATCACCACATCGGTGAACAGTGCCGGATACGCGAGGATGTACATCAGCGGAACATAAATCACGCTCAGGTTTTCCTGGTCGTTATAAATCACACTGTTCGCAGTTTGTATCGTCAGACAGTCGCCGTTTGCATTCGTCAGCGGCAAACCGCCGAATGCGACCAGCGGTACAGGATTGAATGGCGTAAACCCTGCGACCTGCGTTTTTCCGATCACACCTTCCAGCTTCACCAGTGCGTTAGTGTGCTTATCGTAGCTACGGGTCAGTGCCAGCTTCACACCAAATTCCGGTATTGTCAGCTCGCCATCTTTGTAGGTCATTTTTTTATGATCAAAGTAACAGCCTTGCGAATGCACACCGTCGAAAGACCAGCTGATCAGCACCATATAGCAATCGGCCTCAAAACCCGGAAGTAAGGTGGAATACTGCGCCTGAATCGATACAAAACCCGCTGGCGTGCAGTGATCCGGACCGTTTGCATAGGTCAGCGGATAATAACCACTGAAATTCACCAGATCGATATCCGGCGCCCCGAAAATATTCGGCGTGATCGTTGGGGCATCCGGAATGGTCAGTAAGGAGCGCACCGGGTTTGCGCCACCGTCACACATATCATTACACGCAAAGCCTTTATTGCCCGACGTACCCATAATCAGATGCACGTAACTTTCCTGTTGGGGAAACAGGAAATAGTACATATTCAGGTTATAAACATAAGCTGGCACGGGTGCTAACGCGCCGTTATTCGTACCGAAATCGTAACGCAACTGATAATTCGCGCTGATTTCCAGAACTTCGACAGGCGTACTGGTTGGCGCGGACGCATAGAATTTTCCGGCGAACAGCGGCGCTTGAATCGGATTGTTATAGGTCTGACCAGTCACATTCACTGCAACGCAGCCCGGCAGGGTAATCGTCCCAGTGCAAGTTGCGACAGGGCCGTAAGTATCGGCGTTACGCACAAAACTCAGTTCGAACTTCGTGCCGTTACTGGTTAATTGCATCAGCGTATTTCCGTCAAATTCTGCGCTGAAGGCGAACCGGCTTGCCTGCTTTCCATCCAGCGATAAAATCAGCGTGAGATCCAGATACGGCTCACTCAGTGCCGGTGTCACCACCATATTGGCATCAATCGCAAAGAAAGCGCCCGTTGCAACTGAATCTGAACCAGCATCCACACCAGATCCGCTCAGCGGATAATAGCCATTCCACTGCATCAGCGCTTCGCGCGCTTTCTTACCCTGTGCGGTGTTATTGGGCGGCGATACACCGGGCACGCTCAGCGTCTGCAACAGCTGTTGATAATAATCCAGCGATTCTGCCGATGCCTTCACGTGGCGCGCTGCATGCATCATGCTGACTACCTGTGGTTCCTGACTCATACCGTTCTCCAGAAATAAGTGCCGAAAGATGGCCGTCAAACAAACGGCCAGACAAAAACTGAACGCCACACCGGCAAACCGGTACAGCGCCAGCGCACTATTGCAAAGAGCATGCCGATAACATCAGCACCCCGTTCAACGCTTATCAGGCAAGGCATCAATACCTTCAGCAGCAGATCAAACAACAGCACGGTTTCAGCAAATCAGGTACTTCCGGAAACGCCTTACACGTAAGCACTTAATTTGACACCACCCGACACGTTAACAAGTCGGCCTGCCCGTTTCGCGTCTGCAGACTGCCTGCGGGCAGCAAAAATGTGTCAAATGCGGTGTTCAGCACAGCGATCCGGCGGTCGTCGGCAGAAAGTCCGGGCCTCCGTAAAACACAAATGCGGATAACTGCACAACCAGCACGATCTTCGACCACAAACCAGCGACCAAAACAAAACGCGGGCAATTGCCCGCGTCCCGCGTTTTTGTTACCACATCACTGAACCAGCCTCATTCAGTGTCCTTAAGTCAGCCAGCCTTCCCCTCTTCTGCCGCCTTCGGCACCGAGGTTTTCATGCCCGCTTTAAAACTGCTGATCCACTGCTCGGTTTCGGTCTGAATAATGTTGTAGCGCGCACTGGAAACCCGGATCAGCTCGGTCAGCTCTTTCGCCAGATCCGGCTTACCGGCACCGGCAACCTGCAAAGCCAGCCAGTTCAGTTCAAACTCTTCCGACAAACGCTGCAAACGCTGCCTTGCCATTTCAAAGCGCATCCATGCATCTGCATTGCCGTAGTAACGCTCGTAGGCATACATGGTTGCCGTCACCACCATCATGACTGAAGTGGCACTGGCCGGAATCGTCCATGTTCCCAGATTGAACGGCGTAATTACCGGCAGCACTGCAGAAACACCACCAAACCCGATCATCGATCCCCGAATCAGACGCGCCCAGAAAGCCCGCTTTTGCTTAGCGCCGTCATACCACGCAATATCCGCCTCAATGGATTTCATCAGCTTATCTCTGGCATCCACAATACTTTGCGCTGCCTCCTGATTAAACGGCATCGCCTGCGCAAGCACTGCGGGATCGGCAGCTACCTGATACGGTTGCTCAGACGCATCGGTCGCCAGCGCGGCCGGTTGTGCGATGGCATCAGTTCCTGCATCGCCGGTGCTGTCAGTTGCTGAAGACGGCGCTGCCAGTTGTGGGTCTTGTTCGGCCATGTGATTTACTCCTGTTGTTCTTGTTAATTGAATGGAATGCCGCTGATTCTATCCGTTTGCCTTCACTGCAATATGAAACTTACAAAATCAGTGTACTTTCCGCCACACGGATTCATGCTTTTGTTCAAATTCATCTAACCCGGCCTGACGCAGCGTTTCACCCATGCTTCAGCGGCTTTCGTTTCACCTTCACGTCATAAAAATTACCTAGCCACTGCGTCGATAAACTGAGCGTCTCTTCTTAGATAAACCTTACTTCTGTAAATCAGCAATCGGCTGACAAAAAGGCTGCACCGGCAGTCATTCTGACTTCGTTTTTTTCGCTCTTGTTCGTCGCCATATCACCCGCCCGTGCAGATTGCATAAAACAACAACTATAAAACAGCACTTATCAGATTGGTTAGTCAAATCACTAAGACTGTTCAAAATCGTAGAAAATAGCGCACCGGCGCGGAAATGCCGGAGTACAGAACAGGAGACGACGATGAGACTTTGGCAGCAAGTGGGTGTGGTGGTGGCTTTATCGCTGGCGGTGTTCGGGGCGGCGCAAGCGCAGGTGGCGGGTGGTTCGGCTGCGGCGGCAAGTGCGGCGGCGCAAGCTTTGCCGGTCAGCAAGCCGTATGTGATTGCGCAGACTTACACGCTGCAATCACAGGTACTGAATGAACAGCGCGAGCTGAATATTATGTTGCCGGAGGGATATCACGAGCATCCGGAAATGCGTTATCCGGTGGTGTATTTGCTGGATGGCGGGCAGCATGAGGATTTCACGCATATGGCGGGGGCGGTGCAGTATGCGAGTTTTTCGTGGGTGCAGCGTTTGCCGCCGGTGATTCTGGTGGGGATTGCAAATACAGACCGCAAGCGCGATATGACGTTTAAGGCGTCGCCGAAATTTATCTGGCCGAAGTGGATGCACGCGTACACGGAAGCCTACAAAAACGCTGGTGGTTCGGATGCGTTTATCCGTTATATCGAAACCGAGGTGCAGCCTTATGTGCAGCAGCATTTCCGTACCGGGCCGGACAAAATGCTGGTCGGGCAATCGCTGGCGGCTTTGCTGGCAACGGAGATTTTGCTGAAGAAACCTGCGCTGTTTAATCAGTATGTGATGATGAGCCCGAGTTTGTGGTGGGACAATCAATCCTTACTGAAGCAAGCGCCGCAGTTGTTGCACAATCTGCCTTCATCGCCGCTGAAGGTGTATCTGGCAGTGGGAAATGAAGGGCCGGAAATGGTAAGCGATGCGCGTGCGCTGGCGGCGCTGATCCGCAAGCACAAGCAGCGCAACACGCAGTTTGTATTTGAGTATTTGCCGAAAGAAGATCACGGCACGATCCTGCATCCGGCCACGCTGAATGCGTTTGCGCACTTCTTCCCGCGTCCGCCGGAAAAATAAGCTTCTGCCGCTTTGATGAAGCGCATCACAGCCAGCCTTGCTTTGCAGCGCTGGCTTTTTTTTGTTTTTGTTTTGTTTTTGTTTTGTTTTTGTTTTGCTTTGTCTTTTGTTTTTACTTTGCCTGCTTTGCCGCGCTTTTGTGTGAGCGGCACTGGCGGCTACGGCCTTGCAGGTGCAGCGTGCCCAAGCATTGAACTGGCCTGCAGACCGTTAAAAATGCCTGAAAATGGCTGATTTGCGGAGGTCTGCATAGCGATCTGGCGGTCGTCGGCAGAAAGTCTGGCTGTCCGGAAAATGCAAATGCGGATAACTGCACAATTGAGACTTGTTCGCGGTTTTTTTTCGTCGCTGTATTGGGGCTTTTCCGGCGCATCGCAGGTGCTTCGTTAGTGCATCGCCGGTGCTTTGTCAGTACTTTACCGGCGTTTTTAAGTCCTTAGCTGTTCACAAAATAACGGCAAACCAGAACCTCAAAACGAAACGCCCGCCGCAGACTGGCTGCTGGCGGACGTTTGTTGGTTGGGCAGTTTACTTGCTATCGCATCTGAAAACACACGTTTAGTTGAATCAGCGTTGCAGGCTTTCCCAGACTTTTTGCAAGCGTTTTACCGATACCGGCATCGGCGTTTTCAGTTCCTGCGCAAACAGGGATACGCGCAGTTCTTCCAGCATCCAGCGGAATTCCAGCAATTTCGGATCGGCATCAGCACCGTGGCGGCGCGGGTGGCGCAGCCAGGCTTGTGCAACGCTGTTCCATTCTGCCATTTGCTTCTGATCCCGTGCCGGATCAGCGCGCAGTTTGTCGATACGCACTGCCATTGCTTTCAGATAACGCGGGAAATGTGCGAGCTGCACATAATCGTTTTCTGCGATAAAGCGTTTATGCACCAGTTGCTGCAACTGGCTTTGCATATCGGCCGCGGCGGCGCTGTGCGCTTTGACGGACTGAATTTTTTTCGGCAGCGCATGGTATTCGCTGAGTATCAATCCGGCCAGTCGCGCAATTTCATTTGCCAGCAAATTCAGGCGTGCTTTGCCTTCTTCGCGACGCTGACGGAATTCGCCTTCGTTCGATGGCATACCGTTTTGCAGACAGGCGCGTTCCAGCGCAGTCTGAATAATCTGGTCGCGTAATTCTTCGTGCGAACCCAGCGCCATGAACTGCATGCCCATTTGCTGCATGCCCGGAATATTTTTCTCTAAGAACTTCACCTGTTCTTTGAGCTGCAATGCAAACAAACGGCGCAAACCGGTGCGGTGAATGCGCGCGACTTCGTCCGGATCATCGAATACTTCAATCTGACAATGGGTTTGCTGATCCACCAGCGCCGGATAACCGATCAGCGTTTGCTTACCCTGCTGCACTTCCAGCAATTCCGGCAATTCGCCGAAAGTCCAGTCGGTCAGTTTTTCCTGCTGATACACCACCGGTGCAGCGCCGCCTTTGCCGGTAGCGGCTGGCATTCTGGCCGGTGCTTTCGTCGGCACTTCGTCGGCTACCGCATCGTTACCACCTTCCAGCAGAGCCAGTTTTTCTGCGCTGGCGATTTTCTGGAAGCTTTCACGCGCCTGTCCGCCCAGTTCTGCACGTAGGCTGGCGAGATTACGGCCCATATCCAGCTGGCGTCCGTGTTCATCCACCACTTTAAAATTCATCGCCAGATGGGCTGGCAGGGTTTCGAATTTGAAGTCGGTGCTCTTGCACAGCAAACCGGTTTTTTCGCGGATATCGGCAATCAGTACATCTATAAACACGCCCTTACCGAATTCATTGCGCTCAGAAAATCCGGCTGCGTATTCCGGCAACGGTACACAGTGGCGGCGGATTTTTTGCGGCAGCGATTTCAGCAATAACTGCACTTTCTCTTTGATCATGCCGGGCACCAGCCATTCGCTGCGGTCTGCCGATACCTGATTCAGCAAATACAGCGGTACGCTCATAGTCACGCCATCGCGCGGGCTGCCGGGTTCAAAGTGATAACTGAGTTGTACCGCCACACCGGAAACCTGCATGGTTTTCGGGAAAAAGTCTGTGGTGATACCCGCGGCTTCGTGGCGCATCAGATCATCTTTGACCAGATACAGCATTTTCGGCGTGGTGCGCGTGGCTTCGCGGTGCCATTGTTCAAATTCCACCGCATTGCAAATGCCGGGCGGAATCAGCTTGTCGTAAAACGCCACGATCAGTTCATCATCCACCAGCACGTCTAAGCGGCGTGATTTGTGTTCCAGATTTTCAATCTCGCGCACCAGTTGCTGATTGTGCGCGAAGAAAGGCAGGCGGGTTTCAAACTCACCATTTACCAGTGCTTCACGAATAAAGATATCGCGCGCTTCATCCGGATTGATATGACCGAAATTAATCCGGCGCTGGCTGTACACCACCAGCCCGTACAGCGTAGCGCGTTCATGCGCGACGACTTGTCCGGCTTTCTTTTCCCAGCGCGGATCGCCGTAAGATTTTTTCAGTAAATGCGCGCCGGTTTTTTCCAGCCATTCCGGCTGTATCTGCGCAATGCAGCGGCCGTAAAGACGCGAAGTATCCACCAGCTCCGCACACATAATCCAGCGACCGGCTTTTTTACTCAGATGCGAACCGGGCCAGATATGGAATTTAATGCCGCGCGCGCCGAGGTAATGGCTGTCTTCATCCGATTTATAACCGATGTTGCCCAGCAAACCGGTCAGCAGCGCCAGATGCAATTGTTCGTAAGTGGCTGGCTTTTCATTCATGCGCCAGCCCTGCTCTTTGACGATCGTCAGCAATTGCGAATGCACTTCACGCCATTCGCGCAAGCGCAGCTGATTCACAAAATTGCTGCGACAGTTATCCTGCAACTGGCGATTGGTTTTTTTATGTTCTACCGCGTCTTCAAACCATTTCCACAGTTTCAGATACGATAAAAATTCCGATTTCTCATCAGCGAATTTTTTATGTGCCTGATCTGCTGCCGCCTGCGCTTCCAGCGGACGTTCACGCGGGTCCTGCACCGACAAAGCCGCAGCAATAATCAGCACTTCCTGCAAGGCTTGCTGATCGCGCGCTGCCAGAATCATGCGGCCAACACGCGGATCTAATGGCAACTTGGCGAGCTGACGACCCACCGCAGTCAGCTGATTGGTTTCATCCATCGCGCCCAGTTCCTGCAGCAACTGGTAGCCGTCCGCAATCGCTCGGCCCAGCGGTGGCTCGATAAACGGGAAGCTTTCTACGTCGGTCAGACGCAGTGATTTCATGCGCAGAATGACGGATGCCAGCGAGGAACGCAGAATTTCCGGATCGGTAAAACGCGCGCGCTGCTGGAATTCTTTTTCATCGTACAAACGAATACAGACACCGGACGACACACGGCCGCAACGACCGGCACGCTGATTCGCAGCCGATTGCGCAATCGATTCGATTTGTAATTGTTCGACCTTATTGCGGTAGCTGTAACGCTTGACCCGCGCCAGACCGGTATCGACCACAAAGCGTATGCCCGGCACCGTCAGCGAGGTTTCGGCGACGTTGGTCGCCAGCACAATACGGCGCGCATTCGATGGTTTGAAAATGCGCTCCTGTTCCTGCGCGGATAAACGTGCAAACAGCGGCAGAATTTCCACATGCGGCGGATGGTGTTTGCGTAAAGCTTCCGCTGCGTCGCGGATTTCGCGCTCGCCCGGCAGGAAGATCAGCACATCACCGGAACCCAAACGGCACAGTTCATCCACCGCATCGGTAATCGCGGTCATCAGATCGCGGTCTTTATCTTTTTCTGTGTCCTGCACCGGACGGTAACGGATTTCCACCGGATACAAACGGCCGGATACTTCGATCACCGGTGCCGGTTTTTGCTGCGCATCGCAGAAATGACGCGCGAAGCGGTCAGCATCAATGGTTGCGGACGTGATAATGATTTTCAGATCCGGACGTTTCGGCAGAATCTGCTTCAGATAGCCGAGCAGAAAATCAATATTCAGGCTGCGTTCATGCGCCTCATCGATGATGATGGTGTCGTACTGACGCAGCAAAGGATCGGTCTGGGTTTCTGCCAGCAGAATACCGTCCGTCATCAGCTTGACGCAGGCGCCATCATTCAGCGTATCGGTAAAACGCACTTTATAACCGACATGCTCACCCAGCGGTGAACCCAGTTCCTGCGCAATCCGTTTTGCGGTTGACGATGCCGCGATACGGCGCGGCTGGGTATGACCAATCATGCCAGTGCTGCCGCGTCCGACTTCCAGACAAATTTTCGGCAATTGCGTGGTTTTACCGGAACCTGTTTCACCGCAGACAATCACGACCTGGTTTGCAATCAGCGCATTCGCGATATCTTCACGCTTACCGGAAACCGGCAATTCTTCCGGGAAGGTGATTTCCGGTAAAGGATTACGTTTTGCCAGAAACGGATGCACTTGCCCTGCCATGTTTTTTGCGCCGGATTGAAACGGCTTCTGGCTTGCGGCTTTGCTGTTTGGTTGTGGCTTATTCTGTGCCTGCTGGCGTGGCGCAGCATTACGCGCACCGGCTTGCGGCTGGCTGTTGCGCTTTTCCTGTGTTTGCGTCTGAGCGCGGACTTGTGGCTGTACCTCAGCCTGACTTGCCTGCGGCGCTGGTAATTGCTGCTTTTGCTGTTGTTCTTTTTGTTCGATCAGCTGTGCGCGTAAATCGCGCAATCCGGCCAGTCCGTCCAGTTTGGCGGCGCTGCCGGAATGAGGTGTTTTTTTCTGTGTCATAGGGGCGGGATTATCCCAGATTTAGCCAGCAGCGACAAAACACCGCGTCGCTGATTGCGCACCGGTGTTGCCATGCTGTTATGCAAAAATTTTCTGTGCTGACTTGACTTGAAGTGCACTGCAACTTCTACACTGCATGGCTCTCTATCTCATTTCTTGAACAGAAAGACCTTTCTGATGATTCCGAAAAAATATGCGCAACTAATGTTCAGTCTGATTTTGTCCGGCCTGATGTCTTTACTGGTATCCGGCATTACCACGGTACGCACCACTGGCCTGCATGATCAGACGCTGGGACTATGGCTGAGCGCCTGGCTGCCAGCGTGGATGGTGGCTTTTCCATCGGTGATGGTGGTTGCGCCGCTGACGCAAAAACTGGTGGCGATGCTGGTGCGTAAAGATTAAAAAACACCGTAAATTTCAGCGTTGGTAAAGCCACCGCATACGCGTACTCATCCCGATATTGCTTTGCACCATCGTCAGACGTTGCTCTACCGGAAAACGACAAGCCCTTTGTAATTTACTGGCAGGAAGAACCGGCTTCTGCTACAACCCAGATTGAATACTGGTGCGCTGGCAATGGCACGCGCATCAGTCATCGCATTCAGTGTTTCAGCTTTTGCAGTGTCATTATCTGGCCGGGGGTTACCATGTCCGCACGTTTGATTATCTGTCTGCTTTTTTCTGTACTGACTGGTTGTGCAACACAGCCAAAAGTCGCTCAGCCAGCACTGTTTCACGACAATGCATTCGCCTTGAGCCACACCGAATTGCGCGCCGATGATGTCCTGAAGGTCAGTGAACCGATGAAGGAATTTCTGAAGCAGCATGTACACGCCGGCAACGGCGACATGCGCGTCAGACTGTATCAGGCGCTGAAGAAAAACAGCGGTCTGATGCTGGAATACGATGCCGAGGAAACGCTGAACGCCAGCGAAGCATTTGAACGGAAAAGCGGTAACTGTCTTTCGCTGGTGCTGATGACGGCGGCAATGGCGCGCGAACTCGGGCTGGATGTACGGTTTCAGAATGTACGGATGGATGACAGCTGGACCCGCACCGATCATATATTGCTGGCATCCGGTCATGTGAACGTTTTGCTGGGCCGGCGTACCAGCGCCTTCGACCTTGATCTGGGCGACCATGCTTCGCTGATTATCGATTTCCTGCCGCCTGGCGTCGCAATGCGTCAGCAAGTCGACATCATTTCTGAGAAACGCATTGTGGCAATGTATTTCAATAATCGCGCCGCTGAACTGCTGGCACGCGGCAAAGCAGGAGAAGCTTACTGGTATGCGAAAGCAGCCATCACCACTGATCCCGATTTTTCTATCGCGATCAATACCCTTGGCGTGGTGTATCGCAAGCAAGCGATGTTTGCGGAGGCTGAACAGTTATTTCGTTACATCGTGGTGACACAACCTGAAAATGTTGTCGCACTGAGCAATTTGCAGGAATTGCTGGCGAACCGTCAGCGTCATACAGAAGCCGCAGAGATTGCGACGCAGTTAGCAAAACTGCAGCCCGAACCACCTTTTTATTTCCTGAATCAGGGCAAGCAAGCGTATCTGGAAGGCCGCTTTGCCGATGCGCGCAAACTGATAGAAAAAGAGTTGCGCAAAGATCCGTACAACGAAGAATCTTACTTCTGGCTGGCGCGCACCTACTTTCAGCTCGGGAACTTGCAGAAAACCGAAGAAAATCTGCAAATGGCAGAGAAAAATGCGCTGACCCGCAAATCGCAGGATTTGTATTATAAAAAGCGCCAGTCTCTGGCATTGCTGGCGCAAAAATAAGTTTCCGGAAGACACAGACTATGCAAGATTCCTGCGCGATCAGATTATAATTCGCGCATGGAAAATCCCGTTCAATTCGTTCAGTGGCTGCGCTCGGTCGCACCGTATATTCACGCCTTCCGCGGCAAGACTTTCGTCGTGGCCTTCCCGGGCGAGCTGGTAGTTGCCGGCGCACTGCCCGTTCTGGCGCAGGATTTGTCGCTATTGCATGCACTCGGCATCAAAATTGTGATCGTGCACGGATCGCGCCCGCAAGTAGCGGAACAGCTGGCACTGCGTAATGTCGATGCGCACTTCCATCACAGCGTACGGATTACCGATATCGCGGCGATGGAATGCTCGAAAGAAGCCGCAGGTGAATTGCGTCTGGACATTGAAGCGGCATTCAGCCAGGGCTTACCGAATACGCCGATGGCACATTCCGCGATTCGCATTATTTCCGGTAACTTTGTCACT
Source organism: Cognatundibacterium luofuense (assembly GCF_018139685.1). Lineage (GTDB taxonomy): Bacteria > Pseudomonadota > Gammaproteobacteria > Burkholderiales > Burkholderiaceae_D > Undibacterium > Undibacterium luofuense. Next base: position 178,532 of record NZ_JAGSPN010000007.1, read on the forward strand.
GCGCGCCCGATTGGCATCGTGAACGGTGTCGATTTCGGCTTGACCGGTGTCACCCGTAAAGTGGCGGCGGATACGATCCATAAAATTCTGGAAGCAGGCAGTCTGGTCTTACTCGGCCCGCTGGGTTTTTCGCCGACCGGTGAAGCATTTAACCTGACGATGGAAGACGTTGCAGTGTCTGCAGCCACAGCGCTGAAAGCCGATAAGCTGATTTTCATTACCGAAACACCGATGATGGTGGATCAGGACAATGAAGAAATTCACGAATTATCGTATCAGCAAGCCGATGAAGAATTAAACGCAAATTACCTCCCGGCCGATTCTGCGTTTTATCTGGAGCACGCGGCCAAAGCCTGTAAAGCCGGCGTACAGCGTGTGCATATCGTGCCTTACGCGATGGATGGCTCGACCCTGCTGGAATTATTCACGCATGATGGTGTCGGTACGATGGTGACATCGGAAAACCTGGAAACCCTGCGTGAAGCGACGATTGAAGACGTTGGTGCGATTATTAAACTGATCGAACCGCTGGAAGCCGATGGCACACTGGTCAAACGCGGCCGCGAACTGATCGAACGCGAAATCAACCAGTTCTCTGTGATTGAGCATGACGGCGTGATTTTCGGCTGCGCAGCACTCTACCCTTTCCATTACGACAAAATGGCGGAAATGGCCTGTCTGACCGTGAATCCGGATGTGCAGGGTCAGGGCGATGGCGAGCGGATACTCAAACATATGGAAAGACGCGCACGCCGCGCCGGTTTCCATTCTCTGTTTGTGCTGACGACGCGTACTGAACACTGGTTCTTAAAACGCGGATTCGTGAAGGCCACCGTCGATGATTTACCGCGTGACCGTCAGAAAATGTACAACTGGCAACGAAAATCTCTGGTACTGATCAAGCAGCTGTAAGCAGCTTTACGTATAATCGCGGCATTCGCAAATTCAACAGGAGTTACTATGGCCCGCATGGTCCACTGCATTAAACTGGATAAAGAAGCTGAAGGTCTGGATTTCGCACCGGTTCCGGGCGAACTGGGCGCAAAAATTTATCAGTCCGTTTCTAAAGAAGCCTGGGCTGGCTGGATCAAACACCAGACCATGCTGGTCAATGAAAACCGCCTGAATCTGGCTGACATCCGTGCCCGCAAATACCTGATGGCGCAAATGGAAAAGCATTTCTTCGGTGACGGTGCCGACGCTGCTGCCGGTTACGTTCCGCCAACAGAATAACGGAATAAATCAGCGCTGCTGATACGACAAAGCCTCCGCAGTTCGGTCCGGAGGCTTTTTTTATGGCTTCGTAACAACTGCCAGCGTCCGGGCCAGCCCATGTCCCCACGGGCGGCAAAACTGCCCCAAATACCCTCAAATGCGGCATTCAGCACAGCGATCCGGCGGTCGTCGGCAGAAAGTCCGGGGCTCCGGAATCAGCAGATGACGATAACTGCACAAAAGCCCGTTTTCTTCTGACAGAAAAACGGGCTTTTTCAGGGGCTGACTGATACGGAATCAGTTCAGGAAATCGACTTTACCGGTTTCCACGTCATGCATTGCACCGATCACTTTGATCTGGCCTTTATCGACCATTTCTTTCAGTACAGGGCTCTTGTCGAGAATCGATTTCACGGTCATGCGGACATTGGTTTCAGCGGCAGCATCCACGAAATGATGATTTTTGGAGGAACGGTCATCACCGTGCACGTTTGGCGTTGCTTTAACGGCTGGCGCGATTTTTTCAATCAGCGCAGTCAGATTACCCATTTTGACGTTGTCGCAGGCACCTTTCACCGCGCCGCAATGGGTATGACCCACCACCACAATCGCTTTGGAACCGGCGACCTTGGATGCATATTCCAGACTGCCCAGAATATCTTCATTAACGATATTACCGGCGACACGCGCGGTGAACATATCGCCGATACCCTGATCGAACACCAGTGCAGGATCAGAGCGGGAATCAATACAGGAAACAATGCTGACAAACGGGAACTGCCCCTGAGAACCGGCTGTTTTGGTCTGGGAAATCAGATCGCGCTTGAGCATTGTGCCGGACAGGAAACGGGCGTTCCCTTCTTTCAGGCGCTGAATCGCTTCATCCGGTGTAACTTTCGCCTGCGAATCTTTGGTCATCGGAATACTGACAACCGCATCCGCAAACGCAACCGGCGATACCACCGCACCAGCACCGACCGTACCCAGCATCGCCAGTGCGATCGCTGACTTTCTTAAGACCGGAAACAACGACATTTTTTGCTCCTTGATATATTTTAAAAATGAGCGGAGATCTTACGAAATGTCGTTGTCCGGGCACAATTCGGATTTTCCGTCAGAATTGTAAGGTTTTTACCCCTTCTGCCATTCCCAGCAGACAAACATTCGCGCCCTGCGCCGCAAACAAGCCTACGGTCACAACACCCACGATGTTATTGATTGCTGCTTCCATCGCCACCGGATCGGTAATCTGCATACCGTGCACATCCAATATATAGTTTCCGTTGTCAGTTACCAGCGGTTTTTCATCTTTCATACGCAGCTTCGCTTCACCGCCGATGGCATTCAGCTTACGGGCAACCACAGCATGCGACATCGGGATCACTTCCACCGGCAGCGGAAATTTACCCAGTGTTTCCACCAGCTTGGAACCGTCAGCGATACAAATGAATTTTTCTGCCACCGAGGCCACGATTTTTTCGCGGGTCAGTGCCGCGCCGCCGCCTTTGATCATTGCGCCGCTGGCGGTGATTTCATCAGCACCGTCGATATACACCGGCATGCTGGTCACATCATTCAGATCCAGCACTTCAAAACCATGCGCACGCAGACGTGCTGCGGTTGCCTCGGACGATGCAACGGTCGCTTTCACTTTGTGTTTGATTTTCGCGAGTTCATCGATGAAAAAATTCGCGGTGGAACCAGTGCCAACGCCAACGATCTCGTTTTCAACAACATACGCAATCGCCGCTTTCGCCACTTCCAGTTTCAGTTCATCCTGAGTCATGATTTCACTTCTTTCTTACAATAAAAAAAACGTTTAACGATTTACCCGCAAGCAAAATGCTTTACACCGGCCACAAGGTCGGTGCCTGCATTGCTGCAATCTGTTCCTGTAATTCTGTAATTTTTTCCTGCCAGTAACGCGGCGTGCCAAACCAGGAAAACGCAGCAACAAAGGCCGGATCAAAACGGCGCTGCGCCAGCCACGCGGAATAATGGATCAGCCGCAAGGTGCGTAAAGCTTCAATCAGATATAACTGACGCGGGTGGAATTCATAGAAATCTTCGTAACCTGCCAGCAAATCGCCGAGTTGCGCCTGCATATCGGCACGCTCGCCGGATAACAGCATCCATAAATCCTGTACCGGCGGGCCGCTGCGCGCATCATCAAAATCCACAAAATGCGGGCCAGCTTCATCGCCATCGTCCACCCACAACACATTACCCGGATGACAGTCTCCATGCAGACGAATTTGCGGCACTTCACCCGCTAGATCAAACTGGCGCTGCACCTGATCGAGCGCACGCTGGCTGGTGTCGGCCCAGACCGTTTTTAATTCATCCGGTATCAGATCAGGCGTCTGCAGTAACCAGGCGCGCGGCTCAGTTCCGAAGCTATCGATGTTCAGTGCCGGTCTGTGTTCAAAGCAGGTTGTTGCACCTTGCGCATGGATACGGCCGATAAAGCGGCCCAGCCATTCCAGTGTCGCAGGATCATGCAATTCCGGAGCATGGCCACGCTGACGCGGAAACACCGCGAACCGGAATGCCTGCCAGTGACGCAGCGTATTCCCCTGCGCATCCGGAAAAGCAGTCACCACCGGAATTTCTGCCTGCGCCAGTGCTGCGGAGAACTGATGCTCTTCAATAATCGCAGCATCAGTCCAGCGTTCAGGCCGGTAAAACTTAGCGATCAGCGGCGAACCATCTTCCACACCCACCTGATAGACACGGTTCTCATAACTGTTTAAAGCCAGCAAGCGGCCATCCACCATCCAGCCGGCTTGCTCTACGGCGTCCAGCACCAGATCCGGTGTCAGGCCGGAAAAGTGCGAAAAATCCTGATTTTTATCCATAGGCGGCATTGTAAGGTGAATCGTTTATGACTCAGCGATTTTCTGGCGCTGTTGCCTGAAAAATCGTGCAGACGCCCGTCTGAGCGGCTACACTTCGGGTATTTCAACGATTACGAAGTTATTGCTATGCATCTTGATGAACCATTGAGCGATAAGGAATTTAACGAACTGGACAAGTTTCTGATGTCTGACCGGGTTGGTGATGACGGTATGACAATGGATGCTTTGCACGGTTTTCTGACCGCCATCGCGATCGGCCCGGAAATGATTCCTGTACAGGAATGGCTGCCAGTGGTCTGGGGTTTACCGGACAATGAACAGCCAAAATTCAAAACCGACAATGAAATGAAACGCATCACGAATCTGATTGCGCGTTTCATGAATGAAGTCCAGATCACGTTTGAAGTGGCGCCACAGGAATTCGAGCCACTGTATTGCGTGCAGGAACACAATGGCAAAGAACTGGTAGACGGTGAAACCTGGGCCTGGGGCTTCTGCGAAGGTATGCGCCTGCGCGAAGATGAATGGCAACCAGCATGGGAAGATGCGCTGGCGGGTCCGGTGCTGCATCAGATTTATCTGCTGGGTGCGGAAGAAATCGAGGAAGAGGAAGTTGAATTCGTCGATACACCGGAAAAATGCCACACGCTGGCGCTGTCCATCGAAAAAGGTATCCGCACCGTACGTCAGTTCTGGGCGCCCCTGCGTAAAAATGGCGTGGAAACCGTAAAGCGTGAAGCACCGAAAACTGGCCGTAATGATCCCTGCACCTGCGGCAGCGGCAAGAAATTCAAAGTCTGCTGCGGCGCGGAGTAAACTCGCAGCGCCTCTTGAGGAAAACCTCTACGGCGCTGGCTGTTTTGAAATGCTGACATCGTGTTAATGTAAATGCCTGTTTATCCGCAGAGGAAATTTTCATGAGCTTACAGCAACAATTTGAACAGGCAGTTACCGATTCCAAAGCGCTGCCTGAGCGTCCGGACAATATGACGCTGTTAAAAATCTACGCACTGTACAAACAAGGTGCGAGCGGCGACGTGACCGGTGAACGTCCTGGCATGATGGATTTTGTTGCGCGCGCCAAGTTTGACGCGTGGGCAGAACTGAAAGGTACTGCGCAGGAAACGGCAATGCAGAGCTATATTGATCTGATCAATTCGCTCAAAGGCTGATGCTCTGAGCAATGCAGGCAGCAAAAAAAACGGGAGGTTTTCCTCCCGTTTTTTATTGCGAAATCACCACAGAGGATTTTTAGCCTGCCCTGTAAGTAGTCCGGCAATCAGATTATCCGCAGCACAATTCGCCATCGCTCTGCGCGTTTTGACTGACGCACTGGCGATATGCGGTGTCAGCACCACGTTATCCAGTTTCAGAAACGCCGGTGCAAACGCTGGCTCATTTTCAAATACATCCAGTCCGGCAGCCGCAATCCTGCGCTCACGCAAAGCAGCAATCAGCGCCTGATCATCCACAATGCCACCGCGCGCAATATTGGTCAGCGTGGCCGTCGGCTTCATCATCGCAAGCTCTTCTGCACCAACTGCATGGTGCGATGCGGCTGAATACGGCAACACCAGAATGATGTGATCAGCTTCTTCAAATAAAGCTTGCTTACTCACATAACGTGCCTGATTCGCCTGCGCTTCCTGCTCTGTACTAAGGCGACTGCGGTTGTGATACATCACCTCCATCCCGAAACCCTGCGCACGACGTGCAATTGCCTGCCCTATTCTGCCCATACCCAGAATACCGAGCGTGCTGCCGTGAATATCAGCGCCGGACATCAGGTCGTAATGCCATTTATTCCATTTTCCGGCGCGCAAAAAATGTTCTGCCTCCGTTATACGTCGTGCAGTCGCCATCATCAGCGCCCAGCCGAAATCGGCAGTCGTTTCTGTCAGTACGTCCGGCGTGTTACTGGCCAGCACACCGGCAGCCTGCATGGCAGGCACATCCAGATTGTCATAACCGACCGCCATATTGGCTACCATCTTCAGCTGCGGACACGCTGCCAGCACAGAAGCATTGATACGTGATGAGCCGGTAACAATTGCACCTTCTTTACCCTGCAAACGCCGTATCAGCTCTTCCGGTGAAAAGATCTCATCGCCCTGATTCGATTCGACTTCAAAATATTGCTCCAGACGGTGCAGCACATCAGGAAAAATCGCGCGAGCGATCAGAATGGCAGGTTTTGACATAGGTGATATCCGGCAAATCGTCATAAAAACAGAAGGGACTGGCAGGCTCAGAATGCTGAACCCGCTTGCATTCAGATGATGATTGTGACACTTCAGCACTGATCATGCACAAAATTTCTGCTAATTACCCTGTTCATCCGCCAAAATCTGATTTATACCGTTCTGAGCACCGGACAACCGGTAACCAGACCCCGCATTTGCTTATGCGCAAACTATATAAGCTCAGTTTGTGAGAAGTGCTGAATTGCCTTAAAATACAAGGCTTTGCAACCCACAGAGTCTTTTGCTTACTCGCAGGGCTAACAATTTACGTATTTTTTTGATTGGACTGTTATGACCCACGTTGTGACCGAATCCTGCATCCGCTGCCGCTACACTGACTGCGTGGATGTCTGCCCTGTTGACTGCTTCCGCGCCGGCCCGAATTTCCTGGCCATCGATCCAGATGAGTGTATCGACTGCGCAGTGTGCGTCGCAGAATGCCCGGCAAACGCAATTTACGCTGAAGAAGATGTACCTGCAGATCAGCAAAAATTCATTAAGTTGAATGCTGATTTAGCGCGTTCCTGGCCTTCCATCACCAAAACCGTCGCACCTCTGGCGGATGCGGATGACTGGAAAGACGTCAAGGAAAAACTGCAGTACCTCGAACGTTAATCCCTTGCCAGCCCGGCGCTGGCATTGTTTTAGTCTGACTGTATCTGAAAGCACTTCCTGCTATGGAAAATCAACAAACCACTCTGGCTGACGGCGTCATTGACGCGGATGCCGTTATTATCGGCGCCGGCCCGGTCGGCCTGTTCCAGGTATTCGAGCTCGGTCTGCTCGAAATCAAAGCTCACGTTATTGACTCTCTGCCAGTTGTTGGTGGTCAGTGCGTAGAACTGTACCCTGACAAACCGATTTATGACATTCCTGCAGTTCCGGTCTGTACCGGTCAGGAACTGACGGATAACCTGCTGAAGCAGATCGAACCGTTTGAACCAACTTTCCATCTGGGTCAGGAAGTGACTGTTGTTGAACGTCGTGAAGATGGTCGTTTCAATGTAGAAACTTCCACCGGCACCCGCTTCATCACTAAAACCATTTTCATCGCTGCGGGCGTTGGCTCCTTCCAGCCACGTACACTGAAAGTGGACGGCATTGAAGAATTTGAAGGCAAGCAAGTTTTCTACCGTGTAAAAGATCCTAGCCAGTTCCATGGCAAAAATCTGGTGATCTGCGGTGGCGGTGACTCCGCACTGGACTGGGCCCTGAATCTGGTTGGCAAGGCAGAATCTGTGATTCTGATTCACCGCCGCGAAGATTTCCGCGCTGCACCGGCATCGGTCGCCAAAATGAAAGAACTGTGCGACAACTACGAAATGCAGTTGCTGATCGGTCAGGTAACTGGTCTGGATACCAAAGACGGCGTGATGTCGGAAATCAAGGTTACCGGTGCTGATGGCGTTACCCGCCGTCTGGAACTGGATAGCCTGCTGGTATTCTTCGGCCTGTCTCCGAAACTCGGCCCTATCGCCGAATGGGGCCTGGAAATCGAACGTAAGCAGCTGAAAGTCATGAACACTGAGAAGTTCGAAACCAATGTTCCGGGCATTTTCGCTGTTGGTGATATCAATACTTACCCAGGTAAGAAAAAGCTGATTCTGTCCGGCTTCCATGAAGCTGCGCTGGCTGCTTTCGGTGCTGCACCCTACATTTTCCCTGAAAAGAAAATCCACATGCAGTACACCACCACTTCTCCGAAACTGCACAAGATTCTGGGCGTGGAAACACCAGTATTTGACTGATTTTGTCAGCACCAAATAAAAAAGCGCATCCTGTGATGCGCTTTTTTGTTTCCCGATAATCTCCGTTATGCCGGTTCACATACACTGAGTATGCTTCTGGTTGCCTGCGAACGAATGCAACTGACGGCAATTTCTATTGCGTCAGAAATTTCCAGTGCGACGGCCACCATAGCGGGATCAAACTGGCTTCCCGCCCCCTCCGCCAGCAACAGCATTGCCTCACGATGTGAGCGCAGAGTTTCGTATTCCCTTGAGCGGGTCAGTCCGTCATAAGCATCCGCAATTGCCATCAAACGCGCTGATACCGGAATTTCCTCCTCAATCAACCCCTGCGGATAGCCGCCTCCATCCCATCGTTCCTGATGCGAATAAGCAAGTTCTTTCGCGATTCGTAAAAATAAGTGAGGTTTACCCAGAAACTCTTCGACCGATAAGATAATTTCCAGTCCAAGCTGCGGGTGCTGACGCATTAGCGCATGCTCATCCGGCTCAAGTTTTCCTTGCTTGAATAAAACCCGGTCGGGTAATCCAAGTTTACCGACATCATGCAAAGGGATCGTTTTAAACAATGCTGCAAGATACTCGTCCGACAGTAACTGACGGTGCATTCCCTTCTCCTGCATACGCTTTGCCAGCAGCAAAGCAATTTGCTGAGTGACTTTGATATGGCGGGCTGCGTCTGAATCACGTGCCTCTGCCATCAATCCCATTGTCATAATCAGCGCATCCTGCATGCGTGCAAGTTCTGCTGTTTTTTCTCTGACGCTTTCAGCAAGCAATGCATTGGAATTCTGCAGACGCATGCTGGCTTCCTGCAGCGAAATCTGCGCAGCAATTCTGGCCAGTATCAGCACGGGCGCCATTGGCTTTGCCAGATAATCGACCGCGCCAAGCTGCAGACCAAGTTCCTCATCTTCTGCACGATGACTGGCACTGTGAAAAATGACCGGTATCGAAGATGTTTTCGGGTTCTTTTTAAGACGGCGGCAAACCTCAAAGCCGTCCAGTTCCGGCATCATTACATCAAGTATGATCAGATCCGGATACGGTGGCATTTCGGCCAGCTCCAACGCACGAAAACCATCTTTAGCGATACGTACACGGTACTTTTCGCGCAGCAAATGATGAAGTACCGCAAGATTATCCGGAACGTCATCTACGATTAAAATCAAGGGCTTGCCTGAATTACTCATATTCAATCCCCCTTATACGGTCGCATCCCATGCAAGAAACATCCGCCTACCTATTTACAACAATACATTCTCGCCGGACAGCTGTTCCCGCAACAGCCCGGCTGCGGTCGGAAAATCAAAGTCACGGATTGCTTTACTGAAAGACTGATAGCGTTCTGCGCCAAGAATCCGCGAAAACTGATCTGCATTTTCATCGATCAGCTCAATCGCTTCAGCATCTGACTGATGTAACTGCTGCAGACACTGCCGAAGTAATTGCAAGTTTGGCTCAGCTTGTTCAACTACTGCTTTGTCGCTCTGCACGGGCAAATTCCGTGCGGCTTCGTCAGCCGCCTGCAATGCCTGCTCCAAGATCTGTGCACACTGATCAAATCGCTGCAAAATTTCACGCGCCGCTTTTTCTTCACGCAACGCCATTTCCAGACTTTCTGCTGCATCACGCAACAGGTTGGCCGCAACCAGTCCGGCAACACCCTTCAGTGTATGAATGATCCGTATCGCGTCCTGCATACGACCTTCGATGTACGCCTGGCGACCTGCACGCGCCGCATCTGACTGATCATTCTGAAACCTTCTCAGTAGCTCAGCGTACAAACGCACATCACCCATCGTGCGTCGCAAACCGTCTGCTACAACAAGGCCGGGGATTTGTACGTGACGCACTTCCGCAATGCGAACGGTCTCAACGCCGGCCGATTCAGCACATAAAAATTCCTGGCAGTAACGCGCAACAATCTCGTACAGAGATGCAGGCTCCACAGGTTTCGCGAGATGCTCGTTCATACCAGATTCAAGGCAGCGTTGCTGCTCTTCCGGCATCGCATGTGCAGTCATCGCGATAATCGGCAAGCGGCTGTACCGACCATCCTTACGAATCAGCATCGTTGCCTCATGTCCATCCAGCTCCGGCATCTGAACGTCCATCAAGACCAGTCCATAATTACTCGCAGTGCCTGGTGCAAGGCGGGACAGCGCCTGATGTCCGTTTGCAGCGATATCGACCTCAACACCTGCTGCCTCCAGCAATTCTCTGGCAATCTGCTGATTCACTTCATTGTCTTCCACCAGCAATACCCGCAAACCAGAGAAGCGTGGAATACTCAGCGCGACAGGTGCAGAAAGGCCGGTTTCCGACTCCGGCATTAACGATGTGAGGCACTGACGCAGTGCATGCAGAGTCACTGGCTTACGTAAAAATGCATCCGGCGCATCCAGTTCGGTTCTTGCGCTGTCACGGGCAAACATGCCTGTCAGGATGTATTTAGGTTTTTTACGCAGACTTTTCAGATTCTTGAGCAAATTGATCAGTGCCAGCCCGTCGAGCTGCGGCATCATCAGATCACTGAAAACCAGATCAAATCCGTCACTCTGATCTGCATTCGAAATCAGATCGATCGCCTTTACAGATTTATCGACTACAACGGCTTCGATTCCCTGAAACCGCAACAACTCGACCAGTGCTTTTGCTGCCTGCGCATGATCATCAACGATCAGTGCTTTCAGTGGCTGGTCCCTGCGCACCTGCACAGGCTGCCACTGTTCGGCCAGTGTAAAACTGATTTCACAACTGACTGTGGTACCAAATCCTTCCTGACTTTGCAATTCTATACAGCCGCCCATCAGCTCTACCACACGACGGGAAATGGACAGGCCAAGACCCGTGCCGCCAAATCGCCGGGTGGTGGATTCGTCTGCCTGACTGAAAGGCTGAAATAAACGGGTTTGCTGCTCACTGGTCATTCCGATACCAGTGTCTGCTACTGAAAAGATCAGCGTTGCCTGTGCACTGTCACGCCGCGCCAGTTTGCAACTCAGCGTAACCTGACCATGATCTGTAAATTTAATAGCGTTATTAACTAAATTGATCAGCACCTGCCCGAGGCGCAGGCCATCTCCCATGAAACGCCACGGTACTTCGGGATCAATCTGAATCAGAAATTCCAGTTTCTTTTCGAAAGCACGATCTGCCGTCATCAGACTGATGTTTTCAAATACCTCATGCAAATCAAACTCGACATGTTCAATTCGCAGCTTTCCGGCCTCTACTTTAGAAAAATCAAGAATGTCATTAATAATTCCAAGCAGTGATACACCTGCCCGATGAATTTTTTCAACATAATCACGTTGTTTATCGTTCAACCCCGTACGCAGCGCCAGATGTGCCATACCAATAATGGCATTCATCGGAGTACGGATTTCATGACTCATATTGGCCAGAAACATGGATTTCGCAGCAGTGGTTTCTTCTGCATGAATCCGTGCGCGCTCAGCTTCGTGCAAATCATTTTCCATTTGCAGCGTTTGCAGACGCATCTGTTCAGCCATACTGTCGCGCAATTGCTGTTCGAGCAGCGTTTTTTGCGTGACATCCGAAATGAATGACAAAGTGGCCGGTGCACCATCCCATTCAATCAGAACGGATGACATTTCTATCCAGACCAATTCTCCGGATGTGTGAATCAGCGTACAACTAAAGTCTGCAGCTTCGCCTCCGTTTTCCAGACAGTGCTGAACATGCTTCCGGAACTTCGGATGACACTCCGGATTCAGAAGGGATGAAAACGCCCGTTCACGGAGCCCAGAAAAATCGATGCCGAACAACCGACTGATACGCGAATTAAAAAATACCGCCTGATCGTTCTGTAAGACGACGATTCCCTCAGCAGCATTTTCCACGACTTGCTTGTAGCGTTGTTCCGAAACGCTGAGATTCACTTCGAGCTGACGGCGCAGGGTAATGTCCATCACCACCCATACCGTTCCCAGCGCCGGCTTCGTCTGATCAACCGCGCGGCCCGAAAAATGCACCCAGAAAAGGCTACCGTCTGCACGGCGCATCTGAATTTCACTGTCAAAGGATTCACCACGCCACACCGCTGCACTGACAGACGAAGCACATTGCAGGAAGTTTTCCCGGGTCGGATAAAATTGTTCAAGTGATGATCCAAGAACATCTTCGCGCTCGAATCCGAATAACTGACAAAGTGGCGTATTTGCCCATTTGATGCGGCCGTGGTTATCGAGAAATAACATGCCGACAATCGAGTTTTCCAGAATCGTTTCACGCTCTGCCAGAATCCGCTGCAATTGCTCATCCAGCGCCTTGCGCTGCACCACAGCCTCTTCTGCCAGGCGGCGTGCAAGCTCAGCCTCTTGCAGCTCATGCCGGATATGCAGCGTCTGTACATGAACACGGGTCGCGAGGCCCTGCGCGCGGGCAAACATTTCCAGATAGCGCTGCTGCTCTTTAAAGCCCAGCTCCCAGTGACCAATTTCGCCGTAAATTTCAATCAGCTCGGCCATCGCCCGCAATGGTGTATAGATGTACCCTTTATCACCCGCAACAGCAATCGCATGCTTCAGCGCGTGGATTGCCTCCGGATAGCGTTGATGACAACGATGCAGATACCCGCTGACCCACCAGGCGTAAGAGCGCAGCGGGCGGTCTTCAGAATCTTCGATCAGTTCGAGCGCTGCCTCACACAAGCGTTCTGCTTCACTGAGCTGCCCGCGTTTTGCCAGCGTATAGGCGGCAACGGCGGAAAAAAATGCCTTACTGGCTTTGTCCGTGTAGTGAGCTGCGCCTTTTGCCAGATAGTTGGCGACGCAAGAGTAAGCATCATCATATTTTTCACGTGCCAGATAGCATAATGCCAGCATGGTGGAAATAAATGGTGCCAGCCAGCGCTCATCAGAATCAATCGCGATTTCGCGTGCTTCTTCCAGCAAAGGCTCCGCATCTTCCGCATTACCTGTGATGTATAACACTTCACCTAAATTGGCGAGAATCTGTGACGCACGGTTTGGTATGTGCAAGCGCCTTGCCTGACCCAGCGCATTGTACAAATGACGAATTGCTTCTTCTGTAAATCCCAGATCCTGAGACAGTGCACCGAGCAGGTTAAAGACCAGAACGGATAAGCGATGATCTCTGCCGGGGAGCAATTGCAGAATGCGTGCGTGACACAGCGAGTAAGCCTGCTCTGCTTTGCCATGGCGCCACCAGACTGAAACCGTGCCCAGCAATGCAAATGCCAGCCCTTCTGAATCGCCGATCAGCTCAAACATCATTGCTGTACGTTCAAACTCCGGCTCAGCGGCACTCAGCTTGCCCTCAAAAAAATCGGCGTATGCTGACAATACATCTGCCAGCGTTCCCAGAACTGGTCTGCGGGAAGCAACTGCATCCGATTTCAGACGGCCCGCGATCAGACGTCCCATTTGCGGAGAATCCCGCATCAAATCAAATGCAACAAAGCATTGTTCACGCCAATCCAGTTCGGTCTGAGTCACGTTGTTCCCCGTATTCAATTCATTTACTGCAAGGCATGTGAACAGAAAAACAAGCTTTCTGAACCTGTCCCCGAAACTTTGGCGCTTCGCAGGCATCGGACCCGGCAATTTCGTCAAAAATTATACTTTATCCAAGCATTTAACATAAATTTGCAGGAAAACTAACAACGCTTTTTCGCAACAACGCAAATTCACCTAAACTCATTTATGATGCAATGCAAAAAACCAACTGTGCGACGCAATCAGATGCGCAGTGACAGAGACAAGTCGGTATACTCGGTTCGAATTGCGACCTTTTTCAGAAAGATGTCATCATGCTCTACCAATTTCATGAATTGAACCGTGCTTTTCTGAACCCGTTAACACAATGGGCTGAAGCTTCAGCAAAATTATTCACAAATCCCGTCTCTCCTCTGGCGCACACCCCGTTTTCACAGCGTATTGCAGCCGGATATGAATTGATGTTCCGCCTCGGCAAAGATTATGAGAAGCCGGAATTCGGACTGACATCCACCACAGTTGGCAAACAAGTTGTTGAAATCGCTCAGCGCACAGAACTGATCAAGCCATTCTGCAAACTGCTGCATTTCAAAAAAGCGCTGGACGATAAAGAACTGGCAAAGCTTGATCAGCCAAAAGTATTGCTGGTAGCCCCACTATCCGGCCACCACGCAACACTGCTGCGTGATACGGTGCGCGGCCTGTTACCGCTGCATGATGTGTATATCACTGACTGGACAGATGCCCGCATGGTGCCGCTGTCGGAAGGTCCTTTCCATCTGCATGACTACATTTACTATGTGCAGGAATTCATCCGCCTGCTCGGCCCGGATGTGCATGTTATTTCCGTTTGTCAGCCAACTGTACCGGTACTGGCCGCGATTTCATTAATGGCGACCGAAAATGATCCGAAATTGCCGAAGTCGATGACGATGATGGGTGGCCCGATTGATCCGCGCAATTCTCCGACGCAGGTGAATAATCTGGCGACCGAGAAAAAATTCTCATGGTTTGAAAATACGGTCATTTACGGCGTTCCGGCCAATTACCCGGGCTACGGACGTAAAGTCTATCCGGGCTTTTTGCAGCACACGGGTTTTGTAGCAATGAATCCGGACCGCCACGCGCAAAGCCACTGGGATTACTACCAGAACCTGATCAAAGGCGATGATGAATCTGCCGAACAGCACCGTAAGTTTTACGATGAGTACAATGCGGTTCTGGATCTGCCAGCGGAGTACTATCTCGAAACTATCAAAACCGTGTTTCAGGAATTCCGTCTGCCAAAAGGGACATGGGAAGTTCAGGGCAAACTGGTACGTCCGCAGGACATTAAAACTGTGGCCCTGTTCACCGTGGAAGGTGAGCTGGACGATATTTCCGGCCCTGGTCAGACGCAGGCTGCGCATAAAATCTGCAGCAACATTCCTGACAGCATGAAGCAGGATTTCGTTGCACCGGGCTGTGGCCATTACGGCATTTTCTCCGGACGTCGCTGGCGCGAACTGATTTGCCCGAAAATCGGCGAATTCATTCAGAAGTACCGCTAAGCTGCGACCTCGCTCAGATAAACTACCGAAAAGCCACCGTAACGGTGGCTTTTTCATTGATACCGTGATGGGTTACAGCGATAATCTCGGTTTTTGCAAGATAAAGAATTGCCGTGTCTACGATCACCGCCAGCCAGATTGATGCTCTGTTACCGCAAACCCAGTGCACCAAGTGCGGCTATCCCTCCTGCCATGATTACGCGCTTGCCATCGCCAATGGTGACGCCTCATACAACCAGTGTCCGCCCGGCGGCGCAGAAGGCATACGTCGCTTAGCCAGCTTGCTCGGCAAGCCGGAAATCCCGTTAAATCCATCGAACGGTGAGGAGCGTGAACGTCCGGTTGCCATCATCCGTGAAAGCTTTTGCATAGGCTGCACCTTGTGTATTCAGGCTTGTCCGGTGGATGCGATTGTCGGTGCGGGTAAGCAAATGCATACCATCGTGCCGGATTTGTGTACCGGCTGCGAATTGTGTATTCCGCCCTGCCCGGTGGATTGTATTGATCTGGAAAGCGTCACGCCGGGTAAGACAGGATGGGCAGCATGGAGTCAGGCGCAGGCGGAAACATCACGACTGGCATTCGATCGCCGCAAAATCCGCTTAGTCCGCGAAAAAGAAGAAAACGATGCGCGTCTGGCAGCCAAAGCGGTGGCCAAACTGGAAGCGGTGAATGCGGAAGCCACTCAGAATGAAGCGGAAGCCGCCGAAAAAGCCCGTAAAAAAGCCATCATTGAAGCCGCGATTGAGCGCGCACGCCTGAAAAAACTGGAAGCCGAGCAAAAAGCCCAAAACAATGAATAACACCAAACGCCGCGAGATCTTTTTGCGCCTGCAGGCGCAAAACCCGCATCCGACCACGGAGCTGGAATACAGCACGCCGTTTGAATTGCTGATTGCGGTTTTGCTGTCGGCGCAGGCCACCGACGTTTCGGTCAACAAAGCCACCCGTAAGCTGTATCCGGTAGCAAACACGCCGGCGGCCATGCTGGCGCTGGGTGTTGACGGGCTGATGCCTTACATCCAAACCATAGGTTTGTACAAAACCAAGGCGAAGAACGTGATTGCAACATGCCAGATTCTGCTGGAACAGCACGGCGGCGACGTACCGAAATCACGCGAAGCGCTGGAAGCACTGCCGGGTGTAGGACGTAAAACCGCAAATGTGGTGATGAATACCGCATTTGGCGAACCGACGATTGCGGTTGACACGCATATTTTCCGCGTCTCCAACCGTACCGGTCTGGCACCGGGCAAAAACGTGGATATCGTCGAGGAAAAACTGCTGAAATTTGTGCCGCCGGAATTCAAACTGGATGCGCATCACTGGCTGATTCTGCACGGCCGTTACACCTGCATCGCCCGCAAGCCCAAATGCTGGAATTGCATGATTGCCGATCTCTGCGACTTCAAACCGAAGACCGCGTTACCGGACAACGTATAAGTCAATCCGGCGCGACAGCAGCGCCATCAGACCAGACAGCGTCGTATTCGTGACAACGAAGCCGGCGCTGTTATTTTTCCGGTGCTTGCAGCGGAGAATCTCTGCCCGCTTTTTTACGTTTGCGTCGGCTAATCAGTCGTGCGCTGCAATTCCTGCCCGAATACAACGCCTGACTGAACATAACTACTTCACCGGAATCAATCTGAAAGGCTAAAAAAGGTCCCCAAAGGCCCGAAAATGCCTTAAATGCGGATTCTGGCATAGCAATCCGGCGGTCGTCGGCAGAAAGTCCGGGCCTCAGAAAAACGTAAATGACGATACCTGCATATCAATCACTCAATTGACTCAGGCAGACGCTGGTTCTGTGACCATAAAAAAACGGAGAAAACCTGCTGTAGACAGCAAATTTTTCTCCGTTCTTCGCATTCAGCGAAACCGGAACTGCAGCTTACATAGGACAGCGCAACCGGTTACGGTTACGGTTACGGTTACGGTTCCGGTAACGATTACACGATCTGGCAAGCCTCATCGAAACTCAGGCGTGGCAGGCGCGGATGGACACCGGCGATATCGCCATAACCCAGATTGCAGACAAAATTCACTTTGACAGAGCTGCCGCCAAAGAAGGCTGCATTCAGCTTATCGGCATCAAAACCGGACATCGGGCCGCAATCCAGACCAACAGCACGGGCCGCCAGCATCAGGTAAGCGCCTTGCAGCGAGCTGTTACGGAAGGCAGTGGCATCAATCGCAGGCTGATTCCCGGCAAACCATGAGCGCGCATCAGCGTGCGGGAACAGTTGCGGCAGTTTTTCATAAAATTCCATATCCATGCCAATAATCGCAGTGACTGGGGCAGTTTTGGTTTTCTCCAGATTACCTTCGGACATGCAGGCCAGCAGTTTTTCTTTCTGCTCGGCAGAACGGACAAAAACGATGCGTGCCGGAGACGCATTAGCGGAGGTTGGTGCCCATTTCATCAGGTCATAAACCTGCTTGAGCAACTCATCCGACACCGGTTTTTCCAGCCAGCGGTTATGCGTGCGGGCATCGTTAAACAAGGTATTCAGTGCTTCCTGACTTAACATCATTCTCTCCTTTATAAGAAACAGCAGAACTATACCGAATTCTGCAGCATTCAGGACAGTCTGCCGAAAAGCCCCTACAATAGCCGCTTTTCACAGTTTGCCGGAAATCAGCAATGTTTAACCCCAGCCAGCAGGATGTACGCCGTTTTTTTTGTGAAACTTTTCAGAAAATGCGTGAGAACGGCATTCTGACGCCACTGGAAACCATCGCCGCCGACTGGATCAGCCAGCATCCTGAATACCATGACGATCTGGCCGATACCGAACGCGCACTGGAAGCCAATTATGCGGTTGATCAGGGCAAAACCAACCCGTTTCTGCATTTATCGATGCATTTATCGATCAGCGAACAGATTTCGATTGATCAGCCGCGCGGCGTCAAAGCAGCGTTTTTTGCACTGGCAAACCGCTTTGGCAATGAGCATGATGCGCACCACGAAATGATGGAAGCGCTGGGACAAATGATCTGGACTTCGCAACGTTCCGGACTGCCGCCGGACGGGCAAGCTTATATGGATGATCTGGCAAGGCGCGCACGGGGTTAAATTCCGCCGGAACTTAACCCGCCGCCTGAAGAAGATTATTTCTGCAACACCAGCGTGCCGGGCAGTGAGTGCAGATATGCCGCAATGTTTTCAATATCGGCGGCACTCAGTGCTTTTGCCTGACCGCCCATAATCGCGTTGGCACGTCCGTTCGGCCCCTTATCGCCACGCTGATAGGCTTTCAGCGCCTGCGCCAGATAATCCTGATGTTGCCCGGCCAGCTTAGGATAAGCCGGATCAATCGGACTTTGAAAATCTTTGCCGTGACAGGACGCGCAGTTAAATTTCTCTGCAGCAGCCTTCCCCGCTTCAATATTCCCCGCTGCAAATACATCCTGACTTGCCAGCAATAATCCGGCGCCAGCTATTGTAATCAATGCCTTCATCGCTTTCTCCGTTGTTCTTATTTCTGCTGTGAGTAATAGGCCGCCAGATCGGCAATATCCTGTTCGGTCAGGCTGCCTGCGATACCGCGCATCGTCGGGTTTTTGCGTTCGCCTTTCTGATACGCTTTCAGCGCTGCTTCAATGTATTTCGCAGACTGCCCGCCTATCATCGGCACCTGAAACACTTCCGGAAAGCTGGCTTTGTAACCAGGGATAGCATGGCAACCAATGCACATGGCTATTTTTTTATCGGCAGCATCTTTTGCCTTACCTACCACTTCTGCTGCCTGTGCTCCGTGAGCCAATCCCGCGATCGCGAGTAATGCAAACAGTTTTTTCATAGGAATCATCAAAAATTGGAATCGGAAAATTTCGCCTCAACATCTTGATACTGCTCATGATTCTAATATGAGCCAGCGCAAAACCTGCGCAGCTTTATTGCTTTTCCGCCATAAACCCAACAACATTCGATGCTGCATTTGCACAAAAAACACGCATTTGCAGATCGCAGCATGATTGCGCTAAAGGATTACCTCGAAAAACTTCCGGACGATCTGACGTATACTTTGCGCCTCGAAACCGATTTCATATCAGGATCTTCAATGTCACCATCCCAACCAGCACCACGCTTTGAAGGCAGCGAGCGTTATGTTGCCACTGCCGATCTGAAACTCGCGGTCAATGCCGCATTGCGCCTGCAACGTCCCTTGCTGATTAAAGGCGAACCGGGTACCGGCAAAACGCTGCTGGCGGAAGAAGTCGCCGCAGCACTCAATATGCCTCTGCTTCAGTGGCACATCAAATCCACCACCAAAGCACAACAGGGTTTGTATGAATATGATGCAGTTTCCCGTCTGCGCGATTCGCAACTGGGTGATGAGCGCGTCAAAGATATTCAGAACTACATTGTGAAAGGCGTGTTGTGGCAGGCATTCACGGCCGATGAGCCTGTGGTGTTGCTGATTGATGAAATCGACAAAGCAGATCTGGAATTCCCGAATGATTTGTTGCGCGAACTCGACCGCATGGAGTTTTATGTCTATGAAACCCGCGAAATGGTCAGAGCAAAGCACCGTCCGCTGGTCATCATCACATCCAATAACGAGAAAGAATTGCCGGATGCCTTCCTGCGCCGCTGCTTCTTCCATTACATCCGCTTCCCAGATAAACCGACGATGGAAGATATCGTCAAAGTGCACTTTCCTACACTGAAGGCTGACTTGCTGGCGCAGGCGCTGGAAACTTTTTATGAAGTGCGGGATGTTGCCGGACTGAAGAAAAAACCATCAACCTCTGAGCTGATAGACTGGCTGAAATTACTGATGGCTGAAGACATTCCACCGGAGGCGCTGAAAAGTCAGGACAGACAAAACCTGATTCCACCGCTGCACGGTGCTTTACTGAAAAACGAACAAGATGTGCATTTGTTTGAGCGCATCATGATGATGGCCCGTAATCACCGCTGATTTGACGATAAAAAAAGCTCCGGCGGTTGCCGGAGCCAAGTCGGAGGTAATGCACTTACACAGAAACTGACAAACAGGTTTATTGCGCCTGTTTGAGTTGTTCCAGAATTGCAGGATTTTCCAGTGTGGACACATCCTGCGTAATTGCTTCACCCTTCGCCAGCACGCGCAGCAAACGGCGCATAATTTTGCCGGAGCGGGTTTTCGGTAAGTTGTCACCAAAACGGATTTCTTTCGGTTTTGCGATCGGGCCGATTTCTTTCGCGACCCAGTTACGCAGTTCCGTTGCGATTTTCTTCGCTTCATCCCCGGTCGGACGCGCACCTTTCAGCACCACGAAAGCGCAGATTGCCTCACCGGTTGTGTCATCCGGCTTACCAACCACCGCGGCTTCTGCCACCAGCGGATTGGCCACCAGTGCCGATTCAATTTCCATCGTTCCCATGCGGTGACCGGATACGTTCAGCACGTCATCAATACGACCGGTAATCGTGAAATAAGCCGTGTCTTTATTGCGAATCGCGCCGTCACCAGCCAGATACAGTTTGCCGCCGAACTCTTCCGGGAAATAACTCTTCTTGAAGCGTTCCGGATCGCCCCAGATCGTACGGATCATCGAAGGCCACGGACGTTTCACCACCAGAATACCGCCCTGCCCGTTCGGCAGATCGTTACCGGTTTCATCAACGATTGCCGCCATGATGCCCGGCAGCGGCAGCGTGCAGGAACCCGGCACCAGCGGCGTCGCGCCCGGCAGCGGCGTCATCATATGACCGCCGGTTTCGGTTTGCCAGAAAGTATCCACAATCGGGCAGCGCTCCTGACCAACATTGCGGTGGTACCACATCCAGGCTTCAGGATTGATCGGTTCACCAACGGAACCCAGCAGGCGCAGGCTGGAAATATCATATTTCGCCGGATGCACGGCAGGATCAGCGTCGGACGCTTTGATCAGGGAACGGATCGCAGTTGGTGCTGTATAGAAAATCGTCGCTTTATGCTTCTCGATCATGCTCCAGAAACGGCCGGCATTCGGATAGGTTGGCACGCCTTCAAACACGATTTCAGTTGCACCCATCGCCAGCGGGCCATACGCGATATAGCTGTGACCAGTAACCCAGCCGATATCAGCAGTACACCAGAACACATCATCCGGTTTGATATCGAAGGTCCACTTCATCGTGAGCTTCGCCCACAACAAGTAACCACCGGTGGAATGCTGCACCCCTTTTGGCTTACCTGTCGAACCGGATGTGTACAGAATAAACAGAGGATGTTCAGCATCCACCCATTCCGGTTCGCATTCCGCAGCCTGATTTGCGACCAGTTCATGCATCCATAAATCACGGCCAGCTGTGAAGCCGATTTGCCCGCCGGTACGACGGTAAATCACGACATTGCGCACTTTTTCGCAATCGCCCATTGCGATAGCTTCATCAACGATGGATTTCAGTGGCAAATGTTTGCCTCCGCGCACCTGCTCATCAGCAGTGATGACAGCGACCGCACCAACGTCAACAATACGTTCCTGCAGCGATTTCGCAGAAAAACCACCGAACACAACAGAGTGGGTTGCACCGATACGCGCGCAAGCCTGCATCGCCACTACGCCTTCCACCGACATTGGCATGTAAATTACGACACGGTCACCTTTAACGATGCCCAGTGATTTCAAACCGTTCGCAAACTGGCAGACTTTGGCATGTAATTCACGATAAGTAACCTTCGTAACGGTGCCGTCATCAGCTTCAAAAATCAGCGCGACTTTTTCAGCATTGCCGTTCTGCAGATTCACATCAAGACAGTTATAAGAAGCGTTCAGCAAACCATCTTCAAACCAGCGATAGAACGGAACATTGGACTCATTCAGTACTGATTCAAACGGTTTATGCCAGGTCAGATTTTCTTTCGCCAGCCGGCCCCAGAAGCCTTCGTAATCCTGCTCCGCTTCTTTGCACAAGGCATGGTAAGCGTCCATGCCGGAGATTGCAGCGCTGGCTGCGAATTCGGCTGGTGGCGGGAAAATACGGTTTTCAGCTTTTACGTCATCTTGTGTGTTTTGCAGATCGCTCATGCTTGTCTCCGGTTAGTTATTCATCGTTCAGGCGATACCAGACTTCCCCTGAACACAGATCGTATGCAATCACCTTAACGCCGCAGTCTTACGAAACCCTTACGCTGCGTTTGCGTTTAATCATACCTACTTTACATTACCAGATTAATACCTGTCAAAATCCAGTGTAATACCATGCAAATTTCTGCGCAGACACTATGCTTTTTGCACGCAAAATTATCGGACATGTAAAATACCGGCTTTGATTTCATGCTGATAAGGCAATACACCTATGACTGACAACACAAGCAAAAAACGTCTGACACCGTTATCCGGTTTGATTTTCTTCAGCCGCTGGCTGCAATTACCGCTGTATCTGGGACTGATACTGGCGCAATGTGTGTACGTCTTTCACTTCTGGGTAGAACTGACGGATCTGATCGGTGCTGCGATGGGCAATCAGGCGGCACTGGATCACATTCTGGATGCGGTTTCCACCGGTGGAAACCGTCCGACCAAACTGAATGAAACCACCATCATGCTGGTGGTACTCGGACTGATTGACGTGGTGATGATTTCCAATCTGCTCATCATGGTGATCATCGGCGGCTACGAAACCTTCGTTTCCAAACTCGGACTGGAAGGCCATCCTGATCAGCCGGAGTGGTTATCGCACGTGAATGCATCGGTACTGAAAGTAAAACTGGCGATGGCGATCATCGGTATCTCATCGATCCATTTGCTGAAGACCTTTATCAATGCTGAAAACTACATCCCGAAAGTACTGATCGCGCAAACCGTGATCCACATGGCGTTTCTACTTTCCGCGCTGGCCATTGCTTACTGTGACCAGATCGTGACAAAAACTCAGCTCGCAGGAAACGAGCACTGATCAAAACGGGGTACAATCACCCCGTTTTTTGTTTATTACCCAGTTTTATTTAGCCAAGAGCCATATCATGACAGTCATTAAGCAAGACGATCTGATTGAATCCGTTGCAGCCGCGCTGCAATACATCAGCTACTATCACCCGGCTGACTACATCGCCCATCTGGCACGTGCCTATGAAGCAGAGCAAAGCCCTGCGGCAAAAGACGCGATTGCGCAGATTCTGACCAACTCCCGAATGTGCGCAGAAGGCAAACGCCCTATCTGCCAGGATACCGGTATCGTCAACGTATTCATGAAAGTGGGTATGGGTGTGCGTCTGGAAGGTTTTTCCGGCTCTATCGTTGACGCCGTCAACGAAGGTGTACGCCGCGCTTACAACTTTGCCGACAATAAACTGCGCGCCTCGATCGTCGCGGACCCGCAGTTTGACCGCAAAAACACCAAAGACAATACACCGGCTGTAGTGCATGTGGAACTGGTACCGGGCAACACGATCGACGTAAGTCTGGCTGCCAAAGGTGGCGGCTCTGAAAACAAAACCAAATTCGTGATGCTGAATCCTTCCGATTCGCTGGTGGACTGGGTTCTGAAAACCGTACCGCTGATGGGCGCTGGCTGGTGTCCGCCAGGCATGCTGGGTATCGGTATCGGTGGTACTGCTGAGAAAGCCATGCTGATGGCGAAAGAGTCCCTGATGGACGACATCGACATGTACGAGCTGAAACAGCGTGGCCCGCAAAACAAACTGGAAGAACTGCGTATCGAACTGTGCGACAAAATCAACGCACTCGGTATCGGCGCACAAGGCCTGGGCGGCCTGACCACAGTGCTGGACGTGAAGATCAATATGTATCCGACCCACGCTGCCTCCAAACCAGTTGCGATGATCCCGAACTGCGCAGCAACCCGCCACGCACACTTTGTACTGGATGGTTCCGGTCCTTCTTACATCGAACCGCCAAAACTGTCTGACTGGCCTGAAGTGCACTGGACACCGGACACAGAAAAATCCCAGCGCGTGAATCTGGATACCCTGACCAAGGAAGAAGTTGCCTCCTGGAAACCGGGTCAGACCCTGCTGCTGAACGGCAAAATGCTGACCGGCCGTGACGCTGCGCACAAACGCATTCAGGACATGCTGTCCAAAGGCGAAAAACTGCCGGTTGACTTCACTAACCGTATTATCTACTACGTTGGCCCGGTTGATCCTGTTCGTGACGAAGTTGTGGGTCCTGCCGGCCCGACAACCGCCACCCGCATGGATAAATTCACCGGCATGATGCTGGAACAAACCGGCCTGATCGCGATGGTAGGTAAAGCAGAACGCGGCCCGACAGCAATTGAGCAAATTCAGAAACACAAATCTGCGTATCTGATGGCAGTCGGCGGTGCAGCGTATCTGGTTTCCAAAGCGATCAAATCCGCGAAAATCGTCGGCTTTGAAGATCTGGGCATGGAAGCTATCTATGAATTTGATGTTCAGGATATGCCGGTAACCGTTGCGGTTGACTCTACCGGTACTTCTGTTCATCAGACCGGTCCGAAAGAATGGCAGGCTAAAATCGGTATCATTCCAATGAACTGATTTGATCTTTACTGATCAGACAGCTCCGGCATGCGATACATGCCGGAGTTTTTTATTTCAAAATGTATGAATCAACTTCAAGCTGATGCGCCTGTTGGTATTTTTGATTCCGGCATTGGTGGCTTATCTGTCGTACGTCATCTGCGTAACCAGTTGCCACAGGAATCTTTCCTGTATTTTGCAGACTCCGCAAACAACCCCTATGGTGATCGTGATACAGAATGGCTCGCAGCACGCAGTATCAAAATTGCTGAGTATCTGTTTGCCCGTGGAGTAAAAGCACTGGTTGTTGCCTGTAACACTGCCACTGCAGCCGCAATTCATGCAATCCGTGCGCAATTCCCGCATCAGATTATCATTGGACTGGAACCTGGTTTAAAACCGGCTATCGCCGCCACACGTAATGGTCACATCGGCGTGCTTGCAACCAGCGCAACCTTACGCAGTGAAAAGTTTGCTGCACTGTGCAAACAACTTGCAAAACCGGATTTACATTTTCATTTGCAACCCTGCCCCGGACTTGCAGATCAGATTGAGCACGGGGAATTACAATCAATCCAGACGCTGGACATGGTACGGCATTACTTAACGCCACTGATCAGCGCTGGCTGCGATAGTCTGGTTCTGGGCTGCACGCACTATCCTTTCGTTGCAGATCAGATTATCAATTTGTGGCAACAATATTCAAGCCACACGCCTGTGTTAATTGACACCGGGGAAGCGGTTATCCGCCATTTGCGAAATTTACTGAATCAGTCTGGGCTGTTAAACACAGACACAAGCCCTCCCACGTTGCACTGGGTCAGCACGGGGCAATCAGAAACTATCACTGAGGCACTGCGTCACTTATTGCCAGAGGCTGATAGCCGTAATATGGAATCCGTATCACTCTGACTCAGACTGGATTTTCTGCCGGAATATCTGAAAATAAATAAAAAAATACCCCGCTATGCGGGGTATTTTTCTCCAAAAGCAGGAAATTATTTGCAGGCAACCGGGCGAAATTTCAGTTCGACAGTACCGCCATTGCAGCTCCATGTATTTCCACCGTCTGCGGTTTCCATAAAGACTGTTTTGGTGTCTGCCTGACCAGATGTCATGGTTGCTGTGATTTTTCCGGTTGGGAACGTACCATCAAGCGTGTCTTTGAGTTTCGAATACTTACCGATTGTTGTTGCAGTCAATTCGGTTGCGGTCGGCGCAGCTGCTGAGGAAGTCGGCACTAATTTGGTCGGCCATGCATTTTTCTGATAACCGTACTCTGCTAAAGGACCTTTCAAGCCACCCATCAGTTCGATTGCCTCTGACACCTGCGCACGAGTGGTGTAGTCATTGTAAGCCGGAAGTGCAACTGCAGCCAGAATACCGATGATTGCAACAACAATCATCAGTTCGATCAGTGTGAAACCTTTTTGAATTTTTGCATTGACTTTCATAACATATCTCCGATATATGAATTATTAAAACAAAGAACGTACTGCGTACTGACAAAAAATTTTCCCACTTCTGCAATCTGAAAAATTCTTGATTTCAAAAACACAGTTGAAAAAAATCGTTTAGAAAAACAAAACAATATTCATAATTATTTACAAGCGACCGGGCGGAATTTGAGCTCAACGGTACCACCGTTACAAGACCAGGTATTCCCACCATCAGCGGTTTCCATAAATACAGTTTTGGTATCTGCCTGGCCGGACGTCATCGTTGCTGTCAGTTTTCCGGTTGGAAAAGTTCCGTCTACAGTGTCTTTGAGGGTTGCGTATTTACCTACGGTGGTAGCGGTGAGTTCCGTGGCTGTCGGTGCGACAGCAGACGATGTGGGGACCAGTTTTGTAGGCCATGCCTTAGTTTCATACGCAAACGATGCCAGCGGTTGTTTCAAGCCACCCATCAGTTCAATCGCTTCAGAAACCTGTGCACGTGTGGTGTAGTCGTTGTATGCCGGCAGTGCAACTGCCGCGAGAATGCCGATAATCGCTACAACGATCATCAGCTCAATCAGCGTAAAGCCTTTTTGTAATTGCTTTGATACTTTCATTGGTTATCTCCAGGTTAGAACGTTTATCCCCCCGTCCACTCTGGAGCAACCGATGTGCCATGTTGATATTTATCAAATAAAAATAGAAATCCGCCTAGCGCTGACTCAATACGTCACAAGATTGACAATTAATGTTAATTTATGAATTTCACATATGCAAAACTCATATCTTCCGAATTGCTAACGTTTTTTGTCATTCAATAAAATCCGTCCGCATCTCATAACATCAACTCCGCGTCATATTTTCAGGATCTGAAATACGAAATGGGAATTTTTAATCAATAAAACATAGTTTTACTGAATTCATTCTTGTGAATCACAAAGCAACTATAGCTATGCAGCACGTGTAATGACCCAGTGAATTCCTGCTCAGGTGATAATACGGAAAGGAAATCACATGAGCATGGTCATGGAAGAAGAAGTCAAGCGATGGACGGCGAAGCGCAAGGCAGCGCTGGTCACTGAAATCATTCAA
>NZ_JAGSPN010000452.1 GCF_018139685.1 Cognatundibacterium luofuense
GCAAACACGGATCAAACAGCAGGTAAAAAAAAACCGCCATCACTGGCGGTTTTTTAGAATTCTGGTTGGGCTCTTTTTCTTCGTGTGCTTACCTTCTTCCTACCGCCTGAGGCTGGGAATAGCTAAAGTAAAAAAAGAAAAAGAAGTAGACGCGTTTCATACAAAATTAATGTGCGTGTTGACCCGTTAATTATCTGCATTTATGCGGGCGACATCGCAATCTGCCACTTGCCAGCATAAATCCGAGAACTGATATTGCATCATATTTCAGCAAATGGCAAGCGTAAAACCCGCAGTTTTTTCATTTTTTCCATAAGG
>NZ_JAGSPN010000453.1 GCF_018139685.1 Cognatundibacterium luofuense
GCCCCAAGGCTTGGCGAATCGCTGCACGCAATTCATCCTCGCTGCGCTCGTTATCGTCGACAAACATCAGCAGCCAGCGACTATCATTGTAGGTTGTCAGAAAGGCGCGGAAATTTTCTTGTTCGATTTCAAACTGTTGGGCACCGCGAGCAAGGTATTGATCAGCCTCGGGACATGTAAAAAGCACGCTACGAACCGTTTGGACATGCCCTACACCTTCACGAACAATACCCAAGCGCTCGCGAATAGCGCTGTCGGCACCGTCGGTAGCAATGAGGTAATCAGCAGAGATGGTGTATTCCTGCCCGTTATTCCGAT
>NZ_JAGSPN010000454.1 GCF_018139685.1 Cognatundibacterium luofuense
ATTGGTCATGAGCGATAAGCTGAGTACGGCGGATCGTGCTAACAGTGTAGCCGCAGGTATTCGTCACAAGTTCTGATCGCGACAGGCAGATTTGCGTCATGCAACTGCCTGCGACGCAGAATGATAGAAAAGGCCGGGATAGTTCCCGGCTTTTTTGTTGTCCTTGGTGGTCTACCCCTATGGTACAGTGATAGAAAAAACCAACTGATTACCCCGCGCAGCCAGCATGAAGTCCTTCCTGTTTGTCAATGTCGACATGGCTAAAATACTGATTCATCCTTATTCACGGCGTTTGTTGCGTCAAGCATGTCTGCTGCT
>NZ_JAGSPN010000455.1 GCF_018139685.1 Cognatundibacterium luofuense
CATGTTCACCACAAATTTTCTGCCGATCAAAGTGGCTCCGGACCGCAAAAGATGCATCATGGCGCAACCCCACGCATAGGTGGCGTCCCGATATTTGCAGGCTTACTGTCGGCCTTAGCGGCCTTGTATCTGGGTGAGTGGCACGTCAATAGTTTGTTTTTTGTACTCGCCATTTTGCCTGTATGGCTGGCTGGGATCATTGAGGACGTCACAAAGAAAGTTAGCCCGTTAAAGCGTTTGTTGGCTGCGTTTGTTGCTGCCTTGCTAGGGATGTGGTTGTTGGATGCGAAATTGATACGCTTAGGATTGCCTTTACTG
>NZ_JAGSPN010000456.1 GCF_018139685.1 Cognatundibacterium luofuense
TAATGCGCCCCATACATGGATTAACTACTATCTGCGCACGATGTTTCTTGGAATAATGAAAAATTTTGTGAATATCATTACGATCTTTGGGATAAGCAATTCCATCAGGAAATAAAGGGCCAATGCGGTTTTCTCTGCGAGTAATTATTTTTGTATCGATAAAATCACGAGCCGGCAACCGGCTGGAATTGATCGTTTGAGTTCGCAGGAGAACAGATTGGTTTTTCATTGTTGGCAGAGATTGTATTGATCAAAACATTAAGGAATTTTGGCGCATTTTTGAGTAAAATCATTTAGCCTTTTTTCATTCTGGTTAT
>NZ_JAGSPN010000457.1 GCF_018139685.1 Cognatundibacterium luofuense
TGGCAGTGTCGAGAAAATGACATCTTCTGCCTTAGTATAACCACCGCCAGGAGCTGCAACCGTCACCGTACCACCGTAGTTGGAGTAGTAAGCACGTGCGCCATTGATATCCGTCGATGCAACTGTAATCACCCCAGGGCAATTTGCCGGACTGGACAACTTGGCATCAATCGCTTCATTGCCTGCTGCGATGACTACGATAGTTCCAGCATCCATCGCTGCCTTGTAGGCAGCGGCTGTGGTTTTGCTACAGGCATGAATGCCACCCAGCGACAAATTGATCACATTGGCTTTGTTGGTATTGACCGGCATGTTAG
>NZ_JAGSPN010000458.1 GCF_018139685.1 Cognatundibacterium luofuense
GCATGTGTGTGTGTGTGCGTGTGTGTGTGTGTGTGTGTGTGTGTGTGTGTGTGTGTGTTTGCTCACTGTGCACAGGTTGTGAGTATAAATCTGAGCAAAGCTGGTGTATTCCTGTATCTAACTGCAAGTCTAGGTATTTCCCTCCCTCCAGACTGTGATGCGGGGCCATTTGGTCTTCCGTGATGCTCCACTTGAATGTATTATTCCCGGGCATGACCCGTGACCAGCACTAATGTCTGCTTCACTTTTTATATAGATGTCCCCTTCCTGGCCAGTTACCATTTTTTTTTTTTTTACTAATTAGCCTAGTTCATCCA
>NZ_JAGSPN010000459.1 GCF_018139685.1 Cognatundibacterium luofuense
CGCCGGTGAAAAAGCAGTGTTCACGGTGCGCGCCAGTGATGCGCAGGGACAGCCGCTGGCATTACAGGTAGAGAAAGCCGTTGCCAAAGGTTTGAGTTTTGCCGGCCAAAAAGAAAGCGCCGCGCTGGCGCTGAACATGAATGACAGCGGGCAGGATGGTGATACCCGTGCCGCCGATGGGATATACAGCGCGACGCTGCAGCCTGCACAAAGCGGCTTTGCCAGCTTTCACGGCACCTTGCGTACCGAAGTCAGCTATACGGTCGCTGGTAAACCAGGACGTATCTTCTTCGATGTGGTGTATTCGCCGGAATTG
>NZ_JAGSPN010000460.1 GCF_018139685.1 Cognatundibacterium luofuense
TTCACGCCACCCATCATGCCATCGCGTCCGATATCGGTGTAAATAATGGCTTCGACGCCATAGCCTTCAAATTTCTGCGCCAGATCGATTACTTCGTGGCCGGATAATTTACTCCAGCCATCGGTCGCAACCTTTCCATCTTTGGCGTCGATCCCAACGATGATCTGGCCCGGGAAGGCGCTGCAAGCGTCAGCCAGGAAACCCGGATTCTTCACTGCCGCCGTGCCGATGATGATGTAGGACAGGCCATCATCCAGATAGCGTTCTATGGTGTCCAGGTCACGGATACCGCCGCCCAGCTGTACCGGAATTTCTT
>NZ_JAGSPN010000461.1 GCF_018139685.1 Cognatundibacterium luofuense
TAGAACGCCTCATGCCTGCACTGAACGATGCCAAGCCAGTACGCGCACTGGGTCTGGATGCAGAAGAGATGGCCTTGCTCAAACCGCTGTGCCTGATCACCGCTAAACCGGCTATGTATGTCGCTAACGTAGCAGACGACGGCTTCACCAATAATCCTTTGCTGGACCAGCTGACTGAATACGCCAAATCTCAGAACGCGCCTATCGTCTCTATCTGTGCAGCGATCGAAGCGGAAATCGCTGATCTGGATGATGCCGATAAAGCCGACTTCCTGGCCGACATGGGCATGGAAGAGCCAGGCCTGGATCGCCTGAT
>NZ_JAGSPN010000462.1 GCF_018139685.1 Cognatundibacterium luofuense
TTCAGGATATGCAGGCTTATGCAGATAAATTGCAGCAATTTGTCTACCACAGTGGCACCTTTATGAAGCCGCTATTCCAGATCGCGAAGAAGGCACCGGCTGAACGTAAGCGTATTGTGTATGCGGAAGGTGAAGACGAACGTGTATTGCGTGCGGTCCAGGTGGTGGTTGACGAAAAACTGGCAACGCCGATTTTGGTTGGTCGTCCACAAGTTCTGGCGCAACGCGTAGAAAAATTCGGTTTGCGTATACGTCCAGGTATTGATGTTGAAGTCATCAATCCGGAATTCGACCCACGTTACCGTGATTACTGGC
>NZ_JAGSPN010000463.1 GCF_018139685.1 Cognatundibacterium luofuense
AGCTAAGCAAGGTCTGGATGCCTATGCGGCTGAACTGAGCGCTGAGGCGCAGCTCCCTGTGCAGCAAATGCGCAGCTTTCTTGATGTGTCTACGCGTGGCATTGTGCGCTGAAACAGGGTAGCCTAGTGACTCGTCCTATTATTTCTATGGTCGCCGGTGAGACTTCCGGCGACATGCTGGCGGCGCGCATGCTGTCCGGTTTGCGCCCCAGATTACCTGACTCGCTGATGCATGGCATAGGCGGGCCACGTATGGCGGAACATGGCTTTGTCAATGACTGGCCTATGGATAAGCTATCTGTGCGCGGTTTGTT
>NZ_JAGSPN010000464.1 GCF_018139685.1 Cognatundibacterium luofuense
GTGAGCGTGCGCCACGTCCTGACTGCAATTCATGCAATACCCTTTCGGCCGATTTGTCGGGCAAGAGATCCAGCTCCAGCACGGCGCTGCCCTGTGTCAAAACCTGGTCGCGCAATGCGGCAGATAAGGCATAGATCAGGCTGCCTTCCACACCACTGGCGGTGATCACAAACTGCCCCTGACGCATGGGCTGCTCACTATGCTGCACACGCGCAGCGACGGTCAGCAGCGGCTGACCGGCAAATTTTTCCTGGAAAAATGGTGTCCACGGGCGCTCAAAGCCACAGTTAGACGGCAGTAAAGGGCTCAACGCC
>NZ_JAGSPN010000465.1 GCF_018139685.1 Cognatundibacterium luofuense
CAATGAATAATTTTCTTCAATACAACACCAACTGAGTGATAACTGAGTGATCCTGGAGGAAAGCAAGCTGTCTATTGTAGCTGCCGAGCACAATTAAACTGTATATATATCCAGCATTTTTTGCAAAAATAAACTTTTTTCACAGAAAATGTTTATCGCTCAAGCAACTATTTCTGTTTTGCGGCATAGTTTTACATGTCAGGTTGAAATACTGCATTCCAATTGGTGTGGAACACGCTATTCTTCTGCTGTCATTTCGCTGGTACTGCCAGCTTTACAGGAATCCATTTTATGAAAAAAATCATTACTCTCAT
>NZ_JAGSPN010000466.1 GCF_018139685.1 Cognatundibacterium luofuense
CGGGGTTTCGGTCAGGCTGGTGCTTTGCATTTGCCATGCGCCGCCTTTGACTGCACTGACGATACTGACCTCGAGTGGCGACAGTTCATGCATTTCTTTGACCAGCACCTGATCGACCGGCACCGCCAGCGCGACCCAGCTGATTGCCACCGGTGCCAGTATCGGCACCATCACCAACTGATAAGGGCGGCCATTCAGACTCACGATGTTCGCTGCCCCCCCTTTATTGCTGGCGGTATTCATTAACTGCTGTACCCGATCCTGCATACCATGCGCCAGCGTATCGCTGCTGGCAGCGATGATTTTTCCATCT
>NZ_JAGSPN010000467.1 GCF_018139685.1 Cognatundibacterium luofuense
GATAAATGTATCACATCATCGCGATGGCATGTCTGCGTAAAGCACAATCCCTCGCTGCTTTTGACGCGCGCCATGCTGAGCTCAGCCTGTTCACAAAAAGCACCGAATGCAGGCTGATAGTCGATAGGGCAGAAGCCAAAGCTGTGATCCGCGCGGCCTATGGTGGCATTGGCGTGGATTTGCTGATACAGCACCACCTGATCCTGTTGCACGCGATAGCGCAGTTCAGGTATCTGGTTGATGGCTGCCAGACAGCGATGCAGATAAAACAGGAAAAATGAGATTTGATTGTCCCGGCAGAATTGACGTGCCT
>NZ_JAGSPN010000468.1 GCF_018139685.1 Cognatundibacterium luofuense
TGCTTGTGTTAAATGGTGTCTGCCGGGAATATACGGATCAGCCCTACCGGCCTGAGCGGTTAGCGACAGGCTGTTTGCAATCATGCAATCGTATCGGGCGAAAAGTCTCAGGGCTTGATGTCTGATCAGGGATCAAGCCTGGGACTGAGATGACCTGCTCTTGCTGTACGACCAGTGCGCAGTCAGCACAGTCCTAAACCGGATTTAGTTAGTAATTTATCAGTTTTTATGTCATTCGCTCCGTGTCAGTCCAGCAGCGCTGACGCTTTCGCCAATTTCCGCCGCCGGGCAAGCAAGGATCAGAGAAGGACAG
>NZ_JAGSPN010000469.1 GCF_018139685.1 Cognatundibacterium luofuense
CTGGCAGCCGGTAAATATGCCGTATTGCGTTATCAGGGGCCGTACTCGGCCATGCAAGCGGTCTACCAATGGTTCTGTGGCCGGTGGTTGCCCGCATCGGGACTGGAAGCCGCCGATGCGCCACCATTTGAAGACTACCTGAACAACCCGCGCTGCACGGCGCCAGCGGATTTACTGACCGATATTTATCTGCCACTGCGCTAAGCATGTGGTGTTGTTGCCGTGCGCTCAGGCATGACATTCACACCTTGTCATGGTTGACGCGGTTAACTTACATTTTCTTACTTGATGCCTGCGGCTGAACGCGGCTAT
>NZ_JAGSPN010000470.1 GCF_018139685.1 Cognatundibacterium luofuense
TCAGAGGGTACCAGCCCGACTATCATATAAAACGAAGTCGTCTTACCTGCACCGTTTGGTCCGAGTAAGCCTACCACTTCGCCACTTTTAACCATCAGCGATACATCTCTGACTACCTGGCGTGCGCCATAGCTCTTTTGCAGTCCTTTGACTTGCAAAGTATTATCTGTAGCCAGCATCTTATTGGGCCTGCGTTGTACCTGACGCTGATTTGCTGCGCAGGATAAGTTGAGTCCGGGGCTTCGCTGTGTCATGTTCGCCGCTGACGCTGTTGGTACCGGTCAGCACTTCATTGCGGCTATCATAGGAAAG
>NZ_JAGSPN010000471.1 GCF_018139685.1 Cognatundibacterium luofuense
ATCGCGCCATATTGACTCAAGGCGCTGCCACTGTTTTTTTGCCATTGCAGGGCGACGTCCAGTTTGCCCTGGTGATAACGGGCTTCCAGCCACAGGCGTTTGCTGGCGTCTTGCCGGTCGCGGTTCAGCATGGCGCTGAGGTCGAGGTGTGAAATAAGTGCGTCCTGCCAGCTCGCATACAAAAACAATTGCTGCCGGGTCGGGCTTTGCTGTGCCAGTTGCGCGGCATTGCGGTACGCGGCGTACAGCGGTAAAGGCCCGCGTTGCAGCCTGTCCCAGCCATCCTGATCCAACGCACGTCCATTGATATGT
>NZ_JAGSPN010000472.1 GCF_018139685.1 Cognatundibacterium luofuense
GCCGCGCCCATCAGCTGGAAAGCTTGTCGGAAGACACGCTGTATCTGCCGTATGCGACCAGCCTGCGTATGAGCGATCTGGGCTATCAAAATAATGCCCAGGATGGTCTGGTACCACCGTATAACAACCTGATCGATTACATGCGCAGCCTGTCGATGGCAGTGCGCAAGCCCTATGCGCCGTATGCCGCGCTAGGCACCCGTCAAGATGGGGAATGGGTACAGATCAACACCAATGTGCTGCAAATTGAAAATGAGTTTTATGCCACCATACGGCCTAAACGTGTGATCCGTACCGGTGAGCGTCCTATC
>NZ_JAGSPN010000473.1 GCF_018139685.1 Cognatundibacterium luofuense
TTAATAGTACCGCCGCCGACATTCGAATTATTATTAGCGAGTGCCTGATTCACCTGATCCAGTGTCACTGCATAGCGCTTGAGCAGATTTGGATCGACCTGCACCTGATACTCTTTAATTGTGCCGCCAAAACTCACCACGTCGGCGACACCGCTCACGATGCGCAACTCAGGACGTATCACCCAATCCTGTAAAGCACGGATATCATTTTCAGACATACCGGCCGGTGCTTCGATAATGTAGCGGTAGATTTCACCGACTGCCGTCGTTAACGGCGCGATACTTGCCTGCACCCCTGCCGGCAGCGATAC
>NZ_JAGSPN010000474.1 GCF_018139685.1 Cognatundibacterium luofuense
GACTATGTACGTAAGCGTCAGGCGCAGCGGAATGGTGGTGACGTGGATCATATTTCGCTGGATGAAGAGCTACTCATCAGCCATCCCGACACTTCCGAACTGCTGCGTGTCAACGATGCGCTGTCTGAGCTGGAACAGCTGGCGCCACGGCTGGCTCAGCTGGTTGAATTGCGCTATTTCGCTGGTCTCACTGAAGAAGAGGCGGCTGAATTTCTGGGTGTTGCCAGACGTACCGTCCAACGCGACTGGCTAAAAGCAAGGGCCTGGCTGTATGAAGCCTTGCGCCAATAAAATCCTGGCGTGTCCGTTCT
>NZ_JAGSPN010000475.1 GCF_018139685.1 Cognatundibacterium luofuense
CGCTATAAACGTCCGGCCCGGATTTCCCTGATCGAGGAAAGAGAGCGTCAGACTGAACGCGAAGCTTACCTGCAATCGCAAATCAATGATTTATGGCGCACCTTACCGCGCCGTCCTGAGGTGCAAGAGAATCAGCAGGGGCAGCAGCGCTTTCCGCGTGAGCCGCAGGAAAATTTGCTGTATTTCATCGAGAAATATGCGCCTTTGCTGGAGCCATGGCAGCGTGAAATTGTGCGCATCATCCGTAAAATTTCGCAGTATTTTTATCCCCAACGTCAGACCCAGGTCATGAATGAGGGCTGGGCGACCTT
>NZ_JAGSPN010000476.1 GCF_018139685.1 Cognatundibacterium luofuense
CGCTGGCTGTGCTCAGACGCCAGATAAACTGATCGAGCCCTGCCTGCTCGGGAAATACCGCAAGCTCGGTCGTGGAGCCGCCGCCATTCTTCCAGGGCATGGTGAGATAATCGTGCAAAGTCCAGTGACGCATAAAGGTTTCCGCAAAAAATACACAATGAACAGAGTGAGGGCTGGCTAAACCCCGTGCAGCAGTTTAAGCCTTCAGGCCCTCAACTCTGTTCAGCTAAGTTCAACTCAAATACAACGATTGATACAAGTCCTGACATTGTGCACTCAGGCTGCCTGAAATCACCAGCGCTTTTGCAGCT
>NZ_JAGSPN010000477.1 GCF_018139685.1 Cognatundibacterium luofuense
TGATTTTGCTCAGTACGGAACACTTTGCCAGATACCGCTGCCAGTTGAGGATCGTGCTCAAACTCGGCAAACATTTTTTCCAGGTAACGGGGACCAAAGGACATGTCACCATCGAGTTTAGCGATGTATTGGTAGTCCTGATGCTGGATTTGGGTAATGCCGAATTTAAACGCAGCGACTACGCCCCCGCCCACCTTGCGAAAGCCACGGTCAGGCCTTTGTACGAGGCGGATAAACGGATATTTTTGCGCGTATTCATTCACAATTGCAGCCGTATCGTCTTTGGAGCCGTCATCAACGATGATCCATTC
>NZ_JAGSPN010000478.1 GCF_018139685.1 Cognatundibacterium luofuense
GAAATGACATGCCAGGAAAGTCCAGCCGCTGCGCGAGTTCGGTCGAGCGCTTCACCAGCTCGTCGCGGGTTTCTATGCCATAGATATGCGCCTTGCTTTGGGCCTGACCGGCTTTAAAAAATAAGTCGTACAGAATAAAGCCAAGATAGGACTTGCCCGCACCATGATCGACCAGGCTGATATCACTGCGCTCCTCTTGCAATTGCTGCAGCAGCGGTTCGATGAATTGATACAGGTGATACACCTGTTTTAACTTGCGACGGCTGTCCTGATTCAGCTTACCGTCACGTGTCAGGATGTGTAGCTCCTTG
>NZ_JAGSPN010000479.1 GCF_018139685.1 Cognatundibacterium luofuense
CGCCGGCTCGCACTGGGTTCGGTCGCTGGCAGCGCTTTGTGGGAAATGGCGAACCGTGAAGCGCATGGACAAACAGCGTCCGCGCAGAAGCTGGTTGCCAGCCCGAATCCGGCTTATGCGATACTGGATAAAAAGACCTCGCAGAAAGATGCGACCACCTACAATAATTTTTACGAATTCGGTACCGATAAATCTGAGCCTGCGATGATGGCGGGCGGCCTGAAGACGCGCCCCTGGACAGTCAGCATAGAGGGCGAAGTCAAAAAGCCCTTTGTATTGGATATCGACAGCCTGCTGAAGCTGGCGACGCT
>NZ_JAGSPN010000480.1 GCF_018139685.1 Cognatundibacterium luofuense
TTATTGCCACACTGGATGCCTATGGCAAGCCAACCCCAGGTCAGGGGCATGTGTTCAATCTGGGGCATGGTATTTCCCAGTTCACACCACCGGAAGCGGTCAGCGTTCTGGTCGAGACGGTTCACAGCTATAGCCGCAGCCAGCGTCAGGCTGCTTAAGTGATGTCGATAGCCAGCGCCGCACCGCACCGTAACGGGGCGCTGGCTGCTTTGCACATACAGCAATACAGCCTTCAGCAAGTGTGTTGTGCCCGACAAGCGCCTTCATACGTCATGTTGCGTTGCAAAACGTATATTTCATGCGCTTTTCC
>NZ_JAGSPN010000481.1 GCF_018139685.1 Cognatundibacterium luofuense
CGATCAAACCAGTCATTGAAGCGAGCCAGCAGCTTGCTCAAGCCTTTTTTGGGCGCGGTATGATGATCGGCCGGATCACCCCAGTAAGCGGACAACATCGGATCCAGCGTAAAGGAAATCCCCAGACTGACCAGCACCGAGCAGGTCACCGTCAGTGCGAACGGACGGAACCATTCACCAGGCATACCCGGCATGAAGGCGACCGGTATAAACACCGCAATGATAGAGAAAGTAGTCGCCGCCACGGCCAGACCAATTTCTGCAGTGCCCTGTAAGGCAGCTGTGCGACGATCTGAACCCATTTGCATAT
>NZ_JAGSPN010000482.1 GCF_018139685.1 Cognatundibacterium luofuense
CCTGGAGGTTCTGAGGCAAAGATATCTGAAGCAAGCAGGTCGTTTGCTGAAGATGTTGGATTATTTAGGTCAGGAGGTGTAGACATGTCCCCAAACAAATCCATCTGGTCAACACCCAGCTTCAGTTTGTTAGCTTGATCATCAAGGGTCATTAGGGCCTCACTCCCATTCTCTTCCGCTTTGTTGGCTTCTTCAACCTTTTTCTTTTCTTCTTCCTTTTTCTTTACATTATAGATAACTTGAAAAAGGTCTTTAAGATCGACGACTAATGGTTCAGCCTGTTGCCCTGTTTTTATAGCAAAAAATTGAT
>NZ_JAGSPN010000483.1 GCF_018139685.1 Cognatundibacterium luofuense
AACGACCAGAATGCCACCCTGCCCGTTGGGCAATTCATTACCGGTCTCGTCTACGATGGCGGCCATAATGCCGGGTAAAGGCAGTGTACAAGAGCCGGGTACCAATGGCGTTGCGCCCGGCAACGGGGTCATCATGTGACCACCGGTTTCGGTTTGCCAGAAGGTGTCGACGATAGGACAAACATTGCGTCCTATATTTTTGTAATACCACATCCAGGCTTCCGGATTGATAGGCTCACCCACCGAGCCCAGCAAACGCAGACTGGACAAATCATAGCGATCGGGATGTACGGCAGCATCGGCATCGGCC
>NZ_JAGSPN010000484.1 GCF_018139685.1 Cognatundibacterium luofuense
ATCGGCGAGCCCAAGCATCCCACACCGGCACTGATTGAAGATGCTCTGCGCAATAACTTGGCGGGTCTGGCCAGTTACCCCTTAACCGCCGGATCGGAAGCCTTACGTCGCAGCATCGCCAACTGGATCGCGCGACGTTATGACATCCCGGCGCCTGACTTTGCCACTGAGATTTTGCCGGTCAACGGATCGCGCGAAGCCTTATTTGCGCTCGCGCAGACCGTCGTCAACCCGGCTGCATGCAAAGATGGCAAGCCACTCATCATGTGCCCAAATCCGTTTTATCAGATTTACGAGGGTGCCGCCTAT
>NZ_JAGSPN010000485.1 GCF_018139685.1 Cognatundibacterium luofuense
GTTTCACCACCGGGCTTTGGCCCCGGCTCAGGCTCTGCAGGCGCCTTGACTTCGGTATCAGATCGGTACAAAGCCATGTCGCTTTGCGGCTTGGGCAAAGGCTGGGGATCTTTACGCTCTTTATCCTGTGGTCGTTTGCCGAGCAGGTAATAATCGAGTGCCTTGCGCACGATAGGCGCTGCCGCTTCCACACCGAAACCACCGTTTTCTACAATGATTGCGATCGCAATTTTAGGTTTATCTGCGGGCGCAAAAGCGATGTACAAAGAGTGATCGAGATGACGTGCAGCCATGCGCTTGGCATCATAT
>NZ_JAGSPN010000486.1 GCF_018139685.1 Cognatundibacterium luofuense
CATTTTCCACCGTGACGCTGCTGATGAAATTATTCACGATCTTATCGGCGGCCGGTAATCCTGCCGCTGCATTGTCTGCCGGAAAATCCTTTTCGCTGAGCCAGGCCAGCTCGCTGGGCTTTTTGGCGATATCTGCCAGCGGGACAGAACTGTCTACTTGCTCACGAACTACTTTGTACAAATACGACGGTAGTGCCATCGCACCCAGAATGGCGATGATGGCGACCACGGCCATTAATTCAAGCAAGGAAAAACCAGCATTTTTTTTCATAAATTGAGATTTTGTATGTGCGCAGCATGATGCGGATT
>NZ_JAGSPN010000487.1 GCF_018139685.1 Cognatundibacterium luofuense
CATCATCACCAACGGCAAATACCGCATTTGGACGCCGGTTACCGGCGCCGGCCATCAGTTTCAGCCATTTATATTGCAGGTCATTGGTATCCTGAAACTCGTCGACCAGTATATGACGGAAGCGCTCCTGATAATGCTCACGCAGTGGCTGATTGCGACTCAGCAATTCGTAAGTGCGCAACAGCAGTTCGGCAAAATCGACCACGCCTTCACGCTGACATTGCGCATCATATAAATCATACAGCCCGACCATCTTGCGATTGAAATCATCGCTGGCATCCACCTGCGCCGCTCGTAAGCCCTGATCTT
>NZ_JAGSPN010000488.1 GCF_018139685.1 Cognatundibacterium luofuense
TGAAATTGGGTCTGAAATCGCGTTTGAAATACAGCAGCATCAGGTCGCGCTGAGATCGCTCGCAGCACTGAATACGTGCCTCAATCGGTGCGCACATTGCTGTAATGATCGCCATTATAGGTGAGTCTTGTTACCGTATGAATGCCGTGAGCAGACCGCAGCTTCAGTTGAGTGCACCGGATACCGTCGGGTATTCGTTCCAGTGCAGTTTTTCACGCAAGGTATGATAGTAGTTCCAGTCCTGAGGATGCAGGAAGGTCACGTTATGCGCCGAGCGTCTGACGATGATTTTATCGCCATGCTGCAAAC
>NZ_JAGSPN010000489.1 GCF_018139685.1 Cognatundibacterium luofuense
CTTATTCTGAACACCGTCCAGACCTGCCATCATCAGTGCGGAGAAGCACAGGTATGGATTTGCCAGCGGATCCGGGAAGCGCGCTTCTACGCGACGGCCTTTTGGATTTGCGACATAAGGAATACGGATAGATGCAGAACGGTTACGCGCAGAGTAAGCCAGTTTTACCGGCGCTTCAAAGCCTGGCACCAGGCGTTTGTAGGAGTTAGTACCTGGGTTGGTAATCGCGTTGAGCGCTTTTGCGTGCTTGATGATACCGCCGATGTAGTACAACGCGAAGTCAGACAGGCCTGCATAACCTTCGCCAG
>NZ_JAGSPN010000490.1 GCF_018139685.1 Cognatundibacterium luofuense
CAATGCCGCCAATTTTTTAATCTGCAGATCAAGGGTCTGCACATCTACGGAGCTGCAACATGACTCAGGACGAATTGAAACTGGCGGTCGCTCAAGCCGCTATCGCTTATGTGGTTGAAGGTGAAATTGTTGGTGTGGGAACTGGTTCCACCGCGAACTTCTTCATTGATGAACTCGCAAAAATGAAAGACAAAATCAAAGCTGCGGTTGCATCATCTGAAGCTACCGCAGAGCGCTTGCGCGCGCACGGCATGACGGTGCTGGATTTGAACGAAGTCACGCGCATGCCGGTGTATATCGATGGCGCG
>NZ_JAGSPN010000491.1 GCF_018139685.1 Cognatundibacterium luofuense
CCGATGGTGCGGCCGCTATACCAGCTGTTATAGTTTTCCCACTCCGTCGGACCAGCACCAGCGATGCCAGCTGCGAACGTATCCGGACTGGTGTACAGCGTGTATTGCGTCTGGAAGCCACCAAAGCTCCAGCCCGTCAGGCCGATACGCTGGCCATTGACGCCCAGATTTTGCTGCATGTATTTGGCCAGATCTTCCAGATCTTCCGTTTGTGGCTTACCTGCCTGTTCCCAGTTCGCATCACTGAATTTGCGGCCATAGTTGGAATGACCACGAGGATCAACCGCCACCGTCACATAGCCGTGCTT
>NZ_JAGSPN010000492.1 GCF_018139685.1 Cognatundibacterium luofuense
TTCATTGAAAGCAATCGTGAGAGATTAAGCTCCGATTATGTGGGCATCGCATTTAAGGCTGAAAGTAATAAACTTGTATCACCTGTTTTTGTTGAGGATGTTCTCGTTGCCATAAGTAGTGGGAGCATGTTTTTTTTAGAAAATTTAAAATTGATCGGATGGCATAATCAAACCTACTTTGTTGATGGAGTTGACTACGAATGCTGTTTGCGTGCCCGTCAATATGGTTT
Source organism: Cognatundibacterium luofuense (assembly GCF_018139685.1). Taxonomy (GTDB): domain Bacteria; phylum Pseudomonadota; class Gammaproteobacteria; order Burkholderiales; family Burkholderiaceae_D; genus Undibacterium; species Undibacterium luofuense. The sequence continues at coordinate 231 of NZ_JAGSPN010000492.1, forward strand.
GAAAATCGGTAAGTGTGGTGATACTCCAGGATTTGACCACGTTAGCGAACAACCTGACAAAGTATTTGCAATATTTGG
>NZ_JAGSPN010000493.1 GCF_018139685.1 Cognatundibacterium luofuense
CTTCAGTATTGATGCATTAAAAAATCCTGGACAAGATGGAGAACAGCCACATGGATGGAAAATATATTCTGGCTTTAGATCAAGGAACGACCAGCTCGCGCGCTGTCTTGTTTGACCGTACCGGTAGCGTGGTAGCGGTCGCGCAAAAAGAGTTCCAACAAATTTATCCGCAACCAGGCTGGGTAGAACATGATCCTCAGGAAATCTGGTCAACCCAGGCCGGTGTTGCTGCAGAAGCGGTCGCACGTGCTGGTTTAACGGGTGCTTCGATTGCTGCAATCGGCATGACCAATCAACGTGAAACCACG
>NZ_JAGSPN010000035.1 GCF_018139685.1 Cognatundibacterium luofuense
CGCTCGCTGGGTGAACAACTGAACCGTGATGTCAGCCTGACGGGGACGAAAGAAGAACTGGCGCTCCGTGTGGCAGAGCTGAAAGAGGAGCTTGATGACACGGATGAAACTGCCGGTCAGGACACCCCTCTCAGCCGGGAAAATGTGCTGACCGGACATGAAAATGAGGTGGGATCAGCGCAGCCGGATACCGTGATTCTGGATACGTCTGAACTGGTCACGGTCGTGGCACTGGTGAAGCTGCATACTGATGCACTTCACGCCACGCGGGATGAACCTGTGGCATTTGTGCTGCCGGGAACGGCGTTTCGTGTCTCTGCCGGTGTGGCAGCCGAAATGACAGAGCGCGGCCTGGCCAGAATGCAATAACGGGAGGCGCTGTGGCTGATTTCGATAACCTGTTCGATGCTGCCATTGCCCGCGCCGATGAAACGATACGCGGGTACATGGGAACGTCAGCCACCATTACATCCGGTGAGCAGTCAGGTGCGGTGATACGTGGTGTTTTTGATGACCCTGAAAATATCAGCTATGCCGGACAGGGCGTGCGCGTTGAAGGCTCCAGCCCGTCCCTGTTTGTCCGGACTGATGAGGTGCGGCAGCTGCGGCGTGGAGACACGCTGACCATCGGTGAGGAAAATTTCTGGGTAGATCGGGTTTCGCCGGATGATGGCGGAAGTTGTCATCTCTGGCTTGGACGGGGCGTACCGCCTGCCGTTAACCGTCGCCGCTGAAAGGGGGATGTATGGCCATAAAAGGTCTTGAGCAGGCCGTTGAAAACCTCAGCCGTATCAGCAAAACTGATGAGTTCGTGTCCGTACAACTGGCGTAATCATGGCCCTTCGGGGCCATTGTTTCTCTGTGGAGGAGTCCATGACGAAAGATGAACTGATTGCCCGTCTCCGCTCGCTGGGTGAACAACTGAACCGTGATGTCAGCCTGACGGGGACGAAAGAAGAACTGGCGCTCCGTGTGGCAGAGCTGAAAGAGGAGCTTGATGACATGATGAGTTCGTGTCCGTACAACTGAAAGAGGAGCTTGATGAC
>NZ_JAGSPN010000494.1 GCF_018139685.1 Cognatundibacterium luofuense
GGCGCAGCCAGGTCGCGACGGCAATATTAGCCGCAGCCTGCAATTTTTTGATGCCTATGGCCAGTCTGTGCATAAGCTCTACCTCAGAAATGAAGCCAGTATCGCGGTTTATGACAAATTGGTACAAGACTTCCGTCATCCGCAACAACAGCTTGCGTTGCACATTCAACGCACGCGGCCAACGCTGACAGCGAAGCCGGATCAGGAGGTGGATGTGAAGGAGTTCCAGCTAGCCTGGAAAGAAATGAGCGACGTGCATCAGTTTAATCAGATTGTCCGTGAGTTCGGCCTGAACCGTGAGCAGGCGT
>NZ_JAGSPN010000495.1 GCF_018139685.1 Cognatundibacterium luofuense
GCGTGTGCAGTCATGGCAAAAATCGTGATCCTGATCTTCATCATTATCTTTATTCAGCGCAGGCCGCAGGGTCTGTTCGCACTCAAAGGCAGGAGCGTGGAATGAGGTCTCAATTATTTTCCCGTCCCGCATGGGCTGGCATCCTGGTCATTGCGGTACTTGCAGCGAGCTTACCATTACTGAACCTGGCTTTTCCGGCCGGCCATACCTTGCATGTGTCCAGCTACGCGATTGCGATCATCGCCAAATTCATGTGTTATGCGCTGGCCGCCATGGCACTGGATCTGGTCTGGGGATACACCGGCAT
>NZ_JAGSPN010000496.1 GCF_018139685.1 Cognatundibacterium luofuense
GCGCGCATAGGCCAGCGCGGCATACCATTTGTAATTATTCATGCGGACTTCCTGCGCCAGCACAGGGTCCGGGGTACGGATATTCACACCGTCCGCAGGCAATACAAAATTGTCAGGAATAACGGGTTGTACGCGGTCAGGATTGATTTCCACCACAGCGCCGGATTCGACGATATCGGTCACGCATTTCATCGAGACCCACAATCCTGTATAACGCGACAAAGCGATACCATGCAGGCCGTAGTCCAGGTATTCCTGTACGGTAGACGGATATAACACCGGAATGCCGCAGGCTTTCAAAATATGC
>NZ_JAGSPN010000497.1 GCF_018139685.1 Cognatundibacterium luofuense
CGTGATTCGCCTGAAATGGGCCGCTTGATTGCCAAGAGCTTACGCACCGAAGCGCGTGAAAAGCGTCGCCCTGTGCTGGGGGGGCTGGCGGAAATCCTGTACGCGTTTGCAGATTTTTTCGATGGTAAGTTGCACCTGGCAGAACCGGAGTTTGAACGCACTGCAACTATGTTTGAGCTGATCGGTGATAGTGAAGGCTTGGCATTCTCTTTACTGGGCACTGTGGCAGTATGGCGCCGCCATGGTCGCGCTGAGCAGGCTTATTCCCTTTGCCATTCGCGTATTCTGCCGATTTTGCCTGAGGGCG
>NZ_JAGSPN010000498.1 GCF_018139685.1 Cognatundibacterium luofuense
GACCAGATCATAATACGTTTCTATCGTATCCTGGAAAGAGACACCGGCTGCTTTCATATCGGCCACGGTTTTGTAGACATTGTCGGTGCCCATCGCGATATGCTGCACGCCTTCGCCGTGATACAGGTCCAGATATTCTGCGATCTGGGATTTGTCATCGGATGATTCATTGATAGGGATGCGGATTTTGCCGCAAGGAGAAGTCATGGCTTTAGACTTCAGACCAGTATGCTTGCCAGCGATATCGAAGTAACGGATTTCACGGAAGTTAAACAGGGTTTCATAGAAGTCCGCCCATTCCTTCAT
>NZ_JAGSPN010000499.1 GCF_018139685.1 Cognatundibacterium luofuense
GACCGGGTCAAAACCATAATGCTGGCCACAGAAGTCGCAGTTGATGTCGATGCGTCCTGCTTCCGCAATAGCGCTTTCAATCTCGGCAGCGCCCAACATTTTCAGCATATCGCCGACTTTTTCACGGGTGCAGCTGCAATGGAATTCCGGATGCAGCGGTTCAAATACGCGCAGAGTCTGCTCCCAGAACAGGCGGTGCATCAGGGTTTCTGCACTGTGTTCCAGCATTTCATCTTTTTTGAGGGTGTCACCCAGCATCACGGCGTGGTTCCAGGCTTCTGCTTCGTCTTCGACTTTGGATGCGCT
>NZ_JAGSPN010000500.1 GCF_018139685.1 Cognatundibacterium luofuense
TGCGCTCTGCCGCATGCTGTGCCGCCTCGACCGCAATTTCAAATTGCTTATCCGGCGACAGTTCCAACGGTGCCCGCACAATCGAGGCATGGCATTCGGCCAACTCTGCGAAAAAGCGTACGCGGTCAGCATCTTCCCATTTGATCAGACTGAGCCATTTATTCAGACGTGCCAAAATCGCTGGTAAACGGTTGAGTAACTCTTGTCTGTCCTGCAGGGTAATCTTAGGCTTCACACTCCAGATCAAATCATCCATGGTGCGAATTGCATCTTCCACCGCCTGCGGTTTTTCTTCTTTGACGCTGT
>NZ_JAGSPN010000501.1 GCF_018139685.1 Cognatundibacterium luofuense
GATATCATTCAGTTTCAGGCTATCAGCCGGACGACGTTGCTGGGTATTGATATCAAGGATGGTATCGATGGCTGTTACCCGCGCAGCAACCTGGCGGGTCGTATGTTTGAGCCAGTATTTGCGGCGCACATCCAGCGCATCTTCTGATAACCAGCACAAATCAGCCTTGACTGTTTTCTGCAGGGTGGCTGGACGTTGTGCATCCACCAGCATATCGCCGCGTGAAATATCCAGATATTCATTGAGCAGGATAGTGACTGACTGACCGACTACCGCGGTATCCAGCGAGCCGTCCAGGGTCAGGAT
>NZ_JAGSPN010000502.1 GCF_018139685.1 Cognatundibacterium luofuense
AATGGGAATGAATTCAGGAACAGAGTTGACTGGTGTAATTTGCGTCGACGGTATCGCCAATTGCGCATGCGCCTTGATCCAGATACGGACCTGATTGGCGTTCAACTGGTAACGCAAAGCCGTGGCGGCAATGGAAACTCCCGGTTGTTTGCAGGCTTGAATGACCTGAGCCTTGAATTCGGCACTGTGCCGCCGACGCCGTCTTGGTGTATTGTTTCCATCGTCCATCATGTACAAGTGTCCACTTATTAAGTGGACACGATCATCTGCGCTTACGCTCTTAACTTCAAGATGACTTCACCGGAT
>NZ_JAGSPN010000503.1 GCF_018139685.1 Cognatundibacterium luofuense
TGAAGTGCTTAACTTGCATGAATTCTGCAGTACAAGCAAGCTTACTTCATAAACTGCTCATTCCCGACCATACCGATCTTGGTCACGCCCAGACGTTGGGCTGAGGCCATCACCGCGGCCACCGATTTGTATGGCACCACCGCGTTAGGACGCAGATGCACCTCAGGCTGGTCTGCCTGGGTCGCCACTTCAGTCAGCTTGGCTTCGAGTTCGTTACGGTTCGCCAATGCCACGCCATTCCACAATACCGTGCCGTCAAAGTCGACGTCGATGTTGACCACCACTGGCTCCACCGGATTCTTCGG
>NZ_JAGSPN010000504.1 GCF_018139685.1 Cognatundibacterium luofuense
AATTTCGCCGGACAAGTCATTGCGAATTGCTCTCCACCGATTTTTACGTTAGTGGCCGGTGTGACCGCATCCGCACTGCGTGCATACAGATAAGCACGTACCAGCAAGTCGCGATTCGGTATCAGAGTCTGGTATTTGCTGCCCGGACGCTGTGCCAGCACCTGTGCCAGCTCCATGGTGGCGAGCCTAGTTTTGGCCACCACAGGTGTCACTGTCAGGGTATAGCTGGCGCTAGTGGCAGTGTACAAATCAGCCGGTAAGCCTGCAGTAATAGTCGTGGTGCCCGTGTTCAGGGCGCTGATATT
>NZ_JAGSPN010000505.1 GCF_018139685.1 Cognatundibacterium luofuense
GTACTGGCACAGCATTTGCAATCAGTACTAGGTATCTGGCTGCCTCGCAGTTGGATGATGTACGGTAGCCGGGAACCTTAACAACACCCCGGGGCGATATTCCGAAAAGCCTGACGAGTAGGAAATTCTATGACGATTATGAGGTTATGATGACTACAGCAACATCCCCTATCATCGGCGCTTACCTGGTGAAAGGCACAATTGGCAATACCCAGTTAGTCGGCGCTCCGCTGGTCACTTACGCACTGGTCGTGGTACCGGGCCAGCATCATGTGTCCGGTCATGTCAATGTGACGCAGGCGACT
>NZ_JAGSPN010000506.1 GCF_018139685.1 Cognatundibacterium luofuense
TTTGTGACTGGACAATCGAATGAAATTTTGCACCTAGGTGCATTGATACAAGGCAGACTGCAGGCCGCAGGACTCGAAGTCGAATGGCGCACTGTCAATTTCAAAGAACAGATGAGCCGCGCGTGGATGCAGGAATGCGACTTATACCTCGCCAGAGAAATCATGCACGATGATCAGGACTTTGGCTGCTTTGAATGGTTTAGCGCAGACACCTTGTACCGGCGCTGGATGCCGGCCCCGGTGTGGCAGCAAATCGATCAGCAATTACGCAGCATACAGGCTGAGCCCGACAGCGCCAACAGAAT
>NZ_JAGSPN010000507.1 GCF_018139685.1 Cognatundibacterium luofuense
TGGGTGACAAAATCGCGGTGATGCGCGATGGCGTGGTGCAGCAGTTTGGCAGCCCGCAGGATATTTACGACCGCCCTGCGAATATGTTTGTCGCAGGCTTTATCGGTTCACCGTCGATGAATTTCATCCGTGGCAAAGTGCAGCAGGAACAGCAGCAACTGCATTTTGTGCTTGAACATCAGGGGCGCTCCACGCTGTTACCGATACCGGCCACACAGGCAGCCGCGATCCAGCGTTTGTCCCCGGTCAATGGCGAGATCGTACTCGGCATCCGGCCTGAACATGTGACTGATGCTGCCAGCGCC
>NZ_JAGSPN010000508.1 GCF_018139685.1 Cognatundibacterium luofuense
CTGCATCAGAGCAGTAGAGACCAGACTTGTACAAAGTAAGGTGGTCAGCGCTGCGATGAGGGTGTAAATCAGATTGTAGCGGAGTAGCTTCTGTCCGACTGGTAATCCGAAGGGAAGTATATTCATGTGAAACTCTGGTAAGGCGGAATCTGTATTATGGCTGTTTAGCAACGAGCTTATTTGGCAATTGCGTGCGCAATATACCCTGCTGTGGTTTCTCTGTCACATGATCATTTGTAAAAATGACCTCAATCCGTAGTTTCCCTTATCGGACTGGCGCTAAATTCTTGCTGGCTCATACCGAC
>NZ_JAGSPN010000509.1 GCF_018139685.1 Cognatundibacterium luofuense
GGCTATTGCTCCAGTCGCCGTGCCGACCAAACGCAAACCCCGCCTGATCATCATCAGTATCATTCTGCTCATCGCCGCTATGGCTTACGGCTATTACTGGCTGACTGTGCTGAAGAACTTCGAACACACCGAAGACGCCTATGCGGCGGGCAATCTGGTACAGCTGACGTCACAAGTCGCAGGTACCGTGGTTGCCATCCATGCTGATGACACCGATCTGGTGGACGCTGGCAAAACCCTGATTGCACTCGACAATACCGATGCGAAAGTCAGCAGTACTCAGGCTGCAGCCCAACTGGCGCAG
>NZ_JAGSPN010000510.1 GCF_018139685.1 Cognatundibacterium luofuense
ACCCATACAGATCAGGTCAGCCGCAATGCCGTACAAAGCCTGAGCACCTTGCAGACCAACGCGGAAGCCACACATCACTTCGTCAAAAATCAGGATGCTGCCATGTTGAGTACACAGGCTACGCATCGTTTGCAGGAATTCTTTGTTGGCCGGGATCAGATTCATATTGCCGGCGACCGGTTCTACGATCACGCAGGCGATTTGATCACCAATGGAAGCAAACACTTCTTCCAGTTGCTGGCTGTTGTTGTAGTCGAGCACCAGGGTATGTTTGCTGAAATCTTCCGGCACACCCGCGGACGTT
>NZ_JAGSPN010000511.1 GCF_018139685.1 Cognatundibacterium luofuense
AACCTTTACAAGACACCTTCGCAGGCTTACAGAACGCTCTCCTACCATATGCTTACGCATATCCGCAGCTTCGGTGTACAGCTTAGCCCCGTTACATCTTCCGCGCAGGACGACTCGATCAGTGAGCTATTACGCTTTCTTTAAAGGGTGGCTGCTTCTAAGCCAACCTCCTGACTGTTTTAGCCTTCCCACTTCGTTTTCCACTTAGCTGTACTTTGGGACCTTAGCTGGCGGTCTGGGTTGTTTCCCTCTTGACACCGGACGTTAGCACCCGATGTCTGTCTCCCTTGCTCGCACTCGTCGG
>NZ_JAGSPN010000512.1 GCF_018139685.1 Cognatundibacterium luofuense
GTATGGCGCAATAACATTAACCCGCAAGACCCGGCAGCGTTCCAATTAGTTTCACGTCCTAACAGCAATAGCTATCAGGATTCCAATCTGGTACCCGGCACCGACTATGCATATCGCCTGCATGCCTGCGCCAGCACTGGCTGCTCTAAACCTTCTGAATTAACAGGTAAGACCAAGGCTAAAGGAGTGACTGTCGCAACACCTGCAGTCCCACGTGCCACAAAAATTGAAACCACCCAGATCAGCCTGGAATGGACCGCCGTGGACGGTGCGTCCAGCTACAAACTCGAAAGAAATGGTCAGC
>NZ_JAGSPN010000513.1 GCF_018139685.1 Cognatundibacterium luofuense
TTCATCGGCCCATTCATCCCAGATCGAGACGCCATTCTCTTTGAGATAGCGGATATTAGTAGATCCTTGCAGGAACCAGATCAGTTCATGCACGATGGATTTCAGGTGTAGTTTTTTGGTGGTAACGAGCGGAAAGCCCTGATTCAGGTCAAACCGCATCTGATAGCCAAACACCGAAACAGTGCCGGTTCCGGTCCGGTCTGTCTTTGTGGTTCCATGGTCACGTACATGACGCATGAAGTCGAGGTATTGGCGCATAGTGAGTCCACATGTGAGAAAAAATCGAGGCGCTAGTATACACCC
>NZ_JAGSPN010000036.1 GCF_018139685.1 Cognatundibacterium luofuense
GGGCGCTGTTGCACAAATCCTGAACAGGTCGAGACACCCCTTCCCCCAGACCGATTTACGCCACCGCCACCGTGCATGGACGGCCCAGCATGCTGAAGCGATTCAAGATGGCAGCACGCACTTGCAGCTCTGCCACTTGACCATCGAAGCACCGAGCCATCACCCTTTCACCCAACCGTTTGAAACAATACATCTTGGTTTCCACCAAACTGCGGCGATGATAGCCACTCCAGCGCTTCCAAATCGCCCGGCCTAGTCGTTTGGTTGCCCGTAGAATCTCGTTCCGAGCCAGCACACCCAGCGAACTTCCTTTCCACGATCTCGCATTCTTGCGAGTCGGAATGCATCCACTTGCGCCCCGCGCGGCAATCGCTTCATGACAGACTTGGGTATCGAAAGCCCCATCCCCGCTCACGCAGCTTATCGACTCATCGGCCGGGATCTGCGCCAATAGCGAAGGCAGCATTTGCGCATCGCCCTGACGGTTGTCAGTCACCTCAATGGCGCGAATCTGCAGGGTTTGCGCATCGATGCCCAGATGCACTTTGCGCCATTGCCGGCGATATTCTGCGCCGTGCTTCTTGGTTTTCCACTCACCTTCGCCCAGCATCTTGATGCCTGTGCTATCCACCAGCAGATGCAGCGCACCTGAGCTTTTCTGGTAGGGAATTTTGACCTGCAGCGTCTGCTGCCGCCTGGATAGCGTGCTGTAATCTGGAACGCCCCAGTCCAGACCCGCCAGCTTGAGCAGGCTTTGGATGAAGCCGATGGTCTGCCTCAACGCCAGTCCAAACAGGTTTTTGATGGTCAGGCAGAATTGAATGGCGGCATCGCTATAGGTTTGCGTCCGTCCGCGCGTACCGCGTGGAGTGGCCTGCCATGACATGTTTGTGTCCAGCCAGACCGACAGAGAGCCGCGTTGGATCAGAGCTTGGTTGTAGGCTTGCCAGTTGGTAGTGCGGTAACGTTTCGGAGCGGGCTTGGTCATGCCACTATCTTACCAAGCCTCGCTGGGGAAGGATTTGTGCAACAGCGCC
>NZ_JAGSPN010000514.1 GCF_018139685.1 Cognatundibacterium luofuense
GCTTTGCTGGCAGTGATTGTGACTTCGGCTACAGTCGTCTTATACGGCAAAGCAATCTGGGATCCGGTTGATCTGGCCAGCCGCATGACGGGGGCGGCGGTGCTGGTGGCCTTGATTATCCTGCTGATCGATACCGTTTCTGTGAATCTGGCTGCGAATCTGGTGGGGCCAGCTTACGACTTTTCTGCGCTGAATCCGGAAAAAATTTCGTATAAAACCGGTGGCTATATCACGGCGGGGATCGCGCTGGTCATGATGCCGTGGAAGATACTGGAAACTACCCAGGGATACATCTTCACCTGG
>NZ_JAGSPN010000515.1 GCF_018139685.1 Cognatundibacterium luofuense
TTCACGGTTTCCTTGAAGGCCAGATATTCTTCAGAGGTCACGAATAAAAAACTGGTTAACGCACCGATCATCGCTTGTGCATTTGGGAAGCGGCATAGTGCGGCCAGCACATGATTGGCTCTGACGATCAGATCATTGCTGACAAACATGATGCCAACCGGTGCATTGGCAATCAAAATTTCCAGCTCGCGCGCTAACTCTTTGTAACGATTTTTGCTGGCATTGAGTAAATCCTGATTCAGCTTGATTTGTTCTTCAGTTTCCTTACGGTCAGTGATGTCTATATGTGTGCCAACGATGCG
>NZ_JAGSPN010000516.1 GCF_018139685.1 Cognatundibacterium luofuense
CTGGCTCACCATCGCGCCACCCTGTTGAGCCACCGCAGAGGTGGTTTCTGCCAGTGTATTGGCTTGTGCCGCGTGGTCAGAATTCTGGCGTACCGTTTCCGCGAATTGCTCCATGCTGGATGCAGTCTGTTCCAGGCTGGACGCCTGCGACTCGGTGCGACCCGATAAATCCATGTTGGCATCGGCTATTTCCCGCGTCCCGGTAGAAATGGCGCTGGCATTCAGGTGCACATCATTGATCACGGACACCAGATTGATGTTCATTTGCCGCAGCGCCTGCAATAACTGCCCCATTTCTGTAT
>NZ_JAGSPN010000517.1 GCF_018139685.1 Cognatundibacterium luofuense
GGCGACCCGTTTGTCAGTTTGGTCAGTTATGTCGACGGCATCATTCATATAAAACTCAAAGTAAGCAATTACCTGTTTGTTTTGCAGGATAAATTGTACGTGTTGACTTACCTGCGTTCGATCAAGTACGCGGCGGCGACCACGTTGACTTGTTTGTTGATCGGGTATCCGTTTGCCTATTTTATGGCGCGCGCCAGAGCGACGATACGCCCGATTCTGCTAATGCTGGTGATGTTGCCGTTTTGGACTTCATTCCTCTTGCGTATCTATGCGTGGAAAGGGATTCTGGCAAACGATGGCTT
>NZ_JAGSPN010000518.1 GCF_018139685.1 Cognatundibacterium luofuense
TCTTTGCAAGATGGACTGACAGAGTTAGCCAATAGACGAAACTTTGATATGACGCTTCAGGAAGAATTCGCCAGAGCGATTCGCAATTCAAGTTCTCTTGCACTTGTTATGATCGACGTTGACCATTTTAAACAATACAACGACTTATACGGGCATGCAGAAGGCGACGAATGTTTGAAAAAAATTAGTGCTGCGATCCAATCATGTCCGCGCCGCGCCGGTGATTTAGTCGCACGCTTTGGTGGGGAAGAGTTGGCCGTTATTCTACCTGTAACAGACTTAAACGGTGGGGTAGCAGTAG
>NZ_JAGSPN010000008.1 GCF_018139685.1 Cognatundibacterium luofuense
TCATGTTCATCATTACGATCCCGATTCAGAACCACTCGATCAACCTGAATCTGCCGACCGGACCATCGAGCCCGCCGACCACAGAACCAGTCGTGATTAACATCGACGTGGACTTTGACGGCACGGTATTGTGGAACGGAGCAGCAGTACCGACCCGTGGTGAACTGGAAGCGAAGCTGAGTGAAGTAGCAGCGCAGCCGAATCAGCCGGAAGTGCATCTGCGCCCGAATGCGGTCGTGGAGTACAAATCGGTTGCTGCGGTGATGGCCTCGGCACAGCGTCTGGGTGTAACCAAGATCGGTATGGTGGGTAATGAGCAGTTTTTACGCTGAAAAAAGCGATGGAGCGTAAGCAGTCCAGTGAGGATTAAGCGACGCTGTAATGCAGGATGAACATCTAGTGGTTGAGGTAATGTCGCGAAAAACCCAAACAGCATCGGGTGTTTTGTGGTGTTGGCACCAAGAGGTATTAACGCAGCGGTAAAAATCATGTAGATACCACTTAAATACCTATTGACAACCACTATAAAAAGCTCTTACAGTGAGACAGATGATTTTAACAGAAAACCTCAGTAGCGCTGATTTGCCGCGTGGCTGAATGTTCGCTACCGGACACCTGAAAACACCATGTATAACCGAGACCAATCTGCACAAACCCCGTTGATAAATCTGAATTCTGCTGCGTCCGGCTTGCTGTATCTGGCCGGTGTGGATGGCGGCGGAACTGGAACGCGAGTGGTGTTGAGTACACCGGATGGGCAAGAGCTGGCGCGTGGTGCCGGCGGGCCAGGTGGTCTGGCACTGGGGCGTGCGGAGTCCTGGCAGTCCGTGATGACGGCGCTGACTCAGGCGTTTGAGATTGCAGGGATCGCGATGCCGCCTTTACAGCAGATCGGTATCGGTCTCGGACTGGCAGGTGTGACGGTCACAGCATGGCGTGAAGAATTTTTGCAACTCAATCCGGGCTTTGGTTTGCTGATTGTAGAGAGTGATGCATACACCACATTGCTCGGCGCGCATGCAGGTGAAGCAGGTGCCATTATTGCCCTTGGTACCGGCAGTGTCGGCGAAGCTTTATACAGCGACGGATCGCGTCTCGAAGTGGGTGGCTGGGGTTTTCCTATCGGTGATGAAGCCAGTGGAGCGTGGCTGGGCTGGCAGGCTGTGAATTATCTGCAGCGCGTACTGGATGGCCGTCAGCCTGCGGAAGCGCTGGCCGATGCGCTGGAACAACAAACGGGTAACAGTCGTGATGCCTTGTTCACCTGGATGGGAACAGCCAATCAGACAAAGTATGCGAGCCTGGCGCCTACCGTTATCCGGATGGCAGAGCACAGTGAAGTTGCACGTCAGCTGTTGCAGACAGCAGGACTGGATATAGCACAAATGGCGGCGGCACTGACCGCAAAAGAACAATTGAGCATTGCATTATGTGGTGGTCTGGCACCTGTGCTGAAACCATATATTCCGCAAGCTCTGCAGCAGACACTGAAAGAGCCGCAGGCTGATTCTGCGACCGGTGCGATGTTGCTGGTGAAAAGACAAATCCGGAAACTACAATAACAAGTTTTGGGAGGAACAGATGCTGGAACAATTGAACGATTTCAAGCCGGACAGCGAGAGCTCTACGCCGCTGTACCTGCAGTTAGCCAACAAACTGGCAAATGCAATTCACAGTGGTCTCTGGCAGCCCGATGAAGCACTGCCTTCTGAACGCATGCTGTCGGAATCTCTGAACATTTCGCGCGTTACTGCACGTAAAGCGATAGATATGCTGTGTGAACGCGGATTGCTGACGCGTCGTCATGGTTCGGGTACCTACATTACGCCGAAACTGGAGCAGCCATTATCCAGGTTAACAAATTTCAGTGAAGAACTGCGTCAGCGCGGCTTTGTACCCGGTTCCCGCTGGATTTCGCGTGAAACCGGTATCGCATCGCCGGAAGAAATTTTATCTCTGGGCTTATCGCCGAATACCGTGGTATCGCGCTTAAAGCGTTTGCGTACTGCTGATAATGTGGTGATGGCGATTGAAAGTACAACGATTCCGGCGATGTATATGCCGAATCCGAAACTGGTGACAGACAGCCTGTACGGTTATCTCGAAGCGCACAACGTAGCGCCGACCCGCGCGCTGCAGCATATCCGCGCTGTGAACGCGACCGCAGAACAGGCGCGTCTGGCCGACATCAAGCAGGGCGCTGCAATGCTGTTTATTACCCGTGTAGGCTATTTGCCTAACGGTACGGCAATCGAGCTGTCGCATTCATACTGCCGCAGCGACTATTATGACTTTGTGGCGGAGTTGTTCAGATGAGTAAGATGCAGCACCTGCAGGGCAGTATCCTGACGCCACAAGGCTGGGTTGACGGAGAGATTACGTTCACTGATCGTATCGAAAACGTCAGGGCCGGTGACGCGGCGACTTCCGGTAAAACGTATATTTTGCCGGGATTTATTGACCTGCACGTGCATGGTGCCGGTGGCAAGGATACGATGGAAGCAGGTGATGCAGTCAGTGTGATTGCGCGCCGTCATGCGCTGCATGGCACGACCAGTATGCTGGCAACCACTATGACAGCGCCGCTTGGCGATATCGAAGCTGCACTGAATGCCATGGCAGACGTGATTCACCAAAGGCCGCAAGGTGCTGCACGTGTGCTTGGTGTGCATCTCGAAGGTCCGTATATCAATCCCGGTAAGCTGGGCGCACAGCCTGATTTTGCGGGGCAGGGCGATATTAAACAGGTGCTGGCACTGAATGCCTTAGCACCGATTCGGCTGATCACAATCGCACCGGAAATGCCGGGTCATATGGAACTGATCAGTCAGCTGGTCGATGCCGGCATGCGTGTGCAGATCGGTCATACGCTTGGCACTTACGACGAAGGTGTACAAGCTTTAGATCGCGGTGCAAAAGGATTCACTCATTTATTTAACGCGATGTCACGTTTTGATCATCGCGCTCCCGGCATGGTTGGTGCTGCGCTGGCACATGCCGAATATTCAGAAATTATTCCGGATCTGCTCCATGTACATCCTGGTGCGATCAAAGCAGCGTTGCGGTCTATTCCGCATTTGTATTGTGTGACAGATTCGACCTCCGCATCCGGTATGCCGGACGGGCAGTATATGCTGGGTCGTCAGGTTGTCCACAAATGTCTCGGTGGTGTGCGTCTTGAAGATGGCACGCTGGCTGGCAGTACTCTGACGATGGATCAGGCACTGCGTAATCTGGTCAGCATTGGTCTCAGTCTCGAAGAAGCATCACACCGGGTGTCTACATACGCCGCGGACTATCTCGGTTTATCAGAACGTGGACGCCTGCAGGCGGAAGCGTTCGCCGACCTGGTGGTGCTGGATGAAGCACTTAACCTGATTGCTGTGTATGTAGAAGGAGAGAAGATTGACCTCGCAAATGCTTAAAGAAGCCTGTGCTGCATCGGAACGCGTCGCGTTTCAGCTGACGCAGGATCAGGAACGTTTCGCCGAACTGGGCGCATTGTTACGTGCTAATCCGCCGCGCTCAGCGGTAACGGTTGCACGTGGCAGTTCAGACCACGCAGCAGCTTATCTGGCCTATCTGATGATGGCCAGAACCGGTTGTCTGACCGCGTCGCTGCCGATGTCGCTGGTGACCCTGAATCAGGCGCCGCTGCAGGTACAGAACACGCTGGCGGTGGCAATTTCCCAATCCGGACAAAGCCCGGATGTTGTCGAGCCATTGCGCTATTTCAGCGCAAACGGTGCAACCACCGTTGCACTGGTCAATGATGCAGCATCACCGCTGGCGGAAGCAGCGCAATGGACTATGCCTTTGCATGCAGGACCGGAGCTCAGTGTTGCAGCGACGAAAAGCTATATCACATCGCTGTCGGCTGCTGCGCGACTGGTCGCACACTGGCAAAACGATGCTGCATTGCTGGATGCATTGCAGCGTTTACCGGATGATCTGCAGGTAGCAACGCAGCAGGACTGGGATAAAGCAATTGAAGTATTTGCACCGGCTGAACGTATTATGGTGGTTGGACGTGGCACAGGATTTACCACTGCGCTGGAATCTGCACTGAAATTTAAAGAAACTTCCACCATTCAGGCGGAAGCATTCAGTGGCGCAGAGATCAAGCATGGCCCGATGGCACTGATTCACGAAGGTTATCCATTGCTGGTGTACGCGACACGTGGTCCGGCGCAGCAAGGCCTGATTAAACTGGCGGAAGAAATGCGCGGCCGCGGCGCCCGTGTGCTGCTCGCAGCGCCGGCAGATGTGGCTGAACGTGATCTGACAATCGCCACCGCTTCTGTGCCGGATCTCGATCCGCTGACAGCGATTCAGTCTTTCTACGTGATGGCAGCCAAACTGTCGGTGGCACGCGGACTGAATCCGGATCAGCCGCGTCACTTGAGTAAAGTGACAAAAACCAACTGATGTCAGAAAACTGAGACACACTCGCTGATCAGACTTGAAGATGAAAACCGTTTTCTACAAAATGGCATCGGGTGTGTTTCGTCGCATCTCCGGCGAGGCGGAAACTGTTTACCGGTGCGGTTCCGGCTTGCCAGTTTCTTATCCCGTTTCCCATCTTCTTCGCTCATTTACGGTATTGCTTCTTTTTTGTCTGAGCGTGTTAACGTTCACGCAGGCAAAAGCCAGTCAGCAAAAACCGGTCCGGATTGAGTTCTGGACGATGAGTCTGAAACCGAAATTTATACCTTATTTTCAGCAGTTAATACGCGATTATGAAAGTCTGCATCCAGGCACAAAAATAATCTGGACAGATTATCCCTGGGATATTCTGCAGTTAAAACTTGTGACTGCGATTGCTGCCGGTAAGCCACCCGCACTTGTCAATTTATCTGTGCCATGGGCTGAGGCGCTGGCACGTGATGGCATGCTGGAACCTGTTGATCAGTGGCTTGCGGCTGCAGGGCAACAGGCTGACTACACCGAAGGCGCGCTCGATGATTTGCGTTTTAACGGTCGTCTGTACGGTTTTCCGCACTACAGTAATGTTAACGTTATTGCTTACAATAAAACCTTATTGCAACAGGCGGGGTTGAACCGTGCGCCGGCAGATCTGAATCAGGTTTTTCAGATGGCAATCCGGATTGCCGAACGTACAGGAAAACCCGCGTACGCACCCGCACTCGGAAAAATTGACGGTTTTTTTCTGCAGCAGGGATTGCCTGTGCTCAAAGGTCAGCGTGCTGCATTTGATTCAGACGCGCATGTGCGACTGGTAGAACAGTTAAAAACGGTTTATGCCGCAGGTGGTTTGCTGAAAGATAAACTGTTTGCAGAAGATAATTTTCCGGCCGTGATAGATGCTTATCTTGGCGGCAGGCTGGCAATGATGGTCAGCGCGCCTTCGGCGATACGGCGTGTACAGACCGATGCGCCGGACATTTACGCGCAAACCGGTATTTTTGCAATGCCAGCCGGACCGACCGGAATTAATGACGGTGGCTGGATGTTTCATTTCGCGGTTCCGAAAGGGAATCAGTCCGGGCAGATGCCGGCAATCGCAGAGTTTGCACGCTATTTGACCGGTAGTGCCAGACAGCTGGATTTTGCTGCACTGGCAGGTGTCATGCCAACAACGCGCAGCGGACTGCGTCAAACCCTGATCAGAGCGGCAGGCAACAGCAGCGATCCTGCACAGCAAGCAGTGATTGAAGCAGCACGTTCGATGCAGAATGCGCGCAGCCTGTATGTTTCGGGAATTGAGGATTACGACGAGTTGCGGCGAATTCTGGTTCAGGCAACAGAGGCAGCGGTGACCGGGCGTAAGCCTGTGCGCTCATCTCTGGAAGAAGCGGCGCGGATCTGGAACAAAAAACTGGCGACGCAAAAAGGAGGCCGTTAATGCTCCGCAGCTTTCGCTGGCAGTTACTGACACCTTGGCTTTTTTTATCGCCGGCATTGATTATTTTCGCTGCATTTGCATTCTGGCCGGTACTGGCAGGTGCCTGGTTCAGTCTTACCGATTACCGTTTATTGCATACGCCGCAGTTTGTCGGGTTGGACAATTATCGTGCTTTGCTGAATAACCCGTTGTTCCTGACCGGGTTACGTAATTCATTCCTGTTTCTGTTAGTCGTTCCCTTTACTCAGATCGCTGCTTTGTCGCTGGCTGTGCTCGTTAATCAACCGTTACGCGGCATACACTGGTTCAGAACGGTGTTTTATCTGCCTGTGGTAACAACGGTTTCTGTGGTTGGCATTTTGTGGGGCTTTATGTTCCACGAGCAGGGAACGCTGAACTATGTTTTGTTGCAATTAAAACTGATTCATGCACCGCTGGGCTGGTTATCTGATGATCAGCTTGCATTAGCAGCAGTGATGTTTGTTTGTTTCTGGCGTGGTCTTGGCTGGTATGTGGTGATGTATCTTGCCGCTTTACAGGCAGTACCGGCAGATTTGTATGAAGCCGCAGAACTCGACGGAGCAGGGCGCTGGGCGCGCTTCCGGTATATCACTGTGCCTGCACTGTATCCTGTGATCGCTATGTGCACCGTGATGTCAGTTCTGGCTGCACTGAAAGCATATCAGGAGGTTGATGTGCTGACGCAGGGCGGGCCGATGAATTCGACCTTTACCGCGCTTTATTACGCCTACGATCAGGGCCTTAAACATTTGAGAATTCCGCGCGGGCTGGCGGCCAGTTTTATTGTTTCGCTGATCTGTATGGCAATTGCGCTTTGCGGATTGTGGGCGATTCGTCCCGGAGGACGACGATGAACTGGCGTCGTACCCTGCAAACCTGCTTCAGTTATCTGTTGCTGGTGATGATCGCAGTATTGTGTATTTTCCCGTTCTGGTGGACTGCTGTCGTCGCATTTTCCGCCAGCGGTAATGTATTCAGTTTTCCGCCAGTATGGTGGCCGCAGAGCTGGACACTGGCGCATTTTGAGGAAGTGTTCCGTGTCATTCCGGTTGGGCGCTTTTTATGGAATTCCGTTTGCCTGACGCTGATGACGGTCGCCGGAAAGTTATTACTGTGTGCAGCGGCTGCCTATCCGTTATCGCGTATGCAGTTTCGCGGAAGACGCACTGTGCTGGCCATCATTATGGTCACGATGATACTGCCCGGCGAAGTCAATTTTCTGATGAATTTCTTGAGTATTACGCAGTTGGGGCTGGTCGACAGCTGGTTCGGCGTGGTGTTACCCAATCTGGTGACGGCAATTTCGATACTGATGCTGAAGCAGGCATTTGATGAAATCCCACAGGATCTACTGGATGCTGCCCGTATCGATGGCGCGGGTGAAATCACCATTTTGTTCCGGATTATGCTGCCAATGATTGCGCCGTGGCTGGCCACGGTTGGCATTCTGACTGCTGTGGAAACATGGAACGATTACTTATGGCCATCGCTGGTGATGGCTAAGCCTGACGATTTTCCGGTATCCGCCGGAGTGCTCTATTTGCGCGGCACTTATGGCAGTAGTACACGCGTGATTGCAGCAGGAACGATATTAACCGTCGCACCGGTCATGGTTGCGTTTTTATGGACTCAGCGCTTTTTTATGCGCGGTATGGATGGAGCAGTGAAATGACAGCACACAATGAGCAGGCAGATATCATCGCAGATGAACAGGAAGCGCGTCGCATCGCCGGACAACTGGTTATGATCCGTATGCCGGGGCTGACACTGGACGCCGATAATGCAGCGTTTATGCGTGACAACCATATCCGCGCTATTTGCCTGTTCCGCGGCAATATGCAGGATGAACACCAGCTGAAGCAATTCACACGTGACCTGCGTCAGACCATGGGTACAGACAGCCTGATCGCGCTCGATCAGGAAGGCGGCGCCGTAGTGCGTTCGTTATGGGTGCCGCAACCACCGGCGGCGATGTCGCTGGGTGCGAGCGCAGATCCGGAATTGTGCCGTCAGGTTGGTGCAGCGGTTGCACGTTCGGTACGGGCACTGGGTTTTAACTGGAATTTCGCACCGGTACTGGATCTGAATAATAATGTTTATAACCCGGTGATTTCTGAGCGCTCATTTGGCTCTGAACCTGCCAAAGCGGCAGCGCTGGCGCTGGCATGGATGCAGGGTAGTCTGGCGGAAGGTGTCGCCTGTTGTGTGAAACATTTTCCGGGACATGGTGACACGCACGTAGATTCACACCGCGATTTGCCGACAGTTGATAAGTCGCTGGAAGCGTTGCGAGCACTGGAACTGGAACCATTCCGTATTGCGGTTGGTCAGCAGGCGCCGGCGATCATGACTGCACACATCGTTTATCCGGCGCTCGATGCTGAACATCCAGCCACTATGTCGCACCGTATTCTGACTGGCTTGTTGCGCGAAGAATGGGGATATCAGGGCGTTGTGATTACCGATGGTATGGATATGCATGCAATTGCCGGACGTTACGGTGTCGGGCAAGCTGCAGTGCGCGCGCTGGCCGCAGGTGCAGATCTGGTGATGGCGCTGGGTACCCGCGAAACCCAGATTGAAGCCCTGAATGCACTGACGGAATTTATTCTGTCCGGCAAGATCAGTCGTGCAGAACTGAATACCAGATTGCAGCGCGTGAAATCCCTGTGCGAACGCTTCCCTTGTCAGGACGAGGTATATCAGACTGAAATTGCTGACCGTATTCTGATGTCGCAAGCTTGGAAAAAGGGTTTGACAGCGTTTGGCCAGCCACAGGCTCCTGCAACCGGCAGCCGCGTTCGTTTAGTCGTCAGTGCGGATGTGGTTAGTGATGGTGTGTCAGAAGCCGGTATTCCGGCTGCAAAAGTCAAAGCAATGCTGGAAACACTGTACGACGTTGAGATGACGACTTTCAGTGATGCAGAACAGTTTGACTGGGCTTCGTTACCGCAGGATGGCCGTGCTGTGATTCTGGCTTCAACTATTCGTATTCGCTACAGCGAAAAAGTCCGTCGCGAATGGAAGCCTAATTTACATCTGGTGCTGTGGAATCCGTTCCAGATGCTGGATATTGATGCGCCTGCTCTGGTGACGTATGGCTTTGCACCGCCGGCGGTTGACGCTGCGCGTGCATGGCTGGCTGGTGAAATTGATGCCGCCGGTGTGTTGCCTGTGCAATTGCCATCCGGTTCGGCCTCGCACTGATCACCGCTACCGGAGAACATGATGGCAGCGCTGGAGTTGACACAAGTACGTAAAGTTTTTGACGGAAATGTTGTATTGAATGATGTCAATTTGCGTATTGAGAATGGCGAGTTACTTGTTTTGCTCGGCCCCTCCGGCTGTGGCAAATCCACGCTGCTCAGAATGATTGCCGGTCTGGATACAATTTCATCCGGCGAGTTGCGGATTGATAGTCAGCTTGCCAATCATTTGCCGCCGGCAAAGCGTCAGCTGGCGATGGTTTTTCAGAGCTATGCGCTGTATCCGCATATGTCTGTCTATGACAATATGGCCTTCAGCCTGAAAATGGCTGGTATCCATGCTGCGCAGATCCGGGAAAAAGTGCAGGCTGCAGCAGCGACATTGCAAATTACGCATTTACTGGACCGGTTGCCAAAAGCACTTTCAGGCGGACAGCGTCAGCGGGTGGCGATCGGACGTGCGATAGTACGTGAACCTGCAGTGTTTTTGTTTGATGAGCCGTTATCGAATCTGGATGCTGCCCTGCGCGGACAAATGCGGGTAGAGCTGGCACGTTTGCATAAACAACTGGGTGCCACAATGATTTACGTGACTCATGATCAGGTTGAAGCGATGACGCTGGGGCAGCGTATTGTGGTGCTGAATCAGGGACGTATTGAACAGCTGGGAACACCGGCTCAGTTGTACCGTACTCCTGCAACTCTGTTCGTAGCGCGCTTTCTCGGTACGCCGGCGATTAATTGTTTTCCTGCGCAGTATATGAGTTCAACCGGGCCTGTACTGCGGATTGGCGGGCAATTTTTACTTCACAGCCAGATTGCATTTAACGGTCAGCCCGGTGATCAGCTCGTTGTCGCGGTCAGGCCTGAGCACATGCGTTTCAGTTCGCATGCAGATGCACCTGAGGCCATGTTCACAGCGCAAGTCAGTGTGGTTGAGCAGTTGGGCGATTGCAGCCTGATTTATGTGAAAACGAGCTGGCATGACGAAGATATCGTTATTCGCGATCCGGAATGTCGCGAGTGGCAAACCGGACAACAAGTCGGCCTGTACTTTGATCCGGCAAATGCACTGGTGTTCGGTGCAGATGGTGTACGCATAGGTCAGGCTGCGGCAGTCGCGTCTTTGTCACAGCCGCACTGAAAATCACCGGCAGGTTTGCGCTGTGCCGTATGCGTGACAGAAATGGCATGTTAAGGTATTCCTTACTTTTAGTATCAGGAATGCACAATGTCTTTGTCACTATCCCGGCGACGCTGGCTGGCACTGAGTACTGGCGTTTTGTCCGGCCTTGCGTTTGCGGAAACCGCGCGCCCGCTTGTGATTGGCGTCATCCCTTATCTGTCGCCGTCGGTTCTGCTGAATCTGTTTGCGCCTGTTCGTGATCATTTACAAAAAGCACTGGGACGTCCCGTTGTCATGTACACCGCCACGGACGTACCAACCTATGTCCGCCGCTGCCTGAATGATGAGTACGACTTACTGCTTTCTTCCGCCCATTTCACACGACTGGTGCAACGACGCAGCGCCAGTATTCCGCTGACGCGGTTCCGCGATAGCCTGTATGGCATGATTTATGTTGCCGGGCAGTCCGGTGTGCAGCACATCAGCCAGCTGAAAGGCAAACGTATTGCGCTGACTGACCGGACAATTCTGGTCAATCTGGAAATGTTCCGTATGCTTCGCAAAAGCAATATTCCGGAATCCGATGTGCAGTTGCGCATGAGCGCCAATATGAACAGTGCCTTACTGTCGGTCGCGCACGGGGAAGCCGATGCTGCCATGACAGCGCATTTCGCAATCGACCAGATGCCTGCATCTCAACGCAGCGACTTCCGCAGTATTTTGCAAACCGATCCTTTACCGAATATCCATTTATCCGCTTCGCCGCGCATCAGCCCCGGTGACAGGCAAAAGATACAGCAGGCGATGATGACGCTGGGCGATCAGGCTAACGGCTTGCTATTTTTGCAGCGTAGCCGGTTTGGTGGCGTTGAGCTGGCGGATGAAAAAATCCTGAAAACGCTGGACGTGTATCTGGCCGATACACTGCACTATCTGGGGATGCAATGAAATTGTCTTTACGCTGGAAGCTGGTATTAGGAAGCCTGTTGGTGGAAGTCGTGATGCTGAGTTTTCTGGTCACCAACAGCTTACGTCTGAATGAAGCGCATTTGCAGCAACTGGCCGGACTGCGTTTGCGCGAAGTCTCCGTTTTGCTGAACGCATCGCTCGGACCTTCACTGGTGCAACAGGATTTTGCTTCGGTGACGGAAGTGTTTCGTCAGAGCCGCAGCCACGAAGGTATTACATATTTCCTGCTGTATGACCGTCAGGGGCAATTGGTGGCTGCAGACGGATGGCAGGGTGAGGTGCCGCAAAAACGCGAAGCTATGCGTCTGGAGAGCGATGCGCACAGGCTGGACAGTCAGGTGGATATTGTGCTGGCAGGGCAGGCCTACGGCACCCTGTTCTTTGGCATGAGCACAGGATTTCTGGACCGTGCACGGGCAGACCTACTGACGGAATCATTGGTAATCGCCGGGATGGAAGTGCTGTTATCCCTGATTTGTCTTGCCGCACTCGGCACCTGGCTGACCCGCCACCTGAAAACGCTGGAACAGGCAGCAACCGCCATTTCTGCCGGTCAGTTTGATGTACGTTTGCCGGTTTCCGGTGAGGATGAACTGAGTGTGGTGGCAAAAGCACTGAATCGTATGGGGGAAGAGCTGGCCAGTGAAATGGCTGCGCTGCGCCACAGTGAACAACAACAACGCGAAGCCGCAGCACGTTTGCAGGCAGTCTTTGATGCCGTGCCGGATTACTTATCGCTGAGCCGGGTCAGTGACGGCCGTATTCTGAAAGCAAATGGCGGGTTTGCTCAACTGACCGGCTATGAGGCTGAATATGCGGTCGGGCGTACCACGGTAGAGCTGGGGATCTGGGCGAATCAGGCACACCGCGAAATCTGGATCAGCCGGTTGATGAATTACGGCAGTCTGGCAGATTATCAAACCAGTATGCGTACCCGTGATGGACGTCTGGTGGTGGTGCTGTTATCCGCCAAGATGCTGAATATCGACGGCGCGCCGCATATCGTGGCGCTGTGTAAAGACATCACTGAGCGTTTGCAGGTGGAAGCCAGAATTGAAAAAGCGCGCCGAGATTTACAGGCAGTGCTGGATGCCGCATCCGAAGTGTCGATTATTGCGACCGATCCTGAAGGCTTGATCACAATGTTTAACCGTGGCGCGGAAAAATTACTGGGCTACAGCGCATCGGATGTTGTCGGTAAGCAATCGCCATCGCTGTTTCATGACAAAGGTGAGATGCGTGAACGTCAGCAGGAATTGCGCGCACGTTACGGCAGTGAGCTGGAAGGCATCAGTTTATTTACTGCGCTGGCGATGGAGCAGGGATCTGAAATCCGGAACTGGACTTATATCCGCTGCGACGGTAGCAAGAAAACGGTATCGCTGGCAGTGACTGCCATGCGTGATGAGAGCGGTACGGTGAAAGGATTCCTCGGCATCGGCCGCGATATTACGCCGCAACTGGAAGCGGAACGTGCGCTGGAGACGCTGAATAATGAGCTCGAACAGCGTGTCACCGAGCGTACTGCTGCTTTGCAGAAGGCCAATCAGGAACTGGCAGATGCGATGGCGCAATTACGTTTTGCCCAGGATGAACTGGTGCGCTCCGAGAAAATGACTGCACTCGGCAATATGGTCGCGGTGGTCGCGCATGAACTGAACACGCCTATCGGTAACAGCCTGACGGTTGCCAGCACTATGTTTGACCGTTCAGGAGAACTGGCGCGTGCCATCGAAAACAATCAGCTGAAAAAATCTGCTTTGCAGGATTATCTGGCGGCTGCCCGTGACGGTAATGATATTCTGCTGCGTTCCTTACGCCGCGCCAGTGAGCTGATTACGAATTTTAAACACGTTGCCGTGGATCAGACGACCGGACAGCGCCGTCGCTTTGACTTAAAAGAAGTGGTTGAAGATATGGTATCGGTGCTGAGTCCTATGCTGCGTAAAACCACATTCAGGCTGAGTTTAGAAATTCCTGATGGCATACAGATGGACAGTTTTCCGGGACCGCTGGAGCAAGTTGTGACGAATCTGATTACCAATGCGCTGGCACATGCATTTGATCAGCGCAGCGATGGTTTGATGCGTCTGAGTGCTGCCTGCAGCGATGAACATACGGTCACGCTGGTGTTCTGCGATGACGGTGTGGGGATTCCTGAAGAACATTTATCGCGGATTTTTGATCCGTTTTTCACGACCAAAATGGGACGTGGCGGTACCGGGCTGGGACTGAATATTGTCCACAATATCGTGACGAAAACGCTGGGCGGACAACTGGAAGTGAAGAGTGAGGCTGGTTCGGGAACGCAGTTCACACTGCGTTTGCCACTCAGGGCGCCAGCCGCGCCCTGAGTTCTGAACTTGCTTTATTCGGGTTGTACCTGTGTGGCGATGCTGGCAGTTTCGCTGCGTTTGCCGTTGTCCGGTAATGGCAGGAAGCGGGTCAGAATCAGCGAAGGCAGGCCGCACAGCAATACAAACAGGAAAAAGTGCTGATAGCCGAGCGCGATCTGGATATCGCCGCTGACGGTTTTAAACAGCACAAAACCCAGCTGCATGACGCCGGTACCAAGTGCGTAATGCGCGGTCTGGTATTTACCCGGTGCCACAACCTGCATGATGAACAGGATCAGGCCGACGAAACCAAAGCCGTAACCGAACATTTCCAGACTCAGTGCAGTGCCGATTGCCAGCATGCTGTCCGGCATTTGCGTGCTCAGATAAAAGAACACCAGATTCGGTACGTTCATCGCAATAATCAGCCATGGCATGGCTTTTTTCAGACCCAGCCACGAAGTGAAATAGCCACCGAGGATACTGCCTGCCAGAAAGGTCAGCGTACCGGCGGTACCGTAGACGATGCCGACCTGATCGGTACTCAGACCCAGTCCGCCTTGCTCTTTCAGTTCACGCAGGAACAACGGGCCTATGGTCTGAATTTGCGCTTCACCGGCACGGAACAGAATGATGAACAGTATCGCCAGCCAAATGCCCGGTTTGCGCAAAAAATCGATAATCACATCCTGCAGAGTTTGCAGAATTTCAGCGGTGGAGCCTGCCTGCACGTCGCTGCGGGTATCCGGCAAGGCCCATACGTGGTAGGCCGATAAGGCCAGCAGCATGGCTGCCAGCAGCGCGAAAATCACACCCCAGGCCAGATTCGGACTCATTTGTTTTTCCAGATGACCGGCCAGAATCACCAGTCCGCCCAGCGAAATGAATTTGGCGGCATTGAAAAAAGCGCCTTGCCAGCCCGCATAGGCTGCCTGTTGTTTGGCTTCCAGTGTGGAAATGTATAAACCATCAGCGGCAATATCATGCGTGCCGGAAGCGATTGCCACTACCGCGAACAGCGCAATACTGATCGCAAAGTAAGACGACATTTGCAGCGACAAGGCGACCAGACCCAGCGTAATACCACCGATTGCCTGAAAGATGATGACCAGCTTTTTCTTGCTCGGTGCCGCTTCCAGAAACGGGCTCCACAGGCACTTGAATACCCATGCCATGCCGATCAGGCCGGTCCAGCGCGCGATCTGGTCATTGCTGATGCCCATACTTTTGTACATCAGGCCTGCCACCAATGCTACCGCGTAAAACGGTAAGCCTTCGGCCAGATACAGTGTCGGCACCCAGCGTATAGGATTGCCGGATGCTGCTTGTTGATTACTCATGTGCTCCCCCCTCAGGATCGTTCTGTCGGCTGTGCCGTTTTCATGTAGCGGCAACCATAACGCCGTGCATGGTGGCGGTCAACTGGTTTTGAAAGTTAAATGCCACTCTGTGTCCACTTTGCGGAATTCCATAAAAATCAGTGGCTGGTCTGTATCAGCGCAGTACCGAAAAAATAAGGGTTTATGCAGATTCGGGAGTATGGTGATGCGGCAGATTTGACCTTGCGCCGCTGCACGGGGATGGCTGTGAAATGTCAGTATCCTGCAACTGGTATGCAAGCTCTGAGACCATCTGAACAAAAAAACGCCGCAGCAGGGGAGTGCGGCGGCGAACGGAACTTACAGTGAGAAACCGGGTAGTCGCTGGAAATCAGTGCTGCTGGTCGCGCCAGCGCAGTCTGTCCTGCTGACCTGTCTGAGCGTCATACGCTTCATAAGCGGACGGGCGTTGCTGTGGCTGCACGCGCGCTTCCTGCATACGGCGTATTCCCATCAGATGCAGGCTGAGACGGAACAGCATCGCAGCCAGTATCAGCATCAGTATGAAGGGCAGCAGACTCAGCACCAGCGCAATCGCAGCCAGCACGATCAGTACCCGTGGCAGCGGGGTGCGTGATAAACCAGCAGTGAAGCGGTCCAGTACGCGGCGACCCTGCTGGCCGTACTGACGGCCGATGGAGTACAAAAACTGAGAGATGTTATGCAACATGATGAATTCCTTTTACCGAGCCGGACTGACGATAGCGACTGTGCTACAGCGAATCAGCGACAACGAAATGCATTATGCATGGACGTGATCCGGAATGCAGCGGTAAAAAATCCGGAAAATCGCCGATGCCGGATTTTTGCCGTGGATGGGCTTTGCTGCGCAGTCAGACCAGCCGTGTTATGACCTGCATTGCATCCCCCTGAAGTGCAGGTTACGGACAACGCATGTTTGAATACCAGTCAAAATCCAGTCAAGTTCCACTTACAATGCCAGCTGGAATCTATATGCAGGATACATTTCAGGGAAAGCAGGCGATGACGAATCAGGTAAAAGGCGGCCGTGTGGCGGCGGTGGATATGTTGCGTGGTCTGGCAGTGGCGGCAATGCTGATGGTGAACAATGCCGGTGACTGGTCGCATGTCAGTCCGTGGCTGGAACACGCGGCATGGCATGGTTGCCAGCCAGCCGATCTGATTTTCCCCTGCTTTCTGGTGCTGACCGGCATCGGCCTTGGTTTGTCTGTCTGTCAGCCGGAAGCTGCGCCACGTCCCGGCGTATTGCAGGCTGCAATCCGGCGCAGCCTGCGGCTGATGGTACTGGGTGTGGTCCTGCATCTGATCGCAATGTGGCTGATCGATGGCCGCGCCTTCCGTTTGCCCGGTGTGCTGCAGCGTATCGGTCTTTGCTTTTTGCTGGTATCGGTATGGGGGGTATATGTGCAAACCCCGCAGAAACGCTGGGCGTCGGTGCTGGTAGTAGGGGGGGTATATACAGCATGGCTGTTATCCGGCGCTTCCCTGCTGCCGGGACAGAATGTGGCAGATCAGCTGGATATCGCGGTGTTTGGTCACTGGGCGATGCCGCCGGAAAACGGGAGTGCAGGTGGTGATCCGGAAGGTCTGGGTTCGCTGGCCGGTGCGCTGATCAGCGTCATGCTGGGTGTGCTGATCGCCACACCTTTACGCACACGGCGCTGGGGCTGGCTGGGTGCGCTGGCTTTGACGCTGATGCTGAGCGGGTGGCTGTTCAGCTTCTGGCTGCCGCTGAACAAGCATTTGTGGACGCCATCTTTTGCGCTGTGGACGACCGGTATCAGCCTCGCGATCCTGCTTGTGTTGCAGGCCGCTGTCAGCCTGTGTCGCTTACCGGCGTTTGGTACCAGTCTCGGTATCAATGCGATAGTGATTTACGCTGGGGCGTGGGTGGCAACCTGTGTGCTGAGCTTTTTCGCAGCCGATCAGTGGCTGTACCGGCATCTGATCTTGTCCGGCCCGTGGACGGTGCTTGGGCCGGCATTCTGTTCCGCCCTGTATGCGGCGGCGTTCACAGCCTGCTTTGCCGCGCTGGCAGTCTGGATGCGTCGTCGTGGCTGGCGCTGGGTGATCTGAGCTGGCTGACAGTCTGAAAACGCCGGAAAAGCCCGAAAAATGCCTCAAATGCGGATTTTTGCATAGCGATCCGGCGGTCGTCGGCAGAAAGTCCGGGCCTCCGTGAATGCCCGATGCGGATAGCTGCATAGTGTGGAATGCTAAGCACTCCGGATTGACATCCTGATTCAGCCTGATTGCGGGTGATTACAGGGAATAAAAAAGCCATCCGGTTTAAGGCCGGATGGCTTTTCAGTAATACAAACCGCTGCGCTGAGACAGAGATCATGCAGAGATCATGCAGCGGTCATGCAGACATCAGCGCTTCACGATATCAGCGCTTGCCTTCACCCAGATGCTGCAGGAAGAAGGCTTCGTACTTCTTGTGCCATGCTTTAGTCTTCACTGCACCGCCCAAGCCATGCTCACCATCCGGATCGAGGAACAGATCCACCAGCGCTTCCTTACCGTTTTCCAGCAGGGCGCGGTACACATTCACGGTGTCCTGATACAGCACGTTCGGGTCTTGCATACCGTGTACCAGCATCAGCGGTTTTTTCAGACCGGCGGTCAGTGGCAGCAGCGAATACTTGCGCAGATTCGGTTTGCTGCGTTCAGTTTTGCCGATGGTGCGGCCGCTGTACCAGCTATTGTAGTTTTCCCATTCAGTCGGACCGGCACCGGCAATACCGGCAGCGAAAACGTCAGGGCTGGTGTACATCGTGTACTGGGTCTGGAAGCCGCCGAAGCTCCAGCCAGTCAGGCCGATACGCTTGCTATCCACGCCGAAGTTTTTCGTCATGTACTTAACCAGATCTTCCAGATCTTCGGTTTGCGGTTTGCCTGCCTGTTCCCAGTTCGCATCGCTGAACTTACGGCCATAGTTGGAGTGACCACGCGGATCTACTGCCACGGTTACATAACCGTGTTTCGCCGCCATATACATGCCAAATAAATGCGCGGTCGGCTGGAAGCTGTCCACTTCCACGATATGACGGTCATTCAGCGGACCGCCATAGGTATAGACCACCGCTGCGCGCTGGTCTTGCGGTGTCCAGTCTTTTGGTTTGAACACAAAAGCCTGAACCTGATCGCCGTGACGGTTCGTGAAGCTGAAACGCTCCGGTGTCAGAGGCGCTACCTCTTTCCATTTCGGATCATGGCTGCTGGTCAGGCTACGGGTTTTGTGGCTGCTGATGTCGGTGAACTTCAGCTCAGGGCGGTTACTCCAGTTACCGCTGACGCTGGCCAGTTTGTCGCCCTGATAGCTGACATCCGATGCACGGTGAAATTCACCGCTCTGACCAATCGCCTGCATTTCACCATTTGCCAGCTGCACTTTGTACACATTCATCGCAGCGAAATCATCTTTGTTCGCCAGGACAAACATGGTTTTGCTGTCCGGTGTGTAACCCAGTACCTGATGCGCTTCGAAATCACCTTTCAGTACCGCACTGGCTTTGCCATTCGCGATGTCAATGGTGTACGGCTGACGATAACCTTGCTCATCCAGCACCGCGATCAGTTGTTTGCCATCCGGTGTGAAGTGCGGACGAATCACATTCACGACTTCGTGACCGACATTGCCTTTGCGCTCGAACACCATTTTCGGTTTCGCTTTTTCATCGGCATTACCAACATAAATGCGCAGCACATCTTTTTCACGTTCCCAGGTCGAGAAAGTGTAGCGGCTGCCATCTTTGGCCCAGCTCACATCACTCATTTCAAACCAGACATCACCACCGGCATTGGTGAAGACCGGTTCAGGCTGACGGCTGCTGGTGTCGCCGGTGCGGCGGATATAAAGCGCGCTGGCCAGAATTTTGCGTTTGTCATCCGACACTTCACGCGGCACTTTTTTCGCCGTGGCAAAGCGGTCGTTGTAATTCATGATTTCGACCTGACGCTCAGACGCAGGACGTGGTTTGCCGGTTTCCGGATCAACATCCGGTGCTTCGGCAACAATCGCCATCCATTTTTTATCTTCGGTCAGCGTGGTTGAGCTGATGCGGTATTTTTTCTCTGCATCATCACCGAAAATCAGTTCCGGATTCAGCTGACGAATCACACTGGAATCAAACGCTGCACTGTACAGACGTTTGTCATCCATATAAATATACCCTTTATCATCTGCCTGATACGCAGCGATACGTTCTGCTTTATCGGTTTGCGTTAAACGCTCGATTTTGCCGGACGATGCCTGCAGGCGGAACAGATCACCACGGTACTGGAAAATCAGTTCGCTCTTTTTATTCGCCCAGACATAGGTTTCCGCGCCCGGATACAAATCACCGGCTTTTAATTTGTTTTTTGCGATTTTCTTTTTCAGTTCATCGCGCAATTCCCACAGCTCTTTTTCTTTTTCAGCTTTGTCTGCTTTCTTTTCTGCTGGCTTATCACCGGCTTTTTCATCAGTGGCTTTATCATCTTTGGCAGCTGCTTTTTCTTCCGCTTTCTTGGCTGCTTCTTTGGCTTTTTTCTCGGCCAGTTCTTTTTTCAGTTCAGCAATGGCGGCTTCTTCCCACTGAAACAGATTCACATTTTCGCCGCGCAGATACGCAGCCTGTGCTTCTGCTTTTGCCTGACGTTCCGCTTCTTCTTTATCGCGTTGCACCAGTTTTTTATCGAAACGATCCCAGACTTCCGGCGCATCGTAGCTGCGCATCAGCGCAGGCGAGGTAATGCGGCGGGTTTCGCCGGTCTGCGTATCGTACAGATATAAATCCGAACCGGTTTCGCCAAACGGATTCCACATGTATGCCAGATAACGGCCATCATGGCTGAAGTTGATATTACGCGCCGACTGGCCGGCATAGCTCTTGGCACGGAACAACTGTTCCAGCGTCAGATCGCTGCCGACAGACTGCGCCGCCGGTGCGGTATCGGCATGCACCATAGCAGGTGCAGTACTGAACAATGCACACGCCAGTGCCACGCTCAGGGTCAGATATTTTGGTGTCATAGTGGAAATCCCCGGTGAGAAAAAAGCCTCACGCCACACATTCGCTGCGCAGGCGTGAAATCTTGCATAAACAGGCTGGAATAGACCGGATTTATGCACAGCAGTTCCGCAGTCACAGGAATAGGGTGGAGAAACCTAGAAAATTTGCTGTAAGTACCGGCAAGCCGATGAACATTGTGTATTCAGCGGCTTTGCGGGATGTGTGCCGGACAGAGCGCAGCGATCAGCGTGATGGCCGCACCACCAGTGCCACACCGGCCAGTGCAATCAGCATGCCAGTTGCAGCAGTTAATGTGAAGCTTTCACCGAACATCAGCCATGCCATCAGTGCGGTGACAGCGGGGACTAAGTACATATAGCTGGTGACTTTGGTGGCTTCGCCGTGACGTATCATGACAAATAATACGGAAATGCCGATGCCGGATAACACCAGCACAGACCATGCCATCGCAATGAAAAAGCGCGCTGTGTATTGTATCGTCTGGGTTTCCAGCATCAGTGCAAACGGCAGTGTGACCAGCAGCGAAGCGGCGAACTGAATGACCTGACCGGTGCGCACATCCACCGCCGGGCAAAAGCGTTTCTGGTACAGCGTGCCGGTGGTCATGGAAAACAAGGCCATTACCGCCAGCGCAATACTGGCACCGGATAAGCCAATGGCGGAAATTTTATTTGATACGACTAAAGCCACGCCGCTGATACCGAGTGCCAGACCGAACCATTGTTTGCCGCGTACCCTTTCGCCGATCAGCGGACCGGCCACTGCGGTCAGAATCGGCTGGATATTCGCAATCAGCGCTGCCACACCGGCTGGCATACCGAGTTTGACTGCGCACCAGATGCCGCCCAGATAACCGGCCTGCATCAGTATGCCGGCCACTGCGATCGGTAAGACCTGCTTTTTTGACGGCCACGGTGCATGCATGAAGATCGCGAACAGCATCATCATCAGCACCACGCCGCTGTAGCGCAGACATAAAAAGGTCAGCGGTTCTGCATATGGCAGGCCGAATTTGGCAACGACATAGCCGGAAGCCCAGATGAAGATAAAAATCGCGGGGAAATAGCGGATCAGGCGGCTGGCTGGCATGATGTGATGTCGTTGGTTTGGCGGGTTTGCATCCG
Source organism: Cognatundibacterium luofuense (assembly GCF_018139685.1). GTDB lineage: Bacteria > Pseudomonadota > Gammaproteobacteria > Burkholderiales > Burkholderiaceae_D > Undibacterium > Undibacterium luofuense. The sequence goes on from NZ_JAGSPN010000008.1 coordinate 21,028, forward strand.
TCACATCGGACGGGATGCCTGATGCTGGCAAGCTTGCAGCTTTTTGCAGTCTTGCGCAGGATTAAACCGGATTATCCCATGCGCTTTTGTCTGTCAGAATGCAAAAAACCCGCACTGCCAGTACAGTTGCGGGTTTTTTCATACTGTGCAGTTTGTTTCGCCTGCACAGTTGAGGAGCGCAGAAATTACGCGAAGTTTTTCGCTGCGAATTCCCAGTTGGTCAGTGCCCAGAATGCTTCCAGATACTTAGGACGTACATTGCGGTAGTCGATGTAGTAAGCGTGTTCCCACAGATCGCAGGTCAGCAATGGTTTGTCTTCCGTAGTCAGCGGTGTTGCAGCGTTGGATGTGTTGACGATATCCAGTGTGCCGTCTGCTTTTTTCACCAGCCATGTCCAGGAGGAACCGAAGTTACCCACTGCGGATTTAGTGAACGCTTCTTTGAATGCATCGAAAGAACCCCATTTTGCGTTGATCGCATCTGCCAGCGCGCCGGTTGGCTGACCGCCACCGTTTGGTGTCAGGCTGTGCCAGTAGAAAGTGTGGTTCCAGATTTGCGCTGCGTTGTTGAATACGCCGCCGGAGGATTTTTTAACGATTTCTTCCAGAGACAGGGACTCAAACTCTGTACCTTTGATCAGGTTATTCAGGTTGGTCACATAAGTCTGGTGATGTTTACCGTAGTGGAATTCCAGTGTTTCTTGAGAGATGTGTGGCGCCAGAGCGTCCAGTGCATAGGGCAATGCCGGTAAGGTATGTTCCATGTTGCGTCCTTTAAATTAACAGTGGTTTCCGTCGGTATAACGGCAAAGACCGCATTGTAAGCGTTTCGCGCAAAGCTTGCAGCCTTTGCAGCAGAAATCCGCATGCGGCTTAGGGATATCGCCAGCGTTTCTGCCGTGGAGCGGCAGGTTGGTGTGCGGAATTGCGCATTTACCGATTTTTTCCGCTGTTTTTGCCTGGTTTTAACTTGCTTTCAGCCGCGTGTTACCGACGGCATCATTCCAGCGTCGCTTGTACCGATGCCAGCTCTGCCGTCGCGCTGCCTTCCGCCAGCTGAATGTGATAGGCCTGATGCGGTTTCAGGGCGGCGGGCGAGCGCAGAATGCGCCCCTGCTGATCGCGCAAAATGGCGTAACCGCGTTCCAGCGTGCGCTGCGGATTCAGTGCTTCGAGCTGCGCCTGCAATTGTTGCAGCCTGCTCAGGCTGGCGTTGTATTGCTGTTGCTGCGCCATTTGCCAGCGTTGCTGTAATTGCTGCAGTTGCAGGCCGGACTGGCGGGTATCCGGACGCTTAGTGCGCCAGCGTTGTTGCAGCAATGTAAGTGCCTGCTGACGCTGACTCTGCCGGTATTGCCAGACTTGCTTCAGCCGGTTTTGCCATTGCGCCAGCGTCTGTTGCTGCTGACGAATCGCCGCCTGTGGGCTGATCAGGCGCCGGCTCAGATAATCCAGACTTTGTTGGCGCTGCTCAAAGCGGCGTTGCCAGCTGCGCTGCAGCGTTTCCCGTGCTTGTCGTAATTGCGTCAGCCAGTGCTCACATGGCAGTCCTGCCAGTTCAGCGGCCGCAGTCGGCGTCGGTGCGCGTAAGTCGGCGACGAAATCGGCAATCGTGAAATCCGTTTCATGCCCGACGCCACTGATGACAGGAATATCGCTGTGCGCAATCGTGCGTGCCAGCATTTCATCATTGAATGCCCACAAATCTTCTATGCTGCCACCGCCACGGCACAGGATCAGTAAATCACATTCGGCACGGTCATTGGCGGTGGATAAGGCTAGTGCCAGCTTTGCCGCCGCGCCTTCGCCCTGTACCGGCGCCGGATACAGAATGACTTCAGCATGTGGCAGGCGGCGTTTCAGGGTGGTCAGCACATCGCGCAAAGCAGCGGCCTGTGGGCTGGTAATCAGCCCGATACGCTTTACAAACGGCGGGAGCGGGCGCTTACGTTCGGCGGCCAGCAAACCCTCGGCTTCCAGTGTGGCTTTGATGCGCAGAAAAGATTCGTACAGATGGCCGACACCGGCACGGCGTATCGCTTCCACCGTCAGCTGGTAATCGCCGCGCGGCGCATACAGGCCGACGGTCGCACGCACTTCCACCTTATCGCCTTCACGCGGCTGAAACTCTGCATACATCGCGCGTCCGCGGAACATCACGGCTCTGACCTGTGCGCCGGCATCTTTCAGCGTGAAATACCAGTGACCGGACGCGGCGCGGGTAAAGTTGGATATTTCGCCGCTGACCCACAGCAAGGGAATCTGCCGCTCCAGCATCTGGGCGACAACATTGTTCAGTGCGGAAACCGACATCACAGACGGCATCGCAGCGCGGTTTAAAACGGGAGACTCAGTATTCATGCGGGTTTTCAGGCAAAAAGCTTTCCACAAGCAGCAAACATGCGGTAAGCATCGCATTCAGGCGGGGGCTTGTCAAAGTGAATGAAAACTGCTGCGCTAAGTGATTGATTATTCGGGATTTTCACTTTGCAAAATGTTTGTGCATCCTGAAAATATCCTTACAAATCAATGACATTCAGGGGGCTGCGCAGGCTTTTGCACAAGCTTATCCACAGAAAATGTGGGCAACTTGGGGATATCTTTTTGCATTGGTACACCGCAGCATGCTGCCTGTTTTTTGAGCAATCATAAAATACTGTTTCAATTCATTGGCTTAGCGATGTTTGCCTGCCACTCTGCACAGCCTTTTCCACAAAAAATGTGAAAAGCGGGCGGACTTATTCAGGGCAAACGGTTGCGCAAGCTGCCTGATCAGCTGCTTAAAAAATGGTCAGATCAAATTAGTTGATAAAAATCAGTCACTTACCGACAAATGCTACGATTTTGCACATGGTTTTCCACAAATTTTGTGCAAAATCCACAGAGCCTGCAAACCAGCAGGGTGTCGGCGTTGTCTGACTGAACCGGAATGCCACCAAAAATGTACCGATATCGCTGTTTGCCTATTTTTTGGGCATAAATAGTTTGTATTTTAAAATCAGTGACTTAGGAGGTATTTTCCGGACTTTGCACATACTTTTCCACAAAAATTGTGAACAGTCTGGCGCCGGTCCCTTAATTTTGTCCGGATAGCCTTGAAATGGCCTGAATACCAGAAAAAAGCCGCTTTGCCTAAAATTTAATCATTGATATAAATCATTTTAAAATCAGCTACTTAGCTTACTAATCCATGACTTTTCACATGTTTGTCCACAAAAAGTGTGCAGAACCGCAGGTGGCTTTTTTCAATTGTGAAGAAGTGCCGTGCGGATGCGCATCAGGATTTGGCTGCTTAAAAATTAGGCGAAACAAGTTTTTTATTACAAATCAATGACTTGCAGAGATCTCAGTGGCTTGTCCACAAGCTTTCACACAGAAATTGTGTAAATCCGCGTTTGTCAGGGGATAAAGTTGTTGCGCCCTGTGTCGTCCGGCACTTGCCGCTGATGGGCGAACACGTTACATTGCGTGCTGCACAAGATTTGCCTTACTGAGCAGCACTGCTGCGGGCAGCTGTTCATTTCATTGTTTAAAGGAGTTGCTTTGTTAGCTATATTTCAGGCCGCTGGCTGGCCAATGTATTTCCTGCTGCTGGCATCAATTATTGCGCTGGCGCTGATTGTCGAGCGCACGGTTTCCCTGCGCGCCAGCAAAATTCTGCCTTCCACGCTGCTGGATGAAGTGATTCGCGTACACCAGAGCGGTAAAGCGACGCCGGAAGTGATTCGTCAGTTATCTGAAAATTCTCCGCTGGGACGTGTACTGGCTGCCGGCTTGCGCAACGTAAACGCGCCGCGTGAAGTCATGAAAGAATCGATTGAAGAAGCGGGTAGCGGTGTTGCGCACCAGCTGGAACGGTTCCTGACCACGCTGGGTACGATTGCTTCACTGGCACCGCTGATGGGTTTGTTCGGTACGATCGTCGGTATGATTGAAATTTTTGGTTCCCAGACCGCAACCGGTGCGAATCCGGCACAACTGGCGCACGGTATTTCTGTCGCACTGTACAACACCGGTTTCGGTTTGCTGATTGCGATGCCGACGCTGGTCGCTTATCGTCATTTCCGTGCACTGGTTGATGGTCTGGTCGTGGAAATGGAACAGCAGGCGGTGAAATTCGTTGACGTGGTTCACAGCGCCAGGAAATAAGCATGAATTTTCGTAAAGGAAGAGGGCGGGAAGAGCCGGAAATCAACCTGATCCCGTTCATTGACGTGCTGCTGGTGATCCTGATCTTTCTGATGGTGACCACCACTTACAGCCGCTTTACCGAACTGCAGATTACCCTGCCGACCGCGGATGCGGAAAAAGCGCAGGATAAACCGCAGCAAATTGAAATCGGGATCGATGCGCAGGGCCGTTACAAGATCAACACGCAGGCAGTGTCGTTTATCGATACACAAACGCTGGCAGAAGATCTGAAAAAAGCAGCTGCTGAGATCGGCAAGCAGCAATCCGGTGCAGCGGTGGATCCGGTGATTATTATCAATGCGGATAAAGCGGCAACCCATCAGTCAGTGATTGATGTACTGGAAGCAGCGCGGATTGCAGGGATGGCGAAAGTCACATTTGCAGCGCAGACCGGTAATAAAAATTAAGGCAGCGGCGACATTGTCGCCGTTGGCCGGAGTGCGGAATTTTCCGTGATGCAGGGAGCCGGTGGCTCCCTCTTTCTTTTGAACTATGCGCTTATCCTTAGAATCATTTCTGCACCGTCAATGGCAGCAGCGCGGTTGGTGGTCATGGCTGATGCGTCCGCTGAGTGCGCTGTACGGCAGCATTGCCAGACGTCGCCGGCAGCAGGAATCTGCGCAGGCAGTAAAGCTCGCAGTACCGGTTGTGGTGGCAGGTAATTTGTTTGTTGGCGGAACCGGAAAAACGCCGCTGGTGATCGCGATTGTGCGTCATTTACAGGCGCAGGGCATGCGCCCCGGTGTGATTTCGCGTGGTTACGGTGCTCAGGCTTCAAGCGTGTCTGAAGTTCGTGAAAGCACAGCTGTCACGCAGAGCGGCGATGAGCCCTGGTTGATTCACTGGCATACCGGCGTACCGGTATTTGTCGGACGTGAGCGCACGCAAGCTGCGCAGGCGTTGTTGCAGGCCTATCCGGAAACTGATGTGCTGATCGCCGATGACGGTTTGCAGCATTACCGGTTATCCCGTGATATTGAGCTGGTGTTATTCGATCAGCGCGGCACCGGAAATGGCCTGTTGCTGCCTGCGGGTCCGCTGCGCGAGTTGCCGGATCGCCGTCGTGATTTCACGATACTGAATGCGCCGCTTTCTGTGGCAGCGCAGCAAGTGCCGGGAGTAACGGATGCACAGAATCTGGTGCGTATGCAATTACAAACCGCTGATTGCTGGCAGTTATCTGATCCTGCGCAACAGCGTGCTTTGTCCTCGTTTGCAGCAGAAACGGTGACCGCCGCCGCCGGCATCGGGCATCCGGAACGATTTTTTCAGACGCTGCGCAGTGCAGGCATACAGCCGCAGACCATGCCTTTCGCTGATCATTATCAATTCTCAGCGACAGATTTTCAGTCCTGTGACAGTCAAACCATACTGATCACAGAGAAGGATGCAGTAAAATGCCTGCAAATTCCGGCACTGAAGAATGACCGGCGTATCTGGGTTGTGCCTGTTGAGGCGCAACTGACGCCGTCTTTCCTTGCCGGCCTGACTCAAATGATTTCGGAGAAACAGCGTGGAAGCCCGTCTGCTTGATAATCTGGTTTGCCCATTGTGCAAAGGCCCGTTAACCCATCACAAAGCGAAAAAAGAACTGGTTTGCTATGCAGACCGTCTGGCATTTCCGATTCGTGATGATATCCCGATTATGTGGGCTGATCAGGCCCGTACTCTGACTGCAGAAGAAGCGGAAAGCCGCGCATGAGTGCGGCAGGTTTCATCGCGATTGTGCCGGCAAGGCTGGCATCCACCCGTTTGCCTGACAAGCCGCTGGCGGATATCTGCGGTAAACCGATGGTGGTACGCACGGCAGAACGCGCAAAAGCGTCCGGCGCATCGCGCGTCGTGGTGGCGACTGATCATGCCAGCATCGTGGCAGCCTGCGAGCAGCACGGCATAGAAGTGATGCTGACCCGTGCCGATCATCCTTCCGGTACCGACCGAATTGCGGAAGTCGCACATGCGCTGGGTTTGCCGGCGGATGCGGTGATCGTGAATGTGCAGGGCGATGAACCGCTGATTGATCCGGCGCTGATCGCAGCCTGTGCTGAGCGCATCAGTGCCGATGTGCCGATGGCGACCGCAGCGCACGATATTCACAGCGCTGACGACATATTTAATCCGAATGTGGTGAAAGTGGTACTGGATCGTCAGCAGCGGGCATTGTATTTTTCCCGTGCAACGATCCCATGGCACCGTGACGCGTTTGCGCATGGCGCACAACAAGTGCCGGAAAATTATCCGGCGTTGCGTCATATCGGCATCTATGCGTACCGCAATGATTTCCTGCAACAGTATCCTGCGCTGCCTTTGTCGCCGCTGGAACAGATTGAATCACTGGAACAGTTGCGTGTGCTGTGGAATGGTTACGCGATTGCCGTGCATGTCACCGAAGACAGTCCGGCACCCGGTGTGGACACACCAGCGGATCTGGAAAAAGTGCGCGAAATTTACCGGAATTTGCAAAAATAAGCGCGAACTGCACAGATTTTCATGGCAAATCATCAAGAATCGCCAAACTTGTGGTAAGTTTGGTGAAAAGTTTGTGTGATATTCAGGAAGTGCTGTCGCGTTATTGCAGCCTGCGCCGCCGGTGGTATGGTCCCGGTGGTGTTTTTCTGCGCTGAACAAGAATTTAATTTAACTCGTCTTAGGAACTATTATGCGTCTTATTTTATTGGGAGCGCCAGGCGCCGGTAAGGGCACCCAAGCTAATTACATCAAAGAAAAATTCAATATTCCTCAGATTTCTACCGGCGATATGCTGCGTGCAGCGGTGAAAGCCGGTACGCCTCTGGGTATCGAAGCGAAAAAAGTGATGGATGCCGGCGGTCTGGTTTCTGACGACATCATCATCGGTCTGGTCAAAGACCGTCTGCAGCACGATGACTGCAAAAACGGTTACCTGTTCGATGGTTTCCCGCGCACAACCCGTCAGGCAGATGCAATGAAAGAAGCCGGCGTACAAATCGATTACGTTCTGGAAATCGATGTGCCGGACGAAGCGATTGTTGACCGTATGAGTGGCCGCCGTGTTCACTTGCCATCCGGTCGTACCTATCACGTCAAATACAATCCGCCAAAAGTCGAAGGTAAAGACGATGAAACCGGTGAAGACCTGATCCAGCGTGATGACGATAAAGAAGAAACCGTCAAAAAACGCCTGACCGTTTACCACGAGCAAACGGAAGTGCTGGTGTCTTACTACGGTGACTGGGCGAAATCCGGTCAGCCGGGCGCGCCGAAATACCGCAAAATCGCTGGTATCGGTGCTGTTGAAGCTGTGCGCGATGCAGCATTCGCTGCGCTGGCAGACTAAACGCCTGCGTTTACCATCCGGTAAGCTGAGCCTTACCAGACAAAAAACCGCTTCCCGTTCCGGAGGCGGTTTTTTTTATGCCTGTTGATTTCAGGATCTCAGCATCCTGTGTCTCAGACCGAATCCGTTCAAATCCGGCCGAATCCGCTTCTGATGTGCGCTGATGCTGCTGCGCACTGCAGAGCAGCGATGACGTCATCCGTATTGCTGCAAGTCTGTGGCGACGATCCGAATGTGCCCGAAATGCCTGAAATGAGCCGGAATGCACCGAAATGCGGAGTTCAGCACAGTGATCCGGCTGTCGTCGGCAGAAAGTCCGGGCCTCGCAAAATAGCTGATGACGAACTTTGCATAATTGATGCTGACTGGCGCGGTGCTGAGTCGTCTGTATTGCCTTGCAGCGCAGGATCGGTGAAGGCGGATGCGGGGCGTGTTGCCGGATGTACCGAAAGCATGTTCACCGGTAGCGTAAAGCCGGTTTTTTGTAGGTTTGCTGCGATTCGGTAAATCAGTTATCGCAGGTTTATGAGTACAATACTGATATAACGTTTACGTAAACGTAATAGCATCACAGCGTCATCGCAATGCTTACATTGTGCAGCGTGTTTTTAATGTTCGTTCGTTCATCGATTGTTCACCCATAACGCAGAGAGACAACTATGCAAATTCAAAATAACGTATTCATCATTACCGGCGGTGCATCCGGTCTGGGCGCAGCGACAGCGCGTTTGCTGGCTGAAAACGGTGCCAAAGTCATTATCGCTGACGTGCAGGACGAAGCCGGTAAAGCGCTGGCAGCAGAATTAAATGGTGTGTTTGTGCGTTGTGATGTAACGTCAGAAGCGGACGGCAAAGCCGTGGTGGAGGCAGCGACAGCCGCCGGTACACTGCGCGGTCTGATCAACTGCGCCGGTGTGGCTCCTGCAATGAAAACCGTCGGTAAAGACGGCCCGCACGCACTGGATGTGTTCCAGCGCGTCATCAATATCAATCTGGTTGGTACCTTCAATATGTGCCGTCTGGCAGCGGATGCGATGAGCAAAACCGAAGCCGCAGAACACGGCGAGCGCGGTGTGATGATCAATACTGCATCGGTGGCTGCATTTGACGGTCAGATCGGTCAGGCAGCCTATGCATCGTCGAAAGCAGCTGTCGCCGGTATGACTCTGCCGATGGCACGTGATTTGTCACGTAACGGTATTCGTGTGATGACGATTGCGCCGGGCATTTTCGAAACACCGTTGCTGCTGGGTATGCCACAGGAAGTCCAGGATGCACTGGGTAAAATGGTACCGTTCCCGCCACGCCTCGGCAAACCGGCAGAATATGCGCATCTGGCAAAATCGATTATTGAAAACGTTATGCTGAACGGCGAAACCATCCGTCTGGATGGCGCAATCCGTATGCAACCGAAATAACAACAGCAACCAGGCCCGGTTTGCACGCATCCTGCAGTGCGGCATGACTTCAGCGTCTGCCGCCGTTACACTGGTCAGCATGAGGCTGAAGGCCTCGATACCGGAGTGAACTATGCATGATCCTGCGCAGACAGGGCTGATACTGACCGGTGGCGGCGCCCGTGCCGCCTATCAGGTCGGTGTGCTGGACGAAGTCAGACTGATACTGCAAGAAGCCGGCGTGGCCCGGCAAACCAATCCTTTCGGCATTATTTGCGGTACGTCTGCTGGCGCTATTAACGCCACTGCACTGGCATGCCGTGCCGATGATTTTCATGATTCGGTGCGCAAGATTGTCAAAGTCTGGGCCAATTTTCAGGCAGGGCAGGTCTATCGTGCTGACTCGCTGGGCGTGATCCGTTCCGGCGCACGCTGGCTGACGCTGTGGTCGTTTGGCTGGCTGCTGAATAAATGGCGGCGCTCACCACCAAATTCTCTGCTCGACAATTCCCCGCTCGAAGCCTTGCTGGAAAAAATGCTGGATTTCAGCCGCCTCGACAGTGTGCTGATGAATGGTCAGCTAAAGGCGCTGGCGGTGACCGCATCGTCATATTCCGCAGGTCAGCATCTGACCTTTTATCAGACAGAAATGCCGGTTGAACCCTGGGTGCGCACGCAGCGTGTAGCACAACGGGATTTTATTTCGGTGCGGCATTTGATGGCGTCTTCCGCGATCCCGTTTGTGTTTCCGGCTGTGGCGCTGAACTGGGAAGGGCAATTGCAGTTTTGCGGTGATGGTTCTATGCGGCAGCTGGCACCGATTTCCCCTGCGATTCACCTGGGTGCGAGCCGCGTTTTGGTGATCGGCGCAGGCAGGCTGACCGAGCCGCCGCGCGTCAGCACCGAAACGCCGCAGTATCCGAGTCTGGCGCAAATCGCGGGCCACGCGATGTCCAGCATTTTTCTGGACAGTCTGGCGGTGGATATCGAACGTCTGATGCGGATTAATAAAACCTTGTCGTTGTTGCCGCCGGAGCTGCTGGCGTCGACGCCGTTGCGTCCTGTGGATGTACTGGTGATTGCACCGTCAGAACGGCTGGATGAAATCGCAGCACGTCATGTACATAACCTGCCGTTACCGGTCAAAACCATGCTGGGCGGCATTGGTGCGACAGAGGTACGTGGTTCGGCGCTGGCTTCGTATCTGTTGTTTGAATCCAGTTATACCCGCGAATTAATCGCGCTCGGCAAGAAAGATACCCGTGACCGGCGCGAGGAAGTACTGCGCTTTTTCGGCTTGTCACAAAGTACATAATCCGTCCCGATTTGGGAAACGACGCGGTCAACGGTAAAATGGCGGGATGAAAAATATCGTCATCCTCATTTCCGGCCGTGGCAGTAACATGCAGGCCATCGTCAAAGCCTGTCAGCAAGAGCAATGGCCAGCCCGTATTGCTGCTGTGATCAGCAATAAAGCCGATGCAGCAGGTCTTGCTTTTGCGGAACAACATCAGATCCCGGCGATCGTCGTCCCTAGCAAGGGTGCGGCCAGCCGTGAAGCCTACGATGCCGAGTTGCAGCGGCAAATCGATGCTTTTTCACCGGATCTGGTGGTACTGGCCGGTTTTATGCGTATTCTGACACCGGCATTTACTGCGCATTACGAAAACCGCATGCTGAATATCCATCCGTCTCTGCTGCCGTCGTTTGTCGGCTTGCATACCCATCAGCAGGCGCTGGAAGCCGGTGTCAAAGTGCATGGCGCAACTGTACACTTTGTGACGGCAGAGCTGGATCACGGTCCTATCGTGGCACAGGCAGTGGTGCCGGTGCTGGATGGTGATGATGAAGATATGCTGGCGCAGCGGGTTCTGGTGCAGGAACACCTGATCTACCCGCGCTCCGTACGGCAGTTTATTGAGGGAAGAATGACTGTTGAAGGCAATTGTGTCCGCATCGCGGCAGAAGACGCCTGAGTTTCCCGTCCCGAATCTGAAGGAAGTTTATGAGATTACATCCGGCCGTTGTTGGCCATACTGAAAACGTACTGCGCGAAATTCTGCGTTTCGCTGGTCCCGCAGACGTGACTTTGTCCCGCTATTTCCGCGAAAACCCGCGTCTTGGCGGTCGTGAACGTGGCGTGATTGCAGAATCGGTTTACTGCTTCCTGCGTAAAAAAACCATGCTGACCGCATTTTCTGAATCCGGTTTCGGTCCGGCGATGCGTCGTCTGGCCTTGTTATCGATTGCCGAAATCACCGGCGTGGAAGCGATTGCCGGTCTGGAAGCCGGTGAAGCAGAGTGGCTGAAGCGGGTTGCGCTGATTGACCGTCAGCATTTGCCGCTGGGCCAGCGTACCAGCATGCCAGCCTGGCTGTGGGATAAGCTGACGGCAGTGCATGGCGAAGAAGGCGCGTTTGCACTGACAGAAGCGCTGAATACCAATGCGCCGCTGGATCTGCGCGTGAACCTGCTGAAAGCCAATCGCGAAAGTGCTAAGGCAGAACTGTCTGAAGCCGGTATCGAAACCGAGGAAACGCCATTCTCCGCAACTGGTTTGCGCGTGTATCGCAAGCCTGCGCTGCAAAACACCACCATCTTTAAAAACGGCGGTATTGAAGTGCAGGATGAAGGCAGCCAGTTGCTGGCGCAATTGCTGGGCGCACGCCGTGGTGAAATGGTGGTTGATTTCTGTGCCGGTGCCGGTGGTAAAACGCTGGCGCTGGGTGCAATCATGCGTAATACCGGTCGCCTGTACGCAATGGATGTTTCCGAAAAACGTTTGTCCAAACTAAAGCCGCGTCTGGCTCGCAGTGGTTTGTCGAATGTGCATCCGGTGCTGATCGCGCATGAACGCGATGCCAAAATCAAACGTATGGCCGGTAAAGCTGACCGCGTGCTGATCGATGCACCATGCAGTGGTCTCGGTACCCTGCGCCGCAATCCGGATATGAAATGGCGCCAGCAACCGGAAGACATTGCCGAACTGAATCAGAAACAGGCGGCGATTCTGGACAGCGCTTCGCGTCTGGTGAAAGCCGGTGGCCGTTTGGTGTATGCGACCTGCAGTATTCTGGAAGATGAAAATGAAGCGATCGTGCAGGGTTTCCTGGCACAGCATCCGGAATTTGAACTGATCCCGGCTTCGCAGGTATTGCAGGAGCAGCGTGTGGAAGTGGAAATGGGTGATTACCTGAAGCTGTATCCGCATCTGCATAAAACGGATGGTTTCTTTGCAGCGATTCTTGAACGTAAAAAAGCTGCCTGATTCACCGTGAACTGATCTCTTAACCCCTCTGACAACAGAGGGGTTCTTGTTTCAGGAATTCAAACATGGGTACACCTTTGCTGACGAATTTATTATCGGATCTCGCGGATGATTTTCGCGAGCCGCAGTTTTTATGGCAGGTCGGTACGGTACTGATCTGTTTTCTGATGGCATGGCTGTTGTCGCGTGCTGTGCGCAGTATGTTTCACCAGCCTGAGCCCGGTTCCGGCATGATCGCGGAAATTGGCGCAGGCAGTTTCAGCCGCGTACTGATGCCGCTGACCACTTTGCTGTTGCTGCTCGGTGCTAAAGCCATTCTGGGGCGCTGGCAGCATGTGCATTTGCTGAGTTTGCTGGTGCCGGTGATCGGCTCGCTGGCGCTGATACGCTTTGCGTTTTACGTATTGCGTAAAACCTTTGTCAAAGAAGGGCGGGTAGGGAGTTTTCTGGCAACCTTTGAAAAGCTGTTCGCCGGCCTGGTCTGGATAGGTGTGGTGCTGCATTTCACCGGTTTGTGGCCGGACTTGCTGGCGGCGCTGGAAGATGTGGTGTTGCCTGTCGGTAAAAATAAAATTTCGCTGCTGGCAATACTGCAAGCCTGTATTTCTGTGGTGCTGACGTTGATCGTTGCTTTATGGGCAAGTGCGGCGCTGGAAGCGAAGCTGATGGCATTGCCGACCGCGCATACCTCGTTCAAGGTGGTGATGTCGCGGGTCAGCAAGGCTTTGCTGATTGTGCTGGCGGTGCTGGCCAGCCTGACCATGGTTGGTATTGATCTGACTGTATTGTCGGTATTCGGTGGTGCACTGGGTGTGGGCCTGGGGTTTGGCTTGCAGAAAATCGCCAGCAACTATGTATCCGGCTTCATTATTTTGCTGGACCGCAGTATGTCGATCGGCGACATGATTTCGGTTGATAAATTCAACGGCAAAGTCACGCAGATCAATACCCGTTATACCGTGTTGCAGGGTCTGGACGGTGCAGAATCGGTGATCCCGAACGAAATGCTGGTATCCACACCGGTACAGAATTTCTCGCTGACGAATACCAGTGTGGCGATGTGGACGGATTTTTCTGTCGGCTACGATACCGATCTGGATGCCTTGTTGCCGGTGCTGGCGCAGGCTGCACTGACCGTAGAGCGCGTATGCAAAGATCCTGCACCGGGTGCACATTTAATGCGTTTTGGCGCTGACGGACTGGAGTTGCGGGTCAGTTTCTGGATTGCAGATCCGCAAAACGGTAAAACCGGCGTGTTGTCTGATGTGAACCGAGCGTTGTGGGCGGTGATGAAAGAACGCGGGATTGAATTGCCATTTCCGCAGCGAGTTGTTCACATTGCAGCGGAAACGTCCTTAAAAAGCGACCAAAATCTTGTTAAATCTTGATTTGCCTTTGGTGAGTTTCCTCTAAACAGCGTAAAATGTTTTTTATCCGGTTAAAACAGACCGGCATGCGGCTGCTCTTTCTGTACTGAGAGCAGCCATTTATTTTGTAGGGCAATAACTTTTTGTACCATGATCGAGACAATTATTGATTTTCTGTCAAATGGTCTGACCCGTGCGAGTGGCTGGCAGGTTTTCCTGTTCACCATGGTAGTGACGCATATCACTATCGCCAGTGTGACCATTTTTCTGCACCGCTGCCAGGCACACCGTGCGCTGGAACTGCACGCGATTCCAAGTCATTTCTTCCGTTTCTGGCTGTGGATGACGACCGGTCAGGTCACCAAAGAATGGGCTGCGGTTCACCGTAAGCACCATGCTAAATGCGAAACCGAAGAAGATCCGCACAGCCCGCAAACCCGTGGCATCAAAAAAGTGCTGTTTGAAGGTGTTGAACTGTACCGTGAAGAAGCACGTAATCAGGAAACCCTGAAAAAATTCGGCCACGGCACACCGGACGACTGGATGGAACGCAATGTGTACAGCCGCTACACAGCACTGGGTATCGTGCTGATGCTGCTGATCGACGTTGCTCTGTTCGGCGTTCTGGGTCTGACTGTCTGGGCTGTGCAAATGGCCTGGATTCCTGTGACTGCTGCCGGCATCATCAACGGTATTGGCCACTACTGGGGTTACCGTAACTTCGATTGCGAAGACGCTTCCACAAACATCTTCCCTTGGGGCATTCTGATTGGTGGCGAAGAGCTGCACAACAATCACCATACTTTCGGTACTTCCGCCAAGCTGTCGTCCAAATGGTATGAGTTCGATATCGGATGGATGTACATCCGCATTCTGGAAACCTGCGGTATGGCAACCGTGAAAAAAGTTGCGCCGGAACCGAAGTTTGACAGTCGGAAAAGTGCTGTGGACCTGGAAACTCTGCAGGCTGTCGTAGCGAACCGCTACGAAGTGATGGCGAAATACACCAAAACCCTGCGTAAAGCATGGGCGGTGGAAGTGGCTTCCCTGCGTGAAAAAGCACAGATTGAAGCGAACCGTCTGAAATCTGCAAAACAATTGCTGCAGGTAGAGCCAAGCAAATTGCTGGCAAGCCAGAAGCAGCAGTTGCAGGAAGTGCTGCAGCACAGTACCGTTCTGCAAACCATGCATGAAATGCGTGAAGAGCTGGCTCAGATCTGGGAACGCTCCACCAACAGCCGTGAGCAGCTGGTGCAGCAATTGCAGGACTGGTGTGCCCGTGCGGAAGCATCCGGCATTCAGACTTTGCAAGAGTTCTCTCTGCGTCTGCGTACCTACGCCTGATCAGGTTCATTGCCTGCGCAGCTGGCAGGCCTGAGCTGAATCGAGCTAAAGCGCCGTTTCCGTTACTGGGAACGGCGTTTTTTATTTGCTTTGCGCATGAATTGCCCTGCAGCCTTCTGTTGCCTGATGTTGCTGTCCGGAGCTCCTCAGCGCAGTATTTCCATGTGTTTTGCCGGAGTTCGCTGAAAACCGTGTCAGCAGCATCAAAAATGCCTCAAATGCGGAGTTTTGCACAGCGATTGCGCTGTCGTCGGCAGAAAGTCCGGGCCTCCGGAAATCGCAGATGGCGATCTTTGCATAGCGTGTAACGGTAGAAGGCGTTCGTTGCTCAGATTATGTAAGGTACGAGGCGAGGGCGGGAGGGGAGCTGGCGGTCGTAGCCGGAAAAATGTTTTGCCGGAGGCTGCCCTTATTTTCAGTACAGCTTATTCAGGTAATAACGATAAGGCGATAAGGCGATAAGGCGAAAGCAAATTACCATTGGTAATCGGGATCTGAAGCGGAAACCGAAGCGAAAATACAAGAGAGTATAAGAGAGCGACAGGCAATAAAAAAAGCCCGATCAGAGATCAGGCTTTTTTTGCGAAACCAAAACCGATTATTTGATTTTTGTTTCTTTGTACAGCACGTGTTTACGTGCTTTTGGATCAAACTTCATGATCTCCATTTTTTCAGGCATTGTGCGCTTGTTTTTGGAGGTTGTGTAGAAGTGACCGGTGCCGGCTGTCGATTCCAGCTTGATTTTGTCGCGACCTGTTTTTGCCATGATATTTTCCTAACAAAAGTTATGCTTACACTTTTTCGCCACGGGCACGCAGGTCAGCCAGAACAGCTTCGATACCGACTTTATCGATAACGCGCAGACCAGCATTAGACAAACGCAGAGAAACCCAGCGGTTTTCAGATTCTACGAAGAAGCGACGATTTTGCAGGTTAGGCAAGAAACGACGTTTGGTTTTGTTGTTAGCGTGGGAAACGTTATTGCCAACCATTGGCCCTTTCCCAGTTACTTGGCAAACACGTGCCATGATGAGCTCCTTGATTCCGAATTTTGGAAAAACAGGATTGTACGTAAAAAACGTAAATTTATCAATGACTTGTGAAATAAAATTGTTAAATGTGATTTTCTTTAAATTTAACAATTTAAAATTTCACAGTAAACCCCGCTCCGCAAAAGAGAAAATCCCCGCTCTGGCAACGATAAAATGGTCCAGCACGCGTATCTCCAGTAACTGTAAAGCTTGTTGTAATTGCGCAGTCAATTGCTTGTCAGCAGCGCTGGGATCGCAGTTTCCGGACGGATGGTTGTGCGCCACAATGACGGAAGCCGCATGGTGATGCAAGGCTCGAACCGCCACTTCGCGCGGATAGACGCTGGCTTGCGTTAGTGTCCCGCGAAACATTTCTTCGGTCGTGATCAGCTTGTTCTGCACGTCCAGAAACAGGACACAGAAACATTCATACGTCCGGTTCGCAAACAGCAGGTGCAGATAATCTTTCACAGCCTGCGGATTTGAAAGACTGACTTTTTCTTCGAGTTCTTCACGGATCGCACGTTTTGATAACTCCAGCACCGCCTGTAACTGCGCAAATTTGGCTTGTCCCAATCCGTGTATGCGACAGAATTCGGACAGCGGTGCGGCGAACATGCCGGATAAAGAACCGAATTCTTTCAGTAAATCACGTGCCAGATCGACCGCACTTTTTCCGGTAACCCCGGTACGTAAAAAAACGGCCAGCAACTCCGCATCAGATAAATGGCTCGCGCCCAGCCGGATCAGGCGTTCGCGCGGGCGGTCATCCTGTGGCCAGTCCAGAATCGTCATCTAACCCTCCTGTCATATCAAGACTTCCGTGTTTTCGCGGTGCGTTCCTGCAAGCTGGCTTACAATATGCGCTTATTTGAAAACGCCGGAATATTTACTATGAGTGAAAGCACCCCATTGCGCGTACAGAGCGATTCGTATCTGACTTTGCATTACCGTCTGGCTACGCTGGATGGTGAAAATATTATCAGTACTTTTGATGAAAATCCGGCAACTTTACAATTGGGAACAGGACAACTTGCACCCGAACTGGAAAATGCACTGATTGGTCTGGAAGACGGCTCTCACACCAGCCAGGAATTGCCGCCGGAAAAAGCGTTCGGACCACGTAATCCGGATCTGATTCAGCGTGTTTCAGCACAAACCCTGAAAGAAAATTCTGCGTTCGGCGAACAATACGTGATTGGTGATCTGGTGGAATTTGCCGCGCCGTCCGGCGGTCGCTTCGCCGGCATTCTGCGCGCAATGGATGACAATGGTTATTTGTTTGACTTTAACCATCCGCTGGCCGGTCAGACCGTGATTTTTGAAACCCGCATTATCGGTATTCTGTAAATAAAATGGATAAAGAGATTCTGTTAGCTCAGCCGCGCGGTTTTTGCGCCGGCGTTGACCGTGCCATTGAAATCGTAGAACGTGCGCTGAAACAATTCGGCGCACCGATTTATGTACGTCATGAAATCGTGCATAACGCTTTTGTGGTGAATGATTTGCGCGAGAAGGGCGCGGTATTCATTGAGAATCTGGAAGATGTACCGGCCGGTGAAACACTGATTTTCTCTGCACACGGCGTGTCTCAGGCGGTGCGTCGTGAAGCGGAAGCGCGTGGTGTGACGGTGTTTGACGCGACTTGTCCGCTGGTGACAAAAGTCCATATCGAAGTCGCTAAAATGCGCAAGGAAGAGCGCGAAATCATCATGATCGGCCATGCTGGTCACCCTGAAGTGGAAGGTACGATGGGGCAGGTGGACGATGGTATTCATCTGGTGGAAACCGTTGAAGACGTTGCACGCCTGCAGGTGGCGGATCCTGAGAAACTGGCCTATGTATCGCAAACCACCTTGTCGGTCGATGATACGGCTGACATTATCGCGGCGCTGAAAGCCCGTTTTCCGGCGATTGCTGAACCAAAGAAAGGCGACATCTGCTACGCCACTACCAATCGTCAGCAGGCCGTGAAATTCATGGCGCCGCAAGTGGAAGTAGTGATTGTTGTCGGCAGCCCTAACAGCTCGAATTCGAACCGTTTACGCGAAGTGGCTGAGAAAGTCGGCGCCAAAGCGTATATGGTTGATCATGCTTCTCAGATTCAGCCAGTCTGGCTGGAAGGTGTTTCCCGTGTTGGCCTGACTGCCGGTGCTTCAGCGCCGGAAGTGCTGGTGAAGGAAGTGATTGAGCGTCTGCGTGAGCTGGGTGCGAAGTCAGTTCGTCCGCTGGAAGGTGTTGAAGAGAATGTCACATTCCCGTTACCGAAAGGCTTAACCGGGCAACCTGCCGTTAATTAAAAGGTAATTTGCTGATATCTGAACAAAGTTCTCTGTAAGGCGATTATTCGATATTTTGTTTTGCAAAACCGTGCTTAAGATGTGCTCCTGCCAAAAAACAGGCGCCATCCCGCACCTCAAAAGGTGTATGCTGGTCTTGTGATTTTGTGGAAAATACTTAGGATAAGGTGGTTTTTATACCACGGCGTCCTGAAAATGGCTGGGTATAATCCGGCCACCAACCCCGGACTATCCACCGGTCAAAATATTAGAAGAGCTTTTACCAAAAGTTGCAGAGGAGAGGTTTGTTATGTGTATCACACGCAGTATTTTCACTCCCGATATGATGACCCGCGACTTCAGATAGTTAGCGGAAGCTGAACGGCACCGTTTCGTACGGATGCCGTTTTTTGTTATCTGAAGTCCTGAACGTCAGGCAGCGCTGAACACGGCAACCCCTGACTTACCAGAAACACTGATTCATTCATTGAGAGAGAAGTATATGGATACCTTTATCCAACAGTTAATTAACGGTCTGGTCACAGGCTCGATGTATGCACTGGTTGCACTCGGATACACCATGGTGTACGGGGTGCTGAACCTGATTAACTTTGCGCACGGTGACGTGCTGATGATCGGCGCTATGGCCGGTATCAGTATTCTGAAACTGCTGCTGGTCCATGCACCGGGTCTGCCGGGCATCGTCATGCTGATCATCGCGATTCTCGGCGCGATCCCGATTTGTATGATCGTGAATATTCTGATCGAACGTATCGCTTATCGTCGCTTGCGTAATGCGCCGCGTCTGGCACCGCTGATCACAGCGATCGGTGTGTCGATTCTGGTGCAAACCCTGGCGATGATGATCTGGGGCCGCAGCCCGATCCCGTTCCCTTCCGTGATGCCGACCATGCCGGTGTTCATCGGTAATGCCGTGATTTCCCAGACGCAGATTCTGTTGCTGATTCTGGCGTTGGTATCGATGATTGGCCTCGTACTGCTGGTTGAAAAAACCAAAATGGGCCGCGCGATGCGTGCTACCGCTGAAAATCCGCGTGTTGCAGGTTTGATGGGTGTGAACTCAAACAGCGTGATTGTTGCTACTTTCGGTATCGGCGCTGCATTGGCTGCCGTTGCCGGTGTGATGTGGGCAGCGAACTATTCTTCCGCACAGTTTGCAATGGGCTTTGTTCCCGGCCTGAAAGCGTTCTCCGCAGCCGTACTGGGTGGTATCGGCAATATCTACGGTGCAATGCTGGGCGGGATTCTGCTGGGCATTATCGAAGCGCTGGGTGCCGGTTATATCGGTGACCTGACTGGTGGCGTGTTGGGCAGTCACTATCAGGATATCTTCGCATTCGTTGTACTGATTATCGTCCTGACCCTGCGTCCATCCGGCATTATGGGTGAACGTGTTGCTGACCGTGCCTGAGGAGTTGAAGAATGTCTTCTGTATTTGATACGAAAGCCAATCCGGCCAAGGCGTATACCAGTCTCGGTCTGCTGGCAGTTGTTTTGATTGCGTTCCCGTTTATTTCCGCGAATTTCGGTAATTCCTGGGTACGTATTGTTGATATGGCGCTGCTGTACATCATGCTGGCGCTGGGTCTGAATATTGTGGTTGGCTTTGCCGGTTTACTGGACCTGGGCTATATCGCATTTTATGCAGTGGGTGCATATCTGGCAGGCATTTTTATGTCCCCTCAGTTTGCTACCATTCTTGAGTCTGTCGTCGAAAACTATCCAGTATTCGGTGCCTCACTGATCGAATGGTTCGGGCCTGAAATTGCCACAAAGGGTATTCACCTTTCTGTCTGGATCATTATCCCGATTGCAGCAATTATTGCTGGTGCCTGCGGTGCATTGCTCGGCGCACCAACGCTGAAGCTGCGCGGCGATTATCTGGCGATCGTCACACTGGGTTTCGGTGAAATTATCCGTATTTTCATGAACAACATGAATGCGCCGATCAATTTTACGAACGGTCCGCAAGGGATCAATATGGTTGATCCTGTCAAAATCGGTGGTGTTTCTCTGGCAGGTGAAGCCGGTGTAGTAGACCTGTTTGGTTACCAGATGCCATCAGTCAATGCGTATTACTTCCTGTTCCTGGCACTGTGCGTACTGATCGTCGTTGTATCTCTGCGCCTGCAGGATTCCCGTCTGGGTCGTGCATGGGTTGCAATCCGTGAAGATGAGATTGCGGCAAAAGCGATGGGTATCAATACCCGTAATGTGAAGTTGCTGGCGTTCTCGATGGGCGCATCCTTCGGCGGTGTTTCCGGTGCGATGTTCGGTACTTTCCAGGGCTTCGTTTCTCCTGAATCGTTTTCGCTGATGGAATCGATTGTGATTCTGGCGATGGTGGTGCTCGGTGGTATCGGTCATATTCCTGGTGTGATTCTGGGTGCGGTACTCCTTGCAGCCTTGCCCGAAGTATTGCGTCACATCGTTGAACCAGTACAAATGACATTGTTCGGCAAAGTACTGATTGAAGCAGAAGTGTTGCGCCAGTTGCTGTACGGTCTGACGATGGTTCTGGTCATGCTGAATCGTCCGGCTGGTTTGTGGCCAGCACCAAAACACGAAGATAAAGTTCCGGCGACATCGGATGCAGCAGCGTAAGGACGTGAACATGACTCAAACCATTCTGAAAATTCAGGGCGCAAACAAACGCTTTGGTGGCCTGCAGGCATTGTCCAATGTCGGCATTGAAATTAAACAGGGACAAATCTACGGATTGATTGGCCCTAACGGTGCCGGTAAAACCACTTTCTTTAACGTGATTACCGGTTTGTATCAGCCTGATACCGGTACGTTTGAACTGGATGGCAAACCGTATTCCCCGTCTGCACCGCATGATGTGGCCCGTGCCGGTATTGCGCGTACTTTCCAGAACATCCGTTTGTTCGGTGAAATGACTGCGCTGGAAAACGTGATGGTCGGACGCCACGTGCGTACCCATCAGGGTGTGTTCGGTGCAATTTTCCATCACGCGGCAGCCCGTAAAGAGGAAGCAGAAACCCGTGCCCGTGCACAGGAATTGCTGGATTTTGTCGGTATTGGTCAGTTTGCCGACCGTACTTCCAAATATTTGTCTTACGGCGATCAGCGTCGTCTGGAAATCGCCCGTGCGCTGGCGACAGATCCAAAGCTGCTGGCGCTGGACGAACCTGCCGCAGGTATGAATGCAACAGAAAAACTGGGCCTGCGTGAATTGCTGGTCAAGATTAAGGCGCAGGGAAAAACGATTCTCCTGATTGAGCACGACGTGAAGCTGATGATGGGTCTGTGTGACCGTATCACAGTGCTGGACTACGGTAAGCCAATTGCAGAAGGGGTTCCGGCAGAAATTCAGAGTAACCCGGCGGTGATTGAAGCCTACCTGGGCGGAGGAGGACACTAATGAAAGAAAATGTACTGAAAGTCAGCCAGCTGAAGGTGGCATACGGCGGTATCAAAGCGGTAAAAGGCATTGATCTGGAAGTTAACCGTGGCGAACTGGTCACCCTGATCGGTGCGAATGGCGCGGGTAAAACCACGACGCTGAAAGCGATTACCGGCACGCTGCCCAGCTGCAAAACCGAAGGTGAGATTTTTTATCTGGGTAAGCAGATTCGCGGCAGCCAGTCATTCCAGCTGGTATCTCAGCGTCTGGCGATGGTGCCGGAAGGCCGTGGTGTATTCACCCGCATGACGATTCATGAAAATCTGCTCATGGGTGCATTCACCCGTGACGATAAAGCAGGTATCGAAGCGGATGTTGAAAAATGGTATGGCATTTTCCCGCGTCTGAAAGAGCGTTCCGCTCAGTTGGCCGGTACTTTGTCCGGCGGTGAGCAGCAAATGCTGGCAATGGCGCGTGCGCTGATGAGCCATCCTGAATTGCTGTTGCTGGACGAGCCTTCGATGGGTCTGTCACCGATTATGGTGGAAAAGATCTTTGAAGTGATTCGTAACGTGTCGGCTGAGGGCGTCACGATCCTGCTGGTTGAGCAAAATGCGAAACTGTCCTTGCAGGCAGCACACCGTGGCTATGTGATGGAATCCGGCGTGATTACCATGAACGGTGATGCGAAAGATATGCTGAATGATCCTAAAGTTCAGGCGGCATATCTGGGCGAAGGCTGATTTCACACAGCAACGAGCTGGATGAAAACCCGGTCAGTCAAAACTGACCGGGTTTTGTTTTATCAGGACTTTTTAATTGTACTTGCTGCTTTGACCGCTTTTTCAACTTGTGCGCCAGCCTGATTCAGATTGGCTTCAAAGCTTTCGGCCAGATTACGCGTCAGTTTCTGGAAATTTTCCAGTTGGGCTGCTGCCTGATTGCTGCCGGAGCGCATCATTGCGACCCATGGTTCGCTGCCTTGTGGCAGGTTTTTACTCATCACATCGAACAGTGCCAGTGATTTTTCCAGCGTATCCTGTGCCTGCTGATTCGCAATTTTGGTGAGTTCGGACTGACTCGCAGATGCAATCGCAGTAAGTCGCTTACTGTAATTCAGCCAGATGCCGGTATCCGGTTGCTGGCTCACAGCCTGCCAGAAAGCCTGAGGATCTGCCGCATGCATCACGTCGCGGGTCCGGCGGCTTTGTTCATCCAGACCTTGGCGAAACGTGCTCAGCTGCAAATCCAGTAATCTGGCGGATTGCTCCAGGGACTGACTGCCGGCGGCGCGCAGCAGATTCAGTTGTGCATCGAGGCTGGCTTTGCTGGCGGTGGAAAGTGGTTCTGGTACAGAAAACATGGAACGACTCCTTTGAATAAGGTGAAGCCGGGAAGGGCAGGCGGAGAAAGCTGTTGTTGAGCACAACGATACCTGCAAGCTACACATGACAGCTTGCACCGACACTGGCCTGTGATGGTGTCAGTCAGACAATTCTATGCACAAGTCATGACAAAACGATGAAAAAATCATCAAATTGTTGCTTTCGGGCAGGGTATTTCTCTTACAATCGGAACCTTCACTTTTCTGCCTCCGGATTGTTACCGGCAGGATCTTCTGTTCTGCAAGGAGTGTTATGGATACGAAAGCAACGCAACAGGCTATTGAACATGTGATTCATTCCCGCCGTTCTGTACGTGCATTTAAACCGGATGCTGTTCCGCAGGAAATACTGGAAGCATTATTGTCACTGGCAGCCCGTGCACCATCCGGTACGAATACGCAGCCCTGGAAAGTCTATGTATTGCAGGGACAGGCAAAAGAGCGCCTGTCGCAACGTATTCTTGATGCTCATCATCAGCCTGATCCGGCCAGTCCGCATACCGAGGAATATCACTACTATCCGCAGCAATGGGTCAGTCCCTACGTTGACCGTCGGCGTAAAGTCGGCTGGGATTTGTATCAGTTGCTTGGCCTGACGCGGGATAACAAGGCCGGTATGCATGCGCAGCATGGCCGCAACTATCAGTTTTTTGATGCACCGGTAGGCTTGATTTTCACCATAGACCGCATCATGGAACAGGGTTCCTGGCTCGATTACGGTATGTTTTTACAGACGCTGATGCTGGCAGCACGTGGCTTTGGTCTGGATACCTGTCCGCAGGCAGCGTTTACCCAGTATCACCGCATCATTGCAGAAGAACTGGCCTTGCCGGAACAGGAAATGGTGGTATGCGGTATGTCACTGGGTTATGCAGATCCGGGTAAAGTTGAAAATACGCTGGAGACAGAGCGTATGGCTTTATCTGAATTTGTCCGGTTTGTTGCCTGATTTTTACTCTTGTTCCGTCACTTCAAATTTCTGCGCTAAGTGCTTCATTCTCTTGCGAAATTGCATTGATTTGTTACACTTAAGGGAAATATTTTTTCATCGTTTTTTGAGGGAGTTGCTGGTAGTGAAGTATGTACGCAAAGCACTGACAATCAGCCTTGCTGTGTTATTTCCGGCTTTCCTGGTGACGGCTAACCCTGCTTTTGCCAAGCATCATGAAAGCAAAAAGCCTGCTGCACATAAAAAACGGGTGGTGATTACCAACAACCCGGCGCGTGTTTCTGCGGGAAAAAAAGCAGTGTCAGGCAAGGTAAAAGCGAAAGCCGGTAAACACCGGGCTGCGCTGGCTGACGCCACACCGGCAAAGCCGACTGTGGGCGACAGCATTGGTCTGAAACACAATGATCCGCTGGCTCTGCAGTCGAATGTCGCATTTGTCGTCGATCAGGCCAGCTCCAAAGTCCTGTTTGAAAAAAATCCGGATGTTTCGCTGCCGATCGCTTCAATTACCAAGCTGATGACCAGTCTGGTAGTGGTGGAAGCGCATCAGGACATGAATGAAATTCTGGAAGTCTCCGATGACGATATTGATCACGAAAAAGGCACGGGTTCCCGCCTGAAGATCGGTGCCCGTCTCAGCCGTTCTGATTTGTTGCACATTGCACTGATGAGTTCGGAAAACCGTGCGGCATCTGCACTGGGCCGTAATTATCCGGGTGGCTTGCCTGCGTTTGTGAATGCCATGAATGCCAAGGCAAAGCAGCTGGGTATGACCGATACGCATTACGTGGATTCTAGTGGCTTGTCCAGTCAGAACCGTGCCAGTGCGCGCGATCTGGTTAAACTGGTCAATGCTGCTTACAAACATCCTGTGATTCGTGACTATTCAACCGATTCCAAATATGTGGTCAATCCGGGTGGCCGTCCGCTGGAATACGGTACATCGAACCGTCTGGTTGCTAATCCGACCTGGGAAATCGGCTTACAGAAAACCGGTTATATCGCCGAAGCAGGCCGTTGTCTGGTGATGCAGGCCATGATCAAAGGCCGTGCAGTGGTGATGGTGTTTCTGGATTCCAAAGGTAAGTATTCCCGTCTGGCGGATGCCGGTCGCGTCAGAAAGTGGCTGGAAACCAATCAGGAACAAAAAGTATCCTGATGCTTGTTGCGCAGGCAAACCGGCTTTGCTGCCGGATGAAAAAACCGCTGTCAGATCGCAGCGGTTTTTTTTCGTCTGTCGTCTTCGTATTTTGCTTTTCGCTTCTTTTTCGCCGTAACGGAGCAGGGTGATGCTGTCAGCGAATGAAGTATTTGCGCTGACACGCCGGTCGTGGTGTGGCGCACATAAACCCGTTATCCGCTGCAAAACAAGTTCTCTGTTGTGCAGATATCCGCATCCGGTATTTTCGGAGAGCCGGACTTTCTGCCGACGACCGCCGGATCGCTATGCAGAACACCGCAAAATGCCCGTTTTCGGGCCATTTTAGCGGTGTGGCAGGCACTGCACTGCAATGTACGGCGTCCGCCGTTCCGGCTCCGTCTCAGACTGCAGTCTGTTCCCCACCGAACAGTGTTTGCCATAAGCGACTGGCTGCCGCGGCCTCCGCTTCTGTCAGCTCCGGCGCTACTCTGGCGCGTTCGGTGCCTTGCAGGCGGATTCTGTGCTGCAGCTTGCGCATACTGCGGTAGGCGCTGGCGCAGGCGGCCGCCTGATCCGCAGGGATCAGTCCGGCATCGCCGGCAAACTGCAGCAAGGCGATATTGCCGGTATTGCGGCGTAAAGCCGGCACACTGGCGGCATAGCGCAGTACCAGATACTGCACCATAAATTCCACATCAATCATGCCGCCGGCATCGTGTTTCAGATCGAACAGATGCGGATGCGGCGGGTTAGCATCACGCATACGCTGACGCATATTCAGTACTTCCTGGCGCAAATGGCTTTCATCGCGCGGCGCGGTCAGAACCTGTTCGCGGATTGCTTCAAACCGTGCACCGATTTCGCTGTCACCCGCACAAAAACGCGCCCGTGTCAGTGCCTGATGTTCCCATAACCATGCAGACTGTTGCTGATAACGTTCGAAAGATTGCAGGGACGACACCAGTAGGCCGCTGGCACCATCGGGGCGCAGTGCAACGTCGATGTCAAACAGAATGCCGGACGATGTATGGCTGGTCATCCACGTGATAAAGCGTTGCGCGAGCTTGGCATAGTTGCCCGGCGCATCCTGATCATCATCGTCATACAAGAAAATCACATCCAGATCTGATGCGTAACTGAGTTCCTTGCCACCCAGTTTGCCGTAAGCAATGACGGCGAAACGCGGTACATCGCGATGTCTGGTCGCGATGGTTTGCCATGCGGCTTGTATCGTTGCCTCCACCAGAATATCGGCCAGTAAGGAAAGTTCATCGGCCAGTTGTTCGACAGTCCACTGGCCTTCCAGATCCTGCGTCAGTAAGCGGAATTGCAGGGCATGATGCAGTTCGCGAAGTACTTCCAGCTGGCGTTCGACATCGCCCGGATGCTGCTGTAAGGCTGTTTGCAGTTCGGTACGGAATTGCGGCCAGTCCGGCCGCTGACGCAGCACGCGCTCGTCCAGCAATTCATCCAGCAATAAAGGATGGCGGGTCAGGAATTTGGCAGCCCAGTCACTGGCATCCATAATGCGCACCAGCCGGTCCAGCGTGTGCGGAAATTCGGTCAGCAGGGATAAGTACGCGCTGCGCCGCGCAATCGCTTCCATGAAATCGAGCAAGCGATTCCAGCATGCATTTTGCTGACGCGCATGACTGACCACCAGCTGGATCGCGCCGGACACCAGTTGCAGCAGTTTTTGCTGACTGGATTCGCTGATGGTTTGCAGCCGCGGAGAATGCCAGCTGACCCGTAAGCGTCGCGCTGCTTCGGCGGCATCCTGCATGCCTGCCTGCTCCAGCACGGTGATCAGCGCTTCCTCCTCAGCACCATTTTGCAAGGCACTGCTGAGCGCCGCTAAACGGGCTTCGGCAGTGTCGCAGCCACTGTCTTTTTCACCGAAAATGGTATCGAACTGATGCGCAACGAAATCGCGGTGTGCCTGCAATGCCTGCAGCAGCGCATTGACATCCTCATACCCCATCATGCGCGCAACCCGCAGTTTGTCTTCATCTGCTACCGGAAAGGTGTGGGTCTGTGCATCATCCAGATATTGCAGACGATGTTCTAAGTTGCGCAGAAAACTGTAGGAAAGCAGCAGGTGATTGACGATATCATCAGTAAAGATGCCGCGCTCGGCGAGGGCATTCAGTGTGTTGCGGGTAGAACGGTCGCGCAGTCCCGCATCGCGGCCTCCGCGGATAATCTGAAATACCTGCGCCAGAAATTCGATTTCGCGTATGCCGCCGCGGCCCAGCTTAATGTTCAGATTGCGTTCCGGATGTCGGGTTTCCTGGCGCAGCACTTCAGCACGGATTTGCGCATGCATAGAGCGCAGTGAATCAATCGCACCGAAGTCCAGATAGCGTCGGTACACAAACGGACGGACGATGCTTTCCAATTGGCGGATATCCTGTTCTTTGCCGGTCATCGCACGGGCTTTGACCCAGGCATAACGCTCCCATTCGCGGCCTTGTATCAGGAAATATTCTTCCACCATACCAAAGCTGGCCACCAGCGGGCCGGACTGGCCATTAGGGCGTAAAGCCATATCGACACGGAAGCTGTAACCGTCAGCCGTGATTTCAGAAATGGCACCGATCAGACGACGGCCAAGACGGGTAAAAAATTCGTGATTGGAAATCGACTTCTGACCACTTTCGCTTGTCCGTGTATCACCGTCTTCGGGATAGCAGAAAATCAGATCAATGTCGGATGACACATTCAGTTCATAGCCGCCCAGTTTGCCCATGCCGAGCACAATCATTTCCTGTTCTTCGCCGCTGTCGTCACCCACCGGAACACCATACAGGGCTTGCAGTTCCGTACTGATATCAGCGACATGGGTGCGTACCACAAAGTCGGCAAAATGGCTGATGGTATCCACCACTTCATGCATATCTGCCTGACCGTTGAGATCGCGCTGAATCAGCGTACACAGCACGAGGTTGCGCAAACGTCGCATTGCGGCCGGTAACCCGGTTCCGGCTGACAATTCTTTTTGCAAAAAGTACGCAAAACGCGCATTGGTAAAGGATAATTGCGAAACTTCCTCTAACAGCGCTGCACGTTCCGGCTGCGCCTGCAGCCAGCGTGCTAAAAAGCGCGATAAATCCGAGGGGGAAGCAGAAGAGAGTTTGATTGAGTTCGGCATAACGATGACTGGGTTAGCAAAATGGCCCGGGCCGGTATTGATCCGGTTTGCAAAGCATTGTCGCAGTGCCGGACAGTTTTGTCTTGATGTGCTTAAACGGCGTGGGCTGATACCGCCATTTTGTGCATCAGCATATCGATTTTTGCAGGGGGCATGTTGTTGATCGGGAATTGCGCAGCGTCAGAAACCGGAAGTCTTCCGGTAACGATTGTGTGTCTGGCATGACCGGCGATTCCGCACACGATCCGCATCCGCCGCTGACTGGCTGGCGGCGCAGCTGGCGTTTGCTGCGCCTGTTCTGGCATGTCTGCAGCCGTAGCCTGCGCTGGACAATACTCTGCATCGTCGGCCTGTATTTCCTGTTCGGCGTACTGGTGCTGGGCTTACGCTATCTGATTCTGCCGCAGGTCAGTGCCTGGAAGCCGGAAGCGGAACAAGCAGTCAGCCGCGCCGTCGGACGGCAAGTCAGCATCGGTGCGCTGGATGCCAGCTGGCACGGATTGCATCCGCGACTTGAACTCACCGATGTCCGTATTGCAGATCAGCAAGGGCAGACTGCATTATCCCTTCCCCGTATTGACGCCACATTGTCGTGGTGGAGCATTCCGTTTCTGACGCCGCGATTTGATGCGATTGAACTGCTCGGCCCTGCGCTGCAGATTCGTCGTGACAGTCAGGGGCGTTTGCTGATCGCCGGTTTTATCATTGATCCTTCTGCCAAAAGTGATGGCAAAGAGCTGGACTGGGTGTTGTCCCAGCATCGTATTGTGATCCGCGATGGCAGCCTGATCTGGCAGGATACGCTTCACGATACGCCACCGCTGCGGTTACAGAATCTCGTGCTGGATTTACGTAATCAATGGAACCGGCACCAGTTTGCATTGCGCGCAGAACCTTCCGGCGCGCTGGCTGCACCAATCGATATACGCGGTAACCTGAAGCACAAACCCTTTGCCGGATCTCTGACGGATATGTCTACCTGGTCTGGCGAATTGTATGCCGACCTGCGACAAACCAGCCTCGTACGTTTGCAGCATTATCTGCCACTCGATTTACAGGTGCGTGAAGGTTATGGCGCTGTCCGTGCGTGGCTGACGATTGATGACGGACGGATGGCAGATCTGACTGCTGACGTGCGTCTTGCCAGAGTGCAGGGACGGTTTGGTCCGCGTTTGCCAGAGCTGGATATGCAGGAAATTAAAGGGCGAATCCGTGTCGGTGAGAAACAGGTCTTTGCGAAAAAATATCTGCCTTCGCTATTCGGTAAGGCCGGACATCAGATCGAGCTGACAGGTTTTTCGATGACGGCGCCGGATGGCAGCATCCTTCCGCCAACCAGTATCAGGGAAGACTATACACCGGGGGCAGACGGACAGCCTGAGCATGTGCAGTTGTACGCAGAATCACTCGATCTGGGCACGATTGCCGGTTTCGCCAGTCATTTACCGATTCCGGAAGATCAGCGTCAGATGCTGGCTGATTTCGAGCCGCGCGGGCAGTTAAAGCGATTCAGTGCCAGCTGGAGTGGCCGCTATCCTGATATCAGCCGTTATCAGTTGAAAGGTGAATTCAATCGCCTGGGCATGCGTTCTCAACCGGCCCGTGCTCCTCGTGTCGCCAGCCGTGAGTCTTCTGCTGTTGCTGCGGTGCCGGCAATTCCGGGGTTTACGAATTTATCCGGATTTATCGATGCCAGCGAAAAAGGCGGTAGTTTCAGTCTGAATTCGACGGACCTCTCATTCAATACATCCGGCTATTTTGTGGATCCGGCACTGGGTTTTGATCGCCTGCAAATGGCGGCAAACTGGCGATTTGTCGCGGATGCGATGCAGTTTCAGATTGCACGGATGGAGTTGCAGCAGGGTGCAATGCGCTTACAGTTATCGGGCAAACACCAGTTGTCATTGAAAGAAGGTGCGGGCCCCGGACAAATAGAACTGACCGGTCGTTTGCATGGGTTTGATATCAGCAGTATTGATAAATTCATTCCGACGATTACGCCGCCAGACTTGCGTCACTGGCTGACGCATTCTTTGCTCGGCGGAACGCTGGACGATACCAGTCTGCGTTTAAAAGGCAATCTGCGGGATTTTCCGTTCGCAGCTAACGATCCGCAGGCGAGCCGTCAGGGTGAATTTGTTGTTAAGGGACGGTTGAAACAGGCAAAGCTGGATTTTTCTGCCGGAGAACTGGCTGATGGCAAGCCCTTGTGGCCACTGATTGAGCAGATTAATGGTCAGATTATTTTTGACCGGGCAAAAATGGATATTCTGGCAGATACCGCCCGCACTCAGGGGGTCGATCTGAAGAAGGTCAGAGCTGTGATTCCTGATCTGATTCACCATCAGGCGGAACTGCAAATTGATGGTCAGGCGAATGGACAGTTGCAGCAAATGCTGGGCTATGTTGCCGCCAGTCCCGTGCGCGGATGGTTATCCCATTTTCTGGATGATACAAAGGCCAGTGCCGCATCTGGTTTGCATCTGAAACTGAATATCCCGTTAAATCATGTGATTGATACGAAAGTGAACGGCCAGTTGCAGTTCATGAATAATGAAGTGAGTTTGCAGCCTAGTATTCCTGTCGTATCCGGAGTCAGCGGAAAACTGGAATTCACCGAAACCGGTGTCAGTCTCGGGCCATTGCGCGGGCAAGCATTAGGTGGTGCGATTGCCATCAGTGGCGGTAGTCAGAAAGATGGCAGTATCCGCGTGCGTCTGGATGGCAGTGCCAGCGCTGAAGGATTGAGAGATTATCTGCCTGCGGCGCAACGCCATTTGCTCGACGGGCGTATCAGTGGGAGCAGTCGCTATACCGCAGCCCTGCAGGTGCGCAAACAAGCGATGGAGCTGAATATTGAATCCACCCTGCAGGGAATGGCATTGCAATTACCGGCTCCGTTGAATAAACCCGCGACAGATACTTTGCCACTGCGGATTGATTTAGTGCCGCAAACAGCAGATGCCGGTATGCAGCGTGACGAATTACGTATTGTCGCCGGTAATCTGCTGCAGGCGCGCTACCTGCGTCAGCGGAAAAATGACGGTGATCAGGTCTGGCAGGTGATACGTGGCGGCATTGGTATTCAGGCGGCAGCACCGGAGCCAGTCAGCGGCGTTGATATGAAGCTGCGGGTAGCATCACTGAATATTGACGAATGGCAGCGATTGTTACCCTCCGGTAGTTCCTCACATGCAGGCCCGAGCAATGATGCTGACCTGAATGTTGCTCGCTACTTCACATTACGTCAGATGGACTTAAAAACCAGCCAGCTGCAGTGGATGGGTAAGCAGTTACAGAGTGTGAATCTGCAGCTAAAGCAGCAGGGTAATGACTGGTTGGCAGATTTGCAATCTGAACAAATTACCGGGCAACTGAAATGGAGCCCTGGTATGCAGCCAGCAGATAACGGTCAGATCTCTGCCCATTTCAGCCATCTCCGTATTCCATCTTCTGTCGGCAGTGAGTCTTTGTCCGAAACAGTAAGTAAATCGGATGAACAATTACCGGGACTGGAGATCGTTGCCGAAAATTTTGAACTGAAAGATAAAAAGCTTGGTCGGCTGGAATTAAATGCCCGCAATCAGCGCAGTGGAAAAACTGATGAATGGATACTGAACAGGGTGACACTGAAAAATCCGGATGCCGAGTTAAAAGCCAGCGGGAAATGGCGTAACCGTGGCGGTGGCGATAGTCAGACGGAACTGCAGTATGAACTGAATGTCCAGAATTCCGGAAAATTGCTTGAGCGACTGGGGTTTGAGCATGTACTGACCGGCGGCAAAGGCAGTCTGCGGGGTGAATTACGCTGGAATGGTTTGCCGTATGCGCTCGATTTTCCGAGCATGTCCGGCAAGGTGGCATTGGAAATGAATGCAGGACAGTTTCTTAAAGTGGACCCCGGTGCAGCAAAACTGCTTGGTGTTCTCAGTATGCAATCCTTACCGCGTCGCCTGACACTGGATTTCAGAGATGTATTTTCAGAGGGTTTTGCGTTTGATGCAATTCAGGGTGATGCATTACTTCAGCACGGCGTTGCACGGACGGATAATTTACGTATGCGCGGTGTCAGTGCCTCGGTGCTGATGGCGGGCAGCGCAGACTTACAGCATGAAACTCAGGATTTGCATGTTGCTGTGATTCCGGTGATTAATGCCGGTGCCGCTTCGGTTGTTTACGGACTGGCAGTCAATCCGGTTATCGGACTGGGAACATTCCTGGCGCAATTATTTCTGAAGGATCCGCTCGCAAAAGCATTTACCTTCGAATACGGCGTCAGTGGTTCATGGCGCGAGCCGAATGTCCGTAAGCTTGAGCGTAACGAATCTTCCGATTCGGCAAATACCCCGAAAACGGTCAGGAATTAACGGAGTCAGTATGAAAGTCGCTGCAATACAAATGGTTTCGGCCACTGCGCCGGAAGTAAATTGTCTCGCTGCAGAATCATTGATTCAGCAGGCAGCTGAGCAGGGCGCGCAGTGTATTGTGCTTCCTGAGTACTGGCCTCTGATGGGGAAGCGCGACACCGATAAACTGACTATCGCTGAGCCATTCGGTGACGGCCCATTGCAACAATGGATGTCTGAAAAAGCCCGGCAGCACAGGATCTGGCTGGTGGGCGGCACAATTCCGCTGGTATCGCCTGATGATGGCAAGGTATTCAACAGTACGCTGGTGTACGGACCTGACGGGGCTGTGCAGGCACGATACGACAAAATCCATTTATTCGGATTTCAAAAAGAGCAGGAGTCGTATGAAGAGTCGCGTACGATTACTGCAGGCACGCAACCGGTAAGCTTTAGTGCCGGTGATTTGCGAATTGGATTGTCGATTTGTTACGATGTACGGTTCCCGGAGCTTTACCGTGCAATGGGTGCCTGTGATTTATTACTGGTTCCCGCAGCGTTTACTTACACCACAGGACAGGCGCACTGGGAAATTTTATTGCGTACCCGTGCTGTCGAAAATCAGTGTTACGTGCTTGCTTGCGGACAGGGTGGTTTACACGAAAACGGCCGCAGAACCTGGGGGCATAGTATGCTGATTGACCCCTGGGGGAAAATCATTGATGTTTTGCCTGAAGGCGAAGGAATTGTCAGCGGCATTCTGGATACTGCGCTGATAGCGGATATTCGTGCCAGCCTGCCCGCACTGAATCACCGTAAGCTGCGCTGAGTCATCCGGCGGTCACTGTCAGTGACGGGATTCTGGCTTACAATCACAACTTGCGTTTTATTTTTACGATTTATTAACAGGAATACTATGAGTTCAGTGCAAGGTCATCTTGAAACAGCACGTCAGTTACTGCTTTCTCCGTTTGGTCTGGATGAGCAGCATTTGCAGAAAGTGCTGTCTTCGATGTTCACACATAAAGTTGACTACGCAGACTTGTACTTCCAGTTCACCCGCAGTGAGGGATGGAGTCTGGAAGAAGGAATTGTAAAAACGGGTAGTTTTTCCATTGATCAGGGTGTTGGTGTGCGTGCTGTTTCCGGAGAGAAAACCGCATTTGCGTACTCAGATGAGATTTCACTGCAGGCCTTGAGCGATGCTGCCGCAGCTACCCGCACCATTGCGCGTCAGGGCAGCGGGAAGATCAAAGTTGCGGGTGAACTGCAACTGGCAACAGCGCATCAGTTGTATCCGGCACAGGATCCGTTGCATTCTCTGGATGCAACGGCGAAAGTCCGGCTACTGGAAAAAATCGAAAAAATGGCACGCGCTAAAGATCCTCGCGTTGTGCAGGTCATGGCATCGTTATCCGGTGAATATGATGTGGTGATGGTGGCGCGCAGTGATGGTGTGCTGGCTGCAGATGTGCGCCCGCTGGTACGTGTATCGATTACTGTGATTGCCGAACAAAACGGACGCCGCGAAATCGGTTCCAGTGGCGGTGGTGGTCGTTTTGATTATGCTTATTTTTCTGACGCTGTACTGGATCACTATGCTGCAGAAGCCGTACGCTCCGCGCTGGTTAATTTGGATGCAAGACCGGCGCCGGCAGGTCCGATGACTGTCGTACTTGGTCCGGGCTGGCCGGGTGTTTTATTGCACGAAGCAGTCGGGCACGGTCTGGAAGGTGACTTTAACCGCAAAGGATCCAGTACCTATTCTGGCCGGATTGGTGAGCGAGTCGCCGCTGCAGGCGTGACAGTTGTGGACGACGGAACATTGCAAAACCGTCGCGGGTCGCTGAATATGGATGACGAAGGCAATCCGACGCAACACAATATCCTCATCGAAGATGGCATTCTGACCGGCTATATGCAGGATATGATGAACGCACGTCTGATGAAGATGCCCGTGACCGGAAACGCGCGTCGTGAGTCGTTCGCGCATTTGCCTATGCCCCGTATGACTAATACTTACATGCTGGCAGGTGATAAAGATCCTGCTGAAATTCTCGCGTCAGTCAAAGACGGAATTTATGCTGTGAACTTCGGTGGCGGTCAGGTTGATATTACCAACGGTAAATTTGTATTTTCAGCCAGTGAGGCTTATCTGATTGAGAACGGGAAAATCAGTCACCCTGTTAAAGGCGCAACCCTGATCGGTAACGGACCTGAAGTTATGAATAACATTTCCATGATTGGTAATGATTTACAACTGGACTCGGGTGTTGGTATTTGTGGGAAAGAAGGACAAAGTCTTCCTGTCGGCGTAGGGCAGCCGACCTTACGTATTGAAGGATTAACCGTAGGCGGAACAGCTTAAACCGGTGACGGGGGAAAACAGATGCGTGTATTTGCAGTTGCTTCTGCGAAAGGCGGTGTCGGAAAAACGACCATTTCTGCAAATCTGGCGGCGGCGATTGCGCAAACAGGCAGACCGGTTCTGGCGATTGATCTTGATCCGCAAAATGCGATGCAGTGGCATTTTGGCGGTGTGCAGGCAGACGCTGTAAGAGGGTTGTCTGCACTAACAGACGGCCGTATCAGCTTTGCACGGCTGATTCAGAAAAATAGTGCTGGTATTCACTTTATTCCTTTTGGAATTACCGGTGAGCTCAAGCGTCAGAAGTTTGAGAATTTATTGTTGCAGGATCCGACCTGGTTGCGTTCACGTCTTGAGTCTGCACTGCAAAATCCTGATACGGTTGTGATTCTTGATACTCCTCCTGGCCCTTCTGCATATTTGCATCAGGCTATTTATGCGGCAGATTTTGTTCTTGCGGTAGTGCTTGCTGATGCTGCGAGCTATGTCACCTTGCCGGAAATTGAGGAGCTGATTCAGGCATACGGAGGACGTTCCGAAAAACATGATTCTGCTTATGTCGTGAATCAGGTAGGAGGACGTCAGCTGTCGCAGGATGTCGTCAAAATGTATGCGTCGCAACTTGGTGACAGATTAATCCCGTTTTATGTGCCGGAATCTTCCGCAGTGGAAGAGTCTCTTGCGTTTGAACAGACTGCGATCACCTATGCGCCGGAAAACCCGGCAGCAATTGCTATCATGCAAATCTGGGACTGGTTGCTGGCGAGATTCTGATACAAATGGATATCGATCTGCTGTTTTTTAAAGTAGTAATTTGTTAAATTCTGGCCGTTGTCCTAAAGTTACATTCTGCTCTGTCGTTATCCGGTGCACGGTGACTGCTTTCAGTTAAATTCCTTCGATCCAGCCTGCGTTTTCCCGGTTTTTGATGTTTTTATTTCTGCATGGAAATTTCAAGGCTTTCAATTGTAAAACAGTTATTCTTTTTATGGATTGTTGACATTTGATTAGCCTGGTTTGCTAGACTGAGTAAATATGCAGGTGTTACATTTGTAACCGGATGTGTATACATTTCAGACTGCGTCCCGGAAACACATCTCCGGATGCGAAAAGTTGAAGGTAAAGCCTTATGTCTCAGCAACGTAACCGATATATCGAAACTCAGCAAATTTCCCGCCAGTGGCAGTTTTTTTTGCAGGCGTTTGCTCAGGAGTTTTCCCAAAAAGGTGATGTCAGGGAATTGCGCTTGCTGATGCATCGTCTGGGGCGACGGATGGCCACAATGGTAAAAGTTGCAGATGGCAGCAGTTTGCAGGCTTTGGAAGACGCAATGAACCAGGTCTGGTCAGAAATGAACTGGGGCTGCGTTGAATTGTCTGAGCAAGCGGATGCTTTGCTGGTATTGCATCAGTTTGCGCCGTTGCGTATGGCATTCGGTGAGGATGCGTCTGCATGGACCCCCGCATTGCTTGAAGGTATCTATGCACAGTGGTTTGAGGCGCTCGGCATGGACAGCTCTTTGCGCCTTTCCCAGCGCAGTGATGAAAATGCGGACCGTGTATTAGTATTTGAATTGAAAAAAGTAGTCGATGAGTTTGCCTTTTCAGGCAGGCGCTAATTGCATTGACGGTGAAAGCGATGACAGTCATGGATAACGATGTCAAAAACCTGTTTCAGAGAGCGGGAAAAACCGTTGCTGGTTACCAGGAAATTAATCGTCAACAGGAAAATGAAGAAGCAAGACAGCGCTGGCCGTTGCTCAGAGATATTCGCCTTGAACTGACTCCGGATCAGTTACCGCCTGACGAACCAGTAGAAACGAATAAATTACCATTGTTTGGTGGCATGGCGATGCCTGAAATAAGCCTGCGTCCTGATGTGGTCAGTCCACAGGGAAATGTATCGGCACTCGCTGACATTCCCGTCAAAACAAATGAACAGCAAAAATCTGTCTTCTCTGGCCAAACTACTGAACGCGGAACAGCCAGCACAGAGTTATTTTTCACAAAACAGACAAATCAGGCCAGTGCCCGAAACGATACGGGCGACGCAGATCGTTTATTCAGTGCCATTCTCGGCAAGCCGGTTCAGGCTGCAGAGCAAGGGCATCGTACCCAAACGCAGAGTGACAGCGAATTAAACAAAGAAGTACCTGTCAGCGATCTGTTCCGCAGATTGGCACAGGGTTCTGCGAAGCCGCCTGCTCAGACTCCGGCACCGTCCTTCTTTCGTAAGATATTCGGTTCATGAGAATCGTTGCAGTTATCTCTCCGAAGGGAGGCGTAGGTAAAACAACGGTGACAGCCAATCTGGCTTCGGAGCTGACTAAGTCAGGCGAACATGTGCTTGCACTTGATCTGGATCCGCAAAACGCGTTGCGCTTGCATCTGGGAATGCCACATGCTGATCCTGCAGGAATTGCAAGGCTGCAAAAAGGCCAGTCCTGGAAGAATGCGCTGCAAAAAAGTCAGTTCGGAATGGATTATCTCCCGTATGGTACTGTCGATGAGACGCACCGCGAGGTCATGGAAGAGCAAATCCGTTCAGATGCAGAATGGCTGGCAAGGGGGCTTGACACACTTGAGCTCGACGATACGGCAATTGTCATGCTGGACACGCCGCCTGGCCCCGGTTTGTATATGCAGCAAGTACTGAGTGTTGCGCATATCGTACTTGTTGTTTTGAAGCCGGATGCTGCATCGTATTCAACAGTGCCGCAGATGGAATCGCTGATTCATTATTACACTGAGCGAAGGAAAGATTTTCTCGGTTACTGTGTAGTACTGAACCAGATGGATGCAACCAAGCAGTTAGCAAGAGATATCTTCAGTATTTTACGCTCCAGACTGAAGGATAAATTTATTCCTACCGGTATCCACCGGGATGAG
The DNA here is from genome assembly GCF_018139685.1 of Cognatundibacterium luofuense. GTDB lineage: Bacteria > Pseudomonadota > Gammaproteobacteria > Burkholderiales > Burkholderiaceae_D > Undibacterium > Undibacterium luofuense. The sequence continues at coordinate 58,836 of NZ_JAGSPN010000008.1, forward strand.
GCAGTCTGTGAAGCGCTCGCTTATCAACAGCCGGTGACAGAATATGCGCGACATTCAAGTGCAGCGCATGACGTTAGTCAGCTCGCAGCGTGGCTGCAAAAGACCTATGGATTGATAGATTAATGCGCTCAATACTCAACTCCCGTTACCTGTATGGTCGATTGAATGAAATGATCCAGTCGCTGGTTAACTGGAGCGGGTGGGAGCATAAGGGCGTTCGCATCGTTGCATTGATCCTCGCTGCTGCGTTTTACTGGTTGTCGATCAGCATTCCAATGGATCTGATGTTGCAGACTTTGTTTTCTGCAGCAATATTTTCCTGTGCAATGTATTTGCGACGTTACACTGGGACGCTGATTTCTCTGATCATGGTGATGTTTTCGATCAGTGCGACAAGCCGGTATGTTTTCTGGCGTATTGCATACACGATCAACACCGAAAGTACGACTGATCTGATTTTTGCGCTGATGCTTGTCGGTGCTGAGATCTATGCATGGATTGTGTTGTTGCTCGGTTATCTGCAGACAGCCTGGCCACTGAAACGAAAACCGGTGATTTTGCCGGAAGATACATCCACCTGGCCGACGGTCGATCTTTTTATTCCCTCTTATAACGAAGATCTGGCGGTTGTGAAGCCTACGGTATTGGCAGCACTTGGTATTGACTGGCCAAGAGATAAACTGAATATCGTTATTCTTGATGACGGACGCAGGCCTGAATTTGCAGCGTTTGCAGAAGAGGTTGGAGTACAGTGTTTTACACGTTCGGATAACAATCACGCTAAAGCGGGCAATATTAACGCTGCGCTCAAAAGGACAACCGGTGAATATGTCGCAATTTTCGATTGCGACCATATGCCAACACGTTCATTCCTGCAGTACACCATGGGATGGTTTCTTGTGGATCCGAAGCTGGCAATGATTCAGACACCCCACCATTTTCTGTCACCGGATCCGTTTGAGCGAAACCTGAATACTTTCCGTAACGTCCCGAATGAAGGTGAATTGTTTTACGGGCTGATTCAGGATGGCAATGATTTGTGGAATGCGACTTTTTTCTGTGGATCATGCGCAGTTTTGCGGCGCAAACCTCTTGAGGAAATTGGTGGCATTGCGGTTGAGACAGTGACGGAAGATGCGCATACGGCTTTGAAAATGCAGCGTCGTGGTTATAACACTGCATACCTTTCGATTCCTCAGGCAGCAGGTCTGGCGACAGAGAGTTTATCTGCGCACGTGGGGCAGCGTATTCGCTGGGCGCGGGGTATGGCGCAAATTTTCCGGCTGGATAACCCTTTGCTGGGTAAGGGACTTTCATTTGGTCAGCGTCTTTGTTACAGCAATGCGATGCTGCACTTCTTTTATGGCTTTCCGCGCATGGTGTTTTTGCTGGCGCCGTTGTCATATTTGTTCTTTGAGGTGCATATCATCAACGCGACGGCATTATCAATTGCCGCTTATTCTTTGCCCCATCTGTTGCACGCTAACATTACGAACTCAAGGATACAGGGCGCTCATCGTCACTCATTCTGGGCTGAAGTGTATGAAGCAACGCTTGCCTGGTACATTTTCCGCCCTACGCTGGTTGCGTTGTTTAACCCGAAGCTGGGTAAATTTAACGTTACCGCAAAAGGTGGTCTTGTCGAAAAAGAACACTTTGACTGGGTTATTTCGAAACCCTATCTGGTAATGCTGGGTTTAAATATTCTCGGATTATTTGTCGGCGTTGGCAGAGCGTTGTGGTGGAATACCTATGAGCTCGACACCGTATTGCTGAATATTTTATGGACTATTTATAACCTTGTGATTCTGGGGGCAACGCTGGCAGTTGCGACAGAAACCAAGCAGGTTCGCCGCTCACACCGGGTTCGCGCGACGCTGGATGCAATTCTCCGGCTCCCTACCGGACATTCTCTTGTGTGTAAAACAGAGGATTTTTCTATGGGCGGGATGTCTTTCCATGTTCCGGCGGATTTTGCGATTGCACAGGAAGCAGAAATTCTGGTTTCGCTGTTCAGCTCAACCGGAGAGAGTTACTTTCCTGCAAGGGTTGTGTTTATTAAACCCGGTCTGGTCAGTGTGCAATTTTTACCACTGGATCTTGCACAACAGCGTGAACTTGTAGCCTGTACGATAGGGCGTGCAGACGTCTGGCTCAGTTGGTCTGATGAGCGGGATGTTGATCATCCGCTCAATGGATTCAGGGAAATCGCTATGCACAGCGTGCGCGGATTTGCACGCTTCGGAGCTGGTTTATGGCAACGCGTTCAGGAGAACCGTGGTCTGTGGAATCGACAACATTAATTGCTGATCATCGTGAAAAAAAATATCTTTAGTCTGCCGAAGAACATGACCATGAAAACGACCATTGCATTTGCAGTCGCTTTATTGATGTCGGTCCCTCTGAGCGAACAAGCTGAGGCGAAATCGAAAAAAAATAAGCAGGAAGAAACAGCGCAAAGTCAGGAAACGGAAAAGCTTGAAGATCCTGCACCGAAATCTCAGAATCCTGTCAAAGTGTACAACATCAGCCTTAAGCAACTCGGACAAGGCAGCAGTGTTGAACTGCGCGGGACTGAAGGCGAGCGTTCATTTCCGTTCACCGTTCGTAGCGATGAAGTGATTACTTCCGCAAAGGTACGTTACGGCCTGACTTATTCGCCTGCATTGTTACCTGACCTTTCCCATGTAAAGGTGTTAGTTAACAATGAGCTGGTGGGGGTGGTTCCGCTGCCACGGGAAGATGCGACAAAAGGTATTGTGCGTGAAGATAAAATTGATCCGCGTTTTTTCGCCGACTTTAACCAGCTGACATTCAAACTGATTGGTCACTATACCCGGGACTGTGAAGATCCTTTTCATTCCAGTTTGTGGGCCAGACTGAGCAATACAACCTATCTCGAACTGACGGTTGCGCCGATTGAACTGGCGAATGATCTGGGGCTGTTGCCTGCACCATTCTTTGATCGTCGCGATTCGGGGATACTGGATTTGCCTTTCGTATTGCCGCCGTCACCTTCGATGGATTTGCTGAAAAATGCCGGTGCGGTTGCGTCGTGGTTTGGTCATCTCGCTTCGTACCGTGGTGCAAAATTTCCGGTTGCTGCGCAAGGATTGCCTAAAGCGAATGCCATTGTGTTTGCTACAGGAAAAGAAGCGCCGGCGGGCGTTCAGTTACCGCAGATCAGTGGACCGACGTTAATGGTGGTTCCTAATCCTGTGTCTCCGCGTCATAAGCTCTTGCTGGTAATGGGGCGGGATACGGCGGAATTACGTACTGCAACAGAAGCATTGACGCTGGGACAACTCGCTTTGTCCGGCCCTTCTGCAGTGATCAAAAACCTCAAAGAGCCCGAACTGCGAAAAGCCTATGATGCGCCGAAATGGCTGCCAACGCATCGCGCGGTAAAGTTTGGTGAGCTGGCGACAATGGACAGTTTGCAGGTCAGTGGTCTGACGCCTGATCTGATCCGTATCAATATGCGAGTCGCGCCTGATTTGTTCACGTGGCAGCGGGATGGCGTGCCGATCGACTTGCGCTACCGCTTCACACCTCGTCCAACTGTGGATAAATCAACGCTGAATATCGGTATTAACGACGGATTTGTGCGGGCATTGTCGCTGTCCGGTGCCGATATTGAAAAAGGTAAGATTAAAGAGTCTGTATTGTTGTTCTTTAAAGAAGGACACCGGTATGCGCAGGAAGAAGTGCAGGTGCCGACCTTCAGAATTGGTGCTGAAAACCAGCTGCAATTCCATTTCTTTTATGACTATCCGAAGCAGGGAGCATGTAAAGACGTTTATCTTGATAACGTCCGGTCTGCGATTGACCCTGATTCAACAATTGATTTTTCAAATATCCCGCATTACGCATCTTTCCCGAATCTTGCTTTCGTAGCGAATGCCGGATTCCCATTTACTAAATTTGCTGATTTGCAGGAAACTGCGATTGTGATGCCCGATCGCGCCGGCCCGCAGGAAACAGAGGTTTATCTGAATATGATGGGACGTATGGGCGAATCCACTGGTTATCCTGTACTGAATAGTCATCTGATTCGCGGCTCGGATGCTGAGAAGTTTTCGGACAAAGATTTTCTGATTATTGCCACAGCCGGAAATCAGCCTTTGCTGAAGCAATGGGCGAAGTACATGCCGATGTCGATTGACGAAACGGGTAACCGTTTGCAATTGCCGAAGGGATTTTTACGCATACTGGCACGCTGGGGTGGCAAAGATATTGATGACGTAGAGCGCCGCTCGGGTGAGCTGCTCGCAGCTACCGGTAATGGTTTTGGCGCAATGATGCAGTTTGAGTCACCATTATCCGGCAGTCGCAGCGTAGTGGTATTAACAGGTGGTGACGGCAAAGGATTGCTGAGTTTAACGGATGGCTTGAATAAGTCGGATATCCGAAGTAAATACCAGGGAGATCTTGTGCTGGTCAAAGGTGATAATGTGGTCAGTGCCCTGATCGGTGATACCTATTATTCCGGTAATTTGCCGCTGTGGACATGGATTAAGTGGAAATTGTCTTCACAGCCATTAACACTGATTATTTTCCTGATGCTGGCTTCGATGATCGCTGCAACGATGCTGTTCCGTTATCTGCGTGGAAAAGCAAAAAGCAGGCTGACCGGAGACGGTTCTTCAGATCAACACTGAGTGACCGGAAACAGCCCCTGAACAGGGGCTGTTTTTTTATCGGGCCCGAAGCTCCTGAAGTGCCCGATCGGTGATTGCCGAATGGCAGTCAGATTCTGAGAAATCTGCTCATTGCGGCAATTCAACAAACAGGAATTACCGGCGTTAGGCAGATTCCTGTCACTAAGCAAACCAAGTATCATAGCTAAACATGAAACACATCGCCCACCCGGGGGGACAACTATGAGTCAGCACCGCAAATCTTTGTTGTTTGCACTGTTATCCATATACACAACACAGGTTTTTGCCGTCAGTGATTCGGCGTTGCAACAGAAATTGCTTGATCAGGCACATTTCTGGGAGCAGCGCGGACGTGACGATAACGCGGCGGATGCATGGCAAAAGCTGCTGAAAATTGATCCGGCGAATGCGGATGCGATGGTAGCGCTCGGTTCCCGCGAAGCCCGGCTGGGTAATGCTGAGCAGGCAAAGAGCTATCTTGCAAAACTGAAAGAGGCAAAAGCATCGGCTGCACAGGTGCGCCAGCTGGAGGAAGCAATCCGTCGCGGTGCCAGCGGCACAAAGAGTCAGCTGGAAGATGCCCGTAAGCTGGCAAAACAAGGCGATGCTGATGCTGCAGTCGACAGTTACCGCGCACTTGGTGACCCTTCGCGCCTGCGTGGTGATGCCGCACTGGAGTACTTTCAAACGCTGGCAGGAACATTGTCAGGCTATCCCGAAGCCCGCAAAGGACTGGAGAAACTGTCCAAAGAAAATCCCGGTAATACCCGCTATGCACTGGCGTATGCGCAGGCACTGACGTACCGTGACCAGTCCAGGCCCGAAGGTTTGCATCAGCTGGAGCAATTGACAGCTAAACCGGATGTTGCTCGTGCAGCCAGAGATTCCTGGCGTCAGGCATTGAGCTGGATGGGATTGCAAACATCGAATATGCGGTATTTCCAGAGTTATCTGGATAAATTTCCTGACGATAAAACCATACAGGAAAAGCTGACAGCGCTGAAAAATCATCAGCAGGAAGCGAAGAACGAGAAAAATCGTGAATCCAGCCACCGGGAAAAAGCGGTGCGTCCACCAGTGGAAAATCTGGTTGCTAAACAACAAGCGGCTGGTTTTAAAGCACTGGACGACAATGATCTGGCGACAGCAGAAAAAGAATTTGATGCGCTGATGAAATCGCATCCGAAAGACCCTTCCGGTTATGGCGGTATGGGGCTGGTCAAGATGCGTCAGGAAGAGTTCATTGAATCCCGTAAATTGCTGAGCAAAGCGGTTGCAATGTCGTCCGGTAAAGGTGCCTCGAACTGGAAACAGGCTTACGACAGCGCAAATTACTGGGCACTGACGGAGGAAGCGCGGAATGCATTTGAGGATGGGGAAAGTCTGAAAGGTATCGGCTTACTGAAAAAAGCTGTTTCCATGAATCCCAAGGAACCATCCGGCATTTTGCAACTGTCAGATGCGCTGAAGGCAGAAAATGATCTCGCCGGCGCAGAGGAAAATTATAAGCGCGTCTTTACAGACGATAAAACCAATACCCGCGCAATTGACGGACTGGTTGGCATCTATTCTTTACAAAAACGGGTACAGGATCTTGATGCGCTGAGTCCTTTCATGATTCCGCGTCAACTGGCGGTACTGGCGAACAGTAAAGCAGAGGAATTGCTGGAGAAAGCAAAAAAAGCGGAAGCAGCAGGAGATCTGGTCACAGCGCAGTCAGCACTGGAAGATGCAATTCTGGTCAAGCCGGAAGATGCATGGTTGCGGATGGGACTGGCAAAGCTGTATCAGAAGCAAAATATGCCGGCACAGGCGCGCGCTTTGCTGGATGCGCTGACCAATGTGGAAAAACCCGATCCTGAAGCACTGTATGTCAGTGCAATGCTCAGCGAAATGCAGTCTTTGTGGTGGGAAGGGATGGTGACACTGGAGCGTATTCCGGAAAAATCCCGCAATGCTGCCATGACATCCCTGCAAAAGCGCCTTTGGCTGAAAGTGCAGCTGGACCGTCTCGATGCGATGAATAAACGCGGGTACACCGATCAGGTCCGTGAATTGCTGGCAAGGGTTGATGCGGCGGCGGCTAATGATCCTGAATTCGTCGGAACAATTGCATCTCTGTACATCCGGCTTGGCGATAAAGAGCGTGGTTTCGGCATGATTAAACAACTGGTGCAGAATACCAAAGAACCGAAGGCCGGTCTGATGCTGCAATATGCCAGCGTGCTGATGCAAATGAATCAGGAAGCGGAGCTGGAAGCAGTGATGCGTAAAGTTGCGGCGATGCCGAAACTGAGTGAAGATGAAATTCTGTCCTTCCGGCAATTGCAACGTGCGCTTGCGATGCGCTATTCCGAACGTGCGCGTGAGGCGGGTGATTATGCAGCCGCTTACACCTATATTCAGCCCATGCTGATTGAGTCGCCGGAAGATAATCTGCTGTTGCTGACGCTGGCACGCATTTATTCTTCTGCCGGTGATACCGATCCTGCCCGTGAGTTGTATCAGAAAGTGATGGAAACGGAGCCGGAAAATCCGGAAGTGCTGCAGGGGCTGGTGTTTGCTGCGATTCAGGTGAAAGATCTGGATGGTGCCCAGCGTTATCTCGATACGCTGATGACACTGCAGCCGGAAAATCCGCGTTTTGTTGCGCTGGCCGGAAATGTTGCCAGAGCCAAAGGACAAAACAGCAAAGCACTGGGCTATTTCAAAAAAGCGCTGGCGATGGAACAGGCGCAGCGACCACTGGCTGGAAAATCCGACCAGATTCGTCTGGTGGATTCAGCCGGACCTGCGGTCACGGATTTCAAAGTCAATCCGTTTGCAGAAAAACAGGCTGAGGTAAAAGCAGCCGTTGTCAAACCGGTTGTGCCGGGGCCAGTGTTACGTGAAGTGCCGCAACTGGGGCCACAACATCAGATTCCGCAGGCACCGAAACCGGTGCAGCCAAACAGTTCTGTCGCACCGGCAACTGCCGTCGCAACGGCCGCACAGCCAGTGCTGAAAACAGTGCAGGTATCGTTGCCGCAAAGCGCGGCGTCAGTACCGGCACCAGCACCGGTACTTGCACAAGCGCCGACACCGACGCTGAACCGCTCCGTTGAAGCACCAGTCGTGCTGGCTCAGGCAAGTACAACAGTGCCGGTATCCACATTGCCTGTGACACGCGCACAGACCACGCAGCAGTCTGCAGTGGCGCCGCAGACGGCCACGCGACGCACAGCCACGTCGTCCGCAAAATCACGTCAGCAGCCGGATGTTTCACCTGAGGAACTGGCGCTACAGAAAGAAATCGATTCACTGAGCGAACTGAACCGCTCAGAAATCACAGCCGGAGTTGCTTTGCGCGCGCGCAGCGGACAGTCCGGTTTGTCGCAGATGAAGACAACCGAAGTGCCGGTTGAGGGACATCTGACTACGCTGGGCATGGGTAATTTCGGCCTGAAGATTATTCCTGTCGTGCTGGACTCCGGAACGCTGGATCTGAACGATACCAATGTCGCCGGTCAGTACGGGAAGAATCTGATTCTGAACGAAAGAGCAAAATTTGCCGGTACGCCGTTCACGACCGTAGCGAAAGCGCAGGGCTTGAATTCTGTCGCAGCGATTCAGCAGGAAGCGCGCGGCACGGCGTTGCAGATCAGTTATGAACTGAGCGGTTTTAAACTGGATATTGGCAGCAGCCCGTCCGGATTCCCGGTGCGCAATGTGGTTGGGGGTATTAAATGGTCCGGTCAGTTTGATGGTATCGGTGTCAGCGCGGAATTGTCGCGCCGTTCTGTGACTGACAGTATTTTGTCGTTCGCCGGTGCATCGGACAGCCTTTATCAGCTGCAATGGGGTGGCGTCACGAAAAACGGTGGCCGTTTTGATCTTTCTTACGATACGGATGACGGCGGCGTGTACGGCGGCGTCGGCGCTTATGCGCTGACCGGTAAAAACGTGGTTCGTAACAGCAGCGTGGATGCCGGTGGCGGTGTGTACTGGAAAGCACTGAAAACCAAAGACAGTATGCTGACAGCCGGTGTCGGTATGACGGCAATGTTCTACCGTCAGAATCTGCGTTACTTTACCTACGGTCACGGTGGTTATTTCAGTCCGCAATCCTATCTGGCGCTGAATGTGCCGGTCGAGTGGAGTGGCCGCAGCGGCAAATTCTCGTATCTGTTGGGCGGTGCGGTTGGTGTGCAGCATTTTAAAGAAGATGCGACGCTGATCTATCCGTTCTCGCCGGCTGATCAGGCGGAGCTGGCGCAATTTGCAGCGGCCAATCCTACGCTGAATATCGCTACGTCATACAAAGGTCAGACCCACACCGGCTTACAGTATAAGTTGATGGGTTCGCTGGAATATCTGTTTAATCCTTACTTTGCGCTGGGTGGACGTTTCTCGGTCGATAACTCCGGTGATTTCACTGATGCTGCCGGGATGATTTATCTGCGCTACACCTTTGAACCACGCCGCAGCGCACCGGTTTTCCCGCCGGTTGTACCGCGTACTTACACACAACAGGGGAACTAAGATGAAAACCATGTTGATGGCTGTATGTATGGGTCTTTCCGGCGCTGTGCTGGCGGGTGATTTGCAGATCGAAGGTAAAACGGCATTATCGGAAGGTGATGCTGCATCAGCGATCATCAAATTCACCGAAGCTGCCAAAGTCAATCCGTTTGATCCGGCTGCGCTGAATAATCTGGCAGTGGCGCTGGCTGCACAGGGTAATTATGAGAAAGCACTGGAAACGCTGGAACGTGCTTATCGCCTCGCACCGACGCGCGGCGATATTCAGGCCAACCTGCAATCCATGCGCACCTGGGTGGCAAGGAATGCGCCGCAGATTCAGTTGAAGGAAAGCAAGGTAAAACCTGTGGTCAATACGTATCCGGATGCGGATATCCCGCCGGAACCGCCACCGCTCTGGAAAAAATAACGCAGAAAGCCTGATACAGACCCTTGCATCTTGCTGAAATTTGATGCACTATCGTTTGAATCGACTGCCGCAGAAATGCTGGCCTCAACTTTATTGAATGAAAAATGACTTTTTCCCGCTTCTATTTCTTCTTTTACTTTAGCTATTCCCAGCCAGTGGCGGTCGGAATACGGTAAGTGCTTGCAGAAAAGAAAGCGAACCAGATTCAGAAAAACCGCCAGCGATGGCGGTTTTTTTTTAGCCTTCAAATTGTTTCAGTATCTTTTTTAATTATCAGATTCCATTAGGAGAACACTATGCAACGCACCGATGACTTGCGCATCCGGGAAATGAAAGAGCTGGTTCCGCCATCCCATCTGATTCGTGAATTTGCCTGCTCGAATACCGCGTCGGAAACCGTCGCCTCGGCACGTCAGGCACTGCACCGCATTCTGCACGGTCAGGATGACCGTCTGATGGTGGTGATTGGCCCGTGCTCAATCCACGATACCAAGGCAGCGATGGAATATGCACACCGTCTGGCGGCGGAGCGTCAGCGTTTCATCGGCGAGCTGGAAATCGTGATGCGGGTGTACTTCGAAAAACCGCGTACCACGGTGGGCTGGAAAGGTCTGATCAATGATCCTTACATGGATAACAGCTTCCGCATCAACGATGGTTTGCGTATTGCTCGTGAATTGCTGGTCAATATCAATGAACTGGGTTTACCGGCCGGTACCGAATATCTGGACGTGATCAGCCCGCAATACATCGCGGATCTGGTCAGCTGGGGAGCAATCGGCGCGCGTACCACCGAATCGCAGGTACACCGCGAGCTGGCTTCCGGTTTGTCTTGTCCGGTCGGCTTTAAAAACGGCACTGACGGTAATGTCAAAATTGCTGTCGACGCGATCAAAGCCTCATCGCAGCCGCACCATTTCTTATCGGTGACCAAAGGTGGTCACTCGGCGATTGTGTCCACGAACGGCAATGAAGATTGCCACATCATTCTGCGCGGCGGTAAAACGCCGAATTACGATGCGGCCAGCGTCGAAGCAGCGTGCCAGGATATCGCCAAATCCGGTCTCGCAGCGCGTCTGATGATCGATGCCTCGCACGCTAACAGTTCCAAAGTACCGGCGAATCAGGTACCGGTTTGCGCTGACATTGGCAATCAGATCGCCGGCGGCGATACCCGTATCGTGGGTGTGATGGTGGAATCGCATCTGGTGGCCGGACGTCAGGATCTGGTACCGGGCAAAGAACTGGTGTACGGCCAGTCTGTTACTGATGGCTGTATCGACTGGGAATCCAGCCTGCAAGTGCTGGAGGGGCTGGCAGCAGCAGTACGTCAGCGCCGTCTGGCGCAGTCTGAGTAAGCCGGTGACGGGTCATTGCCTGTGCAAATATCGTCATCTGATGATTTGCAAGGCCCGGACTTTCTGCCGACGACCGCCGGATCGCTGTGCTGAACACCGCATTTGAGGCATAAAACGCCGGTTTTCAGCTTCCGGCGGGCAAACTGGCTGGTTTGCTGCTGTTCAGCATAAAAGCATATGAAAAAGCGCTGTTTCCTTTTCCGGAAAACAGCGCTTTTTTTTCGCCCGTGCCGCAGGCCACAGGCGACAGCTTCTGAGCAGAATCAGTCGCGGAAGTTATTAAATTCCAGCGGCAGATCTTTCATATCTTTGCGCAGCAAAGCCATCGCTGCCTGCAAATCATCACGTTTCGCACCCTGAATACGTACAGCGTCGCCCTGAATGCTGGCCTGTACTTTCATTTTGCTGTCTTTGATGATTTTCACGATTTTCTTGGCATTTTCCTGCTCGATGCCTTTTTTTACGGTGATGGTTTGTTTGACTTTGTCACCGCTGATTTTTTCGATTTTGCCTTTATCGAGGAAACGCACGTCCACATTGCGTTTACCCATGGTTTGCGTCATTTCGATCATGATCTGATCCAGATGGAAGTCAGAGTCAGCATAAATAATGATTTCGCGTTCTTTGTCTTTCAGTTCCAGTTTGGCGCTGGTGCCTTTCAGATCGAAGCGGTTGGTGATGACTTTATTCGCCTGATTGACCGCGTTTTTGACTTCTTCCATGTTCGCTTCGGAAACGGTATCAAAAGATGGCATAGTTTTTCCTTTTCATGTTCATTGATTTGATATCCGCCATTTTATCAAAAGCATGCAACCCTCACGGGGCGATGCCGCTATAATGCCCGCCTTATGAAGCCGAATTTACCTGTTTTACGTCATATTTCTTTAAGTGCCGACAATACTTTCGGGATTGCTGCGGTTGCCGATGCCTTGATGGAAATCAGTGATGCCGCGCAACTGGCTGCGCTGGCAGCCGATCCGCAATGGTCAGCGATGCCGCGCCTGATACTGGGCGGCGGCAGTAATCTGGTCTTGTCCGATCAGATTCCGCGTCTGGTACTGAAAATGACAGGTAAGGGCATTGCGATCAGTGCTGAAGATGCGGACTATGTGTATGTGACGGCGCAGGCAGGCGAGCGCTGGCATGATCTGGTGCGCTGGACGCTGGCGCAGGGACTCGGCGGGCTGGAAAACCTGTCGCTGATTCCGGGTACAGCAGGTGCTGCGCCGGTACAGAACATCGGTGCGTACGGCCTCGAATTAAAAGATGTGTTCAGTCATCTGGAGGCATGGGATTTTGAATCCCGTACGGTGCGGCGTTTTACGCTGGAAGAATGCTGCTTTGCTTACCGCGACAGTATTTTCAAACAGGCATGGAAAGACCGTGCTGCCATTCTGAGTATTACTTTACGCCTGCCACGCCGCTGGACACCGAAACTGGCTTACGCTGATTTGCAGAAATACTTTGCCGACCGTGATATGGCTACACTCAGCGCAACGGAAATCAGCGATGGCGTCGTGCAGATTCGTCAGCAAAAACTGCCTGATCCTGCAGTCATTGGCAATGCAGGCAGTTTCTTTAAAAATCCGGTCGTCAGTGCAGCGCAGCATGCTGAATTGCAACAGGCATTTCCGGCGCTGGTCAGCTATCCGGCAGGGGAGCAGTTCAAACTCGCCGCCGGCTGGCTGATTGATCAGTGCGGCTGGAAAGGGCAGGCGCTCGGCGCTGCCGGTGTTTATCACAAACAAGCGCTGGTGCTGGTAAATCTGGGCGGCGCTACCGGTGCCGACATTCGTGCACTGGCACAAAAGATACAACAGGATGTGCAGAACCGGTTCGGCGTACTGCTGGAACCGGAGCCTGTTTTTGTCTGATTGTCAAAGCTTGTGAAACTGCTTCTCAATTTGTAAATTAAGACCTATCCTTGAGGCCTGTTGATGGTATCGTCGTTATACGTTGACGGCGCTCATTGCCTTTGCTGAAAATTTTGCAAAAAAATTTCAATATGTGTATCCATAAGTCATGGATGCGCTGTGCCGTTTCAGCCTTCAGATATTCCTGAACTGACAGGCTGATTTGTTCAGCCGCAGAGACAAAACACAATGCATCAGATTAATATATTGAATGCATATTGCAAGCTTCGTGCGCTACATTGATACGAAGTAAAACGTACTGTGCGTGCCATCGTGAAATGTGTCGCACGGCAACAGATATTCAGAATGGACTGCGGTAACGCGGTGTCGATGTCGGATTGGTTTAGGAATGCGCGAAAAAAGAAAATTACGTCAGAGTCTGGTAATCAGCGTTCATGACTTGCGCACTGGCATGTTTGTCAGTGAACTCGATCGTCCGTGGGAAGAGACGAGTTTTCTGATTCAGGGTTTTCTGCTGACAGAGTTGCTGGATCTGCAAACCCTGAAGAACATGGTCAGCCATGTCACGATCGATCCCAGCCGCAGTGATCAGTCTTCTTTACTGCATCTGCCGTGGGACAGTTTTCACGAAGAAGTGGCAGATATCACGCCGGATTTTGAAAAAACGGTTCCCGGCGTCCGTGTCGTGTATACCGCACCACCCGGACATAATTCGGTGATGGACAAAGTGAAGCAAGTCCTGAAACCGGAGCCGCCGCGCGTACCGGGCTCTGCGATTCGTGATGCACGCCGTATGGCTGGCAATGGTCAGGTGCGACAGCCGGCGCCGTATTTTCTGCGTTACGAGGTACACGCTGCTGAACAGCGGGATGAAACCAAAGCAGAAAGCAGCAGCAGTCTGCTGCCACCATCGAACGCTTCCTTCTCACAGTTTATCGCCACGCTGTATCCGCGTGATGTGGTCTATGCACCACTTAGTTTGTATGAAAAGGTACAAGACTGGGTGGTGTCATGGAACCGTGCGAAGCCGGTCGGCGATACCCGTCAGCGCCGCCATTTCCCGCGCCGCCAGCGCCATCCGGATTACATCCCTGACAATTTGCATCTGGTCATTTATAAAGACCGTGCACCGATGCAGGAAGAGCTGGTGCGGGCCAGCCATGCAATTGAACGGACCACAGAGTTTCTGCACACGATGTACGAAGACTTGCGCGAAGGGCGCGAGCTGACGGTGGAGCAGGTGCAGCCAGCGGTGCAGTTGCTGTCGGAATCGGTGATTGCCAACCCGTCTGCACTGATGTGGCTGGTTCGCATGCAAAGCGAGGATGTGGAAACCTATAACCACGGCATCAAGGTTGCTGTGTATCTGATGGTGCTGGGACGTTATCTGGGCTTCGCCCGTCCGCAACTGAATGAACTGGGGCTGATCGGTTTGTTACTGGATGTTGGTAAGCTGAATCTGCCGGACGATGTACTGAAAAAACCGGGAAAGCTGGAACCGGACGAAATGGACATGATGCGCACCCATGTCGAAGCCAGCCTGAATAAACTGCAGAGTAACGGGCCCTTGTCCCATAACGTGTATCTGGGCATCAGTCAGCATCACGAGCGCATGGATGGCAGTGGTTATCCGGCCGGACTGAAAGGCGCTGAAATCAGTATTTTCGGACGTATGGCGGCGATTGCCGACAGCTTTGCAGCGATGACTTCCGAGCGCTCCTATGACTCAACCCGTTCAGCCTTCGATGCCATGAAGGAATTGTTCAAAGAAGCAGGGCCGCAGTTGCATGAGCCACTGGTGGAAGATTTTGTGCAGGCGATCGGTATTTTCCCGGTCGGTAGCCTGATCGAGTTATCCACTGGCGAAGCGGCGATTGTGCTGGAGCACAACAAAGTCCGCCGTCTGGAACCCAAAATTCTGGTGCTGACCGATGCGAATAAAAAAGAGCGTGAGCAACCTGCCGTGATGAATCTGATGCGTCAGGAAGTGTTGTCAGGGAAAGAAGCGGTTCGCATTCTGCGTGGTTTGCCCGATGGTGCTTACGGCATCGACAGTCGTCGTTTTTATCAGGCGAGAGCTTAATGGATACAGAACAACATCGCGCAAGCTGCCTGCATCACTGCGCTGAATTTGCCGTGCGTTTGCAGCAGGAAATTGATAATGCCAGACCGGAACGTACGCTGGCGCTGCTGGTGCTGCATTTACAGCGCAGCGACCGGATTATTTCCCTGATTTCTCCAAGCTACGCCGATGTGATCCGGCAGCGCTTGTGGGAGCGTCTGCGTCCCGGGCTGCGCGATCAGGATGTGGCCGTGTTTGCCAGCGATAACGAATGCTGGCTGATGCTGCCGGGGCTGGCCGCACCGGAACTGGTACTGCTGGCGATACACCGTATCCTGACCACGCTGGATGTCCCACTGATGCTGGACAGCCACAGCGTACATTTCAGCCCCAGCATCGGTGTGGCAGTCACGCCGGTGACGGGTCTGACATCCACCACCATGATACGCATGGCGGATCAGGCGCAGAAGCGGGCCGCGGCAGAACATTTACGCTATGCATTTGCCGAGCAGGATATTAAAACCAGCCTGCTGCCGGAAAATCTGCCCAAGCTGGTGGCGGAAGTGATCGAAGCGAATGCGCTGAATGTGGTCTATCAGCCGAAAGTCGATATTCACACCAATCGCGTGGTGGCAGTCGAGGCACTGGTGCGCTGGCCGTCGGATCATCCGCAGTTTGTACCGGTCAATGAGCTGATTGAAACGGTGGAACGCTGCGGTATGGTGGAAGCGCTGACCCTGCAGGTGCTGACCACGGTATTGCGCGAGTCCTCCGGCTGGCAGGCGCAGGGGCTGGATGTGAAAATCTGGATCAATCTGTCAGCCCGTTTGCTGAACCAGCCTGAATTGCCGCGCACACTGGCGCATAAGCTGGAAGTCTGGTTTGCCGCGTCCGGCAGCATCGGTCTGGAAATCACGGAAAGTGCGCTGATCCGCGATCTGGAGCAAACCGTGGAAGTGCTGACTGAACTCAAGCGTCTGGGCTTTGAGCTGGCGATTGATGATTTCGGTACTGGTTATTCATCGCTGGCGTATCTGCGCCGCTTCCCGATTGATGAGTTGAAAATCGACCGCGTATTCGTCGATTCCATGACCGATTCGGTACAGGATGAACAAATCGTCAAAAGTATCGTCGATCTGGCGCACAACTTTGGTTTGCCAGTGGTGGCTGAAGGTGCAGAGCGGGTTGAAACCGTGGAGATGCTCAGAAAGATGGGTTGTGATCAGGTGCAAGGGTATTACTTTGCGAAACCGATGCCAGCCAGTCAGTTACTCAAGTGGTGTGCAGATTTTCATTTGAAGCATGCCCGCTAGCCCAGGGAATTCGCGGACGACGACAAAAAATTGTGCAGGAGTCCGCATTTCAGGCGATTTTCAGCGTTTTCAGGCAGTCTGAAACAGGTAGCACGGTTCGCTACCTGCCTTGCTGATTCTTCAGCGCGTACAACCAAATTCAGCCAGCTGCTTATTCACATCTTCCGGCTTGTACGGTGCATTCTGTTTCGCTTCTCCTGTCAGTCCCTGTTGCTGCTGCCCAAGTCCTGACAAGGCGGTGCGCAGTTTGTCGCACAATTCTTTTTGTTGCGGGCCGCTGGCGGGTTTGGCGGCAGGGGCTGCCGCTTGTGGCGCAGATGCTGCTGCCGGTTTCGCTTCCGCAACCGGAGCTGCCTGACGCGCACCATTGCGTTCAGCGACTCTGTCCATACACAGCTTTTCAATCTGCTGTTTGATTTCCAGCGAATTGCCTTTCAGGCTGTACACATCGCTGACCAGACGGCGACGGTCTTCAGAATCGGAACCTTCCATCGCGCGGGCCAGCGTCGCACCGGCTTCCCGCATCCATGCAATGCGCTTGGCTTCGTCACCCTGACGCACACACACCGGATCAACCGCTGCTTTGGGCTGCGCCGGCGGCGCTTCTGCCTGACTGATGATCTGACCCTTCTGGCCCGGCGCACACGCATGATCCTGATAGCTGTTGCCGCATTTGTACATGGTCTGTGCCATGGCCGGTAATGCCATCATCAGTAAACAACCCGGTATCAGCGTGCTTTTGCGCATGGCTTTCCTCTTAGTTTTGTTTGCTTTCAATCGCTTCCCAGCGCTCCAGCGCATTCAGCAATTGTTCATCCAGTTCAGCATAGCGGCTGTGCAACTGGTTAGCACGGTCAGGGCCGTTTTTATACAGATCAGCATCATTTAACTGCGCTGTAATGTCTGCCTGTTCCGCTTCCAGTTTTGCAATCAGCGCCGGTAATTCATCCAGCTCGCGCTGTTCTTTGTAGCTCAGTTTCTTGCGTGCGCCAGCTGCTTTGTTATCTTCCGCAGGTTTGGCCGCTGCCTTTTCCTGTTTCGGTGCTGCCGCTTTGTCAGCCTGTTGCTGGGACAGTGTGCGCTGATAGCGCTCCCAGTCCGTATAGCCGCCGACATATTCACGCCACAGACCGTCGCCTTCCGATGCAATGACCTGTGTGACCACATTGTCGAGGAAGGTACGGTCATGGCTGACCAGAAATACCGTGCCGTCGTAATCGGTCAGCAATTCTTCCAGCAATTCCAGCGTATCGATGTCCAGATCATTAGTCGGTTCGTCCAGCACCAGCACATTGGCCGGTTTCGCAAACAAACGCGCCAGCAGCAAACGGTTACGCTCGCCACCGGACAAAGATTTGACCGGAGAACGTGCGCGTTCCGGTGCAAACAGGAAGTCACCCAGATACGACATCACGTGCTTGCGCTGACCATTGACTTCGACCCAGTCACTGCCCGGAGAAATGGTTTCAGCCAGACTGATTTCTTCATTCAGTTGCGCCCGCATCTGGTCAAAATACGCGACTTGCAGACGCGCACCTTGTTTCACCGTACCGCTATCCGGTGCCAGTTCGCCCAGAATCAGTTTCAGCAGGGTGGTTTTACCCGCACCGTTCGGCCCGATCAGACCGACTTTATCGCCACGCATCAGCGTGCCGGTGAATTGCTGCACCACGCGCTTATCGCCGTAGATTTTGCTGACAGCTTCCAGCTCTGCAACGATCTTGCCGGAACGTTCGCCGGTGGTGATATCCAGTTTGACCTGACCCTGCTGATCGCGGCGTGCACTGCGTTCCAGACGCATTTGCTCCAGACGGCGCACACGGCCTTCATCACGGCAACGGCGTGCTTTGACACCTTTACGTATCCAGACTTCTTCCTGCGCCAGTAACTTATCGAACTTCGCATTCTCAGTTTCTTCGATATCCAGCAATTCTGCTTTACGTGTCTGATAGGCGGCAAAGTTACCGGGGAAAGACAACAGGCGACCACGGTCCAGCTCCACGATGCGGGTGGCGACATTGTCCAGAAAACTACGGTCATGCGTGATAAACAGAATCGATCCGCGGAATTCACGCAGCAAGCCTTCCAGCCACTGAATCGAAGAGAAATCCAGATGGTTAGTCGGTTCGTCGAGCAGCAACACATCCGGTCCGCTGACCAGTGCCGCTGCCAGCGCCACCCGCTTACGGGTACCACCGGATAAGCTGCCTACCGTTACTGACTTATCCAGATTCAGTTTCGCCAGCACGGTTTCCACTTTGTTCGGCAGATTCCAGGCATCGGCCGCATCCAGTTTCAGCTGAATGTCATGCATCTTATCCATCACCGCCGCATCATCATCACCACCAAATTGCCCCGTCAGGCTTTCGTATTCCTGCAGTAATTGCTGCCACTCACCAAGTCCGCTGGCAACTGCGTCAAACACCGAGATTTCGGGCGCAAATTGCGGCTCCTGCTCAACATAAGCAATGCGTATACCTTGCTGCATGACCAGCAGGCCATCATCCATACGCGAGGTTTTCGCGATGATTTTCAGTAAGGACGATTTGCCGGTGCCGTTGCGGCCGATTAAGCCGACACGCTCACCGGCCTCCAGCGAAAATTCAGCATGATCCAGCAATGCAACGTGGCCGAATGCCAGTTGGGCATTGGTCAGAGAAATAACTGCCATAAGGGATTCCGAGTCAGAAACAGAGCAGTGCAGCGGCGCTGCACACAAAACGCGCTATTGTACGTCAAGCCCGCAGTGCGAAGGGTAAAACCCGTCCCCGCCGAATTGATTGTTAGCAGCATGTCAGGTAAGATACCGCGCTTGCTGTGCCGCCGCGCACAGACACCGCGTCTCGCCGTAGTTCAATGGATAGAACGTATGCCTCCTAAGCGTAAGATACAGGTTCGATTCCTGTCGGCGGGACCAGTGTTTTTCTGATGCAGTTCTCTTTTTCTTCCGTTTCTCCCCTTCCTGTCTGTTGCCGTGGTCTGGTGAGCTTTGGCTTGTCATTTGAATATCGTTGTATTTTTACTAGCTTAGGTTTTTGATTATAAAAACCAGTTATAGTCGGCTCCTGATATTCAACCGGAGGGAGCCACATGCGTCGCTTTGCAGCCGTTGTTGCATTAACTACCCTGAGTCTGTCGCAGGATGTGCTGGCCAGTCGCTTCAGCCTTGGCGTCAGCCGGGATAAATATGGCGAGTCCGTTGCCAACGATATGAATAATGCCGGTCAGGTGGCGCTGGTCGTGCGTGACAAAGACGGTACGCCGCATGCCGCATTCTTTGAGCGCGGCAAGGTCAGTTTGCTGGAAACCGGTGGTGAAATCGCCAGTGAAGCAAACCGGATTAATCGCTTCGGCGAAGTGATCGGTTCTGTGCAGCGCGATAACGGCTGGCAGGCAGTCATTTTTCATCAGTCGCAAAATCCGACCATGCTTGGCACGCTCGGAGGGCGCAGCAGTCATGGCCTGGCACTGAATAATGCCGGTGAAGCAGTCGGTTTTTCGGATCTGGCAGACGGCAACTGGCATGCATTTTTTTATCGTCCGGGGCAGGGGATGCGTGATCTCGGTACGCTGGGCGGCAATATCAGTTATGCAGTGGCGATGAATGATACCGGGCAGGTGGCGGGTACTTCAGTGACTTCCGGTGGTTACCGGCACGCATTTTTGTACGATCCGCAAAAAGGAATGCAGGATCTGGGTACGCTGGGCGGACGTTACAGTTCAGCAAATGCCATCAACAAACACGGCGTGGTGGCAGGAATGTCGGAAATGCCGGATCGCAGTAAGCATGCATTTGTGTATGACGGCAAAACCATGAAAGACTTAGGCGCACTGATTGGTTACGGCGACAGCGTGGCGACCGGTATCAATGACGATGGTCATGTTGTTGGCATCGTTGATCTTGAACACATCCGGCTGGCGTTTGTCTGGCGCGATAACAAAATGCTGGTACATCCGAGCGGCAAAAGTCTGTATCTGACGAATGCCATTAATAATGCGGGTCAGGTAGTCGGTGCCGTCTATGACCGCGGACTGGAGGCAGCTGCCATGCCGTCAGCAACACGCCCGTTTGTCGATCATGGTGGCGACACGATACTCTGGTTTAATGTCGCGATGGCTGTGGTAGCAGGCGTGCTGGTCTTTTTCCGCCGACGTATTTTCAGTATGCTGAGGGCACCGAACACTTTGTAGCAAGTGCAGATTCATGTTCCGCGCAATAAAAAAGGATGCATATGCATCCTTTTTGTTTTGTGCAGCCAGTGAAAAAACGGTCAGCGTTGCGCCATCGCCAGCTTTACGGCGAGGCCTGCAAATACGGTTGCCGCAACACGGTTCAGCGCAATCTGTGCGCGTGCTGATTTACGCAGAAACTGACCCGCAGTTGCTGCGAACCATGCAATGCTGCCGAATGCAATCAGGGTTGCGATGATAAACAGTGCGCCCAGCTGGATGAATTGCGGTGCCAGCGGACCACGCTCTGCGGAAACAAATTGCGGTAAGAATGCGAGGAAGAACAGCACGACTTTTGGATTGGTCAGATTCATCACAAAGCCGCGCAAATACAGGCTGCGGGCAGCAAGACGTTCACCTTCCGGTTTATCCGCTGTGTCGGCAGGTGCGTTAAATGCACCGTAAGCCATGTACAGCAGGTAAGCAGCGCCGGTGAATTTCAGCACCGTAAACGCGGTGGCGGATGCGGCAAATACGGCAGCCAGCCCGAAGGCAATCGCTGTGGTGTGGACGATCAGTCCGGTACATAGACCAAGCACAACCAGCATACCGGCGCGACGACCCTGCATGGCCGACTGCATCAGTACAAAAACATTATCCGGGCCGGGGCTGAAGCCCAGCAAAATGGCTATGCCAAGAAAGCTGGCAGCGACATCAACAGGCAGCATCATTCCTCCGCTCAGAATAAAAAGAATGATTATGCCTGAAGAATGTGAGATTACTTGCGTGAACGTCTTTTGCTGGAGTGCAGCACGACACGTTCGGTGATTGCAAATCCGCCTTCTTTGCCGGGCAGATATTCAATCGCACAACTGGTACTGAATACCGGTTGCGTTAGCGGGTATTTGTCACGACTGGTATTGTTCGCTGCTGCCATGTCAGACAGAAGAGTATCAGCGGGAACCGGGGTACGGGTGACAGTGTGGGTAGACATCTGGACACTCCTGAAAGTAAAAAAGACAGAGAGGCTTGTGGCATCTGTCCGGGAAAGTTGCGAAGTTTAGTGTCTGTGCGGAAATTTTCAAGCAAAAACACCAGAGGCCGTATTCTAGCGCGCAATCGTTTGCGCTGCAGGGAATGATACAAACCTGGTCTTGCTCAGCGCGCAGACATATTAGTGTGCGACGTCCGTAGCGGCAAAGAATGTCTGGATCTCAGCCTGCGACATACCGTGGGCCTGAAGATATTCAATCGCGACGCAACTGCCGTATTCGGCACGAATTGCTGTGGCCATTGCCAGTACCGGTTTTATACTGACTGGTCTGGTATTGGCGGGGGTAGAGGAGAGTGGGGCGGAAGCGGCGTTAATGGCAGGAACAGCGGGTTTCATACGTAGACTCCTGAACAATGCGGGCGCATTTGCACCCACCGTCATCATACGCCGTTCATGGTCAGGATGTTGCAATGCAAAAGAGGCAGATATCGATCTGCCTCAATCTCTTTGTATATCCGGTGCGGGCGCTGGTCAGAGTTCTGTACGTAAAGCGTATAACTCAGGGAACAACACTACATCCAGCATTTTTTTCAGGTATGAAACACCCGCCGTGCCGCCGGTACCGGTTTTGAAACCGATAATCCGTTCAACGGTACTGACATGACGGAAACGCCACATACGGAAAGAGGTTTCCATATCCACCAGCTTTTCAGCCAGATCATACAAAGACCAGTATTTTTCCGGTGCACGGTACACTTCCAGCCATGCTGCTTTGACCGATTCATTCATGCTGCGGGTTTGTGACCAGTCACGCTGCAGACATTCCGCATCAATCTGAAAGCCCGCTGCAGCCAACTGGCGGATGGCTTCATCGTAAATGGAAGGCGTATCCATCGCAGCTTTCAGGCGTGTATGAACTTCCGGTTTGCATTCATGCACTGCCAGCAGACTCGCATTTTTGTTTCCCAGTAAGTATTCGAGTTCACGGTACTGGTGTGACTGAAAGCCGGAAGAAGCACCCAGATAAGGACGAATCGCGCTGTACTCGCTTGGTGTCATGGTCGCCAGTACATCCCAGGCATGTACCAGCTGATCCATGATGCGGGCTACGCGGGACAGCATTTTGAAGGCCGGAGGTAAATCATTGGCCTGCATCTGATGACGTACAGCGTGCAATTCGTGCAGCATCAGTTTGATCCACAGCTCGCTGGTCTGATGCTGAACGATGAACAGCATCTCATTGTGATCCGGTGACAGCGGGTGCTGGGCGCTGAGTACCTGATCCAGTCCCAGATAATCGCCGTAACTCATGGCTTCAGAAAAATCCATTTTTGCGCCATGCCACGACATCGGGCAGCGGCCTTCACCGGTTTGATTGTGTTGATTACTCATGGTGTTTTATCCAGTTATCCAGTTAGTTTGAGAGATCCGGTCATGGCGCTCAGGTCACGGCATTGCGCTTCAGATTCAGGTCGTATGACTGACTGGCGAGCAAGTCGCGTAAATGCTCCGCCGCATCCCATACATCAGCAAAACCGACGTACAAAGGTGTGAAGCCGAAGCGCAGTATGCCGGGCTCACGATAGTCACCGACCACACCACGCGCAATCAGCGCCTGAATCAGTGCATATGCATGCGGATGATGCAGGCTGACCTGGCTGCCACGCTGTACGTGGTCGCGCGGTGTTACCAGTTCAAGACCAAAGCCGGCGCAGCGCTGTTCAACCAGTGCAATGAATAAATCGGTCAGTGCCAGCGATTTTTTGCGCAGTGCCTGCATGTCGGTTTTTGCGAAGATTTCCAGACCGCATTCCACCAGCGCCAGCGAAACGATAGGTTGTGTGCCGCACAAGGCTGCACGGATGGTTGGCTGATGCTCGAAATGCGGGCTCATCGCAAACGGGCTGGCATGACCCCACCAGCCGGACAGCGGATGACGGAATTTAGCCTGATGGCGTGCAGGAACCCAGATAAACGCTGGTGAGCCGGGGCCGCCGTTCAGATATTTGTAAGTGCAGCCAACCGCAAAGTCTGCATTGGCTGCATTCAGATTCACCGGAACTGCACCGGCCGAGTGCGCCAGATCCCACAGCATCAGTGCACCGTGCTGATGCGCCAGCGCCGTCACTGTCTGCATGTCATGCAGGTAACCGGTGCGGTAATTCACATGAGTCAGCATGACTACTGCTGTTTCCGCATTGATGGCAGTGCTCAACTCTTCAGGGCTGTCGATCAGATGGATACGGTAGCCGCGCTGCAGCCAGCCAGTCAGGCCTTCGGCCATGTAAATATCTGTCGGGAAGTTGCTGCGTTCCGTAATGATCACCTTACGCTGATCATCGCCGGCTTGCATATGCAGCGCGGCGGCCAGTGCTTTGAACAGGTTGCCTGAGGTGGTATCGGTTACTACCACTTCGTTCGCTTCAGCGCCGATCAGCGGTGACAGTAAATTACCCAGGCGGGATGGCAGATCGAACCAGCCGGCTTTGTTCCAGCTGGTGATCAGGTCTGTCCCCCATTCCTGCTGTATTACTTCTGCTGCGCGGCTGGCAGCGGCTTTCGGGCGTGCACCGAGCGAGTTGCCATCGAGATAAATAACGCCTTCAGGCAGAGCGAATTCCTGCTTCAGATGGGCAAGTGCATCCTCGCGATCGAGCTGTTCGCACTGTTCTCGGCTTTGTATGGTCATGACTGTCTCCGTTATGAATGAAAGTTATTCGCAGCGCAGCACCGCACGTACCGGGCTGGCATCGAGCCCCTGCAGGCGCAGAGGCAGGCAAATCAGTTCGTAATCCCCCGCGCTCACGGCATCCAGTACGATGCCTTCCAGAATTGCAAGACCGTGATGGCGCATACGGTGATGCGCATCCAGCGTTTTTGATGTTTCAGGATCAAACGACGGCGTGTCGATACCGATCAGTCTGACCCCGTGTGCCGCCAGTAAATCAATTGTTTCCGGTGCCACGCTGGCAAATCCGGAATCCCATTGCATCTGTGGGGCAGTCTGATACGTTCGGAATAAAACACGCTGCGGCAAATCCTGCAGAAAAGCTTGCACATGCTCTGGCCTGACCTGGTCGCAGCCAATCGCATGAATCACGCGGCAAGGGCCGAGATAGGTCTGCAAATCGACCTGATCGATGGCAAGGCCGTCTTTGTCATAGTGTGACGGCGCATCGCAGTGTGCACCGGTATGGGTGGACATGGTGATCTTGCTGACCTTGACCGGGCAGCCATCGGCAATTTGCCATGTTGTCTCGGCGGAATAGGCACTGTCACCCGGCCAGACCGGAATACCGGGGGCGACCGGCGGTGTGATATCCCATAACTGCATATGCTGTCTCCGTTTAAAGTCTTGTTGCCGGAAATTGTATGCGCGGATGGCTGGCAGGTGCTTGCAAATTGCACAGGAGAAGTGCTTATTTTTGGTGGCTTATTTGATCAGGTTGTAAAATAATCGCAGAAAATTCTATTTTTTAAGACTATCTTCTCAGAACTGCTTATGCAACTTGATCAAACTGATTTTAAAATTCTGCAGGCACTGCAAACCGAAGGGCGTATCAGTAATCAGGAGCTGGCGGATAAAGTGCATTTATCGCCATCCAGTTGCCTGCGCAGAGTGCGAATGCTGGAAGATGCCGGTGTGATTCAGCAGTATTGTGCGGTACTGAATCCGGAACAACTGGGTCTGGAAGTGGATGCGTTTGTGCAGGTCACCATGCGGCGCGATGTGGAGAAGTGGCACGAAAATTTTTCCCGTGCTTTGCAGGCATGGACGGAGGTGGTTGGCTCTTACATCATTACCGGTGATGCAAATTATTTGTTGCGGGTAAGAGCCCGCAACCTGAAGCATTATTCACACTTTGTGCTGGAACGTTTATATAAAACGGAAGGCGTGCTGGATATCCGTTCCAATATCGTGCTGCAAACCCTGAAAGACACCCATCAGATTGATGTCAGCCTGTTTCAGGGTGTGCAGGGGAATTAACGGGTTTTCAGTAATGCTGCCAGCAGAGGTGCTGCCGGACCCTGATTGGCCCAGGTTTGCGTCATATCCAGATCGCCGTTAGTACTGACCAGTATCAGGATGTTGCCACTGTTGATATCCACCAGATTCAGAATACGTAATCCCGCGATCCAGCCCTGACGCTCGGTAATGACAACGGGTTTTGCTGCATCTGCACCGCTGAACGGATAGACCCAGACACCGAGTGCGCCACCGGTCGCATTCGGTTTTGTCATTTCAGAACGGGCAGTTGCCGAGATCAGTTTGCCCTGAATCAGTGCACGGTTAATCGCCAGTAAATCAGACAGTGTGCCGAATGAGGAGCCTGCCGCGCCGTAGCTGGCGAAATTCACTTCAGGCTCAGGCTGACCGTTCAGTATCCCGTGTACATGAGAAGGATTGTCCGGCATCGCAGCGGTGTAGAGACCAGCCTGCTTCATACCGGCGGGTTGAAACACGCGTTTTTGCAGCAGTTGCTGAAAACTCTGGCGGTTCAGTTTTTCCAGCAATGCACCCAACACCATGTAATCACAATTGTTGTAATCAAAACGTGCGCCGGGGGCAGCCTGCACAGGCTGTGCGCAAACACCGGTCGCAAATTCCTGCATATTGTCGCCACGGTTTGCTGCTTTCATGTGAAAGTCGGGAATGGCGTTTTCATTGTACAAACCGGAGTAATGCATCAGTAGCTGGCGTATCGTTGCTTTGCGCGCATCTGCATTCGGATAGTCCGGCCAGTATTTGCCCAGCGGCTCATCCAGTTTTAATTTGCCTGATTCGACTTCCTGCATGATCAGAATGGCTGTCATCATTTTCGTGACAGAGGCGAAGCGGAAGGTTTTATTCAGTGGTCCGAAGTTCCCGATACTTTTCTGCAGAAATATCTGATCTCCGCGCGCGGCAACAACCGCACCCTGAAAACCACTCTGGGCAAGTGCATCGCGTGCTTTTTCGAGGGCACTCGTGTCAGCAGCACCTGCACTCAGATGGGCAGTCAGGCTCAGCAGGATGCCGCACAACAGGCGGCGTGAACGGAAAACCTTCAGCATAAAAAAGCTCCGGGCAGCAAATAGAAGTCGGTCGGGTTGTCCGGCAGTGTACCAAAACAGCCTGAAAAGGGAAGTTTGTGCACTGCACAGGTATAATGCCGCCCCATGAACTTACTTAAAACCCTTGTTTCTATCAGTGGCATGACCATGCTGTCCCGCATTACCGGGCTGGCGCGGGATGTTCTGATTTCCACGCAGTTCGGTGCGAATGGCATGACCGATGCGTTTAACACTGCGTTCCGTATTCCTAACCTGTTGCGCCGTCTGTTTGCTGAGGGAGCGTTTTCACAGGCGTTTGTACCAATTCTGGCGGAATATAAAACCCGGAGCGGTGAAGAGCGTACCCGCGAGCTGGTGGATCACGTCGCTACTTTGCTGACCTGGGCACTGGTGGTCACCTGCCTGCTCGGCGTACTGGGCGCTCCGGTGATTACCTATTTTGCAGCCAAGGGTTTTATGTCGAGGCCGGACGATTACCACGCCACGATAGTAATGACCCGTATCATGTTCCCGTATATCGGCTTTATGTCGATGGTGGCACTGGCGGGCGGCATTCTGAATACATGGCGCGAATTTAAAGTGCCTGCGTTTACGCCGGTACTGTATAACCTGTGTTCGATTGCCGCATCATTGTGGCTGGCACCGCGTATGGAGCAGCCTATCTATGCGCTGGCAATCGCTGTGTTTGTCGGCGGCTTGCTGCAATTATCGATACAGATTCCGGCGCTGGCGAAAATCGGCATGCTGCCGCGCATCGGTTTTGGTATGCGCGCTGCATGGCAGGACGAAGGCGTGCGCCGTATTCTGCGTAACATGGCACCGGCCATTCTGGCGGTCTCTGCATCGCAAATCAGTATTCTGATTAACACCCGTCTGGCTTCAGAAATGGTTGCGGGCAGCACCAGCTGGCTGGCCAGTGCAGATCGTCTGATGGAATTTCCGACCGCGATGCTTGGTGTTGCACTCGGTACGATCTTGCTGCCGGGCTTGTCGAAAGCGAATTCGGCCGGCGACACGAAAGAATATTCTGATCTGCTGGACTGGGGACTGCGCCTGACCTTTTTGCTGGCAATGCCGGCGGCAGTGGCGCTGGCAATCATTCCTGAAGCGCTGACAGCAACCTTGTTTCATCACGGAAAATTTGATGCGCATGCTGTGCATATGACATCGAACGCGCTGGTTTCGTATGGCATTGGTTTGCTGGGGTTGATTGTGGTGAAAATTCTCGCTCCGGGTTTTTATGCGCAACAGAATGTGCGTACACCGGTCAAAATTGCTGTCTCGGTGCTGATCACCACGCAGTTACTGAACCTGATTTTTGTGCCGATGTTTGCCCATGCAGGGCTCGCATTGTCCGTGGGTTTAGGCGCGTGTATGAATGCCACTCTGCTGTACACAGGTTTGCGTAAGCGCGGCATTTACAAGCCACGTCCGGGCTGGTTCCTGTTTTTGCTGAAACTGATTGCTGCGCTGATGTTACTGGCTGCGACTGCATCGTATATTTCGGATCAGATTCCGTGGCTGGAGCTGAAATCCATGCCGGTCTTACGACTCGGTCTGATGGTAATGCTGATGGTGGCATCCGCAGGGATTTACTTCGCAGCGCTGGGACTGATGGGATTCCGTCCTAAAGATTTCCGTAAGACGACACGCGCATAAACGGTTTTGCCGGAACAGTAAAAAAGGCTTTCCTGATCATGGAAAGCCTTTTTTGTTTGCCGGACACTGCGATTCTGATTACAGGAAATGACAGACGTAATCCAGTAACTCCAGAGTTTCGATATCAAACTTCGCATTTGCCGGTACGTCGAAAGACTGACCGCCGGTATAGGTTTTCCATTCCGTTTCACCTTCCAGACGTACACGGCATGTACCTGCATTCAGCTCCATGCGCTCGGCAGCGCCTGTGCTGAAAGTCAGACTGGACGGGAAAATCACCCCCAGCGTTTTACGGCTGCCGTCGGCAAATAACACGGTGTGGGAAATACATTTGCCATCAAAGTACACATTGGCTTTCGTGATGACACTGACCTGATCGAACTGCGTTGTCATTGCTGCTCCTGTCGAAAAAAAGCCCGCTCACAGGAGCGGGCCGGGATAGGTTAATCCATCCGTTGATTACTGACCGCGTTTGGCGCGCGCATTGGCAGCAATACGCATACGCAGTGCGTTCAGTTTGATAAAGCCGCCGGCATCTGCCTGATTGTATGCGCCACCGTCTTCATCGAAAGTAGCGATGGTCTGATCAAACAGAGAATCAGTTTTGGAATCACGTGCAACAGTGATGACGTTGCCTTTGTACAGCTTCACGCGTACCCAGCCGTTCACGCTTTGTTGTGTGTGATCGATCAGTGTCTGCAATGCCAGACGCTCAGGAGACCACCAGTAACCGTTATAAATCAGGCTGGCGTAACGTGGCATCAGATCATCTTTCAGATGTGCTACTTCGCGATCCAGTGTGATCGATTCGATCGCACGGTGAGCGCGCAGCATAATCGTACCGCCAGGGGTTTCGTAGCAACCACGGGACTTCATGCCGACGTAGCGGTTTTCCACCAGATCCAGACGGCCGATACCGTGTTTGCCGCCCAACTTGTTCAGCTCAGCCAGTACGGTGGCAGGAGACATGCGCACGCCATTGAGTGCCACGATATCGCCGCGTTCGAATTCGATATCCAGATATTCCGGTGCATCCGGTGCCTGTTCCGGACTGACTGTCCAGCGCCACATGGATTCTTCTGCTTCAGCGCTCGGGTTTTCCAGATGGCGGCCTTCGAAGCTGATATGCAGCAGGTTGGCATCCATAGAGTAAGGCGCACCGCCGTTACGGTGTTTCATATCGATATCGATACCGGCATCTTCTGCGTACTTCAGCAGTTTTTCACGGGACAGCAGATCCCATTCACGCCATGGGGCGATGATTTTGACACCCGGCATCAGTGCATACGCACCCAGCTCGAAACGCACCTGATCATTACCTTTACCGGTTGCGCCGTGGGAAATGGCATCCGCGCCGGTTTGTTTTGCGATATCAATCAGACGTTTTGCGATCAGCGGACGAGCGATTGATGTACCCAGCAGGTATTCACCTTCGTACACCGTATTGGCACGGAACATCGGGAATACGAAATCGCGGACGAATTCTTCGCGCACATCATCAATAAAAATATTTTCCGGCTTGATGCCGAATTTCAGTGCCTTGGCACGTGCCGGTTCCAGCTCTTCACCCTGACCGAGGTCAGCGGTAAAGGTTACCACTTCACACTGGTAGTTATCCTGCAGCCATTTCAGAATGACTGAGGTATCGAGGCCGCCGGAGTAGGCGAGGACGACTTTTTTGATATCGCTCATGATGTGCTTTCGTAACGTCTTGGAAAAGTTCTTTGCTGTTCTGCATGTTCCGGTACTGAACTGCCACCGGAAGCAGGCTGCCGGAAAAGTCTGGCGGCGATTTGCACGTCAGACAGCGGCCGGCAGGGCCGCGTCGGATTAATTACTGACCTTGCCGATGACCAGGTATTCGAGCAGCGCTTTCTGTACGTGCAGACGGTTTTCTGCTTCGTCCCAGACAACGGACTGCGGACCATCGATGACGGCGGCAGACACTTCTTCACCGCGATGTGCAGGCAGGCAATGCATGAACAACGCATCTGTGTTGGCGCGCGCCATTTTCGCTTCATCCACGATCCAGCCGTCAAAGGCTTTCAGACGTGCCTGATTCTCTGCTTCGTACCCCATACTGGTCCACACGTCAGTATTGACCAGATCCACACCGGCGCAGGCTTCGGAAGGGTCATCAAACAGGGTGAAGTGCTGATTGTCTGCATCCACCAATGACATATCCATTTCATAGCCTTTCGGCGTGGAGACATGCAGATGGAAACCGAAAACTTTGGCCGCCTGCAGCCAGGAATACAGCATGTTGTTCGCATCACCAATCCACGCTACTTTTTTACCGCTGATATCGCCACGGTGCTCAATGTAGGTAAACACGTCTGCCAGTACCTGACAAGGATGGTGCTGGTTGGTTAAGCCATTAATGACCGGTACGCGCGAGTACTCAGCAAAGCGTTCAATCATCGATTGCTCAAATGTACGGATCATGATGATGTCGCACATGCGGGAAATTACCTGACCTGCATCTTCGACCGGTTCGCCGCGGCCAAGCTGGCTGTCACGGGTATTCAGATAGATTGCTGCGCCGCCGAGCTGATGCATACCGGCTTCAAACGACAGGCGGGTACGGGTGGAGTTTTTCTCGAACACCATGACCAGCGTGCGGTCTACCAGCGGATGATAGGTTTGATACGCTTTAAAGCGTTGTTTGATGATGCGGGCACGCTGCATCACATATTCGAATTCTGTACGGGAAAAATCAGAGAACTGCAGAAAGTGTTTAATAGCCATAAATAGAAACCGGCAGCTTCAGTGCCTGCTGCCACAATCAAAACGAATTCATTATAAGGGAAGATTGCCTGAACTCCGTATTAAATTCAGGAAAACCTGCAATCTGGCGTGATATTGCTGTTTTTGCAGTGCGGAAACCGGCCTTATCTTACCGAAAATCTCAGCAAGAGCAAATTACTCTATTTTGTTAATTTTCGTCAATTCGTAAAAAAACTGATGGGTTACGGGAAATGTTGCCAATGTGACAGTAACAATTGGTAACATCCTCATTATAATTCCGGTCAGGGGGCCAGGTGACGAAAAAACCTTGTCCGACTGAATGATTGCGCACAGCCGCACCGGTTGTGCTGCACTTTACTGATTAGCCGGGAACTGAATATGAGCGCACTCTTAGCCGGACTGACCGTCCTCGTCATTGGCGACAGCCACATGTCTACGCCAGACTACCTGATTACCACTCTGCACAACGACCTGATGAAAAAAGGGGCGGTCGTGTATTCCTTCGGTGCTTGCGGTGTGGCTGCCGGCGAGTGGATGGTGAAAACCCAGTCGTCTTGCGGTGGTGCAGAGCGTATTAAAGACGGCCCGGTCGTCGTGAAAGAAGGTCAGGAAGCCATGACCCGTCCTTTCAATGAAATGGTCAAAACCTATAAGCCGAATCTGGTCGTCATCGTCAACGGTGACACCATGGCCGGTTATAACCAGCCTGAATTGCAAAAGACCTGGATCTGGCAGCAGGTGTCGCGTCTGACCAAAGGCGTGAAAAATAATAACGTCGCTTGCGTCTGGGTTGGCCCGGCGTGGGGCAGCGAAGGCGGCAAGTTCAACAAAACCTTCGCCCGCGCACAGGAAATGTCGAATTATCTGTCGGAAATCACTGCACCATGCACCTATGTGGATTCGCTGAAAATGTCGAAACCGGGTGAATGGGGTTCTACCGATGGACAGCATCTGGATATCGCCGGTTATAAATCCTGGGGTGAAGCCATCGGTAATGCGATTGTGACACCGGAAATCCTGAAAACGATCAAACGCTGATCATCACTGAACGCCGGATGCTGCGGGCGCGCGCTTTTGTACAGACAGAAGTACCGTGTACCGCAGCATTTTTTATAGCCTGCTGATGTAAAAACCACCATGAAAAAGCTGATTCTGACCTGCTTCGCGCTGTGCACTTCGCTGACCGCACTTGCTGATAATTCTCTGTATGAAACCGGCCCTAGCCAGGATTCGTCTTTCGTCCGTTTTCTGAATGCTGCAGGCGATAAAGTCACGATTACCAACGGTGCGAATAAACTGGCGCTGGGTGCGCAAACCGATAACCGCGTATCGCGCTTTTTCCCGGTCAAGGCTGGTGACAAGCTGACTGCAAGTGCACAGGCGGGCAGCCTGAAAACTTCGGTGGAAGTTGTCGCAAAACCGGGCGAATTTGTTACCGTAGTGCTGGTGCCGCAAGGCAGTGCGCTCGATAAACTGATCGTGCGCGAATCGCCAACGGACTTCAATGCTAACCGTGCTTCGATCTCGTTATTAAACGCTGATCCGGCCTGTGCTCAGGCTGGTCTGAGCGGTGGTGCGAAAGGCGCATCGGTGTTTGAGAATGTCGCGCCGGGTACAACGCAGCGCCGTCTGGTGAATGCCGTCAAACTCAGTGTGCAGGCGCAGTGCGGTAAATCGAATGCCGGTGCTGCTGTCGATATGGGGCAGTTGCAGGCGGGTGAACGTTACAGCGTGATAGTGATTCCTGCCAAAAAAGCCCAGCAAGTATTTTTTGTGCGTGACAGCACTTCCTGATCAGACGCCGGGCCCGGATTATGGTATTCGCCTCACTTGAATTTCTGACGCTGTTCCTGCCGCTGTTTTTTGCGTTTTATCTGCTGACACCGCAGCGTTTCCGTAACCATACGCTGCTGGTCGGAAGCTGGATTTTTTACGCCTGGTGGACACCGAAATTTCTGATTCTGATTATCGCGCTGACGCTGCTGGCCTGGGGCGCGGCGATACTGATCGATAAAACCAGTGATGAAAAATGGAAAACGCGCTGGATGGCGTGGGCGATTATTCTGAATCTGGCCTCACTGGTCTGGTACAAATACACCAATATGCTGGTCGGCACGCTCAATGAATTCCTGACAGGTCATCAGATGCAGCCTGTCCCGTGGGAACACGTGATGCTGCCGATTGCGCTGTCATTCACTGTGCTGCATGCGATTTCGTATCTGGTGGATGTGCGTCGCAAAGTCGTGCCTGCGCAATACGATGTGCTGGCATTTTCGGCCTACATGGCAATGTTCCCGCATCTGATTGCGGGTCCGATTGTGCGTTATAAAGTCATCGACAAAGAATTGCGTGAGCGCGTCTTTTCGATGGAGAAATTCTCACTCGGTGTGCGCCGCTTCATGATCGGCTTTTCGATGAAAGTGCTGATTGCGGACACGCTGGCGCCGGTGGTCAGCCTGTGTTTCGGTCTGAAAAATCCCGGTTTCTGGGATGCATGGATAGGTTGTATCGCATACACCTTTCAGCTGTATTTTGATTTCGCCGGTTACAGCGCGATGGCGATTGGTCTGGGCCTGATGCTCGGCTTCCACTTTGAAGAAAACTTTAATAACCCGTATCTGGCGGTTTCGATTCAGGATTTCTGGCGGCGCTGGCATCAGACGCTGTCATCATGGCTGCGCGATTATCTGTACATCAGTCTCGGCGGCAACCGTTACGGCATTACCCGCACCTATATCAACCTGATGCTGACCATGGCGATCGGTGGTTTATGGCATGGCGGCGATAACTGGAATTATCTGATCTGGGGCATCATTCAGGGCACCGCACTGTGCTGTGACCGTGCATTCACCCAGCGCGGATTATCCATGCCGGACTACGCTTCACGTGCGCTGACCATGCTGACCGTGATGCTGGCGTGGACTGTGTTCCGCGCCAGTGGTTTCGACAGTGCACTCGGCATGTGGGCCGGACAATTCGGCCTCAACGGTTTCGGTATTCAGGATGAAGTGATACTCGCATTGCGTCCGATGATTTTGCTGACCTTCGCCATTGGCTTGTGCTGTGTCGTGTATCCGGCAACTGCGATTGCAAAACGCGGTGGTCTGGGCGTGATGCAGTGGAGCATGCTGTGGCCGGTACTGACCTTTGCCTATGGCGTCGTGGTACTGGCGGGGCAAAAAGCCATTCCGTTTTTGTATTTTCAGTTTTAAGAGGCCGGTATGAGCGAATCATTTCAATATCGTCCTGAAAAAGCCGGTGTCTGGAAATACCTGCCTGCGCTGGCATTCGGCCTGATCACCTTCGGTGGTTTGATTGCCGGTGTGCGCAGCCTGCAGCAGATTCCTGCTGAAAAATGGAAGGAGATGGCAGACTGGCACAAGGTCGCTCAGGGCGAATCCACCCGCATTCTGACCAGTCAGCTGAACGATCATTTTATTTTCAGCAAAGACTTTGCTGCCACCGAACGTGCCGTCAGCTGGAATCTGGCACGCGATACCGGTGCGCAGGTGCGCCCTGGTTGCAGCGGCTGGTTTTTTCTGACCGAAGAACTGACGACTTTCGACGGCGGCGCGCAGAATGCCCGTGCCCGCGCATGGATGGTGACCGAAGTTGCACGTCAGCTAAAGCAGCGCGGCATACCGCTGGTGATTGCCATGGTGCCGGACAAAGCGCGTATCGAAACCGCGCATACCTGCGGCCTGCATCGCCCGGCAGCGTTTGCAGCCCGTTATGATCTGTGGATGAATGAAGTACGTGCTGCCGGTGTGCCCGTACTGGATTTGCGCGAGCCTTTGCAACAAGTACAGGGCGAACGCTATTACCGTACCGATTCACACTGGAATGAAGCCGGTGCCAATGCGGTTTCGGCCTACATTGCGCAGCAGTTACGTCAGCAGCAACTGATCGCCACAGAAGCTGCGCCAATGAACGCAGAAACAGTGAAAAGCCGTCAGGCGGAACGATTGGGCGACTTGTATAAATTATCCAGCCTCAACGATGTGCCGCTGTGGGCGCGACCAGCAACCGAAGTCGCCACGCTCAGCGACGTGACACCGGTGGCAGTGCAGAGCGATGATTTGTTCGGCGACAGCGGCTTACCGGCCATATCGCTGATCGGCACCTCGTTCAGCCTGCGCGGCAATTTCGTGCCTTTCCTGAGCCGCCATGTCGGCGCACCGGTCGCAAATCTGGCCAAAGACGGCGGCGCATTTGACGGCGCGGCACAAGCGTTTTTCCACAGCAAAGTGTTCGAGCAGGAACCACCGAAGCTGATCGTCTGGGAAATTCCTGAACGCATGCTGCAACGCTCGTTCGATGCCAAAGAACGGGTCTGGTATCAGACGCTGAAGCAGGGCAAGCTGTAAAGCCCGCCCTTCTGCAAACTAAGCAACATCAACAAAAGCTGCCTGCGGGCAGCTTTTGTTTTTCAGGGGATAGCTCTGGTGCATTGATTCGGTGCCTTAGCGCGTTGTATTCGCTGCGGGCAAGTCAATCAACCGTGCAGAATGCCCCAAACACCCCAAATGCGGCATTCAGCACAGAAAAAAGGGAAGTTTTCGCGGACGTCGGCAGAAACGCTGGCTCGCAGGGCAGGGGGTAAAAAGTGCAAATGCGGAGTTCTGCACATTCCGGGGCTGAGGGGGCAGAGGTCTGGTCGGATGTAAGAAGAAAAAAACGGTGCCGTCAAAGCACCGTTTTTTGTTTTTGCGGCTGATCAGCGATAGATCAGTAACCTACCTTTTGCTTGGATTCGTGTACCAGTTGTTCAAACAAGTCATGGCGCAGCGTGGCAATCTCGCCGCTTTCCACCGCTGCCAGCACGGCGCAGCCGGGTTCGGCATGGTGGTGGCAGTTATAGAATTTGCAGTGACCTAGGTGCGGTACAAATTCCGGAAATGCACGCTCCAGCATGCCTTCACTCAGATGATGCAGACCGAATTCCTGAAATCCCGGTGAATCGATGACTTTGCCGCCTTCCGGCAAATCGTACAAACGGGTAAAGGTGGTGGTGTGTTTGCCGGTATCCAGCGCGGCAGAAATTTCGCGGGTCGCAATATCGGCATCCGGCACCAGCAGATTGATCAGCGAGGATTTACCCATGCCGGACTGGCCGATCAGTATCGTACTTTCGCCCTGAATAATCTCCAGCAAGGCAGCGCGGGTGGCTTCCGGATTGCCCTGCGCCGACACTTCCAGCACCGGATAACCGATGTCGCGGTACATTTGCATGCGTTCACGCGCACGCGGCAGCGCATCGGTAAGATCGACCTTGTTCAGCACCAGCCACGGCGTAATCCCGGCCGATTCTGCTGCGACCAGCGCGCGCGATACCAGATCGTCAGTGAAGCCGGGTTCCGTCGCCACCACGATCAGCAAGCGGGTCAGATTCGCTGCCAGCATTTTGGATTTGTACTGATCCGAGCGGTACAGCAGGGTTTTGCGGGTGACGATTTTTTCGATGACGGCCTGATCTTTCGAGGTCAGCGCGATTTCAACCAGATCACCGACGGCGATATCACTTTTCTTGCCACGGGTCACGCAGTGCAGGCGCAGCTTCTGGCCATCGACTTCAGCGGTCGCCAG
This sequence comes from Cognatundibacterium luofuense, assembly GCF_018139685.1. GTDB lineage: Bacteria > Pseudomonadota > Gammaproteobacteria > Burkholderiales > Burkholderiaceae_D > Undibacterium > Undibacterium luofuense. Next base: position 95,246 of record NZ_JAGSPN010000008.1, read on the forward strand.
ATAATGGCGACCATGTGCAGCGATGATTTCTGCCTGTTGCGTCGCCATTATGCGAAGCTCTGTTCGAAAATGGCATCCACTTTGGCCGCCAGAATAAAGTCATTCAGCGAGATCCCACCTTTGCCGTCATTCACGGTATGGGTGTCAAAGCGCAGCAGTACGCGGTTGTAGGTCAGCACCAGTTCAGGATGATGATCTTCAGCATGAATCACGTAGGCAATCGCATTCACAAACGCTAGTGCTTCATAATAATTTTTGAACTGATACGTTTTCGCAATGCGCGCGCCATCCTGCGCCCAGCCCGGTGTGGCTTGCAGTGCTGTCGCGATTTCGTCCGCTGTCATGCCGGTTTCGGTGTGCTGGCAGCGCAGGCTCAGTAATTGTTTGTTGTCCATTGTTGTCTCGTTAAAGTTTGTATGAAATCGTTCAGTAGTAATTCAGTTTGCCATCAGATGCTGAATGCGGATGCTGGCAGGCGGATGCGAATCGTAAAACGTGGAATGCAAAGGATCCGGCGTTAAGGTCGATGCATTGTCGTCATACATTTTGACCAGCGCATTGCGCAGGTCGTCTGCGCTGGCATGTTTTGCAGCAAAGGCATCGGCTTCGAATTCGTGTTTGCGTGAGCCGATTGACATCAGTGGCGAAAACACAAAGGTGAATACCGGCATGATCAGCATAAACAGCAACAGTGCCATCGCATCGGTACCGCCGAGCGCCATCGGATCCACACCGAGGCCGGTGTAAAACCAGACCTGATTTTTCAGATAACCGAGCAGCGCCAGAAACGGCAGCGTCATCACAAACATCAGCGCGATGTCTTTTTTGATGTGATTCAGTTTGAAGTGGCCGAGCTCATGCGCCAGCACCGCTTCGATTTCCGCAGGCTCAAGGCGCTCCAGCAGGGTATCGTAAAACACGATGCGTTTGACTTTGCCGAAGCCGGAAAAGTAAGCATTGCCGTGCGTGCTGCGGCGCGAACCATCCATCACAAACAAACCACCGGAAGCAAAGTCGATACGACGCAGCAGTTGTTCTATACGGGATTTCACAGCTTCGTCAGTCAGCGGTGTGAATTTATTGAACAGCGGCGCAATCAGATTCGGGTGCAGAGCAAAGACCAGCAACCGAAAACTGCAGAACACGGCCCATGCATACAGCCACCACAGTTGTCCGGCCTTTTCCATCAGCGTCAGTATCACCCACAGCAAAGGCAGCATCAGTGCGCTCATCAGCAGCGTGCTTTTGACCAGATCGGTGATAAACAGGCCGATAGACATTTTGTTAAAGCCGAAGCGTTCCTCGATCACAAACTGGCTGTACAGGCTGAGCGGAATGCCGATAACGCCGGCCACCACGGAATACGCTGCAATCAGGCCAATCTGATACAGCATGCCGGGGCCGGTGTACGACAGCACCAGATCGGACAGCCATTGCAGGCCGCCGAACAGCGTCAGCGCCAGCAGCACAGCGACTTCGACGACCAGCAACACCTGCCCGAACTGGGTTTTGGTGATGCTGTAATCGGCGGCTTTCTGGTGCGATGCGAGGCTGATTTTTTCAGCAAAATCGGCCGGTACTTGTCCGCGATGACGTGCAATATGACGGATCTGACGGTGTGCCAGCCAGAACTGTAAGGCAACCGACAGGGCGAGGAAGCCGGTGAATAAAACGGTAAAGCTGACAGAATTCATGGGAAAATGTGACATTCGTAAAAAAGCTAAGGAAGAATTATGTCACAAGCTCACGATAACCAAGCATCTGCGACAGCCATCAAACCGGACGACATGAACCTGATCTGGGTCGATATGGAAATGACCGGTCTCGATCCGGACACCGATAAAATTCTGGAAGTCGCGGTCATCGTGACCGATTCGCAATTAAATGTACTGGCCGAAGGCCCGGTACTGGCGATTCATCAGAGCGATGCCACGCTCGATAAAATGGATGCGTGGAACAAAGGCACGCATGGCAAATCCGGTCTGATTGACCGCGTCAAAGCATCTGAAGTGACGGAAGCAATTGCCGAAGAAACCCTGATTGCTTTCCTGAAAGACTACGTGCCGGCCAATAAATCGCCGATGTGCGGCAACACCATTTGTCAGGATCGCCGCTTCATGGTGCGCGGTATGCCGAAACTGGAAGCTTTCTTCCATTACCGCAATCTGGATGTGTCGACACTGAAAGAGTTGTGCCGCCGCTGGAAACCGGAACTGGCGTCCGGCTTCAAAAAAGCGCAGAAACACACGGCGCTGGCGGATATCCGTGAATCGATTGAAGAACTGAAGTACTACCGTACGCATTTCATCAAGGAATAAGCGGCGCTGAATGCCGCTGTGCCGGTGATGTGGCAAACGCGGCAAACGTGGCCCACAGGTAGCAAACAACTTGCAAAAAACGGACTGCGACTGCAGTCCGTTTTTTTATGCTCAGACGACATCTCGCCAGCGGAACTGGCGGGAAAGTGTCAGAGCGCACGGAACCCATCCTGAAGCGCACTGGAACTTGCCGGAAGTGCTCAGTACGGCTCAAAACTGCCCGAAAACGACCCAAATGCGGTGTTCTGCATAGCGATCCGGCGGTCGTCGGCAGAAAGTCCGGCTCTCCGTAAATGCCTGATGCGGATAGCTGCACAGCCGACCTGCCGGAGTATGGCCGCAGGCAACAAAAAAGCCGCGACTTTGCGCGGCTTTTTCAGTGCAAACGACTGAATAAATTCAGTCAGTGCGGGAATTACACACCCAGCAGTTCTACTTCAAAAATCAGGGTTGCGTTCGGAGGAATCACGCCGCCTGCGCCGCGCGGACCGTAGCCCAGAGCAGAAGGGATAGTCAGTACACGTGTGCCGCCGATTTTCATGCCTTGCACGCCTTCATCCCAGCCTTTGATCACATGACCAGCGCCCAGCGGGAAAGAGAAAGGCTGATTGCGGTCTTTGCTGGAATCAAATTTTGCGCCGGCAGAACCGTCAGCGTTTTGCAGCCAGCCAGTGTAATGTACGACAACGTGGTTACCGGCTTGCGCTTCTGCGCCTTCGCCAACGACTTTGTCTTCGTATTGCAGGCCGCTTACTGTAGTGATCACACTCATGATTTCTCCAATTCAAAAAAGTGGCGGTATTGTAGACCAATTCCGTCTGCGTAGTATGCAGGCTTGCTGACCGGAAAAATGGCTTGATACCGCGCAATTTTGCATGAAATCCTGAAAAACCTGTGTCAGTGGCAGCACTGCGGTGCACAACGCGGGTTAAAATGCAGCTTCTGTTTATCAACTCTGGTCTGAGATACATGCGTAGTCGTTTCCTGCTGGCAAGTCTGCTGGCCGCTCTGGTTCTCCCGCTGACGGCACAGTCTGCCGACAGCAATGTGGTGGTCGTACTGAATTCGCGTGATGCGACTGTCACGCTGCTCGATCAGCAATCCTACAAAGAAATCAGTACTTTCCCGGTCGGCAAAGAGCCGCACCATCTGATGGCAACGCCGGACAATAAGTCCCTGATCGTCGCCAATGCAGTCGGTGATGAGCTGGTGTTTCTGGACCCGAAAACCGGTCAGATTCAGCGTCGTATTAAAGACGTGGCCGATCCTTACCAGATCGGTTTTTCACCGGATCAGAAATGGTTTGTATCGAATTCCCTGCGTTTGGACCGTGTTGATATCTACCGCTATGACGGTACGAATCTGAAACTGGACAGCCGTGTGCCGCTGCCGAAACTGCCTAGCCATATGGCATTCGATGCTGCCAGCACGACGGTGTTCATTACTCAGCAGGGCAGTGATCAGGTATCCGCGATTGATCTGGCAACCCACAAAGTGAAATGGACGCTGCCGGTCGGCAAACTGCCAGCCGGTATTGTGATGACACCGGATGATAAATATCTGCTGGTCGGCATCATGGGTGCTGATTATGTGGAAGTCATTGACTGGCGCGCACAAAAAACCATCAAGCGTGTGAAGGCTGGTGTCGGTACGCATAACTTCCGCGCCCTGGGTGACAAGCGCCATGTGTTCGTCTCTAACCGTACTTCCAACGAAATCAATATTTTCGATCAGCAAAAACTGGAAATGGTCGGTTCGATTCCGGTACCGGGCGGCCCTGACTGTATGGAAGTCAGCGAAGACGGCAAAACCCTGTGGGCAACCCTGCGCTGGATTAAAAAAGTCGCGGTGGTGGATATTCCATCCCGCAAAGTCATCAAACTGATTCCGGTCGGACGCTCGCCGCATGGTGTGTACTTCGCAAACCGCGCAGGCGATAAGTAAAGCCGCGCTGCTGGCTGCCGCACTGTCCAGCCAGTCTCTCAGCGCTGCCACCATGGCAGCGCCTTCCTGTCGTGCCACGGTCTACCTGACCTTCGATACCGGCTCGCAATCGCAGGCACAACTGATTGCCGGTACGCTGCGTAAATATCAGATCCGCGCCACGTTTTTTCTGGCAAATGAAAAAACCGTGCGCGGTGATTATTCCCTCGATCAGAGCTGGCAGCCTTTCTGGCAACAACTGGCGCGCGATGGCCATGCTTTCGGCAGCCATACCTTTGACCATGTGTATGTGGTGCGTGATTTGCCGGATGGCCGCATCGCGGTCAAACCACAGTTCGGGCCACAGGCTGGCAAAACGCTGCAATGGACACAGGCAGAATACTGTATGGAACTGCGTCGTGTGACGGAACGTTTCCAGCAACTGACCGGTCAGAAAATGGACCCGTTCTGGCGTGCGCCGGGTGGACGCTTAACCCCGGGGCTGGAACAGGCTGGTCAGCGTTGCGGCATGCGCCATGCAGGCTGGGCGCCCGCTGGTTTTTCCGGTGACGAACTGCCAAGCGAACAAGTCAGTAATGCCCGCTTGCTGAACAAGATGCTGAATGGCCTGAAGGACGGCGATATCGTGATGGCGCACATGGGCATCTGGTCCCGCAAAGATCCTTGGATGCCGGCGAATCTGGTGCCGCTGATCGAAGGCTTGCAGCAAAAATCGTTTTGTTTTGCGACACTGCGCGAACATCCTCTTTACCGCTGAAGAAACACATCATGACTGAATGGATTGCTAACCTGCAGGCCTGGTTATTTGAAACCCTGGTGCAGCCCGCCATGTTTTCGCTGGGGCTGGGTGAATTTGTTGAAGATGCTTTTAACGGCGTTGAATGGTTTGTCTGGGGGCTGATACAGCTGGTGCTGCTGTTTCTGATTCTGCGTCCGCTGGAAGCATGGCTGCCAGTGCAGACTATACGTAACCGCTGGGCGCGCTGGAACGATTTTATCTACACTGCCTTGCACCGGCTGGGGGCATTCTCAGTACTGACTTTTTTCCTGCTGACGCCACTGATGGATCAGCTGACGGCCACGCTGCATTTGCAGGGAATGAATCCGTTTAATCTGGAAAATTTGTGGTCCGGTTTTCTGCAATATCCGGCGCTGCTGTTTTTTGCGTATCTGGTGGTGCTCGACTTTTTCGATTACTGGTATCACCGTTCAGAGCATCAGTTCAACTGGTGGTGGGGCCTACACAGCCTGCATCACAGCCAGCAGGATATGAATCTGTGGTCGGATAACCGGAATCACTTGCTGGATGATTTACTGCGCGACATTTACATGGGCATTATCGCCATTGTCATTGGCGTCGAGCCGGGCCAGTATGTGCTGCTGGTGATGGCATCACAAATGCTGCAAAGCCTGCAGCATGCGAATGTCCGCATCCATTTCGGTCGCTGGGGTGAGTACCTGTTAGTGTCGCCCCGGTATCACCGTTTGCACCATGCGATAGGCATAGGGCATGAAAGCGATGGAGAAGGTACACTCGGCGGTCATAATTTTGCGGTGCTGTTTCCGGTGTGGGATTTGCTATTCGGGACGGCGCGTTTTACCAGCGAATTCGTAGAAACCGGTATCCGCGATCAGTTGCCGCCGCCGGCAGGGCAGGGGCGCGATTACGGCAGCGGATTCTGGGCACAGCAAAAGCTGGGAATTTTGCGAATGCTGGGTATCGATAAGGAAACAAAAGCATGAACATGACGGCACTGGGTTTGTCCTGGGGACGTGCACTGGGATCACAATTCCACTGGCGCATGCTGAGCCTGACCTTTTTGCCCTTTCTGGCCGCTGCGATTTTATGGGCGGGTATTTTGTGGTTTGGCTTGCAGGCGCTTGTGGATTTGATTCAGGCCTGGTTCTCGCAGTATCAGGGTTTTGAGCAAACCGGCCGTATTTTCAGTTTTGTCGGTTTGCTGGCGCTGAAAGCTTTCGTTGTGCCGCTGGTGGCAATGTGGCTGTTACTGCCGCTGATGGTACTGACTTCCATGATTTGCATCACGGCATTTGCGATGCCATCCATCACGCGCTTTGTCGGCAGCCGCTATTATCCTGTACTCGAACGACGCCACGGCGGCAGCCTGTTTGGCAGCCTCTGGCATTCACTGAGTTCGTTTGTTATCTTTATCGTGATATGGCTGCTGACCTTGCCGCTGACACTGATTCCGCCGCTGGCCATGATATTGCAACCCTTGCTGTGGGGCTGGCTGACTTACCGTGTGATGATTTACGACGCGCTGGCTGAACATGCAGATGCCGATGAGCGCGAGCTGATTATCACGCGCTATCGTCCGGCACTGATTGCGATTGGTACGGTGTCCGGTTTGTTCGGCGCAGCACCGGGCATGCTGTGGCTCGGTGGTGTGATGAATTTCCTGACCCTGCCATTTACCGCCGGATTCGCGATCTGGCTGTACATCGTGGTCTTTGTGTTCACCGGACTGTGGTTTGTGCATTTCAGCCTGTCTGCGCTGGAACAGTTACGCGCAGAGCAGGGCATCCGCATTGCCGATAATCAGGTGGTCGCAGAGTTTTAAGGCTGCATCTGCCGCGCCTGTTCATCATTCCCGCTGCATCCGGCTGCTACTGATCCGCACGATCACGCCTCTTGTTGTGCCCTGTGGCAAAATGACAGCTTATTCAGGTAAGCGAAGGGAAATGCAATGGGATTCGGACTGATCATCATCGGCGACGAAATTTTATCGGGCAAACGTCAGGATAAACATCTGGAAAAAGTCATCGCGATTCTGAAGCAACGCGGTTTGCAACTGGACTGGGCGGAATACGTCGGTGATAAGCGCGAACGCATTACTTCCACCCTGAAACGCAGTTTTGCCGGTGATGACATCGTGTTTTCCACTGGCGGTATCGGCGCAACGCCGGATGATCATACACGTCAGTGCGCTGCCGCCGCGCTTGGCGTACCGCTGGTGCTGCATCCGCTGGCAAAGACCTGTATTCAGGACAGAATCCGTCAGACCGCAGCCGAAGCAGGGACTGTCGCTGACTTAGACAGCCCCGATAATCTGCAGCGTCTGAAAATGGGTGAGTTCCCGCAGGGGGCGGAATGTATTCCGAATCCGTACAACAATATTCCGGGCTTCATGATACAGCGTCATTACTTCGTCCCCGGTTTTCCTGTCATGGCGTGGCCGATGATCGAATGGGTACTGGACACCCATTATGCGCATCTGTTTCATCAGCATACGGAAGCGGAGCGTTCTTACATTGTGTATGAAGCGATGGAAGCTGCGCTCACGCCATTGATGGAAGCAATCGAAGCAGATTTTCCGGGCGTAAAAGTATTCAGCCTGCCCAGTGTCGCCACTGCGACGCAACGCCGCCATATCGAACTCGGCGTGAAGGGAGAAGCTGCGCTTTTGCCTGCAGCCTTTGCCCGTTTGCAGGCGGGGCTGGAACAAGCGGGCGCTGAGTTTGAAGCAGCCCCGGCGGCGCAGCAATAATTCATACCGGTATGCAAAAAATTAAATTTACGCTGTTCTCGCTGCGTGATTTTCTGGTCGCATTCGGGCCGGTGCTGGCGCTGTTTTGCGGACTGGTTTATCTGGGTTACCGGCTTGCTGATCCTGCGCCGTCGAAACTGGTGGATATGACCAGCGGGGTACCGGGATCGACCTACGAGCGCTTTGCACGGGCTTATTCTTCCGAACTTGCAAAGAGCGGCGTCACACTGAGAAATGCAAACTCGGAAGGCTCTCAACAAAATTTCGAGCGTATCCGTGATCCGGATTCTGTGTATGAAGTCGGTTTCGTACGCAGCGGTTCAACAGATCCGGAACAGGCTGCGGAGCAGGGTTTGATTTCACTGGGCGCTTTGTTTTACGAGCCGATCTGGATTTTTTATCGCAGTAAATCGGACTGGCGCTCGCTGACGCAGTTGAAAGGTAAGCGCATTAACCTGGGCGCACGTGGTTCCGGCATACAGCGTATTTTTACCGAGTTGCTGCAACTGAATCATGTACAGGACAGCGATGTCAGCATTCAGCGTTTGCCGGATCAGCAGGCGCTGGACAGTTTTTTGCGCGGTGAGACCGATGTGCTGGTGTTCTGTACCGGCAGTGATTCAGAAATTGTTCAGCAATTGCTGCAAAACCGCGATGTACGTCTGTTCGATTTTGAGCAGGCAGAAGCCTATACAAGACGCTTAGCGTATTTGTCCGCCGTGACATTGCCGCGCGGCATCATCGACATCGGCGCGGATTTGCCAGCGCGTGATTACCATTTGCTCGCAACCACAGTCACGCTGGTGGCACATGAAAGTCTGCATCCGGCACTGGTCTCACTGATGCTGCAGGCGGCCCGTACAATTCACAGCAAGGCTGACTGGTTCAGCAAACGGAATGAATTTCCCTCGGAACGATTTACCGAGATTCCGGTGTCTGAACATGCGGTGAAGTTCTATGAACACGGTATTCCGGTACTACAGCGCTATTTGCCATTCTGGGTGGCAAATTTCATCGAACGTATGTGGTTCGTGCTGGTGGCAGCCGGAGCGATGATTCTGCCGTTATCGAAAATTATTCCGCCGGTTTATGTCTGGCGTATCCGTTCACGGATTTACCGCTGGTACGGGCAATTACGAGAAATCGAGCTGAGTCTCGAGCAGGAAGCGCAGGACTGGCAGCAAGGAATGCAAAGGCTGGATTTGCTGGAAAACAGCGTGAATCAGATTGTGGTGCCGCTGGCGTATGCTGAGGAATTGTACGGATTGCGCAGCCATATCCAGCTGGTACGCAGCCGGTTGCAGGCAGCTGCGCAAGGTGATCAGCAAGCAGCACCGGTGGTCGGTACAGTCTGATCGGCGACAGAATTTCCTGTGGCGGCTTTGCCTTCATCTGAATTAAATTCCGTCGGTAGCACATGCGACCGACGGGCATTTGCATGTGTGCAGTGCGGAATCGGCTCCGGCGGAACTGCGTTAAAATCAGCGCTTTGTTACATTTCTCTTAAGTCATCATCATGACCACAACGAGCGCTTATCCTACCCCGTTTGAACTCGGGAACGGTAACCAGACGACAACCTGGCCGGAATGCATTGCCTACTATCAAAAGCTGGCAGCAGATTTTCCGCAAGTACTGCAATTTTTTGAAATCGGACAATCGGATTCCGGTCGGCCAATTCATGCCGGTGTTGTTACCGCAGATGGCGTATTTGACCGTGAGCAACTGAAGGCTGCCGGTCGTCCTGTGTTCTTCAACAACAATGGTATTCACCCCGGCGAGCCGGAAGGCGTGGATGCCTGCATGGCTCTGGTACGTGATTTTTGTTTAGATGCAGAGCGCCGCGCTGCGCTGGGGAAAACGGTCTTTTTATTCACAGCGATTTATAACGTTGACGGCAGCATGAATCGTCAGAATACCTCGCGTGTGAATCAGGATGGCCCGGAAAGTTTCGGGTTCCGTGGCAACAGTCTGCATCTGGATCTGAACCGTGACTTTATTAAATGCGACAGTCTGAATGCCGGCGTATTCAACCGCTTTTTCACAGCCTGGGATCCGGATGTGATGGTGGATACGCATACGTCTAACGGTGCGGATTACGCCTATACGATGACGCTGATTCAGACGCAAACAGACAAGCTCGGATATGGTCTGGGCGATTACCTGAAGCGGCAAATGTTGCCAGCCATTTTTCAGGGCATGGATGTCAGAGGCTGGCCAACTTGTCCTTACGTGAATCCGGTCAAAGATATTCCGGATCACGGTATTGAAGATTTTCTGGAAACCCCGCGTTTCTCCACCGGGTATGCAGCCCTGCATCACACGATCGGGTTTATGCCTGAAACGCATATGCTGAAGCCGTTTAAAGACCGTTATCTGTCGATGCGTGCGCTGGTTGAAACCGTACTGGATTACACCATTCAGCATGGTCAGGAAATTCGTACTCTGCGCCAGCAGGCTCGTGCAAAAGTACGTACTCAGCAGCAAGCTGCGGTGCACTGGGAAGCCGATCGCAGTCAGCCGTCCAGCTTTATGTTCCGTGGTTACGAGGCGGTGTACTCTCCCAGTGTGCTCGGCACCTATATGCGTCTTTCCTATGACAGGCAAAAGCCCTGGGAAAAGGCAATTCCTTATTTCAATCGCTTTGTTCCTGACATTCTGGTGGAGCAGCCTAAAGCCTACCTGATCCCGCAGGCCTGGCGTCACGTGATCGAGCGTTTGCAATGGAATGGCGTGCAAATGACCCGTGTCGAAGAAACACATGAGCGCGAAGTGCAGGTGTACCGGATTCCATCGGTTGCATCCCGTCCGAATGCTTATGAAGGACATATGTTCCATGATCAGGTGAGCCTGACTGCTGTGACGGAAACAGTGCGTATTGAAGCAGGTGATTACATCGTCAGCCTCGATCAGGATCAGGCGCGATATGCTATCGAAACGCTGGAACCTTCAGCACACGACAGTTTCTTCCGCTGGGGATTTTTCAACAGCGTGCTGGAGAAAAAAGAGGCGTATTCTGATTATGTGTTTGAAGACAGTGCAGCGGAAATTCTGCGGACTGAGCCGGAAACCCGTGCCGCTTTTGAAGCATGGAAAGCGGTGAATCCGGAAATTCTGGATAGTCAGGAATCGGTACTGGATTTTATCTTTGCGCATTGCCGTAAATACCGTGAGCCGGAATGGCGTCGTTACCCGGTGTATCGCCTGTTCTGATGCTGCATTCGTTTCGCTCGCGCATAAAATGTTGCCCGGGCGAAATGCTATAAAGAGGCAGAATTCCATTGATATTCTCGTTTTGCATCTGTGCTGCACTTCATTACAATAAGGCGCTGTAATACTTTCGTAACACCTTAATTTTTTGCGGTTTTGTTGAAGGGGACATAATGAAAAAAATGCTGAAACTGGCAGTCGCAGGTCTGGTACTGTGTTCTGGTGCATCCGTCATGGCGGAAGGCGTGGATACCTCGGTGGATGGTATTTTTAACGCGCTGACCAGCTCAACCAATCTGCAGGCAACAGTTGATTCGCTGGTATCTGGCGGTGCAAATCCACAATCGATTATTTCTGTTGCAGCGGCAGCAGGTATTTCTCTGGATGCAGTAAAAGAATTGCAGGTATGCAAATCAACATCCAGTGGTGATAACAGCCTCGGTGCTTCCTGCCTGCGCCCTAGTTCTGTTGTTGCAGCGTATCAATCCGGTGCGAACGATCCGGTTCGCTTCCTGCCAGCAACTGCAGCAGGTAAGAAAAAAGCCGCTGAATCGAAATAATCGGATCAGTGCAAATAAAAAAACGCCGCTTCAGTAAGCGGCGTTTTTGTTTTTACTCCGGAATTCCGGATCTGTTCGGAAATCGCGATTTGCATAGCGCCGACACTCCCAAACGGAGCTGCAGCATTGCTTTTATCGAGTATCACCGGACTGGCGTACCGGAAGCAGTAAAGCACGCAAGTCATTGTGATCAATTTCATACATGAGTGCCAGCAATCTGCCCAGCTCCCCGGTAGGAAAGCCTTCCCGGGCGAACCATCCAAGATAATGCCCCGGTAAGTCTGCCAGTACACGGCCTTTGAACTTTCCGTAGGGCATACGCATGCTGACCAGACGCAGCAAATCATGTTCGCGCTGCTGAGCAGGATTTTCCGTCATTCGCTTTGTGTACCGGTAACAGATTGTGTTGGCTGACTGGCCGGTGCTGTATTTTTTTGCGGTACAGGTTCTGCACGTTTTTCCGCTTCCGGCTCATTCGGAAACACAGTGCCATCCAGATAGCGCTCGATCAGATCAAAGAACTGTGAGTAAAAATTACCGCTGGCGATGGTTTCACTGGCGACTTTCACCATGGAATCATCCGTACTGCCGAATGGCAGAGACACAGAGCCAATTGCGCTGACACCAATACTGGCGGAGGTATTGCTCTTTTTCAGAGAATAACGGTCGCGTACCGCATTCGCAAAAATGGTGGAACTGTTACTGCCTTTGCTGTCAGGAACGCAGGTGACATTGAACTCAATTTCTGCATGAACATCGACTTCATGCTGGTACTTACGGCGACCACGAATGATCGTCGGCTTCCAGTCACTGATCACATAACCCTGACTTAATAAAGCACGGCGTGCAGCTTCACAGGCATTTTGCTCGCTGCCCGGAAAACTGCGGGTAAAGACATCGGTCGCGCCGAAATCTTCATGCTGAGCGCTGGCGGATTTCTGACCGGTTACGCTGCAGGCGGATAAACCTGCCAGCAACAGGATAGTCAGGGATCGGTAAACAACTTGTAGACGCATAATTCTCACTTCTTGGACCTCTTGTCAGTGACCGTGGGCGGAGCACTAACAGAACATGTGCCGTATTGTAAACCGGATACCGTTTTTCCGAATGACAGCCTTGTGACGGATTGTGACGGTGTACGAACGGTTCCGGGCTCAGAAACTGCCTGCAAACTGATAACGCTGACCCGGATGCCACATCGTGACGACGGTGGCGACTCTGGACTGCGAGCGGGTCTTTCTGTGCAACACCAGACAAGCATCGCGGGTACTGATCTGCAACATGTCAGCCACGGATTTGGTCGGCAGCATCGCCTCAATCCGGTAATCCACACCTTGCAGCGGCGCTACTGCAACCAGATATTCATTCGGCGTTCGCAGACTGAAATCCTGTTCCAGATAATCCGGTGCAATGACCGGATTGACCCAGCGGTCTTCGACCTGAATCGCGACATGGTTTTCAAAGTGTACGATCAGCGAATGGAACAGCGATGTCCCCGTATCGACGCCAAACTCCTGTGCGAGTAATTCACTTGCCGGCAATGCCTGTAACGCATGAAGTTCGCTACGGTGGACATGGCCTCGTGCTCTGACTTCATCAGCAATACTTTTAATTTCAACCAGCGTCGCCTGATATTTCTGTTGCGCGACATACGTGCCTGAACCCTGAATGCGGGTCAGGATTTGTTCTGCAGTCAGTTCTCTGACGGCGCGGTTCACCGTCATGCGCGAAACCGAAAATTGTGTCGCCAGTGCAGCTTCTGAAGGGATGGCGTCACCTTCTTTCCAGATGCCGGTCTGCACGGCATTGAGCAGATAATCTTTAATGACCTGAAAGGCAGGGGTTGAAGCAGGAATTTTGTTCACGGATGCAGCCTGTAGGTTCTGGTTACAAAAATGTACCGGATTGCGCTAAACCGGCATTGTCGCATTAAAAATCCGCTTGCTAAAGTTGTATATACAACTTAAACTGCTCAGCAATTGCAGTCTCTATTCTGCAAAGGCGACATCGCCACCCGAAAAACATCTGTTTCACATCAAGGAGACCTGTATGTCTGACGCACTGATGAATGATCCGCGCTGGGATGCCAGCCGTGAAATCCGCGCACCGCGCGGTGCTGAAAAAGTTTGTAAAACCTGGGTGGCGGAAGCTGCTTACCGCATGATTCAGAATAATCTGGATCCGGCAGTCGCTGAAAATCCTAAACACCTGGTGGTGTATGGCGGTATTGGCCGCGCAGCACGTAACTGGGAATGTTTTGATCAGATTCTGGCATCGCTGAAAGAGCTGGAGGAAGATGAAACCCTGCTGATTCAGTCCGGTAAGCCAGTCGGTGTATTTAAAACCCATGCTGATGCGCCGCGCGTTCTGATCGCGAACTCCAACCTGGTACCAAAATGGGCGAACTGGGAACATTTCAATGAACTGGACCGTAAAGGTTTGTTCATGTACGGCCAGATGACAGCAGGCAGCTGGATTTACATCGGCACGCAAGGGATTGTGCAGGGTACTTATGAAACGTTTGCCGAAGCCGGTCGCCAGCATTTTGGTGGCGAGTGGGGTGGCCGCTGGATTCTGACAGCAGGTCTGGGTGGTATGGGTGGTGCACAGCCACTGGCAGCAACATTCGCCGGCGCAGTATCGCTGAATATCGAGTGTCAGCAATCCAGTATCGACTTCCGTCTGCGCACCCGTTACGTCGACAAACAGGCGAAGGATCTGGATGATGCACTGGCGCTGGTGCGTTATCACTGCGAACGTAAAGAAGCGGTATCGATCGCTCTGTTGGGCAATGCCGCTGAAATTCTGCCGGAACTGGTCAAGCGCGCACAGGCTGGTGGTATGAAGCCGGATCTGGTGACGGATCAGACATCAGCACATGATCTGATTAACGGTTATTTGCCAGCTGGCTGGACTGTTGCGGAGTGGAAATCAGCGCAGCAGGATGTCAGCCGCCATGCAGAACTGACCGCAGCAGCAGCGAAATCCTGCGAAGTTCATGTACAGGCAATGCTGGACTTCCATGCAATGGGTATTCCTACTGTGGATTACGGCAATAATATTCGTCAGGTTGCATTTGATCAGGGTCTGAAAAATGCATTTGATTTCCCGGGTTTTGTACCGGCATATATCCGTCCGCTGTTCTGCGAAGGTAAAGGTCCGTTCCGCTGGGTAGCTTTGTCGGGAGATCCGGAAGATATCCGTAAAACCGATGCCAAGATTAAAGAACTGTTCCCTGAAAACCGCCATGTACATCAATGGCTGGATATGGCTGCGGAACGCATTTCCTTCCAGGGCTTACCAGCGCGTATCTGCTGGCTGGGACTGGGTGAACGCCACCTTGCAGGCCTTGCATTCAACGAGATGGTACGTAACGGCGAACTGAAAGCACCGGTGGTAATTGGCCGAGATCATCTGGATACCGGATCGGTTTCCAGCCCGAATCGTGAAACTGAAAGTATGCGTGACGGTACAGATGCCGTGTCTGACTGGCCTCTGCTGAATGCCTTGCTGAATACGGCAGGTGGCGCGAGCTGGGTTTCTTTACACCATGGTGGCGGCGTTGGTATGGGGTACTCGCAGCATTCCGGTATGGTGATCGTGGCAGATGGCAGCGATGCCGCTGCACAACGCCTTGCCCGTGTGCTGATCAATGACTGCGGTTCCGGCGTCATGCGTCATGCTGATGCTGGCTATGAGCAGGCGATTGCCTGCGCGAAGCGTCAGGGTTTGAAATTGCCAATGATCGGCTGATACAGGCTGATACAGGCTGATGTTTCAGTATCATAAAAACCACTTAAGAAATTCGTAATCACAGTGGCCGGTATGAAGCCGGCCCGGAGACAGGAAACAGTATGACTAGCTTAACTATTCACCCTGGCCAGTTCAGCCTCAGCGATTTGCGCCTGATCTGGAAACAACCGGTACAACTGCAATTGCATCCGGATTCGCGCGCAGCGATCGACGCATCGGCTGCAGCCGTTCGTAAAATTGTTGAAAAAGGGGATGCAGCGTATGGCATTAACACCGGCTTTGGCAAACTGGCAAAAACCCGTATCCCGGATGATCAGTTGGAGTTGTTACAGCGCAATCTGATTTTGTCGCACTCGGTAGGCACCGGTGAGCTGATGAGTGATGAAGTGGTGCGCCTGCTGCTGGCAACAAAAATCGCCAGCTTGTCCCGTGGCGTATCCGGTATCCGCGCATCGGTTATCGACGCGATGATAGCGATGTTCAATGCCGGCATTATGCCTGCTGTGCCGGTCAAGGGCTCCGTTGGTGCTTCCGGCGATCTGGCGCCGCTGTCACATATGACACTGGCGCTGATGGGAGAAGGTCAGGTACGTGTGCATGGTGTTATGCGTCCGGCAATGGAGGCGCTGGCCGCAGCCGGTATTACGCCTGTGGTGCTGGCGGCGAAAGAAGGTCTGGCACTGATTAACGGTACACAAGCATCCACTGCGCTGGCCCTGAATGGCTTGTTCCTGGCAGAGCGTCTGCTGGAAGCAGCAACCATCACCGGCGCTTTATCGGTCGATGCAGCAAAAGGCAGTGATGCGCCATTTGATGCGCGTATCCACAGCAGCCGTGGTCAGCCCGGTCAGATTAAAACAGCCGCGATTTACCGTGAACTGCTGGGTGGTAGCGCGATTCGTCAGTCGCATCTGGTCAATGACGAACGTGTGCAGGATCCTTACTGTCTGCGCTGCCAGCCTCAGGTCATGGGTGCCTGTCTGGATATTATCAATAATGCTGCGCGGACTTTGCTGACAGAAGCCAATGCGGTAACGGATAATCCGCTGGTGTTTGCTGATACCGGAGAAGTGATTTCGGGTGGTAACTTCCACGCGGAACCGGTTGCATTCGCTGCCGACACGCTGGCGCTGGCGATTGCAGAAATCGGCTCGATTTCTGAGCGCCGCATTGCATTACTGATTGATGCATCGATTTCCGGCCTACCACCTTTCCTGGTGCCGTCTTCCGGTTTGAATTCCGGCTTCATGATTGCTCATGTGACTGCAGCAGCACTGGCATCGGAAAACAAATCTCATGCACATCCGTCCAGTGTTGACACTATTCCGACATCGGCGAATCAGGAAGATCACGTCAGTATGGCAACTTACGGTGCGCGTCGTTTGCACGAGATGGCGCACAATACCGCGACCATTGTTGGTATCGAGTTGCTGGCTGCGGCGCAAGGCGTGGATTTCCATGCACCGCTGCAGACTTCCGGCTTGTTGCAACCGGTGGTGCAGCGTCTGCGTCAGGATGTCAGTTTTTATGATAAAGACCGTTTGTTCGCCCCGGATATCGAGGCAGCAAAACAGCTGGTCATCGATGGCGCTCTGAGCGCACATTGCCAATCCCTGTATCAGCACTTGTATCTGGCCTGAGCCGTTGATTGATTAAAACCTGCCGTACTGCAGCTCGCAGCGGCAGGTTTTATTTTTTTGCGGTACATTCAGCGTATTGTGATAAAGGAAATAATGATGCAAATCTGGTCTGAACAGGATTTCCGCACCATGCCCTGGAAGAATGGTGGTGGAAGCACAACGGAATTAGCCATTTACCCACCAGATGCAGGGCTCGATCAGTTTATCTGGCGTCTCAGCACTGCGACGGTCGCAACTGACGGGCCGTTTTCACACTTTGCAGGTATTGAACGCAGCCTCGCTGTTCTGAGTGGTGACGGCATGGATTTATATCTGCACGATACCGGTGATGAGGGCGAGGTCGCAGAGCTCCGTGTCGATAGTGCGCCTTTCCGGTTTAGCGGTGAGACGCCGGTGGTGGCAAAGCTACTTAATGGCATTACCGTTACTGATCTGAACATGATGAGCCGGCGCGAAGTTTGTTCGCATACGATGCTCCGCTTCGGCGAAGGCGACCATTTTGTGCAGGCAGGTGAGGCTCAGCAAATATTGCTGTACTGTCACCGTGGTCAGGTTTCGCTTACTGACGGAACGCTGGTTCGCTCACAACAGTTATTGCTGCAGGAAGAAAACCACGCGCATGAAGGCATCAGTTTGCAATTCACAGCGACGGCAGAAAGCGATATCTGTCTCATTATTATTCGCTTCAGTGCGACAGGAGCAAGCTGATGCAAGTCTGGGATCATCTCTGGCGGAATGTGCATCTGGCGACCATGGATGCGGAGAGCGGTGATGTACACGATGCGGCAATTGCAGTCGCTGACGGAAAAATTGTATGGCTGGGAAAAGAGGCAGATTTAGCTTCCGGCTGGCAGGCAAAACAAGTTACCGATGGTCAGGGGCAATGGATAACTCCGGGATTGACCGATTGCCATACCCATCTGGTCTACGGCGGAAACCGCAGTCATGAGTTTGAGGCAAGGCTGAACGGCGTCAGCTATGAAACGATTGCGAAGCAGGGTGGCGGCATTCGTTTTACTGTGAATGCAACGCGCGCCTCTGACGAAGATGCTTTGTTGCAGGAAGCGATTCCGCGTTTGCGCAGCCTGTTGAATGAAGGTGTCACAACGATTGAAATTAAATCCGGATACGGCCTGAATACGGAAACCGAGCGCAAAATTCTGCGCGTCGCACGGCGGCTCGGAACCATGTTTCCGGTCAGAGTTGTTACTACTTTTTTAGGCGCGCATGCTTTGCCTCCTGAGTTTCACGGACGCGCAGATGACTATATCCGCCATGTCTGTGATGAGATGCTGCCAGCGCTTGCGGCAGAAGGGTTGGTCGATGCTGTGGACGCTTTTTGTGAAAATATCGGATTTACCAGTGCGCAGACTGAGCAGGTATTTATCGCAGCACAGCGACTTGGTTTGCCGGTAAAGCTGCATGCAGAACAATTGTCTGATCAGAATGGCGCAGCACTGACCGCCAGATATCAGGGGTTGTCTGCGGATCATCTTGAATATTTATCGCAGGAAGGCATTGCAGCCATGGCGGCGGCTGGCACAGTCGCTGTGTTACTCCCGGGTGCGTTTTATTATTTGCGTGAAACCAAATTGCCGCCAGTACAGGCTTTACGCGATGCCGGTGTTCCGATTGCACTGGCGACGGACTGCAATCCCGGCACATCGCCGATGACATCCTTATTACTGACCATGAATATGGGCTGCACTTTGTTCAGAATGACGCCGCACGAATGTCTGAAGGCAGTCACCGTAAATGCGGCACGCGCGCTGGGGATGCAGCAGCGGACTGGTATGCTGCGTACCGGTATGGATGCGGATATGGTGCGCTGGGATATTACCCGTCCGGCGGACTTGTCATATCACATTGGCGGTAATTTCATGACCGAGCGGATTTTTCAGGGCGTGCCATCTCAGCGCTTCTGAGCCGGAACGAAATCGTCTTTCGCACAAGTGCCGGCTTGTGGTGAATATTGAAATCTTTTTGACAATCTTTTACGGCAAGCCCCGATAAGCGGGGCTTTTCCTTTTTTGCCTTCGGATTTCACCGCGTATAATGTCAGACAGACATCGGCACCGCCGTAAGCCCTCGTTGCAGCAACGTTGTGGCCAAATTCTTTGTAATGCACACCTATGATTTTTTCCTCCATTTCCTTTGTGAAGCCCGTCATCAACCGTATTTTCCGCCGGCGCTGGGTGCAGATATGTACAGGCTTGCTGTTGCTCTGGAGTATGCTGGGCTGGCTGGCTGTACCATCGATAGTGCGTGCTGTACTGCCAGCACAGGTACTGCAGCACACCGGACGTGTGCTCGAAGCAGGTGATATACGTTTCTCTCCGTTCAGCCTGACGCTGACTATTTCAGATCTTCATTTGAAAGAGGCAGATCAGAAAAACGATGCAATGACGCTGAGTCAGCTGAAACTGAATATTTCTCTGGCATCGGTATGGCATCGTGCATTGGTGGTTGACGGACTGGAGCTTGTTCAGCCACAAGTCCGCATCACGCGTGTACAGCAGGGAAATCACAGTCTTTATAACTTCAGCGATATTCTCGATAAACTTGCAGCGACACCTGCAAGTCCGGAACCGGCACGTTTCGCCCTGCATGATATTCTGATTCACAACGGCACTGTCCGTTACGAAGATCGCTCTGCGGCGCAGACGGCAGTGATTGATACCATAGAACTGGGCTTGCCGTTTATTTCCAGTTTTCCGCATGATGCAGAAACGCATGTTGAGCCTGCCTTGTCTTTTATGCTCAACGGTGCTCCGGTCAGATTTCATGCAAACAGCAAACCTTTTTCCAGCAGTATGGAAAGTCGTCTGGATCTCGGCATACAAACGCTGGATCTGGCCAAATTACAAACCTATCTGCCACTGGCTTTGCCCGTTCGTTTGCAATCAGCAAAACTGGATTCGTCGCTGAGTCTCGTATTTCGTAAGCAGCCTGCGCAAGCGGTGCTGGAAGGCAGTGTGGCCTTGCAGCAGGTACATTTACAAAGTCTTCAGGGCGATGAGCTGCTGCGTTTTGGCGGACTGAAAGCAGAACTCGCGTCAGTGGATTTGCATGGTTTGCAAGGGCATGTAAAGAATCTGCAGATAGATCAGCCGGAAATCTGGCTGACTGCGGATAAAGAGCATGGCTGGAATTGGTTGTCGTTATTGTCATCAGGCAAAAAAATATCTGCACCGGAATCTGTTGCTGATCCCCGTGGGAAAAGCGGCGTCCAGCCGGAAAAAGTGCTGCCACTGTGGAAACTGGACAAAGCCAGTGTGCATAAAGGCAGTCTGCATCTGACGGATAGTCTGATGGCGACTCGTAAAGTGACCAGAGATTTTCAGTGGGACTTGTCTCTGAATGCTTTGAGTACGGCAAAGGATGCCGTACCGGCAGTACTGCAGTTATCGCTGAACGATACTGATCAGGGCAGCCTGAAGCTGGATGCGCAGATTCAACCGGTGGCACAGCAACTGAATGCTCATTTGCAACTCAGCGACTGGCAGATCAGCCCGTATCAGCCCTGGCTTGACCAGGTACTGCGAGCAAAGCTTAGCGGTGCAGTGGATGCCAGTGTGCAGGCGGAATGGCAACCACAAAAATGGTCGGTTCAGCAAAGCGAGCTGCATTTGCATGACATTCAGGTGCAGGGTTCTGTCGGTGATGGCAGTTTTGCACTGACTAGTCTGGATCTGAACGGGATTTCTGCGGACAGCGAACAGCGACAGCTCAAGGCGGAAGCGCTGGCGCTGGATGGCTTGCGTACAGATATTCGTCGTGGAACAGACGGTACCTGGCTGGCAAGCAGGTGGCTTACTGCAGGTGCCGGTACTTCTCAATCTTCCGGCGCGACTGCTGTACAGAACACTTCTTCTGCAAAACCATGGCAGTTACAGCTGGGGCAGATAAGCCTGGCGCAGGCTGCTGTATCTTTCACTGATCAGAGTGTCAGACCGTCGTTCAAAGCGCAGCTCGACCAGCTCAGCTTGCAGGTTTCACAATGGCAGTCTGACCTGAATAAGCCATTGAAGGTAGGTGTTGCAGGCCGCTGGAATCAGAAAGGCAACCTGAAACTGGACGTTGATCTGGGGGCAAAGCTTGCCGATGCGCGTTTTAACGTTGATGCACGTAGTTTGCCTGTTGCTTCGCTGTACCCATATGTTTCGGATTTACTGAATGTAGAAATTACCCAGGGTAATCTGAGCCTGAAAGGTAGTGGTCGTGCCGGTAGTCTGCGAGCAGCACAACCTGAGCTTGCATTCGATGGACAGGTGAAATTGCAAAACTTCCAGATTTTTGAAAATGGCTCGGAGCAGGATTTTCTCGAATGGAAAAATATTACTGCCGACGGTCTGAAAGTGCAGTTTGGCGCACGCAACAGGCAAATTGAACTGGCGACCCTGACATTACAGGATTTCTTCGCACGTGCTGTGCTGTCAGAAAAAGGTAAGCTGAATTTATCCAGTATTCTGGTGCGTAAAACGCCGGAGGCGGCAGTTGCAGACGTATCTGCACCAGCGCAGGTGAATACGACCGCAGCCTCTGCAACATCGGCAACTGCCGCAGTATCTGCGGCGCAGGCAGTGGTCACTAAAACGACGCCACACGTGACACCGGTGATTCGTATTCGTCAGACCCGGATCAGTGGTGGCAATATCAATTTCACGGATCACTTCATTCGTCCGAACTACAAAGCGAATCTGACCGGCGTCAGCGGGACGATAGGCTTGCTGGCATCCGACAGTACGCAACCGGCGACCATAGAGCTTACCGGTAAAGTGGACGATGATGCGCCGTTGCTGGTATCCGGTGCGCTGAATCCGCTGGCGAATCCGATTTTTCTGGATATCAAAGGCAGTACCAATGGACTGGAGCTGACGCGTCTGACGCCGTATTCCGCGAAATATGCCGGTTACGCGATTGAAAAGGGCAAGCTGTCCATGCAGGTGGCTTATCGTATCGAACAACAGCAACTGAAGGCTGAGAATGAAATCGTGCTGGATCAGCTGACGTTTGGTGAGAAAGTGGAAAGCCCTGATGCAACGCGCTTACCTGTCATGCTGGCAGTGGCGCTGCTGCGTGATAATCAGGGGAAAATCGCAATCAATCTGCCGGTATCCGGTTCTTTATCTGATCCGCAATTTTCGGTCAGCAGCCTGATTTTTAAAGTATTCATGAATGTGATTACAAAGGCAGTGACCTCACCGTTTGCTTTACTGGGTTCTTTATTCGGCGGCGGTGAAGAGTTGTCGTTCGTTGGTTTTGAACCGGGGCAGGCGCTGATCGCCGATCCCGCACGTCAGCGTCTTGATCAGCTTGGTAAAGCCTTGCTGGCACGTCAGAGCCTGCATCTGGAAATTACCGGTAAGGCGGATGCATCGACCGATGCTGATGGCGTCAGAGCTGCTGTGCTGGAGCGCCGGTTGCAGGAAGCCAAGTGGCGCGATGCGCTGAAAAAAGATAAGACCATACGGATTGATGACATCACGCTGAGTAAAGAAGAGCGTCATCGTTATCTGGCTGCTTTGTACAGTGAAGCAAGCATCGTTAAACCACGGAATGTACTGGGACTGACCAAGTCACTGCCGGATGAGGAAATGAGCGCAATGCTGAAAGCGGCGATTCCGGTCGATGATGAATCCCTGCGACAACTGGCGCAAAAACGGGCTGATCTGGTACGGGATTATCTGGAAGATGTTGCCGGTGTGCCGCGTGAACGTCTGTTCCTGATTGCACCGCGTATCAACCGTGAATCCAAAGACAGTGATAACTGGCACCGCGTGGATTTTTCGTTGAAGTAATTAACATCATGAGCCCTGTGGTGCGTATGCCGCAGGGTTTGTGGCAACACAAATGACAGGAAGATTGTCTGCACAGCGCCAAGGCTGCAATGCTATGGTTGAAAACAGGCAATCTTCATTGTTTTGGAACCTATCCTGAATTATGCTGGGATAACCAATCTGCATGACAATGAGAGGAATAAGCATGGCCGACAATGGACTGAAACATATTTTGTACGTAGAAGACGACGCGGATATCCGGACAGTCGCGAAAATTTCCTTCGAAATCGTCGGTGGATTTGAACTTAACTGCTGTGCTTCCGGCATGGAGGCACTCCAGCAAATACGCAATGGCTATGTGCCTGACCTGTTATTACTCGATGTCATGATGCCGGTCATGGATGGCCCTACCACTCTGTCTGAGTTGCGTAAGCTGGCACCGACTGCCAATACCCCCATCGTCTTTATGACTGCCAAAGTGCAGTCTGTGGAGCTTGAGTACTACCGTAATCTCGGTGCACTGGGCGTTATCGCTAAACCATTTGATCCGATGGAATTGTCGGCTCAGATCAATGAAATGTGGGCACGTCGTCAGTAATGAATACCCCGAATGATGCTTTGCATGAAAAGTTGCGCGCACTGGAAGCCATTTTTCTGCAAAAACTACCCGGCAAGTGCGAAGAGATTGTCTCCGCACTGGAAAATCTGGCGAGCTGTCCGGACGATACCGGTTTGCAGCATGATTTACACCGCTATCTGCATACGATGGCGGGGTCGGCCGGTACATTCGGATTCGAGGCGCTTGGCCGTCAGGCACGGGTGTACGAAAGCCGTCTGAAACCCTGGTTGAAAGACGGTGTTATGCCTGCGCAGGAATTTGAACAATTCCGTCAGCAATTACGGCAATACATGCGAGCAGTCATTGCGGGTGATACACCGGATGCCGTACCGCAGCCGGAAGATGCCTCCGATATGCTGCAGCCACAAGAGCCGGTACGTGAAAACCGCTTGATTTATCTGGTCGATCAGGATGCTGAACAGCAGCAGGCGATTTCTTCTCAGCTCGAGCATTTCGGTTTTGAAGTCGTCTGGATTGCGCATCCGCGTGAGCTGGCCCGCGCTGTCGGGACGCGCCGTCCGGATGCGATTGTGATCGAACTCAGTTTCCCTGATGATCAGCATGCCGGTGCGGAAGAAATCCGCAGGCTGGAACAATTACAGCGCTTCCGTATTCCGACCATTTTTATTTCAGCCTCGCCGACATTCGCATCCCGTATGCTGGCAGTGCGGGCACATGGTGACGGCTATTTTACCAAGCCGGTGGATGTGGTTGGACTGACTGACAGGATAGAAGCGCTGCTGCGTCGCGAAAGCCATACCGGTTACCGCGTCATGATTATTGATGATGATGTGGTCACAGCACGTTACTACAGCACGGTGCTGCGCAATGCGGGTATGGAAGTGCATTTGCTGCATGATCCGGCGCAGGTGCTGGCGGCAATCAGCGATTTCCGGCCTGAACTGATCTTAATGGATATTTATATGCCAGTTTGCAGTGGCATCGAATTATCCAAGCTGATCCGCCAGGATAATTCTTATGTCGATATCCCGATTGTGTTTTTGTCCAGCGAAGTCGACCCTGAGCGTCAGCTGGATGCTGTACGTGCCGGTGCAGATGACTTCATCGCAAAGCCAGTCAGGGCGGAATATCTGGTATCGTCGGTTGTCAGCCGTGCGGAACGCTACCGTACTCTGCGTGCGCTGATTATGCGTGATGGCCTGACCGGCTTACTGAATCACTCGGCGATTAAAGAACGCCTGCAGTCGGAAATGTTGCAGGCGAAGCGTCACCGTAGTCCGCTGGCGCTGGCGATGATTGATCTGGACAGCTTTAAGAAAATCAATGACAGCTACGGTCATGGCACCGGTGATCAGGTCTTGCGCACGCTGGCGCGCTTGCTGCAGCAGCGTTTGCGTCGTACCGATATCGTTGGTCGTTACGGTGGTGAAGAGTTCGCCGTGATTTTTCCGGATACATCTGCAGTCAAAGCCCGTGCCGTGCTGGATGAAGTGCGTCAGGCGTTTGGTCGTATCAGTCAGCATGCCGAAAATGGCAGCTTCCACGTCACGTTTTCTGCGGGTATTGCTGACCTCGGTCAGGCCAGTGATGCGGATGCCTTGTTTGAAGTTGCTGATGCCGCGATGTATGTGTCCAAGCAAACCGGACGCAACCGGATTACGCTGGCATGAAGTCCTGACACCACGTCATCCTGCAAACAAAAATGCCGCTGATGTTCAGCGGCATTTTTAATTTCAGAACGGATATCCGGCATTTAATCTTCAATCAGATGCGGAGTAAAAACTGCGCCTTGATTTTGGAATCCAGCGGCTTCCCTTTTTTCGCCCGCTTGCCCAGATGGATTTGCAGTGCGCTGTTGGCGATAAGCACTTCCTGCGGCTTGGCACCACGGCCGATACCGGTGATACGCACACCTTTGTCAGTTACGGTTTGCACCAGCAACAGGGCTTCTTTATCTTCCAGATCCATCAGTATCACACCACGGCCGCCACTGGACAGCGCTTTAACTTCCGCCAGCGGGAATACCAGCAAACGCCCGTTGCCGGACAGGCAGGCAACTGCGCTGTCTTCGGCGGCAATCACGACCGGCGCGAACAGCGTTGCATCGTCATCCAGCGTGATAAAGGCTTTACCGGATTTATTACGGCTGATCATGTCACCGGCTTTGGCTGTGAAGCCGACACCGGTACTGGAGGCGATCAGCAAGCCGGTGTCCGCAGCGCCCGCAAAGTAATGCAGGATGCGGGTGCCGCTTGCCAGATCAATCAGCGTAGTGACCGGTACGCCGTCGCCGCGTGCGCCGGGCAGGGCGGATACTGCAACAGAATACACACGGCCATTCGAACCGAATACCAGCAACTGATCGACAGTACGGCATTCAAAAGTGCCGTACAGGCTGTCACCGGCTTTGAAGCTGAACTGAGCCGGATCATGGCCGTGTCCGGTACGTGCGCGTACCCAGCCCTTTTCGGAAATGACGACCGTGACCGGTTCATCCACCACTTTCTGTTCTACCGATGCTTTCGCTGCTTCTTCGATCAGTGTGCGGCGCGCATCGCCGAATTGTTTGGCATCCGTTTCGATTTCCTTGATGATCATTTTTTTCATCGAGGCCGGATTGTCCAGTAAATCATGCAGCGTGGCTTTTTCTTTACGCAGTTCAGCCAGTTCCTGCTGAATCTTGATCGCTTCCAGACGCGCCAGCTGACGCAGACGGATTTCCAGAATATCTTCTGCCTGACGATCCGATAAACGGAAAGCCGCGATCAGCGCCGGTTTCGGTTCATCCGATTCGCGGATAATGCGGATCACTTCATCGATATTCAGCAGCACCGCTTCGCGGCCTTCGAGAATATGGATGCGGTCATCCACTTTGCGCAGACGGAATCCGGTGCGGCGGGTCACGGTAGCGAAGCGGAACTGTATCCACTCTTGCAGGATATGGCTCAGTGCCTTCTGACGCGGACGACCATCCTGACCAATCATCACCAGATTGATCGATGCAGAGCTTTCCAGCGAGGTATGCGCCAGCAGGATTTGCATGAATTCAGTCTGATCCAGATTTTTGGATTTCGGCTCAAATACCAGGCGTACCGGTGCATCTTTGCCGGATTCATCGCGCACGGTATCCAGCACCGACAAAATCATTTGCTTCAGTGATACCTGATCCGGCGACAGCGTTTTCTTGCCGGTTTTGATTTTCGGATTGGTGATTTCCTCAATCTCTTCCAGCACTTTTTGCGACGAAGTACCCGGTGGCAGTTCAGTCACGACCGCTTGCCACTGACCACGCGCCAGTTCTTCTATCTTCCAGCGGGCGCGCACTTTCATGCTGCCGCGACCGGTCGCATACATCTCTGCCAGCGTAGCCGCCGGTGTGATGATCTGGCCGCCGCCCGGGAAATCCGGCCCCGGTACCAGCTGCATTAATTCTTCATGGGTAATGGCCGGATTTTTGATCATGGCCACGGTCGCCTTGGCGACTTCGAGCAGATTGTGCGACGGGATTTCCGTCGCCAGACCAACTGCAATACCGGATGCGCCGTTCAGCAGCACGAAAGGCAGGCGCGAAGGCAGCAAACGCGGTTCCTGCGTGGTGCCGTCGTAGTTGGCCTGAAAATCGACGGTGCCCTGATCAATTTCATCCAGCAATAAACGGGAAATCGGTGTCAGACGGGCTTCGGTGTAACGCATCGCCGCTGCGCCGTCGCCGTCGCGTGAGCCGAAGTTACCCTGACCATCAATCAGCGGATAACGCAGCGAGAAATCCTGCGCCATCCGCACCAGTGCATCGTAGACTGACTGATCGCCGTGCGGATGCAGCTTACCGAGTACGTCACCGACCACCGCCGCCGATTTGCGCGGTTTGGCGGTGGAGGCAAGGCCGAGTTCATGCATTGCATACAAAATGCGGCGCTGTACCGGTTTCTGGCCGTCGCAAACGTCGGGCAGGGCGCGGCCTTTGACCACGGAAATGGCGTAATCCAGATAAGCGCGTTCGGCAAAGCTGGCCAGCGTCAGGGCTTCGCCGTCTGACGGTGGTTCTGTCTGTTCAAATAAATTCGCTTGTTCGCTCATGGTAGCTATCTTTATACAGCCGCAAAAAACGGCTGAAAAAACCTAAAACAGGGGGGGTATCCGCGATTTTCGCCTGATTGTCGGCAAGAATACTGGGCGTTTAAAAATACCCCCGGGGGTATATTTTGGCCTCCGGAGCACCTTTGCAGGCATTCCGGCGGCGTTAAATGTCTGCTTCGACCGCGTTACCGAACTCTTCCAGCCACGCACGGCGCGCTGCTGCTTCGGTTTTACCCATCAGCATATTGAAGCGGTTTTCGGAAAAACTCTGATCAAATTCACCCAGTGCCACCGGCAGCAGGCGGCGGGTATCCGGATTCATCGTGGTTTCCCACAGTTGTTCCGCATTCATTTCACCCAGACCTTTGAAGCGCGAAATACTCCACGCACCGTCTTTCACGCCATCTTTGCGCAGTTTGTCTTCGATCGCAGTCAGTTCGCCTTCATCCAGCGCATACAGTTTTTGTGCCGGTTTTTTGCCACGCGCCGGTGCGTCGACACGGAACAGCGGCGGACGCGCGACGCAGATATGGCCGCGTGCAATCAGTTGCGGGAAATGGCGGAAGAACAGCGTCAGCAGCAAGACCTGAATATGCGAGCCATCGACGTCCGCATCAGACAGGATACAAATTTTGCCGTAACGCAGATTCGATAAATCCGGATTGTCCTGTGTGCCATGCGGATCCACGCCGATCGCCACGGCGATATCGTGAATCTCATTATTCGCAAACAAGCGGTCGCGCTCGGTTTCCCAGGAATTCAGCACCTTGCCGCGCAAAGGCAGAATCGCCTGAAACTCTTTATCGCGGCCCATTTTGGCGGAACCACCGGCGGAATCACCCTCGACCAGAAATAATTCATTGCGGGTGATGTCGTCAGATTCGCAATCGGTCAGCTTGCCCGGTAACACGGCAACGCCGGAGGATTTTTTCTTCTCAACTTTTTGCGCAGAACGCAGACGCGACTGCGCTTGCTTGATGACTAATTCAGTCAGCTTTTTACCCAGATCCACATGCGCATTCAGCCACAGTTCCAGCGCAGGTTTGACGAATGCGGATACCAGACGCACCGCATCGCGCGAATTCAGGCGTTCTTTGGTTTGTCCCTGAAATTGCGGGTCCAGCACTTTGGCGGACAATACAAACGAGACACGGGCAAACACGTCTTCCGGCAACAGCTTCACGCCCTTAGGCAGCATGGAATGCATTTCAGCAAAACTTTTCACCGCGCCGTACAAACCATCGCGCAGACCGGATTCATGCGTACCGCCGCTCGGTGTCGGAATCAGGTTCACATACGATTCGCGGAATACACCGCCTTCTTCGGTCCACGCCACCACCCACGATGCACCTTCGCCTTCGGCAAAACCTTCGCTGTCCGAGCTGGCGAACTGTTCGCCTTCAAACAGCGGGATTACAGTTTCGGTCTGATTCTGCTGCGCCAGTGCTTCGGTCAGATAACCGCGCAAGCCCTGATCATATTGCCAGACCTGGGTTTCGCCGGTTTTCGCGTGAGTCAGGCTGACTTTGACGCCCGGCAGCAATACCGCTTTGGAACGCAGCAAACGTTGCAGTTCGCCGAGCGGAATATTCGCTGAATCAAAATACTGCGCATCCGGCCAGACCGTGACGCGGGTACCGTTTTTCTTATCGCCGCGCGGAATCGGCTGGGTGCGCAGCGGTTCAATCACATCACCGCCCGCAAAGGTCAGCAAATGCAGGCCTGCATCGCGCCAGACCATGATTTCTAAACGCTTAGACAGCGCATTCGTTACCGACACGCCGACACCGTGCAAACCGCCGGAGAAAGCGTAAGCGCCGCCGGAACCTTTATCGAATTTACCGCCGGCATGCAGACGGGTGAACACGATTTCCACCGTCGGCACACCTTCTTCCGGATGCAGCCCGACCGGAATACCGCGGCCATCGTCTTCGATGCTGACGCTGCCATCGGTGTTCAGCGTGACCTGAATGTGTTTGCAATAGCCACCGAGCGCTTCGTCGGAAGCATTGTCGATCACTTCCTGAATGATATGCAGCGGATTTTCGGTACGGGTGTACATGCCCGGACGCTGTTTCACCGGCTCCAGTCCTTTCAGGACGCGGATCGACGATTCACTGTAATCAGATGTTGTATTTTTCTTCGTTGCCATGCAGGTTGAAATCGTTGGATTAAGCAAAATTTGAGCAAAACTGCGTGCAGGCTTGCATTTTTTTGTCAGAAGGATACGTTTCGATGTATGCTCTCTGAGTTTTCGGCAGCTATTGTAGCTGCAATGCGTAGCTGGATAAACGATGACAACAAAAACATCTGCCATCGCGATTAGACTCCTCGGTTTTCCCCCGAAAGAAGAAGAAACCTTTCGCAACGTGCTCGCAGTAGCGCGTGAAAAGGGCTATCGCTATACCTGCCTGCTTCCCGGCAGTATTCAGGACCCTGACATGTACATCGTCAATGCGGGCAATCTGCCGGCAATGGCCTTGCTGTCTGACCTGCATCCGGGGGAAGCACAGCCGGTATTGCTGATCGGAAAAACTGAGCTGGAATTTGACTTCCCGGTCATGCCACGTCCGATCCGCTGGCGCAAAATTTTCGATGTGCTGGACGATATTATCGATAAACGTCAATTGCTGCTGACCACGCTCAGTGCGCAAACCGTGTTGTCGGTACATGAGCGTCGCAAGCATCCGCGTCTGGATCTGGATCTGACCGATCCGGAAGTGTATCAGCGTATGCGTAAGCAACCGCTGGCACGCGGCGGCATTCTGATCGTCGATAAAGACACGCAATTCCGTGAATACGTCGCATCCATCATGGATCCGTACGGCATTCCGGTAACGCTGGCGAACGATGAACGCAGCGCTTTGCTGCTCGACGGTAATAACCAGCATGCGCTGACATTTATTAATACGTCGACGCAGGGTGTTGACCCTTACCGTTTATGCGACGGGCTGAAACGTCAGAATCAGGGTTTGAAAAGTGCGGTGGTGTTGCTGGTCGACAGACACTTTGAATACAAGCCTGAGCTGGGGCAGAAAGTGCGTTGTGAAGGTTTTCTGACCAAGCCGATTTCGCGCAAGGTCATTCTGAAAACGATGAAGAAATATCTGTATCTGGATCATTAAAGCGCAATCTGCGCGGGCGATGCTCAGCGAAATTTCAGCCAGATTTCAGCGCCATTTCAGTGGGATACTGCGGTGTAATAAAAAAGCAAAAACGGGCAGCCACGCTGCCCGTTTTTATTGCTGAACCGATTCTTTATTTGCTGAGCAAACGCATTGCGCGATCCAGCCCGTCCAGCGTGACCGGAAACATCCGGCCCGCCATCAGTTGCTGCATGATCGCAATCGACTGGCGGTATTGCCACAATCCTTCCGGCTCCGGATTCAGCCACGCTGCTTTCGGAAAAGTATTTGTGAAGCGTTGCATCCAGGCTGCACCGGCTTCGGGATTGTTATATTCCACTGATCCGCCCGGTTGCAGAATCTCATAAGGACTCATGGTCGCATCACCGACAAAAATCAGCTTGGTATCGGGCGGATAGCGACGCAGCACGTCCATCGTCGGAAAACGTTCCGCATGGCGGCGGTGATTGTTTTTCCACAGATAGTCGTACACGCAATTGTGGAAATAATAAAAATCCAGATGCTTGAATTCACTGCGTGCAGCGGAAAACAATTCTTCGGTCAGCGCAATATGATCATCCATGCTGCCACCCACATCGAGCAGCATAAGAACTTTGATATTATTTTTGCGCTCTGGCTGCATGCGCAAATCCAGATATCCTGCATTGTTCGCGGTAGCGCGAATGGTGTCATCCAGTGCCAGTTCTTCATGCAGGCCGGTGCGGGCAAATTTCCTTAAACGGCGTAACGCAATTTTGATATTGCGGGTGCCGATGGCTTTCTGATCATCGTAATCCTGAAACGAGCGCTGCTCCCAGACTTTCACTGCACGCCTGTGTGTGCTTTCGCCACCGATGCGGATGCCTTCAGGGTTATAACCGCCATTGCCAAAAGGCGATTTGCCACCCGTGCCTATCCATTTGCTACCGCCTTCGTGACGTTCTTTCTGCTCTTTCAGCAATTCCTGCAGCCTGTCCATCAGCTTGTCATAGCCGAATTTTTCCAGCGCAGCTTTTTGTTCGGGCGTCAGCTCACGCTTCAGGCGCTGTTCCAGCCAGTCGAGCGGAATATCCGGTCGCTTTTCAAATAAAGTATCAATGCCGCGAAAGTATTTGCCGAAGGCCTGATCGAATTTATCGTAATGCGCCTCATCCTTGACCAGAATAGTACGCGCCAGAAAATAAAAATCATCAATGCTGTGAATGCCGGCATCACTTTCCAGTGCTGCCAGCAAATCCAGAAATTCACGAATTGTGACCGGGACGCGTGCATCCCGCAGGGTATAAAAAAAATCAATCAGCACTGCAAACTATCTCCGTTACGATGCAGGCGGAAGTGCAAATGCTGCTTCACGCCCGGCCATTCATCGAGAAGAATACTATACACCACGGTGTCTCTGACTCGCCCGTCCGGCATGATCATATGGCGGCGCAGTATGCCGTCACGTTTCGCACCCAGCCGCTCAATCGCTGCCTGCGAACGCTGGTTCAGCCAGTCGGTACGGAATTCAACCGCATTGCATTGCCATGCTTCAAATGCATGTTGCAGCAACAGCAGTTTGCAATGGGTATTTACGCCCGAGCGCTGCATGCTTTCCGCGTACCACGTGTAGCCGATTTCGACCCGTTTGTTTGCGGTATCCATATTACAAAAGCGGGTGGAGCCGATGATGTTGCCGGAAGGTAAATGTCGGATTGCAAATGCAACGGCGCGGCCTTGTTGCTGCATGTCCATTGCAGTGTTAAACCATGTTTGCAAGCGCTCAGGAGACGGAACTGAGGTGAAAAACAGTTCCCATAAACGACCATCGGCGGCCGCCACCGACAAGGCGGGCAGATGGGTTTCATCGAGAGGTTCAAGCCGCACTAAACTGCTTTCCAGTGTCAGGGTTTTCTGATTCATCGTCACTCCGGTCAATGTTCAAAGAGCAAATATTGCTGCAATACAGTGTAAACCTGTGATGTGCGGCAGTGCGCAGCAGATTAGAAAAATATGCTGCAGCAACTGTAAAAACGTTTTATAATCCTTAGTTCCCTGAAAACCCCGGCAATGCTTGCTAACGCCACGCAAAGGCGTTATACTGCAAAGCTGTATAGAAATTTTTCGCGGCGTGGCATTTGATTCAAATTTGCTTTGACCCGTCGCTCTGACCACGTTTAGGAAATCTCATGGCAAATACCGCACAAGCACGCAAACGTGCTCGTCAAGCAGTTAAACAAAACGCACACAACTCCAGCCAGCGTTCTGAGCTGCGCACAGCAATCAAAGCTGTTCGTAAAGCAATCGACGCAGGTGATAAAGCTGCTGCTGCTAGCATTTTCCAGTCTTCTGTTTCGACTATCGACAGTATCGCTGACAAGAAAATCATCCACAAAAACAAAGCTGCACGTCATAAAAGCCGTCTGGCAGCTGCTCTGAAAGCAATGGCGTAATTCGCTGTTTCTGTTCAGTAGTAAGTGGAAAAACCGCAGCCAGTCTGCGGTTTTTGCTTTTCAGCTATTGTTTCTGGTTTGCAGATTCGGATGTCTGAATGGTAAATAAAAAGCCCCGGTTTACGTCGGGGCTTTTTATTTTTGATTCACGTCGCACTGACTATCAATCAGGATTTGCTGCCAAGCGGAACGCCTTCAATTTTGCTGCCGGCTTTAATGCCTTTCGCCTTGAACCAGCCCTGACGCATTTCCAGTGCATAACGGACATTTTTCTTCGCGCAATGCGATTCCAGTGACTGCGGCTGCATATCTTCGATATTCACAATTGTGCCATCCGCATCCATAAATGCGACCGACAACGGAACCAGTGTGTTTTTCATCCACATGCACACCATCGCCTGTGCCTGAAAATCAAAAATCATGCCTTCATTTAAGCCCAGCTGTGTGCGGTTCATCAGGCCAACCTGCCTGTCAGCTTCAGTTGCTGCAACTTCAGCGCGAATCAGATGAATGCCTGCATTCAGTGTAGTTACAGGTAAACGGGATTGTGCGATTGCTGTGGTGGCTGACAATAACAGCGCAATGCCAAAGCCTGCATTTGTCAGTGATCGTAATAACGGATTTTTCAGCATAAGACTGTGTCGATAATGATATTGATGTAAGTATCGTACCGGAAAAATCCGGTAAGGCAGACGAGCGGGGATGATTTTTTGTATCAAATCGTCACCTCTCAGAGTCAGTTTCTTATTTCAGCAGGTGTGCAGGATCCACTTCCATCCAGTCACCCGGCATCAGAGGAAAATCTTCCAGCGCATATCCGGCAATAGAAGTCCGTACGAGGCGCAGGGTGGGGAAGCCGACTGCAGCGGTCATGCGGCGGACTTGCCTGTTTTTACCCTCGGATAACACCATGCACAACCAACTGGTCGGGATGTTTGCGCGCTGACGGATAGGCGGATTGCGCTCCCATAACCATTCCGGCTCTTGTATACGCACGACTTTGCACGGTTTGGTGATGAAATCCCCCAGATTTAATGGCTGACTCAGTTTATCCAGATCTGTATTTTCGGGAATTCCTTCCACTTGAACCAGGTAGGTTTTGGGTAACTTATGGTCGGGATGGCTGATCAGATTTTGCAGCTTGCCATTGTCAGTCAGCAAAACCAGTCCCTCGCTGTCAGCGTCCAGGCGTCCGGCGGGGTAAATATTGGGAATTGGCAGATATGCTGCTAAAGTGGGCCTGTCTGGATGCGCAGAGAACTGGCACATCACATCAAAAGGTTTGTTCAGTAATATGAGTTTCATCAGCTAAGTGTAACCTTAATTTTGCAAATTGATGGCATCCAGTAAAATAGTAGTGCATAATACGAAATAAGGTCTTCTGTCTTATATAAGAGTTAATGGTGCATGTGGTGTGTTTCCGGCAATTCTGTAAGCAGACACAAGACAAAGTCAGTAAAGCGCAACCCGCTAGATCGTCCAACTACGGAGAAAACGATGTATCAACATATTAAAGTGCCAGCAGAAGGTCAAAAGATTACGGTCAATGCCGATTTTTCCCTGAATGTTCCGGATAATCCGATCATCCCTTATATCGAAGGCGATGGTACCGGTGTTGATATCAGCCCGGTTATGATCAAAGTCGTTGACGCAGCTGTTGCTAAAGCTTACGGCGGCTCACGCAAAATCAGCTGGATGGAAATCTATGCTGGTGAAAAATCCACCAAAGTTTACGGCCCTGACGTATGGCTGCCGGAAGAAACACTGCAAGTTCTGAAAGACTATGTTGTGTCTATCAAGGGTCCTCTGACAACACCAGTTGGCGGCGGTATCCGCTCCCTGAACGTTGCTCTGCGCCAGGAACTGGATCTGTACGTTTGTCTGCGTCCAGTACGTTACTTCAAAGGCGTTCCATCTCCTGTACGTGAGCCGGAAAAAACTGACATGGTGATCTTCCGTGAAAACTCTGAAGATATCTACGCAGGTATCGAATTTGCACAAGGCTCTGATCAAGTGAAAAAACTGATCAAGTTCCTGCAAGACGAAATGGGCGTGAAGAAAATCCGCTTCCCGGAAACTTCCGGTATTGGTGTTAAACCAGTTTCCGTCGAAGGTACTGAGCGTCTGGTGCGTAAAGCAATTCAATACGCAATCGACAATGACAAGCCTTCCGTGACGATCGTTCACAAAGGTAACATCATGAAGTACACCGAAGGCGGTTTCCGTGACTGGGCATATGCACTGGCACAAAAAGAATTCGGTGCAGAACTGATCGATGGCGGCCCATGGTGCAAATTCAAGAATCCGAAAACAGGTAAAGATATCGTTGTTAAGGATTCCATCGCTGATGCGTTCCTGCAGCAAATTCTGTTGCGCCCTGCAGAGTACAGCGTTATCGCTACACTGAACCTGAACGGCGACTATATCTCCGACGCACTGGCAGCACAAGTTGGTGGTATCGGTATCGCTCCGGGTGCAAACCTGTCTGATTCCGTAGCAATGTTTGAAGCAACGCACGGTACAGCACCTAAATATGCTGGTAAAGATTATGTGAACCCAGGTTCTCTGATCCTGTCTGCAGAAATGATGCTGCGTCATATGGGCTGGGTAGAAGCGGCTGATCTGTTGATCACATCGACAGAAAAAGCGATCACTTCCAAGAAGGTAACATACGACTTTGCACGTCTGATGGAAGGCGCGACGCAGGTTTCCTGCTCCGGCTTCGGCGACGTGATGATCGAAAACATGTAATTCAGTTCATTCTGATTTGCAAAGAAAAAGCCGGGGAAACCCGGCTTTTTTCGTTTAGTTGCCGGTATGCTTGTTAGCATCGCTTATGGAACAAATATTGCCGGCAATTCGGCTTCAGTCAGGCTGTTTCCTGTTCGGAGTGGGTGCAGGAGGGGCAATAAAAAAAGCCCTGAATAATCAGGGCTTTTACAAGGAAGTACGGATCCAGCTTATCCGTTTTGGATATTAGATGCTTGCTTGCCTTTAGGGCCTTGCGTGACTTCGAACGAGACTTTCTGACCCTCTTTCAGGGTTTTGAAGCCATTCATCTGGATTGCGGAAAAGTGGGCGAACAAATCCTCACCACCGTCGTCCGGAGTGATAAAGCCAAAGCCTTTGGAATCATTGAACCACTTGACGGTACCTGTTGCCATAATGCGTCTTTCAAAGAATAACTAATCACACGAGCCGTAAAAGCAAGGAAACTGAAACAGCCCCTCCCAAACCTGCCCCCTTCGTGTTGCTTAAAAACTATTTTTTAGACAACAATGTCATTCTTTGCGGAAAAAAAAGTTTAGTCAAGAAACTTTTGGGCGCCTTGTTGTATTGTTGTATTTTTAAGAGAACTCTTGTGATTTAAGTCACAATTCCGTCATGAACCGTTAAAAATTATGCTGATTTTGCTTCTTGCGAACCGTAAATTCGGCACTATCTGCTAAATACTGAGAAACAGGGTAACATTTGAGGCAATGCGGAATAAGTGGGCTATTTATTCGCTTATTATTGGCATTCAAAGACGGCCAAAGTACTAAAATAAGCGTATGGGAACAAAGCAAGAAAACAGTACCGTACTGGAGCGCGAAACGCAGAAGCTGAAACCGCCTCCAATGTACAAAGTGATATTACTTAATGACGACTATACGCCGATGGAATTCGTCGTTGCGATCGTACAGGAATATTTCAACAAAGACCGTGAGGCAGCGATGCAGATCATGCTCAAGGTTCACCGCGATGGAAAAGGAATTTGTGGCGTGTATCCTAAAGATATTGCGCAGACAAAAGTGGAACTGGTGTTGACGCATGCCAGGCGCGCCGGTCATCCGCTGCAATGTGTGATGGAGGAAGTATGATTGCTCAGGAACTGGAAGTTAGTCTGCACATGGCTTTTGTGGAAGCCAGGCAGGCGCGTTATGAATTCATCACGGTCGAGCATTTACTGCTGGCATTGCTGGATAATCCTTCGGCTGCGGAAGTACTCCGCGCATGTGCCGTGAATATTGAAGATCTGCGCAAGACGCTGTCTGTATTCATTGCTGATAATACGCCAACAGTACCTGGTACCAACGAAGTTGATACGCAGCCTACGCTTGGTTTTCAGCGTGTGATCCAGCGTGCGATTATGCACGTGCAATCTTCTTCTAACGGTAAAAAAGAAGTAACTGGCGCAAACGTACTGGTAGCTATTTTTGGTGAGAAGGATTCTCACGCTGTTTATTACCTGCATCAGCAAGGCGTTACCCGACTGGATGTTGTGAATTTCATTTCCCACGGCGTTCGCAAAGATCAGCCGCAGGATACTCACAAATCGCATGAAGGTGCTGAAGAAGGGCAGGCGGAAGCTGCATCGCGCGAAAATGCGCTGGATCAGTTTACGCAGAATCTGAATCGTCACGCAGCTGAGGGGAAAATCGATCCTCTGATTGGTCGTGATTCTGAAGTTGAGCGGGTGATTCAAATTTTATGTCGCCGCCGTAAAAATAATCCTTTGTTGGTTGGTGAAGCGGGCGTAGGTAAAACCGCGATCGCCGAAGGGCTGGCATTGCGTATCGTGCAGGGTGAAGTACCGGATATTTTGCAGAATGCAGTTGTGTATTCGCTTGATATGGGCGCGCTGCTGGCAGGTACCAAGTACCGCGGTGATTTCGAACAACGCCTGAAAAGCGTGCTGCGTCAGTTGCGTGAAACTGCGCACGGGATTTTGTTCATTGATGAAATTCATACCATTATCGGTGCTGGTTCCGCTTCAGGCGGAACGCTGGATGCTTCCAATTTGCTGAAGCCAGCTTTGTCTGGTGGTCAGCTGAAATGCATTGGCGCGACAACCTATACAGAATACCGTGGTGTATTTGAAAAAGATCATGCGCTTTCCCGTCGCTTCCAGAAGATCGACGTGGCCGAGCCTACAGTTGAACAAACAGTGCAGATTCTGCGCGGCTTAAAAGCCAAGTTTGAAGAGCATCATAATGTGAAGTATTCTGCGTCTGCGCTGACAACAGCAGCAGAGCTGGCTGCGCGTTACATCAATGACCGGCATTTACCTGACAAAGCAATTGACGTGATTGATGAGGCTGGTGCTGCACAACGTGTACTCCCGAAATCCAAGCAAAAGAAAACGATTGGTAAGGCTGATATTGAAGATATCATCGCCAAGATCGCCCGTATTCCACCACAAACAGTGAATCAGGATGATCGTGCTAAGTTGCAGACTATTGAGCGTGACCTGAAAAACGTGGTTTTCGGTCAGGATCCGGCAATTGAAGCATTATCGTCAGCGATCAAAATGGCGCGTGCTGGTCTTGGTAAAACCGATAAGCCAATCGGCGCTTTCCTGTTCTCCGGTCCTACCGGCGTCGGTAAAACCGAAGTGGCAAAGCAACTGGCATTTACGCTTGGTATTGAGCTGATTCGCTTCGATATGTCCGAATATATGGAGCGCCATGCCGTCAGTCGTCTGATCGGCGCACCACCGGGCTACGTTGGTTTTGATCAGGGTGGCTTGCTGACGGAAGCAATCACGAAGAAGCCGCATGCAGTATTGCTGATGGACGAGATTGAAAAAGCCCATCCGGACGTGTTCAATATTCTGCTACAGGTCATGGATCACGGTACGCTGACGGACAATAATGGTCGTAAAGCAGATTTCCGGAATGTGATCATTATTATGACCACGAATGCCGGTGCGGAAAGCCTGCAGAAGCGCAGTATCGGATTCCAGAATACGCGTGAGGCTGGCGATGAAATGGCCGATATCAAACGCATGTTCACACCGGAATTCCGTAACCGTCTGGATGCAATTATCAGCTTCCGTTCACTGAACGAAGAAATTATTCTTCGTGTGGTGGACAAATTCCTGATGCAGCTCGAAGAACAGTTGCATGAGAAAAAAGTGGAGGCCGCATTTACCGATACGCTGCGTAAATTCCTCGGCAAAAAAGGCTTTGATCCTCTGATGGGCGCACGCCCAATGGCTCGCCTGATTCAGGATATGATTCGTAAAGCGCTTGCTGATGAATTATTGTTCGGGCGTCTGGTATCCGGCGGTAAGGTCGTAGTGGATTTAGACGACAACGATCAGATCCGACTGGAATTTTCTGAGGGTGAAAATGATCCACCATCCGGCGCCTCGCAGGAAGTGGCAGAGTTGGAATAATAATAAATAACAAGGGCGGCGTTCGCTGCCCTGTTTCATTTTTTGGGGGACATATGGCGATTCCGAAACCACCGGCATATATGCTGGAATATACAGCCAAAACGATTGAATCAATTTTATCTGCCGCCGCAATTAACGGCCAGGAAGTTGAAGTAGATGTTTATAACCGCAGTGATGTGAATGAGCGGACAACAGGTACCGGCCGCAGGCTGAAAGACGAGGATGATCAGTTTCTTGTTTGCGTCAGTGTAAACAATGGCATTAACGAAGATTACTGGAGCTATAACATTGTCCGGGAATCCGCCAGCCGAGCACGTAAAACCAAACGCTGAATGTTAATGTTCTAGATGCAATAAAAAAAGCCGGTTTTGAACCGGCTTTTTTTATTGATACTGAGCAATGCTTAAAGCGATGTGGCCTTCAGATTGCTTTATTGCTTACCTGTGCTGCCGAATCCACCTTCGCCACGGCTGCTGTCACCGAATTCATCGACCACATCAAATTCGACCTGCATCACAGGCACGATGACCAGTTGAGCCAGTCTGTCCATAGGATTCAGTGTGAATGCGGTCTGACTACGGTTCCAGGTAGAAACCATCAATTGCCCCTGATAATCGGAA
The DNA here is from genome assembly GCF_018139685.1 of Cognatundibacterium luofuense. Lineage (GTDB taxonomy): Bacteria > Pseudomonadota > Gammaproteobacteria > Burkholderiales > Burkholderiaceae_D > Undibacterium > Undibacterium luofuense. The sequence continues at coordinate 134,952 of NZ_JAGSPN010000008.1, forward strand.
TCAATCAGACCGACCAGATTGCCCAAAACGATACCGTTTTTATGACCCAGACCACTGCGTGGCAGAATCATTGCGGCATAACCAGGGTCAGCGATGTGAATTGCGATACCGGTTGGTATCAGAACGGTCTGACCAGGCTCAATGGTAATAGCAGTATCAATGCAGGCACGTAAATCGAGGCCAGCGCTGCCCGGCGTACCGTAAGCAGGTAACTGATCTTTCATGCGTTGATCAAGAACTTTTAAAGCGACTTTTTTCATAAGAACTCTTCAGAGAAAAACAAAGATCAGTGTGGCAGACGGTTGGCCAGCTCACTGATCAGCATAGCGGCGAGTGCAGTTTTGCTCGCACGTGGCAGGGCATGGTGACCATGTTCGTCGAACAGGATCAGTTCATTATCGTCTTTGCCAAATGTCTGATGGCCGATATTACCCACCAGTAAAGGTACATTTTTTTTCAGACGCTTGGCGGCACCGTATTCGAGCAGTTGTTCGGACTCAGCAGCAAAGCCGACGCAATACGGTGCATCATCCATCGCAGCAACGCTGGCCAGAATATCCGGATTTTGTGCGAATTCCAGTTGCGGTAAATCTCCGGCACTGTTTTTCTTCAGTTTCTGATCGCTGGCATTAGCAACCCGCCAGTCAGCGACAGCGGCAACGGCAATAAATGCATCCTGACGTTGCGTCAGCAGGTTTGCCATGACGGCATCATGCATTTGCTGTGCGGTTTGTATGCTAATACGTTGCACGCCATACGGAGCAGGCATTGCAACAGGGCCGGATACCAGCGTTACCTGTGCACCGGCACGGTATGCCGCTTCGGCGATGGCATAACCCATTTTGCCGGATGATAAATTGGTGATGCCGCGTACCGGATCAATCGGTTCAAACGTCGGGCCCGCAGTAATCAGTAAATGCTTGCCAGCCAGCACTTTTGGGGTGAAAGCGGCGATCATTTCTTCCAGCAATTCTTCGGGTTCCAGCATGCGCCCATAACCAGTTTCGCCGCAGGCTTGCGCGCCGGCAGCAGGGCCGAGTAGCTGCAGGCCATCCAGACGCAGGGTGGCGACATTACGTTGCGTTGCCGCGTTTTGCCACATTTCCACATTCATCGCCGGTGCAATCAGCAATGGTAAATGGGCAGGGCGGGCAATACACAGTGTGGACAATAAATCGTCACACAGGCCATTGGCCAGCTTCGCCATGAAATTGGTGCTGCAAGGCGCAATCAGAATCGCATCTGCATCGCGGGTCAGATCGATATGCGGCATATTGTTAGGGATGCGGCTGTCCCAGGCATCGGTGTACACCGTTTGGCCGGACAAGGCTTGCATGGTGACCGGCGTGATGAACTGAGTCGCAGATGCGGTCATAACCACTTGCACACTGGCTCCGGCTTTGACCAGCGCGCGCGTCAGTTCTGCCACCTTGTAGCAGGCGACGCCGCCGGTCATGCCGAGCACAATTTTTTTACCCTGCAATACCATGGCAACTCCTTACTTATTCACGCGGCGCAATTCATCCAGAATGAACAATGCTGCACCAAGGCAGATTGCGCTGTCCGCCAGATTGAAGGCCGGGAAATGGTAAATTTCCTGATAGTGAAAATCCAGAAAATCGATGACATGACTATAGAGTACGCGATCAATCACATTGCCGATGGCACCTCCCATGATCAGTGACAAAGCCGCGCAAAACATTTTCTGACTACTGTTTTTAAATAACAGCCAGCTGATGTATGCCGCAGCACCCAGACCCAGTACGGTAAAGAAATAGCGTTGCCAGCCAGATTCGGTGGCCAGCATACCGAATGCTGCCCCTCTGTTATAGACCAGCGTCAGATTAAAAAACGAGGTCACGCTCAGGGTTTCTGCAAAAGAAAACAAACGCGTGATCGTGATTTTGGTGACCTGATCCAGCAAGACGACAATAGCCGCGATGCCAAGCCACAGGATAAACGCGCTGTTAGAACGGGAATTGCCAACCGGCAGCACTTTCTTTTTTGTTGCCATAACGTGTATCAACCAATGTCAGGATAAGCGCAGCAGCGGACTGCTGCTGCACAGAAAAAAGCGGGGAAGATCCCCGCTTGTCGCGACGCATCAGGCAAACTGACGCGCTTCACCTTCGCCGAACAGATTGCTGTGGCAACGGCCGCACAGACCAGCATGATCCGCGTGGCTGCCAACGTCGGCACGGTAGTGCCAGCAGCGTTCGCATTTCTGATGCGAGGATGGTGTGACCAGTACCTGCTCTTCTTCGGCAGTTGCTACTTCACGCACGACTGCTGCCGACACGATCAGAGGGAATTTCAGGTCATCGGCAAAGCTGCTGAGTACCGCAAACTTTTCGCCGCTGGCGAAAATTTCCAGTTCTGCCTGCAGGGAGGAACCGATTTTACCTTCCATGCGGACTTCTTCCAGTTGCTTGGTCACCTGATTCCGTACGTCGCGCAGAATCGCGTAACGCGCCAGCAGTGCTTCTGCATCCGCAATCGCAGGTAACTGGTAGAAAGTCTGTGTGAAGATGGTTTCGTCACTGTCTTTGAAGCTTTGCTCACCGGCAAAGAATGCCCATGCTTCTTCGGCTGTGAATGACAATACCGGAGCCAGCAAGCGCAGCATGGTATGGGTCAGATGCCAGATCGCAGTCTGAGCAGAACGGCGTGCCGGAGAATTCACACCGCTGGTGTACAGACGGTCTTTCAGCACGTCCAGATAGAAACCGCCGAGGTCTTCCGAGCAGTAAGTCTGCAGCTTGGCGACGACAGGATGGAATTCGTATTTGTCGAAATGCGCCAGCACTTCGGTTTGCAGTGCATTCACACTGGCGATAGCAAAACGGTCGATTTCCAGCATATCGCTGATCGCGACGGAATCGGTTGCCGGATTGAAGTCCGAAGTATTTGCCAGCAGGAAGCGCAGGGTGTTACGGATACGGCGATAGGCTTCGGTCACACGTTTCAGGATTTCATCTGAAATCGACAATTCACCGGAGTAATCGGTCGATGCCACCCACAGACGCAGAATGTCAGCGCCCAGCGTATCAGTGATTTCACGCGGTGCAATTGTGTTGCCCAGCGATTTGGACATCTTGCGGCCTTCGCCGTCCACGGTAAAGCCGTGTGTCAGCAGGGCTTTGTAAGGCGCGCGGCCATCCAGCATAGAACCGGTCAGCAGGGAAGAGTGGAACCAGCCACGATGCTGATCCGAACCTTCCAGATACAGATCGGCAGGGAAGCTCAGTTGTTCCGCATGGGAACCGCGCAATACAGTTTTATGGGTGATGCCGGAATCAAACCAGACGTCCAGCGTGTCACGGTTTTTCTCGTACATCGCCGCATCTTCTGCGCCCAGCAATTCTTCTGCGGTCAGCGCATGCCATGCTTCAATACCTTGCTGCTCAACACGTTGTGCGATTTGTTCCAGCAATTCCGGCGTGCGCGGATGCAGGGCACCGGTTTCTTTGTGGATAAAGAAAGCCATCGGCACACCCCACTGACGCTGACGCGACAGTGTCCAGTCCGGACGGTTGGCAATCATGCCTTGCAGGCGGGCTTTACCCCATGCCGGGAAGAATGCAGTTTGCTCAACAGCATTCAGCGCTGTGGTACGCAGGGAATCACCACCGTCTTTCGGTGTGTTATCCATGCTGGCGAACCATTGCGACGTGGCGCGGTAAATGATCGGGGTTTTATGGCGCCAGCAGTGCATGTAGCTGTGGTCAAACATTTTCAGCGAGAACAGCGTGCCGGCATTGCGCAATGCTTCGCAGATCGGCTTGGATGCTTCCCAGATCGTCATGCCGGCAAACAGTGGCAGTGTCGATGCATAGCGGCCATCGCCCATGACCGGCGCGATGATGTCGGCATCTTTCATGCCGTGGGCTTTGCAGGACTGGAAATCTTCGATACCGTAAGCAGGTGCGGAGTGGACGACACCGGTACCGCTGTCGGTGGTCACGTAGTCGCCCAGATATACCGGTGACAGACGCGCATAGCCTTCGTGAGCAGCGGTCAGCGGATGCTTGAAGCTGATGCCGGCCAGTTTTTCACCGGTAGTGGTAGCGATGACTTCACCTTGCAATTCCCAGCGTTGCAAACTGCTTTCCACCAGATCCTGCGCGATCAGCAACAGAATGGTTTCGCCGTTACGTTCGGTTTTGACCAGCGCATACACCACTTCCGGATGCATATTCAGCGCCTGATTCGACGGGATAGTCCACGGTGTGGTAGTCCAGATCACGCAGTAACCGGTTTGTACCGGCAGGGCGCTGAGGCCGAATGCCGCCGCCAGTTTGTCATGTTCAGCAAACGGGAAGCCGACGTCGATCGACGGATCACGCTTGTTTTCGTATTCCACTTCCGCTTCCGCCAGTGCGGAGCCGCAATCGAAACACCAGTTCACCGGTTTCAGACCACGGTACACATAGCCTTTTTCCAGCAGGGTGCCGAGCGCACGGATTTCGTCCGCTTCGTTGCTGAAGTTCATGGTTTTGTAAGGATTATCCCATTCGCCCAGCACACCCAGACGGCGGAAACCGGTTTTCTGGTTATCAATTTGCTGATTCGCGTAAGCGCGGGCTTTCTGGATCACTTCATCCACCGGCAGGTTTTTGCCGTGCAGTTTTTCAATCTGGATTTCGATCGGCATGCCGTGGCAATCCCAGCCCGGGACATACGGTGCATCAAAGCCGCCCAGTGTGCGTGCTTTGATAATCATGTCTTTCAGAATTTTATTGACGGCGTGACCCAGATGGATGTCACCGTTTGCATACGGAGGACCATCGTGCAGGATGAATTTCGGACGACCGGCAGCGGCTTTGCGCACACGTTCGTAGATTTGTTTGTCCTGCCATTGTTTTACCCAGTTCGGTTCGCGCTTGGCCAGATCACCGCGCATAGGGAAAGCTGTTTCGGTCATATTGACCGGATATTTGCTGGCAGGTTTCGCCGTTTTCTTATCAGACATAATTAAGAGAATTTGCTAAAAATGGTTGGACTCACCGGAACGCCGGTGCGGAAAGCGGGTGTTTTCCGGTGGTCAAATTCGGTCGGTTGCGGAACTGGCCGGTATGCGTGCCTGATCGCGGAAATACGCTCTGGCCTGACTCGCATCATTTTCGATGGCGGCGGTCAGGGTTTCGAGATCATGGTATTTCTCTTCATCGCGCAGCTTTTTCAGGAATTCAATCTGCACGACTTTGCCGTAGGCGTGGCCGCTGTAATCGAATACATGCGTTTCCAGCAGCACGCGGCCATTGTCTTCCACGGTAGGACGCACGCCGAGACTGGCGACGGCCGGCAAAGGCTGGTCGGACAGACCATGTACCTGCACTACGAAAATGCCGTTGACGGCAGGGCGCTGGTGCGCAATGCGCAGGTTCAGCGTCGGGAAGCCGATGGTGCGGCCCAGTTTTTGCCCGTGAACCACGTGGCCGGAAATGCGGTAGCTGTGGCCGAGTAAATCGCTGGCATGGCTGAAATCACCGGCGGCCAGTGCGGCGCGCACAGCGGAAGAAGAGATACGGATATCACCGTTTTTGACGGCGGGTAACACACTGACTTCAAAGCCATAGCGCTGGCCGGCTTCTTTCAGGGTGTCGGTATTACCGGCGCGGCGTGCGCCAAAGCAAAAATCTTCGCCGACCATCAGCCATTTCACATGCAAGCCTTCCACCAGAATCTGGCGGATAAATTCTTCCGGCGACAGCGATGCGAAATGCTGATTGAAGTGTTCCACAATCACGCGGTCAACACCGGCGTTTTGCAGGGATGATAAGTTGTCGCGCAGATTGGCGATACGGGACGGTGCTTTGGAGACATCGCCGGCCAGACGTGCAAAGAAAGCACGCGGGTGCGGCTCAAAAGTCATGACCGCAGATTCCAGCCCGAGCCGGTCTGCCGCAGCGCGCAAATGGGCGAGCAGCGTCTGGTGTCCGAGATGAACACCGTCAAAATTACCGATTGCCAGCGCACATGGTGCGCGCGAGGCGGCATTGGGAAGTCCGCGAAATACCCTCATTGTTTCCGGAAAAATCTGCTGCAAAGCGTCAGATTATAAATGCTTTCGGCCATTTCAGCCGCAAATTGCCTGTGTTTGCGCCAGAAGAACGCCTCGGTCGGCTTGTTCTGCGCAGACGCCGGCCTTGTTGCGTCGCACAGAGGGGCGCTGTTCATGCACTCGCCGCCAGCTGCGGACGGTCAAAAAGCCATTTTTCAGCCTAAATGCGGTGTTCTGCACAGAAAAAAGCCGGTTTTTAGAGGACGTCCGCAGAAACACTGGCTGAGCGGGCAGGTCGAAATTTGCCCGAATGACGATTTCTGCAGAGCCTTGCCTGCTGATCTGTGGCAGATCAGGATCAGTGGTGGTGCGACCAGGTCACAGAATCGGAAGCCAGATAAGAAGCAACGGCTTCTTTATCACCGGTGGCATGCTTCATCACTTGTCCGCAATCGCAAATACCCTGATACGGGGAAATATGTGAGCAGGCTGACACTTTTTGCAGAAACACTTTGACTGGCTTCTGGCAGGAAGTGCATTTAAAGGTCAGGATGCGGGCTGGTTTGGACATAGAACACTCTCAGAATTTCAGAAAAACAAAATCAACACAAACAACAAAAACAAAACGAAGCAAAACAAAAAACGTGCAATCAGTATGAATGCGCAACGCAGTCATCCGTATCGCCAGCCGGCAAATACCGCGCTGACTTACTTACAAATGATGACGCAAGCGCCACAGTGACGTCACTTCCTGTGAACGGGCGCGGTGCAGCGGATCGGTGTTATCGGTGGCTTTGGCATGACGCGGACGGATATCCATTTTGCCTGCCACCACCAGACCGGCGGCGCTGATCAGCGCGAACAATTCATCTTTACCGCGCAAACCCAGATGCTCAGCCAGATCCGACATAATCAGCCAGGCTTCGCCATCGTCAGTCAGATGTGCTTTCAGGCCGTTCAGGAAGCCGCGCAGCATGCGGCTGTCCGGATCATAGACCGCGTATTCGATGGCGGAACTCGGACGTGCCGGTAACCATGGCGGATTACAGATAATCAGCGGTGCTTTGCCTTCTGGAAATAAATCGGCAGTTTGCAGCGTGACTTGCGCAGCCACGCCTAAACGCTGCAGATTGTCCGCTGCACAAGCCAGCGCACGCTGATCCTGATCAGTGGCGATAATGCGGCGCACGCCTTTGCGCGCCAGCACCGCTGCCAGTACGCCTGTACCGGTGCCGATATCAAATGCCAGTTCGTCTGAAGGCAGACGGGCTTTCTGTACCAGATCGATGTATTCGCCGCGTATTGGTGAAAACACGCCGTAATACGGGTGAATTTTGCCGCCGAGTGCGGGAATCTCCACACCGTTTTTGCGCCATTCATAGGCACCGATGATACCCAGCAATTCGCGCAGCGATAAGGCGAAGGCTTCCCCTTCGGCAACGCCGGCTTGCGTCAGTGCCAGTTTCACATCCGGTGCGCGGCGCAGCGGAATGCGCAGATCGCCGTTGACTGGTATCAGTACCATGCCGAGAATGCGGGCGCGGTGCGCCTGTGCCTGACGGTGCTGATGGAAAATCTGGGTGATATCGCTGCTGACTGGTTTGGCATTGCGTGAACTTTTCTTTTCCAGACGGCGTCCCAGTGCCTGTACCAGTTGACGGGCCTGATGATAATCACCCTGCCACAATAAAGCGGTGCCTTCGCACGCCAGTTTGTAAGCCTGATCGGCGGGCATGCGGTCATCCGCCAGCAGCACTTTTTTGGGCGGTGCGCTGCCATTTTCGGAGCGCCACAGGCAGGAGCGTTGTTCGCCATCCTGCTCCCAGTGCAGGTGGCCGGGCAGGGTATCAGTCGTCATCACAGTCAGAAATTCCAAAGTGCAGCAGCAAAGGGCGTAGTGTAGCAAAGAAGGGCGGATTCACAGAATGCTGGCACTCCGGCCGTATTTTGTGTTTAATCACCGTTCCCGAAAAAAGCCTGATTGCAAAGTTGTTGTGCGGGCTGGCGGGGCAGTGGACGGTAGCCGCCGTAAATGGCAGGCATGGCGCGCTGCAAAGAATAATGAATAAGGGAAACAAGATGCAAAGTTACAAAGCAATCCTGTCGGCGCTGGCACTCAGCGTGGCTGGCAGTGTGCTGGTGGTGCCGGAAGCAGAAGCGGTGAATCGTCCTGCAAAAGCAGCGGCGAAAAATACGAAGAAGGCAGCACCCGCAGCAAAAGGAAAATCTGCGAAAGCGGCGCCAAAAAAAGGCGGAAAAGCCAGTGCCAAAGCTGGTAAAGCGGGCAAAGGTGGCAAAGCAGCCAAACTGGCACCAAAGCGCGGCGGGCATGAAGATATCCGTCTGATTAAAAGCGCTGAATTTGCAAATACCCGCGCTTACTTTCTGAAAGATTTCTGGCAGCAGGATCCTGAAACCGCGATGTCTGCCGGTCGTTATGATGCGGGTAACCGTTTATCGGTTCAGGATGAGCCTACCCGCGAACAGTATCTGCAGTTTTGCGAACGCTGGCTGAAAACGCTGGGCAATATCAATGAAACCTATTTGCCAGCGGCGGATAAAACCGATCTGGCGATGATGCGTCAGTATCTGGAAAGCAGCCGCTGGTACATCAATACTTTCAAGGAATTTGCATGGAATCCGTCGGTACACAATGTAGCCGGTGGTTTTGACAGTCTGATCAACACGCCGTTTGCGCCGCTGGAAAAACGTCTGCGTTTAATCAGCGAACGTCTGATTAAAGTGCCGGCGTATTACGCAGCAGCACAGCAAGGTTTACAGCAACCGACGCGCGAGCATACGCAGCTGGCTGTTGCACAGGTAGCCGGAACGCTGGCGGTGTTTGATCTGATCGCGGATCAGGCAAAAACATCCACCCTGAGCAGTACAGAAAAAGCCGATCTGAAATCGCGCCTGCAGGATGCACGCATTGCAGTCACCGGTTACCGCGATCATTTGCAGAAATTGCTGAACACGACACCGGACAACGGCTGGCGCTCTTTCCGTATCGGTAAAGAATTGTATGAAGCGAAGTTTAAAGCCGATATTCAGTCGGATCTGAGCGCGGAGCAAATGTATCAAAAGGCGCTGGCAGCGAAAGAAGATGCACTGACCCGCATGGCAGCGCTGGCGGATCAGTTATGGCCTAAGGTCATGGGGGATACTGCGAAGCCGGAAAAAGTGAATCAGCGTATTAAGATGGTGATTGATAAGCTGTCGGAAAAACATGTCAGTGCCGATCAGCTGTATCCGGAAATTCGTCGTCAGTTGCCGGTGCTGGAAGCATGGATACGGCAAAAAGACTTGCTGAATCTGGATGCAAGCAAACCGCTGGTGGTACGTGAAACGCCGGAATACCAGCGCGGCGTGACGGTGGCATCGATAGAAGCGCCGGGGATTTTCCGTCCGCGTGACAACACTTACTACAACGTGACACCGCTGACCGGTCAGCCGCCGGAACAAATCGAAAGCACGCTGCGCGAGTACAATCACTGGGTATTACAGATTCTGAATATTCATGAAGCGATTCCCGGTCATTACACGCAATTGCAGCATGCAAATCAGTCGATGTCCGTAATTAAAGCCTTATACGGTAACGGTGCAATGATAGAAGGCTGGGCGGTGTACAGCGAACGCATGATGCTGGAATCCGGCTACGGCGGCGATACGCCGGAAATGTGGCTGATGTATTACAAATGGAATCTGCGCACGATCTGCAATACCATCCTCGATTACTCGGTGCATGTGCTCGGGATGACGCAGGAGGAAGCGCTGCGTTTCCTGATGGAAGATGCATTCCAGACGCAGGCTGAAGCCCGTGGTAAGTGGTCGCGGGTGCAGTACAGCTCGGTACAACTAACCAGTTATTTCAGCGGTTACGCCGACATCATGGCGTTCCGTGATCAGCAAAAACAAAAGCTGGGCAAGGATTTCCGTCTGAAAACTTTCCACGAACAATTCCTCAGTTACGGCAGTGCGCCGGTGGCGATGATACGCAAAATGATGGAAGAGGCGCAGAACAAACCGGAAGCAGCGGCAGAGTAATTGTTTGCGGTGGAAACGGAGGTCCTTGTGACGCCATTTCCGTATTGCAAGTTCTGCTGACGCACATCGACGACATCGGTCAGCGGTGATGTTAATCCGGTTTGCGTGAATGACGATTGAGCGGGCAGTTTGCCCGCTTTTTTTTATTCGCTGTTTTACGCTTTTGTTTTGCGCTTCTGCTTCCAGCGGTTTCTGTCTGCATGCCTGCGGACAATCCGGAATCGCGAATTCCGCACAGAAAATGCCTCAAATGCGGTGTACTGCACAGCACCTGCCTTGTCGTCGGCAGAAAGTCTGGTTTTCACAACATGGCATGTGACGAAAATCGCACACTTTGGCGGTTTTCTGTGGTTTTTATGCCGAAAGAATACATCTTCCAAATCCTCAGTAACAAAACTGACATTTGTCGGTGCTAACCTGCGAAACGTTTGCGCAAACGATTGCTGTTGAGAACGTCTGTTATCTCCGTGGAAATCTTTTGTTCAGGCAAAAATCATAATCAAAAATACACGAAAAACCGTTCCGTACCGGACGGTGCTGGCAGGCAGACATCTTGGGGGAATACTGCACACCCTGCGCTGATGCGCAGGTTGGCGGGACTGCATTCGAACTCCCGGAGTGTGCAGGCACAGCAACGCTGGTGCCGGATAACACTCTGCAGGGAGTCTTATGAATCACTTATTCGAATTGCCACGTTTGCGCCGCATTGCGGCCGGCGTCAGCCTGGCATGTCTGTTTGGTACAGCCGGACTGGCACAAGCCAGTATCGAAGATCACCATGAATTTGAAGCGACACTGCATGTGCCGTTCAAAGGCGATGCGAATCTGCGTGCCGGTGCGAATGCCCGTTACTTCACACTGGAATTCGATTATCAGCATCTGAAAACCACCCGTGCGGTGGCATGGCGTGTGGAATTGCTGACACCGCAAGGGCGCGTCGCTGACCGCTGGTACGGTATCGAAAAAATCAGTGGCAAACCAGTCAGCCAGAAAATTTTCTGGAATGGTAAAACCCAGTCCGGTGAAGTGCTGGCCGATGGTAATTATCAGGTACGTCTGACGGCAGTGACTGTGGATGCAGCCGGTGTGCCGGTGATGTCCGGTGTGACGCTGAATCAGTTCGCAGAAAAAACACTGAATGCTTTACGCAAAGAAGCGGAAGTGCAAAGCTGGCCAATGCAGATCGGTAAAGTCGCTGCGCCGTCTATGCCTGCATTCGCGGGTTTGCCAACCCGCGCCAGCAAGCTGGCTGCAGCGAGCTCAAATGCTAAAGGTTTAGTAACCCGTTCTTCCGTTGCCGCCACTGGTTCACTGCCTTACACCGTGTATTACGGTAACCTGCACAGCCAGACCAATCACAGTGACGGCGGCGGCGCACTGACCAGCTGCACCGGTGCACAAAATCCGCAGTCTGCTGCCTATGGCCCGACCGATGCATATCAGTATGCTATGAACCGTGGTCTGGATTTTCTGCTGACATCGGAACATAACCATATGTACGATGGTTCTGATTCCACCAATGCATCCGCCAGCCCGGCGACAGCAAAGAATCTGTACCAGTCCGGTCTGAGTGCTGCAGCCAGTTTCAACGCCGGCCATGCAAACTTTCTCGGTATTTACGGTATGGAGTGGGGCGTCATCAGCAACGGTGGCCATCTGAATATTCTGAATGCGAATGAACTGGTGGGCTGGGAATATAACAGCAGCAACCAGTTACTGGCAGATACCTTCATCGCAAAAAATGATTACGCATCGCTGTACACGCTGATGAAACAGCGCGGCTGGATCGGTCAGTTCAACCATCCATCCACCAGCGGTCAGTTCATCGTGAATGGCACTGCGCTTGGCTACACTGCAGATGGTGATCAGGCGATGGCGCTGTGTGAAGTGATGAATACATCGGCGTTCTCGACCAATACCACGGAAACAGAGTCCAGCCGTTCCAGCTATGAAGGCGCATGTAAAAAAGCACTGGAAGCGGGCTACCACGTCGCGTTTTCCACTAATCAGGATAACCATTGCGCCAACTGGGGTGTGTCCTACACCAACCGTACCGGCGTGCTGATTCCGAGCGGTCTGCCGCTGAATAATGCGAACTTCATCGATGCGATCAAAGCACGCCGTGTGTTTGCGACCATGGATAAAAACTCGCAAATCGTTCTGACGGCAAACGGTCATGTAATGGGTGAGCGTTTCACCAACAGCGGTGCACTGAATCTGAATATTCTGTTTGCAAACAGCGCCGGACGCACTGCAGCAACTGTGGAAATTTATGAAGGTGTGCCGGGCCGTAACGGCACGGTGAGTTTGCTGACTTCCAGCGCGACAGCATCGGTCACACCAGCGATCGGTGAACATTTCTACTACGCCAAAATCACGCAGGATGACGGCAATATGCTGTGGTCTGCGCCAATCTGGGTGACGCAATCCAATAGCAGCGCGGATACCACAGCACCGACAGTGTCTGCGACAGAATCCGGCAGCAGCGGCACGATTACCTTATCCGCGAATGCATCGGATAATGTAGGCGTGACTAAAGTTGAATTCTATGTCGATGGCGCACTGAAAGGCAGCAGCACAGCAGCACCGTACAGCCTGAGTCTGAATTCGACCACGCTGAGCAACGGCAGCCATACGCTGGTAGCGAAAGCTTACGATGCAGCGGGCAATGTCGGTACTTCGTCCAGTGTCAGCTTCAGTGTCAGCAATGTCACTGCGGATACCACAGCGCCAACCGTCACTGCCAGCGAATCCGGCAGCAGCGGCACGATCACGCTGTCAGCGAATGCAACGGACAACGTAGGTGTAACGAAAGTGGAGTTCTATGTTGACGGCACGCTGAAAGGCAGTAGCACTGCAGCACCGTACAGCCTGAGTCTGAATTCGACCACGCTGAGCAATGGCAGCCACACGCTGGTTGCCAAAGCTTACGATGCGGCAGGCAATGTCGGCACATCGTCCAGCGTCAGTTTCAGTGTCAGCAATACGGTATCGACGCAGCTGATCACCAATGGCAGTTTTGAAAGCGGTGCCAGCAGCTGGACAGCCAGTTCCGGTGTGATCAGCAACGACAGCACGCAGGCTGCACGTACAGGTACGTACAAAGCATGGATGAATGGCTACGGTAGTGCGCATACCGATACGCTGTATCAGCAAGTCAGCATTCCATCCGGTATCAGCAGTGCAACGCTGAGTTTCTGGCTGAAAGTGGTGTCGGATGAAACCACTACCACACAAGCTTACGATACGCTGAAAGTACAAGTACAAAACAGCAGCGGTACGGTGCTGGCGACGCTGGCAACCTACTCGAATCTGAACAAAGGCAGCAGCTATCTGCAAAAAACCTTTGATCTGAGTGCTTACAAAGGCCAGACCATTCGTATTTACTTTGTCGGTGTGGAAGGCAGTACCGTCGCGACATCGTTCCTTGTCGATGACGTGACACTGACAACCAACTGATACGGTTTTCTGCCCGTGTTAACACGCCACCCTTGCGGTGGCGTTTTTCATTGTGTTCTGTAACGGATTCAAGCAATCTGTCATTTTTCACTAACCTGAAAAGGAAGCATGATGCAGTTATTCAGCGCAGAGCAGTATCAGCCGGATTTGCAGCAGCGATTTATCACGCTGCGAGACAGCCTGCTTCGTTTGCTGCCGTATGCAAGAATCGAACATGTGGGTTCATCCGCGGTGCCGGGCGCCATATCTAAAGGGGATCTGGATATGGCAGTGGTAGTGCCGCTGGCACAACACGCAGCGACGGTGCAAACGCTGCTGGAACAGGGATATACCGAGCAGGAAGATACCTTGCGGACCGAAGCACTGTGCATGTTGAATGCCGGTGCAGAGATGCCGGAACATGCGTTGCAGATCGTTGCAGCGGGTTCGGAATTTGAAGATTTCATGCGTTTTCGCGATGCTTTGCTGGCAGATCCTGCGCTGGTGCAGCAATACAATGCGGTCAAACAGGCTGCCAGTCATTTACCAGCGGAGGCTTACCGCGCCGCGAAAAGCAGCTTTATCGAAAGTGTTTTGCAGCGTTTGCCAGCAACAACAGAACAAGGACATTCAGCATGAAAACCATAGGTTTAATCGGCGGTATGAGCTGGGAATCGACCCAGACTTACTATCGTCTGATCAATCAAGCGATCAGAGAAAAACTGGGTGGATTACATTCCGCACGACTAGTGTTGTACAGCGTGGATTTTCACGATATTGAGGTTTTGCAGCGTCAGGGTGACTGGCAGGCGGCTGGCGTGTTGCTGGCGCAGGCTGCACAATCGTTGCAGGCCGCCGGTGCAGACATGGTGGTGATTTGTACCAATACCATGCACAAGGTAGCGCAGCAGGTGCAGGCGGCGGTCAGCATTCCCTTGCTGCACATTGCAGACCCGACCGCGCACGCGATTCGCGCAGCCGGTTATCAGCGCGTTGCTTTGCTGGGAACACGTTTCACGATGGAACAGGATTTTTACCGCGCCCGTCTGGAACAACAGCATGGATTGCAAGTGATTGTGCCGGAGCAAAACGAGCGCGATACAGTACACCGCATTATTTATGAAGAATTGTGTCTGGGACAGATTAAACCGGAATCGAAGGCGGCCTATCTGGACATCATCCGCCAGCTGCAGGCACGCGGCGCGCAGGCAGTGATACTGGGTTGTACCGAAATTTCCCTGCTGGTGCAGCAAGCTGATCTGGATTTGCCTTTGTTTGATACGACGGCGTTACATGCGACAGCTGCTGCGGATGCGGCTTTAATTTCTTAAAAACGATTTTTGATAAAAATAAAACTGAAGCAGTTTGAGAAATCTGGTTCCGGCGATGCACGCAGACAAGAGTAGCTCTGTTGGCTGGCTACGCTGGAATGAGTGTCGTGGTTCAATCATCGACGATTGATGGAGACTATCGGTCACATTCCACCGGCGGAAGCGGAAATGAATTATTATCAACAACTTTCTGTTCAATCTATGCCAGCCTGACTCACACAAAAGTGTCTCTCAAATAACCGGAACGGTTCAGGCGGTGTCCAAACTAAAGTTGATAGTAAAGTTCTGGGATGGAGTTTTCCATCATTTATTATTGAATTTGTTGTTAAGTATTAATTAAAAATAATTATGATAAGTGTAAATAAAAAACTTGCTTTCGTTGCAGAGATTCTTACATTTCTCGGTTGTCTAGTAGGTTTGGTTGGCGCAGGCGTGAAAATTTACAATAATGAAGCTGGGATTCTTGGATATGTGTTTTTATCTATACCATTTTTTTATTTTCTCTCTGGTACCATCATTGCAGCTAACCTAATATTTAATATAGAAAAATCCCGAAGGTTATTTATTTGGTTTTGGTCCAGTCAGATCCCTGTGCTCAACTCTAGCTATCTTTCGTTTCATGCCGTAACGGGAGCCTTTTGTGCATTCTGGATACGATTGGATGAACTTGATATTGGACTTGGTTTTGGTATTGCAAGTCAATTTCAATTTGATTTAATGGTAGAAGGTCCAACAGCCATTGGTATTAATATTTTTGCTGTGGCAATGACACTTTTTATGAATGCAGGGTTTCTTGAGAGGGAAAAATGAAAATTTCAGACCATATATCCCATGGCTCTTTTTTGTGAAAAGTTAAAATTAACTAAATTGTTTCTGGTTTATTTTTAATCGTAGCTCTCGTTAATCAGAAATATTTCGTGGAATTCATTGGGTCCTCTGGCGTTGCTTTCGTGACTCCGTTTTTGATTTCTATGCTTCTTTACGTGTGGTAGTCGCGATCTGATCTGAAGCCTTCCGGTTTGACGTATGCAGTTGTCAGGTCAAGTTCAGTTATGTTCAGCGTTGTGATGTTATCTTGTCAGAGCGCTTTCCCGTCAATAAGTGCTTGCATGGGCGTCCGGCCACAGCACATTTTTCCCCGATGCGTGCGGTCGTTATTGTGATGTGCCAGCCAGTCGCCGGATCGCTTTGCAGCTATTCAGTCGGGCAGAAGATCTCGCGCCAGAATGTGAATTGATACAACGCCTGCAGCATGGCTTTTCTGAAACACGGCCGCAACGGTTTGCCTTAAGCAAGGCTTACATGCCGCCCCAGATGCCGTTCAGCAGGGCAATGCTGGCCAGTCCGGCGGTTTCGGTGCGTAGTACGCGCGGGCCGATTGAAAGACAGAGTACACCGTGGCGTACGGCGGCTTGTTCTTCATCCGGACTCAGGCCGCCTTCGGGGCCGATCAGCAGGCTGATGGCTTGTGGCGGGTGATGACGCGCCCAGTCGGCCAGCGAAGTTTCAGCACGTGGCGACAGCATGATGCGTTTGTGCATATCCTGTTGCGCCAGCCAGGAATTCAGGCTGACCGGTGCATGCAATTGCGCCAGACGATTGCGTCCGCATTGTTCCGCTGCCGCTGTAATGATACCTTGCCAGTGCGCCATTTTTTTATCCGCACGGTCTGCGCTCAGTTTCACCACACTGCGCTGGGCGGCGACCGGTTGAATCGAGGTTACGCCGAGTTCCATCGCTTTCTCGATAATCCAGTCCATTTTGCTGCCTTCCGGCAAGCCCTGCACCAGATTCAATGCATACGGCAGCTCGGTTTCTTCCGGTATGAATAATTTCACTTCGGCACTAGCATGCTTTTTGCCGATCTCGGTCAGCGTTGCGATATAGGCGCCGCCGAGACCATTGAATAACTGGATAGTGTCACCGGCTTTCAGGCGAATCACAGCAACATGGTGGGCGATGGTGGCGGGTAAATCCAGTGCAACGCCAACGTCCAGCGTGGCGGATTCCGGTGAAATATAAAATCGTGGCATGAGGCAGCCTGTCGGGCGTTGATGCAGAAAAATTCATTATACGCCGCTGCCTGTGCGGGGCACAGCGGCGTTACGTGCTGTTAATCCGGGATCAGATCCTGTGCAAACTGTGGCAGTGCAAACAGAGCCTGATGCAAACCGGCATGGTAATACTGCAGGCCGCTGATTTCACGCTGTTGCATGCGTTGTGCAATTTCAGTGTGACTGAGTGCGCAGGGATCGGTGTTGCGCGAAGCAATCGCCATGCCCCATTGCGCACCGTACAAAGGTACAAATACGGTATAAGGCCGTACCACCGCAAATGCCTGTTGCAGCTTTTGCAGCGTGCTGCGGAAACGCTCAGGGTGGTAATACGGGCTGCCCAGATGCATGACCAGCATGCCCTGATCCGTCAATCGCTCATTACAGGCGCGGAAAAAATCCGGCGTCATGCAAGTGGCGGCCAGACTGCTGCCATCCGGTGCGACCGGATCGGTGAGATCGAGCAGAATCAGATCCCAGCTTTGCTGCGTTTCGCGGATAAAGGCAAAGCCATCGGTGCATGTGATGCTGACCCGTTGATCATCCAGCGCGCCACGGTGAATAGCAGGCAAATGTTCCCGGGATAAACGAATGACGGTTTCATCAATTTCACACAGCGTGATGCTGTCGATGGACGGATGCTTCAGCAATTCCTCGCAAGAGCCGCCATCGCCGCCGCCGATCACCAGTGCACGGCGCGGGGCAGGGTGGCTCAGTGCTGCAGGATGCACCAGATTTTCGTGATAGCAGAATTCATCTTTTTCGGAGGTCATCATCGCACCGTCGATGCGCATGACTTTGCCGAAATCCTGCGTCTGCGCAAATTCGATGCGCTGCAAAGGACTCTGAAAACTCTGAATACCACTGACTTCGGTCTGATAGCCGGTGTGCGCACTCAGGCTTTCATGCCAGTGAACGCTTTCCGGCGTGCCACGCTGCAATTCCTGTCGGATCACACGCGCCGGTGCGAAGGCCTGAATCAGATCATCCACGATACGGCGTGCTTTACTGCTGTTGTCGTTCTGGAAATTACAGACATACACATCCAGCGTGACTGCACGCCGTTCCGGCCAGGTGTGAATCGCGACATGCGATTCTGCCAGCAATAAAGTACCGGTCACGCCCGCCGGACTGCCGTCCGGATTGCTGAACGGAAAGAACTTTTCGCCGACGATGGTCAGGCCGGATGCCTGTGTGATGGCAGTCACACGGTCGCGCAGCAATTGCGCATCAAGAAATAAAGCAGTGCTGCCTTCGCATTCGAAGCAGTCCGCTGTCAGATGTAAACCTTCCATTTCACTAACTTTTTGCTATCAAACACAGAAAGCGGGCAATTGTATTCGATGGTGCAGTGGTCTGGTAAAATACGCCGGTTTATTTTGCGCCAGCCTTTTCGCCGTGCGCCGCCGTACCGGATCTGTTTCCTCAATTCATCATCAAATATCATGATTTCTACACTTCAGCCTGCCACACTCAGCAAAATGGCAAACGCAATCCGCGTTTTGTCGATGGATGCCGTACAGAAAGCTAATTCCGGTCACCCGGGTGCGCCAATGGGCATGGCAGACATCGCCGTGGCATTGTGGAAAGGTCATTACCGTCACAACCCGTCGAATCCGGGCTGGATCAACCGTGACCGCTTTGTGCTGTCCAACGGCCATGGCTCCATGCTGCATTATTCCCTGCTGCACCTGAGCGGTTACGATCTGGATATGAATGAAATCCGTAACTTCCGTCAGCTGCATTCCAAAACGGCAGGTCACCCTGAAGTGCATATCACACCGGGCGTGGAAACCACGACAGGTCCGCTGGGTCAGGGTATTACCAATGCGGTGGGTATGGCACTGGCAGAAAAACTGCTGGCAGCAGAATTTAATGAAGACGGTTTCCCGGTGGTCGATCACCACACTTATGTATTTATGGGTGACGGTTGCCTGATGGAAGGTATTTCCCACGAAGCCTGCTCGCTGGCCGGTACATGGCAGCTGAACAAACTGATCGCTTTCTGGGATGATAACGGTATTTCCATCGACGGTCACGTTGAAGGCTGGTTTACCGATGACACACCGAAACGTTTTGAGTCTTATGGCTGGAACGTGATCCGTGGTGTGGATGGTCATGATGCGCTGGCTGTGGATGCAGCAATTCAGGCTGCAAAATCCGCTGACAAACCAACCCTGATCTGCTGCCGTACCGTGATCGGTAAAGGTTCGCCGAACAAACAAGGCACGCACGATGTACACGGCGCAGCGCTGGGTGATAAAGAAGTGGCTGCCGTTCGTGAATATCTGGGCTGGACACTGCCACCATTCGAAATGCCGGCTGACGTATATGAAGCATGGGATGCGAAAGCAGCCGGTGCAACAGTGGAAGGCACATGGAACAGCCTGTTCGCAGCTTACGCAGAAAAATTCCCTGCTAAAGCGGCAGAACTGACACGCCGCATGAAAGGTGAACTGCCAGCAGATTTTGATGCTGTGATCGCTAAAGCAGTTGCTGCCTGCGTAGAGAAAAAAGAAAACATCGCGACCCGTAAAGCCAGCCAGAACGCGATTCAGGCCTTTGCACCAGCGCTGCCTGAATTCCTCGGCGGCTCTGCTGACCTGACCGGTTCTAACCTGACCAACTGGAAAGAATGCGTTGCAGTACGCGCTAATCAGGCCGGTAACCATGTGAACTACGGTGTGCGTGAATTCGGTATGAGCGCGATCATGAACGGTATCGCGCTGCACGGTGGCTACCTGCCATTCGGCGCAACTTTCCTGACTTTCTCTGACTACAGCCGCAATGCACTGCGTATGGCTGCACTGATGAAAGTACGCAGCCTGTTCGTATTTACCCATGACTCTATCGGTCTGGGTGAAGACGGTCCTACGCATCAGTCTGTGGAACACGTTTCCAGCCTGCGTCTGATCCCGAATCTGGACAACTGGCGTCCTTGCGACACGGTGGAATCCGCCGTGGCATGGGGTGCAGCTGTGACCCGTAAAGATGGTCCGAGCACACTGATTTTCTCGCGTCAGAATCTGCCGTATCAGGAACGTACTGAAGCGCAGATCGCTGACATCGCACGCGGTGGTTATGTACTGCGTGATGCAGCCGATGCCAAAGCCGTGCTGATCGCAACCGGTTCGGAAATCGAACTGGCAGTCAAAGCAGCGGTGGAGCTGGAACAGCAGGGTATCGCAGTGCGCGTGGTTTCCATGCCATCCACCGATGTATTCGACCGTCAGGACGCTGCTTACAAAGCTGCCGTACTCGGCAAAGGTCTGCCACGTGTGGCGATCGAAGCCGGTGTGACCGACTTCTGGTACAAATATGTGGGTCTGGAAGGCGCAGTCGTGGGTATCGACAGCTTCGGTGAATCTGCACCGGCTGGCGTCCTGTTTAAACATTTTGGTTTCACGACTGAGAATGTCGTTGCCAAAGTGAAAGCTGTACTGGCCTGAGATTGAGTAATTACGAATGAGCAGTATCAAAGAAGTCAGTCTGCGTCGTGCTACTGTAGCCGACGCGGAAGCCATCGCCGCCGTCCGTGTGGAAGGCTGGCAAACCGCTTACCGTGGCATGATTCCGGATCAGTATCTCGACGAGATGCTGGTCGACGATCATGTGTTGTACTGGAAGCGCATTCTGCAGGCTTTACCGGCAGCAGCCGACAAAGCCTGTGTGTATGTCGCCGAAAGTGAAGGTCATGTGATCGGTTTTGTGTCCGCCACTTTGCTGGCAGAACCTAAGCACGGTTATCATGCCGAACTCGGTGCTCTGTATATCCGTCCGCAATGGCAGCGTGCCGGCATCGGCCGCCGCATGATGCATAAGGTCGCGCGTACGCTGCAAAGCTGGAATTGCGCTGATCTGGTGGTCTGGGTCTTGTCGGATAACCGTCTGGCGCGCAATTTCTATGAAGAGCTGAATGGTGAATTCGTGCTCGAACAGGAATTCAGCTGGGACGACATGGATCTGAAAGAAGTGGGATACGGCTGGAAAGACCTGAATGTCTTACTGGCTTCCGTGAATGCAGTTGCTGGCTCTGCCGCAGTCCATTAAAACAAGACGGCAGAGACAGGCAGGTTTTTTGTTGTTTTTTTATTTGTAATCATCCTTTGGAGATTCACTATGACGATTCGCGTCGCAATTAACGGCTATGGCCGTATCGGTCGCAACATCCTGCGCGCCCATTACGAAGGCGGCAAATACAAAGATCAGATCCAGATCGTTGCGATCAATGATCTGGGCAATGCAGAATCTAACGCGCATCTGACACGTTACGACACTGCGCACGGCAAGTTCCCTGGCACAGTAGCAGTTGAAGGCGATTTCATGATCGTCAACGGCGACAAAATCCGCGTATTCGCAGAACGCAACCCGGCCAACATCCCTTGGGGTGAGCTGAATGTTGACGTTGTTCTGGAATGCACAGGCTTCTTCACAACGAAAGAAAAAGCATCCGCACACATCGCTGGCGGCGCGAAAAAAGTCATCATCTCCGCACCTGGCGGTAAAGATGTGGACGCAACTGTTGTGTACGGTGTCAACCATGACGTTCTGAAATCCACTGACACAGTGATCTCTAACGCATCCTGCACTACCAACTGCCTGGCACCAATCGCTAAGCCACTGAACGATGCAATCGGTATCCTGAACGGTCTGATGACGACTGTTCACGCATACACTAACGATCAGGTTCTGACTGACGTAATGCACGAAGACCTGCGCCGCGCACGTTCCGCAACGCAGTCTATGATCCCGACTAAAACCGGTGCAGCTGCAGCGGTTGGTCTGGTTCTGCCAGAACTGAACGGTAAACTGGACGGCTACGCAATCCGCGTTCCGACCATCAACGTTTCTATCGTTGACCTGTCTTTCGTTGCTGCACGTGACACGACAGTTGACGAAGTTAACCAGATCATGAAAGCAGCTGCTGAAGGCCCGCTGAAAGGCGTTCTGGAATTCAACAGCGCACCACTGGTATCTGTTGACTTCAACCACAACCCGGCTTCTTCGACTTTCGATTCCACACTGACCAAAGTTTCCGGTCGTCTGGTCAAAGTTTCCAGCTGGTACGACAACGAATGGGGCTTCTCCAACCGTATGCTCGACACCACTGTTGCACTGATGAACGCGAAGTAATTTCATCGGCTGAAGCAAGTCAGAAAAATCCCCCGTTACGACGGGGGATTTTTTTCGCCTGTTATCTGTGATCAGTCATGCAAGGTTGCAGCGCAGACTACCGCCGGTGGCGTGGTCTGCACCTCTGTCGCATACCGGAACTCATGGTAAGCTGACTGGTCTTAAGATGTGCACACGGGTTGCACAGGCCGGATTCTTTCAGCCTGAAGTGAGTCCGGTGCAGCACGCAGATTTCAATGCAAACGAATCGCAGGAGATACACATGGCAGGTTTTTCTTTACGTCAGCTGGTACGTGAAAACAAAGGTTTTATCGCACTGATGCTGGGTATGGCGGTATTCCGTCTGGGCTACGCGGATTACTATCTGGTGCCGTCAGCATCGATGTATCCGACCCTGCGTGAAGGCGACCGCATTATCTGCCAGCGCACCGCATATGACCTGAAAGTGCCGCTGACCGACATCATCCTGAAACAACTGAATGACCCGCAGCGCGGCGACATCGTTACCTTCAGTTCGCCGGAAGATGGTACGCGTTTGATCAAGCGCCTGATTGCCTTGCCGGGTGATACCGTGGAAATGCGCGGTGAAGAACTCTTGATCAACGGCAAACCGGCGCAGTATGAAGCGCTGAACCTGAATAATCCGGATCAGCTGACACCGCAGCGCGAATATCCGGGCAAGCAACAGGTTTACCGCGAAAAAATCGGCGACCACAGCCATCTGATGATCGTGATGCCGGAACGCGAAGCGCTGCGCAGCTTCGGGCCGGTAAAAGTACCGGAAGGCCAGTACATGATGCTGGGCGATAACCGCGATAACAGTAAAGATTCGCGCTTTATCGGCTTTGTTCCGCGTGAAAACATCACCGGCCGTGTCGAACGGGTAATGTTCTCGCTGAACGCCGATAATAACTGGATGCCGCGCATGGACCGTTTCGGTGCCAGCCTGAAAGATAAATCCTGATTACACCGGATGCGGCGCGACGCCGCATTCAGCCGGTTCTCTCTTTGCGCTCTCCGGGGCGCTTTTTTACGGGCGCTGTGTCTGTCTGAATTTTCTGACCCTGCTGATTCTGCCGATGCCACGGGTTCCTTGCGACCACTGACATGCCGGTGAAGGGCTGATACTAAAACTGATGCGCTGAATTGCACAATATTGGTGCGAAATGCGCAGTTCAGCATAGCGACCGGCTTGTCGTCGGCATAAAGTCCGGACTTCCGTTTATCACGAATGACGATTTCTGCATGGTGAATCAAGCGAATGCCAGCGAACCGGTGCTGATTCGCTATCCTTCAATGGCATTCGCTGATGGTGTTAACGCAAAAGTGTCTGATTACTTCCTGTTGCTGACCAGTCGGGGAGCGGGGCGTTTTTTCGGTACATGCTGTGCGCGTGGCGCCGGTTGCGATACGAGGTGGACACTGTTGCCCGGAACCAGACGGAAGGCGTTCACCAGACCGGTCAGTGCACCGACTTGCTGCTGCAGACTGTCAGCGCAGGCAGTGGCTTCTTCCACCATGGCGGCATTTTGCTGCGTGACATTATCCATTTCGGTAATTGCCTGACCAACCTGTGCGATACCGGATGTCTGTTCGTGGCTGGCACGGGAAATGTCATCCATGATCTCGGCAGCGCGGTGGACTGCGTCACCGATTTTATGCATCGCAGCAGTCGCCTCCGTGACCACTTTGCCGCCGCTGTCAACCTGTCGCACAGATTCCTCGATCAGGGATTTGATCTCTTTTGCTGCCGTTGCACTGCGCTGGGCGAGTGTACGGACTTCACTGGCGACGACGGCAAAGCCGCGGCCTTGTTCTCCGGCACGCGCCGCTTCCACCGCTGCATTCAGCGCCAGAATATTGGTCTGAAAAGCAATGCCGTCAATCACAGAAATAATATCTTCTATTTTGGCGGAACTGGCCTTAATCTGACCCATCACGCCAATAAAGCGTTCAAAGGTGTCGCCGCCCTGACGCGCCGCATCAGAAGCAATGCGCACAATCTGATTGGCTTCAGTCGAATTTTCTGCAGTTGAACGCACGGTTGATGTCAGTTCCTCCATGGAAGCGGCGGTCTCTTCGAGAAAACTCGCCTGTGATTCGGTGCGGGACGACAGTTCAGTATTGCCCGCTTTCATGATGCAGGCATTGCTTGCCACGGTCAGCGTGCTTTGCTTAATCTGACCGATAATCAGGCGGACATTGGTTTGAAACACCTTCAGCGAGTGCAGGACATCACGGATTTCAGGCACGCCTTGTGCGTGAACGTTTTCTGATAAATCGCCGCTTGCCATCTGAGTCAGCGAATGACGAATGTTGTCCAGCGGACGAATCACGGAGCGGTAAGTGTCAGCAACGGCAATCATTAATAGCAGGCAGCCGCTCAGTGCGCTGAATGCCGTCAGCATGGTGTTGCTGCTGAGCAGCGGCATCAGCAGGCACAGCGCCGCAAGCACCGTGAATACCATCAGCCGGGTCTGATAGGGGACTTCGCGGCAGCGCCGGAGCAGGCTTCCGGAGCGCTGGATTGCGCGTCCTTCACAAATCAGAAAGGCAGATTTCTGCTCACGGATTTCGCGGTAAATACGTTCGGCGGCATCCACCGCCTGCCGTTCCGGTTTCACCCTGATGGAGGTATAGCCGGTAATCTGGCCGTTTTCGATCAATGGTGCGGCGGTGGCTTCCACCCAGTAATGGTCACCATTTTTACAGCGGTTTTTGACGAGGCCAGTCCAGGCTTTACCGGCTTTGATGGTCGCCCACAAATCTTCGAAAGCTTCGCGCGGCATGTCCGGATGGCGCACAATATTTTGTGGTGCACCGATCAGTTCCTCCTCGGCAAAGCCGCTGATGCGGATAAATTCGTCGTTGACGTAAGTGATATTGCCTTGCAGATCGGTTTTCGACACGATGGTTTCGTGGTCGGCAAGGATGTATTCCCGGTGGGTAACCGGCAGGTTCTGGCGCATGATGAAAGTCTCCGATGGTTTTGTGCGCCCTCCATCAATGTTGTAATCCGGAAAGATCGCGTTTTTGTGCTTTCGTTATAGCAAAAGATCAGAACCGGGAAACTGCGTTTTTCATTAAATAACAAATTCCGTGATGCTGGGGTGATGTTGCGCAAGGTGGTGTGGCCGGATACACACACTGCACTTCGTGCAAATGGCATTAGGGGACAGAGAAATGCACCAAAAAAGGGCGAAATGCGGTGTTGAGCACAGCACCATCACGGTCGTCGGCAGAAAGTCTGGCGCTTGCAGATAAGCAAATGCGGTTTTCTGCACAATGTGTCATCCGTTCAGCCGGATCAGACCGGCGTTGAATCAGAAAATGAGGGGGGAGATCAGAGCGGAGTGCATCTCACACGCCGCCTTGTGAGGCACCGGACGTACCAGTGCCTGAGGATAATCAGCTTGCTTCTTTTGGCTGATGACCGAGCGATAAAGAGATCTGACGTGCGGTTTCCGTCAGATTGGCCAGCCAGTCTTCCTGCAGACGGTCTGCCGGTGCGGAAATCGATAAACCGGCAATCAGCTTGCCGGAATCATCATAAATACCGGCCGCCATACAGCGCACACCCAGTTCCAGCTCTTCATTGTCGCGGGCGATGCCTTTGCTGCGCACTTCGGACAGTTCGCGCTCCAGCTTATTCAGATCGGTGATCGAATTTTTGTTGTGACCAGCCAGTCCGGTGCGGGTTGCATATGCGCGAATCGCACGTGGCTCATCGACCGATAAAAACAGTTTGCCGGTGGAAGTCAGATGCAAGGGGGCGCGGCCACCGATGGCGCGTACCACCTGCATGCCGGAACGCTCAGAGTAAGCGCGGTCGATATACACAATTTCATCGCCCTGACGTACCGACAAATTCACAGTCTGATTGGTCTGGCGGTGCAGGGTACGCATGAATTCCAGTGCCACTTCACGCACATCCAGACGGCTTTTGACGATATTGCCCAGTTCCAGCAAACGCATACCCAACTGGTAATAACCGGCTTCGGCGCGGTCAACAAAACGGGTGGCGACCAGATCATTCAGAATGCGGTGGGCGGTGGACGGATGCAGGCTGGTTTCCTGTGCCAGTTGTTTCAGACTGACCGGATCGTGGTGGCGTGCCAGAACATCCAGCAGCGAGACCATACGCTCGATCACCTGAATCGAGGTTTTTTCCTGGGGTGTAGCGTCGTTATTCATGGGAACTCTGATGCAGTGCAATAATTGTTTTATATCACAATGTGAAAAGTTCGTGCGGGTTTCTCCGCGTTTTGTTGCAAAATCTGCCCGAGCACGGCTTCAGATTCGGTCGCCTGTTTTGCAGCAAACTGCAAACTGTGCTGCAGATGTGGTTTAGAATGCGCACGCTGTGTGCTGCCTTTGAAGCAACACCGTGATCCGGATAACGATAGGAAATTTTATGAGTGAACAGCAACAACCTGTCAGCGAATTTAAGAGTAAAAGCGGCTTACGCCGTATATTTTCAGCTTTTTTTTACTCGATAGACGGCATTCGCACCGCTTGCCGCACCGAACACGCATTCCGGCAGGAACTGGTGCTGGTCGTCGTCGGTATCATCATCGCGCTGGCGCTGCCGTTGTCTTCATATCAGAAATTGCTGATGATTGCGGTATTGCTGCAAGTGCTGGTGGTCGAATTGCTGAATTCCGCGATTGAAGCCGTGGTCGACCGCGTATCGCTGGAGCGCAATCCTTTATCCAAAAACGCCAAAGATTATGGCAGTGCAGCAGTGCTGCTGACCCTGCTGATCGCCATCGGAACCTGGGCTGTGATTCTGGTTAACCGGTTTTATTACTGAGATTACTGAGCAACATACAGAATCCATGACCGGTTTTTCCGGTTAAACGACATCGTAAAGAGAATGCAATGATCGCTTCCACGCAAAACAAATCACTGGCAGGCAAACTGCAGGCCGCTATCAATGACAAAACCAAGCCTATCGGTAGTCTTGGTCAACTGGAGGCGCTGGCGCTGCAGATTGGTCTGATACAGGAAAGTGTCACGCCACGCCTGACGCAACCGGCGATTCTGATTTTTGCCGGTGATCACGGCGTAGTGGCTGAAGGTGTTTCTGCCTATCCGCAGGATGTGACCTGGCAAATGGTGGAAAATTTTCTGGCCGGTGGTGCAGCCATTAATGTGTTTGCACGTCTGCATCAGATTGGATTGCACATTATCGACGCCGGTGTGAACCATGATTTCGGCCCGCGTGAAGGTTTGTTGTCGATGAAAGCCGGAAACGGTACTGCGAATTTTGCGCAGCAAGCGGCAATGACTGCGGAGACCTGTGCGCAGGCAATTGACAATGGCCGCGCAGCCTTGCGTGCCACCGCGGGCAATATTGTCGGTTTCGGCGAAATGGGTATCGGCAATACGACCGCTGCGGCAGCGCTGATGCATGTACTGACCGGTATTCCGGTGGAGCAATGTGTCGGTGCCGGTACTGGCTTGCTGCCGGATGGTATTGCACATAAAGCAGAAGTGATTCGCCGCGCCGTGGCTTTACACGGCCCGCAGCATGATCCGGCTGCGGTGCTGGCAACCTACGGTGGTTTTGAAATTGCCACCATGGTCGGTGCGATGCTGGAAGCAGCGGCACAGCGCCGCATATTACTGATCGATGGTTTCATCGTGACATCGGCACTGCTGGTGGCTGCGCGTATGGCACCGGCAATTCTGGATTACTGCGTATTTGCGCATTGCTCCGATGAAAGCGGACATGCCCGCATGTTGCAGGCGCTGGGCGTGAAGCCTGTGTTGTCGCTTGGGTTGCGTCTGGGCGAAGGTACGGGCGCAGCGCTGGTATTGCCACTGGTGCAGTCTGCTGTCGCTTTCCTGAATGAGATGGCGACATTCAGTTCTGCACAAGTCAGCGAAAAGAGTTCTGTATGAGTCAGATGGCCGGTTACCTGCTGCATCAGCTGCGTTTGTTTCTGATTGCGATGCAATTTTTTACCCGTGTGCCGGTACCGGCATGGGTAGGATTTCAACCGGCCTGGCTGCAGCAAAGTTCACGTTATTTTCCGGCGGTTGGCTGGCTGGTCGGCGCAGTGGCTGCCGGCGTGTACAGCTTTGCCGCGCAATGGTGGGTGAATGTGATTGCGATTCTGCTGTCCATGATTGCCACCATTCTGCTGACCGGCGCTTTCCATGAAGATGGTTTTGCCGATGTCTGCGATGGCTTCGGTGGTGGCTATACGCCACAGCGGGTGCTGGAAATCATGAAAGATTCCCGCATCGGTGCTTACGGTGCGATCGGTATTTTCCTGATGCTGACCACGAAGTTTGCACTGTTGTTCAGCACGCCGCTGGTGCTGGCGGTTCCTGCTTTACTGCTGGCTCATCCTTTGTCGCGACTGATGTCCTGCAGTCTGATTTTTCTGATGCGCTATGCGCGGGAGGAAGGCAAGGCCAAGCCGCTGGCAGAACGTATGAGTTCGAATGAATTCGGCATTGCCTGCTTAACCGTGATTGCTCCTGCCGGATTGCTGATACTGTGGCAACCCTTATTGCTGGATCGTCTGTTGCCTGCAGTGTTGCTGATGGTGTTTGCCACCTTCATCATGGCCAGAATGTTTATGCGTAAGATTGGCGGTTTCACCGGTGATTGCCTTGGTGCGGTACAGCAAGTCACTGAAGTCGCGTTTTACCTCGGCCTGCTGGCCAGTCCGGTTGTCGCGGGCGCATGACAGTAGCTGCATCACAACAGCAACGGCATGTATTTGCAATCCGCCACGGTGTGCCGGATGTAGCTGCCGGCTTGTGTTACGGCAATACCGATCTGGCGCTGGTGCCCGGTGCTAACGATGCAGTACTGACGCAGCACGCTGCTTTGCTGGCGCAGGCGAGGGAAGAAAACTGGCCGGTGTTCAGCAGCCCTTTACGGCGCTGCGCTTCGCTGGCGGTGCAGATCAACCCCGGTTTTCAGACTGATCCGCGCCTCAGAGAATGGGATTTCGGTGACTGGGAAATGTGCGCCTGGGATACGGTTCCGCGCGCGGGGCTGGATGCCTGGGCCGCCGATCCTGTGCACTATCGTCCGGGTGGGAAAGAAAGCCTGATGATGATTGTGCAACGCCTGAAAACATTTTTAACTGAATTACCGCCGTCCGGCGAACCGGTTTTGCTGATCACGCATGCAGGTGTGATACGCTTGTTGTCGGTATGGCAGCATGATGCGCCGGAAGCCACCGCAATTGCCGCGCAAACCAGCGTTGCACCGGCCTACGGTTCAGTCTCATCGTTTTGCATCAGCCTGTCCTGAGCGTTCCCGGGTCAACAACAATAATCCTCGTTCCGGAGGTATTCATGGTCGAACAAAGGCGCAACCCGCGTATCTGGGTCAGCTGGCGTTGTGGCATCCGCCTGCCTGACGGACGTTTGCTTTTGTGCCGTGCTCAGAATATTTCGATTGAAGGGCTGGCGCTGGTCAGTGATGAAATGCTGCATAAGGGACGCAGCTATCCGATGATGATAGAGATCCCCGGCATTAACGATCCCCGCTCCATTCACCGCGTCAGCTGCACCGGGGAAATTCGTCACGTGATTCTCAGTGAAGGTGCTTACCGTGCCGGTATTCAGCTCAGTGCTATGTCTGAATTACACGCTGAACTGGTGCGGGCCTGGATGGCCAAAGCTGATAAGCAAATTGCCTGATTCTTGTCGCCCGGCAAGAAAACCCGGGTAAGCTTATTTATCAAACTTATAATCGGTTGCTGCACACCGTCACTGTCTATACAATGGCGGGGTTTTGGTGCTCGCGGAGACTTTCGTCAACGCGGTTAAACGGGAAACAGGATGCCGCTAAGGCAAAACTGTGCTGCCCCCGCAACGGTGTACAGATTGCAGCAATTGCTGCCAGCCGGTCACATGCCACTGTGTTGTTTCAACATGGGAAGGCTCACCGGTGATATCTGTCAGCCCGGATACCGGCCAGACAACCCAGAAGTGATACGAACGGGGGATTTCGTAGACTGCGGTGCGCATCGTCTCCGGTGCGGTCACGCCCTGAACCCGGTTCAGTCAGTCTTCCCGTCCAGCGTATCAGTGTTTCAGGCACGCAGCGGGGATGCTGCAGGCCGAGGTTTACTTTCCAGTTATCATGACATTTCAATTCACACCTATCGCTCTGGCCGCGGCGCTCGCTGCTGCATTTCCTGTTTCTTCCGCCTTTGCTGCCGCTAATCCTGTTCCGGAAGCCGCTGCTGTTGTTGTGACTGCTGCCCGTCAGGCACAGGCACCTGCTGATGTGCTGGCAGATATCAATGTGATCAGCGCGGAAGATATTGCTAACTCCGGCGCGGTATCGGTTGCCGATTTACTGCAACAACAACACGGTATCGAAATCGCCCGTAACGGCGGTGCCGGCTCGAATACTTCGGTCTTTATCCGTGGCAGCAACAGTGTACAAAACGTCGTGCTGGTGGATGGTGTACGCGTCGGGTCGTCAACAACCGGTGGTGCCAGCTGGGCAACGCTGCCGCTGGATCAGATCGATCATATTGAAATTGTCTATGGCCCGTTGTCCAGTATGTATGGTGCCGATGCAGTGGGCGGCGTGATTCAGATTTTCACGAAAAAACAAAAAGGCGCGGTACGCTCTGTGGTGTCTGCAGGTATCGGCAGTTACGGCACGCGCGAACTGAACGGCGGCGTATCAGGTTCAGTCAACAAAGAACTGAGCTTTTCGATCAAAGCCGGGCATCAGGAAGCTGAAGGTTTTTCTGTTACCCGTCCGGGCGCAGGTCCGTACAGCTACAACGCAGATAAAGATGGCTACAAACTGGATAGCTTCAGCGCCAGTGCCAATTACGAATTTGGCAAGCAGGCAGAAGTCGGCGCGCAGTTTATGACCAGCCGCCTGAATGCGCAGTTTGATTCCGGCCCGTCTTACGATGACCGCAATGTGCAGAATCAGGAAATGATTTCTGTGTTCGGAAAAATGCGTGTCAATGACATCTGGAATACGCATTTGCAGCTGTCGCAATCGCGTGATCAGACCTATACCGACGCATCGTATGGCAAGAGCCAGATCGATACTCGTCAGGACTTCATCACTTTGCAAAACCAGTTCCAGCTTGGTAAAGACAGTGCGCAACTGATCGCAGAGCGTCGCGAAGAAAATGTACTGACTACGACAAAAGCGATTAACGGCAAACGCCGTACCGACTCGCTGGCTGGTTCTTATCTGTGGAAACAGGATGCACATCTGGCCAGCGCAGCAGTCCGTTACGACCGCAGCTCGGTATATGGCAATAACACGACCGGTAATCTGGCTTACGGTTACCGTTTCGCCGAGGGGCTGCGTCTGAACGCCAGTTACGGCACCAGCTTCCGCGCACCGACCTTTAACGAACTGTATTACCCGGGTTATGGCATCGCGACTAACCGTCCGGAAAAATCAAAAAATGCCGAGATTGGCGCTGTGTATCAGCGAGGCGATCTGGAACTGAGCGCAGTGTATTTCCGTAACCGCGCGACTGATTTGCTGGTAACGGCAAAAGTCTGTCCGGTTGATCCTGTAACCAATAAATATGGTTGTGCATATAACGTTAATCAGGCCACGATTTCGGGTCTGACTTTGTCCGGCGCAACGAAATTTGGTCAACTGGGTATTAAAGCCAGCGCAGATTTCCAGGATCCGAAAGACGATACCACCGGCCTGCAACTGGCACGTCGTGCAAAACGTCACGGTACGCTGTCTGCAGACTGGACCGAAGGTAACTGGAAAGCCGGTGTTGAAACTGTATTCTCCGGTCGTCGTTACGATGACGTGGCGAATAAAAATGCCCTCGGTGGTTACAGTTTGCTGAATCTGTACACCAGCGTTCAGCTTAACAAGGACACCCGTGTTCTGGCGCGCTGGAACAATGCCCTGAACAAGGATTATGAAACAGCGAAGAACTACAACGTAACCGGTTCCAGCCTGTTTATTGGCGTGCAGTACGGGTATTAATCGTTAATTTCAGGCTCTGCGTTGCGGGGCCTGAACGTCATAAAAATCGCAGGAAGAGCAGATGTCCGGATTCATCAAACAACGACTGGCGCAACCCGCCACCATGCGCAGCTGGCGCGGAGGTATTGCTTTACCTGCGCTGGCTTTGCTGACGATACTGAGTCTGCTGTTCGCCTGCGTCACCGGCTCGGTTCCCTTGCCGGTGCAGGATTTATGGCATGCCTTGCCGGAATTATGGCAAGGGCAGCCTTCTACACTGGCCGGAACACTGCTGGAATTGCGTATACAGCGCGCCGCAGGTGGTTTTCTGACCGGTGCTACGCTCGCTCTGTCGGGCGTCTTAATGCAAGCCTTATTGCGTAACCCGCTCGCCGATCCTTATGTACTGGGGATTTCCGGCGGTGCCTCGGTAGGCGCACTGAGCATGATTTTGTTATACGGCAGTATGTGGATGGTGGATGTTGCCGCGTTTGGTGGTGCAGTCGCCGTTGCCCTGATTTTGTTTGGCCTCGCTTACCGTGATTTCAAAGGTCACGGCAGCAGCGATGGCAGTGCGCAATTACTGTTGCTGACCGGCGTGATTATTGCCTCCGGTTGCGGCGCCATCATTACCCTGATCTTATCGATTGCACCTGACAGCCGCCTGCGCAGCATGGTGTTCTGGATGATAGGCGATTTATCCAACGTCAAACCCGGCATCAGCAGCTGGCTGATTCTGATCAGCATTGCGGTGCTGGTCATGAAAAATGCGCGCGCTATTAATCTGGCCGCCATGCATGCTGACCATGCGGCAACGCTGGGCGTGAATATCGGGCGTCTGCGTCAATTATTGTTTTTAGGCGCAGCCCTGCTGACTGCCAGTGCTGTATCGAATGCTGGCAGCGTGGGCTTTGTCGGTCTGATCATGCCGCATGCCTGCCGTTTTGCCCTGGGGCCGGATCACCGTTTATTGATTCCTGCATCTATGCTGGCTGGCGGCAGTTTCATTGTGATGGCGGATACCATTGCGCGTACCGTCGTCGCGCCTCAGCAGTTGCCGGTTGGTGTGATTACCGCGCTGATTGGTGTGCCGGTATTCCTGATCCAGTTACACCAGTTAAGGAAACGCTGATGCAGATCCGCCATTTAAGCGTACACACGCCGAAGCGTGAATTAATACGCAATTTAAATCTCGAAATGCATCCCGGCGAATGCTGGTGCCTGATCGGACGCAATGGTGCAGGTAAATCGACGCTGCTGAAAACGCTTGCCGGCATCCGTGACATTAAAACCGGTGATGTTTTGCTGGAAGGCAAGCGCTTACAGGACTGGTCTTTACGCGAGCTGGCATCGCGTCGTGCGTATCTGGCACAGAGCCGCACCGATGCATTCGGTTACACCACGCTGGATACAGTACTCAGTGCACGTCATCCGTATCACGATGCGCATTACTGGGATCAGGACAGCGATGTTCAACAGGCCATGCAGGCGCTGGCCGCAATGGATGTCGCTGCGCTGGCGGAACGTGATGTGCGCAGTTTGTCCGGCGGCGAGCGACAGCGTGTGGCGATTGCGGCCTTGCTGGCGCAGGATGCGCGCTGGTTGCTGCTGGATGAACCGGCCAATGCACTGGATCTGGCGCATCAGGTCAGCGCGATGTCTTTGCTGGCCCGTTTATGTAAAGAGCAGCAGAAGGGTGTGCTGATGGTCAGCCATGATCTGAATCTGGCTGCCCGTGTGGCAACTCACGCATTGCTGCTGATGGGCGATGGCAGCTGGATTGCCGGCCCGGCTGATGAAGTATTACGCGCTGATTTGCTCAGCACTTGTCTCGGACATCCTGTCAGCGCGATTCCGCATGAAGGATTAACCGTTTTCATCCCGCAGGCTTTGCCTGCCTGATTTTCTGAAGAGAATAATGATGCAAGAACAAAACGCGGCAGCGACACCGGAAGTGGCAGCAGACGATATTCAGACCCGTCATCAGCGCCGTATGGCACGCAAAAAAGCAATCGTCGATGAAAAAATTCAGCAGGCGCAACGACTGACCGGCGTGTTGTTAGTGCATACCGGAAACGGTAAAGGCAAAAGCTCCAGCGCGTTTGGCATGGTCATGCGTGCGCTGGGGCATGGTATGAAAGTCGGTGTGGTGCAATTCATTAAAGGTGCAATGTCGACCGGCGAAGAAAAATTCCTGCGCCGCTTTCCGGATGAAGTGCAGTTCCATGCGATGGGAGAAGGCTATACCTGGGAAACCCAGAATCGCGAGCGCGACATGGAGAAAGCGGCACTGGCATGGGAGCAGGCAAAGCGTTTTCTGACGGATCCTGAGATCGGTCTGGTCGTGCTGGATGAACTGAATATCGCTCTGAAGTACCAGTATCTGGATTTGCAGCAAGTGATTGCGGATCTGGATGGCCGTCCGGAAATGCAGCATGTGGCGGTGACTGGGCGTGGAGCACCACCGGAACTGATCGAGATTGCAGACACGGTGACGGAAATGCAGGTCATTAAACATGCATTTAAAGAAGGCATTGCAGCGCAGGCAGGTGTGGAATGGTAAGCCGCGCCCGTGTGCTGATGGTGTCTGCAGTCGCATCCGGTCAGGGTAAAACCACCGTGACTGCGGCACTGGCGCGTAAACTGCGTCAGAGCGGACGCACTGTGCGGGTCTTTAAAACAGGTCCTGATTTTATTGATCCGCGTATTCTGCAGGCCGCCAGCGGACATGCTGTGTATTCGCTGGATTTGTGGATGACCGGTGAGCAGGCTTGCCGTCAGCAACTGGCTCAGGCCGCGCAGGAAGCAGATTTTATTCTGATTGAAGGCGTGATGGGCTTGTACGACGGCAATCCTTCCTCTGCTGATCTGGCACGTTTTTTTGACGTACCGGTACTGGCCGTGCTGGATGCATCGGCGATGGCGCAAACAGTCGGTGCAGTCGCGATGGGCTTACGCGATTTTGGTCCCGTACGTCTGGCTGGCGTCATCGCGAACCGGGTTGCATCGGAAGGACATGCTGCGATGGCAAAAGAAGCCATGCGTGATATTCCGCTGGCTGGCTACCTGATTCGCCAGAAACTCAGTCTGCCGGAACGCCATCTGGGCCTGGTGTTGCCGGATGAAGTCGAACATCTGGATGCGCTGTTAGATCAGATGGCGGATGCATTAGCGCTTGATCTGGCGGTGATGGATGCCATGCCGGAAGCAGAATTTGCAGATGTCGCAACCGAACCTGTTCCGCCATTGCTGCAGGGTAAGACGATTGCAGTGGCGCGTGATGATGCGTTTGCATTCCTGTATCCGGCCAATCTGAATTGCCTGCAGCAACTCGGGGCGCAATTGAGCTATTTTTCGCCGCTGGCAAATGAGGCGGTGCCAGCCAGTGCGGATGCGGTGTATTTGCCCGGCGGATATCCGGAACTGCATGCTGCGGTGCTTGCCGAAAATGCAGTCTGGCTGGCTTCGGTAAGTGATGCCGTGGCAGCCGGAAAACCTGTGTGGGCGGAATGTGGCGGCATGATGGCCCTGACGGATGCCTTGCAGGATCAGGCTGGCGTGACGCATCACATGGCTGCTGTATTGCAAGGCACTGCCGTGATGCAGGAAAAGCTTGCCGCGCTGGGGCCGCATTTTCTGACGACGGCGTTTGGTGAATTACGCGGGCACAGTTTTCATTATTCCCGTTTAGAAACGGCAATGGATGCTGTGTTGCATACCGTGCGTCACCGCGACCAGAAAACCGGCGAGGCGGTATATCAGCAAGCTTCTCTGCGCGCCAGTTATTTCCATGCGTACTTTCCGTCCTGTCCGCGCGCTGCTGCAGCTTTGTTTCTCGGGGAAGCACTGTGACAGTCCATCTGATCACAGGTGGTGCTCGTTCCGGAAAAAGTGCGTATGCCGAGCAACTGGCTGCGCAGGCCGAGGCAGCCGGTCAGCAGATTATTTATATCGCCACCAGTGCCGGTAATGATGCAGAAATGCAGCGCCGTGTGGCATTACACCGGCAACAGCGTCCTGCGCACTGGGTGACAGTGGAAAGTCCTTTGCAACTTGCTGCAGCATTGCAGCAATGGGATCAGGCGCAGTACTGGATACTGGTCGATTGCCTGACGGTATGGTTGTCGAACTTACTGTTTTCCGGTGATCAGGATTTTCCGGAAACCGGACTGATCACGCCGCCGGCAATGGTGGCCGAACAGCGTGCTGCCTTACTGCAGCAACTTGCTGTCAGCAGCGCCGATGTCACACTGGTGTCGAATGAAGTCGGGCTGGGCATTATTCCTATGGGTGCGGTGACGCGCTGGTATGCGGATGAAGCCGGACGTCTGAATCAGGCCGTCGCAAAAGTCGCGCAACAAGTCACACTGGTGGTTGCCGGTTTGCCCTTGTCACTGAAACCGGGAGTGAGCCAATGATCTGGCTGATCAGTACCGGTACTTTGGTGCTGGGAGGCGTTCTGCTGGATCTGGCGCTGGGCGAACCACGGCGCTGGCATCCGCTGGTTGGCTTTGGGCGTCTTGCCGGATGGATAGAGCAGAAAAGTAATCATGCAGTTGCCGGTAAAGCTGAAGGCGTACTGGCATGGATGCTGGCGGTATTGCCGCTGGTGATGCTGAGTCAGGCACTGATTGTGCTGGCGGCATATTTCAGCGTCTGGCTGGCAGCAGCACTGCATTGTGTGTTGTTGTACGCCTGCATCGGTTTGCGCAGTCTGCGCGAACACAATTTGCCGATCCAGACTGCGTTAGAACAGGGTGATTTGCCGCAGGCGAGACGCTTAACCTCATACATCGTCAGCCGCGATACGGAACACGGCGATGCGTCGTATCTGGCCAAAGCCAGTGTGGAATCGGTGCTGGAAAATGGTTGTGATGCGGTGTTCGGCACGCTGTTCTGGTTTGCACTCGCCGGTGGCCCCGGTGCGGTGCTGTATCGCTTGTCCAATACCCTTGATGCGATGTGGGGTTATAAAAATACCCGGTTTCTGCAGTTTGGCTGGGCTGCCGCGCGGATCGATGATGTCCTGAATTTTGTTCCCGCTCGTTTAACGGCAATCAGTTATGCCTTGCTGGGTAACAGCAAACTCGCATGGCAGTGCTGGCGCACGCAGGCGCCGGGCTGGCCGAGCCCGAATGCCGGGCCGGTCATGTCCAGCGGTGCCGGTGCGCTGGCAATTGCGCTTGGCCGCAGCGCACGCTACGACGGTGTGGATGAAGTCCGTCCGCCGCTGGGTGAGGGGCGGGCTGCGATACCGTCAGATATTCAGCGCGCCTGGCAACTGGTCTGGCGCACGACATGGCTGTGGATTGCCGTGTTACTGAGTATTTCGCTGATCTGGAAGGGAATAGGAAATGCCTGAACATGGCGGCAATCTGAATGATGCGGTGGCTTATTACGGCCGTCCGCGTGAACAGTGGGTGGATTTATCTACCGGCATCAATCCTGCGCATTATCCGGTACCGGCTTTGCCGGATATGGCCTGGCATCGTTTGCCGGAAATATCGAAAGAACTGGAACAGGCTGCAGCCGCGTATTACGGCTTTCCGGCCTGCGTAGCGGTTGCCGGCACTCAGGCCGCGATTCAGGCTCTGCCACGCTTGCGCCCGCACAGCCGGGTTTGTGTGTGCGGCCCTTCCTATGCGGAGCACGCATGGCAATGGCAGCAGGCGGGACATGATGTGATACGCGCAAGCTATACGGAACTGGAGCAGCATCTGCCGCACGTCGATGTAATGGTGGTGGTCAATCCGAATAATCCGACAGGCGAAACCATTGCGCCCGCTACGCTGTTAGCCTGGCGTGAACAACTGGCTGCACGCGGCGGCTGGCTGATCGTGGACGAAGCATTCGGCGACACCGTACCGGAACTCAGTATCTCCTCCCACAGTGACTTGCCCGGTTTATGGGTGTTGCGCTCGGTGGGTAAATTTTTCGGACTGGCGGGATTGCGGCTTGGTTTTGCCGGCGCATCTGCAAATTTGCTGGCGCAGCTCAGTGCCTGGCTGGGGCCGTGGGCCGTCAGTGGTCCTGCGCAAACTATTGCACAGCAGGCGCTCAGCGACATCGCATGGCAGCAGAAAAACCGGCATGTTTTGCGTCAGCAAGGTCAGCGTTTACGAAACGTACTGGCAGCGAGCGGCTGGCTCAGTCAGGGCACGGATTTATTTCAGTGGTGCAGTCACCAGCATTTGCATCAACAAACCGATGCCTTGTGGGAGCATTTTGCGCATCAGGGTGTCTGGGTCAGGCGCTTTGATGCCTCGGCATGGAGTGCGCACGGATTACGCTTTGGCTTACCTGCGTCAGAAGCTGACTGGCAACGATTCGAACAAGCCTGCCAACAATGGAAACCACAGGAATCATGATGAAAAAAGTATTCGTAACCACCGCTTTACTGGCACTGGGTACGCTGAACACCGTTGCCGTCGCTGCTGGCAATATTTCCGTCACCGACGATCTGGGCCAGACGCTGACGCTGGCGCGTCCAGCGCAACGCGTGGTGAGTTTGTCGCCGCATGTGACGGAATTACTGTTTGCCGCCGGTGCCGGCGACAAAATCGTCGCGACGGTGAAATACAGTGACTTTCCGGAAGCCGCCAAACAAATTCCGCGTATCGGTGATTTGCGCCAGATTGATCTGGAGCGTGTCATTGCGATGAAGCCGGATCTGGTGGTGGTCTGGATGCATGGCAGTTTTGACCGTCAGCTGGATAAGCTGCGGCAGGCAGGCGTACCGTTTTTCTTCAGTGAACCGCATAAGCTGGACGATATTCCACTGGCGCTGCGTAAGCTGGGGCAACTGACCGGCAGCGAAGCGCGTGCCGAACCGGCAGCGAAAGAGTTTCAGCAACAGATCAGCCAGCTGCAGCAAAAATATGCGCAAAGGCCGGTGGTGCGGACGTTTTATCAGGTCTGGAACAAACCTTTGTATACGCTGAACGGTAAGCACATTATTAATGATGTATTCCGCCATTGCGGTGCGCAGAATGTATTTGCTTCACTGGAAGCGGCAGCGCCGGTAGTGAATATCGAAGCGGTGGTTAAAGAAAACCCTGAACTGATACTGACCGGTGAAATGCGTCATAAAGACAGTCAGTTTGAATTGTGGAAACCGTTCACGACGCTGCATGCGGTACGTGCCGGCAATCTGATTGCACTGGATGGCGATTTAATGAATCGTCCGGGGCCGCGCATTATCGAAGGTGCGAAGCAAGTCTGTGAAGCACTGGATCAGGTACGCCAGAAACGTCCTGCATCAAAATAAATATTTACATTAAGAAAAAGGTAAGCACGATGTCGCAGTATCAGCGTATCGCCTGTCTGAGCACAGAAGCCGTCGAAGTCATGTACGCCATCGGCGCAGAAGATCTGATCGCCGGTATTTCCGGCTATACCGTGCGTCCGGCCCGCGCCAGAGATGAAAAAGTCAAAATCAGCGGATTTTCTTCGGCGAAGCTGGAACGCATTCTGGCGGTGAAGCCGGATCTGGTGCTGGCGTATTCGAATATGCAGGCTGATTTGTGCAAAGAATTAATCAGCGCCGGTGTGGAAGTGCATTGCTTCAATCAGCACAGCGTTGATGGCATCTACAAGATGATTGCAACAGTGGGTTTGCTGACTGAGCGCGTTGCCGAGGCAGCGCAACTGACGGTTACACTGCAGCAGACGGTACAGGCGGTAAAGGCGCAAAGTCAGCAATGGACACGTCGTCCGCGTGTGTACTTTGAAGAGTGGAATGAGCCGCTGATGTCCGGCATAGGCTGGGTATCGGAACTGATACGCATTGCCGGTGGTGATGATATTTTCCCTGAACTGGCAAACTGTTATTCCGGTCGCGAACGCATTATTGCCGATCCGCTGGAAGTGGTGCGGCGTGCGCCAGACATCATCATCGGTTCCTGGTGCGGTAAGAAATTTCAGCCGGATCAACTGATGCAGCGCGAGGGCTGGGCGCAGATTCCGGCGGTACAGCACGGGCAGGTATTTGAAATCAAATCGCCGGATATTCTGTCGCCGGGACCCGCCGCAATCCAGCACGGTTTATTGCAATTGCAAGTGCTGATTTCGGGCTGGCAGCAACAGCAGTAAGCACTTCAGCATGGCAGACACACAGAAATAAAAGGAAATCAGGATGCAGTTTCATACGCTGATGGTGCAGGGCACAACATCGGACGCCGGAAAAAGTACGGTGGTCGCAGCGCTTTGCCGTCTGGCACAGCGCGACGGTATCCGTGTCGTGCCGATGAAACCGCAAAATATGGCGCTGAACAGCGCCGTTACTGTCGATGGCGGCGAGATAGGCCGTGCGCAGGCCTTGCAGGCGCAGGCTGCCGGACTGGAGCCGCATACCGATATGAATCCGGTATTGCTGAAACCTTCCAGCGATACCGGTGCGCAAGTCGTGGTACATGGCAAAGTGCGCGCCGATATGAATGCGCGTGACTATCATCAGTACAAAACGATAGCGATGTCTGCCGTACTGGAATCGTATCAGCGGCTGCGCGATCAGTACGCACTGGTGATGGTGGAAGGTGCCGGCAGTCCGGCCGAAGTGAATCTGCGTGAACGCGATATCGCGAACATGG
Source organism: Cognatundibacterium luofuense (assembly GCF_018139685.1). GTDB lineage: Bacteria > Pseudomonadota > Gammaproteobacteria > Burkholderiales > Burkholderiaceae_D > Undibacterium > Undibacterium luofuense. Next base: position 175,493 of record NZ_JAGSPN010000008.1, read on the forward strand.
GTTTTGCCGAAGCGGTAGATTGTCCGGTGATTCTGGTTGCTGATATTGATCGCGGTGGCGTGTTTGCGCACTTCGTCGGCACGCTGGCTTGCTTGTCGGAAAGCGAGCAACAGCGCATTGTCGGCTTTGTGATTAACCGTTTTCGCGGCGATATCCGCTTGCTGGAGCCGGGGCTGGAGTGGCTGGAACAGAAAACCGGTAAGCCGGTACTGGCGGTGCTGCCTTATCTGCACGGCTTACAGCTGGATGCAGAAGATGCGGTGCTGACACAGCAGGAAGGCAAAGGCCGTTTCCGTATCGTGGTGCCGGTGATCCCGCGTATTTCTAATCACACCGATTTTGATGTGCTGCGCGCCCATCCGGATGTGGATTTGCATCTGGTCGGGCCGGGGCAGGCAATTCCGCCTGCTGATCTGATCGTCCTGCCCGGCAGCAAAAATACGATGGCTGATCTGGCATTTCTGCGCGAGCAGGGCTGGGAAGCCGCGCTGCATAAGCATTTGCGTTACGGCGGCAAAGTCATCGGCATTTGCGGTGGGTTTCAGATGCTCGGACAGCAAATCAGCGATCCTTTCGGTGTGGAAGGCAGTGCCGGTCAGACGCTGGCCGGATTCGGCTTGCTGCCGGTCAGCACAAGACTGGAGCAGCACAAGCAATTGCGCCGCGTGCAGGGACATACGCTGTTCGGTACGCAGGCAGCTGCAGAGGGCTATGAAATCCATATGGGCGTTTCAGAACGCGCGCCGGACTGCGCTGCTGCGCTGATGCTGGACGGTGTGCCGGATGGTGCGGTATCCGCCGATCAGCAAGTCATGGGAACCTATCTGCATGGCTTATTCGATCATCCCCAGGCTTGTCAGGCCATTCTGGCATGGGCGGGGCTGGAAGCACCGCAAATGCTGGATCTGGCAGCTTTACGTGAAGCCAGCATCAACCGTGTCGCCGATGCCTGTCAGCCATTGTGGGATGCATTACGCCGTCTGCAGGACTGATCCCCGCTCTCAAACAGAAGTTACGCCACGACAAATGGCAGGCCAGCAGCGCCTGCCAGCCGCTGTACCTGTGCAGAACTCCGCATGGCCTCAAAAAACACCTGCCCGCTCAGCCAGTAAATTCGCGGACGTCCGTGAAAAAGTAGCTTTTTCTGTGCCGGAGTCCGCATTTTGCATGTGAATTGCATATTTTCCGGCCTGAACTCATTGCCGTGGCAGGCGAGCGTGTATTCAGTCACTGATATGAATACGTTCTCCGCGCTGACGATATTTCCATTGCGCGTAACTTTTCAGTATATCCAGTGACGATAGTCCCGCATTTGCTGCTGCGACGGCACCAAATGTCAGATCCAGTCGCACACCGCATACCAGTAATACGAAGGGCAGTACGCTCAGTATGAGCAGCGGGAACAGGCTGATCCAGATCCATTGCTCGCGCGTAACACTGCCACCGACCTTGATGGCAAATTGCGGTCCGGTTTTTTTGAACCAGTAAAGTAGCTTTGTTTGCGGGTGGAAAATTTTGTGCGGCAGCGCGAGTAAATGCAGTAATTCATGCGCAGCAACAATCGGAAAGATAAAGAATATTGCCAGAAGGCATGAAAACAGCGCTTGCAGAGTGAATTGTAGTAAACCCGGCCCGCCAAATATTGCCGGAGGGTGGCTGAAAAAATGATTGAGTGTGGGTAGCAAATATGGCCAGGCTTCGAGATTCGGAAATGCCAGCCAGATCCAGAGCGCCAGCAAAACCGGCGGGATGTACAAATCCATTCGGAAGCTGATTTTTTCGATAGATTTGTATGCCTCATTCAGATCGGCCTCGGTGTTGATCTGGTCAGCAATACTGGCCGATTCATTCTGAATTTTCTGAGAGGTAGAAAACGCTTCTTTTGGGTATTTACGCAGGTTGATGAATTTCATATTTCAATCAACTGCGCCAACGATAAAAAAGAAACATCCATTGATATCAGAGCTTTTCATGCACAACCGCTAACAGCAAAATAGTCATGATGGCTGTGCCGGCGATCAGCAGGCGAAGTTTGCGATGGTTGTCCCGAGTCTGATCCGGATGGGTTTCAGATAAGTAACGCCATTCAGTAATCCATTTTTGAGGAATCAGGTACCTTGACCAGTCGGGCGGAGAGTAAAGCCTGTAGCCAAGAATGTAATTGCCGATGCTGACATAAATGTAGAACACGAGCTCCAGGTAATCAGCGATCATGGGTTCGTGATCAGCAATTTGCCAGCACTTATTTGGTATCACAAAAAGTACACCCAGCCACATTGCTGCCATGCTTAATCGCGTATAGATTGGGTTTTCCATTTTCTGCATCGGTAGGCTGCAAGACAATCCGTAATATATACAGACTGTCTTGCCAGATAAGTTTCAATTAACAGGTTCAGGGTTGCCCTGGTGTGCCGCTTTTTCCCCTGTATTCCAGAATTGCCGAACCTCCGCCCCAGATTGCACCACCCAGCACAGCGCCAACCAGAATGCCGCCGCCAGTGCCGATGACTAGCGCACCGGCAGCAATGCCGACCAGCACGCCCGATACGGTCATAACGCCGTCGCCACCGTGAATTTGTTCTAATTCGTCAATTTTCAATTCTTGCATCGAAATCTCCTTGGTTGAATGTGGGTGAGTTCCCGGCTCCAACTTTAGGGAAACAAGATAATTTGATTGCAACATTGATTGAGCGAATTTAAGTAAACGTAATAATTGTGACACCCGGTTTGTCATTTGCAGCGACTTATTTTCAGGGTGTTGCGGGATCTGAAGCGGCGACTGTGCATCATTTATTTCTTTAATATTTGAAAAATGACAATTGTTGCAAGCGGCGGGTTTTTCTGTGACATTCGCCGCAAAATGCTACCCGAAAATTTTGTTGCACTTTATGTGCCTGGCAACTTTGAGGGCGCATCATTTAGTGGTTTTTTTACAGTGTTTTTTGAACGCACGTACTGATCGGGATTTGAGCGCCCGCAGCTAGCGGTGTGCGTTGAACATCGGTGCGGGTAAGGGCACGCATACTGTGCTATGAATGCACAAATGAATCGGTGCAAAGTGCAATGGCAGATTTGTTGCGGGGAGCGGAGGGGGGCTGTGCAGAACTCCGCATGGCCTCAAAAAACACCTGCCCGCTCAGCGAGCAAATTCGCGGACGTCCGTGAAAAAGTCGCTTTTTCTGTGCCGGAGTCCGCATTTTGCATGTGAATTGCATAAATCCGGCGCAGGCCGGGCATCGGGTTACCGCTTGCACGGCTCTGTTTGTCTGAAATGAAACAACCCGCCTGAAGGGCGGGTTGCTGTGCAGCGGAAGGAGGGGGTCAGGTTTGCTGTGCGCTGGCATCGAACTCCGATTGCCATTCTTCCGCCAGCGCCTTCGCTTTTTCGATCTGCTCTTCACTTAACTGCTTTTCAGCGTATTCGCGGTATACAGCGGCATCATCGTATTCACCGGCCAGCACCATCCATTTATAGCCTTCAACCAGATCGGGCTTTATGCCTTTACCCTTGAAATACATCAGCCCCAGTTGATACTGGGCGCTGGCATTGCCCTGATCTGCGGCTTTCTGGAACAGATCCTGCGCCTGTTTGTAATTGAGCGGAACGGCATTGCCGGTGACATACAGAACACCGAGGCTGTATTGCGCGTCCGGATAGCCCTGATCAGCAGCTTTCCTGAACCAAATGACCGCAGTACCGTAATCCGGTGTGACGCCCTTGCCTTTGGCGTACATACGCGCCAGATTGGTTTCGGCGCGGACGTTGCCCTGTTCGGCAGATTTGGTGAACCATTCAAGCGCCTGCGCGTAGTCTTCATCCACGCCTTCACCTTTCAGGTACATCAGGCCCAGATTGAATTGGGCATCCGCATTTCCGTCTTCCGCAGCTTCGCGGAAAGATTCAATTGCTTCGGCATATTCTTCATTTTCGTAGGCGCTGACTGCATTTTCAAAGACGTTTGCGTGAGCAATGTGCAATCCTGTGCCTGCGATGAGCAGGCTGCCTATCAGTAAAGCTGGGCGAAATAAACGGCGTTTCATGATGATTTCCTGAGTGTTTCCGGTTCTTTCGTCATTGTAGTCCGCACACAGCGGAAGTAAAAGTCGGGTAAATTGCTTTAAGGCAATTAATTTCGTGAAAGTAACAATGGTTTGCGAAACTGTCAGAAAGTTAAGGCAGATATTCATCTCAGTCCGCATGGCGGTTTCTGCGGGCTGGTTGTCTTCAGAATAAACTGAGTTGCGGTTCCGGTGTCTTATCGACAGGCTCTGCCTGCAGCAATTCCGCATCCGGTAATCGCAGCATTGCGGCAGCTAACTGCGGGTCGGGATGATTCAGCCATGTATCGTAGTCTGTTGCCGGAATAACGACCAGTGAGCGTTTTTCATCACCCGGAGGATGAAAGCGTGACATCAGAGGATGCTGATCTGCATTCACCGTGATTTGAGTGAAGCTGTGTACGATGCTGCCGTCCGGATTTCGTCGGCTTCGGTAGAGTCCGGCGACCGCAAAATCCTTACCATTCGTGGTTCCGATTTTCCAGCGTTGCGCCCGCCCGTTTTCATAGCAGGGTTCGCAGAAATACTGCATAGGAACCAGGCAGCGTTGCTGCCGCTGCCAGTGTTTTGAAAAGCTGGGTAAGGTGGCAATTGTTTCTGCGCGTGCATTCATCGTACTGAATGGTTTGCGCCCCGGTGGAAATTCTGACCTTGCAATCAGCCCGAATCCGGCGAGCACCACTTCACGCTCGCCAGTGTGGTCAGGTTTGATGACAGGGGCAGCGTAGTCCTGCCAGACTTCCGGCTTCCATTCCGGCAAACCTTCTGTGTTGACAGCGAAATGCTTTTCCAGTGTGTTGCGGTTGCTGGGCGTGTAATTGACGCACATGATCAGCCGGCAGTTTCTGTGCTGACCAGGTCCCAGTCGACTTCGTCTTCGTAGCAAATCAGCCAGTTGGCAACGCGATGCCAGGCCTCGACGGCGACGGCATCCAGCCGGCCAGGGACAGGTCTGTTTTGCAGATGTGCATGGCGTACAGCCCAGTGGAAACGGTAGAGTAAGTCGGCCCAGTCCAGTAATTCCGTTTTGCTTCGCAGACGCAATATCCTGTTATCGCTGGCCGTTGCAATTTTTTCGAGATCCGGCTGTCCACTGTGCTGATCCGGCATGCCGGCTTTGCTTTCCAGTCCGGCTGCCCACATCAGAAAACACAGTGCATGGCGTGCGTTTTGTTGCAGTGCCTGTGCACTTTGTTCATCCAGATCGCCATTCAGCAAAGCCTGTTCTTGTTTGCTGAAAATCGATTGTACGGAGTTAGTGTTGTGTTGCGGATAAACACAAATGCCGGCGAGTGCCAGCAGGCGCTGATGAACTTCTTCGACACTGCGAAGCCGGATTTCATCTTCGGACTCTATCGTCGGTAATTGCAGGTTCAGGCGGATGCCGCGTTTATGCAGCGTTAATTCTGAAAGTTCTTTGCGAATCTCTGGGGATTTCATGTGATGCGACTCCTTAATGCCCTGCATTGTACGTCAGCAACGTTCAATGCAGGGGGGAGTCATGCTTACGCTGTACGGCGGGATGGGCGTGCAATCAGATAAACGATCCCGGCAAGCAGAAGGAAGGGCAGTGCCAGTGGCAATAAGGAAATAAACAGTGATGCAACGACCAGGCCTGCAACCACGACCATCAGCGCAGATACGCCAGCGATTACCAGACCGGTGCAAGCCAGCGCAAAAACAGTGGCCAGTACACCGATTCCGAGTCCGCCAGCCAGTAAGGAAATTCCGAACAGACCGCCGATTTCATGATCATTCACCACGACATGTGCATCCGGCGAAAATTGCCAGGCAAGACCTGCAATCAGCAGTAGTGTCAGTATGGCAATCGCGGCAGTTTTTTGAATACGCATGATGTTCTCCTTGTGAAGTGTCTTTGTTGTCAGCATCCCGTGTGCATGAGTACAGAATAATGCGCCCGTAAGGGGCGCTCAACGGGAATGCGACAGGGCGTAAAAAATCAAGGATGTAATGCAGACTGAGCAGATAAACAGGCGTTAATCTGTTCGAAGGATGTGGTGATCAGAAGTACGGGAAGATAAAACAAAAAGCCCGCTGTTTTCACGGCGGGCTTTTTTTATTCTGGCGGAGAAGGGGGGATTCGAACCCCCGGTAGGGATTAACCTACGCACGCTTTCCAGGCGTGTGACTTAAACCACTCATCCACCTCTCCAGACATTCTTTCGCGTTCAGCGAAGACCAAGACTATAGCAAAGGATGGTGAAAAAAGGAAGAGCTGTTGCGCAGCTTTTACATCAAACTTCCTTATGCACCCATCCAGGGTAATTGACGGAAGCACCATCCACCGACTGATTTACGGTGACCGGCAGTATTCTTATCGCCTTCAAAACCTTCCAGAATATCAAAACACTGCGTATAGCCAGCTTCCGTTGCAGCTTTTGCTGCATGGCGTGAGCGTACGCCGGAGCGGCACAAAAACACTATCCGGCAATCTTTGTCCGGAACGATACTGTTCAGTTGCGTCAGAAAATCCGGATTCGGCGTTCCGCCCGGGTACAAATTCCACTGCACAGCAGCGTGCTGATTCTCCGGGAGACTGACTTTACCGACCCAGTCGCGTTCAGCCTGTGTACGGACATCAATCAGTATCACGGCAGGATCAAGTTGTAATAAATTCCATGCTTCTTCAGGTGTAACGGCACCTGCATAAGGTAACTGCTGGTCAGTTGCACGTGCTGCTGCACGGCTTAAAATTTGCTGAGCGGACATATTCGTTTCCATCTGGAGATTCGGCGAAAAATAGCACAGTTAAGTCAGGAAACGTATCGCTGGTACAGCCTTTTCAGGCATCAGGCATGCAATTCTGCGTTACTGTTTCCGCGTTGTGGCAGGCTGAGTGTAGCAGATGGTTTGCCAAACAAATATCCCTGATAAGCATGACAATCCAGCGTTTGTAAAAAGCTGCGCTGAGATTCCTGCTCGACACCTTCTGCGATAACGGACAGACCCAGGCTTTTACCAAGACCGACAATGGTCCGCACAATCGCGGCATCACTTGGGCTGACCAGAATGTCGCGCACAAAAGACTGGTCAATCTTTAATTGTTCCAGCGGCAAACGTTTCAGATAAGTCAGGGAGGAGTAGCCAGTTCCGAAGTCATCCAGTGAGAAGCAAATGCCATAGGAACGCAGGATGTGCATCCGGGTAATGGTTTGTTCAATATTGTCCAGCAGTAGACTTTCAGTGAGCTCCAGTTTCAGGCTGCCCGGCTGAACATGGTGTTGCGTGACCGCTTCAAGCACGGTATCGACAAAATCATCCTGACGGAATTGTTTTGCGCTGACGTTCACTGACATGGTCATGGATGCATATGCCGGATCTGCCTGCCACAGAGCCAGTTGTGCGCATGCCTGATGCAGTACCCATTTTCCGATTGGTACAATCAGGCCGGTTTCTTCCGCAAGTGGAATAAATTCAGCAGGGGACACCATCCCTTTTTGCGGATGTTGCCAGCGCAGCAGAGCTTCAGCACCAAGCCATTTGCCAGTGCTGTTAACTTGTGGCTGGTAAAACAGTCTGAATTCATGCTGGCGCAAACCGTTTCGAAGATCTGCCTCCATTTCGGCACGTGCTGCAATAATGTTCAGCATCGCGGGGTCAAAGAAGCAGGCATTGTCGCCGCCTGCAGATTTTGCTTCGTACATCGCAACTTCGACCTGCCTGAGTAATTCTTCTGCAGATGTGTGGCTTGCTCCGAACAGCTCGATGCCGAGGCTTGCTGTCGTATGGAAATGCTGCCCTTCGATACTGAATGGTTTTTTTATTTCTTCCAGAATCTGATTGGCAATTGATTTTACTTCGATCACCGAGTCACGTATCTGATCGCTGAGGTCTTCAATTATCAGCGCAAATTCATCTCCGCCAATGCGTGCCAGTGTGTCGCCTTTGCCTGTTCTTGCCTGCAATCTTTTAGCAACGTGCTGTAAGATCAGATCACCCTTGCCATGTCCGCTGGTGTCATTAATTGTTTTGAAATTATCTAGGTCAAGGAATAGAATTGCGCCGAAGCGGTTGCTGCGGGTATTGCTGACCATTGCATGTTGCAAGCGATTGAGTAACAAACGCCGGTTTGCGAGGCCAGTCAACGGGTCATGGAATGCCAGATGTTCCAGTTTGGCTTCGGTGGCTTTTCTTTGGGTAATGTCGAGCATCGTGCCGACATAGTTGACGACATCTCCTGATTCTGAACGGATGGCGGTAATTGTCAGCCATTCAGGATAAATTTCGCCATTTTTTCTGCGGTTCCAGATTTCACCTTGCCAGACACCTTTGGATTCCAGTTGCTCCGCCATGTCTTTGTAGAAGCTGCTGCCATGAATACCGGATTTCAGCAAGTTGGTTGTTTTACCTACAGCCTCTTCGCGTGAATATCCTGTTATACGGGTGAATGCCTGGTTGATTCGTAAGATGCGGCGCTGCTCATCTGTAATCACAATACCTTCCTGGCCTTCAAATGCGATCGCTGCGATACGTAAGTCATTTTCGACACGCTTACGGTTTGTGATGTCTTGTGTTGTGCCAATTAGTCGCGGGCCGTCAGCAGAGTGAATTTCATATGTGAGTTCGGAGTGAACCCAGCGTACTTCGTCGTCGAACATTAAGCGATATTCAGCAGACGCAGCTTCGCCAGCGCATGCTCTCTGCCAGCACTCAGCCACTTTGGATCTGTCGTCCACATGCACCTTACTGAGCAAAGTTTCTTTGTTGACTGAGGCTCCCGGATCCAGTCTCCAAATACGAAAAGCTTCCTCCGAACCTTTAAAGTACGCACCCGACAACGGTGCACTCCAGTTGCCAGTATGTGAAATTGCCTGAGCACGTTTCAAATCCTGCTCTGTTTCGGCCAGTTCGCGGGTGCGTTCTTTCACCAGGTTGTGCAACTGCTTTTTTTGTCCCCAGTTAGTCGCCAGCATGCGGATCAGGATCGTCAGCATCAGGCTGAGAATAAATCCGACAAGATAGCGCCCGTGGTGCAGTATTGGATTGGAATTGCCTGTCTGCTTCAGGTCAAAATACCACTCAGTGTTAGGCAAAGAGAACCGATGGCTGACTGCAGGGTTGCCGCCGTAACCTTCGCTGCGATGGATGACCTGCACTTCGCCATCATGAGGCTGTCGTCGCCAGATCTGATACTCATAACCCCGTTGACTAAGTAAGGGTACTTCTGTGCTGGCGATCAGTTTATCCATCTCAATCACGACCGAAATGAACCCCCAAAAGCGAGCATCACCCGCTTCGGAAGGTAAAAAAACCGGCAATCGCCCGATCAATCCTGTTTTTCCAACCAGCAGGGGCAGCGGCCCGGCAAGTGTCAACTGCCCGCTTTTCAGTGCAATCCTTGATTCTGTTTCATGCTTTGGGTTGGTCAATAAATTGAGGCCAAGTCCAACATCGCCGCGCTCTTTTGGGATAACGACGCTGGTAATGCCACCCGGTGCGAGATAGATAGCCGCAACGCCGGGGTAAAACGGAATCAGTGCATTTGCAAATTGTTCGAACTGTTGTGCTTCGCCATGCTTTTCTTTGATATGTGCTGCAACAGCATAGCTGACCGCCAGATTTTCACGAATACGGCTTTCCAGTGCATGCGATTGCATGATAGCGATTTCTGAAAGCGCTGCCGCCTGCTCAGACTTTTCCGCCTGGTCGAGTTCTGTAACCCATACAATGTTTGCGCCCAGCGCAATAATAAAAATCGTGGCTGTTGAAATGCGAGGGTACTTCAGCAGCAGATTCAGCAGAAAAGACATGTCCGTAAGAGCATTTTTCGGTTGAGTCAGCGACCTGCTTTGTTAGCTGAATTGCTGTAAGTAAATTTCTGACTCAATTGTAAGTGGTGTATTCAGAGCTTTGTCGGATGCAGTGAAGTGAGATATTGTCCGACATGTACTAGACGGTGTATTGATGCAACGCAGACATGTCTGACTTATGCAGAGTGTCCGAATAGACATTAGGATTGGGTAATCATACCGGCAATGTTGATTTACGGCAATAATCTGGATTTGGAGCCCGATAACACAATAAATCCGGCACGGCATCAGAGTCAATCTGACTCAATTCGAAATTTCATTGAGTGTGAGGCAAATCAAGTGCACGTTAATTGACTGGGAATATTCTCAGTCAGTTCCATGGATTTCTGGGAATCCGAAAGGGTGAGCATGATTGCTGATATGCGCATCAATTTGGTGCAATTGTTGTTGGTGCACTGAAATTGTGCGTGCTATTTGTTCTATTGAATTGACTTGCCATTTATTGGTGCGCAACTACTTTAGTGTGATTTGACCATATGCGAAAAATGCACTAAAACAGCTGGGATTTCTTTATGATTGACTGCGCAAGTTCAATTTTGTGCATCATGTTTGCTTGGCATAATTCATGCTTAGATATTCGCATATTGTAAGCAGTTGGTAGTAAATATCGGGTTAGACGTTCACCGAAATATCCCGGATCATTTTTCACTGTATTTTTTCGCTCGACAGAGGAGTTTCAAATGGCAATGACCGCCGCAGATGTCCTGAAAATGGCAAAAGAAAATGAAGTCAAATTTATTGACTTCCGCTTTGCTGATACACGAGGCAAAGAGCAACACGTGACAATTCCGGTTTCTCAGCTGGATGCTGATAAATTTGAAAGCGGCCACGCATTCGATGGATCTTCGATCGGTGGCTGGAAAGGTATTGAAGCCTCTGACATGCTGTTGATGCCAGACCCGAGTACTGCGAATATCGATCCATTTATGGAAGAAACGACCTTGTTCATGCAGTGTGACGTTGTCGAGCCTTCTGATGGTAAAGGCTATGACCGCGATCCTCGCTCTATCGCTAAACGTGCAGAAGCTTATCTGAAGTCTTCCGGCATGGGTGACACAGCCTACTTTGGTCCTGAGCCAGAATTCTTTATCTTTGACAGCGTTCGCTGGAATGTTGATATGTCTGGCTGCTTCGTAAAAATCGATTCCGAAGAAGCTTCCTGGTCTACAGGTGAAAAATTTGAAGGCGGTAACTCTGGTCATCGTCCAGCGGTTAAGGGTGGTTATTTCCCTGTTCCTCCGGTTGATAGCTTCCAGGATATGCGCTCTGAAATGTGCCTGATTCTGGAATCGTTGGGCATTCCTGTCGAAGTGCATCACCACGAAGTAGCTGGTGCAGGTCAGAACGAAATTGGCACCAAATTTTCTACTCTGGTAGAGCGTGCAGACTGGACGCAGAACATGAAGTATGTGATCTGGAATGTTGCGCACAGCTACGGCAAAACGGCAACTTTTATGCCGAAACCGATCGTTGGTGACAACGGCTCTGGTATGCACGTACATCAATCTGTTTGGAAAGACGGTAAGAACCTGTTTGCTGGCGATGGTTATGCTGGCTTGTCTGACTTCGCACTGTATTACATCGGTGGTATCATCAAGCATGCAAAAGCACTTAATGCGATAACCAACCCTGGTACGAACTCGTACAAGCGCCTGGTTCCAGGCTTTGAGGCACCGGTGAAACTGGCATACTCTGCCCGTAACCGCTCTGCATCGATCCGTATCCCTTATGTTGCGAATCCTAAAGCTCGCCGCGTAGAAGCACGCTTCCCGGACCCGCTGGCTAACCCGTACCTGTGTTTTGCTGCGTTGCTGATGGCTGGTTTGGACGGCGTTCAGAACAAAATTCATCCGGGCGAAGCAGCAACTAAAGATCTGTATCACCTGCCGCCAGAAGAAGATAAACTGATCCCGACCGTTTGCTCTTCTTTGGAAGAAGCTTTGGAAGCACTGGATAAAGACCGTGAGTTCCTGACGCGTGGTGGTGTATTCAGTGATAGCATGATCGATGCTTACATTGAACTCAAAATGCAGGAAGTTCAGCGCTTCCGCATGACAACTCACCCTGTTGAGTTTGATATGTACTACTCTCTGTAATCATTTGATTGCGGATTCTTCAGAAGGCGGGTTTCGACCCGCCTTTTTTATTTCCTGTATTTGTTACGGCTGGTAAAGGCAATTGTGCCGCAAAGCACCTTCGCATACACTTAAGGCTTGTTGACTAACCTTTTTTCAATATGAAGTACGGTTATTTTCTGCTTTTCGGATTACTCTTGCTGCAAAAAGTCGCCTTTGCTCAGACGGAGGTGTTTCTGTGCGTCGATGAAAATGGGAAAAAAGAATACAAAAATACCGGGGCAGTGAAAGGTTGCAAACGACTCGATTTACCTGGACTGACTATTTCTCAGCCTGCCCCCACTCCACCATCTGCTGCACCAAAAGTTGCTGCTGCGAAGCCTGCATCCAGTCCGGCAGGTTTCCCTAAGGTTGATGAGTCTACCCAAAAAAATCGTGATGCTGATCGTCGTCAGATTTTGAATGATGAGTTGCGTACAGAAGAGCAGAAACTTGCTGAACTCAGGAAGGAATTTAATAACGGTGAACCGGAGCGCCGGGGAGATGAGCGTAATTACGCAAAATATCAGGAAAGGGTTGCTCTAATGAAGGACAATATTGCTCGTACTGAAAAAAATGTTGAAGCACTTAAACGTGAAATCGGAAATTTAAAATAACAATCCGGGCATGATGTTTGCGTAGAATAAAAGGTCGCGAATAGCGGCCTTTTTTTATTGTTTAATCATGACTATTTCATTTGACGGCCTCGATTTACTTGCTTCTGCAGTCCTTATCTGCAATGAAGACGGGAACATTGTTTTCGCTAATACTGCAGCAGAGTCGTTGCTTGATTGCTCTGTAAAGCTATTAAGGCAACAAAGCTTGCGGGATATTTTTCTTAATCCAGAGGAGCTTCTTGCCGTATTTGAACAGGCCAAACAACATATATTTGCAGATAAGCGACTAGATCTGACTCTCGAACGATCTGCAAAAGACGTATTGCATGTAAGAGCAATTGTCACGCCTTTGGATGATGCAGTTACCCCTGTGCTGATTGAACTTCATCAGAATGAGCAGCAACTGAAACTTGATCAGGAGGAGCGCATGCTTGATCAGAACAGAGCGAATAAAGAACTGATTCGTAATCTGGCTCATGAAATCAAGAATCCTCTTGGAGGCATTCGTGGTGCAGCACAACTTCTTGAGTTGGAGTTGCCTGAGCGTCAACTCAGGGAGTTGCGAGAGTATACGCAAGTTATTATTAAAGAGGCGGACCGTTTGCAGACCCTTGTGGACAGGTTGTTGGCGCCGCACCGCGTCCCGCATATCGTCGGTGACGTGAATATTCACGAGGTTTGTGAGCGTGTACGCAGTTTGATGATGGCGGAGTTTCCGCAAGGACTCACGATTCAGCGTGACTACGATTTATCTATTCCGGAGTTTAGGGGAGATAAAGAGCAGTTGATTCAGTCAGTTTTGAATATTGCACATAATGCGGCGCAGGCATTGTCTGAACAGATTCGGCAGGGCAATGCTTTGCTGGTTATTAAGACTCGGGTTGCTCGACAGATTACACTGGCAAAAGTCAGACACAAGCTGGCATTAGATTTGCATATCATCGACAACGGTCCCGGCATATCCCCTGAGATTAAAAGCAGAATGTTTTATCCGCTAGTTTCGGGTAGAGAGGGGGGGAGTGGTCTTGGCCTGACTCTCGCTCAGACTTTTGTTGCTCAGCATATGGGAGTAATCGAATGTGAGAGCCGGCCAGGAATGACGGATTTCAGAATTTTAATTCCACTTCCCTGACACATTAACGTTGCCGAATACAACATTCAATTAATCAATTTGAGAAGAATATAAGATGAAGCCAGTCTGGATTGTGGATGATGATGACTCTATTCGTTGGGTCCTTGAGAAGGCGCTAGCCCGTGAAAATCTTGTCACCAAAAGCTTTACTAATGCGCGCGATGCTATGTCTGCCTTGCAGACAGAGTCTCCTCAGGTCCTTGTTTCTGATATCAGAATGCACGGCGCTTCAGGTCTTGAGCTTTTACAGGTAGTTAAATCAAAGCACCCTGGCTTGCCCGTTATCATCATGACGGCATTTTCGGATTTGGATTCTGCCGTCGCGGCATTTCAGGGAGGTGCTTTTGAGTATCTTGCAAAACCCTTTGATCTGGATAAAGCCGTCGAATTGATTCGCCGTGCATTGGAGGAAAGTCTTCGCGAAACAGAGTCGGAACAACAAATTTCAGAAGCGCCCGAGATACTTGGTCAGGCTCCTGCGATGCAAGACGTATTTCGTGCGATTGGTCGATTGTCGCAATCCAACGTTACCGTATTGATTACTGGTGAGTCGGGTAGTGGTAAAGAGTTAGTGGCACGTGCACTGCACAAGCATAGTCCCAGGTCTGGTCAGCCATTTGTTGCACTGAATACGGCTGCAATCCCAAAAGATTTGCTCGAATCAGAATTGTTTGGTCACGAGCGAGGCGCCTTTACCGGGGCACAGACTACCCGTCGCGGGAGGTTTGAGCAGGCGGAGGGAGGAACCTTATTTCTTGATGAGATTGGGGATATGCCATTTGATTTGCAAACTAGATTATTGAGAGTTTTATCGGATGGACATTTTTACAGAGTAGGCGGACATCAGCCTTTAAAGGCAAATGTCAGGGTGATTGCCGCTACGCATCAGAATCTTGAACAGCGTGTGCGTGACGGATTATTTCGCGAAGATCTCTATCACAGGTTGAATGTTATTCGACTGCGATTGCCAAGTCTTCGTGAGCGAAAGGAAGATATTCCGGTACTCGCACGTTTTTTCCTGGCAAAAAGTGCTAAGCAACTTGGCGTGGACGTAAAGAAGCTAAGTGATACAGCAATACATTATTTGTCATCACTCGAATTTCCGGGGAATGTCAGGCAGTTAGAGAATTTATGTAACTGGATCACTGTTATGGCGCCGGGGCAGTTGGTTGAGGTTGCTGATTTGCCATCAGATCTCACCAAGGTCGAAGATTCGCTAGTTGCAGTCGCTGTGCAAAATGTGTCGCAAGAACATCCAATTGTCAGTCAATCTGAGATGCCGGTGCAAGTTTCACACCTTCCGGTCATAGCGTCAGATACTCATGCGTGCACCTGGTTTGAAATGCTTGAAAGTGAGGCTGCAGCGATGCTGTCTTCAGGGGAGCCTGAGGTCATAGTACAACTTGGAAAAGTATTTGAGGCTACTGTTATTAAAGCCGCTCTACGACACACTCACGGCAGGAAAAACGAGGCAGCTATTAAACTAGGAATAGGTCGAAACACGATTACTCGTAAAATTCAGGAGTTGAATATATTGGGCGTTCGAGAGGAAGGGGATATCTGAAAAGTTAATTTATGCTGATGGTTGGCTGCAACGCTTGGTAAAACATTTTTAAAAATGGTTACCTGTGCAGAAATAACAGAGTATGATTTTTTGAAAGAGTGTTTGTTTCAAAAGCAATGTTATTGAGAAGCAGTATGATTTTTGCATTCAATTTACAGGCAGTCAGCTAACTTTCAGGAGTCGCCTTATGAAACTCGAAGCACTGTTGCAGCAACAAAACGCGCTTCCATCTATCCCCAAAGTTGTTCAGGAAGTGATTGATAGTTTTAATAATGACAGTGTCTCAATTGATGAGATTGCTCGTAAACTTTCTGCTGACCAAGTGCTCAGCGCGAAACTTTTGCGCCTCGCTAACTCGTCGTATTACCACGCATCACGTAGTGTTGGCACGGTAGATGATGCTGTGCTAATGCTTGGATTCATGACTGTTCGCACGCTTGTGGTCAGCAGTGGGCTGACGGGTGGATTTAAGGCTATGCCTGGTGTTGATCTTAAGCAATTCTGGCGTTACAGTCTAAATACTGCTGTGGTAGCTAAATGGCTTGCGCGTCAGCTTCACAGTAATTCAGATTTTGCATTTACAGTTGGTTTGATGCATGCAATTGGTCAGTTAGTGATGCACGCTGGTATGCCTGAGCAAACCTTGCAAATTGATAAGATTGCAGGACCACTTGACTCCCGCAGGGTTGATGTTGAAAGAAACTCTTTCGGCTATGATTTTTATGATGTCGGGGCTGAACTCGCAAAGCGTTGGCGTTTCCCTGAAAATTTTAGTGTAGCAATTAAAGGTAGTTTTGATCCTTTGGGTCAAGATTCTTTTGAGCCCGTTGCAGCGATTGTGCATATTGCGAGTTGGTGTGCCAGGGCTGGTGAATCTGGCTTCAGTTCGGAGGAGAAAGAAGCTACGTTCCCGATTGAGGTTGCTTGGAAGCTTGGCATTCAGCCGGATCGGATTCTCAACGAAATGCCCCCAGTTTCTGAGCTTGCTGAAGGACTGCAGGAACTCATTTCTTAACAGGAAATGGCACTGGTTTTGCCAGTGCCATTTCACTTATTGCAGAGTGTTTTGAGGGCTTATATTTTTCCTTCGATGCTTAATGCAACTGCTTCAGCAACTTTGATACCATCGATACCTGCAGACATAATGCCCCCAGCGTAGCCTGCACCCTCACCAGCCGGAAATAACCCCTCTGTGTTAATGCTTTGCAAGGTTTTATCATCCCGTTTGATTCGAATTGGTGATGATGTCCTCGTTTCTACTCCCGTCAGTAAGCCATCTTGCATCGCGAAGCCACGAATTTTTTTGTCAAAAGCCGGAATGGCTTCTTGAATTGCCTTGATTGCAAAATCTGGCAGTGCTTTGTGCAGATTTCCTAGTGAAACTCCTGGCTTATAAGATGGAATGACGCTGCCAAACTCCTTAGACTCCCGGCCATCCAGGAAGTCGCCGATGAGCTGACCTGGGGCACTATAGTTTTTACCACCCAGTTCAAAGGCCTTTGATTCCAATGCGCGCTGGAAATCTATTCCGGCCAATGGATGCTCCGGGTAGTCCGTTGGTGAAATTCCGACCACAATTGCGGCGTTTGCATTTCTCTCGTTTCTTGAATATTGACTCATGCCATTGGTAACCACACGATTTGGTTCTGAGGTTGCAGCAACCACTGTTCCACCCGGACACATGCAGAAGCTGTAAACGGAGCGACCGTTGGAAGCATGGTGTACCAATTTGTAATCTGCTGCTCCGAGGATTTTATTCCCAGCATTTGGTCCGAATCGAGCCTGATCAATTACGGACTGTGGATGTTCAATTCGGAAGCCGATTGAAAAAGGTTTTGCTTCGACGTAAACCCCTTTCTCATGAATCATCTCGAATGTGTCGCGTGCACTATGCCCAATCGCCAACACAACATGAGTTGCCGGCAGAAAGTCGCCATTATTAATATGGAGGCCACTAATTTTCCCATTAGTGATTTCTAGTGAGTCCACTTTTTGCTGGAAGCGAATTTCGCCACCAAGTTCCTCAATGCGGTGGCGCATTTGTTCGATCATCTTAACAAGGCGAAATGTGCCAATATGCGGCTTACTGACATACAAAATTTCTTCTGGCGCACCGGCTTTCACAAACTCAGTCAGCACTTTTCTCCCATAGTGATGGGGATCTTTAACTTGACTATAAAGTTTTCCATCAGAAAATGTCCCAGCACCACCTTCACCAAACTGGACATTCGACTCGGGGTTGAGCTCTCGTTTTCGCCATAAGCCCCAAGTATCTTTTGTGCGTTCGCGAACTGTCTTGCCGCGTTCAAGCACAATTGGCCGGTAGCCCATCTCGGCGAGAATGAACGCGGCGAAAAGGCCACATGGGCCAAACCCGACGACTATTGGTCTGGCTGCACCGCTCCCCGAAGCTCTTGCCACAAAATGATAACTAGTGTCGGGTGTTTGGGAAATTTTTGGTAGTTGAGAAAGTTTTGGCCAGACGTCATTTTCGTTTTTTAACTCAACATCGATTGTATATATTAGTACAATATCAGCCTTTTTTCGTGCATCGTAGCTCCGTTTAAAAACGTTGAAATTTGTTAGATCAGAAGCCTTTAATTTGAGTGTTTGAAGCACCGCTTGCTTTAATTCATCTTCAGTGTGATTTAGCGGAAGTGCCAGATCTGTGATTCGGATCATGTGTAGCTCCCCGACTGTCTATGTCGGAATAAGTTGAGTAAGGCCTGTATTTTACTCTTTGATGACCGAATCAGATGCGCATGAGTTTGGTATAAATTCTTGGCAAAAGGTATTTTGAGTTAAGGGGTGTTGACATCGGGTGTGTGAATCGTCATAATCTCGCTTCTCTGCTGCTGATGAACACAACGCTTCGAAGCGATAGCAGAAAAGAATACAGTTCTTTAACAACCAACAGCCAATAAATGTGGGCACTTAATGAGAGCGAACCGGTTTTGCCGGGAAGCTTAAAACATATGAAGTGCTCG
>NZ_JAGSPN010000519.1 GCF_018139685.1 Cognatundibacterium luofuense
TGCCATTCATGATCAAGGGCCGGCGCAAGGCCTGCAGCAGACGTTCGGCTAGCTGACGCACCGTATCCAGAGAGCCGACCGCTGGCAAAATCACCGCAAATTCATCGGCGCCGACCCGGCACAGGGTGTCGGTGCTGCGCAGAACTTCCATCAAACGTTCAGACATGGCGATCAGTACCTGATCGCAGACGTCATACCCGAGTTTATCTGAGATGGTTTTGAATTGATCGAGGTCGATAAACATCAGCGCCATCATCTCATCATTATTGATCGCCTCTTACACGCAATTGGTAATCAGCTT
>NZ_JAGSPN010000520.1 GCF_018139685.1 Cognatundibacterium luofuense
TTTGGATTCCTGCAAACGTCTGAGCTGAATCAGCAACAATATCGCCAGCACCAGGATAAACAGCACCGTGGTGGCGGTAAACATCACCCTTTGGCGTACCCGGCCGTTCCAGTCGGTCAGAATATCGTCGATATTCCTTGCATACACCAGCGTCAGTGGCATACCTGTAATCTTACGATAAGTGTACAGGTAATCGCCGCTACCGCCCATCAGCGGGCCACTCTGCAATGAACCCTCGGTATTGGTATCCGTAATCGCCGTCATCACATCGTGTTGGCTAATAGGCGTGTCCAGATAGGTT
>NZ_JAGSPN010000521.1 GCF_018139685.1 Cognatundibacterium luofuense
GAGATCATTCGTTGGCAGACTCCTCTCGCATATATGCGGCGTATCGCTACGAGGGACACGGTGCTGAACGGCCAGCTCATACGCAAGGGGGACAAGGTAATCATGTGGTATGCCTCTGGCAACCGTGATGAGAATGTGTTTGAACGCCCTGACGATCTGATCATCGACCGTTCAAACGCCCGCAGTCACCTGTCTTTCGGTTTTGGTGTTCACCGCTGTATGGGAAACCGGTTGGCAGAGCTGCAACTGCGCATACTCTGGGAGGAGTTGATCGAGCGTTTTGAAGCAATATCAGTACTTG
>NZ_JAGSPN010000522.1 GCF_018139685.1 Cognatundibacterium luofuense
GTCGATCAGCAAACCGAATTTTTTCAGCGGATGCAACCGGTTAACGCGAGCAATGGCCTGAATCAGGTTGTGCTCTTTTAGTGGCTTATCGATATACAGCACGGTGTTTTTTGGCTCGTCAAAACCGGTGAGCAGCTTATCCACCACGATCAACAGTTTCAGCGATTCGTCTTTATCAAACCGCTCGATCACCTGCCTGGTGTAGGCCTGTTCGTCTTGCGAGCCGACATTCTCTTTCCACCACTGCGTTACCTCCGGAATCGAAGCCTCATCCACTTCCGAATTGCCCTCGCGGGTATCC
>NZ_JAGSPN010000523.1 GCF_018139685.1 Cognatundibacterium luofuense
TGCTGCAGTCGACAATTGGCCCCATACCTTGCCCTTCGTCGATATGCATGATTTTGGCGATATGCTGGTGAATGCGGGATTTTCCACTCCGGTGATGGACATGGAAAAGCTGACCCTGACCTATGCCAGTCCACATCAGTTATTGCAGGATGTACGTGCGCTGGGCGGTAATCCGCTGGCAACCCGTGAGCGTGGTTTGTTTGGCCGTCAACGCTACCAGCGCCTGCTGGCATTACTGGAAAAACAACGCGGCGCAGATGGCCGTATTGCGCTCAGCATAGAAGTGGTGTACGGACATGCG
>NZ_JAGSPN010000524.1 GCF_018139685.1 Cognatundibacterium luofuense
CTTACATGCCGCCCACGCCTATGCGCTGGACTGGCAGACAACGGCACCTTCGGTGCGTGCAGCAGCGTTGTACCGTGCAGCAGATTTACTTGAACAGCAGACTCTGGATTTCATGGCGCTCGCGATTCGCGAAGCGGGAAAATCCTTACCGAATGCGGTGGCTGAAGTGCGTGAGGCCGTGGATTTCCTGCGTTATTACGCGGCCCAGACCGAGTCGCAGCCTCAAACGCAGGCACTGGGCCCGGTGGTATGTATCAGCCCTTGGAATTTTCCTTTAGCGATCTTTATCGGCGAGGTCAGT
>NZ_JAGSPN010000525.1 GCF_018139685.1 Cognatundibacterium luofuense
GTATCGTGTTACCCGGTCAGGGCGCGATGCCGGATTGCATGCAAAGCCTGCGTGATTCCGGTGTGCAGGGGGCGGTATTGGAAGCCAGTCGCAGCAAACCACTGTTTGGCGTCTGTGTCGGTGAACAAATGCTGTTTGATCTGAGCGAGGAAGGAAATACGCCGGGTCTGGGATTATTGCCGGGTAAAGTGGTACGCTTCCAGCTTGATGGCCGTCTGCAGGCAGATGGCTCGCGTTTTAAAGTGCCGCAAATGGGCTGGAACCGTGTCGCACAGGCTCAGAGCCATGCGTTGTGGCAGGG
>NZ_JAGSPN010000526.1 GCF_018139685.1 Cognatundibacterium luofuense
CACACGAATCACACGCGATGCAGGTAAATTCAGATCAATTTCAATCGCCAGTACTTCACGATTAAAATCGTCCACCACATTCAGCGTACGGAAGCGTCTGCCGCACCATAGTGCATCGCTCATGAAATCAATCGACCAGCTTTTGTTTATCTCGTCAGGTACCCCTAGTGGCCGGGGGTATCGGCTGGGTAATCGTTTCTTCCCAATGCGCCGGAGATTCATTTTTAGCTGGCAATACACGCGATATACCTTTTTATGATTCCAGCAATGACCACGTCGTCTGAGTAGTTGAAAGTACTT
>NZ_JAGSPN010000527.1 GCF_018139685.1 Cognatundibacterium luofuense
TGATCCGCCATTTCTATCGCCTGCATCGCAGCCGTTGCGCTATACACGCTGACACAGTTCGGCGTGAGTTCAGTCAGTTCTTCGCTCAATATCTGCGCGGCTTTGCGATTATCATCCACGATCAACACTTTCAGCGCAGGATTACTCATCACCGCAGGAGCCAGCATCAACCTTTTTTCAGGCAGATCAAACCAGGTATGGAAGCGCACCGTGGTGCCCACGCCCATATCACTATTGAGCGTAATCTCCCCTCCCATCAGTTCGATCAAACGCTTGGAAATCGACAAACCCAGACCGGTC
>NZ_JAGSPN010000528.1 GCF_018139685.1 Cognatundibacterium luofuense
CGTCGTACTCAAAGAAGTGCATGCGCAGTATATTTTGATCTCAGATAATGGCGCGCTCAAACGTCTGGAGTTGCCGCAGAGTGCAGTGATACAGCTGGCTGCAATACCACCTGTGCCTGTCTATACGCCCCCCGCAGCACCGGAAAATCCGAATCCATCTCCGGTCGCACCGGCAGGCTTCCCGCCGCATGGTGCGCCGACCAATGTGCCACCGGGCGGCGCGCCCATGGTGGTACCGGGTTTTCCCGTCGCATCCTTACCGGCAGTGATGCCAACCGGGGCGCCACGATGAGTGTTGTT
>NZ_JAGSPN010000529.1 GCF_018139685.1 Cognatundibacterium luofuense
TGTTTCTCTTCTAATGCCAGCGTCTGTGCGACGGTAGTGACCTGACGCGCGATCTGCTGTTCGGTTTCTTCATTCGTGCGTAATTCATCCCACATGCTGTCGATCTTATTGAGCACCACCATACGGCCCATACCTGAGCCTATATGATTACGCCAGACATCGATATCGCTCTTGGTTACACCGGTATCGGCGGCCAGAATGAACAGGACCGCATGTGCATTCGGGATCAGGTTCAGCGTCAGTTCCGGCTCAGTACCGATCGCATTCAGGCCCGGTGTATCGACGATGATCAGACCTTCT
>NZ_JAGSPN010000530.1 GCF_018139685.1 Cognatundibacterium luofuense
TTGATTCAAGTTTTGCTCCGAGCGCAACAACTGTGGCAAATGCCGAGGCTGGCAGTCCGGCTGATCGCCGCATTCCATCATGGTGGCAAAATCAACCGGCATTTGTTGCGTCACCGGCCTCTGCTGCATTTTCAGCAAACGGCTGTAATACGCATCCAGTCTGGCGTAAGCCTGCCCCGGTGGCACACTTGTTGCCAGCGCATACACATAAGCTGGTAAGCCACACACATAGCCGATGCGACCACCATCAACCTCCGACCTGCTCAGGCTGCGTAAAGATCGTTGTCCGGCACTGATCAG
>NZ_JAGSPN010000531.1 GCF_018139685.1 Cognatundibacterium luofuense
TGAATTCCTCGCAGGGCGGTGGAACCAAAGATACCTGGGTACTGGAAAAATAAAGGGAGAACAAGATGCTGAGCCGTACCGCCGATCATTTATTCTGGATGGCACGTTACACTGAACGTGCCGAAAACACTGCCCGTATGCTGGATGTAAATATTCAGACTTCCATGCTGCCTCAAAGCGCACAGGACGCTGAGCAAGGCTGGCGTGCCATGCTGGGCATTTCAGAATTACAAGAAGCCTTCGACCATCACTATGGATTATTGAGCAAACGTGACGTGCTCGATTTCATGGTGCGCGAT
>NZ_JAGSPN010000037.1 GCF_018139685.1 Cognatundibacterium luofuense
ACGTTCGCTTCGTATTCCTATGTATTCAGAATACGATGACCCTAAGGCCGGGTTTCCCCATTCGGAAATCTGCGGATCAATGTGTGTTTGCTCACTCCCCGCAGCTTATCGCAAGCTACTACGTCCTTCATCGCCTGATATCGCCAAGGCATCCACCATGTGCACTTAGTCACTTGTCCCTATAACTTTAGCTTCTAGTGTCTGTCGCCTATCTCTAAGCTTCAGGTTCATCACTAAAAACCGGTTATAGTTCTTTACTACTTATGAGTATTACTTTAGCGTTGCCGTATCTCAAGAATTTATTTTTTTCTAAAACTGCCTTTCGGCTGCTTTGATCAAACTCTTTTAATACTTTGTTTGTTCGATACAATCATAACCCTTCCATAAATCTGATCAGTATTGCTACCAATCTCTTTACAGAAATAAATTTTGATTATTTCTACTTTACTTCTTCTGAATTGTTAAAGAACGAGAACTTCTTGTTGCTGAGCCTTGCGACTCTCTTTCGATTTGAAAGAACAAACCTAAACAGCGCTCGCGCCATTTGCGTTTGTTTTCTCAACACACTTTTGGTAGGGCTGGTTGGGCTCGAACCAACGACCCCCGCGTTATCAACACGGTGCTCTAACCAGCTGAGCTACAGCCCCGCATGACTGCTTAAAACGCGCTTACTCTGCGTTGCAACGCCTTGCCGTACTTGCGTACTGTCTGCGTCGTTGCGCCTTGATCAATCCCGTTTGAATCAGTCTTTTTCATGTGGTGGTGGAGGTTGACGGGATCGAACCGACGACCCCCTGCTTGCAAAGCAGGTGCTCTCCCAGCTGAGCTAAACCCCCATTCAGGCACTGCTTCCTACCGCAAAGCAGCTTCACTTCTCTTTACTACTTTTCTCGTCTTTTCTTTTAACAGTCAATAAAAGTGAACACTTAACTACCAGCGCTACTCTAGAAAGGAGGTGATCCAGCCGCACCTTCCGATACGGCTACCTTGTTACGACTTCACCCCAGTCACGAACCCT
>NZ_JAGSPN010000532.1 GCF_018139685.1 Cognatundibacterium luofuense
GGCGAAGCTTAAGCTAAGCTGAAGTAAAATAGAAACGGCACCGTAGTCAGACTACGGTGCCGTTTTTTATTGGCGCAGGCAGAGCATGCCTGGCCACCAGGCCAGCAGGCCGATATCTGGAATACCCAACTTATGACTAATGATCTTGCCCATTACGATGCGGCCAGCATACTGGCACAGCGCGATGCTTTCGGCATGCTGGCCGAAGTGGAAGTGCTGGCTGAAACCGGATCGACCAATGCGGACCTGATGGCGCGGCTGGGGCAGTTGCAGCGCCCGGTGATGCTGGTGGCCGAGCG
>NZ_JAGSPN010000533.1 GCF_018139685.1 Cognatundibacterium luofuense
TTGGGGGATGCCGTTAAATGCATCGCGTTTGGCTCGCCAGATCACTTGCCCCTGTCCCTGACGGATAAAGTAAGCGATCGTGATCAGATTCAAAGCCAGATGCAGGGGCAGGCATAACCAGAATAGCAATCCCGGCATATTCTTGATAAAGGTCCAGACCAGGTTTCTGTGTCCATAATAGACAGAAAAATCACTGCGTTTTCCTGTCAACGCCGAACCTACATGTTTCGCGACAGATGTGGGGACATACAAACAGCGATAACCTGCCAACTGATAGCGAAATCCCAGGTCTATATCTT
>NZ_JAGSPN010000534.1 GCF_018139685.1 Cognatundibacterium luofuense
GTGAGACGGGGCCTGAACATTTGTTGTTGGGGCCGGATGGCAGATTGTATGCAGCAGTCGCTTCCGGTGCCATCCTGCGCATGCAGGAGGATGGGGCCCAGCGTGAAGTATGGATCAATACCCGCGGACGTGTACTGGGTTTTGCCTTTGATGCGCAGGGCAATATGATTGCGGCGGATGCCTACCGTGGTTTGCTCAGGATTACACCGGACAAGCAGATCACTGTGCTGTGCGATCAGGTGGATGGCACGCCAGTCTTGTATGCGAATTCTGTGGTGGTGGCAAAAAACGGCAAGATC
>NZ_JAGSPN010000535.1 GCF_018139685.1 Cognatundibacterium luofuense
GTTCCTCAACGTAGCATCAGCACATTGATAGAATTAAATTAAATTAAGATCTAGTGATCAACCAATATCCAGTCGCGGGAATTTATGTGATACTGAATTTCAGCGATCTATTTTTGCACAGGAGGAGTATCTATCCAGCTCATGACAGAACGCCAAGATGGCGACAAGCAGAATTAATATTTAGCCCATAAAGTACATGACAGAATCGAAAAATTTTCTGTAAATGTTTCTATATTTGGAAAAATTCTGGCTTAAGTACAAAAAATATGAAAAGTTTTCAGTCATTAGACGAAATTTTT
>NZ_JAGSPN010000536.1 GCF_018139685.1 Cognatundibacterium luofuense
GCAGGCGCTGCAGCATCACCAAGCCTGAAATACATGAATGCTGCCCTTGCTTGAGTCTCAACTGCTACTGCCGCAGCTACTACCGCAACTGCTGCCACAACTACTTCCTGTGCTGCCGCTGTCAGTGCAATCGCTGCCATTGTTGCTGTCGCTGCTAAAGCTGCTCAAGCCGCCGCTATCTGCGCTACCGGAGCTGCTGCTGTCGATGTAGCCGCTCTGTTGTCGTTCAGCTTCCTTGCGTTTGTAGTGCTCATACATGGTGGTGCTGATCATGCCGGCTGTTAGCATGCCGTAGGCTT
>NZ_JAGSPN010000537.1 GCF_018139685.1 Cognatundibacterium luofuense
TGTCATTAAAGCTGCCATCCGGATTTTTGCTTTTCCAGCCAATTTTAATTGTCATTCCAGAACTACTATCGGCTGTGCAAGTCCATGTTAAAGCTTTCGCGGTACTATTAAATGGAGCAGAATCCCGGCAGACTAGGACGCGCCCTCCAGGCAATAAGTCCTTAACACGCACGAGCCATTCATAAATTTCAGCCTTCACCAAGCCGTTTGCGTCACAACTTGCAGCAGATGTGAAGCACATGGTTGGTGCACTCGGCGCAGAATCGGTCAGGGAATTATAATTAATAGCTAAAAATGG
>NZ_JAGSPN010000538.1 GCF_018139685.1 Cognatundibacterium luofuense
CGGAGCCGCATGAGCATTTGCGCAGGCCAGAGGAAGGCCCGCAACGAGGAAGGCGGCGATTGTGCTAAACTTTTTCATGAACATTATCCGATGCAAAATGCTGCAATCCGCAAACTGGCGAGTAGGCACTAGCTTGCAAAACTTGCCAAATTGAATCAAATTCTGCCCATAAAACCCTGAACTAGCAAGAAAAACCGCGTAAACCTGTTTCCGGCTTGTTGCGAAAAATCTTATGTCTATACTAAATATTTTGTGTTATCCCGACCCACGTCTGCACACCGTGGCGAAACCTGTCACG
>NZ_JAGSPN010000539.1 GCF_018139685.1 Cognatundibacterium luofuense
CAGCACCGGAAACATCAAATACTTCACGCGCAACAGCAGGGACGTGAGTGACGGTGTTTTCTGTGAACAAGGTCATTCCCTCTTCGGAACGGGTTAACAATAAGGCGCGTAAGTTCAGGGAACGGCGCAGATTCTGCGCTTTTTCCTGCAAGTCTGCCTCGGATGCCCAGTCACCGATAATCTGTTTGAGTTCCGACTTGTTGGGCGTGAGCAAATCTGCACCCGCATATTTAGAAAAGTCGCTGCCTTTCGGGTCGACCAGAACAATTTTTCCCTGTTGCTTAGCCAGTTGCAACAT
>NZ_JAGSPN010000540.1 GCF_018139685.1 Cognatundibacterium luofuense
TGCACTGTCAAGTACCGTAGAAGAATTAAAGTTTGCAAGATTGCTTCACACAGACCGTAGGTTTCACATAGAATCTGAACCCCCGCAGTATCAATTGCAGCAAGCAGCGGAACAGCTGAAAATACATGCATCTTTATGGTGCATGGATGTTCTTCGTACATTTTGTACCCAGTTAAACAGATCAGAGAAAAATGGCTAGTACCAAACCCGGCGAGCGTAAACTACAGATTTTGCAGACGCTGGCAGCAATGTTGGAAAATCCGAAAGGTGAGAAAATCACGACGGCAGCCTTAGCTGC
>NZ_JAGSPN010000541.1 GCF_018139685.1 Cognatundibacterium luofuense
ATGATGCTGTCCGACAATAAGCTCGGTGATGCCGGTGCACGCGTTGTGATCGAAGAATTCCTGGCAGGCGAAGAAGCCAGCTTTATCGTGATGGTCGATGGTAAACACATTCTGCCACTGGCCACCAGCCAGGATCATAAGCGTTTGCTCGATCAGGATGCAGGTCCGAATACCGGCGGTATGGGCGCCTATTCCCCGGCCCCTATCGTGACGCCGCAATTGCATGCACGCGTGATGCGTGAAATCATCGTGCCGACAGTACAAGGTATGGCCAAAGATGGCATCGTATTCACTGGCT
>NZ_JAGSPN010000542.1 GCF_018139685.1 Cognatundibacterium luofuense
CCAGCCAAACCCAGTTTGCCAGCAGTCACGCGGGTCATACCTTCGAGGTTGATCAATTGATCTTCCATGCCTTCCAGACCTTCTTCCGAAGCAATCGCTTCAGTCAACAGGGCATCACGCGCACGGTTACGCAATTCAGTCACAGTGTCTTCATCGAACGCTTCGATTTCCAGCATTTCGCTGATTGGCACATAAGCGATTTCTTCGAGACTGGAGAAACCTTCATCCACCAGGATTTCTGCCACTTCCTGATCCACATCCAGTTTTTCCATAAACAGGGCACGGATACCTGCAGTTT
>NZ_JAGSPN010000543.1 GCF_018139685.1 Cognatundibacterium luofuense
ATTCTGTGTCCTGCTCTATCGGTATGGTAGCGTTGGATGGTTATGAAGGTGATGGTGCTGAGGCCCTTAAGGATGCCAGCATCGCCTTGAAGCGCAGTAAGACCATGCAACGTGGCAGCTTTACGGTGTTCACCCGCAAAATGGGTATAGAGATACGCGAACGCGCGACGCTGATGCAGAATCTGCACCGCGCATTTGATGCTGAGCGTCTGTTCCTGATGTATCAGCCACAAATCGAACTCAACAGCGGTCGCTTCATCGGTATGGAGGCACTGATACGCTGGCTTAGCGACGAAGG
>NZ_JAGSPN010000544.1 GCF_018139685.1 Cognatundibacterium luofuense
CGGCAGGATAGCACTCAGTGCCTGCTCCAGACGCTGCCGGGTCGCAACGAATACGATGAAAAACCGCGCAGGCTGCAGCGCGTCCATTTGCAATAGACAGGGATGAGCGGCAGGTATATCCAGCAGCGCCAGCTGGGCTGCATCCGCGTGTAATACGACAGTCGGCGCCTGCTGTTTCCAGTTGAGTTTTTTCAGCAGCGTATGCATGCTTGTCCTTGTTGGCGAACGATATCAGCACTACAGTGCCATAGCACCCAAAAAAACACCAGCCCGTGAGCTGGTGTTTTGATTGGCTTT
>NZ_JAGSPN010000545.1 GCF_018139685.1 Cognatundibacterium luofuense
GCGCACGGCACTGGACGAAGACTAGCTTATCATCCAAAATATGGCTATTTTTTTAATTTAATAGCCATTTCATGTCACGCGCCCAACGTCTACTGGATCTGATTCAGATATTGCGCAGTCGTCGCCTGGCTGTCACAGGCACGCAGCTCGCGTCTGAACTAGGCATTAGTTTGCGCACTCTGTACCGGGATATCGCAAGCCTTCAACAACAAGGTGCACCCATTGAAAGTGAGCCTGGACTCGGTTACGTGTTACGCCCTGGTTTCATGCTGCCCCCACTGATGTTTTCAGAGGAAG
>NZ_JAGSPN010000546.1 GCF_018139685.1 Cognatundibacterium luofuense
CGGTAGACCGTAGCGTCTGGCATATGACACCACAAACGGTGAATGCCTACTACAGCCCAGAAATGAATGAAATCGTATTCCCGGCAGCACGTCTGCAAGCACCGCTGTTCAATGTCGATGCCGAAGATGCCTTCAATTACGGCGCACTCGGCATTTCTATCGGCCACGAAATCAGCCATGCGTTTGATGACTCCGGCTCGCAATACGATGGTGATGGCAATCTGCGCGACTGGTGGACTAAAGAAGACCGTGAAAAATTCAATGCACGCACCAAGATTCTGGTCGAAAAATACAATG
>NZ_JAGSPN010000547.1 GCF_018139685.1 Cognatundibacterium luofuense
GAGTACTACAAAAATAAACAGCAGGCAGGTCACATAAAAGCTGGCCATGAGATTCGCCAGCGACAGCAGCGAAGCGATGCCGAACTTACCAATCGTGAATGCCATCGCACCGAAAGCGCCAATAGGAGCGACTTTCATGATGTAGCCGATGATCACGAACAGCACATGGGAGAATTTTTCGATGCAATCAAAAATCAGGGTGCCACGGCCACCAAAACGGTGCAGTGCGAAACCAAAAAACACGGAGATCACCAGTACCTGCAGGATTTCACATTTAGCAAATGCGTCGACAAAAGT
>NZ_JAGSPN010000548.1 GCF_018139685.1 Cognatundibacterium luofuense
GCTAACTTCATATTTCCTCTGTACAGTCAGGTTTGCCGCATTGTACCTGATCAGCCACGCTGGCTGCGATAGGCCCAAACCGCAGATTTTTCTTCAGCAGTGAACTATGCAAGCCCGGCGCACTCCAAGCAGCTCAGACGGCAAGCCAGCAGGTCTGCACAGCGAAGCCGGATTTCTCAAGTCCTTGTGTATCCATCTGGTACTCCTGCCTTAAAATGACAGCATAGTCCGCGCAGCTGAACTTTTGCCTGCAGCGGATATTGATCCAATCGACGTGACATTTAGTGAAAGCTTATT
>NZ_JAGSPN010000549.1 GCF_018139685.1 Cognatundibacterium luofuense
TTGTGATGGAACAGATCGCCGGGGAATCGCTGCGCAGCCGCTTTGAACAGGCACCGTTACCGATAGACGAAGTAGTCAGCACCGGCATACAGATTGCCTATGCGCTGCATGATCTGCATCGTCAACATGTGATCCACCTCGATATCAAGCCCAGCAATATCATGTCCCGTAACGGCCTGGCGGTACTGATCGATTTTGGTTTATCGCGTCACGACCGTCTGCCTGATTTGCTCGATGAAGAATTCCGTCTGCCGATGGGAACCGGGCCGTATATCTCGCCCGAACAAGTGCTGGGGG
>NZ_JAGSPN010000550.1 GCF_018139685.1 Cognatundibacterium luofuense
TGTGCAATCCACGGTGCATAACTCGCCAGTCTTCCACAGCTGACTCAGGGACTTTTACCAGTTAAATCAAGGATATCCGGGTAAAAGTTGTCTTACAGACATAAATCGGTGCCGCGCTAATCCTCTATTTTACCCCCGACTGCGGTAGTTATCCACAGCCTGATGATTAAATTTATTCTTTGCACTGCACCACTGGCAGTAAACCCGTTTTGATTAATTTTTGTGCTAAGTGATTGACACGTAAGCTAAAAATGGTGTCTAATTCAGGGTTCCCTACCCTCTTTTATTGGATGGTGC
>NZ_JAGSPN010000551.1 GCF_018139685.1 Cognatundibacterium luofuense
CGATTTTCACCCAGTCCGGTGCGGCGGCACGTCAGTTCCAGGAAGAGATCGATGTCGGTCAGGTTGGTATTAATGTGCCTATCCCGGTGCCGGTACCCTTGTTTTCATTTACCGGTTCGCGCGGCTCTAAACTCGGTGATCTGGGCCCTTATGGCAAGCAGGTCATCAGCTTTTATACCCAGACTAAAACAGTGACCCAGCGCTGGTTTGATGATAGCCAGGCTGGAGCTGGTGTGAATACCACGATCGCGTTGAAGTGAATGGGTGAGTGCGATGAATTTCGATCTCAACCAGGAA
>NZ_JAGSPN010000552.1 GCF_018139685.1 Cognatundibacterium luofuense
TACTCGGCTGGGAGCCCGAAGAAGTCACTTCTCCCCCTGAAGGCGATCCTTTCGTTGGCCAAGCTGCACGCGCGCTCCAAGCATCCATTTCGAAACACGAGCCCATAGACTCGTCAGTAGACTGGGATGACATTGACATCTATTTACCGGAGCGATCGCTTCCGCTGGCTCGCACTAGCGATGCCGAATCCCGTGAACTACTGCGTGTATTGCTGCTTAGAGCCGTCCGCGAAGGTAGCGTTCCTAGCGCTGCGGTAGAGGACTTGTCGCTAAATGATGATCAATCGCCAAATCCTG
>NZ_JAGSPN010000553.1 GCF_018139685.1 Cognatundibacterium luofuense
TGAGCAAAGCAGGCAAAGTATTGCGTCATCGTCAGTTCCAAATCCAGCTTCCTGCCGGGAACGATGCGGCAGCCGGTGCGCATGCTATGCAACAGGCGGTAGACCAGTTGATCCTTGAGTTACAACAGGACATACTCCAGCTAAACTAAATGTCTACCCAAACAGATAGCGCAATTGCGCCACCTACGGAACCGCAACTGATCAGTTCCAGCTCCCCTTTTGCACGGGTCAGCTTACTGGCGTATGTCGTGCTGATTCTGTATGCGAGCTGGTATCCGTTTACTGGCTGGCAAGCC
>NZ_JAGSPN010000554.1 GCF_018139685.1 Cognatundibacterium luofuense
TCAGGCCAGGCTGGCACTGTTTTTGCTGCGTTGCAGCATATGTCTTTCTTTATGAGTTTTTCATCGTGGTAAGCTACGCGCCGAATTGACTCAATTCACATCATTCTGATATCAGCAATGAAAAAAATTTTGCTGATGAACTTGTCTAACAAAAAACCAAAACCGGAGAGCAGTTTGAACACAATTCAAAACCCTGGGGCGCACACCATCTTAGGGCACCCCGACAGCTTATTTGTCCTGTTTTTCACAGAGATGTGGGAACGTTTCTCTTACTACGGCATGCGTGCGCTGCTGGT
>NZ_JAGSPN010000555.1 GCF_018139685.1 Cognatundibacterium luofuense
GCTATTTGCTGACGGCTTGCTTCGCGACTGGAAAACAGGCGGCGCAGGCGGCGTTAGACTGGTTAAACAGTGAAAATTAAGTGGAGATTCGTAGAATTAACAGAATTTGTATGAATATCGATATCATTTCTTACGGCAGCGCAAGATCTTGTTACAATTCTGGGTTTGCATCGCCTATATCTTCGTTTTTCGTCGTTTTCTGAGCTAGCTTTATGAGTGATTCCCGTAATTCTGCGCGTCTTCCTGTTGCATGGCGGGCTGCCATCCAGGTAGCTCCGGGGCGCATTGTGCCGGCT
>NZ_JAGSPN010000556.1 GCF_018139685.1 Cognatundibacterium luofuense
CCTGGGTTGAATTTGCACTGACCATTCTTGCCTATGTAAGGGTAGCTGTCCTCTCCCATGATGCCCTTGTTGTACAGGATGTACTCGAAGGCCTGGCTGGGGAGACCTCCTTGGCAGCCATGATTGTTGAAGTTCTGGGCACAATCCACCAGCTGCTGCTCAGCCAAGGTCATCATTTTCCCACTGGCAATAGCCACAGCTGACTCTAGGGCCCCAGTGGTTGAGAAAGTCCAGCAGCTGCCACAGGCCCCCTGGTTCTTCACTGGTGAAACGACATTTCCTTTCTTCCTCCAGT
>NZ_JAGSPN010000557.1 GCF_018139685.1 Cognatundibacterium luofuense
GCGGGTATATCCTGCGAAGCAATCGGAAGTGGTTCCAAGAAAAGCCTCTAAGCTTCAGTCATACGAGACCGTACCGCAAACCGACACAGGTGGGCGAGATGAGTATTCTAAGGCGCTTGAGAGAACTCGGGAGAAGGAACTCGGCAAATTGGTACCGTAACTTCGGGATAAGGTACGCCCTTGTAGTTTGACCCCCCTGCGGGGGAAGGACGAAGGGGTTGCAATAAACTGGTGGCTGCGACTGTTTAATAAAAACACAGCACTCTGCAAACACGAAAGTGGACGTATAGGGTGT
>NZ_JAGSPN010000558.1 GCF_018139685.1 Cognatundibacterium luofuense
CAGGGCTTGCAGCAGCAAATCGTGCCTTTATTCCAGTTCAACCAGACTGAGATGTACCTGGCCTGTCATCCCGGCATGGCGCAGGAGAAGGTGGATCATTTCAATCAGATACTGAAAGACATGGAGCGCGATGGCAGCAATGCGGCGATAGAAAAAAAATATAAATAAGGCGCAGCCCTGTGCTGCCCCGCCTGAGTGCAAAGGCAGAACAGCAATCGGTGAATCAGTCACTTATTTCCTGGCAGTAGTGTTGGCCGCTTTTGCTGCATCGGCTGTGGTGACTACGCTCCAACTT
>NZ_JAGSPN010000559.1 GCF_018139685.1 Cognatundibacterium luofuense
GGATGTACATCACGTGGCAATTCCATGATCTCGCACAGATCTTCGGAGGAAGTGCGGGAAGACACCACCAGACCGGCAGCTTCTATGCGTTCCAGGTAATGATTGTTTGCTTCGTAGCGATGACGGTGACGCTCAGTCACAACCGTGCCATAGATTTCTGCTGCCAGCGTATCCGGCTTGATGGCGCAAGTCTGCGCGCCCAGGCGCATAGTGCCGCCCAGATCAGAATTCTCATCACGTTTTTCGACTTTACCGTCGGCGTTTTGCCATTCATCGATCAGCGCAACCACTGGCT
>NZ_JAGSPN010000560.1 GCF_018139685.1 Cognatundibacterium luofuense
GTGAAATTCCCCATGTTTGCGAAAACCGTAGTCAGCGGTAAGGATATGAATCCCTTCTATGCTGAACTGGTCAAAGCCACCGGCACCACACCGAAGTGGAATTTCTATAAATACCTGATCGACCGCAAAGGCAATGTGGTCGCGGCTTACTCCAGCATGACGACACCGGATGATAAAAAACTGGTGGCCGATATTGAGAAAGCGCTGGCGCAATAATTCTCTACATGCAAGCTATATGCGCGCCAGAGGCTGAAAACCCTGCAAAACCCTGCAAAAAAAAATGAACCCTGCTACG
>NZ_JAGSPN010000561.1 GCF_018139685.1 Cognatundibacterium luofuense
CCTCCAGTTCGGCCAGTTCGAAAGGTTTAGGCAAATAATCGTCTGCGCCCAGATTCAGCCCTTGTACCCGGTCCTGCAAGCCACCACGTGCGGTCAGAATAAGCACCGGCGTCTTGCTGCCACGCGCGCGCATGCGCTTCAGCACATCCAGCCCATCCATTCTGGGCAGACTCAAATCCAGGATCACCAGTGCATATTCCTGGGTATGCAACAAGGCATCGGCATCGGCACCATCGTGAGCCACCTCTACCGTTAAGCGGGCATCACGCAAGGCTTTGGCCAGCCAGTGCGATAA
>NZ_JAGSPN010000038.1 GCF_018139685.1 Cognatundibacterium luofuense
TCCTCTGTTTTGCTGACGGGCAGTCTGGCCAGCTCGCGCCAGGCCAGACTGCGCGAATAATCAGCATGATTGTTTGCATAGCTGATGCTCTGACGATAGAGTTGAGCGGCCAGTGCAAAATCCCGCTTGCGTAGTGCAAGCGCTCCTTGCACCAGCAGTCCGCCAAGTGCGCGTTTTTTCTGATCAGGCCAGTATTGTTCACGTAATTGCTGGCTGTGGCGCACGTGTTGTAGTGCGATTTCAGTCTCGCCCTGCATGGCCCGGGCGAGACCACAGTGATCGGCCGCCATCAGACGCAGTCGCGGATAACTGATGGCTGCCTGCATATCGATGTCGCGGCAGACTTGCAGCATCTGTGCCAGATTACCCATTCTGAGCAAAATCCGTAAATAAGCGACTTGTGCGCTTTCCAGATAGTCGGGTTTCTGTGTACGCCATTCCGGTAGCAACACAATGTCATAGGCGGTGCGCGCCTGCTGCAGTGCTTCGGATCTCTGCGTTGAATCGGCCAGTACATTCGCGATATACAGTCTGGCTTCCGATACCCGGTAATGATGTTTGCCCCAGACCTGTTCCATATTGTGCATGGCCTGGATCGCGACCTGGCTGGATTCGGCCGGGCGTCCGAGTTTATCCAGACAGATCGCCACACCCTGACGTGCTTCTGCGGTTTGCCAGTTATTTTCGCCGAATTCCAGCAGCCGTACTTGCAAGGCTTCCTGATAAGCGGCCAGTGCCTTGTCGGTCTGGTCAGCATTCAGATAGGCCATCGCTATACTGACCAGCGCATAACCCAGCTCATTCCGGTTTGCGTTGTGGCGTGCCAGTGTGATGGCCTGTTCCAGATGCTGAAAAATACGCGGGTCATTCGCCGCATATAATTTGCTCGCGCAGAGTCCGGCTTTTCTGTGGGCTTGCGCCAGCTGATCGCTGCTGGCTGCTGCCTGCCGGAATATCGCCAGCGCCTGCGTGGTT
>NZ_JAGSPN010000562.1 GCF_018139685.1 Cognatundibacterium luofuense
CTTTGTGCCGACGGCCATCCTGTCACGTCAGGTCGCGGTAATACGCGAAACCGACAGCCATGCTGCGCTGATCATGAATTTACCGGGTCAGCCCAAATCGATTAAAGAAACGCTGGAAGGCTTACGGGATGCGGATGGTAAGCTGCTGTTGCCCGGCATCTTTGCTGCTGTACCGTATTGCATCGATCTGATCGGCGGCCCGTATGTGGAAACCCATGCCGCTGTATGTCAGGCGTTCCGCCCGAAATCAGCAATACGCAAACAGCCAGACCCAGCCTGAAACGGCATAGTAAG
>NZ_JAGSPN010000563.1 GCF_018139685.1 Cognatundibacterium luofuense
TCCTGCTTGCCATCGACTTGTATAGGCTGGGTTTTATCGGTGATGGGGTAGGCCTGAAAGCCGGCGGGTGCTGCGTAGTTTATGTTGCAAAGCAGTGATAAGGCAATGCTGCAGCTTGGTCGTGTCAGTCGCTTGACGAAAGTTAGGATAGGCATGAGGTTCAGTGTTGGCTGATGAAGTTTGAGCAGCGTATCAGACTAGTAAAGATGGGTGGAGTTCCTAAATACAGTACATAAAAAAAACCCGGCTTTTCAGCCGGGTTTTTAGACTTCAATTTCAATAATCGATGACTTG
>NZ_JAGSPN010000564.1 GCF_018139685.1 Cognatundibacterium luofuense
GACCTGATCGCCCACGCACTCACTCAGAAAGATGGTCTGGCCATTCCACAGATACGTGCAGAATTTGGTGATCAGGCAATTTCTATTGATGGCAGTATGGATAGAGCCAGAATGCGCGCATTAGTTTTTAATGACAGCGCCGCCAAACTCAGACTCGAAGCGATCTTACATCCACTGATACGTAGCCAGACCGAGCAGGCAGCCGCGAGCGCTACCGGTGACTATCTGATTTTTGTCGTGCCTCTGCTGTTTGAGTCCGGCAACTGGAGGCAAAGAGTAGACCGTATCCTGGTT
>NZ_JAGSPN010000565.1 GCF_018139685.1 Cognatundibacterium luofuense
GTATTCCTATAAAAAATGAAAGGCAAGCTGCAAAGCAGATTGCCGTAATTTGCTGAAGTTTGCCGAAAACCGGAAAGCATCAACGATGCAGCCAGTCAAAGCTGGGCTCAGGCGATACGTTTACCCAGTATCAGTAAGTCGCGTTCTATCCCATCCAGATTGGCAACACGCGGCATATTGGCCCAGGTTTCAAAACCGAAGCGTTTAAACAATTCCAGACTAGGCTGATTATGTCCAAAAATAAAGCCTAATAAAGTATGAACCTGAATAGTTGGAGCGTGCTCGATAGCCAGT
>NZ_JAGSPN010000566.1 GCF_018139685.1 Cognatundibacterium luofuense
TATGGTTGACTTGTGGGAACCGACCGAAAGCAGGCCTGCCTCGATTGCCGATGTGATGACGCGCTATAAAAACATACAGTATGCCAGCCGCTCACGGGAATTATTGATGATGCATCAGAAAATGCAGAATATGCAACGCGCAATTCGTACGCTTACTGTGCACCTGCCAGCCTCAGCTCGCAAGGATAAGCAATTGCAGCCGCTGATGAAAATGGGCTGCGATCATACGGTGAATGTGGTGCATCTGATTATGAAAGCGCTGCCGGATGAACAGTATTTTAAAGATGTAGATTT
>NZ_JAGSPN010000567.1 GCF_018139685.1 Cognatundibacterium luofuense
GTCAGACTGATACACGAAGAATATACCGCCAGCACAGCCGCAAAACGCCAGTCTATCGAGGCATAGATGCCGTAACTGGCCGCCAGCAAAGACAATTTCTGCGCAAGCGGCCATTTCATCAAAGACCAGTACAGCACCAGAAACAGAAAAAAAACGAGCGCAAACTCAGGAGACAAATAACTCATACATGAACAACAAAATTGAGGATAGCGCTGACAACGACCTGTAATCAGTCAAAGACTCATGCGGTTAAACCAAGGTACGCCTGACTACGCCCAACCATGCCTCCGTTAG
>NZ_JAGSPN010000039.1 GCF_018139685.1 Cognatundibacterium luofuense
CACCACCGGAACCATCTATTGTCACGATCAGATATTTCCCCTCTATCGTGGCGGCGTAATTGAGCGGCTTATTGAGATTAAAAATCATGCGAGTACGGCCGGACGCCTCAACCAGCGTGACGGTACGCAGATCACCGATATTTACATCCACGGTACTTTTACCGGTACCGTTAACCACGTCGGGAAAATCCAGCGCTATCCGAGATGGCGTTGCGATGGAAAAGCCAGCCGGCTGCTTTTCGAGTGGATTTTTCATCCCAATCTTGACGACAATATTCGCACCCTGCTGATTGGTGACGACAGACTCAATACTGTTAGACTGAGCAAAAGCCAACTGCGTCAGTCCCAACATGAACAGGAAACAGGCTTTGACAAACATAGCGCCCCTTTTACTTGTATTTATCAACGCTTTCATTTTTGACTCCCCTGCAGCTCAAGCTTAACATTACGTTCAACCCATTCTCCTGTTGCATCCTGGACCGTTTCTTTAATCTGGATTTCAGCATCGGTAATTTTCGTGATCAGACCAAAATTTTGCCCGATGTAGCCACCCTGCTTGGCCTGATACACTTTTTTATCCGACTGTATCAAACCAATACGGGCTGATTTTTTTTCAATCACACCCACCATTTTTAAGGCATCCAGAGGATAGCCTTCCAATTCTTCGCGCGGCCTGTCCATATTGGGACGCAAGCCATTACCGCTATCAGGTTTCATACGTGCCAATACAGCCAACAATTTTTCCTGATTAAAGGGATCAATCTCCGACTTCACCTCATAAGAAACCGGCACATAGACTTTCGGCGGATTGAGCTTGGGAGTGACCAGTTTAGTTTCTTTTTTAACCGACTCCATCCACTCCGTGAGCTCAGACGCACCATTGTCACCGCAGCCGCTCAGCACCAGTGTTTGGCCCAGCAAGACCGTCAGAACTAAGAATTTACGTATCATTTCTT
>NZ_JAGSPN010000568.1 GCF_018139685.1 Cognatundibacterium luofuense
ACCACCAGCCCAGTCAGGTTCTGCAATGTGCAGATAGGCGATTTGTCGACGGCTGAATTCGCGTGCCAGGTACAAGGCCATCACTTCTGCTTCGGTATCGGCGATGCCATGTGCGACAAAGTTAGGTGAAATCCGTACCCCCACCCGGTCGGCACCGATTTCAGCAATGGCTGCATCGACGGCTTCCAGTGTCAGACGTGCACGGTTTTCCAGGCTGCCACCATAGGCATCTGTACGCAGATTGCTGTTGGTCGCCATGAATTGCTGTAACAGATAGCCATTTGCAGCATGCAC
>NZ_JAGSPN010000569.1 GCF_018139685.1 Cognatundibacterium luofuense
TGACAAATGTGGTGCTGACGCCGCATATCGCCAGTGCTTCAGAAAAGACCCGGCGTGCGATGGCAAACTGTGCGGCAGATAATCTGATTGCAGGCTTGAGCGGACAGCGTCCGCCCAATCTGCTGACCAGTTACCCGGTGCGGGCTTAAGCTTTTAGCGAGGTGATCAGGTCGACGTATTGCTGCATCGCTGCTTCCTGGGTCGTGCCTTTGAGGGCGGCCCAGGCATCAAATTTGGCGCGACCCACAAAGTCCGTCATGCCAGGACGGTCACCAGTCGCGTCGCCAGTGCTG
>NZ_JAGSPN010000570.1 GCF_018139685.1 Cognatundibacterium luofuense
TGCTTAGTCGCTGGCTTATTCCGCGTCGATGCATCACGCGGGGCACGCTCTTTTCTTACCGCACCAGAATCAACTCCCACCTCATTACGCGACTGACGTTTACGTGGTGCTGCTTGCTTCGCAAACGCCTCAGCAGACTCAGTCGAGCCAGCACCAGCTATCGCGGCCTGCTGCTCACCAGCCTCAGAACGCGGACGACTATTCCTGCGCATATTGCGCGGACCACGCACACCACGCTTGGCCGGCCGGCCGCTGTCAGCAGCAGACTGATCATTATCTTGTGCGCGATCTG
>NZ_JAGSPN010000571.1 GCF_018139685.1 Cognatundibacterium luofuense
GTTACGTACAGTTGTTTCGGCAATTGCGCCCCCCACACCACTAAGGGCACCTGACGTAATGCGAGTTCGTTGAGCTGATCATGATGACGCCATTGACCGATCAGGATAATGCCGGAGGCACGGCCTGTGTCATAGATCTGCGATACGCTATCGAGCTGCTCTGCATCGACGCGCGAAACCAGCATATCAAAACCGCGCTCAGTCAGTGCATCGGCCAGACTGCCCAGCATGCCCAGAAAAAAAGGATCGGTTAAATGTTGTCGGGTCGCACTGTCAGAAGGAATGACGACTG
>NZ_JAGSPN010000572.1 GCF_018139685.1 Cognatundibacterium luofuense
CAGCACGGATAAACTCAACCAACTCATTCGCATAGCGGAACTCGCCACCCATGCCATAACCGCTGGGTAAATCACCACGCAGTGCAACCAAACGACGGATATCATGCGCCTGATATTGCTGCAGAATCTGACGTATCGAGTCACGGGTACCACCGACGCAAGATAAGTGTGGAGCAGCTTCAAAACCCTCACGCCGGATATCGACCACGGTATCGAGTGTACCTTGCTGGGTAGTGCCACCAGCACCGAAAGTCACGGAAAAATATTTAGGCTGCAACTCAGCCAGTTTGTT
>NZ_JAGSPN010000573.1 GCF_018139685.1 Cognatundibacterium luofuense
TTTTTCTGCTTGCTCCAAAATGACCGATTTCACATAGTCCAGTCCGACCCGGTTCACAAAATGTACGGTACGTTCCAGATACCAGCCTTCCTGACGATAGAGTTGCAGGAATGCGCCAGTAAATTCCATCACTTCCGCGGTAGTTTTAACTTTGACCAGAAATTGTGCGACTTCGGTTTTGATACCGCCATTTCCTGCTACATAAATTTCCCAGCCGGAGTCAACTCCAATCACGCCGACATCTTTGATACCCGCCTCAGCACAATTACGTGGGCATCCGGATACCGCCAGT
>NZ_JAGSPN010000574.1 GCF_018139685.1 Cognatundibacterium luofuense
CTTTACCGATTATTCAGGCACCGATGGCGGGTGGCGCCACTACCCCTGAGCTGGTGGCCGCCGTGTCTCAGTTTGGTGGCCTGGGTTCGTTGGCCGCGCCTTTGTTGGCACCGCTGGCGATTATTGAGCAGGCTGAGCATATCCGTCGTCTGACCGATAAGCCATTTGCGATCAATCTGTTTGTACAGCCACGGCCACAAATCGATTTTGCTGCGTTGGAAGCAGCTAAAGTCTTGTTACAGCCAGTCTGTGCAGAATTGGGGATGGAAAATCTGCCAACGCCGACCCGTTG
>NZ_JAGSPN010000575.1 GCF_018139685.1 Cognatundibacterium luofuense
TAAAGATGAATTGCTGATTTGCGCGCTGTTTTCCGGCCAGGATCTGGTTGCGGTACTGCCGCTTTCTAATACTCATATCGGCACCCATTATTTTTATCTTTACCGTTACGTGCGTCCCTTTGGCGCAGATCCGAATCTGACCGAGCTAAGACTGCCACTATGCCTGCCAGCTTACCGCGAACGGGTGTTGCAGTGCTGGGAAGAGATTTCCAGAGAAGAGCTATTCGGACTGACAGAATTTCAATTAGTGCAGGATGCACATAGCGCACGGCACTTTCTGCAAACCCATCAT
>NZ_JAGSPN010000576.1 GCF_018139685.1 Cognatundibacterium luofuense
GACCGCACCCGGGATACGGGTGCCATCGCTAAAGAAAATCGCCGGGGTGCCGGTCACGCGCAGCTTCTGCCCCAAGGCCAGGACTTTGTCATGCGGAGTGAGGCAATTTGCCGGTGCTGTGGACGCGGATTTGCCATGGACCATCCAGTCATCCCAGGCTTTATTCCTGTCAGATGAGCACCAGATGTTTTTAGACTTGGCCGTGGAATCATCCGACAGGATGTTATACATGAAGGTATACACCGTAATATTGTCCATGCCTGCCAGGGTTTTACGGAATTGTTTGCAGTAG
>NZ_JAGSPN010000577.1 GCF_018139685.1 Cognatundibacterium luofuense
TGAACCGGAAGTCAGCTGCATTTTTTTGAGTCGCCCAGACAAACTTGCACATCTGGCAAAGAACCGTGCCAGAGCCATCAGCGCTGGCTGTCATCTTTGACTGTGGCGTGCGCAAAATCACCAAATATTTGCTTTTGAATATATCCAACCTCATCCAAGCCTTATATAATCGCGCTACTTGATCGGGAGAGAGCAACCAACGGTTGCCGCCGAAGGGGCTAATACCCAACAAACTCTCAGGCAAAAGGACCGGTCAACGGGGCGTAAAACACACCCCACACTCTGGAGAGCG
>NZ_JAGSPN010000578.1 GCF_018139685.1 Cognatundibacterium luofuense
TTGCGCTACGCGCTGTATATCGGCAATTGTGAGTGCTTCGATACGGTCGCGTTCGATAAAGAACAAACGCCAGTCACCGAGTGCGATGGATTCAGACATCGCGACACACAATTTTTGTGGGTCGTTAATGGTTTTTTCCAGCTGATTGAGCAGATTGGTTTTAGCAAATTTCAGTTCTGCTTCGGTCACGGGTTGTTTCACCACGCCTTCTACGGTCTCGATCAGTGTCTTCTTAGCCTGTTCTATATTCTGATCTTTGGACAGGCTGGCCAGGAATACCGCATACCCAGGT
>NZ_JAGSPN010000579.1 GCF_018139685.1 Cognatundibacterium luofuense
CTGCTGATATGGGATGTTGTACCAGCTGTTCAATTTCGGCAGTGACGGCGGCTAAGTCAACGTCGAGCGTTTCAAACAGTTCACGCTGCTGCTCGCCGGTATAGGCTTCGCTGGTGGCGGCAAACTTCTGCCGTTTCAGGATGGCCAGTTCGTGGGTCAACTTATCAATCAGCGTTTGCCGGAACCGTCCTTCGGCCTGTAGCCGGATGGCCAATTCGCGGATCTGGTCCGGGTTGAGCTCAGTGATGTCGACAGTTAAATCCATGTCTGGCAATGTGCCAGACAAAAGCCT
>NZ_JAGSPN010000580.1 GCF_018139685.1 Cognatundibacterium luofuense
GCTGCGCGCCGCGGACTGGGCCAGACCTTCGTAAGTCGAATAAGCGAAGCCACCTGCGAGCAGCAATGCAGCCGACCCCAGTGCGGCGACACTGACGGTGACCAAAGAGCGGCGCCGGTTGCGCAAGGCATTGTGGAAGGCAAAGCGCAGCCAGGTGCTTTCTAACGCGAATCGTTTCATTGCAGTCTCCCATCCAGTAAATGCACAACACGGTCAGCACGGCGGGTTAAGCGCTCATCGTGACTGGCGATCACAAACGCCGCACCTTCGGCCTGGCCGCGTTCACGCATCA
>NZ_JAGSPN010000581.1 GCF_018139685.1 Cognatundibacterium luofuense
CTCCCGTGGGGGAGCGGCAGGACCCCTGCCAGAGACACCACCGGACCCTGAAGGAAACAGACCGGATAAACAGTTCTCTGCACCCAAATCCCATGGGAGGGAGAACTAAACCTTCAGAGAGGCAGACACGCCTGGGAAACCAGAAGAGACTGCACTTTGCACACATCTCTGACGCCAGAGGAAAACACCAAACGCCATCTGGAACCCTGGTGCACGGAAGCTCCCAGAAAGGGCGGCGCAGATCTTCCTGGTTGCTGCTGCCGTGGAGAGCTCGTAAGCAACACCCTACGAG
>NZ_JAGSPN010000582.1 GCF_018139685.1 Cognatundibacterium luofuense
GGTGGTGGCGTCAGTGCCTATACTGCGACACCGTCCTACCAGACTGCAGCGGTCCCAGGGATGGGTACGCCAGTACGCCGCACTGTGGCTGACGTATCCATGAATGCAGATCCAAATTCCGGTCAGTACGTTGCCGTGATTAATCCTGGCAGTGCTACGGTCAACTGGATCAGTGCCGGTGGCACCAGCCTGTCGACACCACAATGGGCAGGTATCGTGGCAGTGACCAATGCCAGCCGCGCGCTGACAGCAAAAGCCCCTTTGGGAGCGGTGCATGCCTCGCTGTATCAG
>NZ_JAGSPN010000583.1 GCF_018139685.1 Cognatundibacterium luofuense
AGAAGGCCGCGACCTGGAATATGAGCACCTGATCCAGAACGCACCGGCTGAACTCAGAACAACGCTGCTAACCTTGCAAACCACCGCCGGCCAGCTCAGGGCGGAACTCAGTGAAAGAGAAAGTACCCTGAACTCCTTGCGCCAAATCCTGATCAGTCTGGTGCCTGATTCACGCAAGCGTATCGCGCAAGATGACAATATCGCCACCGTCATCGCCACCATCAGCAAACTGGTGGAAGAAGGTGAGAAATCAAGGTCCGCGCTGGAACTGGCGAAAACCGTAGCAGAAAA
>NZ_JAGSPN010000584.1 GCF_018139685.1 Cognatundibacterium luofuense
CATCTGGTCTGGGACAACAGATAAACGACATATCGCAGCAAAAAGACCGATGTTCATCAAAAACAAGATTGTTCTAACAATTTTTTTTCCACTACAATAGTGGGCTGCCAACTGTCAGGCGGAATTCTTAACCGCAGACAGGCAACATGCACCAGTCCGGCGTTTTCTCAAATGCATGAGCGCCGCAGTAAAACAAGAAAGTCTAACGTGTTGAAATTTCCGGTACTCGCTGCGTTTCTCCTGCTTTGCGCTATGCCCAGCCGGTCTGCTTATGCGCAGGCGACCAGCAT
>NZ_JAGSPN010000585.1 GCF_018139685.1 Cognatundibacterium luofuense
CTTGCTTTATTCGCCTGATACAAAGCGACGGCGCTGCTGCTCAATACCACACTGAGTAACAGTACACTCAACGCGCTCAGTGTGCGATAGCGCTGAACGAAGCGGCTGCTGCGGTACCAGAAGCTGTCTGGTCTTGCGCTGACTGGCTCGTGATTCAGATAGCGCCGTAAAT
Source organism: Cognatundibacterium luofuense (assembly GCF_018139685.1). Taxonomy (GTDB): domain Bacteria; phylum Pseudomonadota; class Gammaproteobacteria; order Burkholderiales; family Burkholderiaceae_D; genus Undibacterium; species Undibacterium luofuense. The sequence continues at coordinate 173 of NZ_JAGSPN010000585.1, forward strand.
CACTGGCCAGCGCATGGGCGGTGGGGTAACGCAGCTCAGGGGTTTTCTGCAGTGCTTTGTGCAGAATGGCATCCAGATCACCACGTAAGTGCTGACTTAACTTACGATCACTGACACG
>NZ_JAGSPN010000586.1 GCF_018139685.1 Cognatundibacterium luofuense
GTCTGGTTCTGATACTGGTGGTTGATAATGTATTGAGTTCGCGCAATCGTCAGCAAATGTCGCAGGGACTGGCCGCCGCCAAAGCCAAATCGACGCTCGCGGCAAGCATGAAAACTGCCTTGCTGGAAGGTGGTATCGCGATTCGCAATATCGGTCTGCAAAGTGATCTGAGCGAACTCGAAAAACAAAAAGTGCTGGTCAAAAATCAACGTACCCGCTTCCTGGAGTCACGTGACAAATTCACAGCACTCGGTGTCTCAGCAGATGAACAAAAAATTCTGCAAACCGTC
>NZ_JAGSPN010000009.1 GCF_018139685.1 Cognatundibacterium luofuense
CGCCGGTATCGCGGCCACCGATGATCAGTTCTGCCAGACCTTCCGGTGCATCGCTGCCGAAACGCTGTACCGCACGCATAAATAAAGCGTGGGTTGCAATCGCGGTCAGCGGTGTTTTTTCAGATGGCTTCCAGACCACGCTGTCGCCGCAGACAAAGGCCAGTGCAGCATTCCAGGCCCAGACTGCTACCGGGAAGTTAAACGCAGAAATCACGCCGACCACACCTACCGGATGCCATTGTTCCATCATGCGGTGACCAGGACGTTCCGAGGCAATTGTCAGGCCATATAACTGGCGGGACAGACCGACCGCGAAATCGCAGATATCAATCATTTCCTGCACTTCGCCCAGGCCTTCCTGCAGAATTTTGCCGGCTTCAAGGGTGACCAGTTCACCGAGTGCCTGTTTATGCTGACGCAGCTCTTCGCCGAACAAACGGATCAGTTCGCCACGGCGCGGTGCCGGTACGGTGCGCCATTGCAGGAAAGCCTGCTGCGCACGGCTGATACGTTCGGTCACTTGCGCTGGTGTATCGGCGCGCAGACTGGCCATGGTCGCGCCGGAAATCGGGGAAATACTGTGGATGTCGGTGCCGAGATATTTGCTGAGGTCAATCCCGAGTCGTTCAGTAACGTTTGAAAGCGTGGATTTATCCATGATGTTTTATTCCGCTGAATCAAAAAACGGCGGGAAGTTCTCCCGCCGGCAGGCATTCAGAATAGCATTATCTGAAGATTAATTTGCGTAGTACTGACCGAAGCGGTTGGACAGGAAATCTTTCAGATCAGTTTGCTCCTGACGTACCAGTCCGTGCTGCGGCAGTTTGCCGGTCACCACCAGATCAACCATTGCGCAGATACCGGAAGCAGTGGTCAGCTGAATTGCAGACAGCAACTGGCCATTGACTTCCTGCGCGTAGATTTTCTTCGCATAAGATTCCTGTTCCAGTCGACCATCACGCATGCCGACTACGCTGACAAATACCAGAACAACGTCCTGTTTTGTCATTGGAATTGCTGTTTCCATCACTTCTTTAAGGATTGGACGGCGCTCGAGTTTACCAAGTTGCAGATCGCGAATCAGCATTTTCACGATATCGCGATGACCAGGGTAACGAACAGTTTTGTAATTCAGATTCTGAACTTTGCCCTCAAGACTTTCGCACAAAGTGCCGAGACCGCCAGATGTATTGAATGCCTCGTAATCAATACCATCAAGCGAAAAATGTTCGATTTCTTCCAGTGCTGCGGTCTCACGTAATTCGCCGTCAACAATAGCTTCACATGGATTGCAGTACTCGTTGATCAGACCGTCGGTACTCCAGGTCAGATTGTATTTGAGTGCATTGTTAGGGAAGGTCGGTAACGCACCGACGCGCATGCTGACATCACGCAGCGTATCGAAGCGTTTTGCAACATCGTTTGCCACGATAGAGATAAAACCAGGTGCCAGACCGCATTGAGGAACAAATGCGCAGTCAGCGTCGTCCGCCAGTTGTTTTACAACACGTGTGCTCTCGACGTCTTCGGTCAGATCAAAATAATGGGAGTTGGCACGTTTCGCTGCTCCCGCGATAACAGGTGTCAGGAAGTACGGGCATGCAGATAAGGTAACCTTGTGGCCTTTGATTAATTCTGTAACCGCTTCCTGGTCGCCGAGGTCAGCTTTCACTGTACGGACATTCGGAAAGCCGGCTTTTTGCACATAGCTCAGACGCTCTTCGTCGCGGTCAGCAACGGTAATTTCATAATCGCCGGTATGCGACAGCAGATTCAGGATTGCATCGCCAATTTTGCCTGCGCCCAGCAGTATCAGTTTTGTTGCCATGATTTGTCTCCTTGATTGTTGTTTTTGCTGCTCAGATGACAGTCTATGGCGAAGTATTGTCAGATAATAGAGAGCATATTATCGTCAGATTGGTAGATGGTAAGACAGAATGATCATTCAATAATACATAATGTCAAAATGAAGCCCGAACTTGATGAGATCGATAATAAAGTGATGGCGCTGCTGATGGATAATGCGCGCCTTCCTGTAACGAGTATTGCGCGACAAGTAGGTATTGCGCGTACGACAGTAATTGCACGCATTGCTGCGCTGGAAAAACGCGGCATTATTGCTGGCTACGGGGTCAGGCTGAATCAGAAAATGGTGCAGCCAGCGGTTCGTGCTTACGTGGGGCTGTCAGTGGAAGCGAGATATGCCGCATCGTTAATCCGGTTTTTGCAGCAACTCCCGGAAGCAGAGACACTTTGTGCGGTCAGTGGTGCGATTGATTACATGCTGACCCTGCGTTGTGACACTACAGAAACACTGGACCGGCTGCTTGATCAGATTGGTGCGATGGATGGTGTACGACAGACTTCAACGTCGATCATTTTGAGTAAAAGAATCGACCGTGGGTCATTGTGATGCAAAAAAGCCGGCAAATTTGCCGGCTTTTGTTCAGGAATTCGGAGTACTTTTGATCTGGGCTTTTTTGTCAAAAGGCAGCGATTTTTTTGACCCGCTATCGCCGAAATGGACGTTAGATTGCTGGAGGATCTGCAGGTGAACTGATGCGCGGTCCAACCCTGAGCGATCCAGTGTGGACTGAGTCTGCGCTGTAGCGCTCGCACTGGCGTTGTCCTGGGTTGTGTCGCTCAAAACTTTATCAGGCTGACCTTGTTGCATAGATGCAGAAGTAATGGCAAAAGCATTAGTGCTGCAAATAACACCGAATGTCAGTACGCCACTTAAACAGATTATTTTGGATGGTATAAACATGATTGCCTGCAAACAAAAAGAGACAAACTGGTTAGACTACAACTGACACTGCACGAAACGATTGTGCCAAATGAATACTGCTAAACAAGAATGCCTTTGCGCAAAGTGCGGACAGCATCCGGTTTGGTGGGCAGAGGTGAGGGACTGCGATTCACTGTATCGGGTCTGGACTTTTTCCTGCTATTCGCCGGAACCCCGGATTTCCCTGCACGCTTAATGGCTTCATTATTTGCAATTTCTGCAAATTCAGGGTAGGTCACTGAAAGTGGACTTATCCCGGGCCGAAAGGCAACACCAAACGCAATAGTAGCAGTAATTAGTGCATTGGTTAACACTGCATTCGCAGATTTCGGTACAGTTTGCATAGGTATCACCTCTGTCCGCAGTAAAAATGGAGCGGAAATATTAGCGATCTCATATGCGGGAAGCGACGGACTTGCGATAAAACGCGGGAACAGATGCACGAAGTGCAAATTTCTAAGATGAAACAGAACATAAAAAAACTGAAGCACTGCTTTTTTATTGCTTTAATAGTTGTCGTTTTTTTGCCTGTGAGGGCGCAAACGATGACGAGGAAACCCGTTCCGACGCCGTTATCCTTAGCTGGTTTACCAGCGGGAAGCGATCCATTTATGAGAATCCGGGAAACAAATCTGCCGGATGTTGCCCGATACTGGCGTGAACAACAGGCTTACGGCTTGGCGACGCTGGGGCAGTTACCAACAGAGGAGGTGTCAGATGCAATCCGCAGCAAAAAGGCTGAACCGGTGTTTCAGTCGGTAGTTACTATGAGTACTGATGCTGTTTATTTTTCCGAGCGTGGGTCTGACAGCCGAGTACGGATAGTGCGGCGCGAATTCGAAAGTGGTAAGGAGTCTGTTGTCTGGGTAGCCAGCGACCAGCGCTGGCCCCTGAAAATGCATCTGTCTCCCGATAAAAAGCGCATGGCAATTTTGCTATCCGGTACTAGTTCTGACATATTGCTGACTCCTGTTTCTGATGAAGAGGCTGAGCCAGTTTTGCTGAAAGACGCAGATTCCGGCAGTGCGATGTTGTGGATGGATGGCGGTTCGTCATTTGTGTATCAGCCACGCCGCGATCCGAGAATAACGCAGGAGCTGCATTACATCCAGCTTGGAAAAAACAGCCTGCCAGCAAAAGTGATCAAGCGCTGGGAATATCACCAGGATTTGACGGTAACCGTAGTGGCGCAGCGGGATACAAAAGGCGTTCTGACCTGGGTTGAAACAGATGCTGAAGGCCGGCTTGTGAATATTCAGTCGGCAAATGCAGCGACTTTTGAAAAAAATGCCCCAGTCTGGAATAAGCAAAAGACAGTTGCCGGAAAAATGAAGCGATTGCTGGCAGACCAAAGTACTTTTCTTGTGATGGACAATGGTCAGCGTCAGATCTGGGAGTTGTCCGGTACGCCGCGAAAAATCTGGCAGGATGATCAGGGTAAAGCGCCTCTGATTTGTGCGGTTGGGGGTAAAAGTGCCTGGGTAAACGACCAGAACGGCAATTTGATTCGCATTAATTCCGAGGGAAAGCAAATGCAAGGAGTGGCATTGCCCGAGTCGTACAAGGCAGATGTCATATTGCCGGTGCAAGACCGGATTGCCGTTTTTATGCGTACCAGCAAAGGCGGCGAAGGGTGGGCGATTCTGCAAGATGGCAGGCAACCTGAGTGGTTGCAACTTCCTTCCGTCTCTGATCTTCCATTTGTGGGGGAGTGGCGCGGTCGTCAGGTCTGGCCAAAGCATAAAACTGCCGGATTACGCATCGTAACCGTTGCTGGTCAGGAATTAGATGGAAAACAACCGGTATTGGTGACAACGCAACTGGTTGCAGATGCTGAAATGCCACTAGCATGGCGCGGCTGGCTGAAACGTGGTGGCGTGATTGCTCAACTGGATATCAGAAAAGTCAGCAGCGGTGCTGTGGCCTCTGTCATAGATGAGGCTGTCAATTGGCTGATGCGCGAAGGATTAGGTACTTCAGGTGTTGCTTTTTATGCAGTTAGTGATCAGAAGCAGGTAATGGAATATTTGTTGCGTGCACCAGAAAAAATTTCTGCCGCTTTTGTCAGTGGACTACCCGACTTGCAACTGTCTGGCGACACCAGGCCAAAAGTTGATCGGGGCGCTGAGAGTGCTAATGGTGATTTATATAGTCTGCTGCGTCGCGATAAAACATATCCCGGTTTATGGCTGAATAGTTCCGGTACAGATGATGCGGTCGAACATTTGAAACTGGTTGGGGCGATGCAATTACTTACCCGGGGTGACAGGCCGCAATTCCTTACGCAGGGAGTAATGAAAGACCCATCGTCTGAAGAAGCGCAAACGAAAATTCTGGCGTTCTTATTGTGGCAAACGGGTGGCCTGAACCTGAAGTCAGCGCCACCCGCCGGCAAGTGAATCTGAGGGAATAAATATTCCCGATCAGCAAGCTGCGTAGTTGACAGTCACAACGTGTACTGCCAAACCACCCAGCGAAGTTTCTTTGTACTTCGCCTGCATATCAGCGCCAGTCTGGCGCATGGTTTCGATGACTTCATCCAGCGAGACTTTGTGATTGCCATCGCCACGTAAGGCCAGAGAAGCAGCAGTGATCGCTTTCACAGCGCCCATGCCGTTACGTTCGATGCATGGAATTTGAACCAGACCACCAATCGGGTCACATGTCATTCCCAGATGATGTTCGATGCCAATTTCCGCAGCGGCTTCAATCTGATCATTTGTGCCGCCCAGCGCGGCTGCCAGTCCGGCAGCTGCCATGGCGCACGCTACGCCGACTTCACCCTGGCAACCGATTTCTGCGCCGGAAATAGAAGCATTCTTTTTGCACAACATACCGATTGCGGATGCTGCCAGCAGGAAATTGCGGACACCTTGTTGCGGGTTGCTTGGTTTGCAGTCTTCCGCGTAGTAGCGCAGCACTGCAGGAATAATGCCGGCAGCACCGTTAGTCGGCGCAGTAACAACACGGCCACCAGCGGCATTTTCTTCGTTAACCGCCATTGCATACAGGCTCACGCGATGCATGCCGTCATGTGGTAAAACGTCGGTGGATTCATTCGCTGCCTGCCAGAGTTTCGCTGCGCGGCGTTGTACTTTTAAACCGCCTGGCAGTTCGCCTGTCATTTGCAAACCGCGTGCGATACAACCCTTCATCACAGCCCAGATTCTGTCGAGACCTGCATCGAGCTCTTCTTCAGAGCAATGCACCAGCTCATTTGCACGCAGCATGGCTGTCAGTGACAAGCCTGTACGTTTGCCGTGGGCCAGCAAATCCGCCATGGTCGCGAACGGATAAGGAACCGGTTTGCTGTCGGTGCTGACTTTGTCGTTGCTGGACAGTTCTGCTTCGGTGTAAATGAAACCACCACCAGTAGAGTAAAACACTTGTTCATGCACTGAGCCATCCTGACGGGTCAGCATCAGTTTCATGCCGTTCGGATGGCCCGGGAGCACTTCCTGCATGTGCCAGATAATATCGGTTGCAGGGTTGAAACTGATTGCGTACTCGCCGAGCAGGCGCATCTGGTGAGTTTCGGACAAACGGGCGAGTTTGTCTTCAATGGTATCAGGTGCTACGTCCTGTGGCGTTTCGCCCATCAGGCCGAGCAATACTGCTTTGTCGGTCGCGTGACCGGAACCGGTCAGCGCGAGCGAACCATACAACGCTGCCTGTACTTTGGTGACATTCTGCAAATTACCGGCTTCCACCAGAAACCGGCGCGCCGCCACCATAGGACCGACAGTATGGGAACTGGATGGACCCACGCCTATCTTAAATAAATCAAACACACGCATGTCCATCGTTGTCACCTCTCTGTTGTTATGGTTTGGTTATTTACGCTGCTTATGCAGCTTTGGTCTGATCCTCCGGTGTAACACGAATGTTTTGCAACATGCTTGTTACCAGTGCATCCAGACCGATTTCCGCTTTCCAGCCCCAGTCTTTACCTGCCTGACTGTCATCCAGACTCTGAGGCCAGGATGCGGCGATTGCCTGACGGCTGTCGGGAGCGTAGTGTATTTGAAATTCCGGTAAATTTTGTTTGATTGCTGCAGCCAGTTCACGTGGATTAAAGCTCAAACCGGCAACATTGTACGAAGAACGTACGGTCAGTTGTTCTGCCGGAGCATCCATCAGATTAACGGTCGCACGAATGGCATCTGGCATATAAATCATCGGCAACGTGGTTTCTGCTTCAAGGAAGCAGCTGTAGGCTTCACCGCGCAGGGCAGAATGGAAAATCGCAATCGCGTAATCCGTTGTGCCACCACCCGGAGGCGATTTGAAACTGATGATGCCCGGATAGCGGATAGAGCGCACATCAACGCCGTATTTCTCAAAGTAGTATTCGCACAGACGTTCACCGGCCAGTTTGCTGATACCGTACATCGTGTTCGGATCCATCACGGTGTATTGCGGTGTATTCACTTGTGGTGTGTTCGGGCCGAACGCAGCAATCGAAGAAGGCCAGAATACTTTCAGTGGTTTGCCGGCTTCTTTGCGTACGCGTGCGATTTCCAGAATATTCAGCAAACCGTCCATGTTCAGTTCCCACGCTTTGAGCGGGGCTTTTTCGCCGGTCGCGGACAGCAGTGCTGCCAGTTGGTACACCTGTGTGACCTGATACTGATCGATCACTGCATTCAGACGTTCTGCATTCAGTACGTCAACGACTTCGTAGATTTTCGCACCATATACATTGTTTGCACTGATGTCAGCAGCGATAACATTTTCCGCGCCGTGGCGGGTAGCCAGTGTTTCCACCAGTTCACTGCCGATCTGGCCATTTGCGCCAATTACCAGAATTTTTTCCATGAGAAACCTTTCACCTGAATAGTATATTTTTTTAAATATTTAATTTATTTGATCAGACCCAGTTCACGACCAGCCTGAGCGAAGGCTGCCAGTACTTTGTCGAGTTGTTCTTTGGTATGTGCAGCGGACAATTGGGTGCGCACACGTGCCTGACCCATAGGGACAACCGGATAGAAGAAACCAGTCACCAGTACGCCCAGTTCATTCAGACGGGCAGCAAAACGTTGTGCCAGAGGCGCATCAAACAGCATGACCGGAACAACCGGATGTGTGCCTGGTTTGATGGTGAAGCCCAGCGCTTCGATTTCGCGGCGGAAGTAATCAGTATTTTCCTGCAGACGATCACGCAGTTCAGTCGAGCCGGACAGACGCTTCAGTACGGCCAGGGATGCGCCAGCGATAGAAGGCGCCAGACTGTTGGAGAACAGGTAAGGACGGGATTTCTGACGCAGCGTTTCAATTACTTCTTTACGGCCTGCGGTGAAACCACCCATCGCGCCGCCCAGAGCTTTACCCAGTGTGCCTGTGATGATGTCGATACCGCCCATCACATTATGGTGTTCGTGTGTACCACGACCGGTTTTACCCATGAAGCCGGAAGCATGGCATTCATCGATCATGATCAGTGCGTCATATTTATCAGCCAGTTCAACGATTTTATCCAGTTGGGCAATCGTGCCATCCATGGAGAAGCAACCGTCAGTCACGATGATGCGGTGACGTTTGTCTTGTGCTGCCTGCAATTGCGTTTCCAGATCAGCCATATCGTTGTGGGTGTAACGGAAGCGGGCTGCTTTGCACAGACGGATACCGTCAATGATGGAAGCGTGGTTCAGTGCATCAGAAATAATCGCATCGTTTTCGTCGAACAGAGGTTCAAACACGCCGCCGTTGGCATCGAAAGCAGCTGCATACAGAATACAGTCTTCCACGCCCAGAAATTCAGCAATCGCTTTTTCCAGTTCTTTATGCACAGTTTGCGTGCCGCAGATGAAACGCACAGAAGATAAGCCGTAGCCGAATTCCTCAGTTGCTTTAATGGCAGCTTGTACTGTTTCTTCTTCGCCGGACAAGCCCAGATAATTGTTCGCACACATATTGATCAGCTCACGACCATCAGGAGCGCGCACAACTGCACCCTGACGGGAAGCAATCACACGTTCCGGCTTAAACAAGCCTTGTTCGCGCAACTGGTCGAGATTTACATTCAGTTTGCTGAAAAATTGTTGTCTGGATGCTTGTGTGCTCATGTTTGTCTCCGTCGGGTCTGCTGTTTGCGGGTTGTGCTGCTAAACTGTGGGTTTAGCAATTGTTCAAAATTCAGAAAAATTCGATATGTGGAACAAAAGTTCGATATATCGAATATTAAACCGCCTTTTTTAGTGGTGCAATATCCTTATGAAAAAAATTCTGCCTAACACGCCGCCGGAAGTCGGCGCCACGCTGCAGAAAATGCGGCTGGAGCGCGGGCTGACACTGGAAGACTTATCCCGTACCGCCGGTGTGTCCAAATCCATGCTGTCTCAGATCGAGCGTGAAAAAGCCAATCCGACGATTGCTGTTGCATGGCGGCTGGCCAATGCGCTTGGCGTCAGTATGGCGGAACTCCTGTCATCAGAAGGCCCGGCACCGGACCCGATCCGCTTGCTGGAATCCCATGAGACACCGACGCTGCCGGGTGAGCATGCAGGCTATGTACTCAGGATACTCGGTCCGATGGAACTTGCAGGATCTTATGAATGGTATGAGCTGACGCTGGCACCTGGCGGCGCACTGGTGTCAAATTCTCACGATCCGGGTGCGCATGAACATCTGACTGTGCTGAACGGCAGCGTGGAAGTGGAAGTGGACGGCGTGAAAAAGAAAGTCAAAGTCGGTGCCACCGCGCGTTATGACGCGGATAAAAACCATGCGATCCGCAATATTGGTAAGAGCGAGGCAAAAGCCTTGCTGGTTGTGATCCATCGCTGAGTTGTTTAAAGAACGGGAAGTTGTGATGAGCAAATCTGTGGTCAAAGTATATAAACGTCCTGCCGGTGGCTGGGGTGCGCTGAAAAGTGTGGCTTCGCAAATTATGGGGCAGGGCAATCCGGCAAAAGGTGTTATGACTTTATTGTCTGCCAATCAGCCGGATGGTTTTGACTGTCCGGGCTGTGCCTGGCCGGATGCGAATCACCGCTCCACGTTTGAGTTTTGTGAAAACGGCGCTAAAGCAGTTGCGGCTGAATCCACATCGCGCCGCGTCACCAATAATCTGTTTGAACGTTTTACTGTGACGGAACTGAATGCGCAAACCGATTACTGGTTAGAAGATCAGGGCAGGCTGACTGAGCCTATGCGTTACGACGCGGACAGCGACCGCTACGTTCCGGTCAGCTGGGATGCTGCATTTGACGACATCGGTGCGCAGTTACGCGCTTTGCCATCGCCGGATGATGCAATTTTTTATACATCAGGCCGCACCAGCAACGAAGCCGCTTTTCTGTATCAGTTATTTGTCCGTGAATTCGGTACGAATAATTTTCCGGATTGCTCAAATATGTGTCATGAGCCTTCCGGTACCGCGATGCGCGAATCCGTCGGCATCGGCAAGGGCACCGTGACCTTGCAGGATTTTGAACAGACAGATGCGATTTTTATCTTCGGACAAAATCCGGGCACTAATCATCCGCGCATGCTGGGTGAGTTACGTGCCGCTGCCAAGCGTGGTGCCGTGATTATCAGTTTCAATCCGCTGCGTGAGCGCGGTCTGGAAAAATTCCAGAATCCGCAGGACATCCGCGAAATGCTGGCGGGTGAAGCAACGGATATTTCCACCTCGTATTATCAGCTGACCATCGGCGGTGATCTGGCTGCAGTAAAAGGCATGATCAAGCATGTGCTGGAGCAGGATGCGCTGGCGGTAGCACAGGGACAGGCCAGTCTGCTGGATCACGCATTTATTGCGGAACACACCAGCGGTTTTGAAGCCTTGCAGCAGGATGTGGCGCAGGAATCCTGGGAAACACTAAGCGCGCAATCGGGTTTGTCGGAAGCGCAGATCCGTGCTGCCGCTGCCAGTTATCTGAAAGCAGAGCGCGTTATTGCTTGCTGGGGCATGGGCATTACTCAGCACCAGTATTCAGTGGCGACGATACAAATGATCACGAATCTGCTGTTGCTGCGCGGCCATATCGGCCGTCCCGGTGCCGGATTATGTCCGGTGCGCGGGCATAGCAATGTGCAGGGCGACCGCACCATGGGTATCCATGAAAAACCGGCACCTGCATTGCTGAAAAAAATTGAGCAGGTATTTGGTTTTGCCGTACCGCGCCACAACGGTTATGACACTGTCGGTGCGATTGAAGCGATGCGTGATCAGCCCGGTAAAGTATTTTTTGCGATGGGTGGCAATTTTGCCGCTGCGACGCCGGATACCGCAGAAACTTACCGCGCCCTGAAAAACTGCGCCCTGACCGTGCATGTGACCACCAAGCTGAACCGCAGCCATTTGATTCACGGAAAATCTGCTTACATTCTGCCTTGTCTCGGACGTACCGAGATTGATGTGCAGGAAAGTGGCCCGCAGGCAGTCACCGTGGAAGATTCTATGAGTATGGTGCATTTATCGACTGGTATGAATGCACCGGCTTCGGAGCAGTTATTGTCCGAACCCATGATCATTGCGCGTTTAGCGGTGGCGACTCTGGGCGAGCGCAGCAAAATCAACTGGCTGCATATGGTGGCGGATTACGATCGTATCCGCGACGCGATTGCAAACGTGTTTGAAGACTTCGCTGACTTTAATCAGCGGGTGCGGTTGCCGGGTGGCTTCCATTTGCGCAACAGCGCACGTTTGCGTGAATGGCGTACCGCAACCGGCAAAGCGCGTTTCATGCCGTTTGCGATTCCGCAGTCAATGACGCAGAAGTTATCGGAGCAGTACGCAGAAAACCTGTTCACGCTGGCAACGGTGCGTTCGCACGATCAGTACAACACCACCATCTACGGCATGAATGACCGTTACCGTGGTGTGTTTGGTGAACGCCGCGTGCTGTTCATTTGTGCAGACGATCTGAAAATGCTGAATATGCAGGCTGGTGAATGGGTCGATATTCAAAGCGTCGGCGAAGATAATGTGACCCGTGAAGCACAGCGCTTTTTGCTGGTGGAATATGCGATTCCGCGCGGTTGTCTGGCAGCGTATTTTCCGGAAACCAACGGACTGGTGCCGCTCGGCAGTTTCGCCGATCGTGCGCGTACACCGACATCCAAAGCGATTCCGGTGCGTCTGCGCAAACACCTTGCCATGAAGGCAGGCTGAACGTGTGGATAGCGCCGTGAATAACACAGACCAGGGTCAGTGGGAACTGGCCGGACAAATCTTAAGCGCACTGGCAGAAGCCGCAGAGCCGGTATCTGCCATTCGTTTAGCCAAGCGTCTGGGAACAGGGCAGAGCAGTCTGCTGCGTTGCCTGAATCTGATTGGTGAACCGCCGTTCGCTGCAACGGATGCGCTGGGCTGGGTTGCGCAAGTGCAGGACGGCGAAAGGCTGATGCTGAGCCTGACTCCGGCGGGACTGGCAGCGCTGGAGCAACTGGCGTGAGTAAGGATCTGGCACCGCAAGCAGTGCCTGATACTGCATTGCAGCCAGCGGAGCAGTCCGCAGCACAACAACAAACCGTCACTCGCTACCGCGCAGGCCAACCAGCCAACAGCGTGCAGGACTGGCTGGCGCAGGAAGTACCGGTTGCGATGGTGTACAACGGCATTTCACATGCAGTGATGATGGCGAGCCCCACCGATCTGGACGATTTCGGGCGCGGCTTTTCGCTGGCGGAAGGCATTGTCGATCATGCCGGACAAATCTATGATCTGGACATAAAACACACTGAAGAAGGCATTGCGCTGCATATAACGATTGCCAGCGCAGCTTTTGACCGGCTGAAACAAAAGCGCCGCAGTCTGACCGGACGCACCGGTTGCGGCGTGTGCGGGACGGAAAGTCTGGCGATGCTGGCGCAGCAAGTGCCGCCGCCAGTGCAGGGTGCAGATGTCTCACTGCAAGCATTGCTGCAGGCGTTGCAAGCCTTGCCTGAACAACAATCCATCAATCAGCTGACCGGCGGCTTACACGCCGCCGCATTTGCCGATGCCGCCGGAAACCTGCTGCTGGTGCGCGAAGACGTCGGCCGCCACAACGCACTCGATAAACTGATCGGCGCACTGCAAAGCCTGCCTGCGGACATACGCAGTCAGGGCATGGTGCTGATGACTTCACGTGCCAGTTACGAACTGATCGTCAAAACCTGCCGCGCCGGTATCCCGACACTGGCTTGTGTTTCCGCACCAACCACGCTGGCCGTGCAACTGGCACAGCAAAGCGGACTTTGTCTGGTCGGATTTGCCCGTGGTCAGGCTTGTGTTGTTTATGCGAATGCAGAGCGCTTTTGTGATTAATGGATGCTTTAAGCAGATCGTATCAATACAAACTGAGCGGTAAAAATGTAACTTAAAGCAAGGTTTTGGGGCGATCTGTGATCGCATCGCTGGTAACAGAATTGACTTTTTGCGGGCCGCGATATGTATCGATCCTTCGGTCAGGAACTGCTGAGATAGTTACGACAATGTACTGTCGAGATGGCTAAGAGCTTATATAAGACCACGCTGATTAAGTTAGCGTGCGTCGATGATGTGGCAAACTGCGGAACTGGTAACGCTGAAGTGGGTGATGTGGTTCAATCACTACCGCCAAAACGGAGGCGATCGTTCACATCATCCCTGTTGGAGTGACGGCTAAGTATTGTTAATAACTTTCTGGTTAAACCATGCTGGACTGACGCATACAACAAGTTTCTCGAAAATTCGGAACGGATCAAACACAGTGCCGGGTTGATTCTTGCTTTGATAAATCTTATGTTATTTGGATGCATCCAAATTCAAGCTTTGAAACAAGCTGGTCACAATGTCCATTTGATCGAGAATGCGTTCACTCGTAGTGGCAACGGTCGTTGCAAGTAATTGGCTGTTTTTTTCGCCTTGCTGTTGAATCGCATAATCGAAATACACCCATTGTTGCTGGGCTAACTTAATTTCGTCATTCAGGCGGCGCTGAGAGAGGCTACTCTTTTCTAACGCATCCATATTCAACAAAAATTCTTTACGCAAGGAAGCCAATTCCTTGGCAATCTCCGGATTGTTCAACTTCCACTGTTGCGCCTGATAGAGTTTTGCCATGCGTTGGGATAGCATGCGTTGTCGGCCTGCAATGTTCACAAGTTGTGCGCTCTTGCTATTGGCCTGAAGCTCAAATCGTTTCGTTACATCTTCGGTAGCGAGCAAAAGTTGATCACTCAACTTTAAAATTTCCTGCGCATCCCCGGTATTGGGCGCACGACCGATCAATAAGTCTTTATAGGCCAGCCACTGCTTCTCAATCTGTAGAAGCTGGGTCTTAATCTCGGTGGTTGGCGCGTACGATTTAAGTTCAATCAGTTGTTTATCAAAACTGGCGATCGAACTATCGAAAATTTTACGAGAATGCTCGACATCAACCTTCAGCCCCAATTGCAAGTAAGCCTTAGCAATTCGTTGCGATAGCATACGCAGGCGACCAGACTTATTGATGGCATCACTTTGACTCTGAATTTCAGAAAAGCAAGGTGTGGAAAACAAAAAAGCCCCGCAAAAAGAGACACTTGTCAATAAAAGCGTACGCCGGTCCATATGCAGTCACCCGTAACAATGAGGATAAGCCGATATCATGCAGTCGTAGCTCACAATCATAAATTGTGATTTCGAACTAGAGCAGGAAAATTGAAGAACTAGTTCTTATGGTTAAGTGAGTTGCCCGGCATAGATAACAAAGCATCGGTCTCAGGAGATGGATCAGGCTGAAAAGACGGAAGATGCACAACCTGAGTTTTGTGGTTTAACGTTCGGCATTTCTGATGATGACTTTCCGGAGATTAATTTTGATGCCTTCGGTAACAAAAGCTCATAAAACGTCAATCAAGTTTGTACCGGAGGTTGAGACTGGCAGTGTGCACTAAACCGCCATTTCGGCGAATTTGCGCCAGCTGGATTGCTCCCTTCCATACACCACACATTCGCGATTAATTGATGCTTTGAATGAATCGTGGATATATCTGACATTGCGTGAATAAGTGGCTTGGCAAGGCGGGTTTGGGCGATATAATGAGGCGCAATTCCTCTCGCTAACCTCCTGTTTCTGCTCACTTATGCAATACGCTTCCACACGCGGGCATGCCCCGCAGCAAACTTTCTCTCAGATCCTGTTAGGCGGCCTCGCATCGGATGGCGGCTTATTTTTGCCAACTATTTATCCGCAAGTCAGCGGTGAAGAACTGAATGCCTGGCGCGGCTTGTCGTATGCCGATCTGGCGTTTGAAATTCTGAAGAAATTTGCGACCGATATTCCGGAAGCTGATTTGCGTGAGATTACGCGCAAAACCTATACCGCCGACGTCTACAAAAATGCACGTGCCGGTGAAGATGCGGCGCAGATCACACCGCTGCGCACGCTGGAAAACAATGCGGAGCGCCATCTGGTATTGCAGGCCTTGTCGAACGGCCCGACGCTGGCATTCAAGGATATGGCGATGCAATTGCTCGGCAATCTGTTTGAATATGCGCTGGCGAAAGAGCTGGCAGAGCTGAATATTTTCGGCGCAACCTCCGGTGATACCGGCAGCGCTGCGGAATACGCGATGCGCGGCAAACGCGGTATCCGTGTGTTCATGCTGTCGCCGCACCAGAAAATGAGTGCCTTCCAGACTGCACAAATGTTCAGCCTGCAAGATCCGAATATCCTGAATATTGCGGTACAGGGCGTATTCGATGATTGTCAGGATCTGGTGAAAGCCGTGTCCAACGATCTGGCATTCAAGCAGCAGCAGAAAATCGGCACCGTCAATTCGATCAACTGGGCGCGGGTGGTGGCGCAGGTTGTGTATTACTTCCGTGGTTATCTGAGCGCTACGACGGACAATGCGCAGAAAGTGTCGTTCACTGTGCCATCCGGTAATTTCGGCAATATCTGCGCCGGCCATATCGCCCGTATGATGGGCTTGCCGGTTGATCAGCTGGTGGTGGCGACCAATGAAAATGATGTGCTGGATGAGTTTTTCCGTACCGGCATTTACCGTGTGCGCGCATCGGCCGAAACCTGGCATACCACCAGCCCGTCGATGGATATTTCCAAAGCCTCGAATTTCGAACGTTTCATTTTTGATTTGTTAGACCGCGATGCAGAGCGTGTGCGTAAGCTGTTTGCCCAAGTGGAAAGCCGTGGCGGCTTTGATTTGTCCGGCGGCGAAGGCAGCGATGGCGATGAATTCCGTAAAGTGGCGGCGTTTGGTTTTGTATCCGGTAAATCGGTGCATGCCGACCGTATCAACACCATCCGTCAGGTGCAGGCGAATTACGGCATTACGGTCGATACCCATACCGCCGACGGCATCAAAGTCGCGCTGGAACATGCAAAATCCGGCGTGCCGATGATCGTGCTGGAAACCGCGTTGCCAGCAAAATTCAATGAAACCATCCGCGAAGCGCTGGGCCACGATGCAGAGCGTCCGTCCGGTTTTGAAAACATCGAAGCCTTGCCGCAACGTTTTGTGGTGATGCCAGCCGATGTGCAGGCGATGAAGGATTACATCCGTCAGCATACCGGCTTGTAATCGCAGTATGCACCGCCTGCGCAGCAAGGTCTGCGCCAGCAGTCAGCAAGCATGGCCCGCCCTGATACGGCGGGCCGTTTTTTTACCCGCTACGATCAGGGGATTCTGCAGAAATCGTCATTTCCGTTTTCCGGAGCGCCAGACTTTCTGCCGACGACAGCGGGATTGCTGTGCTGCACACCGCATTTGTGTCGTTTTTTAGGAATTCATATATTAATTGATGGGATCATGGAATTGTTAAAAAATTAAATTATTCAATCCAGAGAGTAAAAAACGATGTTGCGTAAAATACTGATTTCACTAAGCTCACTAATCGGGATAATCCTCGTTATATTTTTATTGCATGTATATTTTTTATCAAATTTTCATCAGGACTCGAAGAAATCTATTCGTTTCAAAATCAATACAGAAGACTGCTTCCAGTTGTTAGCGTATTCAGGGAGGAGCAACAACGATTCGGCTTGTTTGATTCTGAAGATAAATATGCTTTATTTATCGGTATTCGTACTGATAGCGGGGGGGCTCGCGGGGTTTTCTTAGCTATTGAATTGTTTAATAACAATGAAAATATCGAGAGTTACGTGAAGAAATGTGAAGTTCGATATTCGCCAGAAGGCATTTCATTTGTCCAGCCAAATGGGTATCTGACCTTCGTACCAAAATCGGTGTACGAATAAGGGAGCCAAAAGGCGGCAGCCGTGGCAGTATGAGTGCTGTTCCGGCGTGCGGATTCAGCCGGTGTGATGTGAACCCTACTGAAAGGACGCAGCATGCATCAGCAGATTTTTATTACCTTGCCAGCGAAAGATCTGGCGCGTACCAAAGCGTTCTGGCAGGCGCTGGGTTACGGACTGGACCCGAAATTCTCTGGCGATAACGCGGTCAGTGTGATCCTTGGTGAGCATATCCGGCTGATGCTGGCGAACGAAGAAACCTTCATGCATTTCAGCCATAAAGTGGTGTGCGATACCAGTCAGGCGCTGGAAGTGCTGCATGCTTTATCGTTTGACAGCCGTGAGCATGTGGATGCGCTGATCGCCAAAGCCAGAGCCGCCGGTGCCGTGGTGCCGGATGAGGCAGAGGATCATGGTTTTATGTATGCGCAAGGGTTTTATGACCCTGATGGTCACGGTTGGAATTGCTGCGCATGGAGCACGCCGGCAGACTGCTGATGCCGGCTGAAGTCAGCGCATTGTGCAGAAGTCCGCATTTGTAATTTACGGAGAGCCGGACGTTCTGCCGACGACAGCGGGATCGCTGTGCCGGACTCCGCATTTTGGCAGTTTTGGAGCTGTTTTGAGCCGTTTTCAGGTGCTGCCGAACATTTGCCACAGCACCTGAATCGGTAAATCGCAAAAAACAGCAAAAAAGTGGCAAAAAAGTATCAGCGCAGACCCGGCAGCATTGCGCCCAGAATGCGTCCGCCGAAGACATTGATCAGCAGGCCGGACATCACAATCACCGCGCCGGTCATTTGCTGCTGCGACAGCGCTTCCCCCAGAATCAGCCATGCGCTGCTGAGGCCCACAATCGGCACCATCAGCGTCAGCGGCGCCACCATATGCGTTGGCAAACTGCCGAGCAATTTGCCCCACAGCGTGTAGCCGATCAGCGTGGCCGCCACCGCCAGATACACAATCGCCAGCGCTGATGTCAGATTGAAATGCTGTAGGCTGTACACAATCGCATCACCGCCTTCAAACAGATAAGACAGCGCAAAGAAAGGCAGAATCGGTACCAGCGCACTCCATGCCACCAGACTCAGCACATTGGTCGGGCCGATTTTTTTGTTGAATACATTGCCGCTGGCCCACGATAAGGCTGCGCACAACGTCAGTGCCAGACCAGCCATCGGTACCGGATGCGCTGATGCATGCAGACTGGCGCTGCCCAACACAACAAGGCCGATGCCTGCTATCGCCATACCGAGTAAATTCTGAATATACAGTTTATCTTTCAGAGTCAGCGCAGACAGCATCACGGTAAAGAAAGCTTGAGATTGCAGCACCAGCGAAGCCAGTCCGGCCGGCATGCCGACGGCCATCGCAGTAAATAAAAACGCGAACTGACCGAGGCTGATGGTGGCGGCGTAACCGAGCAGCAGCTTCAGCGGAATTTTCGGGCGCGGCAAAAATAAAATCGCCGGAAATGCGACCAGACAAAAGCGCAGCGCGCCCATCAGTAAGGGCGGCACACCGCGCAGGCCGAATTTGATTACGACAAAATTCAAACCCCACAAAGTCACAACCAGTAAGGCTGTCAGTGCGTGTTTCAGGGTAAAACGGGGCAGGGCAGTGGTCATGCGGACTCCGGAACAGGGTCGCCAGCAGGCAACCGGTATGAACGAATCAAGGGAGATTTGCTTTGTGCATCTTGCCTGTGTCAGCGGGTAGCCGACAGATACAGAGCAAGGGCAGATCGCCCCGCGCCTGTGCATGGCAAGAACGATAACATGCTTTTAGGATATTGCCGTTAGCACAGACGGGAACTGTTGCATGGCAGCAAAGTCTGAATATTCTTACCGTTTAAGGAGCGTTGCCGTGGGCATCTGGAATTATCAATTGCTGAATGTGTTTGCCGAAAGTCCGCTCGGCGGCAATCCTTTGTGCGTCGTAGAGCAGGCCGAAGGTTTGTCCGATACGCAAATGCAGGCGCTGGCGCTGCAGTTTAATTTGTCTGAAACCGTGTTTCTGCTGAGGTCGGAACAGGCCAATGCGCACATGCGGATTTTTACGCCGGGTGCGGAAATGGCATTTGCCGGACATCCGAGCATAGGCAGTGCGGCGGCAGTCAGTCGTCTGCAGGGCGATTTGCAACAACTGACGCTGGCGTGCCGCGCCGGACTGGTGCCGCTGGATCAGCAGGACGGTATCTGGTATTTCTCGCCGCCGAAAGCTGCAGAGATCACGCCGGTCAGTGTGCCTGCCGCAGAAATGGCGGCCGCGCTGGGCTTGCAGGAAGACGATCTGGCCACTGCGCCGGTCTGGGTAAATACCGGTTCGGATCAGGTGCTGGTTGCGCTGAAATCGACAGACGCCTTGCAGCGTGCGTGGCTGGATGCGGCGAAGCTGGCTTGCTGGCCGCGCAGCAGCGTTGGTCGCCGCACCGTGTTTTTATTTGTGCCGGATGAAGCTGAGATCACTGCACGCTATTTTTTTGAAAGGCCGAACGGCGGCACCGGCGAAGATCCGGCCACCGGTTCCGCTTGCGCCAATCTGGGTGCGTGGCTGCATCATTTCCGGCCCGCAGACGGCAAGCGTCAGTGGAAAGTCTGGCAGGGCGCGCAGGCAGGTCGTCCGTCCTGTTTGTATCTGCAAGTTTCGCCGCAAGGGCAGATTCGCGTTGGTGGCAAAGTGGTCTTCTTCGCCAGCGGCAGTTTCACGCTGTGAAGCTTTCTTCAGTGCATGCAGAAATCACGGGAAGGAAGCCCCGAAATCCATTAAAATAGCGGGATTCGTTCAAAACAGACGGTTGCCGGTCAGACTCAGGCGGCCGGTTCAGGAATTTTCCCCCTATGAGTATCTCGAGTATCCAGGAAATCATCGCTGAAATCCGTGCGGGTCGCATGGTCATTCTGGTTGATGAAGAAGACCGTGAAAATGAAGGTGATCTGGTGATGGCAGCGGAATTTGTCACGCCGGAAGCGATCAACTTCATGGCGAAATTCGGCCGTGGTCTGATCTGCCTGACCCTGACGGAAGAGCGCTGCGAGCAATTGCAATTGCCGATGATGACCAGCCGTAACGGCACATCGTTCGGTACCAATTTCACAGTATCAATTGAAGCAGCAGAAGGTGTAACGACCGGTATTTCTGCGGCTGACCGTGCTCACACAGTACGCGTTGCCGTGGATAAGCGTTCCACGGTTGCGGATATTGTGCAGCCGGGTCACATTTTCCCGCTGCGCGCCCAGAAGGGTGGCGTACTGATGCGCGCTGGTCATACCGAAGCCGGTTGCGATCTGGCGGATCTGGCTGGCCTGACACCGGCTTCCGTGATTTGCGAAATCATGAAAGACGACGGCACCATGGCACGTCTGCCGGATCTGATGGAATTCGCGAAAGAACACAATCTGAAAATCGGTACGATTGCGGATCTGATTCATTACCGCAGTCAGAACGAATGTATCGTGGACCGCGTTGGTCAGCGCCGCATGCATACCGCGTTCGGTGAATTCGATGCGGTACTGTATCGCGATAAACCAAGCGGCTCTGCCCATCTGGCACTGATCCACGGCAACGTCACACCGGAAACAGAAACACTGGTGCGCGTGCATCAGCCGGTTTCGATTCTGGATTTGCTGGATGCGCATTCCACCACGCATTCCTGGAATGTGGCAGCGGCAATGCAGGCCGTGCAGGCGGCACCATCCGGCGTGATCGTTCTGCTCAATTGCGAAGAAACAGCGGAGCAAATGTTTGACCAGTTCAAAGCACTGAACGCACCGGAAAGCCGTCCGCAGGCACGTGCAGCACGCATGGATCTGCGTAACTACGGTATCGGCGCGCAAATTCTGCGTGACGTTGGTGTACGCAAAATGAAGCTGCTGGCGAATCCGCGCAAAATGCCGTCGATGGCTGGTTTCGATCTGGAAGTGACCGGTTATCTCGATAAACCGGCGCAAGCCTGATCAGCAGTTCGCTGCAATACAATGGATAAACACGGCACCACCGGGTGCCGGACATAAAGCGCGACAGCGCAATGAAGGAATCATATGACTATCGGACATTACGAATCAGATCTGGACGGCGCAGGTGTGCGCGTTGGTATCGTGCAAGCCCGTTTCAATGAAAAAGTATGCCAGGGTTTGCTGGACGCCTGCGTCGCTGAATTGCGTCGCCTCGGTGTCGAAGATGAAGATATCCTGCACGTGACTGTGCCGGGTGCGCTGGAAGTACCGCTGGCGCTGAAAAAAATGGCAGACACCAATCAGTTTGATGCTCTGATCGCACTGGGTGCAGTGATTCGCGGTGAGACTTACCACTTCGAACTGGTATCGAACGAATCCGGTGCAGGTATCACCCGTGTTGGTCTGGATGCAGGCATTCCTATTGCCAACGCGATCCTGACCACAGAAAATGATGAACAGGCCGAAGTCCGCATGGCTGAAAAGGGTGCGGATGCAGCGCGTGTAGCGATTGAGATGGCAAATCTCGCGCTGGCGCTGGAAGAACTCGCCGAAGCCGGCGAAGGAATGGATTACGACGCGTAATCCGGCAACAGACAGAAGGTAAAACATAATGAGTAATACTATCCAGCACGCCAATCCGAATAAAAACCGCACACCACGTCACCGTGCGCGTGAATTCGCATTGCAGGGCGTTTATGAGTGGCTGTTAAACAATGAAGCCGCCGGTGTGATTGATGCGCATATCCGTGAAGCGCATGGCTTTGAAAAATCGGATCGTGAGCATTTCAATGCTGTACTGCACGGTACGATCAATCAGTCTGTGCAATTGCGTGAAGATTTATCCGGTCTGACCGACCGCGGTATCAGTGAGCTGTCGCCAATCGAGCATGCCGTATTGCTGATCGGCGCGTATGAACTGAAAAACCACGTTGAAATCCCTTACCGCGTGGTCATTAATGAAGCCGTTGAGCTGGCCAAATCCTTTGGTGGCGTTGATGGTCACCGCTATGTGAACGGTGTACTCGATAAACTCGCAGCCCGTCTGCGTCCTGAAGAGTTCGCGGCCAGCAAACAATGATGTCGTTCTGAATCAGATCAGCCGCCTGTTGTCCGCAAGGAACAGGCGGTTTTTTTTCGCCGGAGTTTTGAATCATGTCGCACCCGCTCGCTTCCCGTTTAGACCAGATCGCCCCGTTTCATGTGATGGAAATCCTGAAAATGGCCAAGGCGCTGGAACAACAAGGCCGTCACTTAATTCATATGGGTATCGGTGAACCAGATTTCACTGCGCCGCCTGCCGTCGTCGATGCCGCTGCCAGCGCCATGCGCGACGGTCGTTTGCAATACACCACTGCGCTGGGTATTCCGGAGTTACGCAGTGCCATCGCAAAACATTATCGCGATGCGTTCAATGTGGAAGTGCCGGAGCACCGCATTATTGTGACGGCTGGTGCCAGCGCTGCATTGTTGCTGGCTTGCGGCGCACTGGTGCAGCCGGGGGCGGAAGTGCTGATGCCGGATCCGAGTTATCCGTGCAACCGGCATTTTGTGGCGGCGTTTGAAGGAAAGGCAAAGCTGGTGAATAGTGGTGCTGAGCAACGCTATCAGTTATCAGCTGCGGCGGTGCGGGAACACTGGACGGCGCAAACGGCCGGTGTGTTACTGGCAACGCCGTCAAATCCGACTGGCACGACCATACAGCCGGATGAGCTGAAAGCGATTCTGCAGGAAGTCCGTGCGCGTGACGGTTTTGCGATTGTGGATGAAATTTATCAGGGCTTAACCTACGACCATGCACCGTCAACTGTTCTGACGATCGATCAGGATGCGATCGTGATTAACAGTTTCAGTAAATACTTCAGCATGACAGGCTGGCGGCTGGGCTGGATGGTGGTGCCTGAGCACATGGTTGCTGCAGTGGAAAAGCTGGCGCAAAACTGGTTTATCTGCCCTTCGTCGATTGCGCAATATGCAGCAGTGGCCTGCTTTGAGCCGCAGCAAATTGCGATCTTTGAAGCACGCAAAGCAGAAATGCAGACGCGCCGCGATTATCTGGTCCCCGCCTTACGTGAACTGGGATTTTCGATTCCGGTTACACCGGATGGCGCGTTTTACGTCTACGCCAATTGTTCTGCACTGACGGATGATGCAGATCATTTTGCCAAAGATGTATTACAGAAAGCCGGTGTAGTGATTACTCCAGGGCAGGATTTCGGCCCCTTTACTGCAAAAGACCATGTCCGTTTTTCGTATGCGAACAGTCTTGATAATCTGAAGGAAGCGGTGCGACGCCTGGCTGAATATCTGAAGCAAGGAAGCTGAGTGTCGCAAAATCCGGCGGAGAGTATGTGAGGATGCATTCAGGTTTTTATTCCGGGCAACTCTCGCGATACTTTTTCGTCTGGCATTGAATCTCAATGAAAAAAGCCGCTGCATTTGCAGCGGCTTTTCTGTAAGGAGAGTCCGAACAGTCGTTACAGTGCAGCGACTTGTTCTTTGTTGTCCGGTTTGGACTTGGCTTCGGTGGCTTCCGGTTTATTGACCGTACCGGAATCTGTGTTGCGAATCACAGGAACAACTGCCGGAGCCGGTGCGCTGAAATTGGTCGGAACCGATTTGCCGCTGGAAACTTCTTTCAGCTTGCGGTATTCCGTCAGAACGCGGGAACCGTAACCGGAATCCGTTTCTGCAGCCCCTGCGCCTACATATAGCTTCAGGCCGCCCTCAACGGAGCCAGCGCGCGTGACGTAGTCTTTCAGAATCATGGCGCCGACTTTGATGTTGGCTACCGGATTCAGTGCCGCTTTCACGCCGCCCATTTCTTCAAATTTGGCATGATGCACTTTAGACATGACTTGCATCAGACCTTGTGCGCCGACCGGACTTTCCGCAAACGGGTTCAGGCCGGATTCGATTGCCATGACCGATAAAATCAGCAGCGGATCGATTTTGATTTCTTTCGCGGTCAGATAAGCCGCAGAAACCAGCATATTGGTTGCATCACTGGCGACGCGGTAGCGTTTTGCCAGCCAGCTTGTGACCCATTGCTGTTGCTTGGTGCTGCCCAGCATTTTGGCGTCTTCTTCAGAGAAGCTAGCAGGTTGTGCGTGGGCTTCTTCTCTGCTTTTGGCAGGTACTGCCATCAGCATTGCCAGACTTGGCGGTGCGGGTGCGTCGTCTACTTCAGCCACTTCAGGCTCAGTAAACGGCGACATGGTTTTAAACTTATCAGCCAGCTCCGGACGGAAAAACATCATTGCCAGAGTGGTGAGTGCAAATACACCAATGACAGTCACGCAATTGCGTGCAAACATCATCAGGTTGCTGACGGAAAACACAGAGCCCTGACCGGAAGCATTCGCTTCAGTCTGTCCACTGGTCTGTCGTGCAGCGATCAAACGTTGAATCATATTACCTCCTGAAAATCCGCGAGGCAGCTACCGGCAAAGGCAGAACTGCAGTAATGCAAAATTCGCGTATCAGAAACACCGTCATGGTTGCGGGCGCAACAGCAAGACGCCGGAGCAAAAGATCTCGTCAACTTGTCAGGTTGCACACTGGTCGCTACCAGTGATCTTTTACTGTTTCGGGTGAAGGCAGACGCCTTTTGAAACTCTCCTTACAATGTGAGGCGGGACCCGAATTCCCATGTTTGATGTTACCGTTATGGCGGCGTCGCCCAGAGATAGCTTTGCCGGAACTGCTCATTTCTTCATCAAGTTGGGCGCATTGTAGGAGCGGTTTTATGCATCGTCAATACTATCAAAAATATTTTCTATAACTTTTAGGTATAATGAAAACTTCATGAAAACAGCAAAAAGCAATAAAATCAATCACTTATGAAAATTTGCTGGTAAGTCGGACGAAAACCAAAAAAGAACGTTAAAAAATGATGAAATACGCGGATCTGAGAGATTTTATGGCCCAGCTGGAAACACTGGGCGAGCTGAAAAGAGTCAGAACAGAGGTTTCGACGCACCTCGAAATGACAGAAATTTGTGACCGTACTTTAAGAGCGGAAGGTCCTGCCATTTTGTTTGAGCGTCCGGCAGGGCATAGCATTCCTGTACTTGCTAATTTATTCGGTACGCCGCGCCGTGTGGCGCTGGGTATGGGCGCGGAAGACCTCAGTGATTTACGTCAGATCGGACATGTACTGTCAGCGCTGAAAGAGCCGGAACCGCCAAAAGGACTGAAAGATGTTCTGGGTATGGGGAAGCTGGTAAAGGCGGTATGGGATATGGCGCCGAAAGAAGTGCGTGGCGCTTCCTGTCATGAAATTGTCTGGGAAGGTAATGATGTTGATCTGGCGCGTTTGCCGATTCAGCATTGCTGGCCGGGAGATGCAGCACCGCTGATCACCTGGGGTCTGGTGATTACTAAAGGCCCCAATAAAAAGCGTCAGAATCTTGGTATTTATCGCCAGCAGGTGATTGCGCGGAATAAAGTCATTATGCGCTGGCTGGCGCATCGCGGTGGCGCGCTGGATTTTCGTGAGCATTGTTTGCAGAATCCGGGAAAGCCTTATCCGATTGCGGTAGCGCTGGGCGCTGATCCTGCGACGATACTCGGGGCGGTAACGCCCGTACCGGATACCTTGTCTGAATATCAGTTTGCCGGTTTGCTGCGCGGTAGTCGCACGGAATTAACCAAAGCGATTGGCAGTGAGTTACGTGTTCCGGCTTCTGCGGAAATCGTACTGGAAGGCCATATTTATCCGGATGAAAATCATCCGACTGGCTTTGAGCATGCGCTTGAAGGACCTTATGGTGATCACACCGGTTATTACAATGAGCAGGACTGGTTCCCTGTGTTCACAATTGACCGCATCACCATGCGCCGCGATCCTGTGTACCACTCCACCTATACAGGCAAACCGCCGGATGAACCTGCGGTGCTGGGCGTGGCACTGAATGAAGTGTTCATTCCTTTGCTGCAAAAGCAGTTCACGGAAATCACCGATTTCTATTTGCCGCCCGAAGGTTGCAGTTACCGGATGGCGATCGTGCAAATGAAGAAGTCTTACGCAGGTCATGCAAAACGTGTCATGTTCGGAGTCTGGAGTTTTTTACGTCAGTTCATGTACACCAAGTTTATTGTGGTGGTGGATGAAGACGTCAATATCCGTGACTGGAAAGAAGTGATCTGGGCAATCACGACGCGGGTTGATCCGGTGCGTGATACCACCATGGTTGATAACACACCGATTGACTATCTGGATTTCGCATCGCCGGTCAGCGGGCTGGGCAGCAAGATGGGGATTGACGCCACCAATAAATGGCCGGGCGAAACCAGCCGTGAATGGGGTACGACGATCACTATGGATGATGCAGTAAAAAAACGTGTCGATCAGATCTGGCAGGAGCTGGGTTTGTAATTTGCCGTAACTGACTTCCCGCCGGTGCCGTTATCCGCTATAATGGACGACTGGCGGGCCCCTGCGCATTGTGGCGTGGTTAACCTGGTCAGGTCGGGAACGAAGCAGCCATAGCCGCATCCCGCAAGTGCCGCAGATCAGGCTCGCCACCTCTTCATTTTCTCAGCGATTTTCTTCGCAACTTTCCCTGTAATTTCCCAACTGCTCAGTCTCCATCAGGGTTTCTGATATTTCTCAAGCAATGTTTTTGCTTGTGCGTTTGCACATGTTTTTTCCTTGCTGCGATGTTGCCAGCTGGATATGCTTAGTCTCATTGTTAAAACAACTGACAGGAGGAGACGATGAAGTTATTCCGCAGAATGTTTGTGATGGCAGCGCTGGCTGTGATGGCAACCGGTTCCGCATCGGCACAGGAGCGCGGTACGACAGAGCAAGCGCAGGCTATGGTGAAAAAGGGTATCGCCTATATTAAACAGGTTGGTAAAGAAAAAGCGTTTGCTGAATTTGCGAATGCGTCTAATAAAGATTTTCACGACAAAGATTTATATTTGTTCGTGTATGACCTGAATGGCGTGAATCTGGCTCATGGTGCGAATCCAAAGATGCAGGGCAAGGTCTTACTGGATATGAAAGCCGGTGACAAATTTATTATTCGTGAAATGATCGATACCGTCAATAAAAAAGGCAGTGGCTGGGTGGATTATCCGTGGCCGAATCCGGTGACGAAAGCGCTGGAGCCAAAATCATCGTATGTTGAAAAACATGAAAATTACCTGGTTGGTTGCGGGGCCTATAAATAATCACAGGACTTTTGATGATGTATCGCTGATAACTGAAATCTGAAGCCATAAAACAAGACAGCGCAGACCGGAACGGCTGCGCTGTCTTGTTTTATGGCACTGCTTTGTTGCGGTGAAATAACAAAGCAGCGTGTTTTTTGATGAAGGTGAAAGCGGCTTGCTATGATGCTTTAAGGCAGGCTGATGGCTTGCTGTGTTTTCTGAGAATTTTCTTCTGGCAGGTAAAGCGTGGTCGCAAAAAAACGAAAATCCCGAATGAATGACAAGCAGAATATGCTGCCGGTGACTCAGCGTTTCGTGGCCTGGCTCAGCCGTCCCTTATTGTTGCTGGGTTTAATGATCACGATTCCGGGTTTTTATCTGGAACTTGCAGGTGACACTGATTTATTCCGTGCTGCAGGGAGAGCTTGTTACGGCATTGCTGCGGTACTGATTGTGACCGATGCGATGCTGCAATGGCGGCGTAACCGATGGTCATCCCGCCGGCACGGAAAGCTGATGCTGGATCTGGGTATCGCTGCTGGGTGTGTCATCAGTCTGCTGGCACCGGCGCAAAGCTGGAGTACCGCAGAATGGATCATGCGGCTTGGTCTGTGTGCTGCCATTGTTCTTCGCTTTGCGATGCTGATTCTGCAGCATATGCGCCCCAGTCATCTGGTGCAGGTCATCGGGCTGGCGATCGTGATGCTGTGTTCGGCTGGCGCTGGTTTTTACTGGCTGGAGCCGAATGTGCATAGTTATGCCAATGGTGTCTGGCTGGCGTTCACCACTATCGCGACCGTAGGTTACGGCGATATCGTGCCTTCGACCGCTGCTTCTAAAATTTTTGCGGTCTTTATCGTACTGCTCGGTTACGCCATGTTCTCGATTGTGACCGCGAATATTGCCGCTTTGTTTGTTGAAGAGGAAGAGGAAGAGCTGGAGCAGGAATTGCATGCAGATATTCGTGCGCTGAGCCGTGAATTGCATGCGCTGCGTCAGGAATTGCGTCAGAGGGATGAATTGCTGGCGCGTCTGGAAATCTATCTTGAGCAGGTGCCGGTCGTTTCTGCGGAAAATGAAGATGCGATCCGTGTGTCAAAAGAACGTAATGTGGCGTAAGCACTTATTTTTGTCCTGTGGCTGATGCATCATTATTCACTTTGATGCGGGTTGAATAGGTTAAAATCGCAGGATGTCATATCAAGTACTCGCCCGAAAATACCGTCCGAAAAGTTTTGAAACGCTGGTCGGACAGGAACACGTCGTACGTGCCTTGACGCATGCTTTAGAACAGCAGCGTCTGCACCACGCTTATCTGTTTACCGGAACCCGGGGTGTGGGAAAAACCACGCTGTCGAGGATTCTGGCTAAATCGCTCAACTGTGAAAAAGGCGTCACCGCCAGTCCGTGCGGGCAATGCGAAGCCTGCGTTGCGATCGATGCCGGCCGCTTTGTCGATTACATCGAAATGGATGCGGCCTCTAACCGTGGCGTCGATGAAATGGCGGCACTGCTGGAGCAGGCGATTTACGCGCCGTCCAATGCGCGCTTCAAGGTCTATATGATCGACGAGGTGCACATGCTGACCAACCATGCGTTTAATGCGATGCTGAAAACGCTGGAAGAACCGCCGGAGCATGTGAAGTTCATTCTCGCGACAACAGATCCGCAGAAAATTCCGGTCACAGTATTGTCGCGCTGCCTGCAGTTCAATCTGAAACAGATGCCACCCGGCCACATCGTTGGTCACCTTGAAAATATTCTTGGTCAGGAAAACATCGAATTCGATCCGCCTGCTTTGCGTTTGCTGGCGCAGGGTGCGCATGGTTCGATGCGCGATGCGTTATCGCTGACCGATCAGGCGATTGCGTATTCCGCCGGAAAAGTCAGTCTGGAGTCAGTCCAGGGTATGCTCGGTGCATTGGATCAGTCTTATCTGATCCGTTTGCTGGATGCGCTGGCAGCACAGGATGGACAGGCTTTACTGGCAGTGGCCGATGAAATGGCGGTGCGCAGTCTGTCGTACAAAAATGCCTTGCAGGATCTCGGCAGCATGCTGAACCAGATCGCGATTGCGCAGGTGGTGCCGGCAGCTGTGGCGGAAGA
Organism: Cognatundibacterium luofuense; assembly: GCF_018139685.1. Lineage (GTDB taxonomy): Bacteria > Pseudomonadota > Gammaproteobacteria > Burkholderiales > Burkholderiaceae_D > Undibacterium > Undibacterium luofuense. Next base: position 29,184 of record NZ_JAGSPN010000009.1, read on the forward strand.
TTTGCCTGAGCGTGAAGATTTGCTGCGACTGGCGGGCATGTTCAGTCGTGAAGATGTGCAATTGTTTTATCAGATCGCAGTCCATGGTCGCAACGAACTGGGGCTGGCACCGGATGAGTATGCAGGTTTCAGCATGACGCTGTTGCGGATGCTCGCTTTCCGTCCGGTCGACAGCCAGATCTATATGCAGAATGCCGCATCTGCCCCTAATTCCGGCCCCGTGCGTGACGCAGGACCGCTACCGCCGGGAAAGCCCGCGGGTAGTCCGGATCAGGCAGCGATACGGGCACCCCGCAACGAATCACCTGCTGCTGTATCACCAGTCCGGCAGGCGGCGCAAGCGGCCGTGCCGGTAGCAGCAGCTTCTCCGGCTGCAGCACCTGCAGTTGCCTCACCGGTTGTAGCTGCGCCAGCAGTGAAAGCGGATGGCAAGCCCCTGAGTCCGGCGATGGCGGCTTTGCGTGCTGCGCAGGCGGCCAGCAAAGCGAAAGCTGAAGGAAAACCGGTGCCAGAGATGCCGGCTATGCCGCCGAAAGCGCCTGCTCCTGATCCAACGCCAGTATCGGAAAGTTCGGCAAGTGTTCCGGTCGCTGCTGCGCCCGTGGTTCAGCCACCTGCTGTAGTTGTACCTGCGCCTGCGGTTCCTGAACCGGTTCGCGCACCTGTGCCAGCGCCAGCGACTGAATCGCCACCACAAACAGAGGCGTCAGCGCCGGTTCCAACAGTTCAGCCAGCCCGTCCTGTGCCGCCACCGGCAGCAGGGCAGGGAATGCCGGTCGGCATGGATGATTTGCCGCCGCCGTGGGAAGATTACGCGGAAATGCCGGATACGAGCGACATGCCGCCGGCATTTCCGGAAGATGAGATCAGCCAGCCTGTAGCCGCAACGCCGGTCGCACGGACGCCGGTTGAGAGCGCAGCGGCGGATCGTGTATTATGGCGCGCCCCGGTGCCTGAGCTGGACTGGGATGGTAACTGGCCTGCGCTGGCAGCGGCCTTGCCGGTTCGCGGTATTGCGCAGCAGCTGGCACATCAGAGTGAGCTGGTACATTGTCGTGCTGACGGGCAAATGTTTGTCTTTAAAATCCGTGTGCCGGTCGCCACTTTGTTGTCTGCCGGCAGCGATGAAAAACTGGCAGCGGCGCTCAGTGAGCGTTTCCAGCGTCCGGTCAGAGTCGAACATGAAACCGGCGCGGTGGCGCTGACTGCGAATGCAGCGGCGATTGCAGCACGGGAAGCGCGTCAGCAACAGGCAGAACAAGCGATTCGGGATGACGCTTTTGTACAGCGTCTGATGCGCGAATTTGGCGCAACACTGGTGGTTGGCAGCGTGAAGCCAGTCGACCGCACACACTAATTTTTTAGCAGGAGTATTCAACATGATGAAAAATCAACTGGCCGGTTTGATGAAACAAGCGCAGGCAATGCAGGACAACATGAAAAAAGCGCAGGATCAGCTGGCGCTGGTCGAAGTCGAAGGCCAGTCCGGTGCCGGTCTGGTGAAAGTGGTCATGACCTGCAAAAACGATGTGAAACGTGTTTCCATCGACCCGTCCCTGCTGGCAGATGACAAAGATATGCTGGAAGATCTGGTTGCGGCAGCATTCAACGATGCAGTGCGCAAAGCCGAAGCCACTTCTCAGGAAAAAATGGCATCGCTGACCGCTGGTCTGCCACTGCCACCCGGCTTCAAAATGCCATTCTGATGAAGAAACGTCCGGGCAGTCTGGAAGCTCTGACGGATGCGTTGCGCTGTCTGCCCGGTGTCGGGCCGAAGTCAGCGCAGCGTATGGCCTATCATTTGCTGCAGCATGACCGGGAAGGGGCGGATACCCTGGGGCATGCGATTCTGCATGCCCTGCAACAAATCCATCACTGTTCTTCCTGTAATACCTATACCGAAACCGGCTTGTGCGAAACCTGCTCTGATCCTGAGCGCGACGCATCCCTGCTGTGCGTGGTGGAAACCCCGGCAGATCAGATGATGATAGAGCAAACCCTGATGTACAAAGGTTTGTACTTCGTGCTGATGGGGCGCTTATCGCCACTTGATGGTATCGGGCCGCGTGATATTTTTTTCGATAAGCTGATGCAGCGCGCCAGTGACGGCAAAGTGCGCGAAGTGGTGCTGGCGACCAATTTCACCAGCGAAGGTGAAGCGACCGCGCATTACATCAGCGAAACCCTGAAAGCCCGCAACATCGCAGTCACCCGTATTGCACGTGGTGTACCTGCCGGTGGTGAGCTGGAATACGTCGATCCGGGCACTATCGCCCGCGCCTTACTGGACCGTCGTCCTGCCTGATTATGCACGAGCACAGCGCCTTATCAGAAGCCTGGTTTGCGCTGATGCAGCAACTGGCTGTGCCATCTGATACTGCGCAGGCAGGCTGGCAACAATTGCATCAGTGTTATACCGAACCGCACCGCGCTTATCACAATTTTTCGCACATCGCCGCGATGCTGCGGCACCTCACACAAACGCCGCTTGCTGTGCATGACGAAGCCGTGCTGAAGCTGGCAATCTGGTTTCATGATCTGATTTACGATCCGAAAGCAAAAGATAACGAAGCACGCAGTGCAGAACTTGCAGTGCAGTGGATGCAACAGGCCGGATTCAGTGCGGAACGCTGCGATGCTGTGCGCGCCTGTATTCTGGCGACCGCCAGCCACCAGTTGCAGCTTGCAGCACATGTGCCGGATGCGGCTTTGTTTCTCGATCTTGATTTATCGGTGCTGGGCTTGCCGCCCACGCAGTACCGTCATTACGCAGCGGCAATCCGCAAAGAATATGCATGGGTTGCCGCCATTCCCTATCGTTTAGGCCGTGCCGCTGTTTTAAAAAAATTTCTGGCACGCAGCGAACTCTACTTTACCCCGTATTTCCGCCAGAAGCTGGAAGCGCAGGCCAGACACAATCTGCAACGCGAACGCCGGCGCTTACTCTATTTTTTCTGAAGAACCATGACGACAACAGGACCTTTGGCAGGCATCCGTGTGCTGGAACTTGGCACGCTGATCGCCGGACCTTTCTGCTCCCGCATGCTGGCGGAATTCGGTGCCGACGTGATCAAAATCGAATCGCCGGAAGGTGGTGACCCCTTGCGCCAGTGGCGTGTGCTGAAAGATGGCACTTCGCTGTGGTGGAGTGTGCAGGCGCGCAATAAGCAAAGCCTGACGCTGAACATGAAAACGGAGCAGGGGCGTCAGATTGCCCGTGAACTGGCGCTGCAGGCCGATATCATCATCGAAAACTACCGCCCCGGTGTGCTGGAAAAATGGGGGCTGGGTTATGAAGAATTGCGCGCACTGAATCCGGCGCTGATCATGGTGCGTCTGTCCGGTTACGGTCAGAACGGTCCGATGCGTGATATGCCGGGCTTCGGGGCGGTTGGCGAATCGATGGGCGGCTTGCGCTATGTATCCGGTCATGCAGACCGCCCGCCGGTGCGGGTTGGTATTTCGATCGGCGATTCCGTTGCCGCACTGCACGGGGTGATTGGCGCGATGATGGCGTTGCGCCACCGTGATGTGACCGGCGGCCGCTGGAATGGCAAGACTGGTGCTGAGATGCAGGCCGGACAAGGGCAAATGGTGGATGTGGCCTTGTACGAATCCGTGTTCAATCTGATGGAATCGCTGGTGCCGGAATACGATGTGGCAGGTGTGGTGCGTGAGCGTACCGGCGGCGCTTTGCCGGGCATCGTACCGTCGAACACTTACACGACACAGGAGGGTGGCAATCTGGTCATTGCCGGTAATGGCGATGCGATTTTTCATCGACTGATGCTGGCAATCGGTCGCGTTGATCTGGCGCATGATACTCAACTGGCGCGCAACGATGGTCGCGTGCCGCGCACGGCAGAGATTGATCAGGCGATTCAGGAGTGGTGCAGTACGCAGACCGTGGATGCTGCGCTGGCCACTCTGCGGGCTGCCGATGTGCCGGTCAGTAAAATTTTTTCGGTGCGCGATATGCTGCAGGACCCGCAGTTCCTGGCGCGGAATATGTTCGAGCAGCATCAGTTCAGCGACGGCACGCCGGTCAAATTACCGGCAGTAACACCAAAAATGTCGGCAACGCCCGGCGGTACGCGCTGGATGGGGCCACAGCTTGGCGAACACAACCAAGCGATTCTGCAATCGCTTGGTTACAGCGACGCTGAGATTCAGGCATTGCGTGAACAGGGCATTACAGGCTAAAGCGGCTGAAACGACTGAATGCGACTGAATGCGATTGAATGCGGCTGGTGCAGCCCGAAAATAGCCCAAATGCGGAGTCCTGCACAGAAAAAAGGGCATTTTTGACGGACGTCCGCAGAAACACTGGGCGAGCGGGTAGGTCTGAAAATCATCAAATGCGGTGTTCTGCATAATGGCTGGATCTGATCGCATGAAGGAACAAGCATGTGCAACGTGGCGCCAGACAACGATCACCAGCCACTAGCTGCAACCGGCTAAGGTCTGCAGTAACAACAACGCCACCCGAAGGTGGCGTTGTTTTATGCTGAATTGCTGTGCTGTCGTAAGTGCTGATCAGCTCAGTGTTTTCAGGTATTCGCGGATACCGGCCAGCAGCATTTCGATCGACATCGCTGCCAGAATCAAACCCATCAGACGTTCGAACGCAGTCATTACTTTTGCGCCTAGAATACGCTGCATACGCTCTGCGCCCAGCAATACCACCAGCCAGACAATCGCTACCGCAATCAGTGCTGCCAGATGGATGGTCATTTCCTGTGTGCTGTCAGAAGAGAACAGCATCACAGTTGCCAGTGAAGACGGGCCCGCCAGCGCCGGAATGGCGAGCGGTACGATGAAGGGTTCGGAATTGTTTTCCGCATCACCAAACACACCGCCTTCCTGCGGGAATACCATGCGCAGCGCAATCAGGAACAGAATCACACCGCCACCGATACGAATCGACACTTCGGACAACTGCATCAGATTCAGGAAAGCCTTGCCGAAGAACATGAATAACAGCAGCAGGCCAAATGCAATCGCGCATTCACGCACGATCACACGCCAGCGGCGTTGCGGCGGCACATGGGCCAGCGCGGAAACAAAAATCGGCACGTTGCCGAACGGATCAGTGACCAGGATCAGCAGGATCAGGGTCTGGATAAAGTCTTTTGCCATGGTAAAACCTTTGAATTTTTTGTACTGCAAGGGGTGAAACCGGAGGGCTGTCTGGCAGGGTGCCGACAGAAAAGTATGCTGAATACGGCGGTGTGACAGTGGGTGTCAACCATAGAATGCGTTTCCATCAAGACAGAATTGTCCCAAGACTGGCTATGCTGTGTCAATCAGCGTACCGGTTTTCCGGCTTTAGCCAATACGGTATGACTGTTGCCGGAACGCTCTAAAGCGAATATGCCTTGCCGCACTTCTCAGTAACTTCAAGTACTATATTCGTTCGGAATCACAAATACCACCCGGAAACTTCGTCACCGGCTGGCAGTAGTTAAGGAAAAAGTATGTCGCACCCCTGGAATGACCCGCAGCAACGCCCCGATACACCCTGTGTCGCGGTGTGCTCCACTTTGTTTGATGATATTTGCCGCGGTTGCGGCCGTACTGTCGGCGAGGTGGCGCAGTGGGTGTTTATGAATCAGGCTGAAAAAGATGCGGTATGGACCCGCATACTGGCCGAAGGTTATCCGCGTCGTCAGTCATAAAAAATGTTCCGGCATCAGATCCGCCGGACGTATAACAGCAGTGCAAAACAATAATAACGGAGACCACAGATGAAACAAGGTTTTAGTCCGCGCCGCCGCCTGTTGCTTGGTTTGCTGGGAGCCGGTGGCGCACTCGCTTGTGGCTGGGCCGCATTACCACCTCGTCAGCGCTTACACGCTGCTTTTTCTGATCCTTCCGCGCAATCGGTTGCCCTGAATGGCTGGGTGCAGATTGCGCCCGACGGACAAATCATTGTGATGGTACACAGAACCGAAATGGGGCAGGGCATTCATACCGGTCTGGCGATGCTGGTCGCCGAGGAACTGGAAGTCAGCCTGTCGCAAGTGCGCGTACAACATGCACCACCGGACCCGATCTACGCCAATCTGACCGCAGTCGTGGATATGCTGCCGTTTCATCCGGACGACGACAGCCTGTCGCGTCGTCTTACAGACTGGCTGATGCTGAAAACAGCGCGTGAAATCGGTTTGCAACTGACCGGCGGATCATCCGGTATCCGCGATGCCTGGCAGGGTTTGCGTGAAGCAGGTGCGCTGGCGCGCAGTGTGCTGGTGCAGGCTGCATCAGAACGCTGGAAAGTCGCAGCGGATGTCTGTTCCGCCAGGGACGGGCGGGTCTGGTATCAGCAGCAATCATTTTCTTATGCAGAGCTGGCGCAGGACGCTGCAAAGCAGCAGGTCAGCACTGTGCAACTGAAACCAGCCAGCGCATTTCGTCTGATTGGTAAACCGCAACAAAGGCTGGATGCATTTGCCAAAAGTCATGCGCAAACCACATTTGGCATCGATGTGCGTTTGCCGGGCATGTTGTTCGCGGCGATTCGAATGCCGGAGCGGTTTGGTCAGCAACTGGCCAGTATGGATGCCGAGGCAATCCGTCAGCGTCCCGGCATCCGGGCAGTGGTGGATGTATCCGCAGATGTCGGGCACGGCGGTTATCCGGGTGTTGCGGTGGTTGCTGAAAGTTACTGGCAGGCACGGCAGGCTGCGGATGCATTGCCTGTTGTCTGGCGCGGTGGGGATGCGAATCTCAGTTCAGAAAAAATCCGTACGCAACTGGAGCAGGCGCTGACGCCGGCGGCTGCACATGTGTATCACTACCAGGGCGATGCACGCGGTGTGCTGGTGAATCCTGAGGGGCGGCGCATCCTGAAAGCCGAATACAGCGCGCCGTTTCTGGCACATGCAGCGATGGAGCCGGTGAGTTTTACCGCACATCTGCATGGCGACAGGCTGGAGCTTTGGGGAGCGACGCAGGTGCCAACCGTGGTATATCAGCTGGCGCAGCATCTGACCGGTTTACCGGTGCAGAATATCGTGCTGCACGAGTTGCCGGCCGGTGGCGCATTCGGCCGCAGACTTGAGGCAGATATGGTGCGGCAGGTCATCGCAATTGCGAAGACAGTTAAAGGCCTGCCTGTGCAGTTAATCTGGAGTCGCAGCGATGATATGCAGCACGACATGTACCGACCTGCTGCGATAGCACGTTTTCATGCCGCGCTGAATGAAGATGGCACTATCGCCGCATGGGAAAACCTGTCAGCATCCGCATCGATCGCACATCAGTTCACGCAACGCTTACTCGGCTTGCCCGGAATGGGACCGGATAAGTCCACTGCGGAAGGTGAGTATGATTTGTGTTACCAGATCAGGAATCAGCAAATTGCGCATGCCATCGTGCATTCGGACGTGCCTGTCGGTTACTGGCGCTCAGTCGGACATTCACATAACGCATTCTTTAAAGAGTGTTTTATGGATGAGCTGGCACATACAGCGGGCGTTGATCCGGTCGTATTCCGGCTGCGCCATCTGAAAGCTGGTAGCCGTCATGAGGCAGTGCTGAAGCGTCTGGGCGATGGATTGGATAAGGCACCGGTATCTCAGGCATGGGGCATTGCATTGCATGCCTGCTTCGGTGCTGTTGTTGCGATGGCAGCGCTGGTTTCAGTTCAGGATGGACAGATCCGGGTGCATCGCATACGGGTTGTGGCAGATTGCGGACTGGTTGTTAATCCGAATCTGGTAGAGCAGCAACTGGAGTCCGGTGTGATATTCGGACTGAGTGCCGCCTTATCCGGTGAAATCAGCATTCAGGGCGGACGGGTGCAGCAATCGAATTTTCATGATTATCCTGTACTGAGAATGAATGAAATACCACGGATTGAAACGGTACTGATGCAGGGTGGAGATGTGCCGCAGGGTGTTGGTGAAATCTCCGTGCCACCGGTAGCGCCGGCAGTGGCAAACGCCGTTGCCGCGCTGACCGGGCGGCGTTTGCGTAAATTGCCACTGAGGCTCCACTCGGTTGACTGATATTGCGCTGCGCTGCAGTTTTGTGGCAAATTCAGACACCCGTGGCAGAGCGATAAAATTTTTTCATGATTTACGGCGAATTTATGCACTGCACGGGAATTGTCGTTTTATACTTGCGGGCGCTTTGCTGTATGTGATTTGCATGTGGCAGGTTCTTTGAATTTTAGAGGTTGAAAATATGTTGAATTCTGGTTTAGCAGCAGTTCGTCAGCGTCGTCGTGCCGCAGGTTTTACCCTGATGGAAATTATGGTGGTGGTGGTGATTCTCGGTATTCTGGCCGCGCTGGTTGCGCCTAAGGTACTGGGGCGCGCAGATGATGCTAAAGTAACCGCCGCCAAACAGGATATTGCTGCCATTTCTCAGGCGCTGAAGCTTTATAAACTGGATAACCAGCGTTATCCGACGACAGAACAAGGTTTGCAGGCACTGGTAACCCGGCCGACTTCGGGTCCTGCAGCAGCAGGCTGGAAAGGTTATATTGAAAAACTGCCGAAAGATCCTTGGGGTAATCCTTACCAGTATCTGAATCCGGGTCTGAAGGGCGAATTCGACGTGTTTTCCTACGGCGCTGATGGCCAGCCGGGCGGTGATGGCTATAACACCGACATCGGCAACTGGGATTTGTAATCGCTAATCCGGCTGCGACGGTTCTCAAATGATGCGCAATGCAAAGCAGCGCGGCTTCACGCTGCTTGAGCTGATGGTAGTCATGGTGATTGCCGGCATTATCCTTGGCATGATCAGTGTCACCGCTGTGCCAGGCAAAAAACAGCATCTCGAACGTGAGGCAAAACGAATTTCCTCCTTACTGGAGGTTGCGCGGGATGAGGCCATTCTGCGGAATTTGCCGGTCGCAATTGAGCTTGATCAGTTTGCTTATCGCTTTTTAATTCGTTCAGAGCAGCGTTGGATTCCTCTCAAAGATGATTTGCTGCGTGAGCGGCAATACGATATTTCTCCGCTCACTCTGACACTGGAGCCGGCACCGGTTCAGCCGGGTCAGTTCCGTATTGTGTTCGGGCGTGAGCCGGTTGATAAACCTTTCGTACTGACACTGCAGTCAGATGCAGAGAAAATCAGTATTCGTGCTGATGGCATAGGGCATTTTTATGTCGATCAGTAAACATATCTTCCCACGTTCACAAACCGGCTTCACTTTACTTGAAGTGCTGGTGGCTTTATTTATTGTCGGCACGGCGCTCGGTGCCAGTCTGCGTGCCGTCGGCAGCCTCACGCAAAACAGTACGGATCTGCGTACTTCTATGATGGCAACCTGGTCGGCAGAAAACCGTCTGGCCAGCATCCGCCTGGCACGTGAATGGCCGTCGCTTGGTGAGCGCGACTTTGAGTGTCCGCAGGCCGATTTGCAGTTAATGTGTCACGAACGTGTGATTCCAACACCGAATCCTTCTTTCCGTCGGGTTGAAGTGTCAGTTTTTCTGGCAGACCGTCCTGACCGGCGCATTATTAAACTGAATCAGGTGGTGCCGAATGCGCTCTGAGTACCGCCTGCGTCGTACTTCATCAGGTTTTACCCTGATTGAATTGCTGATTGCTATTTCGATTCTGGCGATGATTGCCGTATTAGGCTGGCGCGGGCTGGATGGCATTATTCGGTCCCGGGAAGCTTTGAATCAGGAAATGGAAAAAAGCCGTGGTATCCAGCTGGCTTTTGCGCAAATTGAAAATGATTGCGCACATTTGATGGATGCCAGCCTGATGCCCGGGCAAAGTGTGCTGAGTGCGGGCGGCAATAAGCTGATGCTGATCCGTTCTGTCAGTGACGATGCGCAGCCGACACGCTATCAGGTTGTGGTGTACAGCGTCGTGGATGCCCAGTTGAGCCGTCGGGAATTGCCGCTGACACGTGAATTGAAACGCCTTCGTGCGGACTGGGAACTTGCGATGGGCGACGGCGACGGGGCGACACCTATCGTCTTGCAAAAGGATGTGCAGTCAATTCAGATGCGTACGTGGAAAACCGGTGAAACAGGCTGGCGTAATGGTGGTGATGATATTCAGAATCCGTCCCAGCAGATTACCAATCCGGCGTTCCCTGTTGCGAATGGCCCTAAGTCAGCCAAACTGACAGGTCTGGAATTGACTTTACAACTTGCCAGTCGTCCAGTGCCTATGGTGAAAGTGTTTTTGCTGGGGGCTGCATGACAAAAATACTGACACAGTTAAAGTATCAGCGCGGTGTCGCAGTGGTAACAGCATTGTTGCTGACCACGCTGGCAATTACGATTGTCGCCAGCTTGTTCTGGCAGCAGCAGGTTCAGGTGCGCTCCATTGAAAATCAGCGATTGCAGTTACAGAAAAAATGGATTTTCCGTGGTGCGATTGACTGGGCCAGACTGATTTTGCGGGAAGATGCGCGTCAGTCAGGGAAAGTGGATTATCTGGGGGAGCCGTGGGCTGTGAAGCTCGAAGATACGCGTCTCGATCAGTATGTTGAAAACGGAAAGCAGGACACTGAGGCCAGCGAAGCCAGCTTGTCAGGACAGATTGTCGATGCCCAGGCAATGTACAACCTGAATAACCTGGCGACCGATGGTATTCCGGATGCCCGTGAAATTGCGGTCTATACGAAGTTGCTGACTAATTTGCGATTACCCTCAGAACTCGCGAAACGAACAGCCAATATGATTGCGCAGACACAAATTGTGCCAGTCGTACCCAAAGGTGCGCCGGACAGTTCGGCCAGTCAGACTGCTAAGTCAGTGCAGCGCGATAAAAACGAGATTGAATTTGTCGGTTTCACGCAGGTTGATGATTTACTTTCAGTGCCGGGCTATACCCCTGAAATGGTCTACAAATTAAGGACATTTGTGACTGTTTTACCACGCAGAGGTGGTATTACCGCGGTCAATCTGAATACTGCACCGGCGGAAGTCTTGTCCGCACGCATTGAAGGTGTCAGCATGAGCGACGCAGCCGTTATCGTCGCCAGTCGTGAGCGCTCGTATTTCAATCAGCTTGCTGACTTTCAAAACCGTTTTCCGGATAAAGCAAAAGCAATCACTGAAAAAGATCTGCAGGTCTGGACCAGCTTTTTTATAGTGAACGGCAAAGTGAAAATGAGTCGTTCTGCATTGGATATCAGTGCATTGATCGAGCGGGCAGATGATGCATCGACAACGGTGATCTGGTTGCGGGAAAACTAAAAACCTATATGGCGAACTTACTTTATATTTCTTTGCCTCCGCGCAGCGTGGCACTTAAAGATCCGGATTGGACTGGATCAATTCAAATGGGATTCGCGCTGATGTCCGGTAACGGGCAACTGATGCAGCAAGGTCATCAAACGCTGGAGCAGATTCGCTTGCTTGCGCATGGCGCGAATGAAATTCGTGTACTGTTCGCGGCAAGTGATATATCCGTTTTTGAAATCGCTGTTCCACCGATGAACGCAGTACGCTTTAAGGCTGCGCTTCCAAATCTGATGGAAGAATATTTGAGTCAGGATCCGGCCGAACTGGTCCTGGCTGCGGGGCCGGTGAAAGACGGTAAAGCGGTCGTGTCAGTGGCAGATCGTAACTGGGTTCAGCAGGTTGTGAGTTTGCTCCGTGCATGGGGTGTTCATAAACTGTCTGCATATGCGTCGCATCTTGCATCGCGTTCAGAGTCAGATGCAGCAATAGTATGGGTTGAGCAAGGACAGGACGTTACTGAGCTGGCAATCAATGGCGGTCCCGGCAGGATATCTGCGAATTTACTGGACCATGCGGATACATCAGTTGTTCTGCAACTGGCGCAGATTATGTTACCTCCAGACAGCAGCTTGCCGGTAAAGCTGTTTGTGCCGGGAAATGAGCTGGAACGCTGGAAAGAAATTGCAGCAGTATCGCCCGAACTGAGCGCATGGGAAGTGCAGGCTTGCAGCTGGTCGCAGCGTGTGGCGGGTATTCATACCAGCGTGCCTGATCTTTTCAGAGATATTGATTTCGCAGCGCAGCCAGCATTTGACTGGAAACGCTGGAAATGGCCGCTTATCCTCGGTGGCGCAGCTTTGGTAGTGAATGTGTTTGCGCTGAATCTCGAGTGGCTGAGTCTGAAAAGGGAAGAGAAAGCATTAAAGACGGCGATCGTTGAAACTTTCCGTTCATCCTTTCCGAATGAACCAGTTCAGTTTCCTCTGGAGCAAATGCAAAGGAAGTTGTCAGCTGCACAGCAGCAGGCTGGTCAGTTCTCTGGCTCCGATTTTGCTTCTGTGGCATTTCGTTTTGCTCAGTCCTGGGACAAAGTCATGGCGGGGCAAACAATGGCAATTGAAACGATGGAATATAAAGAGCACGCTTTAATCATTAAGGTGAAAAGTGGTGTCACAGTGCCAGTAGATGCACTTGCTACCGCACTTGCGGAGCAGTCATTGACGGTGGAGAAGAAAAGCGAAGGCGTGTGGCAGGTGAGTGCCGGAGGTAAGAAAAAATGATTTCAGTCTGGAGGGCGCAGTTTGAGCAGTACTGGTCTGAGCGTGAGCCACGCGAGCGCAAAACGCTGACGATAGGTGCAGCCGTTGTCGTTGCCGCCTTATTTTATCTGACAGCGATCGACCCCGCATACACGGGACGGATTGCGTTGGAAAAAAGTATTCCGGTGCAGAGGCAACAGTTGGCAGAAATGAATGCTCTTAGTGTTCAGTATAACCAGCTCGCACCCCAGCTCAGCCAGGGTATAGAGCCGGTTACACGGGAAATGATAGAAAGTGCGTTAAGCACCCGCGGCATGAAAGCACAGACCTTGTCGGTGACAGATGATACTGTGAAGTTGCAGATTCAGTCGGCTGGTTACGGTAACCTGATGGAATGGGTTGCTGAGATGCAGAAGTCGTTCCGTTTGGTTGTAGAGGATGCAAAGCTGACTGCACAAACGGAAGCGGGTCAGGTCAATGCCAGTTTTACCATGCGTCAGATTCGCTCAGGAGCACGCTGATGGCGTCATGGCAACGCAAGCTGATATGGATGTCAGCTGCACTTATCACCTTTTTTCTGACTATAGTTGTGTTTTTGCCTGCCGCATGGTTATCTGCGTTACTGGAAAAACAGACTGGTGGTCGTCTGAGTCTAGGGGATGTGCAGGGGTCGTTCTGGTCAGGCTCTGCTTTTGTTGGTGTCGCTGCAGATAATAACGGACCTGTGACGCCGGTGTTTCCCGGGCGTTTTAGCTGGAAAATATCCCCCTTGTTATTGCTGGGTCAGATTGAGGTTAATCTGAGTAATCCCGAAGCGCTTTCGAAGCCAGTCTTGATGACGGGTAATGTATCGACATTGTTTGTCAGTGAAGCAGTATTGTTATTGCCTACCGAGAGATTGCAAGGATTTGGGGCGCCGTTGAATACGATTGGTCCTTCCGGAAAACTGGATATGCACTGGAAGAATCTCAGTTTTGTGCGTGAAGGCACGCAGTTTAATGGTCAGGGACAACTGTTGTTCACCCTGAGCGACATGTCTTCACGATTGTCGCCGGTCAGACCTCTCGGTAGTTATGAGGTTCGGCTGGATTTGCAAGGTACGAAGATGAATCTGCAACTGCAGACTCAACAGGGCCCGATGATGTTATCCGGAACTGGCGGTATTCAGGGAGGCAGGCTGCAATTTTCGGGTAAAGCCTGGGCACAGGATGGTGCAGAAGCGAAATTGGCAAATTTGCTGAATTTGCTTGGGCAGCGCCGTAAAGAAGGTGCAAAAGACGTAATCGCATTAGAATTCAAATGAAAATTATGAAATCGACAAGTAAGGCAACTATGAAATCTCAGCAAGCTCGCTCAAACCAGCTGAAATTATCGGCCATCGCGGCAGCAGTGGCACTGGCCGCTGGTTGCATGGTCACGACATCGTCTTTTGCTCAGGCGCAAACGCCTGCACAGGCAGCGCCGAATACCGTTGATCTGAATTTTGTTAACGCAGATATTGAGTCGGTAATTAAGGCAGTCGGGCACTTCACCGGCATGACGTTTATTATTGATCCCCGAGTAAAGGGACAAATTACGCTGCAATCGGAAAAACCTTTAACCAGAGATCAGGCGTTTAAATTACTGACATCGACTTTGCGACTGCAAACCTATTCAGTTGTTTATTCAGATGGATATTATAAAGTTGTGCCGGAAACCGATGCGAAACTTCAGTCTGGTCCTGCCAATACAACGGAAAAAGCTGAAGGAAATAAAGGCGACCAGATAGTCACTCAGGTTTTCAGAATGAACTATGAGGCTGCAAACAATATTGTTACTGTCATCAGGCCTCTGATTTCTCCGAATAATTCTGTGGCTGCAAATCCTGGTAATAACACGCTGGTGATTACAGATTATGCGGATAATCTGAAACGTATCGCAAAAATTATTGCTGCACTGGATGTGCCACCGAGTTCAGATCTTGAAATTCTTCCGCTCCGCCATGCAATCGCCAGCGATATGGCAGCGATGGTAGCGAAGCTGATTGAAAACAACGGTAGCGCGGAAGCTGGTCGTACCGTTGTCATGGCAGATCCGCGTACGAATGCGATTCTGGTGCGTGCGCCATCCGCTGCACGTGCAAATCTGGTGAAGTCGCTGGTAGAGAAGCTGGATCAGCCAACAAAAATGCCTGGCAATGTACATGTTGTATATTTGAAAAATGCCGAGGCAGTAAAGTTGGCTGCAACACTGCGCTCGATTGTGACTGGAGACACCAGCGCTCAGCCCAATTTGAGTAGTGGATTGCAGAATCTTGGATCATCACTTGGCGGCGGTAATACACAGTCCGGCACGGGTGCTGCACAAACAGGTTCGGGGCTGGCAAATTCCAATACCGGCGTAACTGGTGGCGGTTTACCGCAATCCTCAACATCCGCCCAGTCCTCATCATCCGGTGGTAGCGGTGCAGGTTTTATTCAGGCAGATGCAGCTACTAACACGCTGATCATTACAGCAAGCGAGCCGGTTTACCGTAATCTGCGAGCAGTGATCGATCAACTGGATGCCCGTCGTGCACAAGTTTATGTGGAAGCACTGATTGTTGAAATTTCAGCAGACAAAGTGGATGAGCTGGGTGTTCAGTGGGCCGCACTGACAGGCGACGATTCAAGCAATATTCGCGTCGGTGGTGTGACCAGCTTTACTGACTCAGGAAACAATCTGTTAAGTCTTGCGACAAGCAAATCGCCGACACCGACAAGTGGCCTTACACTGGGTATATTTAAAAATATTAATGGCAAGCTCGGCCTGGGCGCAGTTGCACATGCGCTGCAAAGTAAAGGTAATGCCAATATTCTGTCGATGCCGAATCTTCTGACGCTGGATAATGAAGAAGCGAGAATTACAGTGGGTCAGAATGTGCCGTTTGTTACCGGTCAGTTCACTACCTCTGCATCAACAGGCTCGTCAGGTGTGAATCCGTTTCAGACGATCGAGCGCAAAGAGATCGGTTTGAAACTGACAGTAAAACCACAGATTTCCGAAGGCGGTACTGTGAAACTGGCGATTTATCAGGAAAATTCCAGTATCGATACGTCGGTATCAACCGGAACCACTGGCCTGATTACGAAGTTACGGACGATTGCAACGAATGTCCTTATCGAGGATGGGGAAGTGCTGGCATTGGGTGGTTTGATTGAAGATAGCGCAAATGAAGCAGCGGAAAAAGTCCCACTGCTTGGCGATTTGCCAGTAGTGGGGAATCTCTTCCGCTATCAGACAAATAAGCGTGGCAAGACGAATCTGATGGTGTTCCTGCGTCCTGTAGTTATTCGTACTGCAGAACAAGGCGCCGCACTTTCGCTTGACCGCTATGATTACATGCGCACGCAGATTTCGCCTTCACTGAGTCCAGAATTTGTTAACCAGGGATTGCGAATGGATAAGGGTAAGCTCATGCTTTCTCCCGTAGCTAAACCTGCCCAGAATTCTGTAAAGGAAAAACAGTAATGATGGAATATCGCTTGCTGCCGTTCGCCTTCGCTCGCGATCATGCCATTGTCGCCGGTCGGGATAGCAGTCAGCCAGAACTCCCGGTTATCCTTAGTATTGCGCGAACTACTTCGCCTGCTGCGATTTCTGAGGTTGGGAGAAGGTTTGGAAAAGTTCGTTATGAGCTGTTATCGGATGACGAGCTTGCTGCTCTGATGGCACGTACTTATGCCGGTTCAGGTGGTGATGCCGCTGATGTTGTCGGCGAGGTTGAGTCTGATCTGGACCTTGCAAAGTTGATGTCGGATATGCCAGCAGTGGAAGACTTGCTGGAATCGTCTGACGACGCTCCGATTATTCGCATGATTAATGCACTCCTGACGCAGGCATTGCGGGACGGCGCATCTGATAT
Organism: Cognatundibacterium luofuense; assembly: GCF_018139685.1. Taxonomy (GTDB): domain Bacteria; phylum Pseudomonadota; class Gammaproteobacteria; order Burkholderiales; family Burkholderiaceae_D; genus Undibacterium; species Undibacterium luofuense. The sequence continues at coordinate 45,494 of NZ_JAGSPN010000009.1, forward strand.
TCATATCGAACCATTTGAACAGATTTCGGTAGTACGTTTTCGCGTCGACGGCACATTAAGAGATGTGGTTCGTCCAAGGAAGGCAATTCACGCGTCACTGATTTCCCGTATCAAAATTATGGCGCAGCTTGATATCGCAGAGAAACGTTTACCTCAGGATGGACGCATTACTCTACGTATAGGCGGTAAGCCTGTGGATGTGCGTGTTTCTACCTTGCCGACCGGACATGGTGAGCGTGCTGTGCTGCGCTTGCTTGACAAAGAAGCAGGTCGACTTGATTTATCTCATCTGGGAATGAGTGCAGATGTACTGGGACAATTCGATAAACTGATCGCCCAGCCACATGGCATTGTATTGGTCACTGGACCAACAGGGTCTGGTAAGACAACGACCCTGTATGCAGCGCTGTCCAGAGTGAACGCAGGAACCACTAACATTCTTACGGTTGAAGATCCGATTGAGTACGAACTTGCAGGCGTGGGGCAGACTCAGGTTAATGCGAAAATCGATATGACGTTCGCGAAAGCGCTCCGTGCCATTCTTCGTCAGGATCCGGATGTCATCATGATTGGTGAAATCCGTGATTTGGAGACGGCGCAGATTGCAGTACAGGCCTCCCTTACAGGGCATTTGGTTCTGGCTACCTTGCACACAAACGATTCGGCATCAGCGGTGACCCGGCTGATGGATATGGGTATTGAACCATTTCTGCTATCGTCCTCTTTACTCGGTGTTGTTGCTCAGCGATTGGTCAGAAAACTTTGCGGTCACTGCAAATATGAAGAAGGTGGTCGCTGGCATGCCAATGGTTGTGAGCATTGCGGACATACAGGATATTCTGGTCGTGTCGGTGTCTACGAGTTGTTGCAAACGACAGATGAAATTCGCTCGCAAATTCATCATCAGGCGTCGGAGGCTGATATCCGGCAGGCAGCTCAGCGTGATGGGATGAAAACCATGCGTGAGGATGGTGATCGCTGGCTCGCCGCTGGTGTGACTACGCTGGAAGAATTGTTGCGTGTGACAAAGGACTAAACCGTGCCAGCGTTCCGATATGAAGCAGTAGATTCGCAGGGGCAGGTCTCTAAAGGCGTGTTGAATGCCGACAGCTCCCGTGCTGCACGAAGTGATTTACGTTCTCAGGGGCTGGTGCCCGTTGCTGTAGAGCAAATTCAGCAAAATGGCAGATCGGGAAAGTCTGGAATCAGCGTCTTCTCCGAGAAATTGTCGACAGTTGAACTAGCCATGTTTACCCGCCAGTTGGCGAGTCTGTTGGAGTCAGGCCTTCCGCTGGAGCAATCGTTGACGGCCTTGGTTGAACAGGCTGAGCGCTCATTTATTCGTGATTTAATTGCATCAGTTCGTTCAGAAGTGATGGCGGGCTCACCGTTATCTGATGCGCTTAAACAGCACCCGCAAGATTTTCCTGATATTTACCGGGCTCTTGTTGCGTCCGGAGAGCATATTGGGCAGCTTGCTAACGTTTTGTCGCGCTTGGCAGACTATATTGAGCGGCGAAATGCGCTTGCACAGAAGGTAAAACTGGCGTTTACATACCCCGCAATTGTTACCGTGGTAGCGTTTGCTATTGTTATTTTTCTTCTGACCTATGTTGTTCCACAAATCGTGTCTGTTTTTGCAAATACGAAGCAAAAGTTGCCAGCACTCACGGTTGCTATGTTGGCAATTTCAGATTTTGTTCGAAGTAGTGGTTGGATTGTAGCAATTGTGTTGGCACTTGCTGGTTTCGGCTGGAAAATGGCCTTACGTGATCCCGCAGTAAAATTGCGCTGGCATAAATGGTTACTGAATGCGCCGGTTTACGGGCGTTTTGAACGTAGCCTTAATACGGCAAGATTTGCTTCCACACTCGCGATTACCACGGGTTCGGGAGTTCCTATCTTAAAGGCACTTCAAACAAGCAGCGAGACGGTATCCAATGTTGCAATGAAGGCGCAGGTGGAGGAGGCGACAAATAGTGTAAGAGAGGGTGTCAGTCTTGCTCGCGCGTTGTCTTCGTCTAAACATTTTCCACCGGTGTTAATTCACATGATACGCGCTGGTGAAGTAACAGGTGAGTTGCCTACGATGCTTCAGCGTGCTTCAAATACCCAGGAGCAGGATCTGGAGCGCAGGGCGCTGGCGATGGCAGGTATGCTCGAACCATTGTTGATTCTTGTGATGGGCGTAGTAGTGCTGGTTATTGTTTTGGCAGTTCTTATGCCAATTATTGAAATTAATTCCCTCGTACGCTGATAGGAATAGTGATGAAGCGTCTTCCGGTTTTGTTAAGTTTTTGTTGTTTTTTATTGCTTTGTGCAAGTGTCGCATTTTGGGCGATGCGAATGTTTAAAGGGCAGCCACGTGGAGTTTCTTCTTCAGTTGCGTCCCAAAGTTTTGAACCTGCTGCGGGAATGTGGGGAGGTGTTTTTGGAGAAAGTCAGTCATCACAGGCCGCTCCGTCAAATTATCAGTTAAAAGGGGTAATACTTTCGCGGGCAGGTCTTCCTAGTGTGGCCCTGGTCGTAGCCGATGGCAAGCCCGCGAAGCCTGTCAGGGTGGGTGAGGAAGTTGTGCCCGGGGTGCAAGTGCGGGAAATTTCAGCGAGATCGGTTCAGCTTGCTGAGGGTGGAATTTTGCGAAGAATCGAAATGCCTCAAAGTAACGTCGGTGCGGTCGCGGGCTTCGCTGCACCTGTGGCTGAAAATGCAGGTGTGAATAGTTCAAATTATCCGATCCGGAATGTTTCTGGTGGTGTTCCGATGCAGCCGCCTCCACCTCCGCCACAGAATATACCGATGGTCGTACCGGGTGTTCCAGTTGCTTCAATGCCAGCAGTGATGGGAGCAAATTAATTGACAGGATTCGATATTCAATCTGAATTTCGGGATGCACTGGAAAGAGTGCATCCCGAATGGCTTGCGCCCGTTAAGTGTGGTTTATATGCGATCGAGCGATCTTTTCCCGGGTATTTACAGAGTCTTGCCAAATCTGACTTTTTACCGACTGAAAACAGGATTTTTGCCGCTTTTTCGCGCGCGCCTTCAGAAATTCGTTATGTACTGGTTGGTGAAGGTCCATATCCGCGACCGGAAAGTGCGACCGGGTACGCGTTTATGGATGGGGCAGTTCAGGCAATCTGGTTAGATGATGAGTCAGGATTTTCTAAGCGTGCTAATAAAGCAACGTCACTGAGAAATTTCCTTAAAATGCTTTGTGTTACAGAGGGTTTTCTGATGGCTGACCAGACCTCTGGTGGAGCGATGGCGGAGATACTGCCGAAAGCAAGGCTGGCAGGAGCCAATCTGATCAGGACTTTGCCTGAGCTGCAGTGCAATTTGGTTGAAAATGGATTCTTACTGTTAAATGCTTCTTTGGTATTCAGAAAAGATGTTGCGCCGGTAAAAGACGGTAAATCCTGGATGCCATTTTTGCGCGAAATTCTTTTGTATCTTCAGAATGCTTCGTCAACACCTCCAGCGCTGGTACTATGGGGGAAAGTCGCTTCTGAGATAAATAAAATTCCTGAGGCTGCTTCTATGTCTCAGCTGATATCGGAGCATCCTTATAATCTGAGTTTTATTCAAAACGACCTGATGCAGGATTTCTTTAAGCAGTTTGGGTTGTTGCGACAACGTATTTGACTAAAAACATTAAATATTTTGTCCTTGAGGCAGTTGTGGGAATGACGTTGTAAAATGATTCTTTTGTGAAATATCTGGCCGTCGGTCAGTATCATCGTGATTGAAGTATGTTGAAAAAGATCGAGGTTGCCAAGTTGCGTGTCGGGATGCATGTTCATGAGCTTTGCGGTTCATGGATTAGCACACCCTTTTGGAAAAAATCTTTTTTAATTTCCGATCTTGATGAAGTAAGGCAAATCCTGAAGTCTGGCATCAGAGAAGCCTGGATTGACACGGAAAAAGGGCGAGACATAGAAGAGCCAAAGCAACCTGAAGCAGTATCAGATACTGTGCCGGTTGTTCAGGTTGCAGCAGTGCCACTGCCAAAAATCATTGTGCCTGCAAGTATGGAAGAGGAGCTTGGCAGGGCTTCCCGAATTGTCGATAAGTCGAAGGAAGCTGTATATTCCATGTTCTCTGAGGCGCGCATGGGAAAGGCGGTTAATGTTGATAATGCAAAGGAGTTGGTTGAAGAGATTTCCAGCTCGGTTATGCGTAATCCCGGAGCGCTGATTGGCCTTGCGAGACTGAAAACGAAGGATGATTACACTTATATGCATTCGGTCGCTGTTTGCGCTTTAATGGTTGCGTTGGCGAAACAGCTTGGATTGGATGAGCATCAGACGCGTGAAGCCGGAGTTGCTGGATTGTTGCATGACATCGGCAAGATGATGGTGCCGGGTGATATTTTAAATAAGCCTGGCAAACTGACAGACGAAGAGTTTATTTCAGTAAAAGAACATCCTGCGGCCGGATATAAAATGCTGCGTGATTCTGAAGGTGTAAGCGATATCTCTTTGGATGTTTGTTTGCATCACCATGAGAAAATTGACGGAACAGGGTATCCGGAAGGTTTAAAAGGGGATGAAATCAGTCTTTTTGCAAGAATGGGTGCTGTTTGTGATGTGTACGATGCGATTACGTCCAATCGTCCTTACAAGCAGGGTTGGTGCCCTGCTGAGTCTTTACGCAAAATGGCTGAGTGGAGCAAAGGGCATTTTGATGAAAAAATATTTCAGGCCTTTGTCAAAAGTATCGGTATATACCCGGTCGGCACGCTGGTTAGGCTGGAGTCTGGTCGATTAGGTGTTGTCGTTGAACAGTTGGCGGGTAAATCATTGTTGACGCCAAAAGTAAGAGTTTTTTACTCAATTAAATCGATGAGTTACCTCCAGCCGGAATTAATTGATCTTTCAGGGCCGGGTGTACAGGATAAAATTGCAAATCGTGAGGATGCTGCTAAGTGGGGACTGAAAGATATAAATCGCTACTGGCTGGGTGATCATCAACCGACGTAAATTTAGATCAATCGGTAGAATATAAACCTTCTCGTCATGTAAAATTAGAATCATGAATATTTTGATCAGTAATGACGATGGGTATCTTGCACCGGGCTTGCATGCGCTGTTCGAGGCCCTGTCGGATTTTGCGAATATAACTGTCGTTGCACCGGATTCAAACCGTTCTGGTGCTTCGAATGCACTGACGTTGGATAGGCCACTTTTTGTTGAGCAGGCTTCTAGCGGTTTTTACTATGTTAATGGTACTCCTGCTGACTGCGTTCATATTGCCTTGACAAGTCTAATGACTGTTAAACCGGATTTGGTCGTTTCGGGAATTAATCAGGGGCAAAATCTGGCGGATGACACACTTTATTCAGGCACCGTTGCAGCTGCGACTGAAGGGTATTTGTTCGGGGTGCCGGCGATTGCTTTTTCTCAGGTTGATAAAGGCTGGAGTCATCTTGATGCTTCAGCGCAGGTTGCCGCCAACTTGGTAAAGCGCGGATTTGCTGAGCTAGGTCAGCGTTATCTGTTAAATGTAAATATACCGAACCTGCCCCTTAATCAGATTGCGGGGATACGCAAAACTAGGTTGGGAAAGCGCCATGTTTCCGAGCCTGTTATTCAGATGACTGATCCAAAAGGTAAATCTATGTACTGGATTGGCCCGCCTGGTGGGGCTGATGATGGTGGAATGGGTACAGATTTTGAAGCAGTATCAGGTCGATACGTCTCAGTAACGCCATTGCAAATTGACCTAACTCATTTTGGGCAGCTAAAGGATCTGGAGCTGGAAAGCTTATGACGTCTCCGGAAAAACGCTTTCCGTTAACGCTTTCTTCAGTTGTTCAGTCAGCGGGAAAATCTTCAAATACAGCAAACACTTTATATTCCGGGCAAACTGCGATGCAAAATTCTCGTCAGATCCGGGATTTGCATCAAAAAAGCATGGAACCTGTTCCACTTGCAATGCTGTTGGATCGAGAGCCTGTACCAGAGGGTCTGCGTAAAGCGATGGTTCAAAGAGTGGCCCAGCTAGGTGTAAAAGATAAAGTTGTTCTAGATGCAATGCTATCAATCCCTCGTCATGCTTTCCTTGAACCAGGAATGGTGGGGCAAGCTTACGTGGATGCCTCACTTCCGATCGGCCATCATCAAACGATTTCTCAGCCTTATATTGTTGCTAGAATGATCGAATTGATGAGGGGCGGAAGAGATCTTGATCGGGTACTTGAGGTCGGGACGGGTTGTGGTTATCAGGCAGCAGTGTTGTCGCTTGCTGCAAAAGAGGTTTTTTCAATTGAGCGAATTCGCGCTTTGCACGAGCTTGCTAAAATTAATCTCAGACCTTTGAGAATTGCAAACATCAGATTGCATTACGGTGACGGTTGCAAGGGATTGAAACTGGTTGCTCCATTCGATGGCATTATTTTGGCTGCTGCGGGGATTGAAATTCCTAATGAATTGTTGCAACAATTGAAAGTTGGTGGGCGTTTAATTGCGCCTGTCGGCGGAAAGAAGCAAATTTTGCAACTCGTTGAGAGAATATCTGAGGCGGAATGGCACTCATCAGAAATTGAACAATGTCATTTTGTGCCTCTGAGATCAGGTGTTACCTGAAATTGTTGATTATTTTACATAAAGTTCAGGATGCTGAAATTTAATTCGTTTCCTCCCGTATTGACGGCTATGACCGTCTTTTTTTTGTCTGCATGTTCTACGGGTATGCATCAAGCTCCGGTTGAAGACAGGCGAAGCGCCGTTGTGCCACAAGAGGTTGCCGCTATTCCTGTTGTGCCGAATGCTAAGATTATTCCGCCTAAGCCTGTTGAGTCGGTCCGTGGTACTTATGTTGTGAAACGTGGAGATACTTTATATAAAATTGCACTCGATCACGGTCGTAACTATACGGACCTTGTTTTGTGGAACGGATTAAAGAACCCAAACGATATTAAAGTAGATCAGATTTTAAAGATTGCACCTCCTGAGACAGTTGCATCACTAAATGCAGCTCAGACGACGCCCGTTGCGAGTCCTGTTCTGTCCGAGGCAAAACCTTTGCAGGCAACGACAAATACTGTTGTTACTATGGGGGGAGCTTCCAATAAATCTATTCCTAGAGGTGATAAACGAGCTTATTCTGAAAGTGTGTATGCGGAGCTTCAGAAGTCGGATCCGGGGCAACTTGCAACGTCCGGAATCGCACAACCCATAACCACTGCTGCGCTCTCTAAATTGCCTGAAAAATCAATTGAAAATGCCTCGGTTAACGACACTGATAATATCGACTGGATGTGGCCTGTTGATTCCAAGCCCTCCGCTTTATTTGATGAGGGAAAAAATAAAGGACTGGATTTCTCGGGGAAGCTTGGGCAGGATATTCATGCGGCTGGCTCTGGCAGGGTAATGTATGTTGGTAGTGGTATTCGTGGGTATGGAAATTTGGTTATTCTGCGGCACAGTAATAATCTGCTTTCCGCGTATGCGCACAATAAGACAATAGTTGTGAAAGAAGGTCAAAACGTCACCAAAGGGCAAAAGATTGCTGAAATGGGTAACTCCGATAGTGATACTATAAAATTACATTTTGAAATTCGGCTGAACGGAAAATCGATCGATCCTGCGAGATATTTGCCGCCACGTTGACGGAGTATGGTTTTGTCAGGTTACTTTTCCTGATCGCGAAGTAATGATTCATCTGCAAGTAAGCATCACAAAGCTGGGATAGTATTTCCATTGACCAACCGATGAACTGCTGTGGTGATAATTATGCAAAAAAGTGCAAGCCATGATTCAGAATCAGGAGAGTTTTCTGCCGAGAGTTCTATGTTAGATGATCCAGTGTTGTTGAGTCAGGCTAGTGAGCAAGCTGATAATGAGGATGATCCTTCAGATGAAGCCTCCGATCCAGCAACAACGGTCGTTGCTCCCATTGATGAGTTGAAGAGTGTTTTGGCGGCAGAGCTCTCGACAGATACCACGCAGTTTTATTTGAATCAAATTGGGACTAGACCTTTATTTGATGCTGCAGAGGAATTGCATTTCGCGACTCTCGCCAAGCGGGGAAATTTTCAGGCGAGGCAAAAAATGATTGAGCACAATCTGCGCCTTGTTGTTTCAATTGCAAAGCACTACATTAACCGAGGCGTAGCCCTGCTTGATATGATTGAAGAGGGGAACCTCGGGTTAATGCATGCCATCGACAAATTTGAGCCAGAGCGAGGCTTTCGGTTTTCTACCTATGCAACATGGTGGATTCGACAAAGTATCGAGCGTGCAATTATGAATCAGGCTCGGACAATACGGCTTCCCGTGCATATGGTTCGGGAGCTGAATCAGATTCTTCGGGCTAAATATCATCTTGAATCTCAAAGAAGTGATGGGCGTGAAGCAAATTTGGAAGATATTGCTTTGCTAGTTGATAGGCCTGTTGATGAGGTTCAGGATATTCTGGCTTTATCAGAGCATGCAGCTTCTCTCGATACTCCATTAGATAACGATCCGCAATCAAGTCTTATGGATATGTTGCCGGGTGATGCAGACGATGGCCCTGATTCACGTGCGGAACATCATGAGATGGCACTTCTGGTTCGCGACTGGTTATCAAAGTTGCCTGATAAGCAGCGTATCGTGGTTATCCGTCGTTTTGGCTTGGATAATGATGATCCTGCAACGCTCGAAACCCTTGCTGATGAAATGGGGATCACAAGGGAGCGGGTACGTCAGATTCAGCAGGAAGCACTAATCAAGCTCAAGCGATCTTTTTTATCCCGCGGGGTTGGTAGGGATGCTTTCATTTGATTATGCTTGGTTGGTTTGCTAAGCGTAATTCTCTATAATTCTGGTTTTACTTTACAAAAGGTAGCGGACGGTATGTCGTCCGCTTTTGGTTTTTATGAACACAATTAATATCTCCTCGCTCGACATGGATGCTCGTGGTGTGGGTCATCTCGTCAACGAAGACGGTACGCAGGGTAAGGTTGTATTTGTTGAAGGTGCATTGCCGGGTGAGTGCGTTTCGTTTAGCACGTTCAAGAAAAAAAGTAGTTTCGAGGTTGCAGAATTAACAGAGGTGCATTTTGCGTCGTCGCAGCGCGTAAAGCCAAAATGTGAATTTTTTGGTGTTTGTGGCGGATGCTCGATGCAGCATCTTGAGCCATCGGCGCAGGTCTCTGTAAAACAGAGGGTACTTGAGGATAATCTCAAGCATATAGGAAAAGTCCGCCCTGATACTATTTTGCGGCCAATACAAGGACCAACCTGGGGTTATCGCTTCAGAGCAAGGCTTTCGGTTCGCAATGTGCATAAAAAGGGTGTGGTGCTGGTTGGATTTCATGAGAAGAAATCCCGGTACGTAGCAAATATGGAAACGTGCCAGATTTTGCCCAAGCACGTATCTGATTTGTTGATGCCGCTTAGGGAGTTAATTTCATCATTGACTATTATTGAGCAGTTGCCGCAAATCGAGCTTGCGATCGGTGAGGGAAAAACGGTCATGGTTTTGAGGATCATGGCGCCATTGTCTGCGGAAGATGAAATTCTCCTGAAGCAGTTTGCGGATAATCATAAAATATATTGGTGGTTGCAAACGAAGGGGCCGGATTCTGCAGAGCCTTACTACCCCAAAGAAACTGATCTGCATTATTTGCTGCCGGAATTTGGAGTAAAAATGCCGTTTAAGCCCACTGATTTTACACAGGTAAATCACCAGATAAATCGTGTGCTTGTTGCCAGGGCATTAAGGATGCTTGATGTGCAGCCTGGTGACCGTGTTGCAGATTTGTTTTGTGGTATTGGGAATTTTACGTTGCCGATAGCAACGCTCGCCCGAGAGGTTGTAGGGATTGAGGGTAGTCAGACGTTAACTGAGCGAGCAATGGAGAATGCGATTGCTAACGGGTTGGCTGAAAAAGTCTCGTTTGAGACTCGCAACTTATTTGAGGTGAGTGCGAAGGATTTGTTGGGTCTGGGTAAATTTGACAGGATGTTAGTTGATCCTCCACGTGATGGGGCTATGGCAGTTTGTCAGGCTCTTGCAGAAATCTCGCGTGAATCGCCTGGCCACTTGCCTCAACGCATAGTTTATGTTTCCTGTAGTCCATCTACGTTAGCAAGGGATGCAGGGATTCTCGTTGGAGATGCGGGTTATAAACTGGCGGCAGCTGGAGTTGTGAACATGTTTCCCCATACATCCCATGTTGAGTCTATGGCTATTTTTGAGCGATGAAATGACTCTGCGCTTAATTTCCCAGGGTTCATTATCTCAGCTGCTATTCATGCTAAAATCTAAGGTTGGATGATTTCTTTTGAATTTATCTTAACTTATTCTTTTTATTGGAGTTTTTCATGGCTATTGAACGTACTTTATCCATTATCAAACCGGATGCTGTTGCTAAAAATGTTATTGGTCAAATTTATAGCCGTTTCGAAGGTGCTGGCCTGAAAGTCATCGCTGCTCGTATGGCGCAATTGTCTCGTGCTGAAGCAGAAGGTTTTTACGCAGTTCATCGTGAGCGTCCTTTCTTCAAAGATTTGGTAGATTTCATGGTTTCTGGTCCTGTGATGATTCAGGTCCTGGAGGGTGAAGGCGCGATTCTGAAAAATCGTGACCTGATGGGTGCGACTGATCCTAAGAAGGCAGAAAAAGGTACAATTCGTGCTGACTTCGCTGACAGTATCGATGCAAATGCTGTTCACGGCTCCGATGCGGCTGAAACAGCTGCTGTTGAGATCGCATACTTCTTCCCAGCATTGAACGTATATTCTCGCTAATCTGAGATAGATTTAGCGTTGTAATTTATTGGCTCACCATCGAAGTTGGTTGATGGTGAGCCGGAGAGATTTTTTGTATGACTGCACCTGTTAATTTACTTGATTTTGATCCTTCTAAACTTGTTGCGTATTGTGACGAGCTCGGGGAGAAGGCATTTCGGGCTAAACAGTTGCAGCGCTGGATTCATCAATTTGGTGAGTCTGACTTTTCAAGAATGACAGATCTTGCAAAGTCATTGCGTGAAAAAATGTCTCTCTGTGCAGAAGTTCGCGCACCGAACGCCATTAGTGATCATATTTCTTCTGATGGTACCCGGAAATGGCTAGTAGATGTTGGTGCTGGCAATGCGGTAGAAACGGTCTATATCCCCGAAGAAACCCGCGGTACCCTCTGTGTTTCCACACAGGCTGGCTGTGCCGTGAATTGTCGATTCTGTTCAACAGGTAAGCAAGGATTTAGTCGCAATCTTTCGGTATCAGAGATTATTGGGCAGCTTTGGATGGCAGAGTTTGAGCTGCGGCGCTCAAAAGGTGTTCAACCTGGCCCTAAGGGCGACAGGCAAATCACCAACGTTGTAATGATGGGAATGGGAGAGCCGCTGTTAAATTTTGAGCCGACAGTTGCTGCGCTCAAATTAATGCTGGATGACAACGCTTATGGTTTATCTCGTCGTAGGGTGACAGTTTCTACCAGTGGCGTAGTTCCTATGATCGATAGGTTGGCCCAGGAGTGTCCTGTGGCACTCGCCGTTTCGCTACATGCATCAAATGACGCACTCCGTGATGTGTTGGTTCCATTGAATAAAAAATATCCGCTTAAGGAGTTGATGGCCGCTTGTCAGCGCTATCTTGAATTTGCGCCAAGAGACTTCATAACCTTTGAATATTGTATGTTGGATGGTGTAAATGATACAGATACGCACGCTCGGGAGTTAATTGCGCTCGTAAAAGATGTTCCATGTAAATTTAATTTGATCCCATTTAATCCATTTCCTGAGTCGGGTCTCAAACGCTCAAATAATATGCGTATTAAGGCATTTTCACAGGTGCTTCTGGATGCCGGTCTGGTTACAACTATACGTAAAACACGGGGTGATGACATTGATGCTGCTTGTGGTCAGTTAGCGGGAGATGTTCGTGATCGAACTCGTGTTCAGGAGCGCATGCAAAAAATGGGTGAGTACCAGGCGAAATTTGGTGCTAATTTCGGGAAAATTGTGGAGATATCCTCTTGAGACTGACATTTACTCGATTGCTGATGTTGGCGACCTTTGCATCGATAACATTTTCTTTTTCAGGCTGTGCTACAAAGGGACGGCTTGATGTTGAAAAGGACGGTCAGTCAGAAAGCGTCGATAAGGTCGAGTTGCATCGCAGAGCTGCGATTAGACTGCAGCTGGCAGTGAGCTACTATCAGCAGGGGCAGTATAAAGTTGCTTTGGATGAGATACGTCAAGCTCTTATTGTCTATCCTGAGAACACAGATGCTTATGTTGTTCGGGCACTAGTTTTTATGGAGATGGGTGAGAAGAAGCTCGCAGAAGATAATTTTGAGTATGCGCTGAAGCTAGAGCCAGGTAAATCAGAAATTCTCAATAACTACGGATGGTTTCTTTGTCAGTCTGGTCGTGAGCGTCGTGGCTTGCAGTTGTTGGATCGTGTGATTTCTGACCCCACTTACCCTACCCCTGGCTTAGCATTGAATAATGCCGGTTTGTGCAGCTTGAAGCTGAAAGATAATGTTCTTGCAGAGCGGTATTTTGCCCAAGGTTTCCGAGTGGATCCTTCTCATTCCGGAGTTAATGCAAATCTTGCGAAAATCTATTTCGATAAAGGCGACTTTTCTCAAGCTAAATTTTATATTCAACGCGTGTTGAGGCAGGAGATATATGCAGCTGATGTATTGTGGTTGGCAATTAAAATTGAGCGTAAGCTTGGTGATGATTCTGCTGTTTCTGCACTTGCAGCACAGTTAAGGAAGTTGCACCCATCTTCAAAAGAACTGATATCAATGCAAAAAGGGGCATTTGATGAGTGAGCCTGGTTTGATTGATGAAAAGTTCAATGATTTGGCGACTGTTGGTGGGGGTGAGGCGGGAACCGTTGGTTCTTTTTTGCGATTCAGACGTGAAATTGTAAATAAGTCGACGCAGGATGTTGCGGATGCTTTAAAAATATCGGTTCGACAAATTGTGTATATAGAGTCTGATGAATGGTCTCAGTTTCCAGCTCCCGCGATAGCAAGGGGATTCGTTCGTTCCTACGCCAAGTTTGTGGGTGTTGAATGGAATGAGATAGTTGAAAAACTGCCTGTAGCATTGACAACTGTCAGTTTGATTGGTGATGAAAGACCTTCATTGTCAGCTCCATTTTCTGATTCAGGAAAAAAATTTTTAAACAAATCCAGTTCTGGAAATTGGCGGTATTTACTTGGTGCTATATTTTTGGCATTAATTGCGTGTGCATTTTTAATGTTCCAATTTGCTGAGAAAAATGGATATTTCTCTCAACATTTGAATCAGGTTAGTTCTGCACCTTCTGCCTCAGCAGAGTTGCCAGTTTCTGGCACGTCTAATGAAAAAACAAGTCAGGTGGCTGAGACAGTTATAGATACTTTTGGCAGAACGCAGAAGGTTGACTCTGCATCTGGAGTCGCTATTAACGTCAATGAGATATCTTCATCAAATGTGATCGACAATTTGAAGTCAAACTCTGAGTCTTTCTTAACTATTAAGGCACGGGAAGACTCCTGGATTCAAATTAAAGGCATCAATGGGCAGATGGTGTTTTCAAAATTACTGAAAGCTGGGAGCGAAGAGAAATTTGATATTGCAGACGGATTAAGTGTCAAAATTGGTAATGCAGCAGGTGTTGATGTATTTGTGAAGGGCTTACCATATAGTTTTCCAGTTTCCAAGGAAACAAACGTCGCTAATTTGGTTATTAATAAATGAGTACTGAGATTTTTTCGGGCCCGCTCCCGCGTTTGTTCCGTTTTTCTGCAACAGTAGTGTATGGCAAACGGGAGGTAGTTATCGGTGGTGGTGCTCCGGTCGTCGTTCAGTCGATGACGAACACTGATACTACAGATGTTATTGGTACTGCAATACAAATTAAAGAACTTGCACGTGCAGGCTCGGAAATGGTGAGATTGACGGTCAATACTCCGGAGGCGGCAAAAGCTGTGCCAGAGATACGCGAGCAGTTGGATAAAATGGGTATAGATGTTCCGTTGGTTGGTGATTTTCACTATAACGGTCATTTGTTGCTGAATGATTATCCTGATTGTGCGCAAGCACTGTCTAAATACAGGATTAATCCTGGTAATGTCGGGCAGGGGGTAAAAAAAGATCTGCAGTTTGCAAAAATGATCGAAGTTGCATGCCGATATGATAAAACTATTCGAATCGGTGTTAATTGGGGTAGTCTTGATCAAAGTTTGCTCGCTCGTATTATGGACGAAAATGCTCGGCGTGATCAGCCTTGGACAGCTCAGGGTGTCATGTATGAAGCATTAATTACCTCGGCAATTGAAAGTGCGGCTAAAGCCGAGGAAATCGGACTTGCATCAAACCGCATAATTCTCTCTTGTAAAGTATCAGCAGTTCAGGATCTTATTGCCGTTTACAGTGAGTTGGCCCGCAGATGTCGGTATCCATTGCATCTTGGTTTAACTGAGGCTGGGATGGGATCAAAAGGAATTGTTGCTTCAACTGCGGCGCTTGCAGTGTTAATGCAGCAAGGGATCGGTGATACTATTCGCATCTCCCTTACACCCGAGCCAGGCGGCGATCGGTGCAAAGAAGTTTATGTTGCGCAGGAAATACTGCAGACCATGGGTTTGAGAAAATTTTCACCGATGGTGATTGCTTGTCCGGGGTGTGGCAGAACTACTTCGACAGTATTCCAAGAGCTTGCCGATAGTATTCAGACCTTTTTACGCGATCAGATGCCTGTGTGGAAGACGAAATATCCTGGTGTCGAGAGTATGAATGTTGCGGTGATGGGTTGTATTGTCAACGGCCCAGGTGAGTCGAAGCATGCAAATATTGGTATCAGCCTTCCTGGTACAGGGGAGTCTCCCGCTGCACCTGTGTTTGTCGATGGTGTAAAAGTTAAGACCTTACGTGGTGAAAACATCGCAACTGAATTTCAGGCGATCGTTCAGGAATACGTGGTTAAAAATTATTCCACGCCGTCGTCGGCGTAGAAATTGGGTTGTGATATGTCAGAGAAAAAAATAGAAAAAATTGTTGGTGTAAAAGGAATGAACGATATGCTCCCAAGTGATGCACCACTTTGGGAGATATTGGAAAACACGGTTCAGTCAGTGTTAAAAGCTTATGGATTTCAGCAAATCCGGACGCCAATTGTAGAGCCAACGGGCTTATTTGCTCGTGGTTTAGGCGAAGTCACCGATATCGTTGAAAAGGAAATGTATTCGTTTCAGGACTCTCTGAACGGAGATCAATTGACATTGCGTCCCGAAGGAACCGCAGGCGTGGTTCGCGCTGCAATTGAGCATAACCTCGTTTACGACGGCCCAAAGCGTTTATGGTACGTCGGTCCTATGTTTCGACATGAAAAACCACAGCGTGGTCGGTATCGGCAGTTTCATCAGTTTGGGGTAGAGGCTCTGGGTTTCTCTGGCCCGGATATAGATGCCGAAATGATTTTAATGTGTCAGCGCTTGTGGGACGATCTGGGGCTTCAGAATATTCGTCTTGAAATTAACTCCATTGGTGATGCCGAAGAGCGCAATCGTCATCGCGCAGCGTTGATTGAATATTTCGAAAAACACGCCGAGCAGCTTGACGAGGATGCAAAGCGACGTCTGTACTCTAATCCATTGCGGATTTTAGATACCAAAAATCCTTCTATGCAGGAGTTGGTAAATGCAGCGCCAAAACTGATGGAATATCTCGGCGAAGAGTCTATGACGCACTTCAACGGCGTGCAGGCTATTTTGAACGCAAATAATGTACCATTTAAGATCAATGCTCGTCTCGTACGCGGTATGGATTACTATAACCGCACAGTGTTTGAATGGGTGACTGATGAATTGGGCGCTCAGGGTACTGTATGTGGAGGAGGTCGCTATGACTCATTGTTCTCGACATTCGGTGGTAAATTTACGCCCGCATGCGGCTTTGCGATGGGCATAGAGCGCTTACTGGAATTGTTGAAAATTTCTGCGGACATGCCAGCAAGTGCTGAGTGTGATGTTTACCTTGTACACCAATCCGACGTAGCGCAGTTGCAGGCAATTATTGCAGCGGAACGCATGCGTGATGCGGGCATTAACGCTATTGTGCATTGCTCAACGGCTAATGGCCGTGGAAGCTTTAAGTCCCAGATGAAGAAGGCGGATAGCAGTGGAGCGACATACGCTGTAATTATCGGTGAAGATGAGCTTGCTTCCGGGAATCTGACTGTTAAAGCACTCAGGGCGGAGAATCCTGAAACTAATCAGATTTCAGTCAGTGCAGAAACTATCGTGGATTATCTTATTGAACAGCTCACAGAAGCAGGAGACGATTGCTGTGATGATCCTGACCACATTCACTTACATTAATAGAAAAAGATATGGCATACGATTTAGAAGAACAGGAACAACTGGCTAATCTTAAAGCTGTCTGGAAACAATACGGAAATATTGCTACCTGGGTACTGATTGCTGGTTTGGGTTCATATGCTGGCTGGAGTTACTGGAATTCTTTTCAACAGTCGAAATCTTCCGAAGCGTCTGTTTTGTTTGAGGAGCTGAATAAGGCAGTTTCTGCCAAAGATGATAAGCAGGTGCAGAGAGTGGCAGTCGATCTGAAGGACCGATTTCCATCCAGCCATTATGTTGAAATGGCTGCTTTGATTGCAGCGAAGTCTGCCTATGACTCCGGTGACATCAAGCATGCAAAAGAATTACTGGCATCAGTGGTTACTGCTTCAAAAAATGAAGAGTATCGCGCGCTGGCAAAGATTCGGCTTTCTGGGTTATTGCTTGACGAAAAGTTGATTGATGAGGCGAATAAACTGATCGATTCGGAATTTCCCGAAGAATTTTTGGCTGATCAGGCTGATCGTAGAGGTGATATTCTGATAGCACAGGGTAAGATTGATGAGGCCCGCAAGGCTTATCAGACAGCACTCGAAAAAATGAAAGATAAAGCTGCCGGAAAACCGTTGGTCCAGATTAAACTGGATGCGATCGGTGGTTCTGCAGATAAATCTTAATTGGAAACTTTCTATGCGTTTGCTCGTTCAAATTGTCCCATTGGTTGTTGTATTGGCTTTGTCAGGCTGTTCTTCCTGGAATCCGTTTTCGAAGGCTGAGTCAAAAAAACCAGCTGAGCTGGTTGAAGTTAAGTCAAGCATGGCTGTGAAACAGCAATGGTCGTTATCGGTTGGTCGCAGCGAAAATTATTTTTTTGTACCGGCTATTGATGGAACGTCGGGTTTTGCGGCGGCTGCCGATGGCAGTATTCTGAAGTTCGATGTTGCAACCGGTCGGCAGCTTTGGAAAGTAAGTGCAGGTTCCCGCCTTACGGCAGGTATCGCTGCGGGCAATGGTTTGTTAGTTGTCGCTGGCGAGAAGGGTAAGATTTTCGGATTTTCATCCGTTGACGGTACTGCAAAATGGTCTGTCTCGGAATCAAGTGAGATTCTTGCGATCCCCCTTGTTTCTTCCAGTACGGTGATTCTCAGAACCAACGAGAATAAAATCATTGCACTTGATGCGACAAGTGGCGCCAGGAAATGGATTGTGGAAAGACCTTTGCCGAGCCTAACTCTCCGTGCAGCTTCCGGAATGACGGTCGTTGGAGATGCTCTCATCGCTGCTTTGCCTGGTGGTAAGCTTGTTGCTGTTTCTCTTGGTAATGGAGCAATCAAATGGGAGGCTGTCGTTGGTGAGCCAAAAGGGGCGACGGAGCTGGAGCGTGTGGCAGATGTGATGGGAATCCCTTCTGTCGTAGGTAAGACCGTTTGTGCGGTTACTTATCAAGGGCGTGTAGGTTGCTTTGATATTCAGTCTGGGACTCAACGCTGGGTAAAGCCGGTTTCCAGTGAGGTTGGAGCAAGCGCAGATGAGCGGTTTGTTTTTGCAGCTGACGTTAATGGTGTTGTCACTGCATACGCCAAAGAGGGTGGGGCGAGTGCGTGGAAGAACGATAAACTACTATACCGTGGATTGAGTTCGCCAGTTTCCTTTGGCAACGTTGTTGCTATCGGTGATTTTGCGGGTTATATCCATTTTTTATCAAGAGAAGATGGCTCATTTGCGGCAAGATTACAGACCGATGGTAGTGCGGTTCTTGGTAATCCAGTTGTTGCAGGGTCGCGTTTGATTGTACAAACAAAAGGCGGATCAGTTGTATCTGTCGGAATTGAATAAGTATTTATAAGAATTATATGAAGCCGGTTATTGCACTTATTGGGCGACCAAATGTCGGAAAGTCTACGCTGTTTAATCGGCTTACCCGCTCACGTGATGCACTTGTTGCAGATTTACCTGGCTTAACCCGTGACAGGCACTACGGTGAAGGCAGAGTAGGTGATCGTCCGTTTCTGGTAATTGATACTGGTGGTTTTGAGCCTGTGGCAAAAGAAGGCATCGTTCATGAGATGGCGAAGCAAACCAAGCAGGCGGTCGCTGAAGCGGATGTTGTCGTATTCATTGTGGATGGACGTCAGGGCCTGACTCCGCATGATAAAACAATCACAGATTATTTGCGAAAAAGTAATCGTCCTGTGATGCTTGTGGTAAACAAAGCTGAAGGGATGAAATATACATCGGTTACTGCAGAATTTTATGAGCTCGGCATGGGGGATCCCTATGTTATTTCTGCTGCACATGGCGACGGTGTAAATGATCTGGTTCGGGAGGCAATTGACTTTGCCCTCAAGAACGGACCGGAACTGGAAGATGATGCTGAAGAGGATGAAAATCAACGAGGTGTAAGAATCGCTTTGGTTGGACGCCCGAATGTTGGTAAGTCTACCCTCGTTAATACCTTGCTAGGTGAGGAGCGCGTTATCGCGTTCGATATGCCCGGGACAACGCGTGATTCAATCGAGATTCCTTTCGAGCGTGATGGTAAGCCATATTCTTTGATTGACACAGCAGGTATTCGCAGGCGTGGTAAGGTTTTTGAAGCAATAGAAAAGTTTTCCGTCGTTAAGACTTTGCAATCTATTTCTGAGGCTAACGTCGTTGTGCTGATGCTTGATGCGCAGCAGGATATTTCTGAGCAGGATGCCCATATTGCCGGGTTTGTTCTTGAGTCTGGTCGTGCTCTGGTGGTTGCTATCAATAAGTGGGATGGTCTTGATGGTGATAAAAGGGATGAGATTAAAATTGATATTGAAAGAAAACTCAATTTTCTGACTTTTGCTAAATTTCATTTTATTTCAGCTTTAAAGTCGACCGGTATTGGGCCGCTTTTGAAATCGGTAGATTCTGCTTATGCGGCAGCAATGGCAAAATTGCCGACGCCCAAACTTACGCGTGCATTACAGGAAGCTGTTGAGCATCAGCAGCCAAAGCGTAAAGGCTCAATTCGTCCTAAAATGCGATATGCTCATCAAGGTGGTCAGAATCCGCCGGTCATCGTTATTCACGGGAATTCCTTGGAAGCCATCAGTGATAGCTATAAACGCTACCTTGAAAAGCATTTCCGTGATACCTTTTCATTAATTGGTACGCCGCTTCGTATTGAATTGCGGAACGGTAAAAATCCTTTTGACAAAGATCGAGACTGAGTTCTTTTGTAAAAATTAATAATAAGAGTCAATGCGCGGGTACTTGAATTTTTTAATAGTACCCCCAACTCCTGAACACAACTAAAAAATGGAGCTGATATGAGCAACAAAGGGCAACTGTTACAAGACCCATTCCTGAATGCACTGCGTAAAGAGCATATTCCTGTCTCGATTTACCTGGTGAATGGCATCAAATTACAGGGTCATATCGAATCGTTCGATCAGTATGTCGTATTGCTGCGTAACACTGTGACGCAAATGGTATATAAGCATGCAATTTCCACCGTCGTTCCTGCTCGTGCGGTAAATATTAATTCCGACGCTGAAGCTGAGTAAATTTGTGGCTATTGTTTTTCTTGAACACTTCCAAAAATGCGCGCAGTTTTAGTCGGTGTCGACTTTGGGGGTGTTGATTTTGCATCGAGTTTTGAGGAGCTCGTACTTCTTGCAAAATCGGCAGGTGTCAAAGATTATGATGCGGTTACCTGCAAACGATCAGGCCCTGACGCAGCACTTTATATAGGCTCAGGTAAAGCGCAGGAAGTGTCTGATTTGATTGTACTTTATCAGGCTGAAATCGCCATTTTTAATCATGCCTTATCGCCTGCGCAGCAAAGAAACCTTGAAAAAGTACTTAAGGTTAGGGTGGTTGACCGGATAAGCCTGATTCTGGATATTTTTGCGCAAAGAGCAAAAAGTCATGAGGGTAAGCTGCAGGTCGAATTGGCGCAGTTGCAGCACCTTGCGACGCGCCTTGTTCGTGGGTGGACTCATCTTGAACGTCAAAAAGGCGGTATTGGTTTGCGCGGGCCAGGTGAAACCCAGCTTGAAACCGATCGTCGGTTGCTCGGTGAACGCGTGAAAATGCTCAAGGCGCGCCTTGGGAAATTGCAGAAGCAACGTGAGACGCAGCGCAGAGCCCGGAATAAAAGCAATGGATTCACGGTTTCTATCGTTGGTTATACCAATGCAGGGAAGTCGACCCTGTTTAATGCATTGACGAAGGCTGGTGCTTACGCAGCTGACCAATTATTTGCTACTTTAGATACGACATCACGCCGCCTTTATCTCCCGGATGTCGGTAACGTCGTGCTCTCAGATACCGTCGGGTTTGTAAGGGAGCTGCCGCATCAGCTCGTAGCTGCTTTCCGGACAACGCTGGAAGAGACGATACATGCGGACTTGCTTTTGCATGTGATTGATGCTGCAAGCCCCACCCGTTCAGATCAGATCACTCAGGTAAACCATGTGTTGGCTGAAATTGGTGCAGAGTCCGTGCCGCAGCTTCTCGTTTATAACAAGATAGATATCTCTGGCGGCGAGCCGGAAGTCGTTTTGGATGAGTGTGGTAGAATCGCGCGCGTCATGGTGAGTGCCCGTACTGGTGATGGTTTGTCGGAATTACGCTCCGCCATCGCTGGCTTTGCAGTTGAAAAATATGCAGCTCAATCTGAGGATGTCCCAGATGACGAAGCTGATATTCGTTTTTTATCTCACTGAATTTACTTTGAAAAAGATTCAGCATGTTACCTTCGATTCGCAATAAACTCCGGGCGATCATGTCACTGAATGATCCTAAATGGGGTAATGACTCCCGTAACGGTGACAAGAAAAATGAAAATAAAAACGGCGATGCTCCGCCCGATCTGGATCAGATCTGGCGTGATGCAGTGCAGCGTTGGAATTCACTATTGTCAGGAAAGAATGGTTCTACTCCTCCCGCAGGCGGTTCTGATTCAGGGATGCGTGGTGCTGGTTTGATTGCGGCATTGATTGCAGGTTTATGGCTGGTCAGTGGTGTATTCATTGTGCAGGAAGGTCAGACTGCAGTGATCACCACTTTTGGGAAATTCACGGGAACGGCAAGTCCCGGCATGAACTGGCGTATTCCATACCCTGTGCAACAGCATGAAATCGTTAATTTATCCAAAGTCCGCACCATCGAGGTTGGATATCGCTCTTCTTCCAAGACGAAGCAGCCACGAGAGGCGCTGATGCTGACGGATGACGAAAACATCGTTGATGTGCAATTTGCTGTTCAGTACAAGCTGAAAAGTGCCTCGGAATTTTTATTTAATAACCGTGATCAGGATGAAGATCTGATCCGCCAGGTTGCTGAAACGGCTGTTCGTGAGGTTGTTGGTAAGAATAAGATGGACTTCGTTCTGTACGAGGGGCGGGACAAGGTTTCACTCGATGTTGCAGCGCTGATGCAACAAATTCTTGAGCGCTATCAGGCAGGTATTCTGGTAACGAATGTCACTATGCAGGGCGTACAACCTCCGGAGCAGGTGCAGGCTGCGTTCGATGATGCCGTAAAAGCAGGTCAGGATAAAGAGCGTCAAAAGAATGAGGGGCAGGCATACGCAAATGAGGTGATTCCTAAAGCAAAAGGCGAGGCATCCCGCATTGTTCAGGAAGCGGAGGGGTACCGTGCAAAAGTTGTTGCGAACGCTGAGGGTAATGCTTCACGCTTTAAGCAAGTACTGGCGGAGTACCAGAAAGCGCCTGCTGTCACACGCGATCGTATGTATCTCGAAACAATGCAACAGATTTTCGCAAGCACCAGTAAAGTCATGATGGATAGTAAATCGGGCAACAACATGGTTTACATCCCGCTGGACAAGATGTTGAGTGGTCAGGATGCGGCAACTTCCGCTAAATCTGCTGCTACAGCTATTCCAGGGGCTTCGCACGATGCTGTGCAGGGTGTTGAAATCAAAGCACCTAAAGATGTACGGGCACGTGATGTTCGCGAAAGAGAGGGGCGATAATGAATCGTATTATGGTTGTGTTATCCGGTTTTTTCCTTGCGCTGGTTGCATTGTCTTCGTCTGTGTTTATCGTTGATCAGAAGTCACATGCGATTGTTTTTTCGTTTGGTGAGGTGAAGTCGGTTGTCAGTGAACCCGGTTTGCACTTTAAATTGCCGCTGATTCAGAATGTGGTGTTTTTTGATAAACGTATTCTGACTATTGATTCCTCTGAGGCCGACCGCTTTATCACGGCGGAGAAGAAAAATATTCTGGTTGATTCTTACGTTAAATGGCGTATTTCTGATCCGAAAGTGTATTTCGTCAGCTTTGGTGATAAAAATCAGCGGGCAGAGGAGCGTCTTTCTCAGATTGTAAAAGCTGCACTGAATGAGGTGATTACCAAACACTCTATTCGTGATGTTATTTCGGGTGAGCGGGCGAAAGTCATGGATTCGATCAAAGCCCGCGTCACAGAAGATGCGCGTCAGATTGGCGTATCGATTATCGATGTCCGACTGAAACGCGTCGATTACGTTGAGCAAATCAATAACTCGGTTTACGATCGTATGCGCGCAGAGCGTACACGTGTTGCTAATGAGTTGCGTTCAACAGGTGCCGCAGAGTCTGAGCAAATTCGTGCAGATGCTGATCGTCAGCGTATGGTGATACTTGCGGATGCTAACCGCCAGTCTGAAGAAATTCGCGGTGCGGGTGATGCTGAAGCATCGCAGATCTACGCGCAGGCTTTCGGACAAAATCCGGAATTCTATAAGTTTTACAAAAGCTTAGAGGCTTACCGCGCGAGCTTTAAAAACAAATCAGATTTGCTGGTTGTTGATCCGGCTTCCGACTTCTTCCGTTATTTCAAAGGTAGTGGCGCTCCTGCTCAGCCAGCGAAGTCTAAGTAATATTCCCTGAATTTTTGATGTGGCGACCCGTACTTTGTATGGGTCGCTTTTTGATTGTGTTTTTCTGATTATTGGGTATTTGTCATGCCTACATGGCTGCTTCCTGAAAAAATTGCTGATGTGTTGCCGTCTGAGGCGCGAAAAATCGAAGAGCTGCGCCGTAGTTTTCTCGACAGATTCCGCGTCTATGGCTACGAAATGGTTGTGCCGCCAATGCTTGAGTATCTGGAGTCTCTGCTGACCGGTGCAGGTAAAGACATGGATCTGCGCACGTTCAAACTGGTTGATCAGGTGTCTGGCCGCAGTATGGGTATCCGTGCTGATATGACCACACAGGTTGCCCGGATTGATGCTCATTTGCTCAATCGTGCCAGCGTTACCAGACTCTGTTATGCAGGCAGTGTGTTGCAGACGGAGCCGTCAGGTTTGCATGCAACTCGCGAGCCATTTCAGATTGGTGCCGAAATTTACGGCCATGCCGGACTGGAAGCGGATGCTGAAATTCAGGAGTTGGTCTTATCCAGCCTTGAGCTGATAGGCATGAAGGCAGTCAGAATCGATCTTTGTCACGTCGGCGTGCTCAAAGCAATTTTGCAGCTGGATCCGGTAGCGAAGCGGGATGAAGATATTCTGTTCGCATTGCTGGAATCGAAGGATGTGCCGGAGTTGCAGGCAATTTCAGCTAATTATGAGCCTGTTGTGCGTGATGCACTGCTGGCCCTGCCGTCTTTGTATGGTGATCTGAGTGTGATAGAAAAAGCGGCGCAGATTCTGCCGCGTACGACAGGCATTCAGAATGCGTTGAACGACTTGCAATATCTGGGAGAAATTGCCGGAAAAGAGCATGTAACTGTCGATCTCTCGGACCTAAGAGGGTATCATTACCATAGTGGTGTGATGTTCAGTGTATTTGTGGACGGGTTGCCGAATGCTGTCGCCAGAGGTGGTCGTTATGATCAGGTTGGCGAGGCGTTCGGTCGCGCTCGTCCTGCAACCGGTTTTTCACTGGATTTGCGTGAGCTTGCGCGCCTGATGCCGGTTGCCGAAAGAAAACCTGCTATTCGTGCGCCCTGGGGTAACGATCCTGCACTGCGCTCCCGTATCCGCGAATTGCGCGATCAGGGTGAGATTGTCATTCAGGTCATGCCAGGGCACGAAAATGAGCAGGATGAATTCGAATGCAAACAAAGTCTTGTTTGCAGCGAAGGTCAATGGATTCTTCAAAATGTGGACTAAGTAATGTCAAACTCGAAAAATGCAAAAAACGTCGTCGTCATTGGTACCCAGTGGGGCGATGAAGGTAAAGGTAAGATTGTTGACTGGCTGACCGATCACGCAGAAGGCGTGGTTCGTTTTCAGGGTGGTCACAATGCGGGCCATACTCTGGTCATCGGTGGTCAGAAAACTGCGCTGCAGCTGATCCCTTCCGGTATTATGCGTCCGGGCGTGGCCTGCTACATCGGTAACGGTGTTGTGCTGTCTGTGCCTGATCTGATGCGTGAAATCGATAAGCTGGAAGCGAATGGCGTGGAAGTTGCTTCCCGTCTGAAGGTTTCTGAAGCCTGTCCTATCATTCTGCCTTACCACACCGCACTGGATGCGGCGCGTGAAGCAGCGCGTGGTGCAGCAAAGATCGGCACGACCGGTAAAGGTATTGGCCCGGCCTATGAAGATAAGGTAGCGCGTCGTGCGATCCGTGTTGCGGACTTGCTCAATGCAGAGCGTTTCGCTGAAAAGCTCAAAGAAAATCTGGATTATCACAACTTTGTGCTGACCAATTATCTGAAAGCCCCTGCGGTTGATTTCCAGAAAACACTGGATGACGCACTGGCGCTGGTTCCGCGTCTGCGCCCTATGGTGGCAGACGTTTCCAGTGCGCTGTATGGCGCGCACAAAAACGGCTCTAACCTGCTGTTTGAAGGCGCGCAAGGTAGCTTGCTGGACGTTGATCACGGTACATACCCGTTTGTTACTTCTAGTAACTGCGTTGCAGGTAATGCCGCAGCTGGTGCCGGCGTTGGCCCGAACATGCTGCATTACATTATGGGTATCACCAAAGCTTACACAACACGTGTTGGCTCCGGTCCTTTCCCGTCTGAGCTGCCAACTGATCAGGGTGTTGGTCATCATCTGGCCAGTGTTGGCCATGAATTCGGTACAGTAACCGGTCGTGCACGTCGCTGTGGCTGGTTTGATGCTGCGCTGCTGCGTCGTTCGGTACAGATTAATGGTGTTACCGGCATGTGTCTGACAAAACTGGACGTCCTGGATGGTCTGGAAACACTGAAACTGTGTACCGGTTACACCGTGGATGGTCAGTCGGTAGATATTTTCCCGGTCGGTGCTGAAGAGGCTTCCCGCTGCGTAGCGGTGTATGAAGAGATGCCTGGCTGGACAGATACAACTGTGGGCGCAAAATCCATGGAAGATCTGCCACTGAATGCGCGTAACTACATCAAGCGTATTGAAGAACTGGTTGGTGTACCTGTTGATATGGTATCCACTGGCCCGGATCGCGAAGAAACCATTGTTCTCCGCCATCCGTTTAACTAATAAGAAACAAGGAAAGATGAAATTGTTATGAGCTTACCAGACTCGACTGACAAGCATTTATGGGTATCCTGGGAGTCGTATAATCGCTCCATCGAGCAGCTTGCACTCAAAGTGCACGAGTCGGGCTGGCAGTTTGATCAAGTATTGTGCCTGGCACGCGGCGGCCTGCGTCCGGGTGATGTGTTCTCCCGTATTTTTGACGTGCCTCTGGCAATTTTGTCGACCAGCTCTTACCGCGCAGAAGCCGGTACCGTGCAGGGCGATTTAGACATCAGTAAACATATCTCCATGAGCAAAGGCAGCCTGCAGGGTCGCATTCTGGTCGTGGATGATCTGGTGGACTCCGGTGTCACGCTGGAGCGTGTACTGAAGCATTTGCGTGAAAACTATCAGGGCGTCACAGAAGTGAAGTCTGCGGTAATCTGGTACAAAGCCTGCTCTACGGTAGAGCCGGAGTATTATCTGGACTACCTGCCGACGAATCCGTGGATTCACCAGCCATTCGAAGAGTACGACAGTATTCGCCCGAATCAACTGGCTGCCTGGATTAAAAAAGGCGAGCAATAATCTGCCTTGTTGCTACCCGGTAGTTGCTGAAAGACTGAAACACCATTGCGCTGATGTGCAATGGTGTTTTTTTATCGGCGTAAGCATTGGGCTGTGGATGTATGGTTTTGCGTCAGTACCAGACGGGGCCTGCTTGTTGCGGGAGATGCAGGACTTCGGGGTACTGAAAAAGGGCTGAAAACACCTCAAATACGGCGTTCTGCATAGCGATCTGGCGGTCGTCGGCAGAAAGTCTGGTTCTCAGAAAATGGCCGAAGCGGATTTCAGCATAATCTGTAATTGATGACTTGAATCTGTTTGATGCATGCGTTGTCGAGTTGAGTGACAGAGCTTGATGGAAGTTGCCGTCAGTGAGACTGCTCATCAGCCGTGGATTGTGGAATGTAACGCGGTTGATATTTGCGTGGAGGCAGGAAGTGATTGCCGGTAATGCCCGACGCAGAAAGCGAAAAACCCGGTTAATTTGCATTAACCGGGTTTTGAATTTTGGTGCCCACGGAGGGACTCGAACCCCCACACCTCGCGGCACATGGACCTGAACCATGCGCGTCTACCAATTCCGCCACGTGGGCGACAGAAGACACAGATTATAGGGGAGGCTGAAGTAAAAAGCAAGATGCACTAAGCTTGCGCGGTAGTGAAGTGGTTTAATGATTTTGTGGCTGACGTTTGTGTTGAGGCGGGAAGTTATTGCCGGTAATGCCTGATGCGGAAAGCGAAAAACCCGGTTAATTTGTATTAACCGGGTTTTGAATTTTGGTGCCCACGGAGGGACTCGAACCCCCACACCTCGCGGCACATGGACCTGAACCATGCGCGTCTACCAATTCCGCCACGTGGGCGACAGAAGACGTGGATTATAGGGGAGGTCGTGGTAAAAAGCAAGATGCGCCAGGCTTGTGCGACTTTGGTGTGCTTTATCAGATTACGGCTAGCATTTGCGTTGGTGCAAAGCGGTGATTGTTGAGAAATATCTGGCTCGGAAAGCGAAAAACCCGGTTAATTTACATTAACCGGGTTTTGAATTTTGGTGCCCACGGAGGGACTCGAACCCCCACACCTCGCGGCACATGGACCTGAACCATGCGCGTCTACCAATTCCGCCACGTGGGCGACAGAAGACCTAGATTATATGGGAGGCTGGCGTAAAAAGCAAGAAGCGCTGCGCTTGCCCGATGTTGAGGTGGGTTAATGAGCTTTCGGCTGACGTTTGTGCGGAAGCAGGGGGGGGATTGCTGCTAATGCCTGAAGCAGAAAACGAGAAACCCGGTTAATTTGCATTAACCGGGTTTTGAATTTTGGTGCCCACGGAGGGACTCGAACCCCCACACCTCGCGGCACATGGACCTGAACCATGCGCGTCTACCAATTCCGCCACGTGGGCGACAGAAGGCATGCATAATAGCGGGTGCTATACGGAAAAGCAAGTGAAAAACGTCCAAAGTGTCCTGGAATGATAAATTTCCTTGCTAAATCAAGGTATTGGCGAACGAATGTGTTAGCACTTCAGAGCATGCTCCGTTAAACTAACGAAGTTTTATAAATTGCTCAGCCAGGAGATTTGCTCAGGCTGATGATCAGTCGCCATCCTTGCAACAGAAATGCATACGCGAGTGCCGGATTTTCTGAAGAAAGCCGGATAAAACAACCTGATTAATTACAGAAAAGTATTCATTGAAAATATACGCATATCAAATACCAAGCCGTGAAGAGATTCTCGGCGTATTTCGCCAAACGCAGCAAGCATTAAGCCTTGCAGATCTGGGGCTTGCTCTGAACGTCAAACCCGAGGAGTTAGATGGCATGTCAAAACGACTAAGCGCGATGGAACGTGATGGCCAGGTGCGACAAGACCGCCGTGGCCAGTTCAAACTGACTTCTCAGGATCACTTAATTTCCGGCCGGGTCAGCAGTCATCGCGAAGGTTACGGATTTTTGACGCCGGATGACGGTAGTGCCGATCTGTTCCTGCCGGAACGCGAAATGCAAAAGGTATTGCACGGCGACCGCGTGATGGCGCGTGTTGCAGGTGCGGATAAAAAAGGGCGTCTCGAAGGTTCTATCGTTGAAGTGACCGAACGCGCCAATACCCACGTGGTTGGCCGTCTGCTGCAGGAAAACGGTGTCTGGCTGGTGGTGCCGGAAGACAAGCGCTTCCAGCACGATATTCTGCTGGCAGAAACGCCGGCAAAAAATCTGGCCGGACAAATTGTCAGCGTTGAATTGCTGGAACAGCCAAGCCGTTACGCGCAACCGGTCGGCAAAATTGCTGAAGTGCTGGGCGGTATTGATGATCCCGGTATGGAAATCGAAATTGCAGTACGCAAATTCGGCGTGCCGCATGTGTTTTCCGATGCAGCGCTGGATGCCGCCGCAAAACTGCCGGGCACCGTACAAAAGAAAGATTTAAAAGACCGTGTTGATCTGCGCGATATTCCGCTGGTCACGATTGATGGCGAAGATGCGCGTGACTTTGACGATGCTGTTTATTGCGAACCGGTGAAACTGGGTCGTAACAAGGCTTACCGTTTGCTGGTAGCGATTGCCGACGTCAGCCATTATGTGAAGCCGGGGCAGCCGCTGGACCGCGATGCCTTGCTGCGCAGCACTTCTGTGTATTTTCCGCGCCGTGTGATTCCTATGCTGCCGGAAAAACTGTCGAATGGTCTGTGTTCGCTGAATCCGGATGTGGAACGTTTAACGCTGGTCTGTGACATGGTGATCACCAAAGACGGTGAGATGCACGGATATCAGTTCTATCCGGCAGTGATCCATTCCGCAGCACGTCTGACCTACACCGAAGTTGCGGCGATTCTGGGTAACACTAAAGGCCCTGAAGCGGCCAAACGTTCTGCGATCGTGCCGCATTTGCAGCACTTGTATGAAGTATTCCAGGTCCTGCTGAAATCGCGTCAGGCACGCGGTGCGATTGACTTTGATACGACCGAAACCTATATCGTCTGCAACAGCGGTGGCAAGATCGAGAAGATTATTCCGCGCGTTCGTAACGATGCGCATCGTCTGATTGAAGAATGTATGCTGGCGGCGAACGTTTGCGCTGCTGATTTGCTGCAAACCTACAAGCATCTTGGTGTGTACCGCGTTCACTCCGGCCCGACCAAAGAAAAACTGACCACTTTGCGCAATTATCTGCGTCAGGTCGGTTTGTCGTTGCCGGGTGGTGATAGTCCGCAAGCTTCGGATTACGCCGAGCTGCGCAACAAGATCAAAGGCCGCCCGGACGAGCAATTGCTGCAAACCATGTTGCTGCGTTCTATGCAGCAAGCGATGTACAGTCCCGACAATCTGGGTCACTTTGGTCTGGCGTATGAGGCGTATACCCACTTCACATCGCCGATCCGCCGTTATCCGGATTTGCTGACACACCGCGCCATCAAAGCGATTATCGCTGGTGAAACCTATAGGCCGACCGGGATTGATCTGAGCCTGCTGAATACCACAGTGCCGGTTGGCAAGAATTCGCGCAATGCCAAAGCGCCGGTGAAGCCGGAGAAAAAGCCGAAAAAAGGCCCGCCGGATGATCTGGAAATGTGGGAATTGCTGGGTCTGCATTGCTCATCGAATGAGCGTCGTGCCGATGAAGCATCGCGTGATGTCGAAAACTGGCTGAAGTGCTACTACATGCGCAATCGCCTTGGTGAAGAATTTCAGGGCACGATTACCGGTGTTACCCAGTTCGGTATTTTTGTGCAGCTGGATGAAATTTTTGTCGAAGGCATGGTGCATATCACAGAGCTGGGTGCGGATTACTTCCAGTTCGATGAAGCCCGCCATGAATTACGCGGCGAACGCACAGGCAAGCGTTATCAGCTGATGGATAAAGTGCAGATTCAGATCAGTCGTGTGGATCTGGACTCGCGCCGTATCGATCTGGCACTGGCCGGTGCCAGCGCAGCGGCCGTTGGTCGTCGCGGCGAACGCCGTCCTGAAAAGAAACGCGCGGACGAAAATGAAGGCTGGTTTGTTCCGAACAAACAAAAAGCCCAGACGCCGAAAAAAGCTGCAGTCGCAGCACCGGCAGAAAAATCCCGCCCTGCCAAGGGCAAAGCACCGGCTTCACCGGTCAGTAAGAAAAAAGCAGTGGCACGTTCATCCTCTGCAAAAAGTGGCCGCAAACGCCGCTGATCCTCTTTGCGCGGTGGCATGGATGCCACCGCCAGTCTTAAGAAAGTATTGTCATGAAAAGTAAATTTACCTTCGGCTTTCACGCCGTCACCTCCCGTATTCGCTTCGAAGCGTCGTCTGTGGATGAGTTATACATTGATGCTGAACGTCACGACCGCCGCATGAGCGATTTGCTGCAGGTGGCAAAAGCCGCCGGTGTGCGCGTGATTCATGCTGACGATCAGCGTTTGTCCGCCATGGTCGGTACCCGTCGTCATCAGGGCGTGGTCATCAAAGCAGCGCCGGTATCGCTGGCGCGCACGCTGGACGAATTGCTGGACGCAGTCGAAGGCCCGCCATTGCTGCTGGTACTGGATGGCATTACCGATCCGCACAATCTGGGTGCCTGTCTGCGTGTGGCAGACGGCGCCGGTGCACATGCGGTGATCGCACCGAAAGACCGTGCAGTCGGCCTGAACGCAACCGCCGCCAAAGTCGCCAGCGGTGCAGCAGAAACCATGCCTTACATCACCGTTACCAATCTGGCACGTACCCTGCGCGAACTGAAAGAGCGCGATATCTACGTCGTTGGTACATCCGATGACGCAGAAAAAACCATTTACCAGGCTGACATGAAAATCGGTACTGCGCTGGTGATGGGCTCTGAAGGCGAGGGCATGCGCCGCCTGACCCGCGAAACCTGCGATTATCTGGTCAATATTCCGATGATGGGTTCGGTAGAAAGTCTGAACGTTTCCGTGGCTTCCGGCGTTTGCCTGTACGAAGCCCGTCGCCAGCGTCTGTAAGCGCCTGCCATGCATTCCGGCAGCAAAAACCGGAATGCATTACTATTGTCGTTTTCCGAATATCGAATTCCCTCTGTTTATGTTGTTCAGCCAATTGCGCGAAGATATCGCCAGCATCATTCAACGTGACCCCGCCGCCCGCAACGCCTGGGATGTGGTCACGTGTTACCCCGGCTTTCAGGCGATCCTGATGCACCGCTGGGCGAACTGGTGCTGGAAGCGTGGACTGAAATGGCTGGCACGTTTCATCTCGCATGTGGCGCGTGTGCTGACCGGTATCGAAATTCATCCGGGCGCAACCATTGGCCGCCGCGTATTTATCGATCACGGTTTCGGCGTGGTGATTGGTGAAACGGCGGAAGTCGGCGATGACTGCACGATTTATCAGGGCGTTACGCTCGGCGGTACCTCGCTGACACGCGGCGCGAAACGCCATCCGACGCTGGAATCCGGCGTTATTGTCGGTGCCGGTGCCAAAGTGCTGGGTGGCTTTACGGTCGGGCAGGGCGCGAAAATCGGCTCGAATTCCGTCGTGTTAAAACCCGTGCCTGCCGGTTGCACTGCCGTCGGTAATCCGGCGCATATCATCCGCAAAGAAACCGCCTCCGCCGACTCCGGCAGCGCGCAATTGTTTGCTGCTTACGGTGTAACGCAAAGCATTGACGATCCGGTCGCCAAGGTACTGCATAAACTGATCGATCACGCGGTTTCTCAGCAAGAGCAAATCGAAAAACTGACAGCGCTGATTGAGCAAGCCGGTATCCGCTGCGAAGAAATGCCCGCCTGCGAAAAGCTGAATATTGATCAGATCAACAGTCTGGTGGATTAAGTACCAGTCAGCTGAACCGATCAGCATCAAAATGAACGCCGTTCTCTTTTGGGAGAACGGCGTTTTTTTATGGCGGTTTTGTGGTTGGTGTCCGGACTTTTGCTGTAATATCCCGGAAAACCCCGAAAACACCCCAAATGCGGATTCCGGCACACCGATCCGGCGGTCGTCGGCAGAAAGTCTGGCTCTTGCAAATGATCAGATGATGATCATTGCACAACGATGTGCTACGGGCTGGCTTACAGCTGGCCCAGTGCGATGTGCTGGTTCAGGGCGCGGCGGATGGCGGGGATCAGTTCGCTGGCAGTTAGCCCGACGGGGCCGGTACCGTTGAGGCATAAATCATCGGCGGCGGTGCCGTGCAGCCAGCAGGCGAGGCAAGCTGCATCCCACGCTGCTAAGCCTTGCGCCAGCAATGCGCCGCACAGGCCGGCTAATACGTCGCCGGTCCCGCCGGTGGCCAGCGCAGGATTGCCGCTGGTGTTGATGCGGTACTGGGCGTTACCGGGCTGACACAGGACGCTACCTGCACCTTTCAGAATAATCACGGATTGATAGCGGTGCGCCAGTTCGCTGGCGGCGGCGATACGGTCTGCCTGCACTTCGGCGACAGTCCAGTTCAGCAGCCGTGCGGCTTCCAGCGGGTGCGGGGTCAGGATTTTTTCAGCGCTATGTTGTTGCAGCGCCGATTGCAGCTGCGCTTGTTGTGCCAGCAGATTCAATGCATCGGCATCCAGCACCATTGGCCGGTTGGCAGCGATGAGGCGTGCCAGTTCGTGACTGGCGGTTTCTGACTGGCCTAATCCGGGACCGGCGACAATGATTTCTTTGTGCGGTGTGTGCTTCATCAGCGGACGGCACATCAGTTCGGGGTGCAGAAAGTCTACTGCAATCGCTTCCAGCATGCCTGCGTACACTCGTCCTGCACCGCTGAACAGGGCGGTGCGGGCGGCCAGCAGCACTGCGCCGCTCATACCGGCAGCGCCGCCGGCAATCAGTACGTCACCGAAACTGCCTTTATGGCTGTTGCTGGCCCGTACCGGCATCGCAGGCAGGGTATTTGCGCAGTTCAGCACACCGGTTTCGCGGACGTCGGCAGAAACACTGGCTTCCAGAAAATCGATGATGACGTGTCCTGCATAGTCTTTGGCATCCGCGGTATGCAGGCCGGGCTTGTTGCCGAGGAAGCTGAGCGTGTGGCTGGCGCGTATGGCGATGCCTTGTTCACCGCCAATCACCGCGCCCGTATCAGCGTTCAGACCGCTCGGTACATCGAGCGCAATCACCGGTACTTTTTGCAGGGCGCTGGCGCGGTTGACGGCACGGATCAGTTCTGCGGCTAGGCCGCTGACCGGGCGGCTGAGTCCGATGCCGAACAGGCCGTCAATGATCAACTGATACGGAAAATATCCCGGTACGGCGGTCAGTTGCTCAGCCTGAATTCGCTTCGCCTGACTTTGTGCGCAACGTTGCCAGCTGGACTGACTGTCTGCCGACATGGTGTTTGACAGCAGCGCGCAGATATCCACGCTGTATCCGGCGCTGGCCAGTTGCGCGGCAACCAGCGCTGCATCGCCGCCGTTATTGCCCGGGCCTGCCAGTATCAGCACTGCACCGGGTTCCGGCATCAGCGTGGTAACCAGACGGGTAGCTGCTGCGGCAGCACGCTCCATCAGACTGGGTTCAGCGGAATCGGACGGATTCGCTGTTTCCATGGCCCGGATTGCCGACACCGGATAAAGACGCAAATGGGCAGCCGGAATCACAGGGTAGGGCATGGATATACTCCGTCAGGGTTTAGGAGGCGGTGGCTGATTGGCAATGCGCGGGTTGCCGCCATCGCTCATGTGGCTGAGACCGCTGCCGATCAGTTGCTGGATCGGCGTCGTCAGATACGGCATCAGCAGCGTCAGAACTAAAAAACCGACGCTGATCGTAATCGGAAAACCGATACCGAAAATATTCAATTGCGGCGCGGCACGCGTCAGAATGCCGAGTGCGATATTGGTGATCAGAAGGGACGCCACAATCGGTAATGATAATTTCACACCGGCGATGAAAATCTGTTCGCCCCAGATGGCAAGCCGGTAAAACGCAAAGCCCTGATGCACATCGGTGGTGACGGGGATTTTCTGGAAGCTTTCAACAATCGCCGTAATAATCGCGAGGTGGCCATCGGCAACGACAAACAGCAGGGTACTTGTCAGCACCATGAACTGGGAAATTGCCGAAGAGCGGCCGTGTGTTTGAGGATCAAAAAAAGTGGCGAAACCCAGCCCCATCGTCATACCCGCCACCTCACCAGCCATCTCAATGCCGGCGAAGACCAGGCGCATCACAAAGCCCATCGCCAGACCAATCACCAGTTGCTGCGCAGTGATCACCATACCGGACAGGGAAACCGGATCGACGGCAGGCATTTTTGGTAGCACTGGACTGACGACCATGGCGATAGAAACGCCAAGTAAAATTTTGACTTGCATCGGGATGGTGCTGTTGCCAATTGGCGGTGCAACAGCAAATACGCCCAGAATACGCGTCAGAGGCCACAGGAAACCTGTGACCAGTTCAATCAGCATCTGACTGGAAAAGCTGATCATGTCGCTTTAGCCAGCCATCGTTGCGATGTTGGTGAACATCTGGCGCATGTAATCCAGCAGGATGGTCAGCATCCACGGTCCGGCAATAATCAGCGTCAGAAAAATTGCCAGCAGCTTTGGAATGAAGGACAGGGTGGTTTCATTGATCTGGGTTGCTGCCTGAAAAATACTGACGATCAGACCGACTGCCAGCGCCACCAGCAGCAGCGGCGCAGACACCATCAGCATCACTTCCATTGCCTGGCGTCCCATGTTCATGACGGTATCCGGAGTCATGTCACACCTCAGTAAAAGCTTTGCGCCAGCGAGCCGATCAGTAACTGCCAGCCATCCACCAGTACAAATAACATCAGCTTAAACGGCAGCGACACAATCGAAGGCGAAACCATCATCATACCCATCGACATCAGTACACTGGCGACCACCATATCAATAATCAGAAACGGAATAAAAATCGCAAAGCTGATCTGAAAAGCGGTTTTCAGTTCGCTGGTGACAAAAGCCGGTACCAGAATTCGCAGCGGTACTTGTTCCGGCCCTTGTAATGCCGGTGTGCCGGACAATTTGACGTACAGCGCCAGATCACTTTGCCGGGTTTGCCGCATCATGAATTCTTTTAACGGCATCGCCCCTTTTTCCATGGCCTCAGTCATGGTGATTTTATTTTCTGAAAATGGCTGATACGCATCGGTATAGATTTTGTCGAATACCGGCCCCATCACAAAAAATGTCAGAAACAGTGCCAAACCAACCAGTACCTGATTTGGTGGCGCAGACTGTGTACCCAGTGCCTGACGTAGCAACGACAGCACGATGATGATGCGGGTAAAGCCAGTCATCATCAGCACCGCTGCCGGAATAAAACCCAGCGCTGTCAGAAACAGCAGCGTTTGAATACTGAGCGAATAATTTTGTCCGCCACCACCGGCAGGGGTGGATGTGATCGCAGGCAGTGCCTGTGCAAATGCAGTTTCCGGCAGCAGCATTGCAGCAAATGCAGTGCATGCCAATAAGCAGGAGGTCAGTACAGGCTTCATGCATTGCTCCCTGTATTCTGTGATTCTGCACGTTTGGCAATTTTGGACTGCAGCCAGCTTTGAAATACCGTGCCGGCTACCGGCGTGCCGTTTTGCAGTAAATGTTCCTGACGGGGCATGCTTTCCAGACGCGAAATGCCGGATGGTGTGACGCCAAGAATCAGCCACTGGTCGCCAACTTCCACCACCGTGATTTTTTCGCGCTGTCCAAGGTGCAGGCTGCCTATAATTTTCATGCCTAACTGCTGTTGCCCCTGCATTGGCGCGACCCGCTTCATGACCCATGCCAGTGCCAGCATCAGCGCAATCACAAACAATAATGCGAGCATGATTTGCAGAAAACCAGTGGCCGGTGTGCTGACTGCTTCAGCAGCAAAAACGGACTGGCAGGTGAATGCCAGTCCGCTCAATATAATTAATTTATTCGATTTCATCGGTTGAGTTTACGTATCCGTTCCGCCGGCGTAATGATATCAGTCAGACGTATACCGAATTTGTCATTCACCACAACAACCTCACCCTGTGCAATCAGACAGCCGTTGACTAATACGTCCATCGGTTCACCGGCCAGACCATCCAGTTCAACGACCGACCCCTGTGCCAGTTGCAGCAGATTTTTAATCGCAATTTTGGTACGGCCCAGTTCAACGGTCAGTTGAACCGGAATATCCATAATGAAGTCGATATCGTTCTGCGTTTCCGCATGCACAGACTTCGCGCTGAAATCCTGAAACAGGGCGGCAGCTGGTTCTGATTTTGGTGAGGAAGCGGCGGCAGCAGCGGCAGCTGCCTCTGCACGTTCCTGTTCCGCAATGGCGGCGCCCCAATCATCGTCCGAGATTGTATCTCCGCTTTCATCCATGATTCTCTCCTTGTATAACTTCCTGCACGCTGGAACTCAGTAATTTATCGACTTTCAGCGCATACTGTCCGTTGGATACACCGTACTGGCATTCCAGCACAGGCGTGCCATCCACCTTGGCGGTAATAATTTCCGGCACATGTACCGGAATGATGTCGCCAACCTTCATGTTCAGCAAATCACCCAGTGTGACACGCGCCGTACCGAAGTCCGCAATCATTTCCACTTCCGCAATCTGAATCTGTTGCGTCATCAGGCGCACCCAGCGTTTATCCACTTCCAGTGTCTCACCCTGCAGGCTGCTGGTCAGCAAATCGCGGATTGGTTCAATCATCGAGTAGGGCATGCAGATATGCATTTCGCCACTGACTGGCCCGAGTTCGATGGTGAAAGTGGTGGA
The DNA here is from genome assembly GCF_018139685.1 of Cognatundibacterium luofuense. Taxonomy (GTDB): domain Bacteria; phylum Pseudomonadota; class Gammaproteobacteria; order Burkholderiales; family Burkholderiaceae_D; genus Undibacterium; species Undibacterium luofuense. The sequence continues at coordinate 82,433 of NZ_JAGSPN010000009.1, forward strand.
TACAACGACTTCGTTTGGTGTCGCAATATTCGCAAACTGCGTATTCATTTCTGAACGGATATATTCAAATTCGATCGGATATACCGGTTCCCAGGATTTTGAATACGTTTCAAACAGGATTTCCAGAATACGATGAATAATCCGCTGTTCTGTCTGGGTGAAATCACGGCCTTCCACACGGGTGTGAAAGCGTCCGTCACCGCCGAACAGATTATCGACCAGCAAAAACACCAGCCCCGGATCCATGACAATCAGGGCTGTGCCGCGCAGCGGCTTCATGTGTACCAGATTCAGATTGGTCGGAACGACCAGATTCCGGATGAATTCGCTGTATTTGGAAACGCGTACGGTGCCAACGGAAACTTCAGCACTGCGACGTAAAAAGTTGAATAAGCCAATGCGCACCAAACGGGCAAAACGCTCGTTGATGATTTCCAGCGTTGGCATACGGCCACGGACAATCCTCTCCTGCGTGGCGAGGTTATACGGACGAACGCCGGAGTTATCCTCCTGAGACATTGCGTCATCGGTATCCCCGGTAACACCTTTCAGAAGGGCATCGACTTCTTCCTGCGAGAGAAAATTGTCAGACATGGCTTATTGAACTACAAAAGAGGTGAAATACACACCGGTGACTTTCTGGTGATCACCTTTCGGCACAAACGGATCAGAAACTTTTTCAATAATTTCTTCAACCAGTTTATCTTTTCCTTCCTGCGATAAAACATCGTCAGCCTGTTTGCTGGACAGCAAAAGAATGATGCGGCTCTTTACCTGCGGCATATTATTTTTAATGGCGCTAGCCTGATCTTCACCTTCTACTTCCAGACTCATGGTGACTTGCAGATATTTATCACCGTCACCAGATTGCAGGTTAACTGTGAACGGATCGAGATTGACAAATACCTTAGGCTTTGCAACTTCTTCTTTGTGTTCAGCTTCTTTTTTACCGCCTTTTTTCATCAGAAAAAAAGCCGCGCCACCGCCACCAGCACCCAGCACCACCAGTGCTGCGGCAATGATGATGATCAGTTTCTTTTTCGATTTTCCCGCGCCCGCAGGTGCTTCTTCAGCGCCTTTCGCAGCTTTGGCAGGTGCCTTTGCCATGATATTCCTTTCTTTGCTCGTCAGAGCCAGTTCAGATAGTGTAGTTGATCATCCGGTGAAACAGTGCGTGGAAAAACGCAGTAAACGGACGCCATATTGGCGTTTAGCCCGCATTGTCACTGCATTTTGCCGCGATTGATCACGGTTTTTCATGCTTTCCTATTCTACCTGTACCGACTCCTGCTTTTCCAGCATCTGCGTCAGACAAACATGTCAACGCCGCCTTGTCTGATGTTTTGCGGACGCCTGACAGTTCCTGTCTCTGTTATGTTGTCGCGCGCAGAGTTTTCACCGGTTCCGGAAGTGCTGTTGTTTGCCCGCCCATTCAGTTGTGCCTGCTGCTGTGGTGCCTCCCGCTGACCATCATGAAAGGAAGTCTGCACATTGACCTGATTCAACTGATAGCCAGCCTGACTCATCATTTCCTGTAAACGCGGTACAGATGCTTCCAGCGCTTGCTGTACTTGCGCAGAACCTGTGACAAATGTGGTACTTAACTGATCACTTTGCAGATCCAGCACGATTTTCAACGGACCCAGTTCCGGCGGATTCAGTTCCAGTTCTGCCGATTTCATTTGCTCCGTGCTCATGCGCAGCATGTGCTGACCAATTGCCGTATTCCAGCCTTCATTACCAACTCTCACCGGAACACGACTGGTCTGACTGACCTGCTGGTTGCTGGCCTGTGTATTCTCAAACGTACGGAATGCATCACTGAAATTGTGGACGGTATTACTTGCCGGGTCTTCGGAAGCGTCATTGACACCGGGCCTGACATCCGTTTTGGAAATTCTGAACTCTTCGAGCATCTCTCGGAATTTGCCATCCAGGCGTGTTGCGGTAACATCGGATTTGGCAATTGTTCGCGAGTCTGTATCGGACGATTTTTCGATTTCAGTGCGGCGCTTCAGTGTGATTTCGTCCGACTGGCTGTTACTTTGATCAACCGGTTTTTTTAGCGATGCGATTTCTTTCCCGGCAGCGTCAGCCAGTGTACGGATCATCTCCGCCGGTAAGACGTTGTTTGTCGGAACGGCAGTTGTTGCTCCGGAGCTTGGTGATGCAGCCTGATCAGAGAGATTTGAAGCCCGTTGTTCGGTTGTACTATCCAAGCGCTGGTGCGCGTCTGTCTTTGGATCTGCAGTGACCTGAACGCCGGGATCTGTGCCGTTGGTAAATTGAGAAGTTAGTTCAGAACGCGCTGGATCAGCAGTCACCTGCACACCGGGATCTTTGCTATAGGTACCATCATGGGAGGTAACTGTATGTGTCGGATCAGCTGTTACCTGTACCCCCGGATCTGTACCAAAGCTAAGGCCAGTGTTTGAGCCTGACAGCAGTGGATCTGCGGTGATTTCAGTTCCGGGATCTTGGCCATTCTTTGTTTCTCCGTCGGAAGATGGTTTTACCGGATCAGCATGCATCCACTGTATTGCTGAAAGCATCGCGCTGATATCCCCGGAAGAAACTGCTTTGTCGTCCCTCTGTTTCCTCACAGGTAAACTGGTATCGGTTGTGTCTCCGGAAAGTTTTTCTGCGCTGATACCATCATTTTTCTCCGGGTTTGGTTTTGCCGGATTGATTTGCACATCTTTATCCCGGAGTTTGTTGGTCTCAGCAGCGTTTGCCTGATTGCTTTCTTTCACTGAGTTTTGGGCAGCACTATTATTTTTGACAGCAGGCTGCCGAGCAGCATCCGAACGCGCTGGCTGAACCTGTCTGGATGCGGAGTAGGGATTGCTATTACTGACACCTGAATTGTTTTGATTTTGCGTATTCGAATTCGCCAGTGCTTTAGAAAATTCAAGTCCGAACCCTTTGTTTAGTTCACTATTTTGCGGAAATTTGCTGCTAACGGCACTTACTCCGTCTGTCAAATTTGCTACTTTCAGGATCGGTGTCATGGTGCTAACCGTTTCTTAATTTGTTGAGATAAGATCTTGAAGCGAAATCGTCTGTCTGTTTCTGGTCACGTTTTGCTTCTTTTTGCTGCTGCACTGTATCTGCCCTGTTTTTCAGGGTCTGGTAGGACAAGCGCCGTTTTTCGATAGCCTGCCAGTTGCTTTTTGCCAGCTCCACTTTCCGTTCGGCATCTCTTACTACCATTTGCTGTCCATTTACTGCTTCATCTAATTTCGCGATAAAGGCATTAAAGTTTGAAAACTGCGAAATAGTTAAACCATTGGCAGCCACATTTTGCAGCCTGGCTTCATAGTCACTGCGGTACTGCAGCAGTAAATTCAGCTTATTCACGGTATCCTCATGTGCACTGATTGCTTTTCCGAGGGCTTTCGCTGCGTCATCAGCTTCTTTTTCTGCCAGCTCAATCAGAGTTTCAATTGCAGATTGTTGTGCCATTTTCTTTCAGTCTAGTGCAAGCGCCTTCTTTTCTATCCTTCGAACAGAGCCTGAAGTTCCCCTAAGCTCTGCGTTATGCCTGAGCGCTCATGAATTCCCTGCTGCAAGAATGCAGTAATACGGGGATAGAGGCGAATGGACTCATCTACCTGCGGGTCTGATCCGGGAACATAGGCGCCCACACTGATCAGGTCGCGACTGCGCTCATAACGTGAGTAAAGTTGTTTCAGTTTGCGTGAAAGCTGTTGATGTTCAGGGGTGGTGATGCTGTGCATCGCACGGCTGATCGATTGTTCGATGTCGATGGCCGGGTAGTGTCCGCTTTCTGCGAGCCGGCGGTTCAGTACAAAGTGACCGTCCAGAATCGCACGTGCAGAATCTGCAATCGGATCCTGCTGATCATCGCCCTCGGTCAAAACCGTGTAAAAAGCTGTGATCGATCCACCGCCTTCTTTACCATTGCCCGCACGCTCCACCAGAACCGGCAATTTCGCAAAGACGGATGGTGGATAACCCTTGGTTGCAGGCGGCTCACCTATTGCCAGTGCAATTTCCCTTTGCGCCATAGCATAGCGTGTCAGTGAATCCATGATCAGCAATACATTCAGTCCCTGGTCACGGAAAAATTCGGCGATGGTGGTTGCGTACGCCGCTCCCTGTAGTCGCAATAGCGGAGGCGCATCTGCCGGAGCGGCAACGACAGCAGATCTTGCGAGGCCTTCTTCGCCCAGAATTTGTTCAATAAATTCTTTAACCTCGCGCCCCCGTTCGCCGATCAGTCCAACGACAATAACATCTGCTTCCGTGTAGCGCGCCATCATTCCCAGCAGCACACTTTTACCAACGCCTGAACCCGCGAATAATCCGAGCCGCTGGCCGCGACCAACCGTGAGCATTGCATTGATCGCACGCACCCCGACATCCAGCGTATCTTTAATTGGTGCCCGTTCCAGCGGGTTGTAGATACGTGCGCCCAGTGGTGCGCTGACGGACTGATCAAGCGGTCCGTGCTGATCAAGCGGTCTGCCGTTACCATCGACGACACGCCCCAATAACTGGAAGCCGACCGGCAATTTGCGCGTACGGTCAATTTGACGCGCGCCTGTGCTACCAGTCTTTGTGATCGGTTGTTCCGGAAATACCGGTGCTCCCGGTGTCACGCCACCCAGGTCGGAGTGGGGCATCAGAAACAATTTATCGCCGTCAAAACCGACAACTTCCGCGTCAATTGATTGACCTGCAGCGAGATGAACGCTGCAAGCACTTCCTACTGGTAAACGCAAACCAACCGCTTCCATTACCAACCCGGTAACTTTCGTGACACGTCCAGCGATTGTCGCTCCCTCGACTTCATTCAGTTGTTGTCGGGTTGACTGTATCAGACTGTTCCAGCGGTCGTTTATTGCATTCATTCTGAGCCCGCCGTATTCATACTGTGATGGATCGCGGCCCGCACCTGTTGCCAGCGGGTTTCTATGCTTGCGTCAATGACGTTGCTCGGCGTTTCAATAACGCATCCGCCCCTGCTGAGATTCGGATCGGCGACGACGCGCCAGCCAAGTTGTTGAATGCCATGCAAAAGTGCTTCGCTAACCTGTGTTGCGTCATCGGGATTGACCTGAATTTCGATATTCTTTTGGGTTACCGGAATTTGTGAAACAGCATCCCGAACAACCGGCAGAATGGCCTCCGGGTTCAATTGCAGACTGGTTTTAAGAATCATTTCTGCGATATCCAGACTCAGTGCCAGAATGTCTTTTTCTGCCTGCAAAGTAAACGCTGAGAATTGCTCCGACATATTTGCAGCCAGTGTTTGCAATGCTTGCTGTTCTGCTGCAACGGTCTCCTGTAATTCTTTGTAGCCTGCGTCCCGCCCTTCGATCAGACCTTGCTCGTAGGCACTGCGATAGGCATCTTCATAGGCTGTCTGGCGCGCTTGCTCACGGATCGCATTCAATTCTTCTTCCGTGATAGCGGGCAAAGCAGGTTCGGGCTCCGGATCTGCATAATGTTCGGCATCTGCATGAACAGAAGGGGAGAGGACTTCTGCCTGGGTTGCTGTAGCTACAGCTGGCTGTCCGAATCCTGTGAACTCCCATTTGCGAAAGACACCCGGAGACGGGTCGCGAATAATATTAGACATAAGCGTCATCGCCTTTAGAGCCCAGCATGATCTGGCCCTCATCTGCCAGACGGCGTACGACAATCAGAATTTGTTTTTGCTGTGCTTCTACTTCTGACAACCTCACAGGGCCTTTGGATTCCAGATCCTCACGCATCATTTCAGCAGCACGCGCAGACATATTGCGGAAAATCTTTTCACGCATTTCCTGGCTGGCGCCTTTCAGTGCAACAATCAGTGAGTCGGACTGAACTTCACGCAGCAGCAACTGGATGCCTTTGTCATCGATATCCATAATGTTATCGAAGACGAACATTTCGTCCATGATCTTCTCGGCCATGTCATTGTCGTATTTACGCAGATTGTCCATGACCGAAGCTTCATTTTCTCCGCTCATGAAGTTCAGAATTTCTGCAGCAGCACGCACACCACCGATGGATTTTTTCTTCAGGCTTTCATTACCAGTCAGCAGTTTTGTTAATACATCGTTCAGTTCGCGCAAAGCTGTTGGTTGGATACCATCCAGTGTTGCGATCCGCAGCACAACATCATTCCGCAGGCGCTCAGAGAAGTGATTCAGAATTTCACAAGCCTGATCGCTCTCTAAGTGAACCAGAATGGTGGCGATAATCTGCGGATGTTCGTTCTTGATCAAATCTGCTACGGATTGTGCATCCATCCATTTCAGGCTTTCAATACCGCTGGCATCTTTCCCGCCGAGAATGCGATTCAGCAGTGACGATGCTTTGTCATCACCGAGTGCTTTTGTCAGAACGTTGCGAATATAGTCATCGGAATCTAAGCCGACAGACGAACTCATGTCTGCTTCTGTCTTAAATTCTTCAAGTACCTTAGCAATTTTTTCGTGCGGGATAGGGCCAATCGTTGCCATCGTGGCACCGATTTTCTGTACTTCGCGCGGGCCAAGAAATTTCATGACTTCCGCAGCGCCATCCTCGCCTAAAGCCAGCATAAATGTTGCGGCTTTTTGTACGCCATCATCACTCATTATTCACCCATTTCTTAATAACCTGCGCCACAATTTTCGGATCCTTCATCGCCAGCTCTCTCGCCAGAGCAAGGTTTTGCTCATAAATAGATTGTGGCTTGTGTCCTTCCTGCGCATCCATGCCATCACCGGATAACTCAACGACAGAGCCATCGTCATCGATTTCATTACCATTTTCTTCAGCAGCTGCTTTACGCTCTTCTTCCTCAGCTTTGGCGGCAGCTTCAGCGGCAACTTTCGCTTCGGATTCAGCTTTTGCCTTCGCTTCTTTTTCTGCCTTTTCTTTCGCGAGATCACGTCCCATCATTTTATAAAGTATAGGGCGCAGGTAACCGAAGAACAGGTAGGCAAAGACCAGCGCCATCAGCAGATATTTACCAAATTCTTTTGCCATGGAAAGCATTTCAGGTTGCTTCCACAGTGGTGTGTCGACGGTTTCTTTCTCTTCCGGAATAAACAGGCTGTTGGCAACGCTGATGGAATCTCCCCGGTCTTTGCTATATCCCATTGCCTCCCGGGCCAGCGCGGTGATTTGTTCTTTTTCCTGATCTGTCAGTGGGCGAGGCGTACTTTTTCCATTTTTATCGACTTCGTTCTTGTAATTAACGACAACCGCAACGGTCAGTCTTTTGACTCCGCCCATTGCTTGCTGCGTGTATCGCACGGTTTTATCGACTTCATAATTCACTGTCGAATCTTTATGCAAAACGCCATTGGCTGCGGTGCCTGAAGCAGCAGCGGCATTTCCTGTCACCAGTGGTGCAGTAGCTGGTACGGGCGGTTGGTTTGTCAATGCACCCGGGACGCCCGATGGGCCATCCGTTTTGTTATAAACCTCACTGGATTGTTGACTACGTATCGCAGATGCTTCCGGCGGGGAGTTAGGTCGATAGCTTTCAGCAGCTTGTTCCGAGCGGGAAAAATCGATATCAGCGGTTGCCTGGGCATGTACATTGTTTGCTCCTACGATAGGAGCAATAATCGACTCTACCCGTTTCACAACACCTTCTTCATAGTCTTTGATATATTTGAGTTGTGCCGGATCCAGTTTGTTTTTTTCCTGATTTGCTGCCAGGCGTGCAGGGTCTGATAGTAAGTTTCCGTTCTGGTCAACAATTGATACATTGGCAGTTGGTAAGTCCGGTACGCTGCTGGCGACCAGATGTACGATTGCACTGACTTGCGGAATATCGAGATTACGGCCCGGATAAAGGTTCAGTAATACAGATGCAGTTGGTTTTTGCTGATCGCGGATAAAAACTGATTGTTTGGGTATCGCCAGGTGAACACGTGCAGTCTGTACTGATGCCAGCGCCTGAATTGAGCGGGCTAGTTCACCTTCGAGTGCGCGCTGAAAATTGACTTGTTCTAAAAACTGCGAAATTCCCAGTTTTTGGTTTTCCATCAGTTCAAAACCGACATTCCCGCCTTTGGGTAAGCCTTGAGATGCCAGTTTCAGGCGGGCATCATGCACTTGTGAAGCGGGAACGAGAATGGCATTTCCTGAGTCAGAATACTTGTAAGGGATGTTCATTTGCTGCAAAGAGGCAACAATGGCACCGCCATCCCGGTCATTGAAGTTGGAAAACAAGACTTTGTAGTCGGGTTGCTGACTCCATAACCATATTCCAGCCATCAGAGCCACAACCAGGGCTGCGCCTCCGGACAGCATCGCCATCCTGATGCCAGGCGTTTGCCGGATTCCAAAAATCTTTGGCGTTTCGTCGGGAGTTTCCTGCATTTGCTCCGGAGAGATGCTTGTATCAGCCGTTGCCATTATTCACCTCATTGACAGTGCGTTTTGTCATTATTTTTACATGCTTATCAAATTCGTCGCTGTTGCAGCAATCTGCGTTATGCGCCGACTTTTACCCATAACTCACATTGTGTACTACCTGCAGCTTTTGAATGTCACGATAAAGCAGGTAATTACCTGTTTATTCCCCTGAATAAGAAAAAAAAGACCTGATAACTTAATGGCTATGAAACCGTAACCCACTGAATTACGGAGTCTTACAATAATTAGGAGTGACTATGTCGATAAATGGTATAGATCGCAGTCAGATCACGGCGATGATGGCGCAAATCCGTGCAGCTGCTGCAAAAATGGAGGGTGTGCAGCAACCGGTCAGGAGTGCGGTCTCACCGGCTGAAACACCGAAGATTGATTTTGCTGAAGCGCTGAAAGCATCACTTGATCAGGTAAACAATGCGCAGAGTGCATCCAAAAAACTGGGTGAGCAATTTGCGTTAGGCGATGATAGAGTCAGTTTGTCAGATGTGATGATTTCGGCGCAAAAAGCCAGTATTTCGTTTCAGACGACGGTGCAGGTGAGAAACAAGCTGGTATCTGCATATCACGACATCATGAATATGCAGATCTGACATTATTAGCGAATGCCATTGAGGCGCGAGTTTCGCTCGCGCTCAAGTTTCATGATATAGCGTTGTACGCCACTCAGGACCGAATTGGAAAGGTTAATGAACTGGCAGCCAATGCGGCGATTCGTTTTTCCATTTAACAGCACGAGTTCCTGTGAATTTCTGACTTGTAAAGTGACATTGATTGGCCCAGTGCTTGGCAGGTCAAGATGACAATGCTCGTAAGTCTTTCCTATCGTGCAATCCAGTACTTTTTTCTCGTCCAGAATGGCGATTCCACCGCAACTGATATCTACCAGCGTCAGGTGCAGCACAACGATTCGGCCATCTATATCTGCCGGAATACTGACTTTAATCGGCGTGGAGAGCGGGGTGTTGATACGATAATATTCCCGGCGCTGCAATCTGATCAGGCTGCCAGGAATATTGAACTGTAAAGCAGGACGGTTTTCAAAGCTGATGCGGGTAATTTTGCCTGCGGCAAACTGAATTCCGATCTTGTCGAGCAAGCCTTCGAAAGAAACACGATCGGAATGAGCGATACGTTCGTTAGCCATGTTATCTGGCGCACTGTCGATGATAACAATATCATTCTGTTCATCAACTTCGAGTATTGAAGTAATAAATACCTCGGCACCACCATTAATCAGCATACTGATTAACTGATTGCTATTTTGCAACCCCTTGAGCAGTGAAATAATTTCTCGCCGTGATTCAACCTGGTAAGGGCTCAGGTTCTCGGTGCCAAAAGTTGGTGACAAAGGCATATTCGCTATTGTTATGTTTTATCTGGATTTCCCGGGCCTTCGCGGGAAGGGATTGGTGATTTGCCGGCAGCTTGTTCTGCTTCTATATGGTAAAGCCAAGCTAACAGTTCCGCAACAACCGTATATAGGGCGGGTGGGATGTGGTCGTCGAGGTCGACTTGCATGAGTAATCCAACAAGTTCCTTCGACTCATGCACATGTACACCGTGCTGCCGGGCAATCTCAATTATTTGTTCAGCAATGAGACCTTTGCCTTTAGCTGCTACTTTCGGTGCAAATTCTCCTTCCTGATATGCAAGTGCCACTGCACTTTTCAGTTCTTCAGTATTTTTCATGGTGGTTCACTGAAGGATATCTGTGCATTCAGGCCAGCGTTATTTAATCTGGATTGCAGTGCAGATGCATCCTTGCGTAATACATCTGAGCATTCATTTGATAGAGTGCAATGCAGTGATAAATTGTTGCCAAAAAGCATCATTCTAACAAAGACGGTTCCCAACTCAGGGAAAGAGAGCCGCATTTCTGATTGCCAGGAATCCATACTTTCAGTGGGGACGGAGCTTTGCCTTTTACCGTCTTCCCGTTTCGTCGCCCATCGAATTTCTACATTTCCCGGGGCTGAGAACTGTAAATGAATGGCATCGTTTTCCAGTGCTGTAACTTGTTGTTTTAGTAATTGTAATGATGCAGAGGAGTCTTCTGAAGTTACTTTCGCAGATATTTCCCCCGAAAGTTCGGTTTCTTTGAGCTGTCCCTCTGCATATTTTTTCATATGCGAAAAGAAAAACAATCCGCTTTGCCTAAGAATTAGCTCTAAGTGCTGCCGAATAGAATCGGCCTCCCGTGGATTGAACTGTGCAGCCGGTAATTGAGTGAATTCGCCGCCTTTTGATTCCCGCGCTTCAGTGGTTAATTGATCCAGTATCTGTGCAGTGGAGCTCAGGTCTGCAATGCTTGAATTTGCTGAAGAGGGGAGTGCTGATCCGGCTGGGGAATGTATCTCACGAAAATAGACTTTTCCGTTCAGGTGCTCAAGCTGAAACAGATGTTGTTCTGTATGAGTGGATTTAGACGAAAGGACGGAAATCTGTATTTCCGGGGTATGACTCGTCAAACGGAGCTGCAGAGTGTCACCTGGTTTTAATTCTTCTTGCAGAGGCAGTTCTATCAACTGCTGACCAATCCGTAAGGTATAGGTTGAGTTACCGTTTTTGCCAATAATCTCGCCACTTAAAACCTGCCCCTGACGAAGCTGTGAAAAAAGTAGAGCGGTGTCGTGTAAATTCGCTTGAATTCTGGGTGTTGCGGAAAGAGCCCCGACAGCACTGATCTGGGTATATAAACTGTCGAGGCGGGGCATACTACACGGCGTAAGTTTTGTTGAGCTTCATACTGGTTGACGAGCTGCGCATTAATTGCTGCAACTCAGCCATCCAAGGTTCAGTGATATCTCTTATCTGGCGATCGTTGGCAAGGATATGCTGGATTACACGGATTTTCTTTTGTCGCAACTCTGGCGTCAGTAAGCTGATGCTATCGCTGGACTGAATTTTTTCGACTTCACGTGAGCAGTCGGATTCAAGTTCTGACAGAGCTTCCCAGTCACGGAGTTGTGCTGCGCAGAGCATTTTATCGGTAATGCAAGCTACGTTTTCGTACAGGCTGATTACGTCATTGCTTTCTATCATTTTCAGGCCTCAAGCGCTTGTTGATTATTTGTATTGGCTGGTGATGGAATTTTGCCCGGAGCAATTGCTTCCCATGCACCTTTTAAATCACGCAAAAGCGTCACTACACTGTTTATTTTCTCTTCGTCATTATTGAGATTGGCGAAAATTAATTCACGACTCATATATTCGTACAGCGCATCCAGATTGAGAGCTATTTCACCGCCCACTTTTTTGTCCAGGGACGCTCTTAAACCGTTATCAATAATTGAAATCGCTTTTGAGATCGACTTCCCTTTGGCAGGAATATCGCCTGAACGCATTTGTTGCGTTGCATTATTCAAGGCGACAATTGCACCTTCAAACAACATCACAATGAGTTGGTGAGGTGATGCTGCTAAGACGCCGGTTTCGACGCCAATTTGTGAGTAGGCACTAACGCCATATTGATTTGATCCAAACATTTCGAATTCCTATCGATCAAAAATTACAACTATTTTGATGAAGTTGTCGTGCCATTCAGCACACTAATTTGCTGAGTTAAATATGCCTGCAGTGAGCTCATGCTAGAAACGGCTTTGTCCAATGCTTGAAACTGTGCCTGATATTGCGCCTGAATTGTTGTTAACCTTTTGGATATGACACTGGCTTGATTTTGTAAATCTTTGATCGAACTATTTAGTCCATTTGTTGCAGAAGCCAGTAGTCCATTTGTACCTAAAATACCCGTTAATGCCTGATTCAGTTTATATGCAACGCCATTCGAGAAATTAAGGGTTCCACGGCTGCCAGTACTTCCGCCTGAGACGAGAATTTGTAGCCCCTCGGCGGCGCTACCGCTGGCGCCGGTAAGTATTTGACCTGTTCCCGTTGCTCCAATGCCGTTAATTGTACCTGCGACATTTAATCCGGGTGATCCAGCCGTTACGGAGCCAGTAATTTGCGACAATCCAGTTCCGGTGTTGTCGGCAAGTGTAATTAGCGATGCACTTCCGTAGCTACTTGATGTTAGATTCAGAAAGCCATTGCTATCGATGGCTGTTGACAGCGAAACACCGACCGAACTAAACGCACTAGTACCATTGATTGCTGATTGCAACATACTGGCAAACCCGGAAGGAGTGTAAGTGCCTTCACTCAGGTTTACATTGCTTGTGATTCCATCAACTGTGACTTTGATGCTTGAATTTGCCGCAATCGTCAAAGAACCCGATGAATTCAGGTTCAGATTGCCTGTCAAAACACCATGCGTAGCATTTTGAGTGATGTCTATTGCGTAGTTCCCTGGCTTTGATTTTGTGCCAGAGCCTACATAGCTAATGAGGCTGTCAGATGCTTTCCCGGCGGAGGTAAATAATCCTGCAAAGTCAGAAAAATTATTTGTCAGAGCATTTTGCAGTTTAGTGTTGTCAACGGCAAGCGTGCCATCCCGTTGAAAAGTTATTCCTGCTTGTGCCATATAAGTTAAGCCGCCGCCTAAACCGTTAACTGAGGAGGAAAGAACAGATTTGAGCTGATTCTGAATCGTTTGAGTAGTTGCATCACCCAACAAAGTACCAGCTTTTTGGGTTTTAGGATCGTACGATGTGAGTGAGCCAATTGTAGAACTTACGCTGTTGTACGCTTTAACAAAGTTATTGACGGCGTCAGTAATCGCTTTAGTGTTAGCTGATACACCGACTGATGTTGTGCCTGTTTTTGCCGCTGTAAACGTAACGCCTTGTACGGCATTACTAACGCTATTGCTATTGCTTGTAACTGCAAGACCATTAATGGTCATTTTTGCACTTTGAGCAGTTGTTAGCTCAGTCAGTGCCTGCGTTCCCGCTGGATCATATCCAAGCAGGCTTTGCAAACTTGCATCGCCGCTCACAGATATTTTCATACTTGACGTTTGTCCAGTGCTCGCGCTGGACAGGACAAGATGGTACGGAGTAGCGCTACCGTCACCTACAATCGCAGCCTGAACGCCTAACTTCGCATTATTGATCGCATCTCTGATGCCTTGCAGTGAGTTGTTTGAACTATCAATTGTGATGGTTCCTGTATTTTGCGCAGGATCTTGCGCAAAACTTGCTCCTGTGTATTTGCCACTATTACTTGTTCCACCGGTTATCGTGCCAAACTGAAAAGTAATGGTCGTTGAAGTTCCTGATCCAATGGCACTGGATGAACTTAGCTGACCAGCAGTAGTAATTGATTGTGCCTGCGCTAGTTGAGTCACATTAACGGTGTAATTTCCAGCTGATGCGGTACTGTTAGTGCTGGCACTGAGAACCGAGCCATCAGCAACATTTGCTATCAAATTCCGGAATGTGCTCAGGTTATTAAGCGTTGACAGAGAGCTTTGAAGAGAACCCAGTGCTCCTTGCAATGTCCCGTAAGCAGTGAGGTCTGCCTGGTAGCTAGCCTGACGCTGTTGGTTAAGTACTAGGGGCGTGCTTTCAGCAATCATCAGCTTGCTGATGATGCTGTCGACATTAAGATTTGATCCTACGCCCGTTGATTGTATGGATGCCACAATGTTCTCCTTTGACGCTGGGAACTATACCTTGCCAAGTTCATATGCAAACCTGAAAGCAGCGGGGCAAAAGTGCTTCAAATTGCGGAATTGCCTCAGGCCTCGTGTTTAACGAGTAAGCCCTGTAACTTACTGAGCGATTTTGAGATTTCCAGAGCTTCTTCTGTCGGAATCTGCTTGATTACCTGATTGGTTTGCTGATCAACGATTTTTACAACTACTCTCTGAGTATCTTTATCAACCGAAAATTGCAATCCCTGTGAGAAATTCTGGATTGCTTTGTTGATGTCGCTTACCGCCTTGTGTACGGCCTCTTCGCTCGGTGATGTCTTCTGCGGCGTGGAACTATTCTCCACTGATGTAGCTGTTAAGCCGTTGACATTCAGAGTCTGAGAGGGGGGAGCAGAGGTTTGTTGCGCAAGAAATTGCCCGGACTGCATGGCATTGCCAACTGAACGGATGTCCATGATCATTTCCTTAAAGTGACATCCCCCGACACTCCGGCGCCGGGGGATTTCATTTTACACTGCGCTAGTCAGATTATCCACGTAACAGGGACAGAACCTGGTTAGGCAACTGATTCGCTTGAGCCAGAATTGCAGTACCTGCTTGTTGCAGAACTTGCGAGCGTGTCATCGATGCTGTTTCTGAAGCAAAGTCAGCATCCTGGATACGACCACGAGCAGCAGACAGATTTTGCTGAGAAGTCTGCAGACTTGTTACAGCAGAAGTGAAGCGGTTCTGGAATGCACCCAGAGATGCGCGGGAACTGTTCACAGACTGCAGTGCGGAGTCGATTGTTGCCAGTGCAGCGCTTGCTCCGGATGCTGATGTCAGATCGAGTGATGACAAACCTCCACCTACTGTCACGGATGCTGCCGCAGCCGTTGTACTCAAACCTACACTTGTAGCACCTGCTGCCGTTGCAGAGCCTGCTGCAGTTGTCGCACGTGTAACACCCGATGCGGTTGCACCTGCGGCAGTACCACCGACTACGATATCACTGTTCGTTAAAGATGTCAGTGTAAGGGCGCCGGAAGTATTTGCTGTCGCTGTCACGCCAGTTTTGGTAGATATTGCGTTAATTGCATCCGCAATATTCTGTCCAGCGATTGCAGCTGTAGCGCCACTCGCAACGGCGCCAACATCGACACCGTTAATAGTCATGCCACCTGTTGCCAAGCCCGAAGTGGTTGCAGAGGCGCCGCCGGTAACGGATGTTTGAGATCCGTTTGTAACCTGAATACCTTGCGAGCTTGTAGATGTCAGGCTAACCTGGCCTGAAACAGTCGTTGTGCTGGCACCACTCGCTGTAGAGGCAGTCAAACCAGTTGCGCTGTCAACGGTACCTGCACTTTGCTTACGTTCGATGGTTACGTTACGGCCATCTGCTGCTGTCAATGCAACCGCGCCGGTGTTTGTATCGTAAGATGCAGTAACGCCTGTTTGAGCAGATTTCGAGTTAATTGCTGCAGTCATCTGTGCACCGCGTTCTGCGGCAGTACTTGCGGACGCAACAGCGCCAATATCAACGCCGTTGATTTTGATGTCGCCTGTCGAGATTGCTGCCAAGCCACCGGAACCAACAGTCAGTGCAGTGCCTGTTACCGTTGTTGCATTGGCTACTGCGGTAACGCCGGACTGACCAGAGACAGCATTGATTGCGGCTGCTTTTGCAATTGCACTACCGTTAGAATCTTTGTATGAAACGCCGTCTGCGTTAGATGCGCCAACTGCAACACCATTGATTGCGATCGAACCTGCGCCAATTGCGTCGGTTGTATTCGATGCGCCTGCCATTGTTGCGGAGTAGCTGGAGCTGGAGCCTACACCCAGAGAGCTGGATTTTGCACTGGCGATGGCACCGATGGTAATGCGGTCATTAGATGTACCGTTTGCACCAACCTGGAATGTTTGGTTGGAAAAGCTGCCGTCCAGCAGATTAACGCCGTTGAAGTTGGATGTGCTTGCAATACGGTTGATCTCAGAAATCAGCTGAGTCGCTTCGTTATTCAGAGAAGCGCGGTCAGATGCACTGTTGGATGCATTGGCAGACTGAACAGCAAGGTCACGAATACGCTGTAAGTTTGAGCCGATTTGTTGTAAATCGCCCTCAGCGGTTTGAGCCAGAGAAATACCGTCATTCGCATTACGTGCGGCCTGGTTTTGACCGGTCAACTGGGAACTCATACGCTGGGAAATTGCCAAGCCTGCAGCGTCGTCCTTCGCGCTATTAATACGCATACCAGACGAAAGGCGTTCCATCGATGTTTGCAGGGAGCTTTGCGCAGATGTCAGATTTTTTTGAGCTGTAATCGACGCAATGTTGGTGTTGATATACATAGCCATTTTGTTTCTCCTTACTAAGTTTAAGAACTCGACGTATCAGGCTTCGTTGCAGGATCTTGTTGCTGAGACTGATTCGACGCCGTTGTTTTGGGTAACGGACGTCTTTCGAAAAGTTTTAGCGAGTTTCCTGAAATAAATATGTTTTTTTTTGCTCAAGATTTTTCGGGGGCGTCGTCTTACGGCACTTTTTTTAAAAACTTTAGGGTGAATTGGAGGGTGGAATTGCCCTTGATTACAGATATGCTTTTGAAAAAAGTTTCGTAAAATCAGGTCAGAATCAAAAAAAAGAACTTTTAGGCAATGTTTGGTCTTATTGTCGAAAAAACGTTTGCGGAATCCAATTTGAGGAAAACAGCTTGAAAAATCAAACTATCGCAAAGCTTTTAACCGATGCCAGACATTTTCTTAAATCTGGCGATTTTGCATCTGCGAAAGCTGTATCAACACAGATACTTGAAAAATTCCCTATGCATATAGAGGTGCTGGATATTGCTATAAGAGCAGATGCCGGAGCCGGGAAGCTGTCAGATGCCTGGCTTACTCTTGTCGGAAGGGTGACAAAAATTGGAGATAAGGCCGGGATCTCAATGCTTCCGGAATTGTTGGTGACTATGCATGAGTGTGGTCAGGCAGAACTGATGGAACGTTGCAGCCGGTGGTATGTTTCTTTCCGTCCCTCAGAGCCACTTGCATGGGATTGCCTGTCAATCAGCCTGATTGAACAAGCTAAATATGAAGAGGCGGTAAATGCGAGCCGGGTTGCTGTCAGACTTTTACCAGGCAGTTCGCGTTTTCATGCAAATCTTGGCGCGGGCCTTAACGGATTACGGGAATTTTCCGAAGCATTAAAGCACCTTGAAACTGCCGTCGCAATTGATCCGGGACTTGCAAACGCCTACAACAACCTCGGTAACGCACTGAATGGCCTCGGTGAGCATGACCGTGCTTTACAGTGTTATAAGAGGGCAATTTCGATCAATCCCTCTGTTTATTATTTTTATTTCAATGCTGCTGACATGCTTCATCAAATCAGACAGTACACATCTGCAGAGGAATATTACCGAAAGTCGATGGAGTTGCATCCTGGTAACTACAAAGCAATTGGCGGCCTGATAGATGTTTTGAATTTGTCAGGGCGGGCTCAGGAAGCAATGACATTTGCGGAGTCATATTTACCTGTAAATCCAGTTGACTCAAAATTTTGGGGAGCATACGGAAATATTCTTCAACGGACTGGATTGATTGATAAAGCAATTGACGCTTACATGAAAGCGCTTGAGTTTGAGGCTGATCCGCGCTCCGACTTCAGCCGAAAAATTTACAGTTCGCTATTGTTTGTTTTGAATAACCACCCTGATTTACCTGCAGAAGTAATTTTCGGTGCTTACCAGGAATATGAGCAGAAGTTTGCGGCGCCGTTCTATTCGGAGTGGCAAAAGTCAGCATGTATACCTGTAGCAGATAAGAAACTGAGAGTTGGCTTCCTGTCGCAGGCATTTTTTAACCATGTTTGCCGGTATTTTATGCTCCCATTATTTGAGCATATTGACCGTAACATTTTCGAGATATTCGTCTATGACGATTCGCCGACTGTAGATCATGTCTCGGAGAAATATGCCCGCTGTGCTGATCATTGGCAAAGAATTACAGGTTGGTCAGATCAGGAAGTCGCTGACAGAATCAGGCAGGATGCAGTTGATATATTGATTGATGTTAGCGGTCATTCAACTGATAACCGCCTTGGCATATTTGCACGGAAACCTGCTCCGGTTTCACTGCATTGGCTGGATTTCGGATACACGACAGGCTTGCGTGCAATTGACTACTACCTGACCGATATGCCCGGTGCTCCCGAAGGCAGTGATCATTTGTTTGCCGAGAAAGTCTGGCGGCTGGATGTGCCGGCATTTGTATACCGACCAGATAATCTGATGCCTGAACCGTCTGAGTCACCATTCCTGAAGGATGGCATCGTTACTTTCGGTTGTTTGTCGCGAGCAAACAGAATTAATCATCATGTGGTGCGTGTCTGGTCAGCCATATTAAATGCGATGCCTGATTCCAGACTTCTAATCAGTAGCGGTGACTTTGGTGATCCCGGTATGCGCGAGCAAATGATTTCCAGGTTTGTTGCTGAGGGGGTTGCTCGTGAACGGCTGAATATCGGATATTCCTCTCCTTCACATGTGCCTCTGCAAAGTGTGGACATTGGACTTGATTGCTTTCCCCATAATTCAGGAACTACGCTGATCGAGAGCCTTTATATGGGAATCCCGTTTATTACTCTGGCCGGCAGGCCCAGTGTAGGACGTATCGGTTCCAGTGTGTTGCATGCAGCTGGTTTTCCCGAATGGATCGCTGAAACTGAAATGGAGTACGCGCAAAAAGTGCTGATGCTTGCGCATGATCATCAGGGGTTAATCGATTATCGAAAAAAATTGCGTCATGTAATGCAGCAATCACCACTGATGGACGAGGCTGGTTTTGCCAGAGGGTTTGAACGTGCATTGCGGCAGATGTGGCAGCGCTACTGTGAGCAGGAGAACATATGAAGGCGGTGATACTGGCAGGCGGGCTGGGTACCCGCATTTCTGAAGAGACGCATTTACGTCCGAAGCCAATGATAGAAATCGGTGGACATCCGATTCTCTGGCACATCATGAAAATGTATTCCTCGCATGGTGTGAATGATTTTGTTATTTGCTGTGGCTACAAGGGCTACATCATCAAAGAGTACTTCGCAAACTACTTTTTGCATATGTCGGATGTCACTTTCGATATGCAGAATAACAAAATGGAGGTGCATGAGCGGCATGCTGAGCCTTGGAAAGTCACACTGGTAGATACGGGCGAAGACACGATGACAGGCGGCCGTCTGAAACGAGTTGCCCGCTACCTGCAGGATGATGATGCCTTCTGCTTTACCTATGGTGATGGTGTGGCTGACCTCAATATCGGCGCTGCTATTGAGTTCCATCGTCAGCACGGAAAACTGGCGACAGTGACGGCCGTATTGCCGCCCGGACGTTACGGTGCACTGGATCGTGACGGCGACCGGGTTGCAGGCTTCACGGAAAAACCACGCGGCGATGGTGGCTGGATTAACGGCGGATTCTTTGTATTGTCACCCAAAGTCATTTCCCTGATCGACAATGATCAGACCAGTTGGGAGGCCGCGCCACTTAACCAGCTCGCGCAATCCGATCAGCTGATGGCATATGAACACAGCGGTTTCTGGCAGCCGATGGATACCCTGCGTGAAAAAAATCTGCTCGAAGATTTGTGGCAAAGCGGGAGCGCACCGTGGAAAAGCTGGTGATGCCTTTTCCCGATCCGCAATTCTGGCGAGGCCGGCGCGTGCTTGTGACCGGGCATACCGGGTTTAAGGGCGCATGGCTGGTCTGGTGGTTGCACAGAATGGGGGCGGAGATATCTGCATTTGCACTCCCTGCTGAGCAAACGCCGGCACTGGCAGATGTTCTTGATATTGAACAGCGCTGCCACGCTGCAACAATTGATCTGGCGGATGCGGAACGTGTCCGCACCTTTGTTCAGACGGTGCAGCCGGAAATTGTTTTTCATTTAGCTGCGCAAGCCCTGGTCAGACCCGGGTATCGTGACCCGGTCAGAACTTTTACCAGTAATGTCAGCGGCACCGTGCATTTGCTGGAGGCGATACGGCAGACTCCGGGCGTGAAATCAGTCGTTTGCGTGACCACAGACAAGGTTTACGACAACATCGAACAAGCGGTGTACTACCGCGAAACTGATGCGCTGGGTGGTATGGATCCTTACAGTGCCAGTAAAGCCGCGTGTGAGCTGGTGATTCGCAGTTATCGGGATTCTTTTCTGGCAGCAGCAGGCGTCGGTGTCGCATCGGTAAGAGCTGGCAATGTGATTGGCGGTGGCGACTGGTCGGAAGATCGCCTGATTCCCGACGCGGTCAGAGCATGGCAGTCAGATGCGGTGCTGCAGATTCGGCGGCCGGATGCTGTGCGCCCGTGGCAGCATGTGCTGGAACCACTGAATGCCTATCTGGTTCTGGCAGAACGGATGACGAATAATGCCAGTCTGGCACAGGCATGGAATATTGGCCCCAGAAAAGCATTTAGCGTCCGCGATGTGATTTCGCTGGCACACAGCGCATATGGCAGCGGTGAAGTCCAGTTTGATCAAGTGGAAAGCGGTCCGCATGAGGCAGGTTTGTTAATGCTGGATGCAGGCAAAATAGCTGCAGGCTTAGGTATCGTACCCCGCTGGACGCTGGAAGAAACGGTTCAGCGTACCATGCAATGGTACAGGGACTTCGCAACTGGCCAATCCGGCACAGCGTTATGTGAGCGTGATCTGAACGCGTTTCTGACTGTGGTATCCGACTCTGTATAAGGAATCTGATCATGAGTGCTGAGCGTTTTGAACTGATCGAAACTCCTATGGCGGGACTGCATCTGATTCAGCGCGCTGTGCTGGGTGATCAGCGCGGCTCGCTCAGTCGCTTGTTTTGTCCGGATGATCTGGCAGTGTTCGGCTGGCAATGGCCGGTTGCACAGGTAAATCACAGCTATTCGCGACAATGCGGGACAGTGCGTGGCTTGCATATGCAATTACCCCCGCATTCGGAAGCAAAGCTTGTTACCTGTCTGCGTGGTGCAGTCTGGGATGTAGCGGTTGATCTGCGAGCAGGTTCGGCGACGTTTATGCAATGGCAGGCGGTGCAACTGAGCGCAGAGAATGCATGCTCGTATCTGATACCTCCGGGGTTTGCGCATGGTTTTCAAACCCTGACTGATGACGCAGAGTTGTTGTATTGCCACAGCCATCCGTATGTCGCTGAAGCGGAGTTCGGCGTGCATTACCGTGAACCCAGGCTTGAAATACCATGGCCGTTACCAGTGACAGAAACATCGCGCAAAGACCGTGCCTATCTTTATTTACCTCAGGAATTTACCGGATTCAATTATGAAATGCCGCCATTGTGATGCTTCGCTGACGCATTCTTTTCTGGACTTAGGGAGTGCGCCGCCGAGCAATGCCTACCTTCGCCACGAGCAGTTATCCGGGCCGGAAAGCTGGTTGCCGCTGCGTATGCTGGTGTGCGATCAGTGCTGGCTGGTACAGACGGAAGATTTTGCAGGGCGCGAATTACTGTTCGATGCTGACTACGCTTATTTCAGTTCGTGCTCCAGCAGCTGGCTGGCACATGCAAAGCAGTTTGTCAGTGATGCCGTACGAAAGCTGAACCTCACGGCGCAGCATTGTGTTGTTGAGATCGCTGCCAATGATGGCTACCTGCTGCAATTTGTGCAGCAAGCCGGCATACGCTGTCTGGGTGTGGAGCCTACTGCCAGTACCGCCGCATCTGCCCGCGAAAAAGGTATTCCTGTTCGTGAAGTTTTCTTCGGACGTGAAACTGCGCGCCAGTTAGCAGAAGAAGGGTGGGCAGCGGATCTGATGGTGGCGAACAATGTGCTGGCTCATGTACCGGATATCAACGATTTTGCTGCTGGCTTCGCAACGCTGCTGAAACCCACAGGTGCAGTCAGTTTCGAATTTCCGCATCTGCTGAATATGGTGCAACTGAATCAGTTTGATACGGCTTATCACGAGCATTTTTCTTATCTGTCACTACATGCTGTGCAACGTATCCTGCAACAACAGGGCTTGCAGATTTTTAACGTGGAACATTTAGCAACCCATGGCGGCAGTCTGCGGGTGTGGGCGCAACATGTGCAAAGCGGCGTGCATGCAGTGAGTGAGGCCGTGGACGCGACGCTGACAACCGAAAAAGAGGCCGGCATGCTGACAAGCGATTTTTATTCAGCGGCGCAGCGTCGTGCAGAAAATGCAAAGAACGGCTTACTGAAGGCGCTGATCGCATTGCGGGAACAGGGATTGCGGGTTGCTGCTTACGGAGCTGCAGCCAAAGGCAATACGCTGCTGAATTTTGCCGGAGTTCGCCCTGATCTGATTACTTGTGTTGCCGACCTGAGCCCCGGAAAGCAAGGCAAATATTTGCCGGGTAGCAGGATTCCTATCGTGACACCGGCGCAAATGCTGGCAGCAAAGCCGGATGTTGTCCTGATTCTGCCATGGAATCTGGAAACGGAAATCACCCGTGATCTTGCGCTTATCCGTGAATGGGGAGGGCGGTTTGCAATCGCAATTCCCGAATGGAAAATCTGGTGAGGAGACAGCATGATCATCATACATCCTGATGCACGTGTTTCAGCGCTGGCCGATATTGAAGATTCTGTTCGCGGTACGCGGATTGAAGTCGGTGCGCGCTCCGTCATTGACAGCTTTGTCAAGATCAAGCCAGCGGGTGGCAACGGCGATTTAGTCATCGGTGAACGAACCGTCATTAATTCCGGCTGCGTGCTGTACACCGGTCAGGGGTTGCGAATCGGGAACGATGTGGCCATCGCCGCTAACTGCACATTTGCACCGGTTAATCATGCCTATCAGGATAAAAGCCGTCCGATCAATCAGCAGGGGTTTTTACCTGGCAAAGGCGGTATTGTGATTGAAGACGATGTCTGGATCGGTGCCAACTGTGTAGTGCTGGATGGCGCGGTGTTACGGCAGGGGTGCGTCGTTGGTGCGGGCTCCGTTGTGCGTGGTGAGGTGGCTGCGTATACCATCGTCGCGGGTAATCCTGTACGCCAGATCGGTGAGCGTCACTAATACATGCTGACGTCAACATGCAGTTAGCGTCCGGGTTATGGTCACACTTAATATGAATACTTCAGAAGTCCTTCACGCAACCATCATCGGTGGTCAGGGGTTTGTTGGTCAGCGTCTTTTTCATTATCTGACTGAGCAAGGCTGGAATTGCTGGGTTCCGCAAAAAAATGACCCTGAACTATTTGAGCGTCCTCTGGGCTATGTCTTTTATTGCGCCGGCCTGACGGCGGATTACGCCAGACGCAGCTTTGATACAGTGGATGCACATGTCAGCTTGCTCAATGCGGTATTGCACAGAGCTGAGTTTGCGTCACTGGTTTATCTGTCATCAACGCGCTTATATGACGGCTTACAGAAAGATTGTGTTTCTGAATCCGATAACCTGACCGTCAATCCTGCGAACCCACGTCACATTTATGATTTGTCGAAGGCGCTGGGGGAGGCATTATGTGTCAGTGCCAGTCTGGGTAAAGCAAAAGTGGCGCGGCTTTCCTGTGTATATCAGGATGCACAGGATGCTGATGGTTTCTTGCCGCAATTGCTGCGCTCAGTCATTGATCATCGTGGGCAGGGAAGCCTGACGATGGAAACGTCCGCAGCGTTCGCACGGGATTACGTCAGTCTGGATGATGTGGTGCGGGGTTTGGTGGATATCTGCGTGCATGGCCGCGAGAAAATTTACAATCTCGCCAGCGGTGAAAATATCTCCAACGCTGATTTGTTTGATCTGATCCATGACCTGACCGGCGTTGAAGTTATCCCTGCATCTGCAGCGCAGCCAGGGAGTTCGCCAGTCATTAACATGCAGTGTTTTGTGACTGAATTCGGATGGCAGCCTGCCTCCTTGCGAACACGTTTATCTACTTTACTGAAAGCCTGAATATGCTGACTCTGGTGCGTTCAAACCGCGACCATCTGACGAATTATGTTATACGCCAGTTAGCGCAATTTTTTCCTGATGGTACCGAAGAGCATTTGCTTATGAGTCAGATCAGTCGTGATCTGGACGAGGCGCTCGGGCGGTTACAGGTTTGCATCAACGCGGTACGGATGTGGCGTGAGAATGAATTCGATTTCCTGCATTCCAGTCAGTACACGATATTTCTGTACTTTCTGGCCAATACCATCTGGCGTAATGGCGGCGATAAAGTCCTTTGTACGAAGTTGTTTTATCTGAACAAGACGTTGAACGGTATTGATCTGTTTTATGAAGTTGAGATGCCGTCGGTGTTTTTTATCGGACACTCTGTCGGCATCGTCCTGGCGAAGGCGACTTATTCTGATTATCTGGTGTTGTATCAGAACTCAACAGTGGGCAAGAATCACGGTGTTGCACCTGTACTGGAGGAGGGCGTCGTGATGTATCCGAATACGGCTGTTATCGGCCGTTGCCATGTTGCCACTGGCAGTGTGATCGGGCAGGGCGTCAGTGTGGTTAATCAGGATACGCCGGGTCATTGTCTGGTGTTTCAGGGGCACGGCGGTGAACTGGTGTTTCGCAATAACGAGCGCCCGATACTGGCGGACATATTTCGCTTGTAACCTGGGGTCCGAAAGCATTCGCCATGACACCAAAATGCCCTGAAATGCCCCAAATGCGGATTTCAGCATGGCGATCTGGCGGTCGTCAGCAGAAACTCTGGCTCTCAGAAAAATACAAATGCGGATATCTGCACAATGCCGGTCGCCGGATTGCGATAGAAGACTGACTGTGAACAGCGCCAGTCTGAAGACCCTGGATGAATTCATTGTTGAATAACAAAGAAAAAACCGGTGCTGAACACCGGTTTTTTCAGTTGCTATTTGGCGGCCCGAATTGCGCAGCGCGGATGGACGCAGTGTTTTGTCTTGGTCAGCGGACTATGCTGCCAGTACAACCTTGTTCTTCCCGGTACGCTTGGCTTCATACATTGCCTGATCTGCACGCTGGATCAGCGATTCCTGAGTCTCATGAGGTTTGCGCAATGCCACGCCGCAACTGAAAGTGATGAACAAACGCTGATCGTTGGCTGTGAAGAAGTGCGTAGTCAGCTCGCGCTGTACTCTGGTCATGGCCTGCGCCGCTTCTTCCGGCGAGGTATCAGGCATGATGATCACAAACTCTTCGCCGCCATAACGGGCGACGGCATCAATTGAGCGCAGGGTTTGCTTTACGATGCGGACGAGGTGAATCAGCGCTTCATCACCAGCGGCATGGCCGTGTGTATCGTTGAGGCGTTTGAAGTTATCCAGATCCAGCAACGCTACGCATAAAGGCGTGCGGCGACGGTCAGCGCGGTCCGCTTCACGTTCAAACAAGTCATCCATGCCACGACGATTCAGGCTGCCGGTCAGCTGATCTTCGCGCACCATTTCACTCATTTGCTCCAGCTTTTGCTCCAGATCTTTGATCTTGGCTTCCGCTTCGGTAACTTGCTTTTGCGCAGCAACGATCACGTCGCGTGAGCGCAGCGTTTCATTGTGTACGGTGCGGGTTTCCTGCACGATATCGCCAATCAGGTGCTGCAGTTCAGCCGGATTGCGAACCTGCGTGATTTGCGCAGCATAGCCATCCATTTTGTTCTGATATTGTCCGGTACTTTTCGCCATGGCATCCAGCCGGTCCAGAAAAGCCTTCATCATATTTTTGACGGAGGTTCTGGATTCTTCGATGCTGGACTTCAGCGTACCTTGTTTGTAAATCACATCCTTCAGACTGCGCGTGGCTTCCTGCAGTGCACGATGATCCAGCGGTCCGGCAATCAGTGCCTTTACCACTTCAATCTGACCACGTATCCAGCTGTCACTTTCGAGCAAATCGTGAATATTGCTCAGCAGTAAATCAAACAAGCGCAGCAGTAACTCCTGCTGTTCAGCAACGTCACCGCTTTGCAGTTCAATCTGAAAACACAATTGCTTGAGACGGTTACCGATATCGTTCAGCTCAGGTTCACTGGCCGCATTTCGTACTGCCATGCCCAGTGATTCTGATTCATTCGCCAGATCAGGCAGGGGGCGCAGCAATGCGCACAGCGCCAGCGTCAGCGTGCGGTACAACAAGTCTTTCAATAGACGCTGACGGTTATCATCCGCTGCAACATTAACAGGGGCGGCAGCCACTACCGGCGCGGACGCTGCTGCTGGCACTAAAGGCGCAGCAGATGCACTGATGGCCGGTGCAGTGGTTAAATGCTCGGTGAGCCGGTCCAGCGTTTTTTGGTAATCTTCCCAGTTTCCGGCTTGTGCGGCGCGCACCAGACGGTTGCCAAAAGTCGACAATTCTCCTTTGCTGCGTAGCATGCTGTCGGCAAAACCTGCCAGCAGGTTTTCTGCAACAGATGCACCGCCCGCGGCAGGTGCTGTACTGCTGTCAGCATCCGTACCCGCAATTTCGTTATACAGTTTGGAGTAAGCTTCCGGCGTTGGCGCAATGCGTTGTGCTGCAAGTTGACGTATCGTTTCTTTGGCGATGTCAGCAGGAGTTTTCTGGGACGACGTGAATTTTTTGAACATAGAGTGACTTCAGGTCGGGAGCCGGATCAAAGAAAACGGCATGGTATGCGATTGTTGCATACCATGCCCGTTTCAGGATAGTCCATTTTGCCCGAGCTGTCGCTTACTCGACAAGTTGATTCTTGATCGCGTAATGCGTCAGTTCTGCGTTATGGCGCAGCTTCATTTTCAGCAAAATACGCGAACGGTATTCACTGATGGTTTTTACAGACAGTGATAAATCTTTGGCGATATCACTGACAGATTTCCCGGAGGCAATCATCGTCAGTGTCTGAAACTCGCGGTCAGATAAGGATTTATGCGGCGCGTCTTCATGTTCCTGATTCAGATTATTCGCCAGCTCCTGCGCCAGTTGCGGCGTGATGTATTTGAGTCCGGTTGCGACCTGACGGATCGCCTGCAATAAATCTGCAGTGCTGCATTGTTTGCTCAGATAACCGGATGCTCCGGCTTTCAGCGCACGGATTGCATACTGATCTTCGCGATGCATCGAAAAAATCAGAATATTGGCATCGGGTTTTTCAGTTTTAATTTGCTTCAGGACTTCAATCCCGTTTTTATCATTCAGTGTGATATCCAGCAGCATGACACTGAAAGGCATTTGACGCGCGAAGCGGATAGCCTCAATACCAGAAGCTGTTTCGGCAACGATCGTCATATCCTGTGTTCCGGCGACCAGGCTCTTCATCCCTTCACGGACGATGGGGTGATCATCAACAATTATCAGTTTGATGGGGGCGTTTTCAGTCATTCGGAAATCCATTTTTGTCGGTCAGATAACAGCAAAGCTGCAGTTGGCGGTAAGATACACGGCAGAAGCATTGCCGCCAACGTCAGCGTTACTTAATCGCTCAGACGAGCAGTACTTTATTTTATAAGGCTTGCGCAAGCTCTGGTAAGCGATTGCGATGATATTTGATCTAGTTCGGATGTTTGAAAAAAATGAGCAAAGCATTTGTGAAAGAAAGTGATCAGGATGACGACGATGATTTCGGCGCACCTGCGATTCCGGCCGGAAGTAAAAACTACATGACACCGGAAGGACATCGCCGGATGCGGGAGGAGTTTTTGCATCTGATGGATGTCGAGCGTCCTGAAGTTGTCAGCATTGTTTCCTGGGCCGCTTCTAACGGTGACCGTTCTGAAAATGGTGATTATCTGTACGGTAAGCGCCGCCTGCGAGAAATCGACCGGCGTATTCGTTTTCTGACAAAACGTCTGGATAAGGCGGAGGTCGTTGATCCCGGCATTCATCATGGCTCTGATCAGGTGTTCTTCGGCGCAATGGTTACTTATGAAAATCAGGATGGTGACGAGAACACGATTACCATCGTCGGTATCGATGAGTTTGATCCCTTGCAGGGAAAAATCAGCTGGATTGCGCCGGTTGCGCGCGCACTGACGAAGTCCCGCATTGGCGATACCGTGATACTGCGCACACCTTCCGGTATTGAAGAACTGACGATTCTGGATGTTACTTACCCGCAACCCGTTTCCTGAGGATTTATGGTGCCCGACACGACTATGCTCAGTCATCCGTTACGGATTCCACTTGCAGCTGAGCTGCACTCCCGACCTTTTATTGAATTAAAAACGCCGGAAGTGCTGACCCATATTGCCGTTTGCGACAGTAGTACGGTGTCGGATGTCGCTACCAATCTGCAGCGCCAGCACAATTTACTGCAAACGCTGTGCCATTATTTCGGTGTCACGCCACCGCTCACAGAAGCAAAATATTTTTATCATGCCTTTCCTGCGTTCCGGCTGAAATGGGAATGCCATACCGAATTTGCCAGCTATACCTTTGTAGCCGGTGTTGGCGAGTCTGCAAATGCGGAAGGTGAGAATGCATTTCTTGCGACGGTACTGCAACACCTGCCGCAAAGCTGGCTGAATCAGTTGCAGTCAAAGGTGCTCGCGGCGTCGCATCTGATTCTGATTCCGCAGCCCGATGATTTTGTATTCAGCCATGATGCTGCGACGCTGGGTGCCGGAAGGATGCTGGCAGGGAGCGTTGTGCTGGAGCGTGGCACCTTCCTGACCGATTTTGCTGTGCATCCGGATGGCTTTACACGATTTGTTTTGCGGGACCGCGCTTTCATTGCGCAGCAGGCCGGACGCATGGTGCAGCGCATACTGGAAATCGATACTTACCGCATGATGGCGTTGCTTGGATTGCCGCTGGCACAGCAATCCGGCCCGGTACTGAATCAGATGGAAACAGAGCTGACCAGTCTGGTGGCGTCGATGCCGGCACTGGATCAGAGTCAGGTGCAAAACACTGAGCTCGAACAGCAAATTCTGCATCAACTGACTGCACTGGCTTCCAGAATGGAAAAGCTGGCAGTGGACAACAGTTACCGCTTTGCAGCTTCCAGAGCCTATTTTCAATTGGTAAAGGCGCGGATCGCGGAGTTACGTGAGTCGCGCATTGACGGTTTGCCGACCATCGCAGAATTTATGGAGCGGCGTCTGGCACCTGCGATGCAAACATGTGAATCGATCGTGCGCAGGCAGGAAGCGCTGGCGGCAAGGATTGCGCAAACCAATGATCTGTTACGTACCCGGGTCGGTATCGTGCAGGAACAGCAAAATCGTCAGATCCTGCAAAGTATGAATGCGAGAGCAGCGCAGCAATTGCGTTTGCAACAGGCGGTTGAAGGATTATCGGTCGCCGCGATTACTTATTACGCGGTGGGTCTGATTTCCTATGTTGCTAAGGGGCTTAAGGCTGCAGGCTTACCATTGAACACGGATTTGCTGACAGGCATTGCCTTACCGGTGACTGGATTTCTGGTATGGCGCGGAATTCAGAAACTGCATCAGAAATTACACTGAATGCTATTTGCGCTACCTGATAGTCAGGCAGGAATAAAAAATCCGGGTTGATACCCGGATTTTTTATTACGTACTGCAGTACAGTTCAGGTCAGGAGGGCGTGAGATTTGATGCTCTCCTGAACAGGACAGATCAGCGACGGGTTTCGACCTGAATCAGCGGGCCTACATCCAGTACGACAGCAGGTTTACGTTCACGCGGAACGCGGACCGGTACTGGACGACGAGCAGCTTCTTCCTGCGCAACACGCCATTTTTCCGGATCTGTGGATACCATGACCAGGCCAACCGCAGCCAGCATCGATTCCAGTGCTGCCAGCGGCATTTGATACGCCTGAACCGGCTCAGCAGGTGCAACAGGTTCAGTTGCAACAGCCGGTGCCTGCGCTGCTTCCGTTGCAGCAGCCGTTGTCTCAACAGCAACCGGCGCAACGATTTCGATTGGTGCGCTGACTTCAACGACTGTTATCGCTGCCTCTGCAGCCGGTGCGGCCGCCGCAGGTACGTCGGTAACAGCCGGTGCTTCAACCACCGGTGCAGAGATCATTTCTGCTGCCGGAGCTTCAACTGCAACCGGAGTGACCGGGCTGGCAAACTGTTCCGTGATCGTTACCGGAGCACTGACTTCCACTGGCGCGCCAGTTTCAGCGACGGACAGGTCATCACCGCTTTCATTGCTTTCGCTCAGATCGCTTGTGTCGCCATTTTCGCGGTCACGACGGTTACGGTTACGACCGCCACGGCGACGGCGACGGCGGCGTTCTTCGCCACCTTCTTCGCCAGGCTCATTTTGCGCACCCGGTGTCGCAGGCATTACCTCAACCGGAACAGGATCTTCGTGCGTTTGCAAAGGAGCCAGAGCAGTTTCATCCGCTTTGATATCGGATGTCAGCAGTGCTTCTTTCTTCTCTTCACGCAGGCGTTGTGCACGTTCGCGACGGGTTTCCTGTTGCTCACGAGGTTCACGTTGTTCGCGTGGCTCGCGGGCTTCTTTCGGCTCACGCTGCTCACGTGGTTCGCGGTTTTCCCGTTCCTCGCGTGCAGGTTTTTGCGGTTTTTGTTGCTGACGTGCATTGTCTGCACCTTGCTGCTTGTTACTGTCAGCTTTTTCCGCTTTTTCCTTTTCAGGACGACCTGCCGGGCGCTCTTCGCGCTCGTCACGGTCTCGGCCACGGCGATTACGGTTACGCTGTTGCTGAGACTGGCGGGCGTTGCGGTTACGGTCACGCTCGGCAATTTTCTCTTCAGTTACTTCCGGTGCATTCGCGGCCGGTGCAGATTCTGATTTGCCGAACAGGAAGCCAAACAGTTTGCCAAAGAAACCAACCGGAGCAGGCGCAGGTGCAGCTGCCGCCGGTGCTGGCGCAGGTGTTTCTTTGCGCTCAACAATCGGTGCTGTCTCAGGCGTGATGCTTTTCACCACAGCTTCCTGACGCGGTTTTGCTTCTTCCTTCTGGCGTTTTGCGTAGCCGATATCGGTGTCAGCCTGCTCGGCCATTGTGTAGCTGGCCTGATGATCTTCCAGGCGAGGATCATCGTGCTTCAGACGATCGAGTTTGTAATGTGGTGTTTCCAGATGCTTGTTAGGGATCAGGATCACAATCACGCGATGGCGTGTTTCAATTTTCAGAATCTCGCCGCGTTTTTCGTTCAGCAGGAAGGCTGCAACATCAACCGGTACCTGAACATGGATCGCTGCAGAATTTTCCTTCATTGCTTCTTCCTGAATAATGCGCAGGACTTGCAATGCAGAAGATTCAGTGTCGCGGATATGGCCGGTGCCATTACAACGCGGGCAGGTCACATGACTGCCTTCAGACAGAGAAGGGCGCAGGCGCTGACGCGATAATTCCATCAGGCCAAAGCGGGAAATTTTACCCATTTGTACACGGGCGCGGTCGTAGCGCAGTGCATCTTTCAGGCGTTGTTCCACTTCGCGCTGATTTTTCGGGTTTTCCATGTCGATGAAGTCGATCACGATCAAACCGCCCAGATCGCGCAGACGGAGCTGACGCGCTACCTCTTCGGCAGCTTCCAGGTTGGTATTCAGTGCGGTGGTTTCGATGTCGCCGCCACGGGTTGCACGTGCCGAGTTCACGTCCACAGAAACCAGTGCTTCTGTATGGTCGATGACGATCGCGCCGCCACTTGGCAGCGGCACGGTGCGGCTGTAGGCAGTTTCGATCTGATGTTCGATCTGGAAGCGGGAGAACAGCGGCACGTCATCGCTGTAACGCTTCACGCGGTGCACCATGTCCGGCATTACGTGACTCATAAACTGCTGAGCCTGGTCGTAAATGTCGTCCGTGTCGATCAGAATTTCACCGATATCCGGCTGGAAATAGTCGCGGATAGCGCGGATGACCAGAGACGATTCCTGATAAATCAGGAATGCGCCCGGCGCAGCTTTGCCCGCACCTTCAATCGCGCGCCACAATTGCAGCAGATAGTCCAGATCCCATTGCAGTTCATCCACGTTACGGCCGATGCCGGCAGTACGTGCAATCACAGACATGCCGGACGGTAAGTCCAGTTTATCCATGGTTTCACGCAGTTCCTGACGATCTTCACCTTCAACACGGCGGGAAACACCACCACCGCGCGGATTGTTTGGCATCAGGACCAGATAGCGGCCAGCCAGTGAGATAAAAGAAGTCAGTGCGGCACCTTTATTGCCGCGCTCTTCTTTTTCAACCTGCACCATGATTTCCTGACCTTCGCGCAATGCCTCTTTGATATTGGTATTGCGGACATCCACGCCTTCGCGGAAATAGGAACGGGCAACTTCTTTAAACGGGAGGAAGCCGTGACGTTCTTCGCCGTAGTTGACGAAACAGGCTTCAAGGGATGGTTCGATGCGGGTGATAACCCCTTTGTAGATGTTGGATTTGCGTAATTCGCGACCGGCGGTCTCGATATCGATGTCAATGAGTTTTTGCCCGTTGACAATCGCAACGCGCAGCTCTTCTTGCTGGGTTGCGTTAAACAACATTCTTTTCATGTATTTGACTCCGTGACCTGGTGGTCATCTCTTATTGTTATGGCCTCAGGTTCCGAGGCGGATAACATTAACTATCAAAGTACACGGGGATCAGAGTAAAGACCGGAGGGACTGTCGGGCAGCTTGCCCGCAAAAAGAAAGGTACATGCGCTGTCAGCAAAAGCTGAAACAGCGGCATTGCAACCGGTCTTCTTTTGCGCGGGGCGCAAATGATTAACCTATTAGTAACATCTTCGAGGTCGAGTGCACACGTCCCCCGCGCAACACGCTGCTACTTTATCTGAGCACGGTGCGCCAGGCGATGAGCAACTTGATGCCAGGCAATCTTCTTGTATTGTTTCTGGCTAAATCGCCTACTGTACTAGCTAACTAATCAATTCGTACCAGCCTGCAAAGGGCAATAGCTGATCCGAAAAATCCTCTCACTACGCTACTCGTCGCCCGCATGCCCGGACTTCACCCGGAAGTGACAACCGGTCAAGACCACGGCGGCCACAGGCATGCTGCGTACTTACTTTTCGCTTAATTTTCAAACGGACGAGGCTGTCTGGCCCGCCCCTGTGTAAAATAGCTGTTTATTTCTATTACACGGCCTGAAGTATCTCAGGCGAAAATGATTATATATTCAAAATGAAGGACTTAGCGACAAATAATCTGCAAAACCAAAAAAAAACGCAGCAGGCATCATCAATGTCGGAGCCTTCAGTTCAGCCGCAAGTCAGGCTGATGACGATTTCTTCAGAGGAAGCCGGGCAGCGTATAGACAATTTTCTGCTCAGGATTTGTAAGGGTGTTCCTAAGAGTCATGTCTATCGGATTTTGCGGTCAGGGGAAGTCAGGGTTAATAAAGGACGTGTCGATCAGCTTTACCGTCTTGTGGAAGGTGATGTTGTACGCGTTCCGCCTGTGCGTGTTGCTGCTAGTGCAACGCCTGCAGTTGTACCTAAGCTCGAATTTCCGATTCTTTTCGAAGATGAGACACTGCTGGTCATTGATAAACCGGCAGGCGTGGCAGTGCACGGCGGATCCGGTGTCAGTTACGGTGTGATCGAGCAGTTGCGGGCCGCACGTCCTGATGCAAAATTTCTGGAACTGGTGCACCGGCTTGACAGGGAAACCTCCGGTATTTTGCTGATCGCCAAAAAGCGCACTGCGCTGACCCATTTGCATGAACAGATGCGCGATGGCGTAACCGATAAGCGTTATTTTGCGCTGGTCACCGGTGACTGGAAAAATCAGCGTCAGCACGTGAAGTTGCCATTATTTAAATACACAACGCCGGATGGTGAGCGCCGCGTGCGGGTGCAGGAAGGTGGTCAGCCATCGCACACCATTTTTTCTCTGAAGAAAAAATGGCAGCAATTTGCATTGCTGGAAGCGGAGCTGAAGACCGGGCGTACACATCAGATTCGCGTGCATCTGGCTTCCAGCGGCTTTCCGATCGCGGGTGATGATAAGTATGGTGATTTCACGCTGAATAAGGCGTTGCAAAAAGCCGCTGCGGACCGTGGGGCGCTGAAGCGTATGTTTCTACACGCGCATCAGATTACCTTCATCCATCCGGTTTCTGAAAAACCGGTCACGGTCAGGGCAGCATTGCCTCCGGAATGTGAGGCATTTTTGCAATCTTTGCACTGAATTTCCATGCGGAAAAAGCAATTTGCTGTTCAGTGGTATCATCACTGATTAACAGATAAATACGGGTTCAGAGATTGAATCCGCATAGCAAAATGGCAAAAAAACAATTTGATTTACTGGTGTTTGACTGGGATGGCACACTGATGGACAGTACGCCGACCATCGTCAAATGCATACAGTCTGCTGCAAAAGATCTGGGCTTGCCTGTGCCGGCGGACTCAGCTGCTGCGTTTGTGATTGGTTTGTCTCTGCCTGCAGCGATGCAGGCAGTGTTGCCGGATGTTGATTCCCGTATGCACGCCAAAATGGTAGAGCGTTACCGGTTTCATTATCTGACCCGTGATCATGAGCTGACTTTGTTTACCGGCGTGCGCGACATGCTGGATGATTTATCTCAGCAAGGTTATTTTCTGGCCGTTGCCACTGGCAAAAGCCGTGTCGGACTCAGCCGTGCCCTGCATACGGCAAATCTCACATCGGTTTTTGATGCAACCCGCTGTGCGGATGAAACCTTCTCCAAGCCGCATCCTGCAATGTTGCAGGAAATTACACGCGAACTCGGGCAGGACATGCGCCGCACTGTGATGATCGGCGATACAACGCATGATTTGCTGATGGCAAAAAATGCGGGTGCCGCTGGTGTTGCTGTGGAATTTGGTGCGCATCCGGCCGATGAGCTGGCAGAAATGATGCCGCTGTATTCTGCAAAATCCATACAGGATTTACATGTGTGGCTGAACGAGCACGCTTAAATTTCAGATTTTAGGAGATAGTCGGATGGAGTCCGTTTTCATTTGCGCATCGGATGCGCTGGAAGAGGGTGGAAAAGGTGTGCGCTTTCCGGTTACTGCAGGCAGTGACGAGGCGACGGGCTTTGTTATCCGGTTTGGCGGACAAGTACATGGGTATCTGAATCGCTGTGCGCACGTGCCTATCGAACTGGACTGGGCACCCGGTGAGTTTCTGGAATCCAGTGGCTTGTACATTATGTGCTCCACTCATGGTGCAGTATATGAGCCGGAAAGCGGCTATTGTGCGGGTGGGCCATGCAAGGGCAGTCGTTTACGTAAGCTGATCTTGGAAGAGGCTGAAGGTCAAGTTCGCTGGTATCCGGATGATTATGTCTCCGCTGTGATCGCCTGAAGGATATGAGCATGCTGGAGTCAGATAAACCGCAAACAGATCAAAAGGAAGCTGGTTGGGAGCGCAGACTGCTGGAACAACTGGCACTGGAAACACTGAAGGAACAGAAGGCAAGACGTCGCTGGAATATTTTTTTCCGGTTTGCCTTTCTGACGGTTGCACTGGGTGCAATCTACAAATTTCAGAATATTTCTGCGGAAGATACGCCGCCACCAGGTCCGCATACAGCCCTGGTTGAATTGACTGGTTCGATTGAAGAGGATAGTACGGCCAGTGCTGCCGAAATTATTCCTGCACTTGACCGTGCTTTTGCCGATGATACTGCGCAGGCTGTGATTCTGAGAATTAATAGCCCTGGTGGTAGTCCGGTGCAGGCTGGGATGATTAATGACGAAATCGTCCGTTTGCGCGACAAATATCCTGCGAAAAAGCTTTACGTCGTGGTTGAGGAAATCTGTGCGTCCGGTGGCTACTATGTGGCGGCGGCAGCGGATGCTATTTACGTGGATAAAGCCAGCGTCGTGGGTTCCATTGGTGTGCTGATGGATGGTTTTGGTTTTTCGGGGTTGATGAGCAAGCTCGGCGTGGAGCGACGGCTGATGACTGCTGGCGAAAACAAAGGCATGATGGATCCGTTTTTGCCTCAGACAGAAAAGCAAAAGACCTACACTCAAAACATGCTGAATGAAATTCATGCACAGTTCATTGATGCCGTGCGTAAAGGTCGTGGTCAGCGTCTGAAAGAAACACCAGAGACTTTTTCCGGATTATTCTGGGTTGGCAGCAAGGCTGTCGATATGGGGCTTGCAGATGGTTTTGGTACTGTTGAATCTGTGGCGCGCGATGTCGTGAAGGCAGAAGATATCGTCGACTATACCCGTCAGGAAGGGTTGCCGGAACGTGTGCTGAAGAAATTCGGTGCTTCCGTTGGCAGCGGCATGGCAAGCACTATGCTGAAAGATAAAACCTTCAAGTTACACTAATCTGCAGAATCATTTAGTTGATTTTTTCAATCTGCTCTGGCGATTGTATAGCTATATTTTTCTTGGGCGTTAGCGGCAACAGGGCTATATTAGAAGCGTGATCGGCGCAGTTCTCAGGCTCTTAACCTCAACCAGCTGTTTTACCCCTGACGAGGCTGACCGGTTGCACAGGCGCGGTAATTTGTTTTTGCCTGTTAGTTGTGTAGCTTTTGTATTGATGTTCGTTATGTAGTTGATGTGTTGCCAGAAGTAAATTTGTGAGTAGTTGATTTGTAAGTGGTAAATTTGTAATTCGTATCTGAAGTTCTGACAATCTGTGTAATAACGATCCGCTGTGGCGGAAGTTTGAGAAGCTTTCGGTTTCTCCCCATGAATGGTGCAGTGCTCAGAAAGGCGGTGGTGCAATGCTACCGCCTTTTTGTTTGTGCAAAACAAACCTTAGCGAGGTTGTTTGCTAACAAATCACCGGTGCAATGCGGGTATTTGTGTCAGATCAACACTGATCTGTTCTGATCGGTTAGCATGCATCAGGGTGGTGTTATTGTGTAGGCAACCATGCGTGTATTGACTTCCATGTTTGACTGGTTCGGCCTCGGAAAATCTTCCGGAGCCAGGATCGCCTGTTATCATTGCGGCGAAACTGCCCGCGAGAGTCAGGTATTGTATGTGCCATTCAATGGGCAGCAGCAGCCGGTGTGTTGTCGCGGCTGCCTGACAATCCTGAAAACCGTTGAAAAAAATCTTCTGACCGACGCCTATCTGGCAGAGCGTCAGGCACCGTCCGGGAAATAAGCAACGCATGTCTGAACAACTCTCTGCGACAGGGCCGGTTGCGCCGCTGTCTGATCCTGCCTCTTCCATACTGACCGAAAAGCTCGCCATTTCCGGCATGCACTGCGCTGCATGCGTGCAACTGATCGAATTCCGTCTGCAACAATTGCCCGGTATTGCGTCTTTCCGCATCCAGCCTGCAACCCATACCGCAGCGGTGCATTATGACGGTCAGCGCCTGGATTTGCGTGACATTCTGAATGCGATTGTTGGACTGGGGTATGGCGCTTATCCGGCCGGGCAGGAGGCTGACGAGCAGGTCAGAAAGCAAAACCGGATGGCCTTGCTACGTATTTTTATTGCCGGGTTTGCCATGATGCAGGTCATGATGTTCGCCTGGCCTTCCTATCTGGTACCAGTACCGACTGCGGACGGCGAGCTGACGCCGGATCAGGATTTATTACTGAAGCTGGCGAGCATGGCAATTTCAGTGCCGGTGGTATTTTTCTGTGCGCTGCCATTCTTCCGCGCTGCCTGGCGTGATCTGAAGCTGCGCCATATCGGCATGGATGTGCCGGTCTCTCTGGGGATTCTGCTGACCTTTTTTGCCAGTGTCTGGACCACTTTCCGTGGCGGTGCGGTGTATTACGATTCCGCGATTATGTTTGTGTTTCTGTTGCTCGGCGCACGCTGGATTGAGCAGCGCGTGCAGCATAAAGCGACCCGTGCCTTGCGCATTCTGACCCAGTTGCAGCCGGTACAGGCGCGGCGTCTGAAAAATTATCCTGATCATCAGCAAGAAGAACTGACAGATGCCCGCGCGCTGCATACCGGTGATGTGCTTCTGGTATTGCCGGGAGATCAGATTCCGGCAGATGGCGTGGTCCTGGAAGGTGACAGTGCCTGTGATGAGGCGCTGATGACTGGCGAGTCGCATCCGGTCAGCAAAGCCAGCGGAGACAGCCTGACGGCAGGCAGCGTGAATCTGCAAGGCCGTCTGATTATGCGTGCAGAACAAACCGGCCACGCAACCCGTCTCGGACACCTGATCAGCATGATGGAAAGCGCGGCCAGTGAAAAACCGGCAATCGTATTGCTGGCAGACCGCCATGCCAGCCGTTTCCTGATGATCATCATGCTGGTTGCGCTGGTCAGCGGACTGGTCTGGTGGCAGATTCAGCCTGAGCGTGCGCTGTGGATTGCGATCAGTGTGATTGTCGTGACTTGCCCTTGTGCTTTATCGCTGGCAACGCCGGGGGTAATGGCGGCCGCTATAGGCCTGATGGCAAAGAACGGTGTACTGGTGAAATCCGGTAAGGCTTTACAGGGGCTGGCACAGGCTACGCATATTGTGTTTGATAAAACCGGTACGCTGACCAGTGGTAAGTTGCAGGTGCAGGCGGTGCAATGTGAAGTCGATGCCGCCATCGTGATGCCGCTGGCGCTGGGGATTGCGGCGGCTTCACATCATCCGGTGGCAAGGTCGGTGGCGGATTATCTGATCGCGCAACAGGGAAATCATCCGGCGCAGGTTCAGCAAATGCAGGAAGTGGCCGGTGGCGGTATTGAGGCAGTGGTGGATGGTGTGACTTACCGTTTCGGTCAGCCGCGCTTTGTTGCTGGTTTGCTCGGGCATATGCCGGAAATGCCAGCTGACTGGCAGGGAAAAACGGTCAGTATGCTGGTCAGCGCACAGCAGGTACTCGCCGCTTTTCTGTTGCAGGATCAGTTGCGCGATGACGCGGTGGATGCATTGCAGCAACTTCGCTCCGCCGGTAAGCAGATTTGTTTGTTATCCGGTGATCAGCCGGAACCCGTTGCGCAGATTGCCGCGCTGACCGGTATTCAGGAAGCACATGCGCAAATGACGCCGGAAGCAAAATTTGCCTGGGTGCAGAACTTGCAGCGGCAAGGTGCGAAAGTGGTGATGGTGGGCGATGGCATGAATGATGGCCCTGTACTGGCGATTGCCGATGTGGCAGTGGCGATGGGGCAGGGCGCTGCGATTTCCCAGACCCGCAGTGATTTGCTGCTGGTATCTAACCGTTTGCCGGATCTGAGTTACGGTGTCCGTGCAGCCACTTACAGCTTCCGCCTGATCCGTGAGAATCTGGGCTGGGCGATTCTGTACAATCTGGTCGCTATTCCGGCCGCCGTCATTGGCTGGCTGGAACCCTGGCATGCGGCGCTCGGTATGTCGCTGAGTTCGCTGATTGTGGTGCTGAATGCGCTGCGTTTATATCTGTTGTCGCAGCCGGAATATCAGCTGACCGATGACGCTACGGAGTAATGCATGGATATTTTGTATTTGCTGGTGCCGGTCAGTCTGTTACTGGTGTTTGCGATTGGCGCAGTGTTCTGGTGGGCGATTAACAGCCGTCAGTTTGAAAATCTGGAAGATGAGGGGCAGCGTATTCTGGATGATAAAGAGGGCTGATCAGCTCTCGGTTGTGCAGAAATCCGCATTTACCTGTTTTGATACCCCCTTGGAGAGCCAGAGTTCATGCGGACGTCCATGAAAAAGCCACTTTTTACTCTGCTAAATACCGCATTTCGCACAAATTTGGTGCGAAAAAGGTTCTCCGGGCTTCTCTGAGTTCCGTTGAGCTTGGTTCGTGTGGTTGTCAGCGCCATCCCCTTGCTTACATTGGCGATGGCGCTTGTGGTACTTGCAGTGCGGGAGGCTTCAGCTCTGATGAATCAATTGCATGGCTGCAGATTGAAGACTGTCTGCCTGCAAATCGGCCAGTGAGATCGTGCGCGCCGTTTGCAACTTGCCAAAATTCTTCGCCATCGACTTGCGATAGGACGGATCGTAATGCTGCTCCAGCAGCGAAGCCGTCAGTTCGCGGAAGGCAGCCTGCTGAACCATCTCCTTCCATACCTGCACTTGCTGATTCCCGTGCTGCACTGCCAGATGCGATAAGCGCTCGCATAACACATCCGGCTGCTGCATCCAGTGCGGATAGCTGTCGCACAGGAAACGCACTCTCTCCTCAAACGGCGCTTCAATGAATACGCACTCAGCGGCGCGGATCGCTTCCATCACACAATCCGGTACGCGCAGATTGCCGACTTTTTTACTTTCCGATTCCACATACAGGGTTTTGCCTGCAGCTTGTTTCAGTCGTAACCAGATCTGGCTTTCAAACTGCTTTTGCGATGGCTGCACCGTGCCCGGTAATGCCCCGAGCAAAGAG
Source organism: Cognatundibacterium luofuense (assembly GCF_018139685.1). GTDB lineage: Bacteria > Pseudomonadota > Gammaproteobacteria > Burkholderiales > Burkholderiaceae_D > Undibacterium > Undibacterium luofuense. The sequence continues at coordinate 122,464 of NZ_JAGSPN010000009.1, forward strand.
CCGCGATGACTGGCCAGTTGCTCCAGATCCAGCACCGGCGCACCTTGTGCTGCCAGCGTTTCCAGTAGCGCAGATTTACCGCTGCCGGTCGGCCCGCAAATGACTTTCCAGCTGACTTGTGACACCAGCTGCGGTAACTCCGCATGCACACGGCGGCGGAAAGACTGATAGCCGCCTTGCAGTTGCGCAACCGGCCAGCCGATGCGGGCAAAAATATGGGCCATCGATCCGCTGCGGTTACCGCCGCGCCAACAATAAATCAGTGGCCGCCATTCACGCGGTTTGTCCTGTAATTGATTTTCCAGATGACGTGCAATATTCGCCGCAACCAGCGCAGCACCCAGACGCTTGGCTTCAAATGCACCGGTTTGTTTATACATGGTGCCGATGCGGATACGTTCCTCGTTATCAAGTACAGGTAAATTGATTGCGCCGGGCAAATGATCTTCAGCGTATTCAGCCGGGGAGCGGGCATCGATAATGCCGTCAAACTGATCAAGTTGCGCCAGCGTTTCTTCCAGCGTCAGCAATTCCGGATACTTCATTTCTTTCTGGCTTTCAGCAAAGGTTCGAGATGCGGCCACACATTGTCCAGCATCTGTGGTTGTGCCTGCGTATTCGGGTGAATGCGGTCTGCCTGAAACCAGTCCGGCTTATCCGCTACTTTGTCGAGAAAAAACGGCAGCAGCGCAGTTTTTTCCTGTCGGGCGACCTGTGCAAACAAAGCACTGAATTTTTCTGTGTACTGGCTGCCATAATTCGGCGGCATACGCATACCCAGAATCAACACGCTGGCACCGGCTTTTTTTGATGCCTGCACCATTTCGCGCAGATTGTTTTCGGTATGCTCCAGCGCTAGTCCGCGTAAGGCATCGTTACCGCCGAGTTCGATGATCACAATATCCGGCTGATGTTGTTTCAGTAATGCGGGCAAGCGGGATTTGCCTCCGGCAGTGGTTTCCCCGCTGATGCTGGCATTGCTGACCTGCCAGCCGGTAAACTGCTGCTGTAGCCGGGCATCCAGCAAAGCGACCCAGCCTTTACCGCGTGGTAAGCCATATTCGGCCGATAAGCTGTCACCAAGCACAAGCAGGGTTTTTCCGGCAGAATGTGCGCTGGCTGGCATTACCAGCAGCCCTAGCCACACAAAAATAACAGGAATACCGCGAACGTATTTTTTCAGGAAAGTCAGCATGACAGAAAACGCAGGGTTAACAAACGGGTTAGCAATACAAGTCAGTCATCTGCACAAAACCGTGCAGGATTCCAGCGGATCGCTGGAGATTCTGAAGGATATTCATTTTAACGTGATGCAGGGAGAATCGCTGGCGATTGTTGGTGCTTCCGGTTCCGGTAAATCCACTTTGCTCGGTATTCTGGCCGGACTGGATCTGCCGAGCAGTGGTCAGGTTCTGCTGCAGCAACAGGATATTTTTGCACTGACAGAAGACCAGCGTGCAGTGTTCCGCAAACAGCATGTGGGCTTTGTCTTTCAATCGTTTCAGTTGCTGATGCATTTAACCGCTCTGGAAAACGTCATGCTGCCGTTGGAGTTACGCGGCGATCCGGATGCGCGCAGCAAAGCAGCGGCGATGCTGGAGCAGGTTGGTCTGGGGCAGCGCCTGAAGCATTATCCGAAATTCTTATCCGGCGGTGAGCAGCAAAGGGTAGCGCTGGCGCGGGCTTTTGTGACACGTCCGGCAATTCTGTTCGCCGACGAACCGACCGGTAGTCTCGATGCGCAAACAGGGCAGGCCGTGATGGAGCTGATGTTTAGTCTGAACCGGGAGTTCGGCTCCACGCTGGTGCTGGTGACTCATGATCCGGCAATTGCCGCACGCTGTGTGCGACAGATCCGGATTCAGGGAGGATGTCTGGCGGAAGTTTAAGCAGTGTGCCGGTTGACTGGCAGTTGTATTGCTTCACCGTGAACGTCGTAAGCCTGCAGACCGCCATCCGACAATAATGCGAGCCAGCCACCGCGCGGACTGGCCGCATGATCGCAATCCCAGTCAGGCAGCACATAACGGCTGAAGTCTGCGTACTGATGCAGGGCAGGGCGGTGTGTGTGGCCGTGAATCAGAATGTGTGCCTGATGCGCCTTAGCTAAGCTGCTTACCGCATCTTCATCAACATCGCTCAGCACCATTGCAGCTGATTGTTTTTGCTGACTCTGGGCACGCATCTGCTTTGCAATGTCACGCCGTTTTTCTAATGGCTGTGATAAAAACTGCTGTTGCCACTGTGAGTTGCGCACTTGCTTGCGAAACTGCATGTAAGCCAGGTCGCCGGTGCATTCCGCATCACCATGCGTAATGACAATGGTTTTATCTCCGGCGCGCAAGCTCTGTGTTTCGGGCAGCAATTGCAGACCGCAGCGATCAGCGAAATCCGCACCAACCAGAAAATCACGGTTTCCATGCATCCAGTACAGACGAATTCCTGCGTTTGTGCAGTCGAGCAAGGCAGCGCAAATGGATTGATGGTAATGGTCATTGATATCATCATCACCTACCCAGTACTCAAACATATCCCCCATCAGATACAGCGCCTGCGCAGCGCGGGCAGGCCCCTGCAGGAATTGCAGAAAAGCGTGTGTGGTCGCGGGTATATCTGCCGATAAATGGACATCAGAAACAAACAGCGCAACCACAGAGGGTTGCGCTGTACTGATGTCTGAACAGGAGTAAACGTGTTCAGTCACAATCAAAGCCTGTCAGTCAGATCAGACGATTTCAGCTTTGATGATGACGACATCTTCAACCGGCACGTCAGCATGCATGCCTGCGCGTGTTGTTTTAACGCCTTTGATTTTGTCGACAATGTCAGTGCCTTCAGTCACTTTGCCGAATACGCAGTAGCCCCAGCCATCCTGACCCGGATAGTCCAGGAAGCTGTTGTTAGCGACGTTGATAAAGAACTGGGAAGAAGCGGAGTGAGGAGCCGACGTACGTGCCATTGCCAGCGTGTACATTTCGTTTTTCAAACCGTTCTTTGCTTCATTTTCGATAGGGTCTTGTGTGTCTTTTTGCTTCATGCCCGGAGCAAAACCACCACCCTGAATCATAAAACCATTGATAACACGATGGAAAATCGTGTTGTCGTAATGACCGGACTCGACATAAGCGAGGAAGTTTGCAACTGTTTTCGGTGCTTTTTCAGCATCCAGTTCAATTTTCATGTTGCCATGGTTGGTGGTCAGTAATACGGCCATGATTGTCCTTTACAAAATTTCAAACGAAAGTCTTATTTTATTACAGTCGCGGATTCAATGACGACGTCTTTTTTCGGAACGTCCTGCATGCCGCCAGTGCTGCCGGTCTCGACGAGCTTAATTTTTTCGACGACATCCATCCCTTTAATGACGCGACCAAACGGCGTATAGCCGGCAGTCGCCATCAGCGCCTGAGCGCGTGGTTTGACGATTGGTGTGCCGCGGAAAACAAATTCAACCGGATCACCATCGGGCAGGATCTGATGATTCAGAAATTCGTTATCACGCACGTTGATAAAGAACTGTGCGGAGGCAGAGTTCGGGTCCTGAGTACGTGCCATCGCGATAGTGCCGATGTCGTTTTTCAATCCGGCTTCCAGCGCACGGCGAGCCTCAAGCGGAATCGGCTTGCCGGTTGGTTTCTCTTTTAAACCTTTGGTGTAGCCTCCACCCTGAATCATAAAGCCGTCGATAACGCGATGAAACAAGGTGCCCTTGTAATGACCTGAACGCACATATTTGAGGAAATTCTCAACCGTTACCGGCGCTGCTTCAGGCACCAGTTCGATCACGATTTCACCCATATTGGTTTTCAGCGACACTTTCGGGTGTGGCTGGTCAGCCGCTATTGCCGGAAAAGCACAGGCCAGCATCAGTGTTGCGATAGTGATTCTGCGGGATAATTTCATCTGGTTCTCCTCAGACATTGGTTTCGTAAATAATGCGCCATTTGGTGGCTTCTTTGATCCAGTACTGACGTTTCCGTGTGCTCATGTGTGAGCGACCGGAGCTCAGTTCCATCGTAAACGTGGTGACTAGCATTTCGTCACGTGCAGGGTAGCGAAACTGTGTAATGTCTTTCAGTTTTACAACAGGGTTGCTCCAGCCCTCCCAGGACGGGCGTTGCTTGGCAAACCAGCTATTTAAATCTTCGCCCTGCGGTGAACGGAAATTGCGGGAGTAGTTCGCAAAAATCCGGTTCGCATTCATGCTTTCCATATCCAGGCGCCAGCTTTCCTGTACTTGCGCAAGTTGCTGGCGTTCTTGTTGCAGCTTTTCACGGCTGGTAAATTCCAGCTGTTCCGCAATCACCACGGGTGTACGCCCGATCTCAATTTGCGCCGCAATATTTAAAAAATCCGGATTGGTCAGTACAACACATCCATCGGAAGCCAGCGGAGGGCGGCTGAAGCTGTTGGACGGCATACCATGCAGCCAGATACCGGAGCCGCTGCGGCCATTGACTTTATCCCACTCGTTCGGATAGTTCAGTGGCAATGCGCCGGGACCGTAAAAATCCGGTAATTTGCTTCCTGATAAGCGGCTGGTAATGTAATACACGCCAAGTGGCGTCTTCTGGTCGCCTTCTTTGAGCTTGTCGACGCCGAATTTTCCCTGACTGATGTAGTGATCGCTGCGGAGTTGCAGTTGCTGGTTTCCGAGATGATCAAACAGAAAGAGTCGCGATTTTTTAGCGTCAATCACAATGACTTGCTTCTGATCGTCTCTTAACTGCAGGACGGATCGGGGAACCTGATTCGGGCCTGGGCGAAACTGAATGGCCTTCAGGCGTGCCGCGGCTTCATCCCGCAACTCTTTCAGTTTGTCCGGCGGCACGTGAGACATTGCGCCGAAACCAGTCACTTTCTGCGTATGCATCAGCAGCAAGTCACCGCGAATCAAGTGAGCCAGCTGGTAATTCGGGTATGCGGCAAGCAAAGCATCAATTTTTTGCTCCGCCTGATTCAGTTGATTGTTAGATAAGGCCTGATAAGTTTCGATCAGCAACTGATCCGGATTGACGCCGGATGGCTGCGTAACCGAACTCACTGAATCGGTATTGCGTTTTGCTGCAAGAGCATTGCTGTAAAAACCAGCCAGAAACGAGGAAATCAGTACACCCGTAATAACGGAGTGACGAAAAAAAACCGGCGCTGGCTTTACCAGCGCCTTTGAAGCGGATAAAAACGAAAACATCAGCCGCCTGCTTTTTCCTGCTTAATCAGCCATTTCCCATCCTGACGTGTCAGAACCAGAGTTTTGCGGGAATTCGCAGTTAGTTTGTCTGAGGTGTAAATCTGGCGGAAGCTGACAGAAGCGCTGCTGCCATCAACGGATACTTTTGCCGATTCAATTTTGACAGAAATACGGCCTTTACCTTCAATGCGGCTGCGGCGCTCATCAGCCCATGCTTTACGCGATTCGCCTTTTGGTGTCTGGAAATCTTTCGCGTAATGATTCAGATAGGCAGATGTATCCTGTGTACTCCAGGCTTTTGCCCAGTTCTCTACCGCACGCATGACTTCGTCTTCATCCTTGTCCGGTGTTACAGCAGGCGCAGGTTTCACTTTAGGTGCTTCGGCAACCTTGACTGGTTCAGGAGCCGGTTTGGCTTTGGCAGGATCGGAAGCTTTTGCCGGTTCGGTTTCGGTTTTTACCGGAGCAGGCTTTGGAGCGCTGGCAACCGCCGATGCGCTGTTGGCAGCAACTTTAGGATTTGTGCCTCCGCTGGTATTTCCTACCAGATTACGCACCATGGTCAGCTTGAGTTTTGCTGTGGCATTATTGGAGTCAAGCTGCAATGCTTTATCGTAGGACTGGCTTGCCAGCTTTGCATACACATCGCCGAGATTCTCGTGCGCTGTACCATAGGTTGGATTGGTGCGTATTGCCATTTCCAGTGCTGCCCGTGCTTTATCATATTGACCGGCTGCTGCATACAGCACCGCCAGATTATTATAAGGCTCCGGCAATTCAGGATAGTCGTCGGTCAGTTTGGTGAAAACAGCAATGGCGTCGCCATTTTTGTTTTGTTCCGTAAGAATCAAACCTTTCAGAAAACGCAACTGCGCATCTTTCGGTTTAGATGCAAGTCCTGCCTCAGCACGCTGCAATGCTTCGGCGGTCTGACCTGTGCGCAGCAGGCGGCTGATATCAGTAGCGTCATCAGCGTAACTGAGTCCTGAAAATAAAAGACTGCTGCTGACGGCAGAAAGCAAAAAGAGATTCCTGAGTTTCATGCTTGTAGTAGGCTGGCGTTTCATTAATTTGATTATTACTTAGGAATAAACCGTGCGTCTGAAAGGCACAGATTACGAATCACAGCATCTTATCAAATAAGTTCTGAGGCTGGTCGTATTTAGGCAGAATCAGTTGGTAATACATCAATTTTGTGCAGTACCTGCAATTTATTTAATGAAAGTACATCAGATATGCACAGGTTTATGAATTCGAGGAAGTATTCTAGGCTGGACAGATGCCCTGTTTTTGATATCTAATCTCGTCCGTCAAAAAAGATTTATGGAATTTCATTCCGTCTTTTACCTATTTACTGCCTGGATGAGAGACAATATTTGTTGATCTGCGTCGCGATCCTACCCGGATTGCATGCGATGATGGCAGCAACAACACGTGTAGAGTGAAGGAGTCACGATGACTAAAACGACTTTTCTGAGCTTCGAGCAATCTATTGCTGAACTTGAAACTAAAATCGAAGAACTGCGCTTTGTGCAGGACGATTCAGCGGTAGATATCTCGGAAGAAATCGAGAGGCTGTCGAAAAAGAGTCAGATGCTGACGAAAGATATTTATGCAAAGCTGACACCGTGGCAGGTTTCCCAGATTTCCCGCCATCCTCAGCGTCCGTACACAATGGACTATGTGAATCAGATTTTCACAGATTTCCATGAACTGCACGGAGATCGTACTTTTTCTGATGATCAGTCGATTGTAGGCGGTCTTGCCAGATTTAATGGTCAGGCGTGTATGGTGATTGGTCACCAAAAAGGGCGGGATACAAAGGAACGGGCATTACGTAATTTCGGGATGCCTAAGCCAGAGGGGTATCGTAAAGCAATGCGCTTGATGAAGCTTGCTGAGAAATTTGGTCTTCCCGTATTTACATTCGTTGATACCACCGGTGCATGGCCTGGTATCGACGCAGAAGAACGTGGACAATCTGAGGCGATTGGTCACAATCTTTATGTCATGGCAGAGCTTAAAGTACCATTGATTACAACAATTATCGGCGAGGGTGGTTCAGGCGGGGCGCTGGCGCTTGCAGTTGGTGATGCCGTTCTGATGTTGCAGTATGCGACGTATTCCGTTATTTCCCCTGAAGGATGTGCTTCGATTCTTTGGAAAACGTCTGATCGTGCATCTGATGCCGCTGAGGCACTTGGCTTGACGGCTCACCGTCTCAAGGCGCTCGGTTTAATCGATAAAATTATTAATGAACCTTTGGGTGGTGCGCATCGAGATCCTAAGCAAATGTGTGCACTCGTGAAGCGTGCCTTAGCTGATACTTTGAGACAGTTCCAGGGCGTAAAAACTCGTGACCTGCTAGCTGCACGCCATGAGAAACTGATGGCGTATGGTAAGTTCAAGGAAACAAATACGTCGGAATGAATGACGTTGAATTAAGTGCGGCGCTGGCAGAGCAATTCTGTCAGCGGATGGATGATTACATTTCGCGGCATGTATCAGTCAGTGGCGGCGAACTGAAATTGGCACTGGCGTTTAGCGGGGGGCTGGATTCAACAGCCCTTTTGCATTTGGCTGTTGCGTATTGTGCGCAGAAAAAAATTGCGCTGAGTGCATTTCATGTGCACCACGGATTGAGTCCTAACGCAGATTCCTGGCTGGACCATTGCCACCGGCAAGCACGTTCAATGGGAATATCGTTTTGTTCAAGAAAAATTACGGTTAACGAAACTGGTGATGGCCTGGAGGCTGCAGCCCGTAGGCAGCGTTATGTCGCTTTGAAAGACATGGCGATAGAAAGCGGCATCGAAACAGTTTTGTTTGCACACCACCTGGACGATCAGGTTGAGACTATTTTCATTCGAATGTTGCGTGGAAGCGGACTTGACGGTGCAGGTGGTATGCGCGCTGAAGCAGATTTTCCGCTGGCGGGCACTAATGGAGTCCGCGTATTTCGGCCTTTGTTGGATGTTCGGCGTGATTTGCTTGAATCGTATGTTTCGCAATGCGGCTGCAAATATATATTTGATGAGTCGAATGATAACCCGAAGTTCTTTCGTAATGCTTTGCGACACCAGGTCTTGCCCGTTTTGGAATCAATACGCCCGGGTTCGCTAGAGGCGTTCGCTCGAAGTGGCAGATTGCTTAATGAGGCATCCGATTTACTTGCTGAATATGTTTCTGCGGAGTTTAATTCGTGCAGAGTTGATGACGGTTTAAGCCGAAGTGCTCTGCGTAATTTATCTCCTGCAAAGCGTATGCAAGTTTTTCGCTGCTGGCTAAAATCAATTTCGGTGCAGATGCCGTCCGAGTTAAAACTTTCTGAGATTGTGCGCCAGGTCATTTCCGTTAGTAATGATCAGTCAGTCAGGATCGGTATAGATAATGGGTATGTCTACATTTATCGAGATTTAGTTTGTTTTCAGTCTGAATTGCCAGATGACTTGGACAGCAGGGGGGTGATTCGTTGTTTTTGTTGGGACTCACACAATGAAATCAGCTTTCCGGAATTCCGTGGACGTTTGGTGTTCGAGTATTCGGACTACGGAATACCTGAGCTTGAGTTGGCGGGCTATTTGCTTACTTTGCATTGGCGTCAGGGGGGGGAGCGGATGCGGATAGGTGTTGGGCGGCCGTCTAGATCGCTTAAGCACTTGTATCAGGATGCGGGTATCCCCGCACCAACCAGAATGCAATTGCCTTTAGTTTCAAACCAATCCGGTACTTTATTTGCGGCTGGTATCGGAATGAATGCAGATTACTGTTCTGAGCAAAACAGAGAGTCGGGATGCCGGGTGATCAAAATTACCTGGCTTAAGCACTAGAAGATATGCAAAAAATAATGAAACCACAGATTCGTCAGGTCGTGTTAGACACAGAAACCACGGGTATTAATCCGAGAGATGGAAATCGGATAATTGAAATTGGGTGTGTGGAGCTAATTGATCGCAAGTTAACCGGAAATAATTATCATCAATACATTAATCCAGGGCGCGACTCAGAGGAGGGAGCGTTACAGGTTCACGGACTGACTACAGAATTCTTATCTGACAAGCCAAAATTTGCAGAAATATCCGACGAATTCATAAAGTACATACAGGGTGCAGAGGTTGTTATTCATAACGCACCCTTTGATTTGGGTTTTTTGAATGCCGAATTTAGCAGGTTAAACCTTGGGTGTTTTGACGATTACGTATCGGGAGTGACTGATACACTGGTGCAAGCTAAAGAGTTGCATCCGGGTAAAAGGAATTCTCTTGACGCCTTGTGTGATCGTTACGGAATATCAAACACGCATCGCCAGTTGCATGGCGCTTTACTGGATGCCGAATTACTTGCAGACGTTTTTCTGGCGATGTCGAGAGGTCAGAATAGTCTGATGATGGATGTTGATGAGACTCCGGAGAGTAGCCTTCAGGTTATCGAAGATGATTCGGCCCCTTTGCCAGAAATTATTGTCATGCCTGCATCGCAGGCTGAACTGGATGATCATAGTAATTTGTTGAATGGGCTTGATAAGCAAAACAAGCAGCCGTGTTTGTGGAGACAGTCGTAAGTCAGGTTATGGCTAAAAAATCCGCAATTTGCGGATTTTTTTACTTTGAAACCTAAAGTTTCACGAAAGGGCGCCGTTAACAATCACAGGAGTTAAAAGTTTTTAAAAATATTTTCATGTAAGCCTAAAGTTTTGGAAAGTTGCGCCGTTAATACAAACAGAGTCAAAAATATTTTTAGCGTCAACCCCTAAAGTTTTGGATTTTAGTGCCGTTAAATAAATTGAGAGTGAAGTTATATGCCGTGTAACTTGCTCTAAGTAGTTGAAAATAAAGAGATTATTCGGAAATCTGGAGTCTGATTAATCGAGAGATGCTGCATGTAGGATATATTCCTACGTGTGGCTTTTTGTTTTTCTGGGTTTAAATACGGAAGTTGTCCAATATTCTCAATCTTCAGGCTTGCGCACAATGTGTCTCAACGGCAATGAAATCCCTTTGAATCCAGATAGGAGGGTTTAAAAATGACACAAAATGACATGATGGCTGAAATTCGCGATGCAAATCTCAGTTACCTGATGCTCGCGCAGCAAATGATTCGTGCTGATAAGGCTTCGGCGATCTTTCGCCTTGGTATCAGCAAAGAGATTGCTGATTTGATAGAAGGTCTCAATAACTCTCAAATTTTGAAGCTTGCAGGTTCAAATATGATGCTTGCTAGGTTTCGCTTCGACGACAGCGCAATTCTTTGCATGCTGACAAACTATAATAAAGAGCGCTCACTGGCCCATTCTCATGCAGCCATTCTGATGGCGGCGCAACCTGTCGAAGAAATTCAGTAATATAGTTTCTTGCAGGTTTCACTGGTTAGTTGAAGGAGAGTGTGATGGCTGGCAAAAGTGTGGTTAATGAAGCAAATGAAATTCAACTCGCAATTGAATTAGTGAAACTTGGTGCTCGTCTGCAGTTACTAGAATCAGAGACCAGTCTTTCGCGGGAGCGGTTGCTCAAAATTTACAAAGAGTTGAAGGGCGTATCTCCTCCAAAGGGTATGCTTCCATTTTCCGCTGACTGGTTTATGACTTGGCAGCCAAATATTCATTCGTCACTGTTTATGAATATTTATCGCTACCTTGTTGAGCATGCGGATATTTCCGGGATTGACGCAATCATTAAAGCTTACCGGCTTTATTTGGAACAGGTCAGTTGTGTTTCACCTGATGATGCCGTATTGTCACTGACTCGTGCTTGGACTTTGGTTCGGTTTTTTGATGGAAAAATGCTGACTTTTGCGAAATGTTCAGAATGTGGTGGGCATTTCGTGGCACATTCACTCGACTTGCACAACGAGTTTCGCTGTGGACTTTGTCATGTTCCTTCTCGTGCAGGCAAAACTAAAAAGTCAAAAGAGGGGGAATTGGCGATGGTTGCTTAATTAATAATTAAGGAGTTTGTATTGTCTAGCAAGCGCTCTGCTTGGATTCGGTTTCGTTCCGCATTAACAGTACTCGCAACACAGATATTAATCGCGTCGGTTCTTTTTCTGCCGGCGTTGCAATTTGATTTTCGTAGTAAATTCCCCTTTACGCCACTGCTTCTATTGTTGGTGCAAGCGGCGCTAAGTGCAGCCGTAGCGCGCCTGTTGAGGCTCGAGCGGTGGTGGGTGCTGATGAGTTTTTTTGCGCCATTCCTATTTTTGGCGTCTCTGTTTGTTATAACGGATCATTGGTATTACCTGCTGATCTTCATACTGTCTTTCACTATATACGGCGCGACTTTCCGAAGTCGGGTTCCGTATTTCCCCTCACCAGACAACATCACAGATTTACTCACTCCTGTCCTTCCGATAGCTTCATTTAAGTTTTTAGATGTAGGTTCGGGGTTCGGGAAGGTGTTGTTTCCTTTGGCATCAAAGATGCCATCCGCATATTTTCGTGGCATTGAGTTAGCCTGGATGCCATTTTTCATTTCAGCACTTTTCGCAAAAATTGGAAAACATAGAAACGTTGAGTTCGTGCTTGGTGATTTTCAGCACATCAGTTTCACAGAGTTCGATGTTGTTTACACTTATTTGTCGCCTGTTGTAATGCAAAGTGTTTGGGCGAAAGCGTTGGCAGAAATGCGGCATGGAACATTATTTATCAGTTATGAGTTTAATGTTGATGGAAGAAAGGCGGATTTTGAAATACAGTGTGTAGAAGAGGGCACATTCTTGTATGTGTGGAAAATGTAGGGAAATCGTGTGTTGGGAATTGGAAATATTTCCTGCGCTAGTATCAATTTCTTGCATTTTTTCATGATTCCTATTGATCTGGCTGATATGATTGACGCTAGTGATATGAATAATGCGTTTCTACAGAGGGGGTTTATCTGTGTTAGTCATCGTTGGCTATATCGTTGTTGTCGGTTCTGTGTTTGGTGGATTCGTCATGTCCGGCGGTCACCTTGCTGTTTTGTTTCAGCCACTCGAACTGTTGATGATTGGGGGGGCTGCAGTTGGTGCGTCTTTGGTAGGTAATAACGCTAAAAGTCTGAAAGCGACCCTGAAAGCGTTGCCGAGCATTTTTAAGGGTTCAAAGTACACAAAAGCACTTTATATGGAACTGATGACGATGATGTTTGATGTTCTCACCAAGGTGCGTAAAGAAGGTTTGATGTCTATCGAAGGTGATATCGAAAAACCAGAAGACAGCCCATTATTCAGTAAATACGCGTCTATTGTGCATGATCATCATCTGATGGAGTTTGTGTGTGATTATTTGCGGTTGATGGTGTCCGGCAATATGGATGCGTTTCAGATAGAAAATCTGATGGATAACGAGCTGGAAACGCACCACCACGAAGCGGCTGTACCAGCACATTTCATCGCGAAATTAGGTGATGGTTTACCTGCATTTGGTATTGTCGCCGCCGTAATGGGAGTGGTGCATACAATGGAGTCAGTTGGTATTCCTCCGGCAGAACTGGGAATATTGATTGCTCATGCGCTGGTTGGTACATTTCTCGGCATTTTGCTTGCATATGGCTTTATCGGCCCACTTGCCAGTTTGATCGAACAGCAAAACGAGGAATCAGCAAAAACATTTCAATGTACAAAAGTGATTTTGCTCGCAAGTTTGAATGGGTATGCGCCGGCGCTGGCTGTTGAATTTGGTCGAAAAGTACTTTATTCAACAGAGCGTCCATCATTCCGTGAGTTAGAAGAGCACATTAAACAATCGAAGTCGAAGTGATGCCTGGTGTAAGTGAGAGTTTAAATGGCTAACGAAGAAGTAAGACCGATTATTGTAAAACGTATTAAGAAGCATGGTGGAGGACATCATGGTGGTGCATGGAAAATTGCTTACGCCGATTTTGTAACGGCGATGATGGCATTTTTTTTGCTGATGTGGCTTCTTGGTTCTACCGCAAAAGGAAATCTTCAGGGGATTGCCGAGTATTTTCAAACACCGCTCAAAGTTGCGATGTCGGGTGGTGACGGCAGCGGTGATAGCTCAAGTGTGATTAAAGGCGGCGGTAAAGATCTCAGCATGCGTGAGGGGCAAAACAGAAAAGGTGATATCGACTCTCCTAAGAAAACATATAGCTTACAAGCAGCTGAAGCTGCATTGGCGAAAGAAGAGTCTGAACGATTGCAAAAATTAAAAGGGAAAATTGAGAATCTGATTGAGTCAAACCCTGCACTGAAACAGTATAAAAAACAACTGCTGCTTGATATTACAACGGAGGGGTTACGGATTCAGATGGTTGACGAGCAGAATCGGCCTATGTTTGCATTAGCGCGTGCTGAGTTGCAACCTTATACTCGTGAAATTTTGCATGAAATTGGTAAAGCGTTAAACGAAGTTTCAAACAAAATTAGTTTATCTGGCCATACCGATGCGACTCCTTACGGCCTTGGGGAAAAAGGCTACAGTAACTGGGAATTGTCAGCTGACAGGGCGAATGCATCCAGACGAGAGTTGATTTATGGCGGGATGGATGATGCAAAGGTAATGCGTGTGGTTGGACTTTCATCTTCGGTACTTTTTGATAAAGATGATCCCTTTAATCCAATTAATCGCCGTATCAGTATTATTGTTATGAATAAAAAGACCGAAGAATCTGTAAGCAGGGATGGTGGTTCCGTTGAGGTAACCAGTCAGGCGGATTCCGGAGCGGGTGTATCCGTAAAATCGGAGAAATAGCACTGTCGATCAGTAATATTATTAATTTCGGACAGGATGCTCAGAGATGTCAGAAAAAAAATTAATTGGATCTCAGGTAAAGCAGCTGCTCTCAGGAGTTTCTGATCACGGGCGTACGCATTTGCTTGAAGTAGAGACGGATCTGACTCAGACGGCCTTGTTGCTTGGTGAGGCAATCGAAAAGCTTGGAATCAGTTTCATGGCAATGCATGAAGCTGTCTTAAAAGAACAGCAAGAAATCGATGTGCTGATAAATGTTGGGAATGTCCCCCCCGAAAGTATCGAAAAAATCCGTGAAATTCAGCACGAAATAGGGCTGCATGTAAATGCAGCTGTTACTAGTCTTCAGTTTCAGGATCTCACAAGTCAGCTGATCTCACGCACAATTCAAAGATGTGAAGGACTGCGTGAAGTATTGAATCTGCTTGGCGCCGAAAGTGGACAGTCAGCAAGCGAAGAAATTAATGAAAATATCGAACAAATCCTGCTAAATGCAATCGCACGACTAGAAAAACAGAGTAATGATCTTCAGACAGTGTTACGTAAAGCCGTGCATCAGAATCATTTAGATAGTGGTGATATAGAACTTTTTTGATGGAATTCAGGCATTTGCCTTACATAAAGTAGATGGAGTAGATATGGCCAAGACAATTTTAGCTGTGGACGATTCTGGTTCCCTTAGACAAATGGTCGCTTTCAGTTTAAAAGCGGCTGGCTATCAGGTAATTGAAGCGGTAGATGGTCAGGATGGTCTTGAAAAGGCTCGAAATCAAGTAGTAGATCTTGTGCTGACCGACCAAAACATGCCAAGAATGGATGGTTTAACCCTTATCAAGTCTTTACGCGGATTGCCAACTTATCAGCGAGTACCGATTTTAATGCTCACAACTGAGTCAAGTGATGAGATGAAATCAAAAGGGCGAGCTGCTGGTGCGAATGGCTGGCTGGTTAAGCCGTTTGATCCTCAAAAGTTAACGGAAGTTGTGAAAAAGGTAATTGGCTAAATTTAGCCTTTTTCCGATGAAATTGCTGAAAGCGGAGTTCGATAATGACAATTGACATGAGTCAGTTTTTCCTGGTTTTTTTTGATGAAGCCGAAGAATTGCTGGCTGAGATGGAAAAATTGTTGCTGGAAGTCGACGCGTCCACTCCTGATCCGGAAGACTTGAATGCGATTTTCAGAACGGCACACTCAATTAAGGGGGGCTCCTCGACTTTTGGCTTAAATGATATGACCGATGTCACCCATGTCCTTGAGTCTTTGCTGGATAAAATCCGCAAAGGTGAAATGGCGTTGACCTCTGAACATGTCGATGCATTTCTGGCAGCAAAAGATATCTTAAAAATGCAATTAGATGGTCACAGGAATGGAAGCCCGGTAGACCAAGATGCAGTAGGTGATGTGCGTATGTTATTGCAATCATTGTCTCTCGATGCTCCGCCACCACCACCTGCTCCTGTAGTAGAAGATTTGCATATAGATACGGATTTTAAATCGGCATTTAAGATTGAAATGCCAAAAGTAAACCAGGGAGATACTGAGGCCTTGGTGGCTGAGCTCGGACTGCTGGGCGTAATATCAAGAGAGCCAGATACAGTTGACTCAATAATCTTGCATCTCAAGACAAATGAATCGGCTGATGACATTATTTCAATTTGTTCATTTATTCTTAATCCTGATGCGCTGAAAATCTCTGAAGAACCTGATTTGCTGGAGCAGCCAAAAGAGCTCTCTGAAGACGAGTTGGGATATGGATTCTTTGAGCCTTTGGATCAAATGTTCCCACCGATTGAGGATGCGGGCTCTGTTATTTCGGAGAAGCCGATCGAAATAGTCCATGAAAAAAAACCGGCGGCTAAAAAGGAACCTGAAAAAGCGCATGCTAACTCTGAGTCCTCAACTATCCGTGTCGGTATTGAAAAAGTAGATCAATTGATTAATTTGATCGGCGAGCTCGTGATTACGCAGGCAATGATAGAGCAGCGTACCCAGCATCTTGATCCAATCATAAATGAACGTTTGCTTAGCAGCATCGCTCATCTGTCTCGCAATACAAGGGATTTACAAGAAGCTGTGATGTCGATCCGAATGATGCCGATGGATTACGTATTTTCTCGTTTTCCTCGTATGGTGAGAGATCTTGCACATAAACTTGGTAAAAGAGTTGAGTTTGTTACTTATGGTGCTTCAACGGAATTGGATAAAGGATTGATTGAAAGAATCGTCGATCCCCTGACACATCTTGTTCGAAACAGTATTGATCACGGAATAGAAGTGCCAACTATCCGTAGTGCTGGAGGAAAAAGTGAAACAGGGCGCCTCTCCCTGTCAGCAGTCCATCAGGGAGGAAATATTGTCATTGAAGTATCCGATGATGGCGGCGGATTAAACAGGGACAGGATTCTTGCAAAGGCCCGTGAAAATGGGCTTAATGCACCTGACTCAATGTCAGATTCCGACGTCTGGCAACTGATCTTTGCACCTGGATTTTCGACTGCAGAAGTTGTTACTGATGTGTCTGGCCGTGGCGTGGGTATGGATGTCGTTAAAAGAAATATTACGGCAATGGGCGGTGTCGTAGACATTCGATCGGCAAAAGGATTTGGGACCACCATCACAATTTCATTGCCACTGACATTGGCGATTCTTGATGGCATGTCCTTGAAGCTAGGTGAAGAAATTTACATATTGCCTTTGAACTATGTCGTTGAATCGTTACAACCGTCAATGGACGATGTTAAAGATATCAATGGTAAAAGTCAGGTGGTCAAAGTTCGGGATGAGTATTTGCCTTTAATACCGCTATATCGAATTTTTGATTTGAACCCTATTCATAGTTTGCCATCGGAGGGAATTGTGGTCATTGTTGAAGTTGACGGTAAGAAAGCAGCATTGTTTGTTGATGATCTTGTCGGACAACAGCAGGTCGTAGTAAAAAATATTGAATCAAATTATAAGAAAGTGCCATGTATTTCCGGGGCAACAATTTTGGGTGACGGCGGTGTTGCTTTGATTCTGGATGTGCCAGCAATAACAAGAGCAAGTGCAAATTAATAGGCAAAATTCATCATGAGTATTTCGATGACAGACAACTCTGAATTGCAGGTTGCAAATAGCGTTGCAGATGCGGCCACGCATGAATATCTCGCATTTACGCTGGGGAATGAAGAGTATGGTATCGACATCCTGAAGGTTCAGGAAATTCGTGGTTATGAAGCAGTAACAAGGATTGCGAATGCGCCTGTATTTATGAAGGGTGTGATTAATTTACGCGGAATCATTGTGCCTATTGTTGACATGCGAATTAAATTTGCATTGGGCGATGTTATTTATGACCAATTTACAGTTGTCATCATTCTGAATATTTCCGGAAGGATTGTCGGCATGGTTGTGGACAGTGTTTCAGATGTAACTACACTCAAAAATGATCAAATCCGTCCTGCACCTGAAATGGGCACAACTTTCAGCACAGATTTTCTGATCGGTTTGGGAACGTTTGATGAGCGTCTGCTGATACTTGTTGATATTGATAGATTGATGCTTAGTCCGGAAATGGCATTGGTAGAAAACTCCTGATAACACAATTCAAAGGAACTGGAGGAGAACATGAACCTGCGTACTTTAAAAATTGGTAAGAGGCTGACGTTTGCATTTGGATTAATCCTTGTAGGTATTTCTATCTTGATGTTGTTTATCAATGCGATGAATGCATCAACCAGGAAGACTGTCAGTGAATCCCTTAGTGTTGCCAGTCAGAAGCAGATGTTGGCAAATCAGTTGAAATCATCCCTTTATGAGTCAGGCATTGCTATGCGAAACATCGGAATTCAATCCGATGTTTCGGATATGCAAAAAGAAGAGGAAAAAGTTAAGAGTCAGCGCAAAAAATACGAAGAGGCAAAAGCCCAACTTGTATCGCTGGGACTTAGTGAGCAGGAAAACCAGATATTGGCAGAAGTCGCAAAAATTGATAATGAAATGGCTCAACCATTTAAAGATGCTATTGGGCAAGCGATGGCATTTAATGCTGAAGGATCTGTAAAGGTAATTTCCAGTATTCTCGAGCCATTAAGTAAAAAATCTATCCAGGAAATTAATAAGCTTGTCGATTTACAAACGGATGCATCGAAAGTTATTTTTGAAGATGCTGAGCGAAAAGGTAGCAGGCTTGGTTATGTTTTATATACGTCATTGATCGTTGCAATCCTTGTTGGTGGCGTTTTTGCTCTGGTCATTACAAAGAGTATCGTTAATCCATTGCATGAAGCAGTTGTTCTGGCTGAAACGGTGGCTGCTGGAGATTTGCGTAGTACCGTTGTTGTCGAAGGAGACGATGAGGTCGCACGCTTGCTCGCAGCATTGAAAGATATGAACGACAAACTCGCCGCCACTGTTGGGCAAGTCCGCATTGGTACAGAATTGATTACAGTTGCTGCAAAAGAAATTTCCACCGGTAACGCGGATCTTTCCAGTCGGACAGAATCTCAGGCGAGTTCATTGGAGGAAACTGCTAGTTCAATGGAGGAGTTGACGAGTACTGTCAGACAAAATGCTGATAATGCTCGCCAGGCGAATCAGCTAGTAGTGTCTGCGACTAACGTGGCAACTAAAGGCGGTGCGGTCGTTGACGAAGTTGTTAAAACAATGGGCTCGATTAAAGAAAGCTCCCGTAAGGTTGTTGATATTATTGGTGTTATCGACGGTATCGCTTTTCAGACAAATATTCTTGCTTTAAATGCTGCCGTGGAGGCAGCTCGTGCAGGTGAGCAGGGGCGAGGTTTTGCAGTTGTCGCAGCTGAAGTTCGTAGTCTTGCGCAACGCAGTGCCAGTGCTGCAAAAGAGATTAAGTCGCTGATTAGTGATTCGGTGGGAAAAGTTGATGAAGGTAGTAAGCTTGTTGATGAAGCCGGGCAGACAATGGGAGAAATCGTAACAAGTGTTCAGCATGTTGCAGATATTATGAGCGAAATTTCCGCGGCCAGCCAGGAGCAGAGTGCTGGTATTGAGCAGGTTAACTTAGCAATTGCTCAGATGGATGAAATGACTCAGCAAAATGCTGCTCTAGTTGAGGAAGCTGCAGCAGCAGCGGAAAGTCTTGAAGAGCAAGCGCAGGCACTGGCTCAGGCTGTAAGTGTTTTCAAAGTAATGAATGAGCAATTTAATGCATCAGTTAGCCCTGTTTCCATCAGGCAGGATATCGTAAGAAGGGATGTATCAAAACCAACTCTGGCACATCATCCAAAAAAGGCAAGCGTTGCAGCATCTGTGAAAAATGATGCAGACGGTTCTTGGGAAGAGTTTTGAGTTTAAGATCTTTGCGGATAACTGCATATGAGAGATA
This sequence comes from Cognatundibacterium luofuense, assembly GCF_018139685.1. GTDB lineage: Bacteria > Pseudomonadota > Gammaproteobacteria > Burkholderiales > Burkholderiaceae_D > Undibacterium > Undibacterium luofuense. Next base: position 141,683 of record NZ_JAGSPN010000009.1, read on the forward strand.
TTACAAAATCTGAAACATCGAAAGAGTTTCAGTTCAGTCATCGCGATTTTGAACGTGTGCGCGGATTAATTTATAAGCGTGCCGGCATTTCTTTGGCTGATAGCAAAGAGGAAATGGTCTACAGCCGGCTTGCCCGCCGCTTGCGCGCAACTGGAATTGGTGCATTTTCTGATTATCTCGATTGGTTGGAAGGTGATCTTGAGAACGCAGAGTGGGAATCATTTACGAATGCATTGACAACTAATCTGACATCATTTTTTCGTGAGGAGCATCATTTTCCGATTCTCGCAGAGCACGTTATGAAGTGCGAGCGACCAGTTAATATTTGGTGTTCAGCGAGCTCAACTGGTGAAGAGCCCTATTCAATTGCGATGACGCTTTGTGAAGCATTTGGAACATTACGTCCACCTGCACAAATTATCGCGACAGATATTGATACAAACGTCTTGAATACCGCAGCACGCGGCGTCTATGGTGTTGATCGAATAGAGAAATTATCTCCAGAGAGAGTTCGGAAATTCTTCTTGCGAGGAAAAGGTGCGCAGGATGGATATGTTAAGGTTAGACAGGAATTGCGTGACTTAATTACTTTTAAGCAACTGAATTTACTTGCTGACAGTTGGCCAATATCAGGTGAGTTTGATGCTGTCTTTTGTCGCAATGTTATGATTTATTTCGATAAGCCAACTCAAGGTAAAATTCTCAGAAAATTTGTTCCTCTAATGAAGCAAGATGCTTTGTTGTTTGCTGGGCATTCTGAGAATTTTTTGTATGTTTCTGACGAATTCCGATTAAAAGGAAAAACAGTCTACGAGCTCGCAAATGCTCCTTCACGTGGAAGAGCAGGGTCAGGTCAATTTCACAGAGGTAGCGTATGAGTCAATTAAGCGAAGAACATTTCGCCACGAATGTCTACTTTGACAGGGTCTTCGACTGCGATGCAGCGAAAATCTTGCCGGGGGAATTTTATTTCACCAATAAGGACATGCTGATTGTTACGGTTCTGGGTTCCTGTGTTTCTGCTTGCATTCGCGATCGTGTCAGTGGTGTAGGTGGAATGAATCACTTTATGTTGCCGGACAGTGGTGGGGACGCCGATAATCCTGTGTCAGCCTCAATGCGTTATGGTACATATGCGATGGAAGTACTTATTAATGAATTGTTAAAGGCTGGTGCGCGACGAGAAAATCTCGAGGCAAAAGTTTTTGGAGGTGGAAACGTATTGCGCGGCTTTACTGCTATTAATGTTGGTGAGCGTAATGCTAAGTTTGTTCTTGACTACCTGAAGGCAGAGCGAATGAAGGTTGTCGCAGAAGATTTAAATGACATCTATCCGCGCAAGGTGTATTTTTTTCCTCGAACAGGTAAAGTGCTGGTAAAAAAGCTGAAAGTTGAGCACAACGATACGCTCCGTAAACGTGAGCAGGATTACGCGAGTCGTCTGAAAACGACATCTGTCGGCGGTGAAGTGGATTTGTTCTGACCCGTATTTGCGGTATAGAGAATTTCGATGAAGATTAAAGTTTTAATTGTTGATGATTCCGCACTGATTCGCAGTGTCATGTCTGAGATTATTGGAAGTCAACCAGACATGGAAGTGGTTGGCGTTGCACCGGATCCAATCGTTGCCAGAGAATTGATTAAGCAAACTAATCCTGATGTACTGACGCTCGATGTTGAGATGCCTCGCATGGACGGATTGGATTTCCTTGAGAAGCTGATGCGTTTGCGACCGATGCCAGTTGTTATGGTTTCTTCCCTGACCGAGCGCGGATCAGAAATCACAATGCGTGCGTTGGAACTTGGTGCTGTTGATTTTGTAACAAAGCCAAAGCTCTCTATTCAGAGTGGTATGCGCGAGTATGCTGAAATGATCGCGGATAAAATTCGTATCGCGTCAAAAGTTCGAATTCGGCCGAGAACGATACAGCATTCGGAGGTAAAGCCAAGCGGCGATTCAGCGTTGCCATTGATACGTAATCCGCTTACAAGTAGTGAAAAGCTGATTATTATTGGAGCGTCGACCGGAGGTACAGAGGCAATCAAGAGTTTTCTGATGCAAATGCCGTCCGATTGTCCTGGTATCCTAATTACACAGCATATGCCTGAAGGATTTACCCGATCGTTTGCTAAGCGACTGGACGGCCTTTGCAAAATTGCTGTCTCTGAGGCAGTTGGTGGTGAGCGTGTCTTACCCGGTCATGCATATATTGCTCCGGGCCACTCTCATTTATTACTGGCTCGTAGCGGTGCGAACTATGTGACAAAACTAGACGACGGGGAGCCTGTTAATCGGCATCGTCCATCGGTTGATGTTTTGTTCAGATCGGCTGCGGCTTCTGCTGGTAAAAATGCTGTTGGTGTTATTTTGACTGGTATGGGGAAAGATGGTGCACAGGGTATGCTCGAAATGAAGAATGCCGGTGCGTATAATTTTGCTCAAGATGAGGCAAGTTGTGTTGTCTTTGGTATGCCACGTGAAGCAATCGCCGTTGGCGCTTCGCATGAAGTTGCTTCACTGAATGAATTGCCAGCGAAAGTGCTGCAATATCTTGCCACGCAAGGGGGAAGAGCGCTCAGGGTCTGATTTTTTTGCAACCATGCTATGCTTAAGCGTAAATTGAACACCTTTCTTCGGGCTTTTGTCCGATAATACTAATAACTATCCCTAAAGAAATATTGGAGTAATTCATGGCCGATCAAAATCTGAAATTTCTCGTTGTCGACGATTTTTCCACAATGCGTCGAATTGTCAGGAATTTGCTCAAAGAATTAGGGTATTCCAATGTAGACGAAGCTGAGGACGGGGCAATGGGCCTTGCAAAGCTTAAAAACGGAGACTTTGATTTTGTTATCTCTGATTGGAATATGCCGAACATGGACGGTTTGACCATGTTGCAACACATTCGAGCAGATCCAGCATTATCTAAATTGCCAGTGCTTATGGTGACGGCAGAAGCGAAAAAAGAAAACATTATTGCTGCAGCGCAAGCTGGTGCTAACGGATATGTCGTCAAGCCTTTTACGGCCGCAACACTGGATGAAAAGCTCACCAAAATTTTTGAAAAAATGGGGAAATAAGCTGCGGTATTGCGGTAATCCAGAAGTAGACAGTAGTGCCTCAGTGTTAGTCGTAAGACTGTGCTCAGGCGCTATTTTTTTATCTCGGCGGTTTGCATAAAAGTCACATCAATTGTGAAATATCCTCGTTTTTGTTACGGAAACCATTTTCCCGGTTACAACTGTACTGAAGATAGTGTTGTGGCGGTATAGTGAATGCTTTACCAAGCTTAGTTTTACAGAGTGCGCTGATTACTGGCGAAATAATATGATCGATACTCATTTCATTACACGCGAACCTTTACTGGATCCCAAGCAAAAAGTTTCAGGCTTTCAATTTTCGTGGCAACGAGCTGATGAGCAAGTGGATGCAACCAAGGACGAGCTGGATGCATTATTGCAGTTTGTCGCAGGCCATCTGAATGACGATGAGAAAGGCTTTCTTTTGGGTGAGAGCCAGTTATTTTTTGAGGCAGTTCCGGAATTGCTGGCTGTTGATGCGTTAAATTTATTTCCGGCAAAAAATACGGTGCTGATTCTTCACAAAAAGCATTTTGCTAACCCTGCCGTGGTGGAATCAGTGCAAGCTTTGCGCGCACGCGGATTCGGAATTTGTCTTCGAGGAGCAGAAGTAACAACACTTGAACGCGCATTTTTTTCACTTGCCTCACACATTGAAGTCAAATTCAGCGCCGCAAATTTTGCATCTCAGGCGAAAGTATATGCGGCTCTGAAGCAGAGTCCGGTACGTATGGTTGCCCGGCAGGTTGGTTCCTGGCAGGATTTCGAGGCGTGCTCTGCCTTGGGACTTCACAGTTTTGTCGGTAAATTGCATTTGACGCCGCGTCCCGGAACCGTTGTGAAGTCGCTCAATCCGGCGCAAACAACGATTTTGCAATTAATGGAAATGGTTCGTAAGAATGCTGACGTCAATCAGTTGGAGTTGGTAGTAAAGCGTGATGCTACGCTGGCATACAAACTGCTGCGCTACATTAACTCTGCAGGCTTTGGTCTGCGCTCTGAAGTTCAGTCGCTGAAACATGCCGTTCAGATGCTGGGCTATAGTCCTTTGTATCGTTGGCTGACGGTGTTATTGGCTACGGCGAGTACCAGTGGTTTCTCCCCGGTATTGCTGGAGACAGCAATTATCAGGGGGCGATTTGCGGAATTGCTCGGACAGATGAAAATGTCAAAAGCAGAAGCAGAAAATTTATTTGTGACCGGTATGTTTTCCTTGCTGGATCGCTTAATTGGCTTGCCAATGGATGAAATTCTTGCTTCAATTCAGCTGCCCGACGTTGTTACTGAGGCACTGCTGAGCCGGTCAGGTGTCTACGGGCCTTTCCTCGCACTGGCAGAAGCGTGCGAACTGAATAGCATGCTGGTAGGATCACTGGCAGAAACGCTTAAAATTTCTGCTGAAGATCTGAACGCTGCGCATTTATCTGCTTTAGTCTGGTCGAAAAATGTGGTGACCGCTGGCTAAGTCCGGTTTTTGAATAACAGAGCGGCAAGCATTTTTGCTTGCCGTTTTTTTTGAATAGAAGGTCGATGTGATTTCGCAAGACAAGCCCGGTTTTTTGCCGGACCTGCCGCAATGGTTTATCTGGATATGTGCGATTCTGATCGTAACTTTTCAGTTGGGCGGATATCCGGTACTGAATAATAATGAAGGTTTGTACGCGGAGATACCGCGCGAAATGCTTGCATCCGGAAATTGGCAAGGATGGGTAATTCCGCATCTAAACGGTTTAGCTTATATGGAAAAGCCACCACTGCTATATTGGCTGACGGCTATTTGCATGGCTCTGTTCGGAGAATCTGAAACAGTCATTCGCCTGGTTCCTGCTGTTTCGGCGCTGGCTTGTGTGGGATTGCTGCAATGGTTTGGCCGCCAATTGCAAAGAGAGGCTGCAGCAAAACTTGCAGCGTTAATGTTCATCAGCGGGCTTGGCGTCATGTTGATGAGTCGTTCCCTGATGTTTGACATGCTCCTGACAGCATGTTTGCTTGGCGCTGCTATGAATGCCTGGCTTTTTCATGAGCGACAGGAGTTACGCTATGGCTGCAGGAGTTTGGTATTTCTCGCGTTGGCGATACTTGCCAAAGGATTTGTAGCCACTATTTTATTCACTGCAATCGGTGGTGGTTATCTGGCGTTGAAAACCAGATCTGTGTCAGGCATGTTTTCCGCACTGGGTATGTGGCTGCGTTGGCAGCCATGGGCTTTGTTTCTTTTGGTTGTGTTGCCCTGGCATATTGCTGCTATGTTTGCGGAGCCGATTTTCGCCTGGTTTTATTTTATTAATGAACACATTCTGCGCTTCATGGGTAAGCGGGAACCACACGATTATTATGCTGGTGCATGGTGGTATTACTTGCCTCGCATGGCGATTTTTCTCTTTCCGTGGGCACTGATATTGCCCGTGCTGTTAAGGATTAAGCGCGTTATGCCAACGGTTCCGGCGCTACATGCTTTGTTAGCAGCCGGATGGATTATGCCGCTGTTATTTTTCTCTGTATCCAGTGCAAAAGCGAATTACTACCTCGTTACGGTCATGCCTTTGCTTGCGTTGCAAATTGCTTGCTGGTTGGAAGAGACGGGTGGTATGAAGCGCTACGGTGGAATCGTGCTTGGCGGAATTTGTGCTCTTCTGGCATCGCTCTTGTTCTTTGCTGCGGGTAAACAAGGGGGCTCTGAGCAACTCGCTTTGGGAATGACGGCGACAAATCTGATGCAGTTATTTGCTTGTGTCTTCCTGATGATCGCGGGTGGTGTTGTCTGGATGGCGTACAAAAGACCTTCATGGGCGATGCTCCCGTTACTCATTGTGCCTTTCGTGACTATACCGGTACTTGTAGACGGGGCGAATTCTAAGAGCGCAGAAATTTCCACCCGTGATCTGGTCGACTATAGCAAAGTGCATTTTGCTGATCGTGAACTGATGTTGTACCGCGTATTTGAACAACAATCTTCTTTACCGTTTTATCTTAAGCGACCTGTGCGTGTGGTGGATTCACGCAGCAGCGATCTCTACTGGGGAAATAAGCTGCATAAAAACACGATTGTCATTGATGATCAGAAATTCGTTCAGGTCTTAAAAAATGAAAAACTGGCTTTAATTGTACTGGACGAAGATCAGGCGGATTTCGATCAAAAGCCATACGCGGCGGGGATGAAACGCATTGCGAGGTTAGGTAAGGCCAACGTATTTTCGAACTAAACTCGGAAATTTCAGGTAATTTGCATAGTTCGGTTCTGGAGGGAAGGGGGCTCAACGCGGTATAATGACGTTTTTCCATCCAACCAGCGGCTCGCTTTTGTAGGTTGAGGGTGACCGCCTCTATGACATCTCTGCCATGTTGATTTTGCCTGGCTCTAATGCCTTATCTGCTTTTCGTACAAACAGCCTCCTTAGCAGGCTTCAGCAGCTTGATGCCAGTATTGTTGGCGTAACTGCGCGATACCAGCACTTTATTGATGCCGCCTCTGAACTGAGCCCCGATGACGTTTCGCGTCTCGGGGCTTTGTTGACTTATGGAGAGCCGTTTTCCGGCGAATCCGGCGGCGAAGTTTTCGTTGTCACGCCACGCGTTGGTACGATTTCTCCGTGGGCCAGTAAAGCGACGGATATCGTTCACAACTGCGGTATGCAGCATATTCGCCGCGTGGAACGCGGTATCAGTTTCTATGTTCAGCTGAAATCCGGTCTGTTCAGTAAGAACCGTTCGCTGGACGCTGAATTACGCGCACAGGTTGCAGCCTTGTTACATGACCGCATGACCGAAACCGTACTGAATGATTTGCAAGAAGCCGGCGCCTTATTTGCTGAGCTGGAAGCCAAACCATTGGAATTCGTTGATGTACTTGGCGGCGGTCGCGAAGCGCTGGTATCGGCGAATATCACACTCGGTCTGGCAATGTCGGATGATGAAATCGATTATCTGACCGATGCATTTACGAAAGCTGGTCGCAATCCGACTGATGTTGAGTTGATGATGTTTGCACAGGCAAACAGTGAGCACTGCCGCCATAAAATCTTTAATGCGGACTGGATCGTTGACGGAGAACAGCAGGATAAATCCCTGTTCCAGATGATCAAAAACACGCATCAGTTGCACCCGCAAGGCACTATCGTGGCTTATGCCGATAATGCCTCGATTATCGAAGGTGCGGAAGTGACACGCTTCTACCCGAAAAATCAGGTGTATCAGGGCAGTCAGGAACTGACACACATCCTGATGAAAGTGGAAACCCATAATCATCCGACGGCGATTTCTCCGTTCCCTGGTGCATCTACCGGTAACGGTGGCGAAATTCGCGACGAAGGTGCTACCGGTCGTGGTGCTAAGCCAAAAGCGGGTTTGTCAGGATTCAGTGTTTCCAATCTCCAGATTCCGGGTGCTGTTCAGCCTTGGGAAAATGCCAGTGATGCCAACACCGGTGCGCAGGACCATGCAAGCTACGGCAAGCCGGACCGCATTGCATCCGCATTGCAAATCATGATTGATGGCCCGATTGGCGGCGCAGCATTTAACAATGAATTCGGCCGTCCTAACCTGACTGGCTATTTCCGTACTTACGAACAAAAGGTAAATGGCAAAGTCTACGGCTATCACAAGCCGATCATGATTGCAGGTGGCGTTGGCAACATTTCTGATAAACACACCAAGAAAAATGAGCTACCGGTTGGCTCTTTGCTGATTCAGCTGAGTGGTCCGGGCATGCGTATTGGTATGGGTGGTGGTGCTGCTTCATCCATGGCAACCGGTACTAATACTGCAGATCTGGATTTTGATTCTGTGCAGCGTGGCAATCCGGAAATGGAACGCCGTGCACAGGAAGTGATTAACTCCTGCTGGCAGCTGGGTGACGATAATCCTATTCTGTCTATCCATGACGTCGGTGCAGGTGGTTTGTCGAATGCCTTCCCTGAGATCACCAACGATGCGAAACGTGGTGCGATTTTCGATCTGCGCAAAGTTCCTCTGGAAGAGTCCGGTCTGGCACCGAAAGAAATCTGGAGTAATGAATCGCAGGAGCGTTACGTACTGGCGATTGCTCCTGAAAGTCTGCCATTGTTCCAGTCGTTCTGCGAACGTGAACGCTGCCCGTTTGCTGTCGTCGGTACAGCGACCGAAGAGCGTCAGCTGAAAGTCATTGATCCGCTGCATGACAATTTGCCAGTGGATATGCCAATGGATGTTCTGCTGGGCAAACCGCCAAAAATGCTGCGCGATGTGAAGCGTGAAAGCCAGGAACTGGCGGACATGGATCTGACTGGTATCGAGTTGAAAACAGCCGCAGAGCGCGTGCTGAGCCTGCCGGCAGTCGCAGATAAATCTTTCCTGATCACCATTGGTGACCGTACCGTTGGTGGTACGACTGTGCGTGACCAGATGGTTGGTCCGTGGCAGGTGCCGGTTGCAGACTGCGCGATCACTGCGATGAGCTTCGAAGGCTATCGTGGCGAAGCCATGTCGATGGGTGAACGTACGCCGCTGGCGGTGATCAATGCGCCGGCATCCGGTCGTATGGCGATCGGTGAGGCAATTACAAATATTGCTGCGGCGAATATTGCGGAAATTTCCGATATCAAATTGTCCGCAAACTGGATGGCAGCCTGCGGTCAGCCAGGGCAGGACGCAGCATTGTTTGATACCGTGAAAACCGTTGGTATGGAATTATGTCCGGCACTGGGCATCAGTATTCCGGTTGGTAAAGATTCTTTGTCCATGCGCACGACATGGAAAGAAGAGGGCGTCGATAAATCGGTAACAGCACCTGTTTCCCTGATCATTTCTGCGTTTGCGCCGGTGGGAGATATCCGTCGTTCCCTGACGCCGCAACTGCGCCTGGACCAGGGCGATACCAGTCTGATTCTGATTGATCTGGGTCGCGGTAAAAACCGTATGGGCGCATCTGCATTTGCGCAAGTGATGCAAACCATCGGTAACGAAGCACCTGATGTTGACTCTTCAGACGATCTGAAAGGCTTCTTCGCCGCAGTTCAGCAACTGAATCAGGATGACAAGCTGCTGGCTTACCATGATCGTTCTGACGGTGGCTTGTTCACCACGCTGTGCGAGATGGCATTTGCAGGCCGTGCAGGTGTCACGGTCAACCTCGATATCCTGACAATGGAAAACGAGCACGCAACTGATCAGGGCGATGCAAAAAACTGGGCGACGCAGGTTGCTGAACGCCGTAACGATCTGACATTACGCGCACTGTTCAATGAAGAGCTCGGCGCTGTACTGCAGGTACGCACTGAGCAGCGCTCTGAAGTGATGGATGTACTGCGCAGCTTCAATCTCGGCGCATGCAGCCACATCATCGGTAAAGTCGTTGCCGCAGATAAGATTGAGTTCACCCGTGACGTAAAAGTGATTTTCAGTGAAGCGCGTTCTGCGTTGCACCGCATCTGGAGTAACACCAGCTGGCAAATCGCCCGTCTGCGTGACAATCCAGCCTGTGCAGATGCTGAATATGCACGTATTCTCGACGTCAATGATCCGGGCATCACTCCGCACCTGACTTTCGATCCGCAGGAAGATATCGCCGCACCATTCATCGCAACCGGCGCACGTCCGCGTGTTGCCATTCTGCGTGAGCAGGGCGTCAATTCTCACATCGAAACGGCATATGTCATGCATAAGTCCGGCTTTGAAGCAGTGGACGTTCACATGAGCGATCTGATTGCAGGTCGTGCCCGTCTGGAAGACTTCAAAGGTCTGATCGCGGTCGGTGGTTTCTCTTATGGTGACGTACTCGGCGCAGGCGAAGGCTGGGCGAAAACGATACTGTTCAATCAGATGATGGCAGAGCAGTTCTCCGGTTTCTTCCACCGTGACGACACCTTTGGTCTGGGTATCTGTAACGGTTGCCAGATGATGAGCAATCTGAAATCCATCATTCCGGGTGCGGAAGCATGGCCGAAATTCACACGTAATAAATCGGAGCAGTTTGAAGCCCGTTTTGCGACGGTGGAAATTCTGGAATCCCGCTCGGTATTCTTTGATGGCATGCAAGGTACACGTGCTGCGATCGCGGTAGCGCATGGCGAAGGTTTTGCCGACTTCTCTCTGACTGGTCAGCAAAGCGCGGTGCAGGTAGCCGCACGCTTTGTTGATAACTATGGCCAGCCAACGGAAGCCTATCCGTTCAATCCGAACGGCTCACCGGCAGGTATTACCGCCATCACCAATGATGACGGTCGCTTTACCGTGATGATGCCGCATCCGGAACGTGTATTCCGTTCCGTGATTCATTCATGGGCACCGGAGGGCTGGGGTGAAGATTCTCCGTGGATGCGCATGTTCCGTAATGCGCGCAAGTGGGTTGGCTGATCCGGCTACGCTCAGTAAAAAGGCGCTTCGGCGCCTTTTTTCGTTTCTGCAGTGCTACTCTGGGATCGAATGAGCGCAGGGCAAGGCAGTGAAGACGGATTCGCTTTGATTAACTTATGCAGATATCAGCATTTTGTATTTTCTGGCAGCCAGAGTTTCTGCCGACAACCGCCGGATCGCTGTGCTCAACTCCGCATTTGAGGGTTTTTCGGCGCTTTGAGGGCGTTAATGCAAACGGGATGGTTACGTGAGCGTTAACGGTAGTCCGGGGTGGATAGAATGTCAGTAATGATTAATACCAGCTATATTTTGCGAGATGCTGTATCCGGTATTCGCTGTAGTTACAGGCAGGCAGAATACGCAGTAAGCCTGTAGTGTTCCATGGCGCTTCCTGAGCCCGCAAAACAGGCTGAATGCGGTGTTCAGCACAGCGATCTGGCGCTCGTCGGCAGAAAGTCCGGCTCTTCAAAAAATGCCGATGCGGGAATGAGCACAATGCGTCTGCGAAAAATTGGTATGACTGAAAAGCAAAAACCCGGCGCGGGCCGGGTTTTTGTTGAGGAGGGCTGAGATCAGCCAGCGATTTTCGCTTTTTTGAGCAGACCTTCCTGATATTGCTGCACTTTACGCTGTTGCAGACCACGACCCAGCTGGCCTTTGACTTCTTCCAGTGTCGGGAATTTGATCGGACGTGTATCGTCAACTTTGATGATATGGAAACCGCGATCAGATTTGACCGGCGTTTCTGTGAACTGACCTTTTTGCAGGGCAGTGAATGCCTGACCGAATGCTGGTGGCAGACCGGATGGAACAACCCAGTCCAGATCGCCGCCGTTTGCTGCGGAACCGGTATCTTTGGATTGTTTTGCCAGTTCTTCGAATTTAGCGCCGGCTTTCAGTTTAGCGATGATTGCTTTCGCTTCATCTTCTTTGTCTGTCTGAATGTGGGCGATATGGTATTCCTTGTCGCCAGCCTGTGCTTTCATGCGGTCATACTCTTGCTGAATTTCAGCATCGGAAACCGGATTTTTCTTTGCGTAGTCGTACATCAGGGCTTCCATCAGCACTTGCTGACGTGCCAGTTCCAACTGGGATTTGACTTCAGGGATTTTTTCCAGAGTAGCTGCAGATTTCACTGCTTCCTGCAAGACAACTTCCTGAACGATCAGGTCGCGTTTGATCGCTTCACGCAATTGTGGCGAATCTTGTTGACCCTGTGCAGTTGCTTGTTTAACGAAAGCTTCCAGACGGGCAGCAGGAATTGCTTTACCGTTGACGGTTGCGACATTCTGAGCCATTGCAGGTACTGCTGTTGCAAGAAGAACTACCAGCAATTGAGCAGGTTTGAAATTCATTGTCTGTTCCTAAAGGCAAAAACGGATGGTTAATCAAATTATTATTGTGGGATCTCTGACGGAGCCACTGCGGTGATCGCCAGTGCATGGATTTCCGCATGCATCATATCGCCGACAGCATCATACACCAGACGATGGCGTGATAAACGGTTTAATCCCTCAAATTGCGCAGAAACGATGTGGATTTTGTAATGTCCGCCACCGCTGGCCGCCCCTGCATGACCTACATGCAGGGCTGACTCATCCACAATTTGACACGAAACCGGTGCGAATGTGCTTTCGATTTTGTGACGAAGTTTTTCAGTGCGGTTCATGCTGCTCATCTTTCATGTATTTCGACAGGTAAAAACTCTGGGCAATCAGAAACGCCGGCATGATACCAATCACCGAGATCAGTTTGAAATTCGCCCATGCGGAGGTACTGAAATGTTGTGCGACCAGGATATTGGCAACGCCCATGACAACAGAGAAGCCTACCCAGCTGTATAACAGACTGTTCCATACCGGATCAGGTAACTGAATCTGGCTTTCCATTGCAGCGCGGATCAGATTCTTTTTAAACAGCCATTGCCCTGCCAGTAAACCAATGGCGTACGTCCAGTACAGCACAGTCGGCTTCCATTTAATGAAAGTTTCGCTGTGGAAGTAAATAGTTGCGCCACCGAACACCAAGATAATAATGAACGATACCCAAAGTGCCGGCTCCACTTTTTGCCGGCGCACCAGTAAATACAGAATTTGTGCGCAGGATGCCAGCACCGCAACACCCGTCGCCAGCATGACCGGTGCAACTTCTGCTGTAATCGCACCGGCGGCGGAAACAGTGGCGAATAAAGCAGTCACCCATTGCTGGGCGCTGTCTTGATGAGACTCTCCCCATTTAAAAACTGCAAAGAAGAGCAGAACGGGGAAGATGTCGAACAGAATTTTCATGCAGTAGTCTGAGTATTAAATCGGAGTAAAAGTCATCGCCGCCGAATTGATGCAGTAACGCAGGCCGGTCGGTGGCGGACCATCAGGAAATACATGCCCTAAATGAGCGTCGCAGATGTTACACAAAATCTCAGTGCGCGTCATGCCATGTGTGTAATCGGCGCGTTCGCGCACATTGGCCGGATTCAGTGCACGAAAATAGCTGGGCCAGCCGCAGCCTGAGTCAAATTTCGCATCCGAAGCAAACAACGCGGTTCCGCAGCAAACGCAATGATAAATGCCTGTTGCGTGGTGATCCCAGAATTCACCGGTAAATGCACGTTCGGTCGCGGCTTTGCGGGTGACCTGATAGGCCAGCGGGCTCAGTTGTTCCTGCCATTCCTGCTCGGATTTAATCACTTTTTCCATGTTGTTCTCCTGTTTATGATGAGCAACTCACGCATAAATCACCAGCCCAGTCGGGTGGCAGGCTGGCATAAATCTCAGACTCCGGCTGTTCTGCAAACGGTTGCTGCAAAATCCGGTGCAGGCGATCAATTTCACTGAAATCATCCTGCTGCGCTTTTTCAATTGCTATCTGCGCCAGATAGTTGCGCAGTATATATTTAGGATTCGCAGCCAGCATGGCAGCGTTGCGTTCTGAGTCGTTCCTGTTTTCTCTTTGGCAGCGTTCGCGGTAGCGTTGCAGCCAGTCAGGCAGCGCCTGCGCACCGCTGAATAACGCAAATAATTCGTCGTCGTCGGCTGTTTTTTCGATTTTCAGATGCGATAAGGTGCGGAAGCTCAAAGTGAAATCGGCACGATGATCCTGCATCAGCTGGAAAAACTCGTTGAACAGATTCGCATCGTTTTCCTGAACAGTTTCCAGGCCGAATTTGGCACAGCAAAGTTGTTGCCAGTGTTGCTCAAATGCTGATTTGTAATTGTCCAGCGCTTGCTCGGTTGTTTCCACGCTGTTGATCAGCGGCACCAGCGTTTGCCCGAACGCGAACACATTCCACTGTCCGATGGCGGGCTGGTTGCGGTATGAATAGCGCCCCTGATGATCGCTGTGATTACAAATGTGATCGTGGTTGAACGCTTCCATAAAACCGAACGGACCGTAATCCAGCGTCAGTCCGAGTACCGACATATTGTCCGTATTCAGAACACCGTGCATGAAGCCAGATGCCTGCCATTGCGCGACCAGTCGCGCCGTGCGAATGGCAACTTCTCCCAAAAGTTCGGCGTACGGGTTTTCTTCGGACAGGCAGTGCGGATAATACTGTTGCAGTACGAAGTCAGTCAGTTGTTTCAGTTCATCTATCCTGCCCTGATAATAAAAATGTTCAAAGTGCCCGAAGCGGATGAAGCTGGGCGCAACCCGCGTCACAATTGCGGTTGTTTCCGGCTGTTCACGCATCGCGTATTGCTTCGATCCTGAAAGGTGCAGCGCACGTGTAGTGTGAATGCCTAGTCCGTGCATCGCTTCGGAGCACAAATATTCCCTGATCGAAGAGCGAAGCACCGCACGCCCGTCTGCGCGGCGCGAATACGGTGTTTCTCCGGCTCCCTTTAACTGGATTTCCTGTTGCAGGCCATCGTTATCGCGGAGTTCGCCCAGCAACATCGCGCGTCCGTCACCCAGTTGTCCTGCCCAGACGCCAAACTGATGTCCGGAATAAACTGTTGCTACCGGCGTTTGCGTCGCACTGATGCGGTCGCCTGTGAGCTCAGCAATCGCTTTTTCTGAAGAGATCAGAGAATCCGGTATTAGCAGGGATTTTGCCAGCGGTTCGTTCAGTAAGATACGATAGGATTTGCTGAGTGGCGCCGGGGTAACTTCGCTATAAAACGATTTACCCAAAGTCAGAAAGCGCGCACGTTGCAGGGGTAGGGAAGGCAGTTCGTTTGGAGCATCTGGCATAGTCAGGCAATCGGGTTTTTATCATGCGCGTATTGTGACAGAGCTGCTGTTTTTTTGCCGGAGGCTGTGCCGGCAAAAAAATAACCCGTCATTTGACGGGTTATTTTTTTGTGAAAGCAAAATGAGTGACTGAGTGGTAAAAGATCAGGCGCTCATCAGCTCACGTACTCTGCAGCCATCAATCAGGAAAGACAGACTAATGACCAGTACCAGCTCACCTTCGGCAGAGCGCGCAGTACCTGTTACGCCCGGCGTTGTAATGCACGTCAGTGGTTTTATCACCAGATCCGCTGTGCCATCAACAGAATCGACGGACAGGATGTACGGACTTGGCGCTGCAATGACAATGCCAACACGTTCAGAGGCTGGCGAGTATCCAAGAATACGTCCCAGAGATTTAACTGGTAACGGACGTCCGAGATCGCGCAACACAGGCTGACCACCAACGCTCTCAAATTCTTCCGGCAATTCGACAACGCGCTGTACGGTCGCCATCGGTAACGCCAGTGAAGCACCGTCCGTGCGGACAACCATCGTCGGAACAATCGATAATTCGATCGGCAGACGAATCAGGAAAGTCGTCCCTTTGCCGAGCTCGGAGGCGATGCGAATCGCTCCGCGATGGCGCTCAACGGCTGTCTTCACCACGTCCATGCCGACACCGCGTCCGGAGACGCTGGAGGCAACTTCTTTCGTGGAGAAGCCGGGCAGGAAAACGAGCTGGAATGCTTCGTCATCCGTGCGCGCATCATGCGGGTTGATCAGACCTTTGGAAATCGCTTTATCACGCAATTTCTGAGCGTCCATGCCTTTGCCGTCGTCAGAGACTTCAATCATGACGCTGCTGGCTTCCTGCCAGGCTTTCAGAGAAATTGTGGCACGTACTGGTTTGTTGATTTGTGCACGGTCTTCTGCGGATTCGATACCGTGATCCAGCGCATTTCGCAGCATGTGAACCAGTGGATCATACAGGCTGTCAACCACAACGCGGTCCACTTCGGTTTCAGCACCGGAGATGACCAGATCGACATCTTTACCCAGATCACGTGCCAGTTCACGAACCAGACGCGGGAATTTCTGGAACAGACGACCAACCGGTTGCATACGTGTCGCCAGTGTGGCGCGCTGTAGTTCAGTAGAGTAACGCGATGCCCGGGTCAGCGTTTCCGTCAATGCGGACATGATCGGTGCAGCTTGTCCGTCAAATTTGAACTGACTGAGTTTTTCCAGCAGAACAGCAGCCTGATTTGCCGCCTGAACAGACTCGCCTGCCACTTCCAGCAGCGTGTTCAGTTTGACGGCATCAATACGGATACTTTCTTCTTTGGCCGGAGCATTCTGTTTGATCGCAGCGTCAGGCGTTGCCAGCGTTGCTTTAACGGCTTCTGTTTCTTCGCGAATGCTGGCCGGTGCAGGTGCTGCGGCTACAGGTGCTGAAGCAACTGGCTGAGCAATAACGTCAGCGACTTGTTCCGGCAATGTGCCTGGCGGAACGACGGCGCGGTAATAGGCCGTCCAGTCAATCTCGCCATCTTTGTTATTCGCTTCTGCGGAAACAGGTGCCGGTGCAGCAGCGACAGGCGCAATTGCAGCAGGCGCAGCTACCGGTGCTGGTGCGGGGGCAGCGACTGCAGCCGGGGTGGATGAACCACCTTCGATCGCATCGGTCAGCATGCGTTCCAGCGCTGGCGGCATTGTTGATAACTGTTCCGGCGGCGTGCCGTTATTCAGTGCTGCCAGCTGGTCTGCAACAAATCCGCTTGCCTCCAGTGCCGCTTCAATCGCTTCTGGTGTGACTGCTGCTTTGCCTGTGCGAAGCGCATCGAACAGGTTTTCAGTCAGATGGCAGGCAGATACCATCGCAGTCAGGTTCATGAAACCCGCGCCGCCTTTGATGGTGTGGAAGGAGCGAAACACTGCATTCAGTGTATTCATATCCCCGGGATTGCGTTCCAGGGATAACAAGTGCTCTTCTACGTTTGTTGCGAGGTCCAGTGCCTCGACAACAAACTCTCTCAGCATCTCATCCATTAGAAACCCAAGCTCTCAAGAAGGTTGTCAACATCGTCCTGTTCCAGTGCAGCGTTCGGAACAGACGGGCCCTCCATCAGTTCAACTGCTTTGTCTCGCAAATCTGCCGGAGCATTGTCCAGCAGAATCTGCGCCAGTTCGCGTTCAACACGCTTGTTGATGGCAACAACTTTCTTAATCAGCTGCCCGGTCAGATCCTGGAAGTCCTGTGCCATCATGATGTCGAGCAGACGGGCCTTTTCAGCTTCCGTTGCTGCCATGACGACGTTGGCGAACTCTTTAGAATCGCGGGCCAGTGATTTGAATTCTTCGACAGACATTTTTCCAGCGAACAGATCGTCCCAGCGGGTGTCGATTACTTTCGCTTTTTTGGCCAGTGCATCCTGTTCAGGCATACCGAGATCGGTTGCATTCAGAACTTTATTGGCGGCCTGTTCGGTCAGGGTGGCAACGTATTCAAGACGGTCCTGCGCATCGGCAACCTGAATGGCGACATCGGATAAAGACCGGTCGTAGCCCAGTGCACGCATCGAGTCATGCAACATACGCACGACATTGCCGAGGCGATCAAAAATAGGCAGGTTTGCATCATCACTGGTGCCTGAAAGGTCCAGCTTGCCAGCAGGATCTTCTTCCGTTTGCGGGGCTGCGGTACTTTCGGTGCTGGTTGTATCCGGAGCAGCGCTTAATGTTTCCTGGCGCTGGGAGGCCATTTCTTCAAACAGGGCTTCCAGATCATCTGCTGAATCGGTCATCTTATTGGTTCTCCATATCGCTGTGACTTTTGTGCAATTGTTCCACAAGTACCATGGTTTATGTTTCTTTTCGGCAAAAAAGTACGACGACCATCTTACCGCGTATCTGAGGCGGAGACCTGATGCTGAGCAAACCCGCTGCTGCAGCGACGGACTCTGACAACGTCATAGTAGCAGGACTTTGTAGAAGAGTAACCGTAACGCATTAAATTTATCAATGTTTTGCTCAATAGACACAGTCAGGAAGCCGCGCCGTTAAAGCGTTTAATGAAATCTGCCGGTGTCAGTACAGGAAAACGACCTGATTTTTGCAGGCGTTTGTTCAGTTTGAGTAAAGCCTTATCTTTAGAAACCAGGGCGATGGCCTGGCTTCCGGCTGCAACGACGACGAATTTCTGGTCGTCTTTGTCTTTGCATTGCGGCAGTACTGCATTGGCTGCGTCTTCGTCGGGTTCGATCACCTGAATCAGTGCGTCGAAGTGCGCAATGGCCGCATCGGTATCGTTCATATACGCCTTCAGATGCGGATACTTCAGAACTGCCAGCCATTCATTGCGGCACCGGCGTGAGGTAACGGGCTGGAGTTGATGAGCGCTGAGAATGTCCAGAATCGGTGTGACGGCAGGATTCTGAAACAGGAAAAGATCCAGGCAGACATTCGTGTCGAGAACGACGGGCTTCGGTATGATGGCGTCCATGTTTGTTTTGTGAGTCTGTTTATGTTGATTGTTGTTTCGCCTGCAAAGAGCCTGGATTATACAAGTACCATTTCTGAAACCATGATGACAGAACCTGTGCTGATGGATCAGGCGCAGTTACTGATTGATGTACTGAAGCATAAGTCCGTGCAGGAAGTGCGCGAGCTGATGGATATTTCAGAAGATCTGGGTAATCTGAATGTGCAACGGTTTCGTGCGTGGCAGCGTCACCCGGACCCGGCAACGGTGCGTCAGGCGGTGTTCGCTTTTAATGGTGATGTGTATGAAGGACTGGCGGCGGCTTCATTGTCCGCAGATGCGCTGAACTATCTTCAAAACCGGCTGCGGATTTTATCGGGCTTGTACGGCGTGTTGCGTCCGCTGGATGCATTGCAGGCATATCGCCTGGAGATGGGGACGCGACTGGTCACGGATCACGGAAAAAATCTGTACACCTTTTGGGGACAGCAGATTACGGATGTTTTGCGAAACCAGATGAAAGCATTGAAGACGGATACGCTGGTGAATCTGGCTTCCGATGAATACTTTAAATCTGTCAAAGTTCGCGAGCTCGGCGGGCGAGTGATCACGCCACAATTTTATGACTGGAAAAACGGTCAGTACAAAATCATCTCTTTTTACGCTAAACGTGCGCGTGGTCTGATGGCACGTTTTTGTGCCGAACAACGGCTTGCCGATCCTGAGCAAATGAAAGCGTTTGATACGGATGGTTATCAGTATTGTCAGGATGCTTCCGATGCGGATCACTGGGTGTTCAGGCGAAGACTGGGCGAATAAGTGAAAAGGCATGGCTGTCCGGCACTTTTCTGCGATATCGGATGGTCAGTCATTTCGCCTGATGATGATCGGTAAACAGGTGTATTTGTGCAGATATCGTCACTGATGCTTTTCGGAGAGCCGGACTTTGTGCCGACGACAGCGATATGGCTGTGCAGAACACCGCATTTGAGGCATTTTCGGGTGCTGCAGAGGCTTCCGGCGCCGCCGCTCTTAAAATTGCTTGAAATTCTACGCGGACGACGAGGGTTGTCTGCGTTTTGTTGATAATCCGGCGAAGCATAAAAAAACCGCATGCCTGACAGGATGCGGTTTTTTTTGATGAATCAGCACCGGAAACAGATGCTGATGCAGAAGCTGATTACTTCCAGATCTGCCACCAGCTTTTTCCTTGTTTTTTGCCGGAAGCAATTTCACTGTTCGGGAATGTTTTCGTGAATACGCGCTGGGCGTCATCGCGCAATTCCGTCATGCCCATTGCGTCATAGGATTTCACCATAATGAACAATGCTTCTTCAATCGCAGGAGCATCCGGATATTCGGTAATAGCGGTTTTCGCACGGTTTGCTGCTGCCAGATAGGCGCCACGGCGGAAGTAGTAACGTGCAACGTGAACGTCGTACTGTGCCAGTGCATTGACCAGATACTTCATGCGGGACAGGGCATCCGGCGTGTATTTGCTGTCCGGGAACTGTGTGACCAGTTGTTTGAACGCATCGAAAGAATCGCGGGATGCTTTCGGGTCACGTTCAGTAATATCCTGATTGCCGATGAAGTTCAGCAAACCGAGCTGATCATTAAATGTGATCAGGCCACGCAGGTAGTACATATAGTCCAGATTGTCGTGATTCGGGTGCAGCTTGATGAAGCGCTCAACGGCAGCCAGCGCCTGAGCCTGATCACCTTGCTTGTAATAAGAATACGCGGTTTCCATCTGAGCTTGCTGGGCATAAGTGCCAAACGGATAACGTGACTCCAGTTTTTCAAAGTACTGAATCGCTTTCTCGTAAGAGCCTGCCGCCATTTCATCCTTGGCTTCAGCGTATAATCTCGCTGCTGACCAGGTTTTTGTGTCGTCCCCTTTCTCACCGAACGTTCCGCAGCCGCTTAAAGAAACGACAGTGGCACAAGCGAGAACCAGCAATTTCAAAGATTTACCGTGCATAAATATGTGCATGAGCAGAAAAATAAGTTACGGATTATAGCCGATGGCAAACAATGTGAAACCAACTAAAACCCCGATTTTCGCAGAAACTGAAGCAGAACTGGAAAGTGATGCGTTTTTTGAGGATGAAACTACAGAAGTGCAGGATACTGCGCCTGAGCGTATTGAATTCAGACTGAATCCGCAAATGTGCGGCGAGCGTCTCGACAAAGTGATCTCGCGCCTGATGCCTGAATACTCCCGCAGCCGTATCCAGCAATGGATTGATGACGGTTTCGTGACGGTGGATGGCAAACAAGGGAAGGGCAAGCAGGCAGTGCTCGGTCATGAAGTGCTGACGATTGAACCGCAGGCCAGCGTACAGGATCTGGCATTCGAGGCTGAAGATATTCCGCTCGATGTAGTGTATGAAGACGATACGCTGATTGTTATTCATAAACCGGCAGGCATGGTTGTTCATCCTGCTGCCGGTAACTGGACCGGAACGCTGCTGAATGCTTTGCTGCATCGCTGGCCAGCCCTGAAAAACGTGCCTCGTGCCGGTATCGTGCATCGTCTGGATAAAGAAACTTCCGGCCTGATGGTGGTGGCAAAAACGCTGACAGCGCAAACTGATCTGGTACGCCAGTTGCAGGAACGCACTGTATCCCGCGAATACTATGCGCTGGTTTGGGGCGCACCTAACCTGAGTGGCACGATCGATGCACCAATTGCACGCAATCCGCGTGATCGTCTGAAAATGTGTGTATCGCGCAGCATGTTCGCAAAACCAGCGGTGACGCATTTCCGCCGTCTTGCAACCGGTATGCTTGAAAAATTCCCGGTCAGTCTGGTGCTGTGCAAGCTGGAAACCGGTCGTACGCATCAGATTCGTGTTCACATGCAGCATCACGGATTTGCACTGGTTGGCGATCCTTTGTACGGTAAGTCTCATCTGGCACGCTTCTTTCATCGTCAGGCACTGCATGCCAAGCGTCTCGGCCTGATTCATCCTGAAACCGGTG
This sequence comes from Cognatundibacterium luofuense, assembly GCF_018139685.1. Classification (GTDB taxonomy): domain Bacteria; phylum Pseudomonadota; class Gammaproteobacteria; order Burkholderiales; family Burkholderiaceae_D; genus Undibacterium; species Undibacterium luofuense. The sequence goes on from NZ_JAGSPN010000009.1 coordinate 162,738, forward strand.
AAGAATGTCTGTGGGAAGTTGATCTCGCTGATGATCTGCAGCAATTGCTGGATCAGGCCAGTCTGGAGTGGTCTGAATAATGACAGAACGCATGCGGCCAGTTGTTTTTGTCGAGGATTGGGATCGTAAGCCTGCGGGTGTTACGGCAGGCTTCACAACCCGCAGCGGTGGTTACAGTCGCGGACCGTTTGCTGCGGCAGACGGTCAGGGTGGTTTGAATCTGGGTGATCATGTTGGTGATGCGGCTGGCGATGTTGAGCAAAACCGGCTTGCATTTTTTCAACAGATTCACAGTGATGTCATATTTTTATCACAAGTGCATGGCATACTTGTTGCTGATGCATCAGAGCTAAAGCGCGATACAAAGGCAGATGCTGTGATTTCTGATCAGCCTGGCAAAGTATGCGCGGTACTGACCGCGGATTGCTTGCCTGTGCTGTTCAGTGATGTTGCAGGAAATGTTGTCGGTGCTGCGCACGCTGGCTGGCGTGGACTGGCGGGTGGTGTGCTCGAAGCAACGGCTAATGCAATGCGGGCGAAAGGTGCCGGCGAGTTAATTGCATGGATGGGGCCGGCTATTGGTCCTGCTTGCTTTGAAGTAGGTCAAGATGTTGTGCAAGTCTTTACGGAATCGGATTCCGAAGCGCATAGTTGTTTTGTTAAGATGCAAAATGGCAAAGAAGGTAAGTATCTGGCAGATATTTATGCGCTTGCAAAACGCAAGCTGCATGCTTGCGGGATAGAGCAGATTTCCGGTGGCGGCATGTGTACCGTAACTGACACGCAAAACTTTTACTCCTACCGGCGCGATCAGCAAACCGGACGCATGGCCAGCTTCATTTATCGCCAGCCTCAGAGTTAGCCGGCGATGCCTGCGTAAGGTTTTGTTGTGGTTTTTGTTGCGTTGCAACTTCAATCTGCCGTTTTTCCCGCTTGCGCTTGCCTGAACGCATCAGGTATAAAAGAATTGTTAAAGGAAAAACACAGTACATGGCAAACGTCATCACGCCGGCCACAACCGAAGTCTCTGTGGCCGACATCAGCAGTGTCACATATATCCACGCAATTGCAACGATGTATTGCATTCTCCCGTTTTCCTCAGTTTTTTCCAGACAGACCCGCAACGATACGCGATTTTCAGGAGGCGCGCATGCAGAGTTTTGACCCGCAATCCATGATGAATGAATGGGTGGGAAAATTTTATCAACCGGACGCATGGCAAGAGTGGATGAAGTCTGCTCAGCAAATGAATGCCGCTCCTTTACTCGAAGTGCTGCGCGAAGCTGGCGGAAGTATTGCACCCGAAGCGCTACTGACCTTGCAGCAGGATTACGCACGTGAGGCAGCCCAGCTCTGGCAGGATTTCGTCGCTTCAAAAATTCCTGCGCTGAGTGATCGCCGTTTTACCTCCGGCGCATGGAAAGATCAGCCGGTATCCGCTTACAGCGCTGCAGCTTATCTGCTGAATGCACGTTTTCTGATGGCGCTGGCAGAAGCGGTGGATGCCAGCCCGAAGGTTCGTCAGAAAATTATTTTTGCTGTGCAGCAAATGATTGATGCGATGTCGCCAGCGAACTTTCTGGCAACCAATCCGGATGCACAGGCAAAGTTGATTGAGACGAAAGGCGAGAGCCTCGCCAAAGGCATTACGCAAATGCTGGCGGATATGCAGAAGGGTCGTATTTCTCAGACGGATGAGAGCGCTTTCCATGTTGGTCAGAATGTGGCTACCACGGAAGGATCGGTGGTATTTGAAAACCGCTTATTCCAGCTGATTCAGTACAAACCGCTGACTGAAACAGTACATCAGCGGCCGATGCTGATGATTCCACCGTGCATTAATAAATTTTATATTTTAGATTTGCAGCCGGAAAATTCCGTTGTCCGCTATCTGGTTGAGCAGGGGCATACGGTTTATCTTGTGTCGTGGGCGAACCCTGATCAAACCATGGATCAGGTAACCTGGGATGATTACATCGAAGAAGGCGCCATTACTGCGATCAGTACTGTTAAGGCGATCTCTGGTCAAAAACAACTGAGCACCTTCGGATTCTGTGTCGGCGGGACAATTTTATCTACAGCGCTGGCTGTGCTGGCTGCGCGTGGTGAGCATCCTGCTGCAAGTGTGACTTTGCTGACCACATTGCTCGACTTTTCAAACACGGGCGTACTGGATGTGTTTGTTGATGAAATGCAGGTTACGCTGCGCGAAAAAACCATTGGTAAAAAAGGATTGTTGCCCGGCCGCGATCTGGCAAGCACATTCTCTGCGTTGCGTGCAAATGATCTGGTCTGGAACTATGTGCAGGCGAACTATCTGAAAGGCGAGGCGCCGCCGCCATTTGATTTGCTGTACTGGAACTCAGACAGTACTAATTTACCCGGCCCGATGTTTTGCTGGTATCTGCGTAATACCTACCTTGAAAATAAACTGTGTATCCCGAATGGTTTGAGCGTCTGCGGTGAAACTGTGGACCTCGGGCTGATTGATGCACCCGTCTTTATCTACGGTTCGCGCGAAGATCATATTGTTCCGTGGCAGGCTGCGTTTGCATCGACGGCATTGTTAAATCCCGGCAAACCTGAGCGAAATGTATTTGTTCTTGGTGCATCAGGTCATATTGCCGGTGTTGTGAATCCGCCAGCCAAGAAAAAGCGCAGTTACTGGGTAAATCACGATCAGGTCAGAAAATCAGATGACTGGTTTGCAGGGGCTTCTGAGCATGCTGGCAGCTGGTGGCCGGTCTGGGCTGATTTCCTGACCGAGCATGCAGGCAAAAAAGTAAAAGCGCCTGCATCTGCCGGAAGTAAAGACTTCCCGGCGATTGAGCAGGCGCCCGGCCGGTATGTGAAGGTTAGAGCAGCTTAAGTTGTATTAATAGCGTAGTTTTCAGTGAGTGATCAAAACAGGAGATCAGGAATGACAAAACGTATTGCGTATGTAACTGGTGGTATGGGTGGTATCGGAACCTCAATCTGCCGCCGTTTGTGCAAAGAAGGCTATGTGGTCGTTGCAGGTTGTGGCCCGAATTCGGCACGTAAAGATAAATGGCTTGCTGACATGCGCGCAGAAGGTTTTGAAGTGTTTGCTTCAGAAGGAAATGTTTCTGACTGGGAATCCACAAAGGCGGCATTTGAGAAAGTACGTGCGGAAATCGGCGAGGTTGATGTGCTCGTGAATAACGCAGGCATCACCCGTGATGGTCAGTTCCGTAAAATGACCAAAGCTGACTGGGATGCGGTCATTGATACCAACCTGAACTCACTGTTTAATGTCACAAAGCAAGTGATTGACGGCATGATCGATCGTGGCTGGGGACGTATTATCAATATTTCCTCGGTTAATGGGCAGAAAGGCCAGTTCGGTCAGACTAATTACTCCACGGCAAAAGCGGGTATTCACGGCTTTACCATGGCGCTGGCGCAGGAAGTGGCTACCAAAGGCGTAACGGTGAATACTGTTTCTCCAGGTTATGTCGGTACCGATATGGTTCGCGCAATCCGCCCTGATGTGCTGGAAAAAATTGTCTCGGGCATTCCGGTAAAACGTCTGGCGGAGCCGGAAGAAATTGCTTCGATCGTGGCGTGGGTTGCATCGGATGATGGCGCTTACGCGACTGGTTCTGATTTCTCACTGAATGGTGGTTTGCATATGGGATAAGCCGGGTTTTGCGCTGCAACAACCGTTGTTTTGCAGTGCATGATTTTGGTGCTGTTTTTTGACGCAATGCGGTAGAATTAGCCCATCAGTACAAAAGTACTGGTGGGCTTTTTAATATGCTTTGAGAAGAAGCAGGCTATACAAAAAAAGAGGGGACAAACCTGAATGCACCATCTGCATAAAAGATGGGCGGGTTTGCTTGAGTATGCCCGGGCATGACCGGGTTCGTAGTTATCAATTGAGATATCAATGAATAGCGCCAAAAAAACAACGCAACACCTGATTAAAAAGTATCCAAACCGTCGCTTGTACGACACACAAACCAGCAGTTATATCACGTTGGCTGATGTGAAATTGTTCGTGCTGGAAAATGATGATTTTGCTGTCGTTGATGCGAAAACAGGTGAAGATCTGACGCGCAGTATTTTGCTGCAAATTATTCTCGAAGAAGAAGCGGGCGGTTCACCAATGTTTTCCAGTGCGGTACTTTCCCAGATTATCCGTTTCTACGGTCACGCGATGCAGGGCATGATGGGATCCTATCTTGAAAAAAATGTACAGGCTTTCATTGAAATTCAGAATAAACTCGCTGAGGGGTCAAAGGGTTTGTATGATGGAAAGCCGTTCAGTCCTGAAGTCTGGAACCAGTTTATGAATGTGCAGGGCCCGATGATGCAAGGCATGATGGGTAATTACATCGAACAAAGTAAAAATCTGTTTATGCAGATGCAGGAGCAAATGCAAAGTCAGGCAAAAACAATGTTTACGGTGTTTCCATTCGGGCAAGATGGTCAGGAAAAGAAATAAAGTCAAACGACAGTATTCTGTGTGGCTTAGCTAAGGTATTGATCTGAAGGCTGTTTTTTGCGGCGAATAGATCATACTGACAGCAAAAAAGGTACAATAGCGGGTTCGCTTTTGTACCTTTTTTGTTGAATAAATACTATGGCTATTTCTGAAATCCGTCGCCAGCCTGCAGGCGATGCACCGAAAGTCGGGTTTGTTTCACTCGGCTGTCCTAAAGCCCTTGTCGATTCAGAGCAGATTCTGACGCAATTGCGCGCTGAAGGATATGAGACCGCAAAATCCTACGATGGTGCAGATCTGGTTATCGTCAATACCTGCGGGTTTATTGATGCCGCCGTGCAGGAGTCACTGGATGCTATCGGTGAAGCGCTGGCTGAAAACGGTAAAGTGATCGTCACCGGATGTCTGGGGGCGAAGAAGGATGCCGAAGGGAATGACCTGATTCAGGGTGTCCATCCGAAAGTGTTGGAAGTGACCGGACCGCATGCAGTTGGTGAAGTGATGGCTGCAGTGCATAAACATTTGCCAAAGCCGCACGAGCCGTTTGTTGATCTGATTCCGGCGCAAGGCGTGAAACTCACACCGAAGCATTACGCTTATTTAAAAATTTCTGAGGGCTGTAACCATCGTTGCAGCTTCTGCATCATTCCTTCTATGCGGGGTGATCTGGTGTCGCGTCCGATTGCGGATGTGATGCTGGAAGCTGAAAATCTGTTTAAAGCCGGCGTCAAGGAATTGCTGGTGATTTCTCAGGATACCAGCGCCTATGGCGTGGATGTGAAGTTCCGTACCGGCTTCTGGAATGGCCGTCCTGTGAAAACACACATGACGCAATTAACGGAAGCACTGGGTGAGCTGGCAAAGCAATATGATGCATGGGTTCGTCTGCATTATGTTTACCCGTATCCGCATGTCGACGAAATCATTCCACTGATGAATAACGGTCATGTGCTGCCGTATCTGGATGTTCCGTTGCAGCATGCGCATCCGGATGTGCTGAAGCGCATGAAACGACCTGCCAGCGGCGAGAAAAATATCGAACGCATCAAAGCATGGCGTGAGATGTGTCCTGATCTGACTATTCGTTCGACATTTATCGCCGGTTTCCCGGGCGAGACGGAAGAAGAATTCCAGTATCTGCTGGACTTCCTGAAGGAAGCAAGAATTGACCGTCTGGGTTGTTTTGCGTATTCACCGGTAGAGGGTGCCACAGCAAATGAAATTGCAAATCAGTTGCCGGATGACGTGCGTGAAGATCGTCGTCGTCGCGTCATGGAGTTGCAGGAATCGATTTCCCGTGAGCGTTTGCAGGCCAGGGTCGGTAAAACAGTGCGTGTTCTGATTGATGAGCTGGATCGCAGTGGCGGAATTGGCCGTAGCGCAGCTGACGCACCTGAAATCGACGGCGTTGTGTATGTAAAACCACCGTTCGAGCCGCACCGTAAACTGAAAGTCGGTGAATTTGTAGACGTTCGCATTACCGCAGCGGATGCTCATGACATGTGGGGTGAGGCAGTCTGATGCGTGGCATTGCCGGATTTGTTATTGCCTGTGCGTTGATGCAGGCAATACCAGCGGTCGCTTCAGAAATGAAGGCTGTGCCAGCCGTTGAACAGCAGCGCTCATTTGCACAGCCACAGATCTTCCGGGGCCAGCTGGGTGCGAAGCTGATTGAGATGCATTTGCAGCCCAAAAAGGACGAGCCGGAGAGTCTGGAAGGCTATTATCTGATTGGCCCTGACTGGAAGAAAAAAGTATTGCTGGCCGGAGAGTGGTCCGGCGCACAAATCAGTCTGGAAGAGTCAGAGAATGGTACGGATGTATCCGGTACGCTGGAAGCAGAATGGCTGGCTGACGGTTTATCCGGCAACTGGATGCCTGCCGACGAAACGCTGAAAGTGACTTTCCGCTTGCAAGCTGTGAAGAAGGCCTTACCGCAAAAGCGAAAAAACTGACTTGTGCCAGTTTTCAGTATCCGCCCCGTTATTGAAAAATAGCGGGGTTTTTTATTGCAGAAAACACAGGAACTGCCGTTACCGGAACATGCTGCACAGGAGCCACCTTTGCGGCGCAATGAATCCGACGGGAGGCGTCATGCGTATCCAGAGTTCCAATGTCGGTCTGTCCTCCGGTCAGACTTCACAGCAAATACAGTTTCGTCAGCAATCCACACTGGCCATTTCCTCATCACGATCTTCTAGCCTGGTAAACGCTGCCACGGATGCTGCTGTAAATCCTGCAACAATCCCCCAGGATCGCGTCAGCCTGCAAAGCAATCGTGCTGTACCGGATCGCCTTCCGGATTTTCCTGCATCGCAGGGAGCTGCGAATGCAGAGTTGAGCGTACCCGCCCGCGCTGCCGGGAGTGGTGTACGGCCCGGATCCGGAATCAGTGATGGAAACCTGCAAACGCTGGTGGATTTGCTGCGCGAAATGTTTGGGATGGAGGTCGCGTTACCTGGCGAAATCAGCCAGTCTGCCGGAACAGCCACCGGCGGCAATGAGGCACCGAATAACACAGGCCAAACGACACTGGTATCCGACACTTTGTATTTTAAGCAAGTCAATTCACTCAAGTTTGAAGCGCAAGGTGAAATCACAACGGCTGATAACCGGAAAATCAGTGTCGCGTTTTCATTTGAAATGCAATCCGAGATTACTTTGCGGCAAAGCACCAGTGTGCGGGTCCAGTCGCAGGCAATGCGCGATCCGCTGGTATTGAATTTCGATAATGGTTCCGCACAGCTGAGCGACGAGAAGCTGATGATGGATTTGAATAACAACGGACACCAGGTCGCCTTGCCAGCTATTTTGCATGGTGGCTATCTTGCATTGCAATCTCACCCAGGCGAGGCAATAACCCAGGGCAGTCAATTGTTTGGCCCTGCGAGCGGCGATGGTTTTGCAGAACTTGCCCGTTATGACAGTGATGCAAATCACTGGATAGATGAAAATGATCCAGTGTTCAGCAAGCTGGGGCTGATCGTGCCTGGTGGTACTGACGGAAACCAGTTTATTTCATTGAAAGACGCTGGTGTCGGCGCATTATTTCTCGGGAATGCAGCAACTGGCTGGGATATGAGAACACCTGATGGTCAGCAGGCAGCACGCCTGGGTTCCAGTGGATTCTGGCTGAGTGAAAATGGCACGGCCAGAGCTTTACAGCATATTGATGTCAAAGTCTGAGCAGATATCGCAGAAAAAATGCTGAGATCGTCAGCGATTGTTGCTGCTGACAACAGGCTTGTACCAGAGCCGGTTATCCTGCAGTGGGGTATCCGGCGATAAGTCCGGGTTGGTCAGTGCGATCACCCGGCGGTTACGTAAATCCAGTTTTTGCAGCGCTTGCTGATGATATTTGATAAAAATCGCATCAAAGCTGCCATCCTTCAGCATCAATTTCAGCCCGGTTTCCACACGGTGTTTCAGTGCAGCATCTTTTTTATTAAAAAAGAAATAATACGGAAACGGATAGTAAAGCAGCAGATTCTTTTCGACAGCCAGATTTGGCAGCTTTTCTTTCTGCATTTCCAGTTCATCCAGAATTTCACCAATTCCGCGCGGAAATGCATCAAAACGTTCTGCGTCAAGCATGGCGAACAATTGCGGATAGGGTGCCTCTACCAAGGGCAAGCCCTGATGCTGATAGATCGCATTATCGATCCAGCCAGTGCCCTGTCCGAAACGGATCTTTTTCAAATCCGCCACTGAGCGTACGGCATCAAACATGGTTTGCTTATCTTTTCTGATCAGCATGACCCGATAACCAAGCAATCCTTTACGCAACGGTATTTTGATCGCCAGAAATTCTTTCTCCAGCTTCACCGAACCAGGATTCCACAACACATTGATACCGTTCTCATTGCTTGCCAGTTCGGCCATGACGCGTTTTTTCGGCACTTGCCGCTGACTTGGCTGACAGGTGTAAGGGCCAAAAGCAGGGCGGGTCTTTTCGAGCGCTGTATTGAGTAATTCGATTACATCGCGGTAACGGGTGTCGCCGGCAATCTCACCAGCCGGATAAACGACTGTCGTTACGGATGATGCGAAAGCAGGCAATGCTGGCACCTGCAACAAAGCTGTGATCAGCCATGTGGCAAAGCGCGTCTTTTTTTGCAATCTGAATCTGAAAATTCCGGTCACTGCACTTGCTTTATCTGGTGTTATGTCATGATGCTGCTGTGGCACTGGCCAGCAAAGCAGGCGGTGTCTGGTGATGCCTTGCGCTCAGTTAAGAGAAAACGGCATACCTGACAGCGATCAGTTATAACATTTAATGATGAAAACCTGATGAAAAATTCACCGCAAATCGAGAAAAAACAACTTTCCACCCGCCTTAATCATTCAGATTATCAGGCTCCCGCAGGCTTTGCAGCCTACCCGACAGCCGTTCATCATGCGTCGACGGTGTTGTTTGAGAATGTGGCGGCAATGCGCTCACGAAACTGGCTGGATAAGCAATCCTATACGTACGGGCTGCATGGTACGCCAACCAGTTTTACGCTGGAGCGCCGTCTGGCGGAAATCGAAGACGCGCAGCATTGCATACTGGCTCCCAGCGGGCTGGCCGCTATTTCGCTGATTGATCTGGCATTGCTGAAAAGCGGTGATCATGTGCTGATACCGGATAATGCCTATTCGCCGAATAAAGAGCTGGCGCACTGGCTGCAATCGCAATTTGATATCGCTGTCTCGGTTTATCCGCCCATGTGCGGCGCTGGCATTGAAAACTACATTCGGCCGGAAACTCGTCTGATCTGGGTGGAGGCGCCGGGGTCGGTATCGATGGAAATTCCGGATTTACCTGTTATTGCTGAGGTTGCACATCGCCATCAGATTGTGGTGGCGCTGGATAACACATGGTCTGCCGGGATTGTGTATCCGGGTTTTGAACATGGCGCGGACATCATTATGCAGGCGCTGACCAAGTTTCAGAGCGGCGGATCGGATGTGCTGATGGGTGCGGTACTGGTGAACGATGCCGAGCTGTACAAGCGCCTGCAACTGACCCATATGCGGCTGGGGCTGGGCGTCGGTATGGATGATGTGTATCTGGTTCTACGCGGCTTGCCGACCCTGGCCTTGCGCTTTGCCGAACATGACTGCAGTGCACGTGAGATTGCTGCATGGCTGAAAGAGCAGCCAGAAATTCAAACCGTCTTGCATCCTGCATTACCGGAATGCCCGGGACACCCAATATGGCAGCGTGATTTCACTGGTGCAGCCGGATTGTTTTCTGTGATTTTTAAAGAAGAATATTCAGAACAGCAGATCGATCGCTTCGTTGATGCGCTGGCACTGTTTGGTATCGGCTTCAGCTGGGGCGGTTCGCATAGCTTATGTGTGCCGTACCGCATGCAGGGAATGCGCGACAGCTGGACTGAAAAAGGGCAACTGGTGCGCTTTTATATCGGGCTGGAAAATACAAAAGATCTGAAAGCAGATATTCGTCAGGCCTTACAGCAACTGTAAGCCTGACGATGGATGGGATTTGGCGATGTTGGCGCACATCGCCGAAAACCGTTTACTTGCTGGCGCTGTCCGGTGCGGAAGCTGGCGCCGGGGCGGCAACCGGTGCTGGTGCAGCCGCTGGCTCACTGGCCGGTGCTGCGTGAACTTCGGTAGGGTTATGCGCACCGGCCTCACCCTGCATGTCCACTTTATCGCCGGCTTTGAAAATCAAAAACAGCGCTGCGGCCGCAAACACAATAAACGCCACCAGAACTTTCCACATAGTCATCTCCTTAAGTTGTAGATTCGCGAAGCCGTCAAGCCTGCCTCGTTGCTTTGCAGCGTAGCGGAACTTCCTTACGCCTGCCTTGCACCAGAGACAGGGAAGTGCATTTCACAGCTGATGGTCTCACCAGGTTCTGATTGATTATGCAGTTATCGTCATTTTGATTTTTGTGAGGCCCGGACTTTCTGCCGACGACCGCCAGATCGCTGTGCTGAACACCGCATTTGGGGCCAAAATGGCCTGATTTGGTGCTTTCAGGGCAGACTGCCGGTTCAACCAGATTAACTAGATTATCTGGATCAGCCAGATCAATCAGATCAATCAGATCAGTCTGAGCAGTCTTTCAGTTAATGCGAATAACGAGCGGAAATAAAAAAGCCCCCCGCAATGCGGAGGGCTTTTCCGGAACGACTACTTCGATTACGCAGACAGCAGCTGACGCAGAACGAATGGCAGAATACCGCCGTGTTTGTAGTAATCCACTTCGATTGCAGTATCAATACGCAGCAACAGCTGAACTTTTTGCTGTTCGCCGTTTGCACGGGTAATCACCAGAGTGACTTCCTGTTGTGGTTTAACGTCGTCACCGAGTTCCAGGCTGAATGTTTCGTTGCCTGTGATGCCCAGAGAGTCGATGCCATCGCCGTTCAGGAATTGCAGTGGCAGAACGCCCATACCAACCAGGTTGGAACGGTGGATACGTTCGAAGGATTTCGCTACAACCGCTTTTACGCCCAGCAATTGCGTACCTTTTGCTGCCCAGTCACGGGAAGAGCCAGTACCGTACTCTTCACCACCGAAGATCATGGTTGGTGTGCCTTCTGCGACATATTTCATTGCTGCGTCGTAGATGGACATTTGTTCGCCGGTAGGCTGGAACAGGGTTTCGCCGCCTTCAACGCGGGAACCGTCTTCGCGTGCAGGGATCATGAGGTTTTTGATACGGACGTTAGCAAACGTACCGCGCATCATGATCTCGTGGTTACCGCGACGGGAACCGTAAGAGTTGAAGTCTGCTTTCAGAACGCCGTTTTCTTTCAGCCATTTACCTGCAGGGCTGGATTCTTTGATCGAACCTGCCGGAGAAATGTGGTCGGTGGTGATGGAGTCACCGAACAGGCCCAGAGCGCGCGCACCAACGATGGATGTGGATGCAGCTTGTGGTTCCATGTCAAAGTTCGCGAAGAACGGTGGTTCTGCGATGTAAGTGGAATCTGGCCAGTTGTACACTTCACCAGTTGCCACGCCTTTGATGTTTTCCCACAGTTTGCCTGGTGCTGCTTTAACGTCTGCGTAGTTGTCTTTGAACAGTTTAGAGTTCATTGCAAACTTCATCAGCTTGTTCACTTCTTCCGTGCTTGGCCAGATGTCGCCCAGGAACACGTCTTTACCTTTGACGGTGCCGACTGGCTGAGTCATCAGGTCACGTGTCACGTTACCGGCGATTGCGTATGCAACAACCAGTGGTGGCGATGCCAGGAAGTTAGCGCGGATATTCGGGTGAATACGTGCTTCGAAGTTACGGTTGCCGGACAGAACAGCAGCAGCAACCACGTCATTCGATGTGATGGCTTCGTTCAGGCTAGGTGTCAGATCACCGGCATTACCGATACAGGTTGTACAACCGTATGCAGTTACGCCGAAACCCAGTTTTTCCAGATATGGCAGCAGGCCAGCCGCTTCCAGATATTTGGTCACAACGCGGGAGCCAGGCGCCAGCGATGTTTTGATATGCGGAGCAACTTTCAGACCGGCTTCAACCGCTTTCTTCGCTACCAGACCAGCTGCCAGCAGAACGCTAGGGTTAGAGGTATTGGTACAGGAAGTGATCGCAGCGATCAGAACGTCACCGCTCTTGATCTTGATACCCTCGGAAGTTGTGAATTCTTTTTCCAGATCTTCAGCTGCTTTGTTGAAACCGTTTTCTGCAACCGGTTTGGAGAACAGATCGGAGAAAGTGGATTTTACATTGCCGATTTCGATACGGTCTTGCGGACGCTTAGGACCAGCCAGAGACGGTGCAACGTTGCTCAGATCCAGGCTCAGTTCGGTCGTGTAGTCGATATCGCCTTGTTTCGGGATGCCGAACATTTTTTGTGCTTTGAAGTATGCTTCAAATGCGTCGATTTCTGCTTTAGTACGGCCTGTACCTTTGAAGTAATCGATAGTTGCTTCGTCAACCGGGAAGAAGCCCATGGTCGCGCCGTATTCCGGTGCCATGTTAGCGATGGTTGCACGGTCTGTCAGGGACAGGGAACGTGTACCTTCACCGAAGAATTCAACGAATTTGCCAACAACTTTGGCTTTACGCAGCATTTCAGTGATGGTCAGTACCAGATCGGTTGCGGTAACGCCGTCACGCAGCACGCCGGTCAGGTTCACACCAACAACGTCCGGCGTCAGGAAGTAAACCGGCTGACCCAGCATACCTGCTTCTGCTTCAATACCGCCAACACCCCAGCCAACAACACCGATACCATTGATCATGGTGGTGTGGGAGTCTGTACCTACCAGTGTGTCAGGGTAGTAAACTTCGTTTTTCTTTGCATCTTTGACTTTGTGAACGCCGCGCGCCAGATATTCCAGATTTACCTGGTGAACGATACCGAAGCCTGGTGGAACAACGCCGAATGTGTCAAATGCCTGCATACCCCATTTCATGAACTGATAACGTTCATTGTTACGGGAGAATTCCAGTTTCATGTTCAGATCCAGTGCTTTCTTTTCACGGAAATGATCGATCTGAACGGAGTGATCAACAACCAGATCTACTGGTACCAGCGGTTCGATTTTCTTAGGATTTTTGCCCTGAGCAGAAGCGACGTTACGCATTGCAGCCAGATCGGCCAGCAGTGGAACACCGGTAAAGTCTTGCAGAACAACGCGGGAAACGACGAAAGGGATTTCATCAACGCGGGATGCAGTTGGTGCCCAGTTCGCGAGTTGTTTAACGTGTTCTTCCGTAACTTTTTTACCGTCGCAGTTACGCAGAACAGATTCCAGAACCACACGGATAGAAACCGGCAGACGGGAAATTTTCACTCCCAGGTTTTTTTCCAGTGCAGGCAAAGAGAAGAACTTGCCTTTTTTTGTTTCTGAAATCTTAAAGTCTTTCAGGGTTTTGAATGCATCTTGGTACGCATTTTGGCTCATGGCTGTTCCTTATTTACGATAATCAACGATCAAACATGCTTACTAGTGAATCGCCCTGATGCAGCCTGTCGTTGATATTCCAATTGATCAGGGCTAAAACTTATTTCACCTGTGTGGTGTTTTCCGCTGGCGCGGCGCTGACGTCAGGCGTTGTTTCGGCAACGACAGGGTCAGTGGTTTTACATTCATTGGCTAATTGCTGGCCTTTCTTGGAATCCAGCAACATGCTTTTCGCAGGAATACCAATCCATACAAATCCTGCTTTACGATTCTCAAAGCGGTTTGCACCAGTGCTGGTATCAACACGGGTCATGCGAACCAGTTGTTTTTTCCAGCGCATTGCAACGTGATGCGGATCTTCTGTGTTGGTGTACAGGGTCAGTGTGTTGCCCAGTTCGCACTTGTATTCCAGATTTTTATGGGTGGTGATATCCGGAACGATATCGTCTTCATCTTTTTCTTTAGACTCGGTGGCTGCCGGAGCAGGAGCAGCTTTGTGTGATTTGCTGACTTTACTTTTCGCTGGTGCCGTTGCTGCATTCACAGCTGGTGCTGCCAGCAAACTACCAGCCAGCATCAGTCCGGCAAACGATTTCAACAGTTCAGTCATGGGTGTCTCCTTCAGAGTAACTCAAGTGCTTCGGGTGGCAATGGCTTTGCGCACAACCTCGCACGTTGTAATACAAACCAGTAATAGCGGTAACTGGCACGGTCATGTAAGCGCCCTTCAAAACGTACCGGCCCCCAGTCTGCTGACTGCGCTTGCAAAAGCAATGCGGTGGCTGTGGTGATTTCGTGGGAAGATGGTGCAAGCGCATCAACAATGCCACGAATCTGCTGGGGATGAATACTCCACATACGCTGATAACCAAACTGGTTACCTGCCAGCAGGGCATCCTGATAAGCTGCGTCAGGGTTGCTGATGTCAGTGGTGACGTTATGAGAGGCAATCTTGCCGTAACGATGACACGCCGCAGCCAGTTCTGTCTTCGCCCGGACGATCAGCGGATGTGTGAATTGTTGCGGGCTGTGCATTGCAGCAGCCGGAATGGCGCCGAAATGCGACGAAACAAAATCCATAATGCCAAACGAGAGACACTGCACTTCGGGAATGGCGGCGATTGCCATGACATCTGCCAGTGCTTCATGGGTTTCGATCAGTACATGAACCGGCGGTAAATCTGTTTTGATATAAGCTCTGATGTTTTCGATCGCCAGTAAAACTTCCGCTGCGTTGCTGACTTTGGGCAATACCAGATACGCCAGCTTGCCTTCGCAGGGAGTGACGATCAGCGCGAGATCCTGCAGAAAAGCAGGGTGCGTGCTGGCATGCAAGCGAACGCCAATCCGCTGAAAACGGTTTTCTTCGGACAGTATTAAACGAGAAACGAGATCAGCATGTGCAGCTTCATTGCCTGCTGCTGCGCCGTCTTCGCAATCAAAGGTAATATCAAAACAGGGTCCAAGTTCGGCTTGTAAGGCCATGGACTTGCGCATGAGTTTTTCAGAGCCAGCATAATGGTCACACACCGGCAGCAATGCCGGAACGGGCTGATCCTGAAATAATACGGAGGAGGGGTGCATCAAGTCTTCGCGCAATGGGGTAAGGCAGCGAGCCAGTAAATGAGTCGCTGCCTTCAGCCTTATCAGCCTACCAGGTGTTTCACACCGTCACGCTCTTCTTGCAGTTCTTTCAGCGTGATGTTGATGCGTTCCTGAGAGAATTCGTCGATTTCCAGACCCTGAACGATGGTGTATTCACCATTTTCAGTTGTTACTGGGAAACCGAACATAGTGCCTTCAGGGATGCCGTAGGAACCGTCGGAAGGGATACCCATGGTTGTCCATTTGCCGTTTGTGCCAAGTACCCAGTCACGTACGTGATCAATCGCTGCGTTCGCTGCGGATGCAGCAGAAGACAGGCCACGTGCTTCGATGATAGCTGCGCCACGTTTGCCAACGGTTGGCAGGAACGTGTCTTTGTTCCATTCGTGATCGTTGATCATGTCTTTGACAGACTGACCGTCAATTGTTGCAAAGCGGTAGTCAGCGTACATTGTAGGAGAGTGGTTACCCCATACGCACAGTTTTTCAATCGCAGAAACTGGTTTACCGGTTTTTGCAGCGATCTGAGACAGAGCACGATTGTGATCCAGACGCAGCATTGCAGTGAAGTTCTTCGCTGGCAGGCTTGGTGCAGATTTCATTGCGATGTAAGCATTGGTGTTGGCCGGATTGCCAACAACCAGAACTTTAACATTGCGGGATGCAACTGCGTCCAATGCTTTACCTTGTACGGTGAAGATCTGTGCGTTTGCTTCCAGCAAGTCTTTACGTTCCATGCCCGGGCCGCGCGGACGTGCGCCAACCAGCAAAGCTACGTCAGCATCTTTGAATGCAGTCATCGGATCGCTGTGTGCAGTCATGCCAGCCAGCAGCGGGAATGCGCAGTCATCGATCTCCATCATTACGCCTTTCAGCGCTTTTTGAGCTTTTTCGTCAGGGATTTCCAGCAGTTGCAGAATTACCGGCTGGTCTTTGCCCAGCATATCGCCGTTAGCGATACGGAACAGGAGGGAATAACCGATCTGACCGGCTGCGCCAGTCACTGCTACACGCATTGGGGATTTCGCCATGATGCTTCTCCGAAGTGATAAAAAAACGTTGAGACGCTTACCGAGTCTCAGGAATCTGTCTGACTGGTAAGCCTAACCCTGAATCATACTGCTGAAAATAAAATCAGTCAGTAAACATAAAGGGTAAATCACAGATCCGGGCTTTACATTGCTGGTAATCAGACTATATTGCTCGGAGTGCAAATTCGGTTTCAGGGTAAGCCAGCCTGAGTTGTCCGGCAGTTTAGGTGTTGTGTACCTTTGTGTCAATCACTATCTTATGTCTTATATAAGACATATCACCTATAAGTTGCACTGGACTTATGGGGGTGTTTGTGATGAAATTGCGAACTATGAATTCCAACGCCTCTAACACGCAAAACCCCGCGTCCGGTACCGCTTCAGGCGGATCTGCCGGCGCTGCTGTTTCTGTTGCGTCACCTACATTCAGTCCGCTGTATCAGCAAATCAAAGCGCTGATTACGCAGAGTCTTCAGTCGGGCGAATGGAAGCCCGGTGAGTTAATTCCAAGTGAAATCGAGCTTGCCTCACGCTTTAAGGTTAGTCAGGGTACTGTGCGTAAGGCGATTGATGAGCTGGCAGCAGAAAATCTTGTTGTCCGGCGTCAGGGTAAGGGGACATTTGTTGCGACTCATCATGAGGCGCGTTCTCAATTTCGTTTTTTGCGTCTGGCGCCCGATGAAGGGGCTCCGCATTATCCGGAAAATCAGATTGTCGAGGTGAAGCGCCTGCGCGCACCTGCTGAGGTTGCTCGTATGCTGGATATTAAGTCCGGCGATTCTGTGATTTTTATCCGTCGTGTTCAATCTTTTTCCGGTGTTCCGACGATCCTGGATGATCTCTGGCTGCCCGGTGCAATCTTTAAGGGTTTGACGGCTGAGAGGTTGAATGAATATAAAGGTCCGATGTACGGTTTGTTTGAAACCGAATTCGGTACACATATGATTCGGGCCAGTGAGCAGATTCGGGCGGTTTGTGCTGATGAGCAGGTTGCTCACTTGCTTCAGGTTGATGCCGGTACGCCGCTGCTGAGCGTTGAGCGGGTATCTTTCACTTTTGGTGATAAGCCGGTAGAGCTGCGCCGGGGCCTGTATCTGACCAGTCACCATCATTATCGTAATGAGCTGAACTGATTGAAAAGTATTTCAGATCTGAATGGATGGAGGGTTGCTGAGCGGTTTGGCTTAAAACGGATTAAGATTATGAGGTTTTCGCGCTTGAAGTGATATTTTGCTTGGTGCAATGCACCAAAATAGGCGAAAATTGTAAGATTTAAATGACAGACTAGTTAATGGGGAGATTATTTATGTCTGAAGTTGTTAAGGATGGGCGTCGTCACGGCGTGATGGGGCTCACTGATGCGCTGGGCTACCGGCTGCCGCTGGCAGGCGTAGTGTCCATTTTGCATCGCATCAGCGGCGTGCTGATGTTCGTGTTATTGCCATTCATTTTATACCTGCTGGACACCAGTCTCGCATCGGATATGGGTTTTTACAAAATCCGCAATCTGACTTCCGGTGTTTTCGCTAAGCTGGTTATTTTGGTGCTGGTATGGGCTTATTTGCACCATTTCTGCGCAGGTATTCGTCACCTGATCATGGATTTGCATTACGGTCTGGATAAGCACACTGCACGTAAATCTGCAGCTTCAGTGCTCGCAGCCAGCCTGACACTGGCAGCTCTGGTTGGTTTGAAATTGTTCGGAGTGTTCTGAAATGACGAATAAAAATATTGGTCCGAAACGTCTGGTAGTTGGTGCGCATTATGGTTTGCGCGACTGGCTGGCGCAGCGTGCAACTGCCGTTGTAATGGCGGTATATACCGTAATCCTGCTGGTTTTGTTTTTGACTGGCCGTAATTTCAGTTACGAAGGCTGGCAAGCGATATTCACGTGCCAGTGGTTCCGTGCGGTGACTTTCGCTGTCATCTTAAGTTTGTTGTACCACGCTTGGGTTGGTATCCGTGATGTGTGGATGGATTACGTAACTAAGAACGTATTCGTCCGTATCGTATTTCAGGTTGCCACCATTCTGTGGCTGGTTGCATGTGCTTTCTATGCGGCACAAATTCTGTGGAGAGTTTAAACGTGGCTGCAATTAAATCCACAATTCCTACCCGTCGTTTTGACGCGGTAATCGTCGGAGCGGGTGGCTCCGGTATGCGTGCATCCCTTCAACTGGCAGAAGCTGGGTTGAATGTTGCTGTCTTGTCTAAGGTTTTCCCAACCCGTTCGCATACTGTTGCGGCTCAGGGTGGTATCGGTGCCTCGCTTGGCAACATGTCTGAAGATAACTGGTACTGGCATATGTTTGACACCGTAAAGGGTGGCGATTATCTGGGTGATCAGGACGCAATTGAATTCATGTGTCGCGAAGCGCCAAAAGTCGTTTATGAGCTCGAACACTTTGGTATGCCTTTTGACCGTAATCCTGACGGCACTATCTACCAGCGTCCGTTCGGTGGCCATACTGCAAATATGGGTGAAAAGCCTGTTCAGCGCGCCTGTGCTGCTGCAGACCGTACAGGTCATGCATTGCTGCACACGCTGTATCAGCGCAACGTTCGTGCACGTACCCATTTCTTTGTTGAATGGATGGCGATTGATCTGATTCGTGATCAGGATGGTGATGTTCTCGGCGTTGTTGCGCTGGAAATGGAAACCGGCGAAGTGATGATGTTGCAGGCGAAAACAACTGTATTCGCAACAGGCGGTGCGGGTCGTATTTTTGCTGCATCTACAAATGCATTTATTAACACCGGTGATGGTATGGGTATGGCTGCCCGTGCAGGCTTGCCATTGCAGGATATGGAGTTCTGGCAATTCCATCCGACTGGTGTTTCCGGTGCCGGTGTTCTGATTACAGAAGGTGTTCGCGGTGAAGGCGGTATCTTGATTAACAGTCAGGGTGAGCGTTTCATGGAGCGCTATGCGCCGACTTTGAAAGATCTGGCGCCGCGTGACTTTGTTTCCCGTTCTATGGATCAGGAAATCAAAGAAGGTCGTGGTTGCGGTCCTAATAAGGATCACGTTTTGCTGGATCTGCGTCATATTGGCGCGGATACGATTCGTAAGCGTCTGCCGTCGATTCTCGAAATCGGCCGTAAATTCGCAAACGTTGATGCAACGAAAGAGCCGATCCCTGTTGTTCCGACAATCCACTACCAGATGGGTGGTATCCCGACCAACATTAACGGTCAGGTTGTCGATTACAGCAATGGTTCCAGCAAAATCGTCAATGGCATGTATGCAATTGGTGAGTGCGCATGTGTTTCTGTGCATGGTGCGAATCGTCTTGGTACGAACTCTTTGCTGGATCTGGTTGTATTTGGCCGTGCGGCTGGTAACCACATCGTTGCGCAGAGTCTGAAGCAGAAAGAGCACAAGCAATTACCAGCTGATGCAGCCGATCGTGCACTGGCTCGCCTGGCTAAGCTGGAAACCTCTACAGGTACTGAGCGTGTTCAGGATGTTGCAAATGCAATCCGCAGCGCAATGCAGCAGTATTGTGGTGTGTTCCGTACTGATGAGCTGCTGCAAACCGGCGTTCAGAAAATTATGGAGCTCAACGAGCGTTGCAAGCATGTTTCTTTCAAAGATAAGTCCAAAGTGTTCAACACCGCGCGTGTTGAGGCGTTGGAACTGGATAATCTGATTGAAACAGCGAAAGCAACCATTGTCTCTGCGGCAGCTCGTAAAGAGTCGCGTGGTGCGCATGCGCATCGTGACTACGAGAAGCGTGATGATGAAGTTTGGATGAAGCACACAATGTGGTACTCGGAAGGTAATCGACTGGACTACAAACCAGTGACAACCAAGCCGTTGACTGTGGAAACCTTCAAGCCAAAAGCTCGTACATTCTAAAGAGAAATTGCCATGGCACGTACATTGAAATTTAAGATTTACCGCTACGATCCTGATAAGGATGCGAAGCCTTACATGCAAGATCTGACAGTGACCTTGCAGGATACCGACAAGATGCTGCTGGATGCTTTGCAGCGCATTAAGTCGGACGTTGATGACTCTCTCGCGCTGCGTCGCTCCTGTCGTGAAGGCGTGTGCGGTTCGGATGCGATGAATATCAACGGCAAGAACGGTCTTGCTTGTACCACAAATCTGAATGAGCTGACCGAGCCTATCGTTCTGCGTCCGCTGCCAGGTTTGCCGGTTATTCGTGATCTGATTGTTGATATGACGCAATTCTTCAAACAGTATCACTCGATCAAGCCGTATCTGATTAACGATACTATTCCTCCGGAAAAAGAGCGCTTGCAGTCTCCTGAAGAGCGCGAAGAGCTGGATGGTTTGTACGAATGCATTCTCTGCGCATGCTGTTCGACTTCTTGTCCATCTTTCTGGTGGAATCCGGATAAGTTCGTCGGCCCTGCTGGCTTGCTTCAGGCGTATCGATTTATTGCAGATTCGCGTGATCAGGCTACTGGTGAGCGGTTGGATAACCTCGAGGATCCATACCGTTTGTTCCGTTGTCACACAATCATGAACTGTGTTGATGTTTGCCCGAAAGGTCTGAACCCGACACGTGCAATCGGTAAGATCAAAGAGCTGATGGTTCGTCGAGCCGTATAAAGCATAGAGGCGGCGTAAGCCGCTTCTATTTCATGCTTATTTCCGCTGAGATAAGCATGAAATAGAAAGCATCAAAAGAGAAAGTGACTATGTCTGAGCCTGCTGCAAATTCTCATCAGAGTGATCCGGTTAAACGTGCAAGACTGCGCTGGCGCGCGCGTCGTGGTTTGCTGGAGAATGATCTGATTCTGACAAGGTTCCTGGATGCGCATGAGGAAACACTGACGGATGGGGAAGTGGATGCCTTTGGTCGCCTGATGGACTTGTCAGATAACGAGTTGATGGATCTGATTATGGCGCGAAAAGAGCCGGAGGGAGAGGTTGATCTCCCGCATGTGCATGAATTGCTGAATCGTTTGCGTATTGCCTGAGCAAGCCACTGGATTTTTTGTGTTTTTTTGATTAACTAACGACTCACCTCTTTTCTGAAGGAAGAGCCATGATAACTTCTGATACAAAAGCAACCCTCTCGTTTTCCGATGGTTCACCAGCACTGGAATTGCCGGTTTATAAAGGTACTATCGGCCCGGATGTCATAGACATTCGTAAGCTTTATGGTGCAACCGGTAAGTTCACTTACGATCCAGGCTTTATGTCTACCGCAGCCTGTAATTCTTCTATCACTTACATTGATGGTGATAAAGGTGAGTTGCTGTATCGTGGTTACCCGATCGAACAGTTGGCAGTGAACGGTGGAGATTTCCTGGAAACTTGCTATCTGTTGTTGAACGGCGAGTTGCCAAATGCTGACCAGAAATCTAAATTTGTGAACACTGTGACACGTCACACAATGGTTCATGAGCAGATGCAATTCTTCTTCCGTGGTTTCCGTCGCGATGCGCATCCGATGTCTGTGCTGGTCGGTACTGTAGGCGCATTGTCGTCGTTCTACCATGATTCGCTGGATATTAATGATCCGCATCATCGCGAGGTGTCTGCGATCCGCTTGATTGCAAAAATGCCTACACTGGTTGCAATGGCGTACAAGTACTCTATTGGTCAGCCTTTTGTTTATCCGCGCAATGATCTGTCTTATACAGCAAACTTCATGCACATGATGTTCTCTACTCCATGTGAAGAATATAAAGTGAATGAAGTTCTGGTACGCGCACTGGATCGTATTTTGATTTTGCATGCTGATCATGAACAGAATGCTTCTACATCCACTGTTCGTTTGGCGGGTTCTTCCGGCGCCAATCCGTTTGCATGTATTGCCGCAGGTATCGCATGCCTCTGGGGTCCTGCCCACGGTGGTGCAAATGAGGCAGCTCTGGATATGCTGGAATCTATCGGCTCTGTTGATAATATTCCGGCATTTATTGAGCAGGTTAAAGATAAGAACTCTGGTGTGAAGCTGATGGGCTTTGGTCACCGTGTTTATAAAAATTACGACCCTCGCGCTAAACTGATGCGTGAGACATGCTACGAAGTCCTGAATGAACTGGGCTTGCAGGATGATCCATTGTTTAAGCTGGCAATGGAATTGGAGCGTATTGCATTGTCGGACGAATACTTCGTCTCTCGTAAATTGTACCCGAACGTGGACTTCTACTCTGGTATCGTTCAGCGCGCTTTGGGTATCCCGACAGCTTTGTTTACTGGTATTTTTGCTTTGGCACGCACCGTTGGCTGGATTGCTCAGTGGAAAGAAATGATTTCTGACCCTGAACAAAAAATTGGCCGTCCACGCCAGCTGTTTATCGGCGCACCAAAACGTGATGTTCCACCTATGGATCAACGTTAATTTTCTGTTATGGCAGGTATCTAAAAAAGAAAGCGAGTCGCAAAGACTCGCTTTTTTTTTCGGAATAACTTGTGCTATGCTTCGGCACGCATATATATGTGTTTATACGATTTTCGTTTCAGATTCAAAAGGTATGTATTCTTTGCGTGTGTTTTGAACCCGGTGCGAGAATAAATTGAAAAAAGTCCTTCCCCACAACTTGATGTGCAATCCGCTAACCGGTCAGGCCGTGTCGCGGAAGGTTAGATTAACCCGCTAATCTCGCGAAACGCGAAGAAAGGTGAGCAAGATGATGCAACAATATAATGCTAGCTCGTATTTATTCGGTGGCAATGCGCCATACGTTGAAGAATTGTACGAGGCGTATCTTAATAACCCAGGCTCAGTGCCGGAAAACTGGCGCTCATATTTTGATGCTATGCAAAATGTGCCTGCAGTTGACGGCTCCGGGCGCCCGGACGTAGCACATGCTCCGGTGGTAGCGTCGTTCGCGGAACGTGCAAAACAAGGTCCGATTCGTACCGTTCATGCCGCAGCTGATGCTGAAATGGGGCGCAAGCGCGTCGCTGCACAGCAGTTAATCGCCGCATATCGTTTTTTGGGTAGTCGTTGGGCAAATCTGGATCCGCTGCAACGCCAGGAGCGTCCTCAAATTCCTGAGTTGGATCCGGCATTCTACGGATTCACCGATGCTGATATGGATACCCAGTTCAATATCAGTAACACATATTTTGGTACAGAGAATGCTTCTCTGCGCGACTTGCTTAACGCGTTACGTGATACATACTGCCGCTCCGTTGGCGTCGAGTATATGTACATCAGTGACCCAGCGGAAAAACGCTGGATGCAACAACGTCTCGAGTCTATTCGTTCCACACCAAATTTCACTGCTGAGAAAAAGAAAAGTATTCTCGAGCGCCTCACAGCTGCTGAAGGCTTGGAGCGTTACTTGCATACACGCTATGTTGGTCAAAAGCGCTTCTCTCTGGAAGGCGGGGAGAGTTTTATTGCCTCGATGGACGAGGCAATTCAGCGAGCGGGCGAGCGTGGTGTAGAAGAAATTGTCATCGGCATGGCTCACCGTGGTCGCTTGAACGTCCTGGTTAATACGCTGGGTAAAATGCCGCAAGACCTGTTTGCTGAGTTCGAAGGTAAGCATGCAGACGATTTGCCTGCTGGTGACGTGAAATATCATCAGGGCTTCTCTTCAGACGTTTCTACTCCTGGCGGCCCGGTTCATCTTTCGCTGGCATTCAATCCCTCACATTTGGAAATTGTAAATCCGGTTGTGGAGGGTTCCGTTAAGGCTCGTATGGACCGCCGTGGGGACAAAGAGGGCGCACAAGTTCTGCCTATTCTGGTGCATGGTGATGCAGCGTTTGCTGGTCAGGGCGTTGTCATGGAAACCCTGAATCTGGCTCAGACCCGCGGATACGGCACCGGCGGCACAGTTCACATTGTAATTAATAATCAGATTGGTTTTACTACATCCGATCCGCGTGACGCGCGTTCGACAACATATTGTTCAGATGTTGTAAAAATGATTGAGGCACCGGTTCTGCACGTGAACGCAGATGATCCTGAGGCTGTCGTTCTGGCAACGCAAATTGCCCTGGATTACCGTACAGAGTTTAAGAAAGATATCGTTGTTGATATCATTTGCTTCCGTAAGCTCGGCCACAATGAACAAGATACACCGGCACTGACTCAGCCGCTGATGTATAAGAAAATTGGTACACATCCGGGTACGCGCAAGTTGTACGCGGACAAACTGGCTACCCAGGGCGTAATTCCTGCGGATGGCGGTGATCAGATGGTTAAGGCGTATCGCGATGCGATGGATGCTGGTAAGCATTCCCGTGATCCTGTTATCTCTAACTTTAAGAACAAGTATGCAGTTGACTGGATTCCATTCCTGAATCGTAAATGGACAGATTCTGCGGATACTGCGATTCCGGCTACGGAGATCAAACGTCTGGCAGAGCGCATCACAGTTGTACCTGAGGGTTTTAAAGTCCACAGTTTGGTAGAGAAAGTCTTAGCTGATCGTGCAGCGATGGGACGTGGTGAAGCAAATGTTGACTGGGGTATGGGTGAGCACCTCGCTTTCGCTTCTCTCGTTGCTGCTGGCTATGCGATTCGTATTACCGGGCAGGATGCTGGTCGTGGGACTTTCACGCACCGTCATGCTGTATTGCATGATCAGAAGCGCGAACGTTGGGATTCCGGTACTTATATTCCATTGCAAAACGTATCTGACAAGCAAGCACCGTTTACGGTCATTGACTCTGTGCTTTCCGAAGAGGCGGTTTTGGCGTTTGAGTATGGATACTCGTCCGCGGAGCCAAACACATTGACTATTTGGGAAGCGCAGTTCGGCGATTTTGCCAACGGTGCCCAGGTTGTTATTGATCAGTTCATCAGCTCTGGTGAAGTGAAATGGGGCCGCGCAAATGGCTTGGTCATGATGCTGCCGCACGGTTATGAAGGGCAGGGTCCGGAGCATTCATCTGCACGCCTTGAGCGTTTCTTGCAACTGTGTGCTGACAACAATATGCAAGTTGTTCAGCCAACGACAGGCGCTCAGATTTTCCATTTATTGCGTCGCCAGATGATTCGTCAGTTCCGTAAGCCGCTGGTGATCATGACGCCTAAGTCTTTGCTGCGCAATAAAGACGCTGGCTCTCCGCTGAAAGATCTGACACACGGTCATTTCCACACGGTCATCGGTGAAGTTGACGAGAAAATTGATGCATCGAAGGTAAAACGCGTAATCGCCTGCTCAGGTAAAGTTTATTACGACCTCGTTAATGCTCGTAAAGAGAGAGGTGCTGCTGACGTTGCGATTATTCGTGTAGAACAGTTATATCCGTTCCCACACAAAGCATTTGCAGCTGAATTGAAAAAGTTCCCGAACATGGCTGAACTGGTTTGGGCGCAAGATGAGCCGCAAAATCAAGGTCCATGGTTCCAGATTCAGCATAACATTTTTGAAAATCTGGAAGAGGGTCAGAAACTGGCTTACGCCGGTCGTCCAGCGAGCGCGTCACCGGCTGTTGGCTATTACGATAAACACTATGCTCAGCAAAAAGCGTTGCTGGATACGGCATTTGCAAAGCTGAAGGGCTTTGTCTTAACTAAATAAGAATGCGACACCGGCACAGAAGCTGTGCTGGTGTCTGGCTACCCGAAACGGAGAGTAAATAATGGCTATTATCGAAGTAAAAGTTCCTCAGTTATCTGAATCTGTTGCAGAAGCGACTTTGCTGAGCTGGCATAAGAAAGTTGGCGAAGCGGTTACTCGCGACGAAAATTTGATTGATATTGAAACTGATAAGGTTGTGTTGGAGTTACCTGCGCCTGATAATGGTGTGATTACCCAGGTTTTCAAAGGTGATGGTAGTACTGTTGTTGCAGGCGAAGTCATCGCGATTCTGGATACAACTGCTGTTGCAGGTACAGCTGCTGCGCCAGCTGCTACACCGACGGAAGTAGTAGCAGCGCCCGCAGTTGCTGAGGCGCAGAAATCTTCTGCTGGTGTCGCGATGCCTGCCGCGGCAAAAATTCTGGCTGAAAATAATTTATCAGCTAGCGAAATTTCCGGAACCGGCAAAGATAGTCGTGTTACGAAGGGTGATGCATTGGCGGCAGTTGCAAAACCAGCAGCTCCTGTAGCTCCAGTCCAATCCGCGGCGGTTAAGCCAGCACTGCAGCCAGTTGCTGCTCCGGTTTCTGCGAATCTCGGTGATCGTCCGGAAGAGCGCGTTCCAATGAGCCGGTTGCGTGCACGTATCGCAGAGCGTCTCGTACAATCTCAATCGACAAATGCAATTCTGACGACATTTAACGAAGTTAATATGGCTCCGGTTATGGAGTTGCGCGCTAAATACAAGGATAAGTTCGAGAAAGAGCACGGCGTAAAACTGGGCTTTATGGCTTTCTTTGTAAAAGCTGCAGTAGCTGCTTTGAAAAAATACCCAATTTTGAATGCATCTGTTGATGGTAACGATATTGTTTATCATGGTTATTTTGATATTGGTATTGCAGTAGGCTCTCCACGCGGCTTAGTTGTTCCGATTCTTCGTAACGCCGATCAAATGACTATTGCTGATATCGAACGTAAAATTGCCGAGTTTGCTGTTAAAGCAAAAGAGGGGAAATTAACTCTGGACGATCTGAGTGGTGGTACCTTCTCTATCTCCAATGGCGGTACTTTTGGTTCCATGTTATCTACGCCAATTATTAATCCACCTCAATCTGCAATTCTGGGTGTGCATGCAACCAAAGACCGTGCAGTTGTTGAGAATGGTCAGATCGTCGTTCGCCCAATGAATTATCTGGCAATGTCTTATGATCACCGTATTATCGATGGTCGTGAGGCTGTGCTTGGCCTGGTGGCTATGAAAGAAGCTCTGGAAGATCCAGCGCGTCTGTTGCTGGATCTCTGAAATTAGCGTGAGTCTCGCTGACGAACTCGAAAAGCTTGGTCAGTTGCATCGGACGGCTCAGCTGTCCGATGAAGAGTTTTCTCGCGCAAAAGAAAAGCTTCTGTCCTCTTCGGGGAAAGAAGCTTCTTCTTTTTCTGCAAACTACAACGTTAATGTGTTGCGGCGCTCAGTTCGTGATCGCTGGTTTGGCGGTGTTTGCGGAGGCCTGGCGATATATTCGAATACAGAGTCGTGGCTTTGGCGACTGATTTTTGTGGCGTTCGTCTGCGTATTTGGTACTGGATTCCTTCTTTATCTTTTTGCCTGGATATTTATTCCTGAGTCAGATTCTTATTAAGTGGATTTTTTATGAGCAAACAATTTGATGTAGTTGTTATCGGCGGTGGTCCAGGTGGCTATATTGCTGCAATTCGTGCTGCGCAGCTTGGTTTTTCTACAGCGTGTATTGATGCATGGAGTAATGAAAAAGGTGCACCGGCACCGGGTGGGACATGTACCAATGTTGGTTGCATTCCATCTAAAGCATTGTTGCAATCCTCTGAACATTTTGAGCATGCTAACCATGCTTTCTCAGATCATGGAATTACAGTTGAGGGTTTAAGCATCGACGTTAAAAAGATGCTTGGTCGTAAAAACACAATCGTTAAGCAAAATAACGACGGTATTCTTTATTTGTTTAAGAAAAATAAAGTCACATTTTTTCATGGCTTCGGATCCTTCATCAAGGCTGAGTCTGGTTCTTATGAAATCAAGGTCTCAGGTAAAAGTGAAGAGACTTTAGTCGCGAAACATGTGATTGTTGCAACTGGCTCTAACGCGCGTGCTTTGCCTGGTACTCCATTTGACGAAAAAGTAATTTTGTCCAATGAAGGTGCCTTAAATATTGCAGAAACACCAAAAAAACTGGGTGTGATCGGTGCAGGCGTAATTGGTTTGGAAATGGGTAGCGTTTGGCGTCGTTTAGGTGCCGAGGTGAAGGTATTGGAGGCGATGCCAGCTTTCCTGGCAGCGGTTGATGAGCAAATTGCCAAAGAGGCAATGAAGCTTTTCACTAAGCAAGGCCTCAGTATTAACTTAGGCGTTAAGATCGGTGAAATTGTAAATAACGGCACTTCCGTTGTAGTGAATTATGTTGATGCAAAAGGCACTGAACACAAAGCCGAGTTTGACAAACTGATTATATCTATTGGACGTACGCCGAATACCACAGGTTTGAGTGCTGAGGCAGTTGGTTTGGCTTTGGATGAGCGTGGCTTTGTTGTTGTTGATGATGATTGCAAAACCAATCTACCGAACGTGTGGGCGGTTGGCGATGTGGTTCGTGGTCCAATGCTTGCGCATAAAGCTGAAGAGGAAGGTGTTGCCGTAGCGGAGCGCATCGCTGGACAACATGGTCACGTGAATTTCGGAACGATTCCATGGGTGATTTATACATCTCCGGAAATTGCGTGGGTCGGTCGTACTGAACAGCAGCTGAAGGCGGATGGTATTGATTACAAAGCAGGAACATTCCCGTTTATGGCAAATGGTCGTGCCCGTGCTTTGGGTGATACTTCTGGTATGGTTAAATTTTTAGCTGACGCAAAGACAGATGAAATTCTTGGCGTACATATTATTGGTCCTATGGCTTCGGAATTGATTTCTGAAGCTGTTGTTGCAATGGAATTCCGCGCATCTGCTGAGGATATTGCTCGTATTTGTCACGCGCATCCATCATTGTCAGAGGCAACAAAAGAGGCTGCCCTGGCCGTAGACAAACGCTCACTGAATTTCTGATTCTGACGCTCCTCTGTGCAAATGAGTCCGCCGCTGCTGATCAGGCATGTGGCGGATTTTCTTTTATTTATACGGTTTTGAAATGAATGTTCAGGAGTTTTATCAAGACGCAATTGATCGGCGTGGATTTAAGCTTGATAGCGCGCAGCAGCGTGCAGTTGCAAGATTGCAGCAAGCTTATGATGAATGGATTTTTTATAAAAACAAGAGAGCAAACCGGATAACCCGCCTAATTTCGAAACCAGAGATTCCTAAAGGGGTCTACATGTGGGGTGGTGTTGGTCGCGGGAAATCTTTTTTAATGGATAGTTTTTTCTCCGTGGTTCCGGTTGTCAGAAAAATCCGGCTGCATTTTCATGAATTTATGCGGGATGTTCATGGGCAATTGGATGAGCTCAAGGGCGTGGAAGATCCTTTAAAAGAGGTTGCTCGCCGGATTGCAAAAAAGTACAGACTAATTTGTTTCGATGAGTTTCATGTTTCCGATGTTGCTGATGCAATGCTGCTTTATAACTTGTTAAAAGCTTTGTTCGACAACGGTGTTTCATTTGTTATGACATCGAACTATGATCCGGATAGCCTCTATCCAGATGGCTTGCATCGTGACCGCATGTTGCCAACGATTGCATTGCTTAAGGAGCGTCTGGATGTTTTAAACGTTGATTCCGGAAATGATTATAGGCATCGTGCCTTGGAGCAAGTGCAGTCATATCATGCGCCATTGTGTGCGGAAACGGATAGTAAGCTGCGTGCTGCGTTTCGGACTCTTGCCGGGGCATCCGAAGAGGAACCCTTTGTGCGTATTGAGGGTAGAGTCATTCCCTGTTTGCGGCGTGCGGGAGATGTTATTTGGTTTGACTTTCATACGCTTTGTGGCGGGCCTCGCTCTCAGAATGATTACTTGGAAATTGCAAGCCAATTTCATTCTGTTATTCTTTCATCTGTTCCGAAAATGTCGGCTTCAATGTCATCGGAAGCACGAAGGTTTACGTGGTTGGTAGATGTTTTTTACGATCATAAAGTGAAGTTAATTATGTCTGCAGAAGTTGCGCCGGATCATCTTTATATGCATGGCGTGCTTTCAAATGAATTTCACCGCACGGTTTCTCGAATTATTGAAATGCAATCCCGTCAATATATGGAAGCGGAACGTAGGGGCGGTGCGGCATCGTTGAGTTAACCCTGAGGAATGTATGATGTTTTTTCGGAGTTCAGTTCTTATTCTTTGCTTTCTCTGCCCAGGGGTTTGGGCAGCAGAGCCTTTCTCAGAATTGAAGTTAGAAACCAGTCAGCTTAAGCAAAAATATCTGACAGGTTTGTTGGCTTCACTGCAAATTGCTGACGAGGCAGTCGGTGCCTCTGCTAAATTGCAATTCAGATTGGAGCGGTGGTATCTGGAAAGCGAGTCAGCGTGTTACAGTGAATTTTTTGTAAATGCCTGTTTGCAGGATGTAAAGCTGAAAAGGCGACAGCTCTTGCCTGATCTGAAAGAAATTGAATTTGCTGCGAAAGATTTTAAGCGGCAGTCGAAAATTCTTGCGGGAGATCAGAGAAGTGTGTCTGAACAAATGAAATAAATTTCGGATTAATTGTTGACAGTTTTCGTGCGAGCGCTCATAATCTCGCTTCTCTGCTGCTGACGAACACAACGCTTCGCAGCGATAGCAGAAAAGAATGCAGTTCTTTAACAACCAACAGCCAATAAATGTGGGCACTTAATGAACGCGAACCGGTTTTACCGGGAAGCTTAAAACATATGAAGTGCTCGCAAAAGAAACAAGATAAAGAAATTTATCTCGTCAGTATTTTGAGAGAGGTCTCGCAAGAGACAGTCGAAAGACACCAACAGAGATTGAACTGAAGAG